>JBBRPZ010000020.1:0-107276 GCA_038227175.1 Pyrinomonadales bacterium | reverse complement strand
GTGGAACGCCGTCAGACCGAAAGTTGAAGCAAAAGGCGGTACGAAACAAGCACAGAATTTTGAAATGCTGGTCGCAAAAACCGATGCAGCCAAAAACATCGGCGATTACGCAAAAGTCGCCAAACCGATCTTGGATGAAGTCGATACTCTGGAAAAAGTCTTTGAAAAATAATTCTGAAAAACGCAGAATGGTCGGTTTGATAATCATTCGTTGATTTTTCAGGTTGTAATTTGGTCGGTGCGGGCAAGTTCTTCCGCCCGGGCCAGAAGACGTTCGATGTTAAAAACTTCCGAACTTTCATTTGATTCGTCTTCAATCGCAGTGTTTTTAGGGACGGCTCTATCATTTGGGGACCGCAAAAAATCAAACATTATCCTGCCTTGCGACGCACAATTTCAACATTGCAGTGGGCACGCGCTATGATGGCAGATGCCACGCCGCCGAGGAGTAAATTTTCGGAGGAATTTTCTTCGTCGTTAGCACCAAGAAAAATACAGTCCGCACCCCATTCTTCCGCTGAAGAAACAATAATTTGTTTTGGGTCGCCATCTTCGATCAACTCGGTGACGGTAAGCTCGGCTCGTTCCAATATTTTCCGTGCGGCGTCAAGGTATGAGCAAACCCCCTGATAATTGTCCTCAAAAGCATCACGCACGGCGATCAGACGAACTTCGCTGCCCATGATCCACATTCGGCGCGCTACTTCTTCAACCGCCGCATGCGACGAGAGCGAACCGTCCAAACCGATCAAGAGTCGACTCGGCGAACCATTTTTCCAAGCTTGGCCACGTACCACGCGCACCGAACTAACGGCTTCATTGGAAACTTTTTGCGAAACCGAGCCTAGGGCGAATCGCTTACTTTCTGTACGGCCGTGCGAGCCTAAAACAATCAAATCGGCATCATAAGTTTTCGCCTGACGAATTATTTTCCGCGCAGGCGACCCTTTTAGCTTGACAGTTTCAATATCCCATTCCGGAAAAGATGAAGAAACCATTTTCGAAGCCTCTTCAAGCTTTTTCTCGTGTGCAATACCGATATTGGCTTGTGGTTCCAACTGGGTCGGCGCGCGGCGAGCGGCAAACGAATTTGTCGAAACGATAGTCGGAACGGCCGCGTTAGCACCTACGGTCGATGGGAGCCATTGGTCCTGAACGCCGACGATCAAAGCATCGGCTTCCCGCGGCAGTCCCGCACGCGGCAAATCCTGAATCGCATCGTCAGCGCATGTCGAACCATCATAGCAAATCAGGATTTTCATTCGTTTATTCATTTCTACCTCGAGCTGAAGCCGTTAACGCGCTTGAATTTGCTAATCCGCTCCGTCGAATACTTCTTTCAACTTCAAATTTGAAGATACCTTTATAAGAGGCGGCGGTCTGTGCGTTACGATACATAAAGAATGGTCCGCCTTATCAACTTCAGCATTTCTGTTTTTCGACAGCCATGTGATATCTCTCTCGGATATCGGCGATATTTACGGTCGGCTCAGGCATCTTGATTCCGAGGTTATCCATTGTTTCGGCGACGATCTGCGAAATGGCGAGATCGCGAAACCATTTGTGATCGGAGGGAATTACAAACCAAGGAGCGTTCTTAGTGCTGCAGTTGCTAAGCATGTCCTCATAGGCCCGCTCATAGCTCGCCCAGTATTCTCTTTCCGTATAGTCAGCCTCAGTAATTTTCCAGTGCTTGTCGGGATCGTCGAGCCGCTTTTCGAATCGGTCAAGCTGCTCTTCCTTGCTGATGTGGAGAAAGAATTTCAAAATATGTGTGCCATTCGCGACGAGCCGACGCTCGAAGTCGTTGATCTGCTCGTAACGCTGCGTCCATACATTTTTCGGCACCAGATCGTGGACCCGCACGACGAGCACGTCCTCATAGTGTGAACGATTGAACACGACCACCTCGCCGCGTCTGGGGGTTTGGCATTCGATCCGCCATAGGAAATCGTGCGAGCTTTCCTCGGCCGTCGGCTGCTTGAAACCGACGACCCGACAGCCTTGCGGATTCATCGAAGCCAGCACATGCCGGATGACACCGTCCTTGCCGCCCGCATCAGGAGCCTGCAGAATGATCAGCAGCGAACGCCGCTGTTCGGCGTATAGCTGATACTGAAGCTCAGCCATCTTTTTTTGAAATTCCTCCACTTTCGCCAGCGCGGAGTGTTTCCCTTCGTGCTTGTCCGAAAACTGCGAATCAAAATCCCTGAGGCGGACCTTCGTTTTCGGAGCGACGCAGAAATACTTTTGATAATTCATAAGGGTATTCCCATTGCCTCTAGGTCGGATCCTACGGATATAGGGATTTAGGTTGCAACGTTTAAAAGCGAATAGTCAAAAGGCTTTAGCCCCATCCTCGTCCCGGGCAAGTGCAACCGAAAATCTGTTTAAATCGAGGAGCAAGAATTTGCCACCGTTCTCCTGCTCACGATTTTCAAGTCGACATTAAGTTTGACAACAATCATGCTTCTTAACACCACGGTGATCTATCGTAGAAAAGACCGCTTCCGTCCCACTGATCTCGGCTGGTGTGCCGTGGGCAATCACGAGAAATTTTCCCGCTTTGATCTGTGTTTCGTATTCGATTGCATCTTTTTCAGAAATTCCGATGCTGTAAAGTGCTGCACCAACTGCTCCTAAACCCCCAACGACGACCGCGCCCTCTAAGGCACCGACGATCCACGCAACCAGCGGCCCGGCAGCGAGCAGAGGCCCTACGCCCGGAATAAGGAAGAAAGCGGATCCGAACAATAACCCCCAAATGCCGCCCCAAAATGCCCCGGTTTTACCCCACGATTTCATCCGTTCACCGGTTGTGTAATAACCGACTACGTCTTCTTCGGTGTAATAGTCCTTGCCTACAATTGATAGTTTTTGCATATCCAAGCCTGATCTTTGGAGTTCGCGTATGGCCTGTTCCGCTTCTGTATGTGTTTCGAAAACAGCTATCACGGCACCCGCATTAGCTAATGCCATCTTCGAAGCAAACTGACCAGATTGTGTATTTTCGTTCATGATTACTTAATCCCCCTTATCGTATTAAATCTTGCGTATATATATTCTTTCCCGCACCTTTAAGCTACTCAATACTCACTATCCTATCGGTGCGTTTACGTACATAAAGTGAGGAAATTGGCATCATGAGTTAACCGGCAGGATAGGCAACAAGCAAAGTTGATTATTTGTCCTCATCGTCGAGTGTTCCCTGTGCTGCGATCGCTCCGCCTGCGGTCGCCTTTCCTCTTAATATCCATTCGAAGCATACCGCCACCAAGGCGCCCAAGATCGGCCCAACGATGTAGATCCACGAGGTACTAAAATCGGCACGGATCAAGTCTGGCGCAAATGATCGCACCGGATTCATCGACGCCCCGCTGATGGGAGACGCCCAAAGTCCCGCCAGAGCAATGTACGCCCCGACTGCCAAGGCTCCGTTCGTGCCGATGTTGCGAGCTCCGGATGCTGTGCCAAGGATCGTGTTCACAAGACCCGCTGTCAGAACAATTTCCATTGCCATCGCCTTGAGGCCGCCGATGCCGGGTCCGGGAAGAGTTGCGCCCAGTGAACCGGCGTTTCCGAACATCGCGAAAAGGAAGGACGCCGCGATAATACCGCCGACCATTTGAGCGACCATGTATCCCGGCACGCGATACCACGGAAAATTGCCGCGGACAGCGAAGGCGAGTGTGACAGCAGGGTTAAGGTGAGCCCCGCTCACCGAACCCATAAAGTAAATGATCGCCATCACCATTAGCCCGGGTGCTACGACGACCATTGCCAGACTCAAACTGCCTCCGCTTACGTCTCTGATCACGCCGCCGCCCGCCGCAACGAGTACCAGCAGGAAAGTGCCCCAGGTTTCCGCGAATAGGCGCCGCCACTCAAGCGCGGGGTTCCAAAAATCGGAAGCTGCTTTCTTGTTCAGAACGACCTGCGTTGCTCCAGACTCTGATTTGTCTTTGCCGTTCGATTCATTCATGCAGAGTTCTGGCCCCCCTTTCCTTTTGATAACGATTCAAAGCTGGCGATCACATCGAAGAGTTCCTCGTCAATACGGCTCTGTCGCAAACGATGATATTTTCCGTTGAGCTGCTCCAGCAAGTCGTCGATGTTTTTGTCCGCATGCTGCATCGCTGCCAAGCGGCTCGCATTCTCGCTGGCAAGAGATTCGGCACATGCTCGAAAAAGCGAAACAAAGAGATACCCGCTTATGAAAGCCCCGAGCGTTGCGGTGCTGTCTCCGACGACTTCAGGCAAAACTTTCGTCGGCCACGGAATTTCGACAAGTTTGCGTCGCCATGTTTCGTCGAGCGGCAACAGGCGCTGGCTGACCGGCTTATAACCCGCTCCGGTCGTAGGACGATTGTAAAACAGGTAAAGATCGGTGATCTCGCCACGACTTTGGCGGGACTCGCATTCGACAAGAATTTTTCCGACGAGGAGCGTTATGCCATCAACCGAGGTCGGCACCTGAAAAGTTCCGACGATCGGCATTTGGGCATCAGACAGACGACCTTGGACATGCGAACCGACCGCCCAAACTTGTACATCTCCCGCAGCAGCGTTGAGTGCATCGACTGCATAATCGGCAACGACATCGTTAAATTGACCGACCAAACCCTGATCAGAACCAAAGACTACGGCGCCCGTCGCAGCCGGTTGGGAAGATTGTTTTCCGTCCGCTATAAGCGATTGTGCTCCGATTTTCCGTAGGCAGACGCTCAAGCCCAGTTCTACCGTTTGGTAATAGTCGGCCAATGCCTCGACCGCTTTCTCGTACTGTCCGATGCTGGAGGCAGCGACCGCCTTCATCGTGCGTACAACTGATTGGAGATCGCCTGCTCCGCCGATCTTCCGGCGAAGACTCGCTACGCTATCGCTCATTTCTTAACCTTTCCCGGCTCGGGCTTCGGGCTGCTTTCCGGCGGAGCTTCGACCGAAGAATCGGTTGCCTGCGCAGGAGCGGTCTTAGTTTCCGGCTTGGGCTGAAACGGGACCAGTGACTTAACGGCGATCTCGGAAAGTGTCGTGCGATCCGAATCGCTTAATTTATCCGCGCCGATCAGCGTCTCGCTCACATCCTTCGGGATCTCCGCCGCCGCTCCGCGTACCGCTTCTTCTGCCTCTTCCATACGGTCGAGTGGAATGTCGTCGAAAATACGCGTGGTCAATGCTTGCAGCAGCATAATTTGCTCGATAACCGGTACCGGGAAAAGTTCCGGTTGTTTGAGGCACTCGCGAATGCGTTTACCGTGCTCTATGATCTTATGGGTAGCATCATCCATTCGTGAGCCGAATCTGGAAAAGGTCTCAAGTTCTTCAAACTGAGCATAGGCGAGCTTTAGGTCACCAGCCACCGCACGGAAGGATGCCAGTTGAGCTTGACCTCCGACCCGCGAAACGGATTTACTGACATCCACCGCAGGCAATACGCCGAGTTCAAATAGCGTCGGAGAAAGGTAGATCTGGCCATCCGTAATGGAAATCAGATTCGTAGGAATATAGGCGGAAATATCCTGCGCTTCCGTTTCTATGATCGGTATCGCGGTTAGGGATCCGCCTCCCAGTTCGGACCTAAGGTGCGTTGCCCTTTCGAGGAGCCTCGAGTGAATATAGAAGATGTCTCCCGGAAACGCCTCACGACCCGGCGGACGGCGCAGGAGCAGCGAGATCTCGCGGTAAGCGCGGGCGTGATGCGTGAGGTCGTCGTAAATTATTAATACATCTCGCCCCGCTTCCATAAATGATTCGGCAATACTGGTCGCAGCGTACGGAGCGATGTAGGCGAGTCCCGGCGGATCGTTGCCCTCGGCGACGATGACAATTGTGTAATCCATCGCTCCTTTTTCCCGCAGGTTTTCGACTAGCTTCGCCACCGCAGATGCACGCTGCCCGATTGCACAATATACACAAATAACATTCTCAGACTTTTGGTTGAGAATGGTGTCGATCGCGATCGCAGTCTTGCCGGTCTGCCTGTCGCCGAGTATCAGTTCACGTTGACCGCGTCCGACCGGAATGAGGGCGTCGATAACCTTGATGCCCGTTTGTAGAGGCACGTTTACGGGTGCCCGATCCATTATAGGTGGGGATGGGCGTTCAATGGGCAGGCGTTTACCCGAGGCAAACTGAGATTTGCCGTCGAGCGGACGACCGAGCGGGTCTATTACCCGCCCAATTAGTCCATCGCCCACGGCTACATCCATAACCCGTCCGGTTCGTTGAACTTCGTCTCCGGCTTGAAGATGCCAATATTCACCGAGCAGGACAACCCCTATCTCGTCCGCATCGAGATCAAACGCGACGCCCAAAACGCCGCCGGGAAATGTTACCAATTCGTCAAACCCGACATTCGGGAGACCGGACACCTTAGCAACGCCCGTGGCTACGCTTGTCACCGTTCCAACCTCCCGTGCTATAAGTTCCGGATTGAATGATTCCCGGACTTGGGCAATTTCCGAAAATGCACCGTCGAAAATTTGTTCGAGGTTGAGCTGCTTCATTTTCATTTGCTCTTTGGATCGAGCTTAGGTTCTTTCGGTTCAGACTGGGCTTTGGCCTTAGGCTCACGTTTGGCCGCAGGTTTAGATTTAGGTTTAGTTTTCTTTTTCGGCGTGGCTTTCGGCTTGAGTTCAGCGGCAGGTTCGACCTCGTCCTTCTCTTTCAGGAGTTTGTCGACGCCTGTTTCCAACGAAGTCAGATAATCCGAGATGCTCCATGCCACTTTTTGACCATTCGTGGTCAGTTCAACGCCGCTGACCAATTCAGGCGAAGTCTCGAATTGAATGGTAATTGTTGCCGAGAAGGTTTCATTGAGCGCCTTCTGGATCGCGGAGCGCTCCTTAGCGGGTAGGTCAAACGCGCTCCGCACAATTGGCGGATCAGATGCTTTTGTCAGCGCTGCTGCGATGCTTTGCTTTGCCTTTTCGTCAAGTTTTTCCAATCGGCTAATGAATACTTCGCACATTTGTTCTTCCAAACTCACCGCGGCGAGATCCGCCAAAGTCTTTCGGGCAATGGCAAAAACTTCGTGCTGCGCCCGCTGACTAATTTCGCGGTTTAGGGTTTTGGATTCACTGATCAGAGCGTCGTGCCGCTTTTTGCTTAAATCATCGGCCGCCTTACGCGCCTCGTCCAGAAGTCGCTGCCGCTCGGTATTTGCCTCATCTGTCGCTTTGTTCAAAAGCGCCTCACGTTGCTGGTCGAACTCGTCATTCTTATGCTGGAAATCGTCCCGATCCTTTTTGCCTTCGGCTTTTTTGGTAGCAGCATCGGAAAGTTCGGCCGCGATCCGTTTCTCCCGCTCATCAATAGCGTTCAAAACCGGCTGGTAAAGAAAGCGCTTCATCAACCACACCAGAATCGCAAAATTAAGCGCCTGAGCTCCAACTGTGAACCAATCGATCAACATACGTTTATTTTCCTGCCGTCTGGGCAATTGCGTGGTTCCAAAACGGATTGGCAAAGATGAGGATCATTGAAACCACGAAGCAATAGATGGCCAAGGACTCGATCATTGCCAAACCGACAAACAGAGTCCGGGTAATGGTGGCAGAGGCATCCGGTTGTTGGGCAAGCGAACTCAGGGCGGTTGCGACCGCTTTCCCCTCGGCCAGTGCGGGCCCCAGACAGCCTAAACTTATACAAATTCCTGCAATGACAATTGATGCCACCGCGATAGTCGTCATGTTATCCATAATATTTCCTCTCAATATCTCTGTTATTTTTCAATGCTGTTCCTCTGGTGTCAGATTGAGTTTACGAACTCGGGTGGCAGCGGCAATGTAAACCGCTGCCAGAATGCTAAAGATATATGCCTGGACCATTCCCGTCAGAAGCCCGAGCAGCGTCATGACGACCGGGAAAATGAATGGAGTGATCGTCAGCAGGATGCCGATGATCATTGCTCCGCTCATCATATTGCCGAAAAGCCGGACGGCCAGTGCCAACGTGCGCGAGATCTCACTGATGATGTTGAACGGAAGCATGATGAACGTCGGCTTAACAAAGGACTTTAGGTAGTTCCAGACACCCTGTTCCTTTATTCCAAAGAACGGGACGGCGACAAAAACGCAAAGCGCAAGTGCGGTTGTCGTCGAAAGCGATGCAGTCGGGGGCTCGAATCCGGGGATGATCGTGCAAAGGCTGGATACGGCGACAAACAGAAAAAGTGTGCCGAGAAAGCCGAGATATTTTCGCGGCTGAACTAAGCCCGCCGCTTCGATCTGCTGCCCGATACCAGTGACGACGATCTCCAGAAGATCTTGCCAGCGCGATCGCTGCTGATCGATGGAGAGTTTCCTCGTGATCAGTTTTGAGCCGATGACCAACGTGAGCATCAAAGCCCAGGTGAAGACGATCGTCGCATTGAGTACGACAAAACCGTATTGCCAAAAAATCAATTGGTCCGGACTAAGGCGCATGGCTTGACTCCTGCCGACCAGATATTGGACGCTCGGATGGTTTGGTTAGGCGGGTGACGATAATGCGCGCCGTAATAAATCCAAGTAGGCACGCCGTCAAACTTTCCCAACTGCCCAATGCACAAAGATAAAAGCCACCGAGCGTAATGCCCATTCGCAACAAAAAACTGGCTAAAAACCACACGGGAGACATATCGGAGTCAACCAATTTTCGCACCGTCCACCAGAGCCCCCCGAAGAATATGCCCCCGAGCAACAACCCCGCCGAAAAGGTCGGTATCAGACTCCCTATTTCATACATCATTTTGGTCTTCCTCCCCAATCTCTTTTTCTTCCTTGGCGACCCAGTACCAAGCGTTGACGCAGCCAATAGTCAGGCCAACAACCAAAAGCGATAGCGTCCACGAATGGCTGCCCTGATATTTGTTGTCCAGCCAAATGCCGAGCGCTGTGCCCGCGAGTGTCGGAACGACCACCGACCAGCCGATCAGGCCCGTCATTCCCAATCCGAACCAAACGCCCCGTTGCCCCGAATTTCGATTTGCCTTCCGTTTTCGAGCGGCTTTCGCTCCAATTGACCGGCTGAATCCAGTTTCATCGTTCGGAGAGACGATCGTATTTTTCTTACCTTTGTCACTCATGTTGAAAATCCCCTAGTCGCCGGATGAAGCCGCTCTCCATTTTCTCCATTACCGAGCGAGCTTTTTGTTCCTCGTCATCGAGATTCACAAACTCCTGTTCGACCGTCTTTTGCAGCCCGGCCAGATCCGTTCCCTCAATTGCGTTGCGGACGGAGACGACAACATCAAAGCCGGTTTTGATCAGCACTCCTTCATCAACCGCGACATACACTTCACCTTCATGGCCAGTTTCGTAAACGAAGATCCCGGGCGAAAGGGCCGCCGCACAGTCGAGGCGATGCGGCAGAATTCCGAACGAGCCTTTCCCGGTTTCCGCAACGATGCGCGAGACGCCCGTTTTCTCGGTGAAGATTTTAAACGGTAGGAGAATTTTAAGATTCATCAGCGTGTCCGACATTTTCCTCCTTTCCTTTAGATTGCGAACCGGATGTTACCTTTTGGTCCGATTCGGCTTTTGGACCAGAGGCATCGGCTAACTTCAGTTCGGCGTCAACCAGAGGTTTGGCCGCGGTTTCCCCATCGGGTTCCGATTTGTGACTTGCATCATTTTTCTTCGTCTCGCTTATCGCCCCGATCATATACAGCGCGCTCTCGGGGTAATCCGCGAATTCATCTCGCAAAATTCTTTCGCAGCCGTCAAGCGAGTCTTTGAGGCTGACCTGCTTACCCTTAATGCCGCTGAATTTTTCAGTGGTAAAAAACGGCTGCGTCAAGAATCGCTCAAGACGCCGGCCTCGGGCCACAACTTTGCGGTCGTCCGGCGACAGTTGTTCCAAACCGAGCATCGCAATAACATCCTTCAAACCTTCATATTGTGCGAGGGTGCGCCTGATCTCCTGTGCCAAATGATAGTGACTCTTGCCGACGATCCCCGGTGTCGCCATTTTCGAATTGGATTGCAAAAGATCGATCGCCGGATAGAGGCCTTCACTGGCCCTTTTGCGCGAAAGCACGATCGATGCCGACAGGTGCGAAAATGTATGAACCGCAGCCGGATCGGTCAGATCATCCGCCGGAACATATACGGCTTGAATCGAAGTAATGGCTCCGGTTGCTGTGTTGGCAATGCGTTCCTCAAGCCGGGAAAGCTCGGTTCCCATGGTTGGCTGATAGCCGAGTCGCGAAGGCATTTGACCCATCAGCCCGGATACCTCCATTCCCGATTGAATAAAACGAAAGATGTTATCGATAAGCAGCAGCACCTCGCGATGTTCATCGTCCCGGAAATATTCCGCCATAGTGAGTGCCGCCGGGCCAACCCGGAAACGCGAGCCCGGAGGCTCGTTCATTTGACCGAACATCATCACCATCTTTGGAAGTACACCCGCTTCCTTCATTGCTTCGTAAAGTTCCTCTCCCTCTCGGCAGCGTTCACCGATCCCGCAAAATATGCTGATGCCCTTCTCTTCACCCACCATGTTATGGATCATTTCGGTCAGCAGAACCGTTTTGCCGACGCCGGCCCCCCCGAAAAGCCCGGCTTTGCCGCCGCGTTCCAGGGGAACGAGCACGTCAATTACCTTGATGCCCGTTTCAAATAATTCGGTTTTTGTCGAACGATCGACAAGCGGGGGCGGGTCGCGGTGAATCGTTCTCCATTCAACACCAGTCGGCGCGGGTTTTCTGTCAATTGGGTTACCAAAAACGTCGAACATCCGCGAAAGAATTGTTTTGCCGACCGGGACTTTCAATGTCCCGCCCGTGTCCTCGACTTTCATTCCGCGAGCGAGACCCTGGGTGGGATTTAGGGCGATTCCCCGAACGTGGCTGCCATCGAGCTGCGTCAGCACCTCGACAGCGATCTGCGAATCCTGTCCGGTCCGCAGCAAGGTATAGATCGGCGGCAGATGTTCGTCGAACCGGACGTCAACGACGCTGCCGCGAACCGCGACCACCGAACCAATATTTGGATTTGCGACCTTTTCAACCATTCGACAACGCCTTATAGTTCATCGCGCCGACGCCGGTCTCCATCGAGGGATCGTATTCACCACGCCGTGCAGCTCGATCGCATGCGGCCCGATGAAACAGTGCTCTTTGTGCGGCCTCTACGTTTGCCTCCTTGCCGTCCCAGATCTCCAATGCCGGATGCTGGATGGCCCGGGCGAATGAAAATGTAAGTGCCCACGGCATACGATTCTTAAATCTCACATTCATCGCATTTAAGCGGGCCGACGCCAACTCGCCGGTTTGCCCACCCGACAAAAACGCAATAGCCGGAACTGCGGCGGGAACGACTCGCAAAAGGCATTCGACCGTCGCATCGGCTACCTCTTCAACCGTTTGCTGTTCAGGACAGTCTAATCCCGAAAGCACCATGTTCGGTTTAAGGATCATTCCCTCCGGCATCACTCGTTGGGCATATAGCTGTTTGAAAACCGTTTGCAGGACTTCTTCCGTCACTTCGCGGGATCGTTCAAGCGAATGGTCGCCAGTCATGATCACTTCCGGCTCGACGATGGGAACAATGGCGGCTTCCTGGCATAACGCGGCATAACGGGCAAGTGACTGGGCGTTTGCCTCGATACAGCCGCGGCTCGGAAGCCGATCACTGATCTCGATCTCCGCTCGCCACTTGGCAAAACGCGCACCCATTTGCGAATATTCGGCGAGGCGTCCGCGCAGACCGTCCAGGCCTTCAGTGATCTTCTCGCCCGGGTGAGCGGCCAGATCGGACTCACCAATATCGACCTTGATACCGGGAATGATTCCCGTATCAACGATCATCTTGATAAATGGAGTTCCGTCATGTGATCTCTCGCGGATCGTTTCGTCATAAAGGATCACACCGCTGATGCAGTCACCGAGATCTGGTGTAGTTATTATTAATTTCCGATAAGCGCGTCGGAATTCCTCGGTTTGAGGAATTCCGACAGCGGCAAATCGTTTGTCACAGGTCGAATTACTTTCATCCATTGCCAGCAACCCCTTATCGCCAGCGACCAATGCCTGCGCGGTCTTAACTAGTGTTTCCTTTGCTAATACTGATACGTACATCGAGCCTCCTTATCGACCTTTGACGCACAGTTTTGCGTCGATTTCCCGCGTTACGAGCTTTCGAGCCAGGCCCGAGCCTCCCTTACCTCAGAACGATCGAAGTAACGGACTTTGGCGTTTGTGAACGGCTTGCAAAATATTGCCATAACATGTTCCCACTTAGTCTCGCCGACTATTGCGAGACTCTCGATGTCATTGAAATGCTTAACATCGAACTTGATGTCCTCCCAAGCGGCTCCCGCCGTCCAGCCATGGAAATCGTGCATTTCGACCAATAATCGGATCTTGCCGTGAGCTTTTACCAAACTATCTACTGTCGGGACCAACGCTGTATAATCCGCTTCGACAATCGTGCCGCTTATTTCAACCTCGAGCAATTTTCCACCGTTCGTTTCATTTAGTTTTATTGACATACACATTTCCCTCACTCATCATTGAATTTCGCCCCACTTCCAATTCCGCATCATCGATTGGGTCTGGTGCACGATCAGGCACCAATCCCCGTTTTCAGCCATTGCAGAGCAACTTCAAATTCGGATGCCGGGAAGGTTTTGACCTGAGCATCCACCAGATGCGAGACGATCTTGGGTACTTCCGTCAGAAGTATGCTGTCGGTAACAACCGCCAAGCGGACGATATCTCGGTAATGGCTTCTGATAAACTGCATGTGCGCGAGAAAAGCGTCTGCACTCGTCCATCCGGGAAAGGCCTTTGCACGGATCATCAGCCCAGGCAGTTTTCCGTGTTCCGTGATATACGGATCGATCTCTTTCGCCAGTTCCTCAAAATCAGTGGTTTTCAGCGGAGAGTCCGGTTCAAGAATGAGTATTCCTTCTGGTTCGATAAGAGTGTGTTTAAGCATATTTTTCTCCTTTATGTTGTGCGTGATTTCCTGTTCGTCCGCTAAATTTGCGCGATACTATTCATCCGATGAACCCCACTTCCAATTGCGGATCTCAGGCATATCTTCCCCGTGTTGATCGATATAGTGTTTGTGTTCGATAAGTTTGTCCTGCATTTTCTGCTTCAGATAGGAGCCTTTCGATCCCAAATTCGGAATTCTGTCGATCACGTCCTGAACTAAATGAAAACGATCCAGATCGTTTTGCACCCGCATATCAAAAGCGGTCGTGATCGTGCCTTCCTCCTTATAACCGCGGACGTGAAGATTGCGATTGGCACGGCGGTAGGTCAGTCGGTGGACGAGCCACGGATAACCGTGAAACCCGAAGACGATGTGCTTATTCTTGGTAAAGAGCGAGTCATAGTCCGTTTCGTTCAGGCCGTGTGGGTGCTCGCTCGCCGATTGCAGTTTCATCAGATCGACGACGTTGATCACGCGGATCTTGAGCTCTGGTATGTATTGGCGAAGAATAGATACTGCAGCCAGTATCTCCAGTGTCGGTGTATCTCCGCAGCACGCCATCACGACGTCCGGTTCGCTGCCCTGATCGTTGCTGGCCCATTGCCAGATGCCGATGCCTTCGGTGCAATGAACGACTGCCTGATCCATGGTCAACCATTGTGGGAGAGCGTGCTTCCCCGCTACCACGACGTTGACGTAATTGCGACTGCGCAGACAATGATCGAAGACCGACAGCAGACAGTTAGCGTCCGGCGGAAGATAGACGCGGACGATGTCGGCCTTCTTATTGATAACGTGATCCAGGAAACCTGGGTCTTGATGTGTAAAACCATTATGATCCTGCTGCCAGACGTGTGAAGCCAATAGATAATTCAGAGACGAGATGGGACGGCGCCACGGCAGTTCCTTTATGACCTTCAGCCATTTGGCATGCTGACTGAACATTGAATCGACAATGCGGATGAAGGCTTCATAACTGTTGAAAAGACCATGCCGACCTGTGAGCAGATAGCCTTCGAGCCAACCCTCGCACTGGTGTTCGCTAAGCATCGAATCCAGCACTTGTCCGTCCGGCGCAAGAAACTCATCGTTGTCCTGTTCGCGGGCGTCCCATTGCCGATCAGTAACTTCAAACACTGCACCGAGTAAATTTGAAAGCGTTTCATCGGGACCAAAGATGCGGAAATTTCGATGCTCCTTATTCAACTCGGCGACATCACGCAAAAACTTACCGAGCACCATCGTATCTTGCCCGTCAACGGCTCCGGGCGAAGGCACGTTCACCGCGTGGTCGTGAAAATCCGGCATCCGCAGATCGCGAAGCAAAATCCCGCCGTTTGAGTGTGGATTGGCACCCATCCGCCGGTTACCCGTCGGTGCGAGTTCAAACAGTTCCGGGATCAGACAACCGTTTTCGTCAAAAAGTTCCTCGGGCCGATAGCTTTTCATCCAGCTTTCGAGCTGTTCGACATGATCGGCATGTTCGGCATCTACGATAATCGGCACCTGGTGCGCTCGAAACGTTCCCTCGTTCTGCAGGCCGTCAACGAATTTAGGTCCCGTCCAGCCCTTGGGTGATTTAAGAACGATCATTGGAAATCTCGGACGAGTCAGGTCGTTATTTTCCCGGGCGTTCGTTTGAATCTGCCGTATATCTTCGACGGCCTGATCCAGAGTCGCAGCCATCAGTTGATGCATTGTTTTCGGATCATCGCCCTCGACGAAATATGGCTTCCAGCCGCAGCCCGTCAAAAACTGTTCCAACTCCTGATGCTCGATTCGGGCTAAAATCGTCGGATTGCTGATCTTGTAGCCGTTGAGGTGAAGGATCGGAAGTACGACTCCGTCCGAAACCGGGCTAAGCAGTTTATTGGACTGCCAGGCGGTCGCGAGCGGAGCGGTTTCCGCTTCTCCGTCACCGATAACACAGGCGACGATCAGATCGGGATTATCGAATACGGCCCCAAAGGCGTGGCTTAACGAGTATCCCAACTCGCCGCCTTCATGGATCGAACCTGGCGTCGTTGGCGCAACGTGGCTGGAAATCCCGCCGGGAAACGAAAATTGTTTGAACAGTTTCTTTAGGCCGGCCTCGTCCCGAGTAACATTTGGATAAACTTCGGTCCAGGTTCCTTCGAGGTAAACATTGCCCACGATCGCCGGTCCGCCGTGACCCGGACCCGCGATGTAGAACATGTTTAGGTCGTATTCTTTTATGATCCGGTTCAAATGCACGTAGATAAAGTTCTGGCCCGGCGTGGTTCCCCAGTGCCCGACCACAAGCGGCTTGACGTGCGAAAGTTTCAGAGGCTCTTTGAGCAGCGGATTATCGTAAAGATAGATCTGGCCGACCGAAAGATAGTTGGCCGCCCGCCAATAGGCGTCGATCCGTTCTAGGAGTTCCTGTGTAAGCGTATCTGTTGTCATTATTTAACCTTCTTCAAACTGCGATCGCGGGTTCGGGATCGTGCCAACTTCCATTGGCAGCGATCAGGGTGTCAGCCTCTTTGGGCCCCCAACTACCGCGTTTATAGACGTGGGCTCGGTGGTGTTTCGTAAGAATCGGGTCGACAACCGCCCAAGCGGCCTCGACCGCGTCCTCACGGCTGAAAAGCGCACCGTCGCCGGCCATCGCGTCGCCGAGAAGTCGTTCGTAAGGGGATTCCTCTCCCGGCTGTTCTTCAACCAGAAAAAGTTCGCGTTGATCGCCGACGAAGTCCTTGCCCGCACGTTTCACGCGGGCGGCCAGTGCGATCGCGGAAATCGGCGATATGCGAAAACGCAGATAGTTGGTGCCGCTGGTGGACACGGCGTCGGCGAAAAGCGCCTGTGGAGGCGGCTTCAACTCCACCAGAACTTCGCATACCGTCTCCGGCAGGTATTTGCCGGAGCGCAGATACCACGGCACACCCGCCCAGCGCCACGAGTCGATGAACAGGCGCATCGCGCAGAACGTCTCGACATCTGACTTCTTCGCGACATCCGGTTCCTTGCGATAGCCTTCATATTGGCCACGAACGGCGTCGTCGGGCTTCAGCGGGCGCATTGCTTCAAAGACCTTTGCTTTCTCGTTCTGCACGGTCCCGAAATCCCTTCCGGACGGCGCTTCCATAGCGAGCAGCGCGACGATCTGGAAGAGATGATTCTCGATCACATCCCGAAGGCAACCGGCGGTTTCATAAAAAGCGCCGCGATTTTCCACACCGAAACTCTCCGCCAGAGTGATCTGGACGCTGGCGACATAATTGCGGTTCCAGATCGGTTCGAGGAAGGAATTGGCGAAACGGAAATAGAGTATGTTCATGATCGCTTCCTTCCCGAGGAAGTGATCGATGCGGAAGATCGAGTCTTCGGGGAACACTGACCGCGCGACGCGATTAAGTTTCCGCGCGGAGGCGAGGTCGCGTCCGAAAGGTTTTTCGACGATGACGCGCGCATGCTCGGCTAACTTCGCCGCCCCGAGGCCTTTTATCACTGTCTCAAAGAGCGAAGGCGGTATGGCGAGATAATGCGCGGGGCGGTGAGCGCTGCCAAGCGACTCTTTTATCTTCGTGAACGTGCCGGGGTCGTTGTAGTCCCCGCTTACGTAGCTCACCAAAGACAAAAGATGACGAAGGGCTTTTTTGTCATCTATCCCCCCCGATCGCTTGATGCTGTCGGTCACGCCTGCGTGCAGCTTCTCGCGATCCCATTTCGGGAAAGCGACGCCAATGATCGGGACTTTCAGCTCGCCTTTTTTTGCTAGCGCATAAAGCGCCGGGAAGATCATCTTGTGTGCGAGATCGCCCGTCACACCAAAGAGCACCAATGCGTCAGAATGAGAGGTTGTCATAAGGCGTCTCCTTCGCGATCGGATGTCTCACCCAAGTCTACTTTCGATGTGCCTACATTTAGGATGCTAACGACTGCCCTGGCAATCGTTAGCTCCTCGTCCGTATGAATGACACGGACAGTGACCAGGCTGCTATCAGCAGAGATCACGGCCGCATTTGTGTCGTTTTGCTTTGTTTCGAGTTCGATGCCAAGGAATTCCAACCCCGCGCAGATCCGTGAACGGACAACGGGCGCGTTCTCGCCGATGCCGCCTGCAAATACTAATTGGTCCAACCCGCCTAAGACGGCAGCGAAAGAGCCGATCCATTTCTTAACCTGATAGCAAAATATTTCTACCGCTTCGTGTGCCCGTACATCTTCTTTTTCGTGATCGAGTAATACACGCATATCGGAGCTGGTTCCCGAGATTCCGAGAAGTCCCGATTGAAAATTGACCATCTTACTGAACCCTTCGGCGTCAAGTCCCTCTGATCGTGCCAGATACGCTACGAGACCCGGATCGAGATCGCCCGAACGCGTACTCATCGGCACGCCTGAGGTTGGGGTAAAACTCATGCTGGTATCTATGGATCTGCCGTCACGCACCGCGGCTAAACTCGCACCATTGCCCAGATGGGCGAGAATTACGCGTCCCTTTGCCTTTTCCGTCCCGGCTTGATGGTCCAATTCCGCCATCAGATATTGATACGACAATCCGTGAAACCCGTATCGCCGCACGCCCTGCTCTTCATAGCGCCGCGGGATTGGCAACAGACGGGCAACGCGCGGAAGGTCATGATGAAAATCTGAGTCGAAGCATGCTATCTGGGGCAGTTCCGGAAATCGGCGATGAAACGCCTCGGTCAGAAGTATCTCGCCCGGCATATGCTCAAGGTCAAATATTTCTTGCCGCCGCAACTCTTCGATCATTTCCGGGTTGATCAGCTGCGGCCGGTTATATTTCGGGCCACCCTGCACAATTCGGTGTCCTATCGCTGTCAAGTGTTTACATTTGCCGCTTTTTTCGAGCCAATCCATCAGAATACCGATCGCGGCTTTTTGATTCGGAGCTTTAACCGAATGCGAATAGTCATCCGCCGCCGTCGATCCTTTGGTCCGGATGGCTGCGTTAGGCTGTCCAACCCGCTCGATCGAGCCTTCGAAAATCCGCCGGGGCTCATCTCTACCTGCTTCAAAGAGAGCAAACTTGATGCTTGACGAGCCGCCGTTTATCGTCAGAATTTGTGAATCGTCGCTTTTCACCACTGACTCCTTTTGTTCAATTGCAAGCCCAACGAAGCAAGTTGACTTGCAGTCGAACGGTGATCCGTATGAATTACGCCCCGAAGCCCCATATCCGATGCGATCTTGACGAACATCTCTGTATTTTCGATATAAACGATCTGTTCGGGAAGCGTCTGGGCAACGTCCAGTGCAAGCCGAAAGATCTCGGGATCAGGCTTGCGAATGTGGACGAAGCACGATGAAACGAAAGCATCTATAAATTCGCCCAGCTTAAACTTTTGGATCCGATAGGCGTTCAAGTCACGCGCTTCGTTGCTGACCGCGATTATCTTCAATTCATATTTAGCTTTGAGTTTGCGTATCAGCTCGATCATCTCGATATGGGGTTTCGATTGAGCGAACATCAATTCCCGAAATTGATCCGGGGTGAACGGCCGCTCTTCGTAGAACACCGTTAGGTTCAGATACTCTTTCAGCGTGAGTGCGTCCTCCTCGTAGGTGGCAAAGGTCATTTGATGGCGTTTCTCTGTCTCGGTAAAATCCAATTTGAATTTCGCCGCCGCGCTTTTTCGGGCGTTATGATCCCATCCGTCGGTAAGCAATACGCCGCCGATATCGAGAAACAGCGTCGTGATCGGGAGTGATTTGCTTATTCCAGGATCATTTGCTGCGGTTGTTTTCTTGATTTCCATCTATTGTTTGCCCGGCTGATCTTCGGCTGATCCGCCTGCCGCCAACGCGTCGTTCACAATTGACTGCGCTTCGTCCTGAATTTGGCGAAGATGTTCGGTCCCGCAGAAACTTTCCGAGTAGATTTTGTAAATATCTTCAGTTCCTGACGGGCGGGCGGCGAACCAGCCGCTTTTTGTGACAACCTTCAAACCACCGATCGGCGCGTTGTTGCCGGGTGCATTGGTGAGTACGGCTTCTATTTTTTCACCCGCCAGGTCTTTGATTGTGATCTGCTGCGGCGAGAGTTTGGCGAGTATTGCCTTTTGTTCCGAGGTCGCCGCTGCCTCGATGCGTTCGTATACAGGCTCGCCGAATTCGTCTGTTAGTTCGCGGTAGATCTCGCCAGGATCGCGGCCCATCCGGGCAGTAATTTCCGCCGCCAGCAGCGCGGGAATTATTCCATCTTTTTCCGTGGTCCAAACGCTCCCATCCATCCGAGCGAAGGATGCTCCCGCGCTCTCTTCGCCGCCAAAGGCAAGCGAGCCGTCAAGCAAGCCATCCACAAACCATTTGAAACCTACCGGCACCTCGTAAACCCTGCGGCCGAACTTCGTCGTCACACGGTCGATCATCTGGCTGCTCACCAGAGTTTTGCCAACGGCTGCTGCCGTGTTCCAGTTTGGTCTGTGTTGAAAGAGGTAATATACGGCGACCGAAAGATAGTGGTTGGGTGGAAGCAACCCGGAGTTTCGAGTCACAACTCCGTGCCTGTCATGATCAGTATCACACGCTACGGCGAGGTCATACTGGTCTTTCAAGGCTATCAACCCCTGCATTGCATACGGCGAAGACGGATCCATCCGGATCTGGCCATCCCAATCTACAGTCATAAAACAAAAGGTCGGATCAACAGCAGAATTAACGACTGTCAGATCTAATCCATAACGGTCGGCGATCGGCTCCCAGTAATGAACGCCCGCTCCGCCCATCGGATCAACACCGAGCTTGAGTTTCGACCCGCGAATTGCATCCATATCTACAACCGAAGCCAGCTCGTCAATGTAGTTTGTGAGGTAATCGTAGCGGTGCGTGGTTAATGCACTCAGCGCTTTCTGCAAAGAGATCCGCTTCACGCCCTTCAACCCGACCTTCAGGAAGTCGTTCGCTTTCGTTTCGATCAACTTTGTTACGTCACCGTCCGCCGGACCGCCATGCGGCGGGTTGTATTTAAAACCTCCGTCGTGCGGCGGATTATGGGAAGGCGTGATCACGATCCCGTCGGCAAACCCGTCTTTGCGACCTCGATTATATTTGAGAATTGCCAGAGAAACGGCAGGGGTCGGAGTATATTCATCTCCTTCAGAGAGCATTACTTCGACTCCGTTGGCGGCTAATACCTCTAACGAGCTGGCCAGGGCCGGTATCGACAGGGCATGAGTATCTATCCCTAAAAACAAAGGCCCGTCTATTTTCTGCTGTTTTCGGTAAAGACAAATGGACTGACTGATCGCCAGAATATGCCGTTCGTTAAAGGATCTGTCGAAAGATGAACCGCGATGTCCGGAAGTGCCGAAAGAAACTCTCTGGGCCGGAACTGAGGGATCGGGAATTTCCGTATAATAGGCCGTGACCAATCTCGGAACGTTGACCAGCGTTTTGGGATCGACCGGCTTTCCGGCAAGCGGGCTGATCTTCGGATTTTCGTGTACCTTACTAGCTTGAACTGCTTGCAATTCGGATTTCATTTAATGCTTCCTCGCAAAACCGTTAATGAATATGGGGCCAACTCGAGGTCTCCGCTTTCAGCGTCTTCGATCCGGTGGTGTTCGGGCGGACGGCTTCTGGTCGGTCGCTGCAGTTTAGCGTCCCATTTGTAGTCCCTTGCTGAAAATTGATAAAGATCCGCTTCGCCGCCGAGAGTCGTGTCGACCGTGCCATCCCGGCCCTTGAATCGGATGCCGACTTGCCAGGTGATTTGCGGATCTTTGTTGATGAGCATGATCGACCATTTTCCATCGGGACGCTTGACCGCGAATGCCGATACACCCTGGCTTCCGGGCTCAATATTTGATTTAGTTTCGCACGCATATATTTCGTGGGGGCCGCCTGATGGCTGGAGCCACTCGGTCATCATCAGCCGGGCACCATAATATGTCGCGGTTTGGGCCGTTATCATGCCGGAGTCGTCACCCATGAACAGCATATTATTGCCGGCGGTGCATGGGTAGTCTCTAACAACCTGATCCGGCTCATACCCGTGTAGATACGCCGTGGATCCGCCGATCGCAAGAAAGGTTCCGACCGTATCCGCATTGAAAAGTGCTCCTTCGATATCGACCTCGGCTTGCGCCGCAAAAGCCGAATATCCGTATTCGGTTATCACGATGGGAATGTCCGCTTTAAGTCCGCGCTTTCGGAATGCGGCTAGGTACACTGGCATCGCCTTGGCCGCATCGCCAAATTGCGGAGCCTCCGATGTGCATGGATCGTCGAACGGAAACCATTCGAACGAAAAGAACGTGAAATCTGATGAGCGGCCGTGCGATTTAAGGTATTTCATAAACCGCTCGAACCAAACCGGATTGCCACCTTCTACCGGTTTATCTCCCGGATCGTTGGGCACGATCTCCTGAAAACTGGGCCCACCAAGATTTACGCGCGGTGCGACCTTGTGAATGGCCCGTGCCCACTGAATGTACAACGCTCCATAATCGTTCGGGCTTATATACTGGCCGTCAGGTTCCTCGCCCATTTCCACCCGATCAAATTTATAGCCCTTCCTGATAAGGTAGCGGATCTCGGCAGCCGCGTTTTCGGGAGTGTCGTAAAGCATCCCCACCGGCATCAAAACCGGCGAATCTGCGGCGAGCCCGTTATTGAAGATCCGGTCAAATCCGGCGTGTTCGGCATTCTTATCAAGGTCGACAGATCGATGCCACGGATCGGTAGATGAAACATAAATGGTCGTTTGATCTTCCGCCTTGGTCGCACGTTCCATCAGGTTCGTGAATTTCCCGGTGGCATCGACGGCGCCGACGTAGATCTCGCGGATCGCAAACCCGAGGCGGTCGCGGATATCGCTTGAATTCTTGGGCCGGGTATTGGAGCTTTTCTCTAGTCGAACCCGAATAAAACGAGCCTTTATCGGATCGTTCGAGACCCTGGTCAGAATCTCGCCGCCTGTTCGTGTCTCCACGCTGCCGGTGGGAAAGGAATGCCAGAGGCCCGGCGGGTTTTCACTGATATCGCTGATGTCGTTGATAGCTCCGTACTGGATCTCGTATTTTTCCGCGAACGGTGTCCCCCAAAGGATCTTTACAGCGTTGATATCCATTTCGGTGTCAAGGTCTATAACAACCCATTGTTCATGCAGCGAGTTGTCTTCGTGTGTATAATTTTTGTCGAGATAGGGATTGCTCTTCCAAAATGACTCAGGGTCGCCGTCATCGATCCTTGAAAAACCGTCGTCGTTCGCCTGGTCGATCGAATTTCCGCGACGCGGGAGCGAGTACCCGTACGACAGCGAAATATCGCTGCCCGGCCTGTCGTCGGAGATCCAGTAGCCCTGTTGGCCAGTTTTATCGCTCCAGGAACCCTGCGGATTCCAGTGCCACGCGTCATTTGCCAGTTCCGTGCGCAACCTATAAGTGATGGGCTTAAAGCCAACCGACTGCATCCGAGTGATATTTGAAACCGACAACAGCTTGTCGATGCTTCCAAAATCATGCCCGTCGATGCCTGCACCGATAGCAAGATTAGGGTCGAATTGGCGAACCGGATGCGTCGCGTCGATAGTCAATGTGGCCTGATGCTTGTTTGCTGTCTGTCCTGGGAGACCGGCGTGAAATAGAACTATCAACAGCATTATCGTCAGCGGTGTTGAGATTCCTAACGGGCTCGATGTTGAAGACATTGCTTTGGGCATCAAATAACTACCACGAATCGGGCCGTTCCAAATGACTCGCCAAACGTTCAAAGACCAAATAACAAAGGCGGTGCGCTGGATCTGAAGGAATAGGAATTCCCGTATAATAAGCACTAACCAATACGGGAACATTGACCAGCGTTTTGTAATCGGCGGGCTGTCCGCCAAAGCGACTGATTTTCGGATCTTATGTACCTTACTACCGTGAGCGACCTGTACCTGCGAAGAAAATCCGAACCCTATCGAACCAATTTACTACGATCCGAATTTATAGAGACTACTAACAAGAGCCTTATAATATAAAAGTAACTGGATAAACTGCTATAGTCCGTGCGTTATCACACATAAAGAATAGGTCCTTATTATTCACCCTTATTTAAGATCACTAATGTCCCGTTTTAGGTAGATGCTCACGTCAATCGCAGTCCCATATTTCTTAATTTCTTTCATCGTGTCATCCCATTCTGGTTATTTTCGGTTCGGATCTTATCTTTACGGCGTCGAAAAGATTTCTTATCGAGGAGTGCCGCCGGATCCTGATGGAACATTTCCTCGAGCACCCGGTATAATTCAGGTTCTTTTTTTTCCAGTAAATCCGGCGACTTAAAAAAGTATTCCGAGAGGACTGCGAAAAACTCGTGTTCGTTAGTGTACGCATAACCACGGATCGAAGCGAGGTTTCGCGGGTCAGCAAGTTCGCGGGCAACATATTTCACCCAATGCGACACTGCCTGCCAGGGGATCTCAGGCGGCAGGCCGTTTTCGACTTCGTCAACTTCGACCAGGTGGGCAAATTCGTGAATGCCGACATTGTCTCCTCGAGACGCGTTTGCAAATCCCGCGATGAGAGAGGGTTTGGAGAGAATCATCACTCCGCGCAACTGGTGGACGCCGACCATGCCGAGAATGTCAGATTCTGCCTTCTTGCTCGCTTGGTATTCTTCACCAAACGACTGCGGATAAATGAGCACTTCGCCGAGTCGATGGTATTCCCAGTCGCGGAAGCCGAAGATAGGAATTACCGCGCTCGCGGCAACCAGAACGCGAACTATATCGTCAATTTCGGTCCCGACTCCGGTGATTCGCACGTCATGCAAAAATAATTTCACAAGCCGCCTAAAACGCTCTTTTTCGTCGTCAGCCAATGCTCTGAAGTAAGCTACCCGGGATTCAAGCACTTGTTCCCATGCCAGCGGAAAGGGCTCTTCCATGATACTAAGCCGCTCGATGCATCTCCGACGCAAGAACCAGTAAACAAAAGGGCAGAGAAGAAGGAGCAAAAACGCCGGAGTCCAGAGCAAACCGAAAGCTATCGACGCGACAATCTCGACTCCGACAAAGATAACGGAGCGACGTCGATTCTGACGGTTAACCTCGGAGGTAACTAGCATGGTTATAAAACTAACGAAAGCAAAGCCGCCCCCTTATTCACCAAATTCACACATTTCAACAGATGTTCCATGCAAAAATAGCTAATTAGAAAAATCTACCGAGCGAAAAATAAAATCTACTCCGGCCGCGTTCGTTGACGCTACCGCCTATGAAAATCGGGCCGATGGTTGTTTGCAGCATGGCTCCGCCGGTTACGCTCTGGAGGACTTTAGCCGCGTTAAATGTTTCAAACGCGCTGCCCGCTTCGTACCAGCCGCCAAAATAGAGTTTTCCACCGATATAGGGCGGCAGGGAAAAGGTTTCGCGCAGTGCACCGAAGCCCGCGCTAGCGTAATTGCTGCTGCGAAACTCACTGCTGCCGTAGCCGCCGACGTTGAAAAAGCCGCCGAGTGTGAACTGCTGAAAAAGCGGAGCCGTTTTGCCGAACGTCGTTCCCGCTCCCCCAAAACCGAAAAGGATCGTTTTTGCATTGACCGAATGAAATGCGTTTATTCTCGATCGGGCCTGAGCGAAACTGCCGCTCGCGCCCGGCGCGTCGAGATAATAGTTGAGGGAATTCCTGAATTCGACGCCATGCGTCGGGATCTGCGCGTTATCACGCGTGTCATAATTCCAAGTCAAGGATCCAAAGCTTGTTTTGCCACTTAGATCTGAAACGAGCGGAAGGTCGCCAATGCGCCGCACGGCTTTTGAATTTCCGATCGCGTAGCCGAGTCGCAGTTCGCTGCTGTGGCCGGTCAATAAACCCAAATCGATTCCGGCTTGAACAGTTCGAAACGAGTATTCCGCCAAACGATTGCCGCCGGAGTAAAAACTGACGTTTCTGTTTTCGTAGAAAGCTTTTGGAGCGACGAAAAAACGAGTGTTTCCGAACTGGTGATAGAACTCCGATGCGAGAAAAGTTCGCGACCCGACACTAAAATCGTTGCGCCATTCGTTGCCGTCACCACCGATGTCGTAAATGGTCAGGCGGGCCCGGGCGTTGAAATTTACGTCGTCGGATTCAAAGTTGTTGACATCCGCTCCGACTTCGACAACCGTCGTCCTGTTTGTGCGCTCTTTCGGATCATAGAGACGCACGAGCAAGCCGGTTTTCCCGTTGCGCTTAATCGTTCCGTAACCGAGATTGTCGAATCTTTCCGTTCCGGTCAGTTCCGTTAGATCTTTGGCGAGCGTATTTTCGTCGAGCGGTTTGTTTTCGTATCGGTCGTCTAATTTCTGTTCAATTTTTCTTATCGCTTTCCGATTGTCAGTCCCCTCAATGGCCACAAATTCAGGGACTGGCTCAATTGCCGGACGCACTTTTTTCTCCCGTTCGTCGAGGTATTGTTTCCAATTATTATCGTCAAGGCTGAGGCCTTTAAGTAACGCAATTTTTTGTTCTGCTCCTTCGTATCCGAGTTCGATGATCTCCTTGCTCGACTTAAAATCGAACGTACCATAATTTTTTAGATCAGGCGCGACGATTAGGTCAGCCTGCCGGAGGCTGCGCCGCGAATTTTCGGCCGTTGCCACATAAAATGTCTGGCCCAAAATGCCAACCAGATCCTGCAAGGAAGCTCGGTCGCCCAACTGCGTTTCGATGTTCACGACAAGGATGATGTCCGCCCCCATGTCTTTGGCGACATCGGTCGGAATATTGTTTAAAATTCCGCCATCTGCTAATACCTTTCCGTTCAACTCGACGGGAGCGAAAAGCGCTGGGATCGCCATCGTCGCCCGTAGAGCCTGAGCAAGCGAACCATTTTTCAAGACGACCGTATCTGCGTTGACCAGATCAGTCGCCACGCAGCGAAACGGGATCGGCAGGTCATCGAAATTCGTTTCCGCTCCGTATGGCAGCATCAAATGATCAAGCAACAAACCTATTTGGTGGCCCGGATTGAGACTACCTGGCAGATTCAATTTTCCGCCTTTCCCCCCAAGAGTTATCGCGGCAGGCAGATTGCGGCGATCTTCTTTGCGGCGGTAATTCAGATCATCGAACTTCGGTTTACCGCGCAAAAGATCGTCCCAGTTGAGCGCCCCGACCAATTTTTCAATTTCGTCTGGTGTTCTTCCTGTTGCGTAAAGTGCGCCGACCAGAGCTCCCATGCTTGCACCGGTAATGTAATCTACCGGAATGTGATTTTCCTCAAGAACTTTGATAACGCCAATATGTGCGAAGCCTCTCGCTCCGCCGCCGCTCAAAACGAGCGCGATGCGCGGGCGTTTTTTAACGACGGATTTATCAAGGTTCGGATTAACTTGCTGTGCGAAGATCGTAGCTGTCGAAATCACTGCGATAATTATGATGACAGCCACAAGCATGGAGCGTTTTGGTATGTTCGATCTCGATCGGGGAAAAGTGTTTTTCATAATGATTCGATGCCGTTTCTGTCTAAGCGCAATTCATTTTTCACTATTCGCCGCTACGCTTCATAACCGACGGACTGCAATCGTCTCCGGTAATAACGACCAGGGTATCGGGGTTCGTCGCAATAGAAAGTCCCAGTAAGTCAGGAATATTGCGACGCTCGAAAAATCCGCTGAGATAATGTACCCAGAAGATAAAAAGGCCAATGATAATGATGATTATGGATGTTTCCACTATTCCGTTATCGGTGTCTGGTCGGATTTATTCGAAAGTCGAACATCGATGGTCGGTAAATCGACGAGCTGGAACGTGGCCGTAGTGAAGGCGACTTTGCCTTCGGTTTTGGCAAATTCCTCAAGGATTCGTGTGAAGAGCAGATCTTTGGTAGCACGCCGCTTATTGAAACTAACTACATACCGAACGGTAAACTCGATCGAACTTGCGGTAGCAATGAGTGAAATGGTCGGCTCCGTTATAGCTTCTTCGAGCAGATATCTCTTCGCAAATGTTGCCCAACCTGCTGCTGCACTTTTTGCATAGTCGCCCGCAATTTCGTTAGCAGCCGACAGCAGTATTTCACGGGCGCGAACGTGATCGCTGCCATGCATGACCGAAACTGTCACCTCATCCCACAAAAATGGAAATTCGCCGGAATAGTTAAATACGGGTTCTGTGAGTACAAAACTGTTTGCAATGCGAACGATGCGACCGCTGTAATTGTCACCCTTGATCCATTCTCCGACCTCCATTAGGGTTGTGCGGAGAAAGCTTATGTCTATGACATCGCCCTTGATGCCTCCGAGTTGGACACGGTCACCGGGAGAATAGAACCCGGCAAATGTAACAGCGAACCAACCCGCGAAGCTGGCAATAACTTCTTTCAAAGCAAATGCGACGCCTGCACCTGCAACGCCGAGGGCTACGGTCAAGCCGCCAAGCCGGTCGCTGAAAACGAGAGACAGAACCAGGATGAAGACAACATAGCTAACAAAAGTAATGAATTTACGCAGCCTGTACCGGGTGTCGTTTTGGTTTACATAGCGCGTTATCGAACCATTAGCGATCCGCGCAATGCCGAAGATGATCGCAAGAGCAATTGCCGCCGTGATAAATTTGCCCACGGTCGGGTCATATAACCAGGTTGTTAGAGTTTCGTACATCTGATATATCACAGAATATCAAAAAAGGGCCATTTGACGGCAATGCTATAATGGAAATATGAGAACAATTAAAAAGAAAAGCAAAGCCGTATTTATTCTGAGTGCTCTGTTTATGGTGATCGGGTTGTCGAGTTCTGCCGTAATTGCACAAACGGATCCGTCGAAAATGGCTCCGTTGCAAATGGCTCCGGCCATTTCCAGCCTTAAGGGAGTTTCTGTCGGTATGACAAAAGCCGAAGTGAAAGAAGTTCTAGGAAAGCCGAAGATGTCTGATAAAACGAGTATGAATTATACGTTTTCCAAAACCGAAACGGCACAGATCGGTTTTAACGAAAAAGGAAAGGCGCGCACGATCGCTGTAATTTATACGAATGGTGATGAAACCGCTCCATCGTTTTCGGATATATTCGGCCTTGATGTTCCGCTTGTCGAAGGCAAGAACGGAGGCGTTTATAAGCTGATCCGCTATCATAATGCCGGATATTATGTTGCTTATAGCAGGACGATGGTTTCTAAAAAAGCGATGACCGTTATAACTATGCGTAAAATCATCGTGCGGTAAGGCAGGGCCTTAGCCATAGCAACTCGAGTCTATGGTTTTACCGGAGAGGGTGATGGAGCTGGTTTGGCAATGTCGAAGTAGAGGTATATTTGGTCTGTATTGACCCTGACCTTTAAAAAATCCTGAATGCGGGCACGATCTTCGGGGCCGAGATTGTTCTGAGCACTAATAACAGCGACCCAGACCGGGACCTGTTTATCGTCGGAATTTTCTATTACTCGTTGAACGACACAATTACTGATCGCCGGATATTGGGCCTTTAGCTCGCCAAATATCTGCTTGCCAAGTGCCGTAGCCGCATCGTTCGCTTCGACCTTTTGCTTAAATGCCTGCAGGTCTTTTTCACGTTCGCTAAGGGCATTGGAAAGTTGTGTGAACTGATCGTTGCCCTTGTCTCCGTTCGGTTTTTCCTGCACGGCGCTGAGGATCGAAAAACCCTGCTTTATGTCGAGCTTGGCACCGCTGAGACCGTAATTATCGAGTTTCGATTGTAACTTTTCGATCACATCCGCCGGGATGGTCTCACCTCCATAGGTCAGGCTGATGAGCTTGGCTTTCGCGTCGATGTTCTTTTTCAGCAGATAGTCGTTAGGGAAAACGGCTTCTGAATCTACGAACCGGCCCGCCTTTTGACGAAATCGATTCTGCTGGACTATGTCATACCCGAAATAAATGCTTGGTAAAAGCGTCAGAAGTACTACTCCAAAAACAATGCGTTTCGAAACAACCTCGTCGTGAGCGTCCTCGAGATGTTTGCGCGGAAAATTCAGAAACCGTGCAGTGACAAGCGTTGCGAGGGCAATAAATACGGTGTTGATAACAAATAGGTAAATTGCACCCGTGAAATATATGAGGTTCCAGTTCGCCAGGCCGTATCCGGCCGTACAAAGCGGCGGCATCAGGGCAGTAGCGATCGCGACGCCCGGGATGACGTTTCCCTTTTGCTTGCTCGACACGGCAAGAATGCCTGCCAGTCCGCCAAACAATGCGATCAGAACGTCATAGACATTTGGAGCGGTGCGTGCAAGCAATTCGGAGGACGCGTCATTTATCGGCGTGAGCAGGAAGTAGATAGTAGAAGTAGCGAGGCCGATAACTAGAGCGAAAAGGTAATTTAAAAAAGCCTTTTTTAGTAGTTCGATATCGTTGATCGCCATTCCGAGCCCGAGTCCCATGATCGGCCCCATCAAGGGCGAAACCAACATCGCCCCTATCACCACGGCCGTTGAATTTATATTTAGCCCTAACGAAGCAATAAAGATCGCAAACACAAGAATCCAGAGATTAGTGCCTCTGAAAGCAACATCTTTGTTGATGTTTGCGATGACCAGCGAAACCTCTTCCTGTTCACCGTCAAGCCGAAAATAATTGAGGATGTTGTTCATTAGCGAGGCACTAAAGAGTATTTGATGAGTGACCCCTGATTTTACCGCAAATGTAGCACTAAGCGTTATTGAGTGCAATCTCTTTTCCGATGGCGAGCGGAGTTAAGCCCGAGAAACGGATCGAGGGAAACCAAAGAGCCTGCGGAAAGACTACAATGCTAACGCTGGTAACAATATGAAAGAGATTACGGCGGTCGATATACTTGTAGCAGTGTCTGTGCTGCTGGCACTCGTTTTCGTGTTCCGCAGCCGTCTGCTCCGATCCGATACAGCTCGGGCGACGGTGACGCCGCTAGCGTCTATTATTGGCAGCGGATTTCTCATACTGGCGCCGATCCTGGTCAGGGAATTCGGCAGGAACGCGATACTGGTGATGGCCGGCCTCTGTCTGACGTCGTATGCGATCGGAGCGGCGATCCGCAACAATATCTCGATCCTCGATAATGACAAAATGATGCCGCTACTGACGGGCGAACGGATCATCAGCAAGACCGCATCGACGGTGCTGACATTCGCGTACGTGATCTCCGTTTGTTATTACCTCAATCTGCTCGGAGCGTTCTTCGTCAGCCTGACGCCGTTCGACGGTCCAGTAAATGCAAAAATCGTGACCACTGCTGCTCTCATTCTCGTGGGCCTGCTGGGATGGATCCACGGATTGAGAGGCTTGGAGAGCGCTGAGCAGGTCTCGGTCGGGGTGAAACTCGCGATCATTTTGGGAATGCTCGTCGGAATGACATATCACGCCGGCGGACTCGCGCTTGCGGGCACATTGCAGCCGAACCCGGCAAATTTCGGTTGGAATTCGGTCAGGATCGCTTTTGGGCTGTTGATAACCGTGCAGGGATTTGAGACTTCACGGTATTTGAAAGAAGCCTACGACGCAAAAACCAGGATCAGGACGATGAAATATTCGCAATGGATATCCACCGTCATCTATTTGTTGTTTATTGGCCTTGCGAGCGTTGAGTTTTCGGAACTGAACATCGGAATGAAAGAAACAGCCGTCATCGGAATGATGAGATCGGTGGCAGTAATACTGCCCTTTCTTCTCGTTTTTGCCGCGCTTGCGTCGCAATTCAGCGCTGCGGTCGCCGATACCAACGGTTGCGGCGGTTTGACCGAAGAATTGACGAAGGGAAAGATAAGCTCGAAACTAGCGTATGGGATATTGGTGTCAATAGCGATCGTGCTGACCTGGAGCGCAAATATTTACGAAATTATCAGCTACGCTTCGCGTGTTTTCGCCGGATATTATGCGTTGCAATGTTTACTTGCGACTCTCCTCATCCGAAGGTCAAAAACATCGACCGCCAAACTGCTCCTGTTCGCATCTCTGACGATATTTGCCTTAATAATATTAATATTCGGCGTCCCCGCTGAATAAAGGATCCCACGATTCTTCGAAAGAAAGGCCGGTGTTTGTTCGTAAAAGTAGGGTTGTTCAATCTCGAACAAAATTGCCGCCCGAGCAGTGATGTATTACGGTTACGTGTTCCGTCAAAACTCTAAATTTTTCGCTGGGCGTATTGTCAGGCAAGGGAATAGGAAGTCCGCACTCCGAACAAGTCACAAAGTGTTCGTCTGTGTCTTGATCGTGCCCGTCAATAAACTTGATCACGTAAGTATCCATCTCTATTTGCCTCGTCGTTCTGAAGAATGTTGACAGTTGATTCAGGAAATCACCGCAAATGTAGCACGAAACCACAAAAGGGACAACGGAAACCAGATGTCGCGACTGTCGATCATCACCGTACTTTGTCGGTGTCGCTAGTAATTCCGTTGTATGTTCGGTGACGCTAGACACCGGTTCGAACGGCCTGTCGAATATGAGTTTATTCGTAGTGGGTTCTGGGCCGCCATCTTCCGCCAGCGACAATTTGGAGTCGGGCTTTTCGACCTTCATAAATAATTTGGGGTAATTGAAGAAGAAAACCGACAAGAACAGAAAGCTAATAAGGGCCCCGATCGCTGAACCGAACAAAATTTCCGATCCTAACAGAATAAGCTTGTAGAAAGCCACAGTGAATAGCAGGTAGCTGATGCCGATAAAGTCAGTCTTCGAAGTCGTCAACGAACAGCAGCGCTCGCGAAAACGGAGTTCGATCGATTAGACAAGCTTGTTGGCGAATTCCTGCGTTTTGCGAGGCCCGCCACTTTATCGATCGAACCGAATGATTTGAACGCTATCGTAGAATCCGTCATTTCCCTCCTCGAAAATCAAGCCGCCGCGCAAGAGGTAGCGATAGAGAAAGATCTCGGCAATAATTTGCCCGATGTCATGGCAGATAAGGAGCAAATCAAACAGGTAATTCTGAATTTAGCCATCAACTCGCTACAGGCGATGCCGCAAGGCGGGCATATTGCCCTTCGCACACATCAATCGGTCGTCGGATGTGTATTTGAAATTGAAGACACCGGAGGCGGAATCGAGTCCGAGTTGCTTCCGAAAATCTTTGACCCTTTCTTTACCACGAAAGACAAGGGTATCGGACTTGGATTAAGTGTGGCCCACAAGATCGTGTCGCAACATAATGGCAAATTGAAATTTCGTCAAGGAGATGACGGCTCAGTATTCGAATTGGAATTGCCGCTCGTAACCACGAGGGGGACACGGGCTTTGGCAAATGTCGGCGGGAAAACCTGAGGAAACACCAACGCAAAGACGCTTTAAAAATATGCTGCGCCCGTGCCGATCGCGATGAGCGTGAACATATTAGGGCTGACGTTTACCACGGACGCCCACGCTCGTTGAAAAAACGGCAACCCGCCCCACAAGACAACAGGCGTCGCGAGTGCAAATTGTATCCACCCGAACGCTCATTATAGTCGTACATCACAATATTCTCTTAACTTCTATCGTTGACAAGAGAAGCTCGACCGATTGGTAACCCCAGCCTTATCCCTTGCGGGCGAGGTCGAGGTCTGAGGCTTTTGTATTTCAGTCGGGCATCTTGCCACTGTTTATCAACTTTACATCGCCATTTTGCCGGGCATTTCCATCTTCATTTCACGCATTTTCATCTTTTCAAGCTTTAACAGCATCCAAGCCGCGTGCATTGAAACTTCCTGGGCGTCAGGAGAGCTTGCCTGTAAAGCCTTACCAAGCATCATCATATGCATTTTCATTGCGGCTTGTTCTGCCTGCATTTTTTCCATCATCGGCTTCATCTTTTCCATCATCGCCGCGTCCATCTTCGCCATCCCAGCCATATGGATCTTGTGGATGTCATCCATCTTATCCATGCAATGCTCGATCTCCGAAAAGGCGGCTCGGGCCGCCGCAACATCCTCGATCTTGCCGTCCGAGGTCATATCCCACAAAACGCGGGTGAAGGCAGTCGCGCTTTGCCGGTGAGCCATCATCAGCATGTTATGCCCGTCCTGATGCATTTCCATCATGTTCATTTTCATTTCGCCGTTCGGCATCTTGGGCATATCCATTTTATGGTCCTGCGCAAAAACCGCGCTGACTGACAACAGAACGGCCATAATCATTGTCGCAAACATCAAATTTTGTTTTTTCATTTTATTATCTCCAGTGGGCCTCATACGCTGACAGACGACGTCTCTTCCGTTTCAACTCGCAGATGCTTAGAACTTACGGTTCCGCAACAACTGCCTTCTTTATCCATGACCGGCAAGCTCGATGCCTGGTGGTCATGCATTTTTTGGGCCGCGTCCTCCAACGCCTCGTTGGTCTTGCAACAAGCCGAAATCGGTTTCATGATGTCTTTCACCGCAACTTCTGACGCTTTAAGGTCTTCGGCCGCGACGTGATAATTAATGTCGTGGGCCGTGACGACCCCGACGAGTTTAAGATCCTGCTTATCTTCGACAACCGGCGAACATCCGCATCCGCTGGTCTTCATTGCCTTGGCTGCATCATGCGCCGTATCCTCAGGCGTACAGCAAGATTCTGCCGCAACCTCTTCCATTACATCTCCACAACAACTCATTTTTTTCTCCTTTTTTGTCTCGAGTGCTCGCCGGAAAATCGCTTGGAGCGTTCCGAGCAATAAACTTTAATTCGAACCAGTTATAAGTCTAGCCAAAAAGTGAATATTTATTGGTGCGATAGCGCACGGAGGGCCATCCCTATTCTTATTTACTGCAAACTGGATCAGCCTATTTTTCCATTGTGCGTCCTACTTGAGCTTCGACGGTCATGAAGATCAACCATCCGCCATGAGAAGTACGTTATCGAAAGCTTGAATCAAGTTTATTTTTCAACCCGCCGCCTGTCTTTGCATTTGTTAGTTTTCTTATAGTTGCCCCTAGGGCGCTCGTCCTTTTGGCTGTGTCTAAGCAGCATCTGATGAAGCTGGCGGATATGGTTTTCGGTAATGGTCATTTCCCGATAGGCCTGAAAGGTCATGTCCATCGTCTCAGCATAACCAGCGACTTCCTGCTCATCCCTCGATTTGAAGGAAGTTACTTCTAATGTGGATAGCAGAGCCTTAACCTGCATATCCGACAATTTTGCCCCTTCAATCCGTGTGGATGACCCGATGCTCTCAATTGTCGCTATATGTCGAAGTCTTTGAGGTCGTCTAGGCGACAAATTTCTTAAGGCCTGCCACTTCCCTTTGAATTCGTCGAGATCAGCGATAAGACTCAAAAATTCCTGAGTGATCGTAATTATAGGTTCTTGCAAACGGACATGAAATACCCGATTTCATACCCAATTATACCCGATTCGTCCAAATCTTTATCGTCGCGACCGCAAAACGAAACGACAACCATCTCGGCGAGATCCTGGTGATTTTTGTGCAGCTCGCCGACGGATTCCCGCTCCCTTTACTTCCCCTACAAATTCTCCGGGTCAATCTCGCGACGGACGTTTTCCAACTCGGTCGCCTGTTAAACTGCCGTTCCCAAGGACGCTCAGCCTTCGTTGGATTTTTTAGCAATACGTATATCTTTGCCGCTGCGGCAGTCGTCATCGGGCTTCAACTGGTTGCAGTTTATTTCGAGCCCTTAGCGAAAATTCTCAATACCGTTCAGCCAAATAATATTGATTGGCTGGTTATAATCAGCTCTATAATTTTGCCTGTGACCATAGTTGAGACCGTGAAAATATTTCAGGTAAAGCTCGGGTGAAAATCGTCGGTAAGTGACGCCAACAATGCCATTTCTTCGTCAATCGATAAAACCATACTGAGCTTAAATAATTCGTCCAATGAAATTAGACGTGGCTCCTTCAGGCATCTGCGATTCGAGGTCGGCTTTAGTTACGGAACGTTACCGGGATATTACTGATCGTCGGCCACTAGTCATTGTGGGCGTTATGCGATAAACGATCTCGATATTTTCACGAGCCCAATTATCCATCCAATGGATACTCAAGGCAGGCGTCAATGTTGGATTGTTCGCTAGGATCAGTTTCATAACGCGCTCACGCTCAACCGGATCAGTGATGCGTTCAGTGATGCCGTCGATTATTACGCTGTGCCAATGTTGCCTATCTGTAACGTCCTCAGTCTGTAAACAAACTTGGGGATTGGTGTCGATGATCCGGGATTTTTTACCGTCGGTCGTGTAAATGAATATCTCAGCACCGTCGAATGCGAAATTGACAGGCACGACGTACGGTTTGTCTGTCTCCGAACACGCAAGATGACCGTAGTTCAGACCTGCCAGCACCTTCAGTATCTCAGCGTTCGACATTTCCGTGACTTCGATCATCGTTCGTTCCTCCCGCGTGTCCAGCCGTCAAATATGAAAACAGACATTACTTTCAACGTCCCTTTAATCGTCATTAACTACAAAAAGAATAGCAGAGCGCATCGCCCATTGACCGTGCGGTAGGGCACGGACTTCTTGAACCGTTCAAACTAATCACCAACTTTTCAGCATCGAACGATTTAGTGGTGAAACATACCGCACAAGCAGACCCGCTTTCACGGCGCCCGCCTGATGGACGAGTTAGGGATCACGCCGGCTATCTCCGTGCTTGAACGCGACCGATAGCATGACAGCGGCGATTGGGAAGAGCACCACATAGCCAATGATGCCGATGTTCCTGATGTTCATGTTGGCCAACGGGACACCGGCCAACCCGAGGAAGGCAAGCCCCGAGCTGCCGAAGAGAAGACCTCGCGCCAGGCGTTCTGGCCCGGTGACTCTCACCGCAAGTGCTGCGAACATCGCACCAATGGGAAAGAAGAAGTCCCAAGCCAGGATATCCAAGGCGTACACCACGGACGGCCAGGTAAATGAGAAGACCAACGGCTCCCACTCAGCGGCCGCAAACTCCGGCTGGCGGCTGAGAGTCAGCACTGCAAAGTGAACAGAGCAGGTGAGAACAGCGCACATGCTCATGAAGACCACGCCGAGCAGTGCGAAGGACTTGTACTCTGCCGACGCGAATCCGTGAACTCCCACGGTAACGGCCACCATCATTGGAGCGATGCCGAGGATCAGTATCTCCATCACGGTGAACCATGGGTTCTGAATCGGATGGTCTAGCGATGGAAGAGTGAGCAGACCGACGGCGAGGACGACTGCGTAGGCCATGCAGAGAGCCGCCAGCGCGTGACCGGTTGCTGCGGCAAGGAAAAGTGATGCCGGCTTGGTGGCTTTGCGCATAGGGACAACGGTAGCTTACGCTCTGCGGAGGCGCGAAAGGATGTAAGGCATGAGTGCGAATAGCAACAGCTCAAGGAGGTAGACAGAGCCTGAAACGGGGTCGCGGCTCGCAATATATTCCATGACTGAGACGTTTTGAAGCACTGTAGTCAAGAGCAACTCGGCGAGCATCATTAGGGCAAGTGCTGCGAACCCAACAAGCAGCCGGATAGCCGGGCTGGAAGGAAGACTGAACCGTTGCACAATGAACCGAGCAGCCAGTACGACTACGACAAACATGATTGGCGATTCTATAAGCTCGGCATATCGTTCGCCGATTCGCGGGACGAGAAATGGAACACGAATGCTGCCCAGCACGAAGCCCGCGCCGAACACGAGGACGAAATACGCGATAGCAGCTTTAAAGGTATTCATTGTCGTAGGTCGAGGCCGCACCTTCCAATGCCAGCTGTCTTCGAAAGCCACTCTTGCGAAGAGGCAAGACCTGCGGCGGTTCGGATCAGACTTGCTCCCCGCTAAAACGAACCGTAATTGCCTCGTCATGATCCGCGCGGACATCTGGTTCAGGCTATTCAGACGCTCCAGGATCTGAAACGAGCGTACTGTGGGCACATCATTTCGGCTAGGTCACCCGGAAGTTTCGCATCATCCCCATATCCTCGTGTTCGAGAATGTGACAGTGGTAAAGGTACAGACCGGGATGGCGCGTGAATGTCACTTGCACACGAACGGTCTCACCTGGCAGCACGAGTACGGTGTCACGCCAACCGGCATCGACGAGACCAGCACGCAGCGCGTTCGTGGTGCCGCCGTCGGTCCGACTGACCACACGAAACTGACGTCCGTGAATGTGTATGGGATGGGCGGCCTGCATGCCCCCCGGGTTCCCCAAATTCTCGAACTGCCAGAAGTGTGTTGAGCCGGCCGCTACCGTCTCATCCGCAGCTACATCAGCCATTGCAAACGTGCGTCCGGCCAATGACCATTCCATCCGTTGAAACGATAGAGGAATGCGTCGAGTGGTAACTTCCCCGCTGGGGGACCACGACGCGTCGAACGAGGACAGACGCTCAGGTATGCGGAAGGCCGGGCCTTTTCGAGCGCGTGTGCGTAACGTCATCACGCGGAGCGGAGCACCATTCGCAGCGTTCGAATTGCCGCCCCGCATTCCACCGCCCCTCATCCCACCCATACCACCCATACCGCCCATCCCGACCACACCGGCATCAGCTTCGGGGTATCCCTGGCTGTCGAGGTGTATCTCCGTACCGGCGGGCATGGCAGTCAGATCCAACAAGACGTCCGCTCGTTGGCCGGGTGCCAGAGTGAGAATCTGCTGACTTACCGGGTGCTCCAAAAGCCCGCCATCGCCGCCGATCACCACCATTTTTACGTCATTGCTCCAAGCAAGCTTATAGATGCGGGCGTTCGAACCATTCAATAGGCGCACTCGGTGCCAGGCAGCATCCACTTCTATTGTCGGCTGCGGCCTGCCACTAACCATCACTTGGTCACCTAGGAAGCCATTCATCATCTCCATCATGCTTCCGCCGTGAAAGACAAGCTGATTTTGTGCATCGAATGTTCGATCCTGGAGTATGCACAAGAGTTCGTTCTCGCCCGAGGGTAGAGCCAGCGCGTCTTCTTCGTCATCCCGAATGATGAGCATCCCCGCCAAGCCTTGGTATATTTGCGCGCCCGTTCGCATATGTGGATGCGGATGGTACCAATATGTACCGGCGCGGTTTGTTACTTCGAACTCATAAACATATTCCTTACCGGCGCCGACCGGAAGTCGCGGATGGCCGTCAGCGTTCTCTGGCACGTCCAGGCCGTGCCAGTGGACGATCGAGGGTTCGTTAAGTTTGTTGGCGAAACGAACGCGAACCTTTTGGCCGCGTCGTAAGCGAATGACCGGCCCAAGGTAGGAACGCGGAATCGACTGCAGTGTGTCTGCCGGCCCCTTGATTATTTGGCCCGTGAATCGCCACACAGGCGTGGGCCGGCCCGGCAGCAAAGCTTGTTCGCTAGGTGCCGCGGTCAAAACCAGATCAACGTCCGGTATGAACTCCGTTTTCGCTTCTGATGATTGCTGCTTGCAGGAGCTGAACAGAATTCCTGCGCCCGTCGAACTCAATACTGCTGTGCCTATTAACGCAGACTGTAAGAATTTACGCCGCTCCATAACTAAAATCTCGGACTTTGGTAAATACTCTTTCGCTTTCATGCTTTTCTCCACTTGTTTAATCCCATCCAGTTAAGTCAATTCAGCCAACCGAACAATTCCAACTATTTCGCCGCTTTCCGAGCCTTTTGTGGTGGGACACTCATTTATTCGATCCCCTATTTGATTTTTGTTGGGTGCAGAATTGGCGACGGCCGATCGGCCATGGCGATCCTCCAAACTAATGTATCTCTGGAAGACGGAATAGATATGACGCATCCCAAAAAAAGCGAAACGGGTTCTGAAACAAGGCGTCATTGTTTTCGTCACAGTGCTAGTTGTCACTACACCGTTTTCCAATACTCAAATCAGATAAATGAAGGGCGGCACTTCCATCACAGAAATGCCGCCCAACCATATCGGCCTACGCATTGTTACTTAGATAGGTACGAACCAGTCCTTGTATAAAAACATAATCATGATTCGCACCATCACCTGCCGCCACGCTACCGATCAGTAAAGTAGACGAAAACTTAGGAAAAGTTAGCTGTCGTATAGGTTTGAGTATCCGTACGAGAACCATCAGTTACCTTCAGCGTTGTCGAAAGCTTAGAGTAAGTTTAAGTTTCGACACGCGGCATGTATGTGCGTTTAAATACATAGCGGCGTGTAATGCCCTTTTTCCCGCCTCGTCAATATTTGCTGGTGCACAGCAGAGTTCGGCAACACTCGCGACCAGAGCCTCCGCCCGCTCCGGCAAAACTGCGTGACACAAATCTCCCAGCAGAGCATTCGATGCATCGCTGCCCTTATAACCTATTAGGATCTGCAGCATAATTTTTCCTAACCGCTTGAAAGCCGACCGTCCCGCGACGTACAAGCCTTGGGGCAAATCATCGATTTGCGAGCGGTCGAAAGAATAGGTGTGCAAGAGACACGCCAGTAAGTAATGCCGTGTTTTTTATCAATTCACGCGAAAAGTGTGTATTTTTTTCACGGCTGACTGCGAAAAGTTTCCGCGTTCAGAGTTACTTTGCCAATTAAACGACCTACTTCACGCAATAAGATTGGTATCGGCGTATTTTGTTTGCAGCGGAACGCCGATTGCAATTGTGTATGAAGAATATGAAACCTGCAATGAAACTTTCGTTAACGCCTGTGGTCTCCGACGGAGAGCATCTCATAGGAGCATTTTCGGGTTACGCGGCCGGTCCGACACTTATAATTGTCGGCAGCATCCACGGAAATGAACCCGGGGGTGCAGAAGCTCTCTTCAATTTATCGCGACCACTCGCCGTGATAAAGGAGCGGATGCGCGGCCGAGTGTATCTCATCGCGGGTAATACAAGGGGATTGCAGGAACATGTTCGTTTTATCGATCGCGATCTTAATCGATCGTGGACACGCGAAAATATGGCGTCGGTAGGCACGCCTTCGTTGATGGAGCTTTCCGAAGGCCGCGAACTCACTGAGATCGACCGCCTATTGGATAGCATCATGATCACCGCCGGATCCGAGGTCTATGTGTTGGATCTTCATTCGACTTCAGCTGAAGGCTTGCCCTTCGCAACCGTCGGCGACACCCTGCGCAATCGTAAATTTGCGCAAAAGTTTCCGGTGACGATATTGCTAGGTATTGAGGAGCAACTCGAAGGCACGATGCTCGAGTATCTGAATAATGCAGGTGCGGTTACGCTTGGATTTGAAGGCGGGCAGCACGACTCGCCCGTGACGGTCGAGAATCACACGTCGTTAGTATGGCTCGCGTTATTGAATACAGGAATTCTGTCCGATGCCGACGTGCCCGATCTGGAAATGCATCGTGCTCGGCTCTCTGCCGGAAAACTTGACTCAAGGATCGTCGAGGTCCGCTATCGGGAAGCTAACACCGCTGACGATGGGTTTGAGATGAATCCGGGATTTAACAATTTCGATAGCGTAACCGAGGGACAGATCGTCGCGAAAAACCGCCGGGGGCCGATTAAGGTGCCCGAAGACGGGATGATCCTGATGCCGCTCTACCAAAAGCTTGGCGAGGACGGATTCTTTATCGGCAGGATCGTTTCTCCGTTCTGGCTGCGAGTTTCGGATGTATTGCGAAGGTTGAAAATACAGGATTACATCTATTGGCTTCCGGGTGTTGCACTCGACGAACACGATCACGAAACGTTGATTATTAACACACACGTTGCCAGGATCTTTCCGCTACAGATCTTTCACTTGCTGGGCTTTCGCAAACGACGATGGAGCGGCAACAAGCTGATCGTCAGTCGCCGACGGCATGACACCGAGAGTCCGTTCGAAACGCTAACTGCATAACCTATGGGCGACAAACGAGTAACGAGTGAATACGACGATGAGCAAATGCGTAGCTTTACGCTCGGGGTGCTGAACGATCTACAGGCTCTCGAGATGATGCTGGACGCAGGCATGTTCGAGGAAACGGCCCGGCGGATCGGTGCGGAGCAGGAAATGTTTCTCGTCGATTCGTCGATGCATCCCGCGCCGCTCGCAATCGAGGTTATCGAAGATGCTCAGGACGGACGGCTTACTACCGAAATCGGGCGGTTTAATCTCGAAGCCAATCTAACCCCTCGCGAATTCAGCGGAAACTGCCTGCGCCTGATGGAGGACGAGTTAAATGAGACACTTGATGTTGTCAGACGGTCAGCCGAAAAATTTGATGCCGGTGTTGTGCTCGCCGGAATCCTGCCGACGATCCAGCAATCGGACCTGACGAACAAAAATTTGACGCCGAATCCCCGCTATGCCGAAATTGACCGTGTTGTAACACAACTACATGGCGTTGACCGGGCTATCCAGATCAAAGGTCTGGATGAGCTTCAGTTGACTCTGCAAAATACGTACATCGAATTTTGTAACACCAGCTTTCAGATACATCTACAGGTCGGCGTCAGGAACTTTGTGAATTACTACAATTGGGCGCAGGCCATCTCCGCTCCGGTTCTCGCGTCGGCGGTAAATTCGCCGTTTCTGCTTGGTCACCGATTGTGGCATGAAACGCGGCTGGCGCTTTTCCAACACGCGACCGACACGCGCTCGCTTACACATAGAGAACGTAACCAGACGCCGCGCGTCAATTTCGGTGATCGATGGGTCGAGAATTCGATCATTGAGGTGCTTCGCGAAGACGCGATTCGCTTCCGGATACTGCTTACACAAGCCGTCGAGGAAAACTCGCTTGAGGTTTTGGCAAAGGGCGGTACACCGCAACTTGCGGCTTGGCGTTTGCACAACGGCACGATCTGGCGTTGGAACCGCCCATGCTACGGCGTATTGGGCGGCAAACCGGGGCTGCGGATCGAAGCGAGATTTCTCCCCGCTGGTCCTACGATCGTTGACGAAATGGCTAATGCCGCATTCTTCCTCGGCCTTTTAACAGAGCTGCCGGAAGAATTTGGCGATATTCGCGAGTATATGAGTTTTGACGAAGCCAAGAGCAACTTTTTCAACGCTGCACGTTATGGACTGGGTTGCCAGATCCGCGGTCTCGACGGCAAAAGCCGAGGCGTCGGACGCATCATTATCGAGGAACTCCTGCCGCGAGCGAGAAAAGGTTTGAAACGAGCGGGCGTTGACGACGCGGATAGTCAGCGACTGCTGGACATTATCGAGGCCCGCGTAACACTCGAAAAATCCGGCGCACGCTGGATGCTCAATTCATATGAGGCGATGGACAAGCGAGCCAAACCAAACGTCCGGCTAAGGACACTTACGGCAGCGATGAAGGCACATCAGGAGAGCGGTGAGCCGGTACACCAATGGACGTTGGCGGAGATACCCAAGCATTCGGAGTGGATCGATAATTACAAGACGGTCGAGCAATTCATGGCGGTTGACCTATTTACGGTCCGCCCGGAGGACATCGTCGATCTGGCGGCAAATTTTATGCATTGGCGGCATGTTCGGCACGTTCCCGTCGAAGACGATGCGGGGCGTCTGATTGGAATCGTTTCGCACCGAGACCTGATCGAACTTTTTGCCCACGGTAAGTCGGGTGCGTCGCCGCCTCTCGTTATTCGGGACATCATGAAAACTGATCTGATCACGATTGCCCCCGATACACCTACGCTCGAAGCTCTTGACCTAATGCGCGAACACAATATCGGTTGCCTGCCCGTCATCAAGAACAAAAGGCTCGTAGGTTTGATAACGGCCCACGATTTTTTGACCGTTTCGTCGAAACTATTAGAAGAAAGATTGAGCACCGTGGCCGTCGAAGATCACGCAGTCGCGGCCGCAAAGGTATCCCTATGACAGCAGCAGCTTGATATAAAGGAGACAGCGAGCGCGACGGTGCCGAGTACGGGCGGCAGCGTGTCTCTCACTTGGGCGGACGGGAGTAAATTTACGCTCGCCGCTCCGGAGTTCTAATGTCCGTGAGTTCCATTCGAACCCAATTTTTGGAGGATTGAGAGAAATGAGCCGAATCTTTAGTTTTGTTTTATTCTAACTTTTGGGCAATGATCCGTGAAAAAATCCACCGCCGATTAGGCCAATCGACCGGACAATCGGGATACATTAATATAGAAGGTTTGAAAAATGACTGCCGTTGAAACGAAAGAAACCAATCCATTAACCGATGAAGAATTGCGGTTGATGCATGCTTACTGGCGGGCAGCGAATTATCTCTCCGTCGGGCAGATATACTTGTACGACAATCCGCTGCTTCGTGAACCGCTGGCGCTTGCGCACGTCAAACCGCGCCTTCTCGGTCACTGGGGAACAACGCCGGGGCTGAATTTTATCTATTTACATCTTAATCGCCTGATCAAGCTGCACGATCTGAACGCAATCTACATCGCCGGTCCCGGCCATGGAGGACCGGGCGTTGTCGCGAATGTTTATCTTGAAGGCACTTACAGCGAGTTTTACCCGCATATTTCGCGAGATGCCGAAGGTATAAAGCAACTATTCAAACAGTTTTCGTTTCCCGGGGGCATTCCGAGTCATGTTGCTCCCGAAACTCCCGGTTCGATTAACGAAGGAGGAGAGCTTGGTTATTCGTTGATGCACGCATACGGTGCGGTTTTCGATAATCCTGACCTGATCGCGGCATGCGTGATCGGTGACGGCGAAGCTGAAACAGGAGCTCTGGCGACGAGTTGGCATTCCAACAAGTTTTTGAACCCGGCGAGAGATGGTGCGGTGCTGCCGATTCTCCATTTGAATGGATATAAGATCGCGAGTCCAACTGTCCTCGCGCGAATAAGCAAAGAAGAATTGACGAGTCTATTTGTCGGCTATGGCTACAAGGTGCACTTCGTCGAAGGCGACGATCCCGAAACGATGCACCAACTGATGGCCGCGACGTTAGACAAAGTGATCGCAGAGATAAAAGCTATCCAGAAAGACGCACGGGAAAATGGATTCGCCGGGCGACCACAGTTTCCGATGATCATTCTCCGATCACCCAAAGGATGGACGGGGCCGAAGTTTGTAGACGGACTGCAGGCTGAAAATTCGTTTCGATCGCATCAAGTTCCGCTCGCCCAGCTTGCAACAAATCCGGAACATTTTCGCCAGCTTGAAGAGTGGCTTCGTAGTTATAGACCCGAAGAACTCTTTGACGAAAACGGGACGTTGATGCTGGAGTTGGCTGAATTGGCGCCGACCGGAATACGCCGGATGGGATCAAACCCGCACGCGAACGGCGGGTTATTGCTCAAGGACCTAAATCTTCCCGATTTCCGTGAATATGCCGTGACCGTGGAACAACCCGGAGCTGTAAATGCCGAAGCGACGCGAGTTATGGGACAGTTTTTACGCGATGTCTTTCGGCTCAATGACGATAATAATAACTTTCGCGTGATGGGACCCGACGAGACGAAGTCAAACCGTCTCAATGCTCTTTTTGAAACGACGAATCGCGTATTCACCGGCCCGACCCTGTCCACCGACGAACATGTTTCGCCGGACGGGCGTGTGATGGAGATACTGAGTGAACACATTTGCCAGGGCTGGCTCGAAGGGTATTTATTGACTGGCCGTCACGGTCTTTTCTCTTGTTACGAGGCATTCATCCACGTCATTGATTCGATGTTTAACCAGCATGCAAAGTGGTTAAAGGTCACGCGTCATATCGAGTGGCGCGCACCGATCGCTTCGCTCAATTACCTACTGACCTCGCACGTCTGGCGGCAGGATCACAATGGCTTTAGTCATCAGGACCCAGGGTTTCTCAATCACGTTGTGAATAAGAAAGCCGAAGTCGTCCGGGTGTATTTGCCTCCCGACGCTAACACGCTTTTGTCGGTCACCGACCACTGTTTGCGGAGCCGCAACTATGTAAATGTTATCGTCGCGGGCAAACAACCCGAACTGCAATATCTTAATATGGAGCAGGCGATTGAGCACACCACGGCCGGTGCCGGCATTTGGCACTGGGCAAGTAACGACACCGAAGGTAAAACGGACGTAGTAATGGCATGCGCCGGCGATGTGCCAACCTTAGAAACACTGGTGGCGGTCGATCTCCTGCGGCAGCATATTCCCGAGCTGAAAGTCCGCGTCGTAAACGTCGTTGACCTCATGACGCTGCAGCCAAAGAGCGAGCACCCGCACGGTCTATCGGACACAGCGTTCGATTTGCTGTTTACGGTCGACAAACCGATCATCTTCGCCTTTCACGGCTATCCGTCTTTGATTCACAGCCTAACCTACAGACGCACGAATCATCACAACCTGCACGTTCGTGGTTACAAAGAGGAAGGTACGACGACCACCCCATTCGATATGGTGGTCCTGAACGATCTCGACCGATTTCATCTCGTGATAGACGTTATTGACCGCGTTCCCGGACTTGCTCAACGATTCGCGAGCGTAAAACAACTGATGTTCGACAAGCTCATCGAACACAAACAATACATTTGTGAGCGCGGTGACGATATGCCGGAAATTAAAGAATGGAAATGGCCGTATGATGGCGGCCACAGTTAATCACCTCGTGCGAAGAAACTAAATCTTGTGAATATTCTTGTTCTCAATCCCGGCAGTTCGACGCTCAAGTTTTGCTTGTACGATCTGTCCGGCCCGTCGGATGATCCAGCCACAAACATCTTGGTTAGCGGCAGTGTCGGTTCAGTTGGGGCGGAATATTCGGAACTGAAAATTGAAGGAAAGCAGATCGGCCGGACGACTGACACCGTTGTAGCGAAGACGATGGCGCAAGCGACTGAACATATCATTCGCCGCCTGCTCGCTAAAAGTTTTAAGAGTGGAAGATCAACGGGAACGATCGCCGCAGTTGGATTTCGGGTCGTCCACGGCGGAGGTCGATATTTTGAGCCGACGCTAGTTTCTACGAATGTTCTCGATGAGCTTAGAACTTTCGGGGACCTTGCTCCACTTCACATTCCCGCCGAAGTTGCCGCCATCGAGCAAATTCAACTTCCTGTACCGAAAGCCCCGATCGTTGCTGTGTTCGATACGGCGTTTCATCAAACGCTGCCGCCAATTGCCTACACTTATGCGCTGCCTGTTGACTTGAGCGAACGTTACAAATTGCGCCGCTATGGTTTTCACGGGATATCTCATGCGTACGTCTCGGCCAGGTTGATCGGGCATCTGGGGCGGCCATCGAGCGGAAAAAAGGTCATCACCTGTCATTTGGGAAACGGCTCCAGCATCTGCGCCGTGCAGGACGGAAAAAGTATAGACATCAGTATGGGATTCACACCTCTCGAAGGCCTGGTAATGGGAACGCGTTCAGGGGATATCGATGCCGGACTCGTTCTATACTTAATTCGCGCGGCCGGAATGGCGCCGGATGCAGTTGATGAGTTACTGAATGAAAAGAGCGGAATGCTCGGCATTTCGAATATTAGCACCGATGTCCGTATTCTGGAATCGGCGGCGATCGAGGGAGACGAACGTGCTGAGCTTGCTCTGGATGTTTTCGCCTATCGGGCTTCCAAATACATCGCCGCGTTCACCGCCGCGCTCGAAGGATTGGACGCAATTGCGTTCACGGGCGGCATCGGCGAGCATTCGGCTTCGATGCGGCGAAAGATCTGCCAGAGACTAAGATTCGTAGGGCTTAAAATCGATGACAAACTCAACGAATCGGCGACAGGAAAGGCCGAAACCCGAATTAACTCGGATAAAGACCCAGTACAGATTTGGCTGATCCCGACAGGCGAGGAGCAACAAATTGCGTTGTCTACATATCGGCTGCTTTCCTAAAACTCTTGCTCTCGGAAAATCTTAATTTCCCAGCATTTCTTCGAATACGGGCTGCAAGATTATTTTGTATTCGACATTTTTACACAATATTGGTTCCGCGACGATGGGCGTGATGCCCGACTGAACTTGGCTCATTACTGCGGTCGAACGCAGTGCGTCCAGTTACCGTGATCGGCGTTATACGATAAACAACTTCATAGTTTGAGCGCGCCCACGAGTCCATCCAGCGAATACTGAGCGCCGGTGTTAAGCTCGGATTCGTTGCCATAAGAAATTTCTTTGCATGTGCTATTTGTTCTTTTGTTTTTAATTGCACGGCCTCTCCCGAAACAATCACGCTCTGCCAATGTTTTTGGTCGCTTACGTCTTCAACTTGCAGACAGACCTCAGGGTTAGCTTCGATAATCTGGGTTTTTTTGCCCTCGGTTGTGTAAATATAGACGTGCGGTTCATCGTAGGCATAATGAATCGGCACGACATACGGATGCGTGTCGCGAAACATTCCCAGATGTCCGTAACCGACGCGCTGAAGAAGTTTTTTACAATCGTCAGCATCCATTTCTTCGACTTCAACCATTGATTCATCCTCTGCTATTAGTTTAATAATTCGATTTCTCGTTTATACTCAAAAGGCTCTCTTACCGGAACAGTTCAGTTGCTACTGGTTTCTGCACCGACTGAACCATTTCCTGCCGCACGCTGGTGAAGAAAATGCTCTTTAACTTTCGCCACAATCTGCGGATCAGTCATCTTGTCGGCGGTTTCGACTCCTACGTTGTGGCCGCCGAGATTTTCTTTCTCAATACGTTTTTCTAGTTCGCCCTTCGCTTCGCCGGGACCAAATAAAAAAATAGATTCGGCATCACGAAGGCACGAAATTACTTTCTCGTAATAACTGTTAAGGTGTTCCGTCAACACTCTCAGGCGAATATCGTCTGACGGATCTGACCTGCCATTTTGTCTGCCCTGTTCCTCAATACGCTGTTCTTCAATATTTGAATAGATCAGCTTTGTATCTTCCCCTGTGCCTGTCACGGACACAATGACAGCTTTCTTATGATCTATCCACAAACCCACTTTGTTCTTCATAGATTTCTCTTTTTGTCTATTATGTCTAATGAGCGGTGAGCGTTCACATTGAATTCATTACAAGCTCGATGGTGTGAATTTTAATCCGGTTCAGCCGCATCTTTCGCGGTTCGCACTACCAAAACCGAACACGGCGCGTGATGGAGGATTGAATTAGATACCGAACCGAGCAGCGTGCGAGACCAGAAACCGTAGCCGTGCGAGCCGACGACGATTAAATCCGCGCCCCATTGCTGCGCTTCCTCGACAACGACGCGCTGCGGCGAACCTGAAATTACTTCCGTCGTCAAATCGAGAATAGCGTTCGGAAACAACGAGCGAATTTGCGTTTCAGCCTGTTTGACGCAATCCCTCGCTTTTTTGCGCCCCATTTCTTCCATTTCGATGTCGTATTCCGCCGAGACCGCAAACGGCTCGATTGCCATCGGCGTCGGGCGTTCGACTGCCGAAATGATTTTCAGGTTCGTGTTTTCCGGTTTGGCGACGATGTCTGCCAAAATATCAATAGCCGCCTTGCTGAAATCCGAACCGTCCGTCGCAACTAAAATTTTCATAATTCCTCCGCTTAAATAAACTTTTTGTCCGCATCCACCGATGTAACAAACTTTTAGGCAGCGGTCGAAAACATTTCATATTCCGAATAACTGACTAACAAAGGCATGGGTTCGATTATATGTAGCAGCGTTTTCGTTCCGTTCTGCTCTTCGATTTCGACGATGCTGCCAAGGTGTTTGTCATCGTCGAGAAAGGCGATATTTCTCGGATTCCCGATAGTATGCGACTGATGATGGGCAGTGTTTTCGCCCACCGCTATTTCAATCGTTATTTCATCGCCTTTTTGGTCGATGGTGATTCCGTTAAGCGGCAAACCTTCGCTTAAAACCTGGTCGCCGATCGAATCGTTCATCACTTCGATTTTAGTTGTCCAACCGAACCGTCGCTTGCTCAAATCCTCAAAAAATTGGGTCCATTTTCCTTCCGGTAAATCTAAAGTCATTTTTTTGGTCTCCTTTTTCTGATTTCTCAATATTCCGTCGTTCACCGATACAAGTGGCAAAAGTCGTGCCGCGTTATAAAGGCCGTAAACATCGCTAAAGCGAACTAAGATTGACTATCTACCGCGGACAATTACACGCTTTATTGAGCGACTTTTCGCACTTGATAAAATTCTTCGATTCCCAAGGGTCAAATCAGCCGTTAACTACCTTTTACAAAACAAGGCACATTGATTGCTCTTCATATAGACTTAAATCTTCAAAAAGGTGAAAAAATATGCAGCCAACCGTTATCGCCAAATCAACCGAAGATCCACGAACAAATAAACAATCTTCCGGCCTAACCGGCGATGAGGCACGTCGGCGCTTGCAGAAATTTGGGTTTAATGAGCCTGTGATCAAACGAAAGAGTTCGGCGATCGTTCGGTTTTTAATGCTCTTTGCCGAGCCGCTAATGGCTATTCTGCTCGTTGCGAGCGCGATTTCCGCTTTTGTCGGCGCATGGGTGAACGCAGGGATAGTTCTGGTGATGGTGATGCTGGGCGTGATTTTGAATTTCGTCCAGACTTCGCGCTCGCAACGCGCCGCCGAAAATCTGCGAAAAGCAGTTTCGTTGACCGCAGCGGTCATGCGCGACGGCACGTGGCGGGAAATTCCGCGCCGCGAAGTCGTGCCGGACGATGTGATTCGGCTGGCGGCCGGCGATCTGGTCCCCGCTGACGCGCGCCTAATCGAATCTCGCGATTTGCATGTTCAGGAAGCTGCCTTAACGGGTGAATCCTTGCCGGTTGAAAAGCACACAAGCGGGACAAATACGGCACTTAGTCGTGTGTTCTTGGGAACTTCTGTGATCAGCGGAACGGCAACTGCGATCGTCACGGCGACGGGAGGCGACACCGAATTCGGAGAAATCGCCAAGAAGCTCGGCGAAAAAGTTCCCGAAACGGATTTTGAACGCGGGACGCGAAAATTCGGTTATCTGATAATGCGCGTAGTCTTCTTTCTGGTGATTTTTGCTTTGATCGTCAACATACTGTTGCACCGCGATCCGCTCGAATCCTTGTTTTTCTCTATTGCTCTCGCCGTTGGGCTAACGCCGGAATTTTTGCCGATGATAACCGCCGTCACCTTAGGTAAAGGCGCGGTCAAAATGGCACGGCAAAAAGTTATCGTCAAACACCTGGCGGCAATGCAGAATCTTGGCAGTATGGATATTCTGTGCAGCGATAAAACCGGCACTCTGACGCGGGGCGAACTGTCTCTAGAGCAGCATTTAAATCCATTCGGCGATGGTTGCGAGCGCGTTTTTCAGCTTGCGTTTTTGAACAGTTTTTATGAAACCGGAGTCAGCCATCCGGTTGACCGAGCCATAAAAAATAACAGCAATCCGCTCGACGACGCGATTCTTAAACATGACCAAACTAAAATTGAAGGATTTCGCAAAATTGACGAAATGCCATTCGATTTTGAAAGGCGCCGAGTTTCCGTCGTCGTCGAAAAAGTGGGCGAAAAACGAATCTTGATTAGTAAAGGCGCTCCTGAAAGTATTTTTGCGGTTTGCTCCACTTATGAAATTGACGGGCGGATTCTGCCTTTCGACAAAGACGCGCGAAACAAAAGCGAAACGGTTTTTCAGGATTTCAGCCGGAAAGGGCTGCGCGTCTTAGCGGTTGCGTGCCGTACGGTTGAGACGCAAGACAGCTATCAAAAAGAGGTCGAGCTCGAAATGACTCTCGTGGGATTTTTGTCTTTCGCCGACGAACCACTGGAATCGGCCGCTCAGGCATTACGCGATTTGGTAAAAGACGGAGTACAGGTAAAAATCTTGACAGGTGACAACGAACTCGTCGCCCGGCACGTTTGCGAGCAGGTCGGCTTAAAAAGCGAGCGCATCGTGCTGGGCGATGAGATCGAAAAGATGAGCGACGCGGCACTCGGTCACACTGCCGAAAAAGTCAACCTCTTCGCGCGGGTTTCGCCGATGCAGAAAAACCGCATTTTGCTCGCCCTGAAACGTCGCGGTCACGTTGTCGGCTTTCTCGGCGACGGCATCAATGACGCGCCGAGCCTGCACACTGCCGATGTCGGCATCTCGGTTTCGACCGCGACCGACGTGGCAAAGGACGCGGCGGAAATCGTGCTACTCAAACCCGGTCTGGAAGTTCTGCACCGCGGCATCATCGAAGGGCGAAAATCTTTTGGCAATGTGATGAAGTATCTTTTGATGGGAACGAGTTCCAATTTCGGCAATATGTTCAGTATGGCGGGCGCGGCGATTTTTCTGCCATTTCTGCCGATGCTTCCCGTCCAGATCCTGCTCAACAATTTTCTGTATGATTTGGCGCAGGTGACGATTCCGACCGACAACGTGGACGATACATTCGTCCGCAAACCGCAGCACTGGGACATCAAACTTATCCGGAATTTTATGCTGTATATTGGACCGCTAAGTTCGATTTACGATTTCCTGACCTTTTACGTTTTGCTGAAATTTTTTCAGGCAGGCGAACAGGAATTTCACACCGGCTGGTTCGTCGAATCATTGGCGACGCAAACCGCCGTCGTTTTTATTATTCGGACTGCGGGCAATCCGTTCAAAAGCCGACCGAGTCGCGCTTTGAGTTTGACGGTTCTAACCGTAATTGTAATCGCGGTTTTATTACCTTTTTCGCCGCTCGCCGGAATTTTAGGTTTCGTTCCGCTGCCAGTCAGTTATTTCGTTTTTCTTGGCGCGGCAACCGCAACTTATTTATTGCTGGTTGAATTGGTGAAATGGCGTTTGATGCCGAAACTCACTTGAAAATCATTTAACAAACGGCTGTAGCCGCCGCAAAATCGCTTCTTTCGATTGCGCTCCGACAATGCGGTCAATTTCTTTTCCGTCTTTTAAAATTAGCAGTGTCGGAATGCTCTGCACACGAAAACGCATCGCCGTCTGTTGATTTTTATCAACGTCCAATTTGCCGACGCGCACCGTTCCGCTTAATTCTTTTGCCAATTGTTCGAGTACGGGCGCAATCATCCGGCATGGCCCGCACCACGCCGCCCAAAAATCGAGCAGAACGGGCAAAGGCGATTTTTCGATTTCAGTTTGAAAATTCGCGTCGGTAACAGTGACCGGAGAGATTTGTAACGATAAAGGTTGCTTGCAGCGTCCGCAAATTGGTTCGCGCCTATCTTTTTCTCCGGTCGAAATACGGTTATTAGCACGACAATTTAGGCATCTGATAATTTGTGTATTTAGCGTCATAATTTTTTGATTTTTTTATGCAGCCCGCCAACCTTAAATTCAGCACAACTGTCTAGTTGTGTTTCGGCGACGGACTTTGATAACTAAGTCGGTAAGTCATTACGAAGCCTTTATTTTTCCGGTCCGCGGGACGAAGAACAATTTTTAGTGGATGCTGTTTACCGTCAATAATTTCAGGATAAAAGCCAAGCGTGTATTGCTTTCGCATCTCAAATCCGATTTGGCTAAAAATGCGATAAAGTGACTGTGCGTTTTGAACTGTCGGGCTTTGTGAAGTTCCACCGTTTTTCAGCGTCAATCCGAGCATGCCCACGCGATCGAGCGTTGTCGCGTCGCTCGAAATATCGCTGCGCCGCCTGCCGTCACGGACAATATCGGAATACGAAAACTGTTCCGCTTCATCCCAAATGACAGCGTAAATCTGCACGTCGAAACTTTTGAACTTGCTTTCCAATTCGGAAAAACTGTGCTTGCTGTGGTGATCGGCACTATCCGTGATAATCAAAAGCGTTCGTTTTAGATTTTTGCTCGAGCGGATTTTGTCGCCCGCCGCGTAGATTGCATCGTACAACGAATTCGGCTCGCCGAATTTTCCCGCCAGATTTGATTTAATCTGATCGGTCGTCGGCACAAAATCCAGCGTAAGACTGCCCCGCTCGTTAAAAACCGTCACGAAAAAATCGTCCGCCTGATGCAACTCCTTGGTAAATTGCCGCAAGGACTCGAGAACGGCAATCGTTCGCTCATCTGTCGTCGGGTGCAAATCATAAACGATGCCGAACGAAACGGGACCGTCTTCCGCCGAAAAATACTCGATTTGTTGTTTCCAGTTGTTGTCGAAAACGTTGAACTGGTCTTTTTTTAGATTTTCGACAAAATTGCCTTTTTCGTCCCTTACCGCGACGTTGACGTTCACCAGATTAGTTTCGACGCGAACCGGTTTTTCTTCCTGGGCGAAATTTGCCACGCTAAAGACGGTTGTTAGAAATGCACATAAAACAAGTTTCTTGAACATCATTTGGTAAATCTCCTTTGAAAGCCATCAATTCTTTTTCATTTCAATGACGCTGGCGCCGATTCTAAAATGGGATGCGCGTGGGATTCATCGGAAACGGTGCGGTGTCCGGTGATTGTTTCGATGTGAATACGGAAATAAATCGGCTTGCCATCCGTTATTTGGCGATGAGCTCCAGTAGCGAAAGCAGGCTGCCGCCACATTGCCCGGCTCGAAAGCAATTCATACGCTTGGTTTCGGGCGGCTTCAAATTCAGAAGTTTCGGGCAATTCTTCATATCGCCCGAAAAGAACGAGACTTGTCCATTCAAATTGATTGTTAATATCATCAGATTCAACGCACACCAGCGGATTCGTCCGCATCCACTCGATCTTTTGACCGAGCGTGGAAAAAGCGTAAAGCGAATTTCGCCCGTCATAAACAAAATGAAACGGAACGATATATGGCTGATTTTCACGACAACAAGCCAGTCTTCCGAGCCTTTTTTCAGCTAAAATCTCGAAACATTCGCTCGTTTCCAGTTCTTTGATAAACATAAATCACCTCGCCCTATCGAACGGTTTCAACAATGATCCGCGCCTTTGCCAGACACGTTTGTTTTAGGCCAAAACGCTTCTTATAAATTGATATATGCAACCCGCATTCCCTTCACCGTTTGCCGTTTATTAAAGATATTTAGTTCCGATTGTTATCATCCGACTGCGAACGACTGCGAAAAAACGCTTGAAAATCGTGGAAATTGTCACGGTTGAAATTTTTGTTTTTTCGTGTGCTTGGTTGAAGATTGATGCTTTTTAACGGTGTTCACCACAAACCTGGAATCGGCAACATCATCGACATGACCCTCGAATCCTGAAAAAGCAGCCTGAGAACTCTAATCCGATAATCATAAATTTAATTCCTGCCGAGTTAAGAGATGATTCAAAATCCGGTCGCGCGAGATAATTCCTTCGATTCGCCCGTTTAAAATCACCGGCAACTGGTTTACATCCTCGCGCCCGATAATTTCGAGTGCTTCGGCAACGGGCATTTCAGGGCTGACAACGTGAAGGCCTTCGACCGGCCTCATAACATCCGCGACCGTCTTAAACGCCCAAAGTTTCTGCTCGAATTGTTTGACCTCGTGCGGTGTAATGAGACCGACCGGCGTTCCGTTTTCCGTCACCATAAAACAACGCTGTCCGGTTTTGAGCAGGTGATCTTCGACAAATGTTTGCAGATTGTTGCGGCTGTCTAAAACGGGACAATCGCGAATCATTATGTCGCCGACGCTTACTCCTCGCAGGCTTTCGGTCATTTCATTTTGGACATAGCTGGTTTTCGCGGCAGTCAGCAAAAACCAGCCGATAAATGCAATCCATAATCCGCCGAAGCCCGCTCCGCCGAAAAATTGAAACAATCCGAAAATAATAAAACCGAAAGCGAGGAATTGTCCGGTCACCGAAGCAATGCGGGTAGCACGGGCGGCGTTACCTGTAATCCACCAAACGATCGCCCGCAAGACTCGTCCGCCGTCCATTGGAAACCCGGGAATCATATTGAAGATTGCCAGCGCGAGGTTGACGTAACCAAGCCAGACCAGCATTGCCATAAGCGGCGTTGCCGGTTCAATCAACACCGTCCAACCCAGGATCCACGCCAATCCTAAACAAACGAATCCGATAATCGCACTCGCAATCGGACCGCAAATCCCAATCCAAAATTCGGTCTTCGCATTATCCGCTTCCTTCTCCATCTGCGCCAGGCCGCCGAGAGCAAACAGGGTGATTGACTGGACCGGTATGCCGTTCGTTCTTGCTACCATCGCGTGCGACAGTTCGTGTAAAACGATAGCGACGAAAAACAGTAACGAGGTAACGATCGCCATCGCCCAGATAACGCCGCCGCTCCATTCGGGGTGCGCCTGACCGAAATATTGCGACAATGACAGCGAGATTAGCACGGCAATAATCAACCAGCTGTAGTGCAATCCAATTTCAATCCCGAAGATACGACCAAGTTTTATTTGTGCTTTCATATATTTTCTTCTTCGCTTAAAATTACCGCGTGAATCCTCTAACGGTTTTCTAGCGCTATCTTAATCTCTATCAACTCGGTCAAATGAGCTGGGGTAATAATCCTTAAATCAAGAGAAAAATACCCAATAACTCGCATAGTTAGCTAGTCTCTGATCCTAGAATACCGATAATATCGGTCTAGTAGTTTCAATACGGTTACTGACCAGTATAATCTTATTAGTCTACTCACATGTGCCGATAGACTCTTTTGTCTGTTTAGTTTTTTACTTTCCGTCGACTTCGAGCCTTTCCGAGAGAATTTTGCGGCGACATTTTATTTGTTCTGTGTTTAACTGAGGACAATAGATTTGCGAATGTTCAAGGCAAACCTCAAATCGGAACGGATCATGCTTTATGTTTTTTTGATTGTTAACTTATAGGTATCTCTAGAATTATCAAGGCATGACCGATACAAAAAATACGAATTCTAACCTGTCAGAAAGGCACACAAAACCCCTGAATGAAATCCTATCTGCTCCACACTCTTATTCCGCCACAGAAATAACAGCCTCGCTTACCGTTGATCCGGCGGTCGGGTTATCGAACGACGAAGCCCGGCTTCGATTTGATCGAGATGGAGCAAACACGCTTAAACAATCGGCGGGACGCGGCTGGCTGAGCATTTTGCTCGGACAATTTTCGAGCATAATCGTTTGGCTTTTGGCAGTTGCGGCAATTGTCGCCTGGTTTACCGACAGCCGTTTGGAATCCGTGGCGATCTTGGTCGTGCTTTTGCTGAATGCGATTATTGGTTTTGCAATTGAATGGCAGGCGGGACGGGCGCTTAACGCTCTGACGCGGGCGGCTCACACGTCGGCCCGCATTCGGCGAGACGGGAGTGAACAAATCCTTGACGCAGCGCAAATTGTCGTCGGCGACATCGTGGTTTTAACGGCTGGCGATCGCGTTCCGGCTGATGCGCGCCTTATTGAAGCCGTTAATTTACGCGTCGACGAATCAACGCTGACCGGCGAAAGCGTGTCCGTTGAAAAAACAATCGAAGAGGTTAAATTGGGCTCTCCGCTTGCCGAACGCAGCTCGATGCTTTATCTCGGCACGGCGATCGTAGCCGGGCGGGCCCTCGCCGTAGTTTCCGCAACCGGTAAACAAACCGAACTTGGACGCATCGGGACACTTATCGCCGAAACCAAATCCGAACAAACTCCCCTCGAGCGAAAACTCGCTGAACTAGGCAAAAAGCTCGTCTATGTTGTGCTGGGAGTTGCAGCTCTCGTAATGCTCGCCGGATTTATGCGCGGCGACAACTTGTGGCTGATGCTCGAGGTTTCCGTCAGCCTCGCCGTGGCCGCCGTGCCGGAAGGTCTGCCGGCAGTCACGACTTTGATCCTCGCCCTCGGTGTTTTGCGGATGGCTCGCCGAAATGCGATCGTTAGAAAACTGTCTGCGGTCGAAACACTCGGCAGTGTGACGGTGATTTGCACCGATAAAACGGGAACGCTCACCGAAAACCGGATGACCGTGCAGGAATATCGCCTGGCAAATGACCAAATAATCAAAATTCCACCGGATTTCAAATACGATGGAGACGCCGAAGCTGGCGTAAACTCGCCGGATGAAAATCTTCCGCGTCTGTTGCGGGTCAGCTTTTTGTGTAACGACGCTTCTCTCGATTCAAACAATGCGATTGAAAATAAAGCCATCGGAGACCCTACCGAAACGGCTTTGCTCGTCGCCGCTGCGAAATTCGGTTTCGATGTCGGCCGTGGAAAATTGGAATACAGAAAGGTGGCCGAGCATCCCTTCGATGCCGTGACCAAGCGGATGATTACCGTTCTGCAAGCTGCGCACGGGAAAGCGTTTGCCGCACTAAAAGGCGCACCCGCCGTCGTGCTGGACGATTGCGCGACATACATTTCAAAAGACGGGGAAACCGTTCCGCTCGAAAATGAAACGCGCCGCAATTTTCTAAAGATCAATGAGGAAATGGCGGACGAAGCGTTGCGCGTTTTGGCTTTCGCCGATAAAAACATTACCGATGCCGAAAATCCGGAAATCGACAACGACTACACTTTTCTCGGTTTTGTCGGAATGAGCGACCCGCCGCGCGACGGGGTTTCCGAAGCCGTCCGCGAAGCGCAAGCCGCTGGAATTCGTGTTGTGATGCTTACCGGCGACCAGATAAACACCGCCCGCGCCGTCGCGCTTCGATTAAATTTAAGTCAGGGCGCGGATATTTTCGCACTTCATTCCGATGATTTGGCAAACTCTGACAAAGAGGAGATCGCACAAATGGCAAGTCAGGTTCACGTTTTCGCTCGCGTGTCGCCCGAAGACAAACTTCGCATCGTCGAGGCTCTGCAAAAGGCGGGTGAGATCGTCGCAGTGACGGGAGACGGTGTAAACGACGCACCCGCCCTAAAACGCGCCGACATCGGGGTAGCGATGGGAAGTGGCACAGAAGTCGCTAAAGAAGCGGCCGATATTGTCTTAACCGACGATAATTTCGCTACGATCGTCAGAGCCGTCGAAGGCGGACGTGCGATTTACGCCAACATTATCAAATTCGTGCATCTCATGTTTTCCCATAATCTCGGCGAGATCCTGGTGATTTTCGTGCCGATCGCCGCGGGATTACCCCTTCCTTTACTTCCCTTGCAAATTCTCTGGGTCAATCTCGTGACGGACGTTTTCCCGGCGCTGGCTCTGGCCGTCGAACCGCCGTCAGCGGATACGATGAGCCGCCGCCCGCATTCGCCGCAGGAAAATTTATTGTCGGGTAGTTTTTTATTTTTGATTTCCTGGCAGGGCGCGATGCTCGCCGGCATCACGCTCACCGCGTATTTTTGGGCGTTGCATATCTACGGAGCAGGTGCTCATGCACAAACCGTAACACTGCTAGCCTTGGTTGGCTCGCAACTCGGTCATCTTTTTAACTGCCGTTCGCAAACACGATCAGCCTTCGCTGGATTTTTTAGCAATCCGTTTATCTTTGGCTCTTCCGCAATCGTCATCGGGCTTCAACTGCTCGCGGTTTATTTCGAGCCTTTAACGAAAATCCTCAATACTGTTCCGCCGAATAATATTGATTGGCTGGTGATATTGAGCTCAATAATTTTGCCCGTCATTATCGTTGAGATTGCAAAAGCGTTTTCTCGTGTCAGGTCAGAAAGTTGATCTTTTTCTAGTTTGTCAAAAACGATCGTTAAGACTGGGTAAAAATATTGCATCTACCGTTTTGAAGGGGTTGTCATGGCTGGTTTTAGATGATTTGTGGCCCGGGCCGCGGGCACATCAGCAAAAGCCACAGTTTCCCTTAGCGAGCACCTCCCAGCAAATTTCTTTGCGGGCTTTACCGAAAGATTCCAATGCTTTATTTACCGATATTACGACGGAACTCGCACGGACTACCAGAATGCCTCTAGAGAGAGTTCTCTATTCGCTTATATTATCCCAATCAGTTAAATTTTTACTGGATCTAAGTAATAACTCCAATGACCCAATGAAAATAGCCGTTATCAACACCGTTTCTGAAAGGATTAGAAAGCTTGGAATTTCTAACGCAAGAAACATACGAGTCCATGGAAACGATATTACTAGTAGGAAAAACCCTAGCATACTACTGAGTAAAACTTTTCGCCAAAACGTCAAAGGCCGAGACAAAATACTCAACACCCAAAAACCAACCAATATCAGTGCTAGTAGAGCAGCAGTTGTGGACTGTTCAGAGTGATCCGCAACCTGAATACGCGTAATCCAGTATGTAGCAAAGGTAGCGGCTGCCGCAATCAATCCGGCTGGAATAACAAAGTGCAGTACCCGGCTGGTAAATCCAGGACGATAACGTCGCGTATTAGGAGCCAAAGCAAGAAAAAAGGATGGGATACCTATTGTTAAACCGTCGATAAGCATCAGGTGCCGGGGCAAGAAAGGAAAGGGCCAAAAGAATAATCCTACCGAGACTACTAATAGCGTAATATAAACGGTTTTAGTTAGAAAGAGGTTAGCTACTCGCTCAATATTGGCTACTACTTTACGACCTTCTGCCATGACCAGAGGTAAAGTAGAAAATTTGCTATCTAGTAAAACAATTTCAGCCACTGCTTTACTTGCCGGCGCACCGTTACCCATTGCTATGCCAAGGATAGCTTCCTTAATTGCCAGCACATCATTAACTCCATCTCCTGTCATGGCCACGACATGACCTTTAGCTTGCAAAGCTTTAACCATCTCTCGTTTTTGTTGGGGCTTTACCCGACCAAACACGGAGTGCTTTTCCATTATCTGGCTCAAATGTTCAAGGTCCTCGGGTAAGTTGCGGGCATCAATTGCTTCCCCGAAACCAGTTAAACCAGCACGTGTAGATACTGAAGCAACAGTTTTTGGATTGTCGCCTGAAATAATTTTTATTGTGATATTTTGTTTTTCAAAATATTCCAAAGTCGCTTGGGCATCTTCTCTGATTTGTTCCTCGAAAAGCAAAAAAGTTATCGGTAAAAATTCATCAGGAAGTTCTCTTGATGTAATTAATTCTTTAGCGTAACCAAGCAGTAAAACACGATAGCCCGCTTCTGCCCATGCAGCCACTTTAGGTAATAGGAATTGTTGATTGGACAGTTCGCCTATTAACACCTCAGGTGCTCCTAAAATCCATATTTTCTCTTTATTAAAACTTATCGCGCTCCATTTTCGTTCAGAAGAAAAAGGAACGATGGTTTTTACGGTTGTTTGTTTGTTTGCTGGAAACGCTGTGGCTAAAGCTAATAATGTTGCGTTAGGAGAGGAAATTGCACCAAATGCACGCAACACTGACTCGATATTACTTTGCTGATCAAGTTTCTCTAAACTATGGAACACTATTTCATTTTTGGTTAAGGTGCCAGTTTTATCGAAACAGATTATATCAACTCGAGCCAACCCTTCGACTGCAGAAAGCTGTTGCACTAAAACTTTACGGCGACTCAATCTAATCACACTCACCGCAAATGCAATGCTGGTTAACAATACCAAGCCTTGAGGAACCATACCGACCAATCCCGCGACCGCCACAGGGGAGGCGTTACGGATTGAACCAAAAGCTCGATATTGAGTGATAAACAAAAGAGGGGTAGTTATTACCATGGCCCAAATAATATAGCGTAAAAACTTGTTTATACCGCTTACAAGCTCAGACTGGGTTAAAGTAAATTGGCGAGCTTCTGTCATCAACTTTTGGGCGAAGGTTTGCGTTCCGACTTGTGTCACCTTAAACTTTCCCGTTCCTGCGACAACAAAACTGCCGGAATAAATTTTGTCGTTCTGCTTTTTTTTATTGCCATTGACTCACCCGACAAAAGTGACTCATCGATTTCTAAGCTTTCGGAAATAAGAACTTTACCATCCACTATTACTTGATCTCCGGTTTTAAGTTCTATAACATCGTCCAGAACTATTTGTTCTGTGGCAATTTCTAAAACGTGTCCATCGCGCAATGCATGAACGTTAGGCTTAAGTAATGCCAGTCGATCCAACATTATTTTTGCCCGGATTTCTTGGATAATGCCAATGAGGGGGTTGATTATAAGAACTAATCCGAAAAACGCATCTTTTATTGATCCAAAGATTAATATCAGCGCCAACAAAACGCCCAATATAGCATTGAACAAAGTAAAGATATTGGCGTGTAATATTTCGCTATAAGTCCGGCTAGTTCTTTCCGCTACTATATTTATCTCGCCTCGACGCATTCTTACTTCAACTTCAGCCTTAGTCAAACCTTGCGCTGAGTTGATGGAAATATCTGCTTTTTGCTGCAATATCATCAAACAATGTCCAAAAATTAGCGGTTCAGTTTTCCGTTTTGTGCGATAAGCTCAGCGAAGAAAAAAACCAATACGTCAAAAATAAAACAGCGGGCAAAAGAAACGGCAGGAACGCCCAGCCTTGCCAGATTTTTCCGCTTAAAAGCCAGCCGTAGATGAGGTAAACTCCCAAAACGCTGCCGAGAGCGATGGCTCCGCCCAAACCTTCTTTGCGCCACGCCAGCACCAAGCCGGTGAAAACGCCGACGGGAAAGAAAAGCAGTCCAATCCATTCCTTCGCGGCAATCTCACCGAAATTTATCCCTTCGGCCAAAAAGAAAAGAAAAACTATCGCCAGACAAACTACGCTTGCCGCCCGCGCCATCCAGCGCAGGATGTGTAAAAATCTGTTTTCGTGTTCTCTCGGTTCAAACATATTTCGCTCTCGCAATGGAAATTTACTCGAAGACTGAATCTTCGTATTCCTGCTGCTTGCATTCAAAACAGATAAATTGATTGTCTAAATCGTGTTCCAAATCTCTTTCGAAATCGACTAGCGTCTGCGCGTCAACATACAGCGATCTTCCGCACACGCGGCAAGCGATTTCGTGTCGGTTTTCGGCGGTTTCATCCGCTGCCAACTCATTTAATTTTAACAAATCGGCATCGAGTTCTTCTCTGACTCTCGGCATTGTCTTAACCTTCACAGTCTTTAAGCTTGTACGCGGCATTCGTCGTGTCCGCAGGAGCAATCGGTTGAACTGCCAGCCTTTTCGCACGCCGGACTGCAATAATCACCGTCTATTTCGGGTAAACATTGACAAGGAATGTGAGCGCAGGTTTTATCGTAATTCTCGATGTTGTCGTTTATATTTTCCATTTTCTTTAACCTTCCCTTCTTAAAGTTTCGACGTTATGATTCGCTTTTTCTGCGGCGATTTGAGCAGCATCTTGCGAGATTTTTCCCTGTTCGATATAATTTCCAACCTCAAAAAGTCATCGTCCATTTCGCTTTTCGGGTCGCAGAAAAAGCTACGGATGTTTTTGATTTCCTCAACGCGCCGCCCCTCGCGCCGTTTAAGCACCCAGTCGGTCACGAGCCCGGCAAGCACGCGCTCGGCATTTTTGCGGAAAGACGCGCGATCGCAGTTCACGACATTCGGCGTGACGGTGGAAGGCAATGCGACGTTTTGGCGTTTAACTACTTTAATTCCAATCAGTTTTTTCTTTAGTTTCTCCTGTTGCATTCTACTTTCCGGCCAAAAACGGTGCGATTTTGATTTGTTTCATCGGTTTTTTTGATTCAGAAATTGATTTTCAGTTTTTGAATCAACTCTTTTCACACTCTCTCAATGCAAGCGGCGTTCCATGTGCGTTATGACGATTTACATTTGAACAAATCGTCTTTTACCATCAAACAACGAAAACTTTCGCACCTGACCGCGAATTTTTTCGTTGTTTCGTGAACCTTTCTTTAAGTTAAAAAACTTAAAATCATTAAAGTGTCGGTTTGCTGAGACATTTGCTGAAACCTACCCTCGGAACGCCGTTTGCACTTATATCCGAGTAAAGCCAATTGGTTTTAATTATAAAATTAGGAGAATTTAATAATGAACACAGAGAAAAAAACTTCCGTCGAAACAGTTGGCGGGAAAAACGACACGACGTTGACCGCGCCAACCGCTCAAGACAAAAGCAATTTTTCGCCGATTTTTGTCGAAGCCGAAAAGATGTTTGAGCGGCTCGCGGATTTAACCAAAATAACGGGGCATAAAGCGTATGAATTTTTCCAAAAACGCGGCGGAGAGTTCGGCAAGGAAGTCGAAGATTGGCTTAAAGCTGAATCGGAAATTCTGCTGCCCGTGCCGGTCGAAATTACCGAAACCGACGAGCAGTTCAACGTCTGCGCCCTCGTTCCCGGCTTCCGTCCCGAGGAAATCGAAATCAGCGTCAAGGACAATCTTTTGATTTTGAGCGGCAAAACCGAAGGGCACGCGAAAAAAGAAAATGAGAACACCGTTTTAAGCGAATGGCGCAGCAATCGATTTTTCCGTCAATTGACGCTCAATAACGCGGTGGATCCGGAAAACGTCGTAGCCGATTTGAAGGACGGCATTTTGAAATTGACGCTTCCGAAAGCTCCGACTCGTGAGGCAACCCTAGTTGCCGTTCACACTGCATAAAAACTGTTTTCACCGTTTACCGGAGTTTTGGATTTTGTGCTGCTGCCGCCCGGTTACTTCGCCTTTCCGGGCGGGGCAACCGGCACTCGTTTGCTGTTTGTGGGATTGGTCAACCCCGCTTGATACCAAAACAACAAAATTTTGCGATCGCGTATCTCGGAATTCTCTTTCGCGGCGCGGTTTGCGTTCCAATCGACCCGCACGGCGAAATTGAAACAATCAACAATTTTTTTGAAAACTCCGAAGCGAAAATGGCGTTCGTGGGCGAGGATTTTATAAAAGTTTTTCACCAGCTCGAAGAACGAACTGGGAAAAAGATTCCCGTTGTAGTTTTGCAAGACCAGGAAAACATCTCACCGCAACAGCTCAACGGCGAAGAGAAAAACAAAGGAAAAAGGACGAAGCACGAAACGGAAAATTCAAAAACTGAAACCCAAAACCCAACATCGGCAGACGTTTTTCAGCAGTTTTCCGATTGGGCAAAAACTCCGCGCCCGGCGGATTACGATAAACAACCGACTCCCGCAAAACCGGAAGATATGGCGGTTTTGATGTATACCAGCGGGACGACCGGCACACCAAAAGGCGCTCCTTTAACGCACGGCAACATTTTTTACGAAGCGACGGGCTGTCAAGAGGTGATGCACATTTCCGAAAACGAAGTGGTTCTGAGCGTATTGCCACTTTTTCACGTTTTCGCCCAGGTGGTTAATTTGTGGGTGATTACCATTATCGGCGGCACGATTTGTTACGTTAAAGAACTCGCACCCGCCGAACTGGAGAAGGCTTTCAAAACCCGAACAATCACGGTTTTAACTGGCGTTCCCCGTCTCTGGTATCTTTTTCACAAAAAGATTTTCGACGGCGTTGCCGCCCGGTTGTTTCCCGTGCGCTGGCTTTTCGACAAGATGCTCAAGACCAACGGATTCTTGCGCGACAAGTTTAATATCAATCTTGGACGGACGTTTTTCAAAAAAGTTCACGACGGTTTCGGCGGCAAATTAAACATCACGATTTCCGCCGGTTCGCGTTTCGACGAAAACATTGCCCGCGATTATCACGCGCTCGGTTTTACATTGATTCAAGGCTACGGTTTGACAGAAACAAGCGGCGCGGTAACGGCGACGCGCTTTGAAGACAACGTCGTCGGTTCGGTCGGAACTGCCGTAAATTACGCGGAAATAAAACTCGGCGAATTAAACGACGAAGGCGCGGGCGAAATTTTAATCAAAGGCAAAATGGTCTTTCAGGGCTATTACAAAAACGAGGAAGCGACTAAAGATGCTTTCACCAAAGAAGGCTGGTTTAAGTCGGGCGATTTGGGAAAACTTGACGAAAAGGGACATCTTTTTATCGTCGGGCGTTCAAAGGACGTTATCGTTTTGCCGAACGGAAAAAAAGTTCATCCCGAAGATTTGGAAGTTCAATACTCGAAAACGCCGTTTGTCGAAGAAGTCTGCATTCTCGGTGTAAAAGACGAACCGTCAAATCTCGCGGGAGCGGAAAAACTCATCGCCATCGTCGTTCCCGATTTTGCTTATCTAAAACAAAACAACATTGCTAATTCGCGCGAAGCGATTCGTTTTGAACTCGACGATGTGGGTCGGCAATTGCCCGAATACCAGCGCGTCCGCGATTACGTCGTCCGCTCCGAACCCCTGCCGCGCACGGCGACGAGAAAAATCAAACGCTTTGAACTGCAAAAGGAGATCGACGAAAACGGCTACGACACGAAAGACTCGCCCGCTGAAAAGCAGTGGAATTTTACGGCCGAAGACGAAGCAATGCTCGCGTCGAATGTTGGGCAAACTTTAATCAAAGCGATAAAACAAAACGCGGCGGATGTCGAGAAAATTCACCCCGGAATGAGTCTGGAAATTGATTTAGGTCTTGATTCCCTTTCCCGCGCCGAAGTTTTCGCGTCTTTGGAACAGGCGTTTAATATTGAGTTTGATTCGGACAGAGGCGCCAACGCCTTGACCGTTGGCGAAGTCGTCAAGCTCACGCGGGAAATGACCGGCGATGTCAAGGCCGAAGTCGTCGGCACGGATTTCAATTGGGGCAAAATCGTTTCGGAAACGGACGACAATCTGCCGGAAGTGCAGGGCATTTTGCGCGACCACCCGATTGTCGCGCCCATCGCTTTTACGTTTCTCAAAACCGTCGGTTTATTGAGCCGGATTCTTCTCGGTTTGGAAGTAACAGGCGCGGAAGAAATTTCAAAAATCAAACGCCCGTTTCTCGTTTGCCCGAATCACCAGAGTTATTTAGACCCGTTTATCGTCTCCGGTGCGTATACGTATGACGTTATGAAAAATACTTTCTCCGCCGGCGCGAGCGAATATTTCCAATCGGGCTTTATGCAGTCTGTCGCGGGGCTGATTAACGTCATCCCGATTGACCCCGACACGCAATTACTAAAAGCGATAAAAGCGAGCGCGACCGGCTTGAAACGCGGCAAGGTTTTGAATATTTTCCCGGAAGGCGAACGCACTTTCGACGGCGACCTGAACGAATTCAAAAAAGGCGCGGCGATTCTCGCCACTGAACTCGATCTGCCGATTGTTCCCGTCGCTCTCGACGAGCTTTACAAAGTCTGGGCGCGCAGTTCCAACAAAATCAGTCTCGCAAAAGTAAAGGTGCGTTTCGGCAAGCCGTTTTACCCGAAGGAAATTGTTGACGCTTCGACGGACGACGAGGCAAAATATCAAGCCGTAACCGCGCACCTGAAGCAGACGGTTCAAATAATGATTGACGAGATGCGGAAATCATAAACCCAAAAGGCGGAGGAATTTTGGTAGGGATCGGGGATACAAAGCGGCAACCGCTAAATTATTCGGTGTCTGAAGACGCGCGTCATAATTGCGGACTCCCTTGAAAAACGTTCCGGGTCATTTGCTGAAACCGGCTTGCATTCGTGCAATTTCGCGCTTCATCTCTTCCATTTGTTTAACGAGGTCGAGAATTACGCTCGCTCCGGCTGAGTTCACGCCCAAATCGCGTCTCAATCTCTGCATTTGCCTGAGCTGCAAAACGGCGCGACGCGGCAGCAAAACCGGCTCTTTTTGCGTCGTAGTTTCCGGCGTGGCGGCTGTTTCGTTGATTGTTTCAAGAATTCCGGCTTGAACGAGTCGGATGACAAACGATACGCGCACTCCGGTTATTTCGGCGACCATTGCCACCGTGAGCGGCTCGTCCAGATCATAATCGCTAATTCTCACGAAATCCATCGTCATTTTTCGCCTTCTCCTTTCGTTTGATTTGTATTGCGCGGCTTGAAATTTGAAATCCGGCGCAGTTCTTCATAAAGACGTTTTTCCTCGTCGCCGACATCCTTTGGGACGACGATTTTCAAACGAATGTATTCGTCGCCGCGTCCACCGCCGCGTTTGTTTAAGCCCTGGTTTCGGAGGCGAAGTCGTCCGCCGCTTTGCGCGCCCGCCGGAATTTTCATTTCAACGGAGTTTTCAATCGTCGGAACTTGAACCGCCGCGCCCAAAACTGCTTCCCACGGTGCAATCGTAATCTCCGTTTCAACATCGTCGCCCCTGACCGTAAAAACCGGATGAAGGCGAAATCGTATGTGCAGGTAAAGGTCGCCTGCCGGTGTTCCCGCCGCGCCTGTTCCGCCTTGTCCAGCAAGCCGCAGAGTCGCGCCGTCGCGCACTCCGGCGGGAATGTTGGCTTCAATCGGTTTCGTATTTAAAACCTGCCGGGCGCCGCAGCAAGTCGGGCAAATTCTGTTTCCTTCGACTACACCCGTGCCGCCGCAGGTCTGGCAAATGTCCGTCGCCTTTATCTGAAGCGTCGTTCGCCCCCCGCGATGCGCGTCTTCGAGCACGAGTTCCAAAGTCGCTTCAACGTCGCGCCCGCGTGTCGGCTGGCGGCGCGTTCGTCCGCCGCGATTAAAAAGTTCCTCGAAACCGCCGAATTCATAGTCGTTAAAATCGAATCCGCCGGTTCGCGCGCCATCTGCACGGGAATTTTCGCGTCCCGGCTGTGTTTGTCGTTCGGCGGCATTTGCTGCTTCGGCGGCTTCAAACTGCTCGGCATAACGCCATTTGTCAGCGTATTTATCGTATTTCTTACGATTTTCGGGATTTGAGAGAACTTCGTTGGCTTCCTGCAACTCTTTAAAGCGTTCTTCCGCCGCCTTGTCGCCGGGATTTAAGTCAGGATGAGACGTGCGGGCGAGCTTGCGATACGCTTTTTTGATTTCGTTTTCCGAAGCCATTCGGCTGATGCCCAAAACTTCATAATAGTCTCTCGTTTTTGCTGCCATCAATTTAATCTCATCCAGGGGTTCTCAAACTTTATTCGCCTGGCGAATTTCTTCGGTAGTTTCTTTATTCGCCGCATCTCCAAGAATTATCCGCACGTCGTGCGTCAGTCCGTCGTCAACAAGTTCAATCCGATCCGATGAAAGCGTTTCGCCGTCCGCTTCAATTTCTAACGAACCGCCGCAAACGCCGTGCGGGTTTTCGACTTTGATGTGATAGGTCGCGGTTTTATATTGATAAGTAATTTCAAACTCTTTCCAATAGTGCGGAATGCACGGTTCGATTACTAAACTTGCGCCGTATTTGTGAAAGCCGAGAATGTTTTCGAGCGCCGCGCGATAAAGCCAGCCAGCGGCGCCCGTATACCACGTCCAGCCGCCGCGCCCGACGTGCTGCGGGTTGGAATAAACATCAGCCGCGACTGAGTAAGGTTCGGTTTTGTATTGGGCAATATCTTCGCTTGTTCGGGTGTGATTTATCGGATTCAAAAGCGAAAAAATCTCAAACGCTTTGTCACCGTCACCCAAAAGAGCGAAAGCAATAATCGTCCACGCGGCGGCGTGAGTGTATTGCCCGCCGTTTTCCCGAATTCCGGGCGGATAACCTTTTATGTAGCCCGGTTCGAGCGTGCTTTTATCGAATGGCGGATCGAGCAGTAGGACAAGTTTTTCAGCCCGCTTTATCAGACGCTCAACAACCGATTGCATCGCCTGTTCCGAGCGTTCTTTTTTGCCTTTGCCGGAAATCACGCTCCAGCTTTGGGCGATCGAATCAATCTGGCACTCGTCGTTTTGGCGCGAGCCGAGCGGCGTTCCGTCATCGAAAAAAGCGCGGAGATACCAATCGCCGTCCCAGGCGTTTTTTTCGAGATTCTTGATAAGAAGTTTAGCGTGAGAGCGGTATTTTTCAGCGCGTTCCGCTTCATTGCGTGCGTCGCAAACTTCGGCGAAATCTCCCAGACTCTTTGCCAGAAACCAGCCGAGCCAAACGCTTTCGCCTTTGCCCGCGCTGCCGACTCGATTCAAACCGTCGCTCCAATCGCCCGCGCCGATGAGCGGCAAACCATGTACGCCCATCGCCAGACTTTTTTCGACGGCGCGAACGCAGTGTTCAAAAACGGTTGCGGTTTCACCCGAAACAACCGGTCGAAGATACGTTTCCATCTCGCCGGTTGCTAAAACCCGCCCGTCGAGAAACGACACGACTTCATCAAAAATACTCGCGTCAGCCGTTTTCTCGACGTAAAAACAAGCAACGTAAACGAGCCAAATCAAATTGTCGGAAATGCGCGTCCGCGTTCCCGCGTTTGACGGTTCGTGCCACCAATGCTGCACGTCACCTTCTTTGAATTGGTGCGCAGCAGCACGTAAAATATGGGCCCGCGCTAAATCGGGCCGGGTGTAAACAAGCGCCATTGAATCCTGTAGTTGGTCGCGGAAACCGAATGCCCCGCTCGATTGATAAAACGCGGTTCTCGCCCAGAACCGGCACGCCAGCGTTTGATAAAGCAGCCAGCGATTCATCATTATATTCATGGCGCCATCGGGGGTTTTCACCTGAATCGCGTTTAGAGTTTTATTCCAAAACTCCTTGACGCTGCTAAATTCCTCGCCGACAATCCGTTTTTGACGGAAGAGCTCGGCGCTGTGTCGAGCATTTTCAAGGGAATCTTCTTCGCCGAGCACGAAAACAATTTCACGGGTTTCGCCGGGTTGAATCTCGATATCGGTTTGGATCGCGGCACACGGATCAAGTCCCGCTCCGTTTGCTCCAGAAAGATTTGTGCGAAGCATCGCGGCGGGACGAGCCAAAGTCCCGTTACGCCCAATAAATTCCTGACGGTCGCAGGTCCATGTCCGCATTTCCGCGCTGGTTGCGACGAAAGCCACTCGATCGGCAAACTCATTGTTATAGGGGTTCCGCACCAGAATTGCCCCGGTTACCGCGTCAATTTCCGTAATGACAAACGGTGCTGATTGATCCCGATTAACGCCAAGAACTAGTTCCGCGAAATAGGTTGCCGAGATTTGGCGCGTTCGTGCAGTGATATTTTTCAGCCGGAGGCGAGAGATTTTGACATTTCCGTCAATGGGCACGAAAACTAGTAGTTCCTGAGCGATGCCGTGACTCGTGTGTGCATAGATTGAAAACCCGCTCCCGTGGGTTATCAAATAAGGCGAGTTCTCACGGATTGGAAGCGCGGTCGGCGTCCAGAAACTGCCGGTTTCTTCGTCCCGCAAAAAGACGCATTCCGGCGGCGGATTACTGGCAGCGTCGTTTGACCAACCGGTCAGGCGATTTTCCCGGCTGTTATTTGACCAGGTTACGCCCGAACCCGTTTCTGTCGTCAAGAAGCCAAAACCCTTTTCATTGGAAATAACGTTCGTCCACGGCGCGGGGGTTGATTTGTCTCTTTCGAGCTTTATGCAATACTCACTTCCCTGCTCGGCGAAACCGCCCAATTCATTGGCGAACACGATTTTGGGGACGATTTCTGCTGGGTCGGCATAAACCCGTGAAGATTTTTGCTGGATAAACAGAGGCGGAAGTTCCGTTTCCCTGGTGTTTCGCGCCAGTTCTTCTTCGAGCGTTCCGCGTTCTGTAACGAAGCAGACACGCGCCGCCGTGTGAAGCGTAATACGGTCGGCTTCTGTCATAATATCTGTGCGCCGCAAAAAAATACCGCCTGGCGTATCCATTTGGGTTTGCATACCGCCTGAACGAATCATCGCCTGCAGATCTTCGTTGAACGATTGCTCGTAACTGGCCGGCTGGTCGTTCAAAATCAGCAAATCGAACATCAGTTTTTTACCGTGTAGATAAGAGTGTCCGCGCAAGATTTGGCGAATGCCGGATCGCGCGTCTTTGCCCTCGCTGACGCGAACGATCATTAGCGGCAAATCGCCGCTAATGCCGTATTTCCACAAATCCTTCTGTGTTCCTTTGTTGAGTTTCAAGACTCGCGGACGCGGGCGCAAAGTTTCGTCCTCGTATATAAGGTGTCCGGCGAGACGTTGAAAGAGATTGGCTTCGGCGGTTGAGATTCCGAGATGACGCAGTTCGACTTGCGAGCGGGTCCACACGAGTTTTTCGGCACGATCAAAGACGTTTGCGTCGCGGTATTTATCGGACAAGATGAGCGCTTTTTCGCGCGAGTCGGCCACGACGGTTGAAAAAACCAAAATCGCCGATTCGCCCGGCTCAATCGAAACGCGGACACTCAAACTGAAAATAGGATCGAGCGTTGCCCCAGCAGTTCCAGCTTTTTCGGTATCGCGGGAAACCGAAAGTGGATTTTGAGCGGTTCGGTTGCGACCGAGAAACTGCAAGCGGTCGGTTTCAAAATTGATTTCGCCGATTGTGTTGCCTGTAACGGCGACGGTCTGCGCTCCCCAAACTTCGGTCTCTTCGGTGGAACGCGGGCGTCGGCGGGCAAGAATAGTTTGTTGCCCAGCGATATATTCTGTTTCCACAAACATCTTGTTGAACGCCATATGCGACTCGTCGGCGGCTTGTTCATTAAGAACGATTTCGGCATAGCTTGTGACTTCGATTTCACGGGTCCGGCTCGATTCGTTAGTCACGGTGATACGACGTAGTTCAGCGTTATCTTCGGTCGCCACGATAATTTCCGTGTGCGTAGAAATTCCTGCGTCGCGCCGCCTGAATTCTGCTTTGCTTTCGGTAAAAATTACCTTATAATCCTGCGGCTCCCGCAGTGTCGGCTGAAAACCGCTCGACCAGATTGCCCCGCTTCGCACGTCGCGAAGGTAGAAGTAGTGTCCCGAATCGTCACGAACTACATCTTCGCGCCATCGCGTCACCGCCCGGTTATCCCAACGCGAAAAACCGCTTCCTGCTGTTGTCAGCATCACTGTGTAATTGCCGTTTGATAAAAGACAAACTTGTGGAGTCGGTTGATTTGCCGAGGAATATCGGCGCGGAATCGGAGAAACGAGAGCACGGGAGCGATCGTTACGGCTACCGCGCAGTACCTCGGCATCCGGCGGATGCTCCGCTTCTTCAGTAAAGCGCGGTACGCGTTCCTGAAGGAGAAGATCTGCGGATTCGACCATCGGCGCGCGGTGAAAACGTTTTTGCATCACATTGTCGTGCAAGACATTATCGAGCGCGACGATAATCATACCCTGATGATGCGACATATAGGTTTCGACGCGGGCGGAAGCCTGTTTCGGCGGAAGCCGACTTTGCGTATAATCCATCGCTTCGAAGAAACCGTAGCGTGCGAACATTCCTTCATTGGCAAGTCGTCGCAGATTCGCAATGGCCGCTTTTAGCTGAAATGGTAACGCAAGCGCGGTCGCGTAGGGAGCAACCACGAGGTCTGCGGCAAGGCCTCGTTTTAAACCAAGTCCGGGAACGCCGAAGGGCGCGTATTGATAATTGAGCTGCAAATCGCGTGCATTGTAAGCCGATTCGGAAACGCCCCACGCGATACCGTTTTCTTCGCCGTATTCGATTTGCCGCCGGACAACAGCCCGGTAAGTTTCATCGAGCAAAGTGCGTTCGTAATTCTGCATTACAAGCAGCGGCATCAGATATTCAAACATCGTGCCTGACCACGAGACGAGCGAGCGATTGCCTTTTGAGCCGACGAGCCCACGACCGAGCCGAAACCAGTGTTCCTGGTCAACGTCGCCGGACGCAACGGCTATAAAACTTGCCAGCCGCGCTTCGGAGGCAAGCAAGTCATAAAAAGAATTGTCCCGCACGTTCTCAGTCGGACGATAGCCGATCGTTAAGACTTTTTTCTCGTCGTCGTAAAGGAACGAGAAATCCATTTCGTCACAAATGCGCCGGCAGAAGACGGCAATGCTTTCTACTCGCGCCCTGAAATTTTGTCGCGCCGTTTCAACTTGCTCTGTTCTTCCATTCGCGGGATCCGGCGGCATCAGCATCTGCAAGTCGCGGTCGTAATTTTTGGCCAAGCCCATAAGGGCCGTCGTCCAGAACATTAATTCCGAAAATTCTTGAAGTATTTCGGGGGTTTTATTTATAACTTCTGCTATCACTTCACCGTTCATCGTCAATACGGCAAAAAGGGATTGCCATTCATTTTGATCTACAGGCAGGTCTTTACTGAGAATATTTTCGCAATCTCCAACGGCGGTCTTAATAGTTTTTAGTTCGGTGGACGCGGTTATTAAATTCTTTTTTTCGATCTGCTCGACTTCACTTTTAAGAAAATCGATCGTGTCCAAAAAACCCTTCAGTGTGCGCTCGCCGAAAAGCGGTTCATCGGCGAATTCCCGACAGCCTTCGGCCACGGCAATCAGATGTCCGGCGAGATTGCCGCTGTCAACGGTGGAAATGTATTGAGGCACGAGCGGCTCTAAAGTTTGCGTGTCATACCAGTTATAAAAATGCCCGCGAAAACGCGCCAGCCGTTCAAGCGTCATGCAGGTTAATTCGATACGCTCTATAGCCTCGAGCGTTCCCGTGTAGCCGAAATCCCGCGCCGCGAGCGTCGAAAGCAGGAGTAAACCGATGTTAGTCGGCGACGTGCGGTGCGCGATGACGTCTTGCGGGTCTTGCTGAAAATTATCCGGCGGGAGCCAATGTTCGCGTTCGCCGACGAAAGTTTCAAAATATCGCCACGTCCGCCGCGCCGCGAGTCGCAGCCATTTAATATCGTTTGCCCCGAGTTCTTTTATTCCCGCATATTCGATTCGCGGAAGGCTCAGGCGAAACGCGATAAAAGGAGCAATCGCCCACAAAAGCAAAAACGGCACGGCGACGATCAAATTTGCCGGATGAAAAACGGCGGCGAGTGCAAGGATTATGAGCGAAATAATGGGCGAAGCCGCCATAAATAGAAAATAACTGCTCAAATTCTTGCCGCTCAATTGTTCGCTCTGCGCCGCCGTAACCCATTCGAGCAGGCGTTTTTCCGAAATCAATTTACGATACGCGACGCGCCATCCCGCGTCAATCGTCAACGCGGCATCATGCGCGAGAAACGCGAAACGAAAAAACATATGGGTTACTATCGTTTTGACATCAACCCAAAGATTCGAAAAATGTATCAGGGCGTGTTTCCATCGATCACTTTCCGTCGGCCGAATCGAAGCCGTCGCCACGTGCAGATAAAGCGGCGCAGTCAATATAATCAATACGAAAAGCTCGGCCGCAAGCGGTGAAATAATCGTCAAAGTCCACGCTGAAAAGAGCCACAGAAGAAGCGTCGGCGCGAGCAAACTGCGGCGCAGATTATCGAGGATTTTCCAACGGGCAATCAGGGGAAGATGATTCCGCACAATTCGCCCGTCCGCGTTTGGCACGAACGGCAAAAGCCAACGAGCTATCTGCCAATCACCGCGCGTCCAGCGATGATTGCGCTTGGCGTAGGATTCGTAAGTAGAAGGATAGTCGTCATAAAGCGCAACGTCCGTTAAAAGGGCGACGCGGGCGTAGAGACCTTCAAAAAGGTCATGGCTGAGCAGTTTATTTTCGGGAATCCGCCGGTCGAGCGCGGCTTCAAAAGCGTCAACGTCATACAAACCTTTGCCGACGAAACTGCCCTCGGTAAACAAATCCTGATAAATGTCCGAAACGGCGGTCGTGTATGGGTCGAAGCCTTTGCTCGCCGAAAAAATCCGAGCAAAGGTGGTTTGCAGACTGCTAGTCAAACTGATTTCGATGCGCGGCTGTAAGATTGCGTACCCTTCCGTCACACGCCCAACTTTCTCGTCGAAAACCGGACGATTCAAAGGATGCTCAATCGTTCCGATGAGTTTTCGCGCCGTATCACGTGGCAGCTGCGTGTCGGCATCGAGCGTGATGACGTAGCGAATCGTTTTTAGAAATTCAAAATCAACGGCTTCGTCCAGAGCAAAACTCGTGTCCGTCTTGCCGCGCAAAAGCTGATTAAACTCGTGGAGATTCCCGCGTTTGCGTTCGCGGCAAATCCATTTGCCTTCGCCCGCGTTCCATTCACGCCGTCGCGTAAAAAAATGGAAGCGCGGCTCTGTTTCCCCCGCCTTGTATTTTTCATTAAGCTGCGCGACCACTTGCCGCGTCCATTCGCACAGTTCCGCATCATTCGGCATCGTTTCGCCATCCGCGTCCTGTAAATCGCCAAGCAGGGCGAAGAAAAGTTCATTGTCCCGATTGGCAAGGTGATAAACTTCAAGATTGCCGCAGAGTTCCGTGATCGTCGCTTTATTGGTCAAAAAAGTCGGGACGACGACGATGGTTCGCGCTTTTTCAGGAATACCGGTTTTCAAATCCATCTTCGGCAAAAGACGAGGTTTGAGGATGGCGTTGATTATTCGATTAACAAAAGTTATCGCCAGCTCGCTTGCCGGAATCAAGGCTAACAGCGCGATAAAAATCCATGCCGAAAAAGAGATAATCGGCGGTTGCATGACAGCAAAAACAGTCAGAATAAGAAAAAACATTGTCAACGCGGCGATTGTCGTCAAATAAAAAGTAGTCGGGCGGCGATGCAGCCAGTATTCAACGTGTTCGCGCAAGGTTCGGGAACAATTAACCGAGTGTTCAAGCATCGCCAAGCCTTCTTCGATATGAAGATAATAGCCGACGTGCCGCCTGCGCTCGTCGTTTGCGGGATGTGCGGCGGCAAATGCAATAGCTTGACGCGCCACTTTAATCTCGTCCGTTTGCGTGCGTTTGGCGATACGTTCGATGTGATGGCGATAGCTGTCGCGGGTGGCAAAATCCATTTTGCCATAGGCGTTTGCCGGATCTTCTTCGCGCAGAACTCGGTCAACGCGGCTGACGCTCTCGAAAAAATCGCGCCAGTCGAGCGTCGAAAGCAAACGCATGCTCGTAATTATATTGGCAACCGAAACCTGAGCGGCTGCTTGCCGGTTGTGTTCCTGATGCGAGAGATGTTCGAGCGTTACACCTTCGGGACGCAGCCGACGTTCCAATTTTTCCAGCTCGTATCCGACGAAATCGTCGCCTTCGTGCAGCCGGGCGGCAATCTGGACGAGAAAAGCGCGGGAAAACTTTTCGGTCAGGCGACCTCCGTCGAAGTTTTCGGCGAGCAATTCAAAAGTTTTGCCGGAGAATTCCTTGCCGGTAAATTTGTCCAATTCGTCGGCGAGTGTATCGGCGGCCATGCGCTCGAGTCGGGCATGCAAAATTCTGATAGCAAAACGGCGCAGATTTTCAATCAGAGCCAGCCGTAGCGAGATGGGAAACGCCCAGATTTCACCGATGGTGAGCGGCTTATGCTGCTGGTAGGCTTCGAGAAACGCTTCGAGCGTGATCGCATCAAGGCGGTTGTCGGTATCGGCAACGACCTCATAGGCAAGATGGTAAATACGCGGATAGTTTTCAAATGCGCCGTTTTCGAGTTTTGGGAGTTCGCGGTAAAATTTGCTCGGCAAATCCTGCCGGACTTCTCGCAGCTGTTCTTCGACGATGTGAAAATTATCAACCAGCCAGTCGGCGGATGGTGTCAGTAGCTCGTCCCGCGCCGTGTCGCTCAGAGCTCGATAGACCTTGACCAGTTCATTTTTATTGTCCTCGAGCCGCGACAGCAGATCGAAACCGCGTTTTTCCTTTGGAACAATGCGATGCGTCGCGGCAAGTTCCGCCGCCCGCCCTTGCAGACGCTCAAGACTGAAAACCTCACCGTCCATCGGCGATTCGTCTTCAGCCATAAAACTTTGATGAATTTTGCCGCTCCTGCCGAATTTCAAAAAATCAAACATTTTTTGGTTCGAGTCCGTTATTTCTTCCGCACAATCTCGACCGTGCAGTGAGCGCGGGCGACGACTGCCGTCGAAATGCTGCCGAGGAGACGATTTTCATAAAAATTGTCGGAATCATTCGCACCGAGAAAAATGCAGTCCGCTCCCCATTCTTCCGCCGCCGCAACAATAATTTCTCTTGGGTCGCCTTCCTCAATTGATTCTGTGACTGAAAGTTCGGAGCGTTCCAAAGTTTTCTGCGCATCTTCGACATAATTACGCAGCCATTTTGAATTTTTTTGCGATTTATCCAGCGCGACCACTAGGCGCACCTCACTGCCCATGATCCACATCCGCCCGGCGACTACGTCGACCGCCGCCCGCGCCGCGCTCGTCCCGTCCAAACCGATTAACAGACGGCTCGGCGAACCGTGTTTCCACGCCTCTCCGCGCACGACGCGCACCGAACATTCGGCTTCATTGACAATTTTCTGAGAAATTGAGCCGAGCGTGAGCCGATTCTTAGCGGTCTGCCCGTGCGAGCAGACGACGATTAAGTCAGCGCTCCATTCTTTGGATTGACGGATTACTTCCCGCGCTGGTGAGCCTTGCAAACTCAAAGTTTCCACGCTCCAATCGGGGAAAAACTCTATCAGCCGAGCGGAAGCCTTTGCCAGCATTTCTAAATACTTGTCATCGGCTTTCACCTGAGGTTCTTCCCGATGTCGTGCCGGCTGCGCGCCGACTGAATTCGAGATAATCGAAATCTGTTCGACAATTCGGTAAGTCGACGGTGACAGCAGCCACGTCTCCCGAACGTGGACAATCAGTGCGTCGGCTTCACGCGGCATTCCTGCCCGCGGCAAATCGTTAATCGCATCATCGGCGCAAATCGAGCCGTCGTAAGCAATCAGGATTTTTATTCGTTCATTCATATAAACACCGCCATGAATGTCATTTGTCACTTCGGTTTACTGTAAAAAGCCATCATTCCAAAGTAAGGCGATTTCATTAAGGTGCGACGGCGACTTTCATCACGCCGTCGCGCCGTTCGCCGAAAAAGTCGTAGGCTTCGACTATATCACCCAAACGGAAGGTATGGGTGATAAGCGGCGATAAATCAACGCGATGATTTTTAACCATTTCCATCAACCGCCGCATTCGTTCCTTGCCGCCCGGACACAGCGTTGTCACGATTGTGTAATCGCCGATGCCAGCCGCAAAGGCGTCATACGGCACTTGTAGTTTTCCCGCATAAACGCCGAGACTCGACAGCGTGCCGCCCGCCCGAAGCGAGCGCAAGCAGTTTTCAAAAGTTTCCTATGTGCCTAACGCTTCAATTGCCACGTCGGCACCGCCGCCCGTTAATTTTTTGATTTCCGCCAAAACATCCATTGCCCGGTAATCCAGCACGACATCAACGCCCATTTGCTTTGCCATCGCCAATCTTGATTCTTCGCCGTCAACACCGATTACCAGGGATGCTCCCATCAATTTCGCGCCGATTGATGCACACAAACCAATCGGACCTTGCGCGAAAACAACAACTGAATCGCCGATTTTGACATTGCCCGATTCAGCACCGCTAAATCCGGTCGAAGCGATGTCGGCAAGTAGAACGACCTGCTCGTCAGACAATTCGTCGGGAATTTTAGCGAGGTTTGCCTGTGCGTATGGCACAAGCAGGTACTCGGCTTGCGCTCCGTTGATCGTATTTCCGAAACGCCAGCCGCCGAGTGCTTCGTAAGTGCCGCCGCGACCACCGCACTGCGCCCATTGTCCCGACAGACAACCACGACACTGGCCACACGGCGTAATGGCTCCGACCAAAACCCGGTCACCAACTTCGTAGCCGACAACGCCCGCTCCTAGTTCCGTAATCACGCCGACCGGTTCGTGACCGATGACGAGACCTGATTTAACCGGATACTCGCCGCGCACGATGTGTAAATCCGTTCCGCAAATCGTGTCGTCAGTGTGACGCGAATAACCGCTTCTCCCACTCCCGCACGGGGTCGCTCGATTTCCTCGATTCGGAAGTCATTCACGCCGCGAAAAACATTCGCCCGCATCGTTTCCATAAAATCCTTCTTTTTTAAGTATTTTTCATTGTTTGAAATTGCCCGGACAAATCGGTTTCCGCTTTCGCAATCACCAATGCCGTTTTGATTGCCGAATCGGGATTAAGAGAAATTGACGTTATTCCTTCGCCTACGAGCCACGCTGCAAATTCGGGTTTATCCGAAGGTGCTTGACCGCAGATGCCGATTGGTTTTCCCATCTCACGCGACGCTTTGATAACAGATGAAATCATATCTTTGACCGCCGCGTCGTCTTCGTCGAAAAGTCCGGCGATTGTTCCGGAATCGCGGTCAATTCCTAGAACCAGCTGCGTCAAATCGTTCGAGCCGATTGAATAACCGTCGAAAATCTGCAAGAAATCTTTGGCGCAGACGACGTTTGACGGCAGTTCGCACATCGCGTAAATTTCCAAATCATTTGCGCCTTGCTTCAAATCATTTTTCTCCATTTCAGCGACGACTTTTTCCGCTTCTTTGACTGTCCGGCAAAACGGAATCATCACTTTGACATTCGTTAAACCCATTTCATCGCGCACTTGTTTGAGTGCGGCGCATTCGAGCGCGAAGCCTTCCCGGTAACGCTCGTCCGTATAGCGCGATGCGCCTCGAAAGCCAAGCATCGGATTTTCTTCTTTTGGTTCAAACTCGGCGCCGCCCATAAGTTTGGCGTATTCGTTGGTTTTAAAATCGCTCGTTCGGACGATGACCGGTTTTGGATAAAATGCGGCCGCGATTTTGCCGATTCCTTCCGCAAGACGACGAACGAAAAATTCAGTCGGATTTTCGCGGCTCAAAATTTCGGAGATTTTTTTGACGGCTGTTCGATCTGATAGATCTGGAAATTTGACCAAAGCCATCGGATGAACGCCTATTTGATTGTTAATAATAAATTCAAGCCGCGCCAAGCCAACGCCGCCATTCGGCATCATTGACAGCGAGAAGGCTTGCGACGGGTCGGCGACGTTGAACATTATTTTTGTCTGCGTCGGCGGCACATTTGAAAAATCCTCTCGCTCGATCTCAAACGCTAACTTTCCGGCATACACATTGCCCGTCGAGCCTTCCGCGCAGCAAACTGTGATCTCGTCGCCGTCCTTTAAAGTTTCCGTCGCGTTGCCGCATCCGACGACGCAGGGCAGTCCGAGTTCGCGTGAAACAATTGCCGCGTGTGCCGTGCGCCCGCCGCTGTCGGTAACAATGGCGGCAACGCGCTTCATCACGGGCTCCCAATCTGGATTTGTATTAGGAGCAACCAGCACATCGCCCGGTTCGACCTTTGACAATTCGCTCAAGTCGCTCACCACGCGAACGCGCCCCGCACCGATTCGTGTCCCGACTGCTTGCCCCGAAACGAGCGGCGCGGACGGCTTTTCTTTGAGTTTGTAAGATTCGGAAAACGCTTCGTGTTTTTTCGCCGAATGAACCGTTTCCGGTCGCGCCTGCACAATAAAAAGCTCGCCTGTAATTCCGTCTTTCGCCCATTCGATGTCCATCGGCCGGGCATGTCCGGCGAGCGTCGAATAATGTTGTTCAATCAAACAAGCCCAACGCGCTAATTCCAGAACTTCCTCATCTGTTAATGAAAATTTCTCTCGATCGCTGGCGGAAACAGGTTCGCTTTTCGTCATGCGAGTTCCGCCGGCGTAAGTCAGTTTTACTTCCTTTGAGCCGATTTGCCGATTGATAATCGCTTTGTGTCCCGAAAGCAGTGTCGGTTTGAAAACCGTCCATTCATCCGGCGTGACCACGCCCTGCACGACGAATTCGCCCAAGCCGTAAGCGCTCGTAATTTCAACCGCATCACGAAAACCCGATTCGGTGTCGAGCGTAAAAATCACGCCCGAACTCGCCATATCCGAGCGCACCATCGGCTGCACTCCGACCGAAAGTGCCACTTTTAAGTGGTCGTAACCGAGCTGTATCCGGTAACTAATAGCGCGATCGGTATAAAGCGAAGCAAAGCAGTTGTGAATCGCTTTTAATAAGCCGTCACGCCCGCGCACGTTCAAAAAAGTTTCCGCCGCGCCCGCAAACGACGCTTCCGGCAGGTCTTCGGCGGTCGCCGACGAACGCACAGCGAGTTCTGGCTCGCGTCCCAATCGTTCGCAAAGTTTGTCGTAGGCGGCGAGAAACGCAATTTTCAAATTTTCGGGCAAGGCTGTTTCCAAAACGGCGGTGCGGGCTTCACTGCCGCGTTTCTGCAATTCGTTTGTGTCCTCCGAATCGAAATCCGCCAGAATTTTTCCGAGTTTCTCTGCGAGATTGTTTTCTTCTAAAAAAAGGTGAAATGCATCGGCTGTCGTCGCAAAACCGTCCAGAACATTCACACCGTTTGGTTTCAGCGAATTAAAAAGCTCGCCTAGAGAAGCATTTTTCCCGCCGACGCGCGGTAAATCGCCCAAGGTGATTTCGGAAAACTTTAGCGTCAATCCATTCTTGTTCATAAAAACCCCTTTCGCCTTGCACCATTAAAGTCCTGTGTGTTTTTCGTTTACTGCGCCGCGCACGACTTCGACCGCGCAATGAGCCCGGGCGGCGACGGCGTAGGAAACGCTGCCAAGCAAAACGCGCTCCATCATCCGGTGTCCTTTTGCTCCGATAAAAATTGCGTCCGCGCCCCATTTTTCGGCTTCCTCGACAATAACGCTTTTCGCCCGTCCCACATGTTCAGCACAAGAAACATGCAATCCCATTTTCTTTAGCTTTTCCGCAGCTTCCTTCCTTAATTTTTCGGCTCGCGGCAGTTCTTCGAGCAATACTGAATACGGAAGCGATTCAATCGCCGTAATCAAGCGAATGGAAGTTTCGGGCAGCCAAATGCGGTTCGCCACCGCTTTGATCGCCTTGTGCGAATCGTAAGAACCGTCAATTGCAACAACAACGCGCAGCGGTGAATCGTCCTTGGCAAGGCGGGCATTTGGCCCGTGTACGACACGCACCGAACACGCGGCTTCGGACAGAACCTTTAGAGAAACACTGCCCAAAACAAAGCGTCCCACGCCGCCGCGCCCGTGCGAGCCGATGACAATCAAATCGGGCTTATACTTATTCGCTTCCGATACAATTTCGTTTTCAGGGAATCCTCCGACCGCTTTATGACGCACGTGCCACGTAGGAAATTTCTGCGAAACGTGGAGACTCGCGCTTTCAGCGAGTTTTTCTCCTTCATCGATTTTTTCCAAAGCCGCTGCCCGCATTTGTTTGTAGGTTTCCGAACCCGCAAAACCGAATGTTTCGCCCAGCAATTCATGTTCCAAATCCTTTGGCAGCCAGGTTTCCGTCACGGTCAAGATCAGAGCTTCGGTTGCCTCCGACAGACCCACGCGGCTCAAATCTTCAATCGCTGCATTAGCGCAATCAGAACCGTCATAGGCAATTAAAATTTTCATATAAATCCATATCCAATTGGTCAAAAAAATCAGCTTTCCGCCATACCAGTTATTAGTTTTATGTTGATGCGAAAAACGACAAGTCCTCCAAGATTCCATTGTTCTTCAATCATTGCTTCAACCGGAGTCAAATGCTCAAAACGCATGGAAAATTCTTTTAGAATTTCGATTATTTTGTTCATTCTTTTAACTTCCTGAAATTCACCGAACGCAATCGCACTTTGCCATTGGCAGGAGCCTCCGATTTTTTCGACTTGCAGACAGATTTTGCCGTTTGCCCGCATTGCATCGAGCTTTTGTCCGGGCAATGAATGAAAGTAGATTCCATCCTCTTTGAACAAATAATTGACCGGCACGACATACGGTTCACCATTTTCAAGCACGCACCCGAGATGTCCGATTCTTTGCTCTTTCAATAATTCTTGAGCCGCTTTTTCATCCAAATTTTTTATCATCAACAGATCCTCATCGATTTTTCTCTCATTGTTCTCTGAAAGTGTGCAACGAACGTGCCTTAGCGAAAACGCCTTAATTAAGCCGTATTAGTCTCGACAATAAGATCTAACCACGAAAAATCCCGCGCTTTCGTGTGAAACTTTTCGCGGTCGAAAGGCGGAATAAGGTGGTTTTGGTCGATGTCCTACGAAGCTTGCATTATCGTCCGCATTCTTTCTGCAAAATGGTCTGCTTCCCACTTGCTCCAGAGTTTAAGCGCGGAGCGATATTCTTTGGTGCGTTTCTTGACGAATTCTGACAAAAGCCATGTCGCCGCTTGGTAATCGCTTTCATTGATTGTTTCGTTTCGTGAGCCGTTTTTCAGACGTTCACCCATAATTTCAATCCAAACATCACAGTCGTGAACTTCGCCCAGAAAAGTCTGCATCTCGGCGATCTCTTCGGCAAAAAGGACAATTTGTTCTCCCCAGCAGTCGACAAAAAGTTCGATTGCGTAGCGCAGACGCTTGGCGGCAATTCGCATCTCGTGCAGTTCGCCGGTATTGAAGGGCTTATAAAGGCTCCCGCCTAAATCAAGTAGATTCTGCAAACCGACGCCAACCACCTGACGCCCGGCTTCATTGAGACTAACAAACCGCTTCGATTTCTCTCGGCTAATGGCTTCATCGTTTGCCGATGTGAATCGTGCTTGCAAATCATTGATGTTGCCGACGGCGATAGTTTCCGTCAAATCCAATCGGGCAGCCTCGCGCAAGCCGCTGCGTTCTCCAAGCAATTTTCCGATGCCTTCTTTGAGCGGCTCGGTTTCCGCATCGGCCTGTAATCGTTTGAGGGCGAGAATCGCCACGTCCTGGTCGCGGACTGCGCCGAGCGCATCGGCAATTTGTTTTAAATCTTTTCTTACTCGTTTAGGCGGACTTTTATCCATAAGCGGCATAAAATCACGCAGCGCACTCCGAAGGCGTCGCGTCGCCACGCGCATGTGGTGAACCCCTTCGATGTCTGAGAAATCAAGAGCCGCTCCGCGCAAACTCACAACTGCAACGAAACGCACTCGCAAAACTTCCGCGGCCCACTCAAGCACGTCAACGGTGCAATCAAAACCGGTTATTTCTTTCGCTTTCGCCATAATTAAAATTTGAAATGAACATTGGACTCGCCTGAATGGTTTCAACCTCTACTGAATTTACAAATAAATTTGAAGATGATGAGCAAACCGTTTTCATCCGCGGAAATGCATTTTTAGGTCTTTAATCAAAAAACGCCGAATCAAAGTTAGCTATTCTCCAGTTCAGATTCGGTTAATTGCCAGGTTTTTATTTTTATACATTTCGTCGGTAGTGACATCCCTTTCGATTACTTCTGCAATCGCGCTCGGGATTTTTGGAGTAACCGTTTCATCCGGTAATTCTACTTCGGCTAAAAATAATGCTCCCGTCGAGCGGTTTTGAATTTCGTCAATTTCCCAGGTTAATCCATCCTCACCGATAAATTCATAGCGTGTTTTTTCAATCCTCGCACCTTCTGTCAGCGACCAAAGAATCTCAAAAACTTCCTTTGAAATTTCATATTCTTCCTCTTCGCGAATGAATCCTGAGCCGACTTTTCGGGTCAGAAAAAATTTCTCGCCTTTTGCCCTCACCCGCACTTCAGGGTCACCGACACTGAGATAACCCTGCAAAATTTTAGTTCCCTTTGTAATTCCGGCAGGAGAATTCCGTAACAAAAACTTTTTTTCAATTTCTTTACTCATTCACTCTTTTCGATCCTCAAATAACAACTATTTCCGGCAGATAGATATTATGATCGAATTTTATGTGCGAAGGCTTTAACTAAGAAATCAAACTTAAAACAATGGAGCAGGTTAAAAATTTGACGGTAGGAAGAATCACCTCCCGCCGCCAAGTCTTTAATTGCGGCGCAAAAAATCAAAGTTTGTTTGTTCATATTTTTATCTCCTTGTTTCTGAAAGAGTGCAACGAACGTGCCTTAGTGAAAACGGCTAACAGAGCGTTTTAGTCTCGACAATGAAATCTAACCACGAAAAATCCCGCGCTTTCCTGCGAAACTTTTCACGGTCGAAAGGCGGAATGATGTTGATTTGGTCGATGTCAGCCTGTTTTGCCAGACTTTTTACAAGGTATAGAGGTTGCTTTTAAGCGATGCTTCCAGCATCTTTTGAAAAGAATTTTGGTATTTTGAAATTTTTATAAAGTTTATACTGGCGAAAAATTTAAATGGGGAAATAAGAAATTTCTGTCAGGTTTTATGTTCAATAAAGTTTTGATTTTATCGGCTTCGGTCGGCAACGGTCATACCCGCGCGGCGCAATCTTTGGAAAAAGCGTTTCAAATTAAAAAGATTGCCCGCGAAGTCCGGCACGAAGACGTTTTGAATTTTACCAATCCGCTTTTCCGCAGTCTCTACTCAAACGCTTATATTGATCTGGTCAACAACGCGCCGGAAGTTTTAGGCTGGATGTACGACCAATTGGACGAGCCTTGGAAGAACGAGAAACGCCGCCTTTTCTTTGATAAGCTCAACACTCATCCGTTCGTTAAAATGGTGCGCGAATATCAGCCGGACTGGATTGTCTGTACGCATTTTCTACCCGCCGAAATCATCTCCGATCTCAAAGCGAAAGGTAAACTAAATTGCCCACAGGCGATTGTCGTCACGGATTTTGATTTACACGCATTGTGGCTCTGTCATCGTTACGAACATTATTTTGTCGCGCTTGATGAAACAAAAGCGTATCTTGAGACGCTCAGTTTTCCGGCGGAGAAAATCACCGTCAGCGGCATTCCGATCGACCCGGTTTTTGCTGAAACTAAAGACAAACGAGTAATGCGTGAAAAATTCGGCTTAGAAGCAAATACACCGACGATTATTTTATCGGCAGGTGGTTTCGGTGTCGGGCGCATTGAAATATTGCTCAAATCTTTTCAAACAATAAAGCAATCTGTCCAAATCCTAGCGATGTGCGGGCACAACGAGGAATTAAGAAACAAATTAGCTAAAGCTTTATCAAAGGAAAATTGCCGCATCGTTCCCGTCGGCTACACAACGGAGATGGACGAATATATGAGCGCGTCGGATTTAGTCGTCGGCAAACCTGGTGGTTTGACAACTTGCGAAGCGTTAGCGAAGGGTTTAGTTTTCGTCATCGTCAATCCGATTCCCGGTCAAGAGGAGAGAAACTCCGATCATCTTTTAGAAAATTGGGCGGCAATTCGCTGCAATAACTTAGCAACTCTCGGTTACAAAATCGAACGGCTTTTAAGTGACAGTCAAAAATTAAATTTTATGCGTGAAAATGCTTTTCGTTTCGCGCGACCCAAGGCGGCTTTTAAAATCGTTGATAAATTGTCGGAAATACAGAGCTAGAATTACAACTTCTTTTTATAATTTATTTCCATCACCAAGTTGGGTGCAGGTGAATTCTATTTGATTCTCACCACCCATTTGGATTAATTTTACCGGTGCAGGTCAGGTAAACTTATAACTCCAATATTGGCTCGGCAAGATGCTACATAAGAATAATATCTTTTATTAGAGTTCAAATTATTTTTTGGCAAAAAGCTGGAATTATAAAAATTATTCCAATTGGTTATGTCTTCCAAAGACAGTTAAATTATGAAAATTTTAATTGCTTACGATGGTTCAGGATATTCTCACGCTTCGTTGGGCGATTTACTTCAAGCGGGTTTACCAGCAGAAGCCGATGTTGTTTTACTTTCGGTTTCGGAGGTTTGGCTGTCGCCCACCGTCAAGCAAGAAGAAATCGAAGCTGTTGCCGATAGCGACATTGCTGAATATTTTCAAAAATATTATGACCAGGCTAATAGAAATTTAGCTGAAACAAAAGTAATTGCAGAAGAAGCTAAAAAGGAACTAAATAACCATTTCCCTCGTTGGACAATTAAAACAGAAGCAGTCTCCGGTTCACCTGCAAGCATAATTTTGTCGAGGGCGTCTGAATTTAAACCGAATTTTATTGTCGTGGGGGCGCAGGGACTTTCCTTAGACAGTGAAACAGGATTAGGCAGCATTTCACAAAAGGTCTTAACCGGCGCCCCATGTTCAGTACGGGTCGCACGCGCAAAGGCTGACGTTACTCCACATCGGCTAATACGCATTGTCATCGGCTTTGATCATTCACCCGGTTCTCTGACGGCAGTTGAAACCGTTGCCATACGGCGATGGCGTAAAAAACCTGAAATCCGGCTTGTAACAGTTACCGAACTGCTTATCCCATTAATTCCCGGACGAGTTTTTCAACCAATTCCCGGCTTCTCAGAGGGAAAGATGATAGGGGAACAAAAATGGGTTGAAACACTTGCGGCCGAAGCCTTGCAAACATTGCGTAACGCCGGTCTTTCCGCCACGCTGCATGTTTGCAGCGGCAATCCCCGTTTGGTGTTAGTACAAGAAGCCGAAAAGTGGCGGGCAGATTCGATTTTCGTCGGAGCAAACTCCTTTAAATCGCAATCACAATTTCCTGCTCTTGGCTGTGTTTCTTCATCTGTCGCTGCCCGTGCTTCTTGTTCGGTAGAAGTTGTCAGGTAGTTGCGTAAAGATGAGATTTCTCCTTCAATCCCGAGAGAATGAGAACAATTGTCCAAAGAGTGGCTAAGGCAAGACATGCCAATTGAAGTCAGAATTGATATAAAATTCCCGATGGTCATGCCGTCAATTGAGGTTAAGCCCGCAAGACCAACAAGAACCGGACACCACGCTCCAGCCTCTTAATAACAGTGCACGCGATATAGATTGTCATTATTCCCGTGGTCAAGATATACCCGCCCATTACCCGGAACACCCGGTTGAGCCACTGGAAGAGGTTTGGGGCAGTTGCCTGAAGTTGCGAAAGCGACGCTCCAATGTAGCGGAGGTCTTCGGGTAGAAGTAACGGACGCAAGAAAATGAAGTATGACCCGTCTCCGATAAGTGCAACGCCACAGAACGCCAGCACTGCTGAAGAGTAAGGTTCACGTTCATAATTAGGCTTAATCGTTTGCAAGGACGGCGGCAACTGCTGCTAAAAGTTGTTCCGTGGTGAAAGGTTTTAATAAAAAAGCATTGGCATTCAGGTCTTTTTTGTCGGACTCCTGACGATTGGTTAGTCCGCTGGCGGAGATGATTTTCTGTTCGGGATTGATTTTACGTAAAGCGCGAATCGTCGTCGCGCCGTCCATCACAGGCATCGCCATATCGGTTAAAACTAAGTGGATTTTCTCGGCGTTTTGCTTATAAAGCACTAGCGCTTCAGCGCCGTCCGATGCCATCAAAGTTTGGTAGCCGTATTTTTCAAGCGTCGCTTTCGTCACCTGACGAATGTTTTGCTCGTCATCAACTATTAAAATCAGTTCGCCGCTGCCAATCGGGAAAGGCAATTTGTGCGCGGCGGTTTCGGTTCGAGAGTTTTCGGTTTCGGTCACGGGCAGATAAACGGAAAATCTGGTTCCGTTACCTAATTCGCTGTAGGTATTGATGAATCCGCCGTGGTTTTTGACAATGGAAAGCGCGGTCGAAAGTCCCAAGCCGGTTCCTTTGCCGATTTCTTTGGTCGTAAAAAAAGGGTCGAAAATGCGGTTGACGATTTCAGGCGACATTCCCGGCCCGGTATCTTTTACTTCAAGCAAAACATATCTGTCCGCGCGCGCTTCCAATACCACATGCCCGTAAATTTCTTCCAGAGTGGTATTTTGTGCCGTCAGCGTCAGCGTTCCACCTTCCGGCATCGCGTCGCGGGCGTTGATGGCGAGATTCATCAACACTTGGTGAATCTGCGTCGGGTCGGCGGAAACCGTTTCCAGATCCGTCGCGACGTTAAATTTAACCGTAATGGTTTTCGGCAGAGTTTCATTCAAAATTGCGATTAAATCTTTGACGAGATGACGCAGTTGGACGTTGATTCTTTCACCTTCCGCTCCGCGGGCGAACGTCAAAACCTGTTTAATTAAATCCGCGCCGCGTTCCGTATTTTCTTTGATAATCGAAAGCCACGGCTGACCGCTTTTATCAATCAATTCGTCGCTTTGCAGCATCTCGACGGACATTAGAATCGGCGACAAAACATTGTTCAAATCGTGCGCGATGCCGCCGGCGAGCGTTCCGATTGATTCCATTCGCTGGGCGCGATACAGATGTTCTTCCGCTTTCTTTAAATTCGTAATATCCGTATTGATGATAAGAAAATAATCGGGCTGTCTCCGTTCGTTTCTCACTAATGTCCAACGGCTGACGACAGTTATTTTCCGTTTGTCTTTTGTGTAGTGAACAGTTTCTTTCAGCCATTCGTCATTGTGTTTGAGGGCTTCCAACGCATTTTCGATAACGGTGTAGTCGCCTCCGCAAATCGCCTCGCAGATTTCCCTGCCCAAAACTTCTTCGGCTTCCCAGCCATAGACGCTCTCCGCGCCTTTGTTCCAAAAAATAATCCCTTGATTTAAATCGCACACCAAAATAGCGTCCTGCGTCTTATCGAGCAACGATGCCTGCTGGAGAATACGTTCGTCGGAGAGTTTGCGTTTAGTGATATCGCGGCTCGTTTCAAGGACGATAAACTTGCCGTCTCCGGTTTGGGAAATGACCTGGCGGCTTTCGACAAAAATCCTTTTGCCGGCTTTCGTCGTCTGCTGCAATTCGCCTTCCCAGCGACCTTCGCGTTTGAGTTCGGCGAAATAATTATCGAACGAAACAGGGTAATCGGTTTTCAGCAGCTCGCAAATTTCCTTGCCCAAAACTTCCGCCGGAGTGTAGCCGTAGAGACGTTCGGCGTTTTTGTTCCAGTAAATTACACCATCCTTGAGTTCCCAGGTAAAAATCGCGTCGTGGGTTTGTTCGAGTAAATCCTTTTGCTCAAGCAGGAGGTTTTCGCTTTCGGCTAAAGATTCCTCGGCGCGTTTGTGCGTCGTAATGTCATGGCGAATAGCGACGTATTGATTCGGTTTTCCGTGTTCGTCCAAAAACGGCACGATCGTCGTCGCCATCCAGTAAAACGTATTGTCTTTGGCGCGATTGCGAATCTCGCCTCGCCAGACCTCGCCCGCAGCAATTGTCGCCCACAACCTCTGAAAAAACTCTTTCGGGTGAAAGCCGGAATTGATGATGCGGTGATTTTGACCGAGAAGCTCAGAGCGTGAGTAATGCGAGATCTTGCAAAATTTATCGTTAACGTAAGTAATTGTGCCGCGGCGGTCGGTTATCGCCACGATGGCTGATTCGTCGAGCGCGAATTTAATATCGCTCAATTCTTTAAGCAAGGGGTCGAAATCGTTTGCACCGGATGCGATTTCACGGCTGATTTTAGCGGCGGCTTCATTAATCATTTTGATTTTTTACCTTTGAGCAGCCGGTGACTTCGTTACCTTCATGCGTGTTTCCGCATTTTGAGAAAACTGTCTCAATCAAATCTCTGCCCGTAAGACTTCAACGTCCTTCGATTTATTGAGTCGGTAACGAAGTTGGTCGCGCGAAATGTGCAGAAGGCGGGCAGCTCGCGTGAGATTGCCGTCGGTCCGCTCTAAGGCCTGGCGGGCGAGGTCTAGTTCGACTTCGATGAGCGGAATCCCATCGATTGGAAGCGTGAACAATGAAATGCCGGTTGAATCGGGCGACGAAGCCTTGCCGCCGGTCAAATCGAATGGCAAATGTTCGGTAGTAACTAGTTCGCCTTCTTCGAGTATCGAAGCGCGTTCAATGACATTTTTCAATTCACGGACGTTGCCCATCCAATGGTAACGGCGGAAAATTTCCCCCGTCGGCGGCGCAAGCCCGCGCAGTTTTTTGCTACCGAGCCGTTTCGCATTAGTTTTTTCGATGTAATAATTTGCGAGCAGCAAAACATCGCCGCCACGGGAGCGCAAAGGCGGAATGTCAATTTGAATGACTGACAAACGGTAATACAAATCGAGCCGAAAATTCCCTTCCGCGCTTTCCTTTTTCAAATCGCTGTTCGATGCGGCAATTACGCGAACGTCGAGCGGAAATTCCTTCAATCCGCCGACCCGCCGAAACATTTTGTCCTCTAACACACGCAGAAGTTTAGCTTGCAGAGCAATTTCCATTGCTCCGATTTCGTCGAGAAAGAGAGTCCCGCCGTCAGCCTGTTCAAAAAGCCCTTCCTTTCTGGCTTTAGCATCGGTGAATGCCCCTTTTTCATGTCCGAAAAGTTCGGATTCGATTAAATTTGCCGGAAGCGCTGCGCAGTTAATCGCCAGATAGGGCGCGTCGCTTCGTTCGGAAGCGTAATGAATCGCCTGCGCGAACAAATCCTTTCCCGTTCCGGTTTCGCCTTGAAGAAGCACGGCGTTGATGTCGCTTACGGCAACTTTTCGGGCAAGTTCGACGGCTTTTTTTATCGCGGAGGATTCGCCGACAATCCCTTCAAAACTAAATTTTTCGCTCCGTTCGCGGCGCACTTGTCTAAGCTGGCGGCGGAGTTTGCGCGTTTCAGCACCGTTGCGTAGGGTGATACGCAGCTCTTCCAATCGAATGGGTTTGGCGATAAAATCGTGAGCTCCGCCCCGAAGTGCCGCAATAGTGCTTTTCACGTCAACATTTCCCGTAATCATCACAACGATGGTTTCCGGCTGTCGCTCTTTGATGATGGTCAGAAAATCGAGTCCAGAACCATCCGGCAAATCAATGTCGAGCAGCACCACGCCCGGTTCCTCCGCCGCAAAAATCCGCTCGGCTTCGGCGATATTTTCCGCTTGGAGACAGTTGTAATTCCACGAACGCAAAGTCGCATCGAGCGTCCGCCGAATCTGGCGGTCATCGTCAACGATCAAAATTGTCTCAAGCGCAATCGGCAAGCGGTTTTTCTCCCAATAAAATGTCTGATCCTTCAAAATGATTTGACGAAAATTCTAATGATAAGGATCCTATTACGTTCATTAAAGCACACTTGCGGAAATTTCGTGTTACGGTGCGAAAAATTTCGCAGTCGGATACGAAAAGTTTCGAATCCGGAAGAACATTTCGGGTTAAACGGTGTATGTTGGCTTGGTATATTGATTGCATCTCCGACCAATAAATCTTAAGGAGAAAAAAATGAAAATCCTGATCGGTTACGATGGCTCAAAATCGGCAGAAGCCTCGCTCGATGATTTACAAGGGGCCGGTCTACCCACAGACTGCGACGCGTTGGTATTTTCAATTGCCGAAGTTTGGCTTCCCCCGCAAAGTTTTAACGGCAATGGCTCGGGCATTAAGTTCGATGCCGAAACGGAAAAACACTTGCAAAAACACTTCGAGAAAAACAAGCGTGCGGTTCGCGAAGCCGAAATCCTAGCCAGCCACGCCGGAGAACGCCTGCGAGCGAATTTCCCCGGCTGGAAAATCAAGACCGAAGCGACTTACGGATCGCCGGGATGGGAAATCCTCGATAAAGCCGACGTATTCGAGCCGGATCTAATCGTTGTCGGTTCGCACGGACGCTCTGCGGTCGGTCGCCTTTTTTTTGGCAGCATTTCAAATAAGGTTCTTACCGAAGCAAAATGCTCGGTGCGCGTGGCACGGGGAAAAATCGAAGTTGATCCGCTTCCGGTGCGGGTCGTTATAGGTTTTGACGGCTCGCCAGGTGCAAAAGCGGCGGTCGCCGCAGTCGCCGAGCGAAAATGGCGTGAATACAGCGAAATCCGTCTGATCGCGGCGAGCAGTCAGGCTGCGCCGGTCGCCATCGAACGTTTTGTCGCGCCGATTGCTCACGGTTTCGAAGATGAAGACAAAGCCGAAAGCGAATGGATAAAAAAACTCGCCGAAAGCTCGCTCCGAATTTTGCACGACGCGGAAATTGACGCAACTCTGCAAATCACCGCCGGAAATCCAAAACAAGTTTTGATTGAAGAAGCCGAAAAATGGCACGCCGATTCGATATTTGTCGGCGCTAGCTCTTTCGTCAGCCGCCTAGAAAGATTTCTGCTAGGCAGCACCTCGGCGGCGGTCGCGGCACGTGCCTCTTGCTCGGTCGAGGTGGTGAGAATAAAAACCAATCAATAAGAATCGAACCGAACCAATTACGAGAAAATCAGATTACGGCAAAAGTTAAAACAATAAAGGCAAACCGCAGTTTGCTTAAGCCATTCGCACTTTTGTCCGCTAGAGGCGGGCGACGACGGATGCGTTTTGAAAATTCCGTATTGCCGCTAATTAAGGCAATGCGAAATTTTCCACACTTCCCTAAAAAACGTTTTCGGGTATATACCGCATTGTCCTGCAATTTTCAGCTTGGCACATCGGTTGCTAAGAGAGTTTCGGGAGACGACATAAATATGAAGAGCGAAAATTCAGCCGTGCTAATAAAAAAGATCTTGTGTCCCACAGACTTTTCCCGCGAATCGCAAGAAGCAGTCGAATACGCGGCACGTCTTGCTGTTGCCTGCGACGCTGCCCTAAATGTCTATCATTGCGTCGTAAAGCCCGACGTTCTTCCGCCCGAAAAAATTGAGAACTTCGACAAATCAATTGCGGCCCTTATCGGTAAAGCCGCCGCCAATCAAAAAAATTTGCAATGGAAAAGTTTTATTCCCGAAGGCATCAATAATCCGGCGGGAAATATTACTGCTTTCGCCCGCGAAAACTCCGTTGATTTAATCGTGATGAAGTCGCACTACCATCCGGTTTCGGCGCATCTGTTCGGCTCGACAATCCAGCGCACGGTGCAAACCGCGCCGTGTCCCGTTTTGCTTCTGCCCTTCGATTGGGAAAACGCGGAATTAAATTTTCGGCGAATTCTGATCAATTACGATTTTTCGACCGAATCGCGTAGATTGCTCGATTATGCCAAAACTTTTGCTGATATTTTCAATGCCGAAATTCATCTGCTGCATATTCTTTTACCATCGGACGCGACCGGCGTCGAACTTTCTCAAACCCCAGCCGGCGAAAAAATTGTGCGGCGTTCGATGCAGGAGCAATTGAAAAAAATGATTCTCGCAGGGACCGACAATTCTTATCAAATAACCGCCGCAATGTTTTACGGCAAATCTCCGCAAGCGATGTTGGAATATGCTGAAGAAAAGAAAATTGATTTGATATGCGCGACCGCTCCCGTGCAGAAATTTTACTTTGAAACTTTGTTTCCAACGTGGCTCGAACGGGTTTTGAGCGGCGCCCAGTGTCCGGTCGTGGTTGGCGGTTTAAGCGCAATCGGCGCGGCACTTAATAGCGCCGGGATTACCGAAAAAAACGCTGTCGAATATAAAACACAGTATCAAGGAGTGTAAATACGTCGTCCTCGGGCACGGCTCGCAAGCGGATGTTAACTATGCAAAAATCTCGTCGCTCCGGCGCGGGTAAATTATTTAAGGAAAAAACAATGAAAGCAGCACAAGCATTAACGGAACACGCATTGAACAAATTATTTGAGTAGGTGCATGGCGGCACCTTCGAGGTCATTTTCAAAGACGGCGCCACCCAGCGTTTTGGGGACGGCGGCGAGCCGCAGTTTTCGGTGCGACTGAATGACGATAATGTCCTCAGCCTGATCGGCGGCGATATGTTAACGAGCTTTGGCGATGCCTATATGGACGGGCACGTGGATGTCGATGGCGACCTCGCGGATTTAATGTCGCTTGCTCTGCGAAGCGGTTTGATGAAGATCAATCAGGAGACAAACGGTTTTGCGGGCGTGGCGATGCGGGCGGCGAGCAAACTTCGCTCGTTCGCGCACGAAAAGGCAAACATTGCGCATCATTACGATTTGGGTAACGATTTCTTCAGTCTCTGGCTAGACGAATCGCTGACTTACTCGTGCGCTTATTTTCGCAACGCCTCCAATACGCTCGACCAAGCGCAACAGCAGAAAGTTGACCACTCGCTTAAGAAACTGCGGCTACAGCCCAATGAAACACTGCTCGACATCGGCTGCGGCTGGGGCTCGATGGTGATACGCGCCGCCGAGCATTACGACGCGAACGCGCTAGGGATCACCTTAAGCGAAGAACAGCACATCGGTGCGAACGCTCTTATCGGAACATACGGTTTGCAGGACAAGGCAAGCGTGCAGTTGGTTGATTACGGCGCGTTGCCGGAAAAAGGGAAACAATTCGATAAAATCGTCAGCATCGGGATGATTGAGCATGTCGGCAAGGAAAATCTTGGGGAGTTTGTCCAAACGGTGGCGAAACTGCTCAAGCCGGGCGGTTTGGCTCTGCTGCATTTAATTACCAGCGTTAACGAGGGCCAGATGAACCACTGGGTCGAGAAGAATATTTTCCCCGGCGGCTACATCCCGACGCTGCCCGAAATAACCGGGCATTTATTGGAGCGGGATTTCCGCATTTGGGACGTGGAGAACCTCGCGCCGCATTATCGTCTGACACTCGACCATTGGTCAAAACGCTTTGAGCGCGTCGTACCGACGGTGCGTGAGAAGTTCGATGAACGCTTCGTGCGGATGTGGCGATTGTATCTACGTGCTTCTTCCGCCGCTTTCCGTGAAGGCGCTGTCGAAGTGCATCAGATTCTCGTTTCGCGTGGGCAACCAAAATATTTGCCGCTGACACGCGAAGACATTTATAAAGAACAATAGCAATTTACGAATCTTCGTCAGGCTCATATTGGTTAAATTTATGAGTCACACGGAAAATCTCGGAAATGAAAAAACGCGAGACGTAGAAATCCCGGCGGGAAATGTTCAACTTGAAGGCGAGCTGATTATTCCCGTCGAAGCGACGGGTATTGTGCTATTCGAGCACGGTTCGGGCAGCGGCCGGCACAGCCCGCGCAACCAATTTGTGGCGCAAACAATTCTCAAGCCGGAATCGGCACGGCAACATCGAATTGGGACGAGCAGGCGCAACTGAAAAAAGTTCGCACGGCGATGAAAGGCAGTTATGAGCTACTTTTTCACGAAACCGGAATTCCGAATTTCTTTTTGAATCTGCGCGATGACGAACTGAAAGAGATCTTAGCCAAACCGCTTCTCGAACGCGCCATCGGCGTAATTTATCGTCCCGAAACCGAACGGCTTAGTCATTACTTTGCCGCCGCTTTGCCCGAACAATTTGACGGCGTAATTCACTTTGACGAAACCCGCGCCGTCGAGCCTTTAGATAAGATAGCAAGTTGGACGCACGAAGACGCGCCGGAAACTTATCCCGAAGGAATATAAAAAAGGATAAAGAAAATATGAGAAAGTTTTAAAACAAAACGATGTTCTTATATCGTTGTGGGCTTGCGGCGAGCAGGTTTTGACGGAGACTGGTTATACAGGTATTTAGAGCCTTTGAAATCTAAGAAAGCTAATAGCAGAAGACATTATATTTCTCTCTGTGCGTTAACGTACGGTGAACCCGTTCTGTTTAAATTAACCTCTTGATCTATCGAAGGTAGTAATTTCGCGGCGGCACGAACCAATTAGGTTTTCACCGTGCTATTGGAATAAAAAGGGGGCTAACAAATATGAGCTGGCTGGGTGATGAAATAAAAAAAGACGCGTCGACACTGCGGCATATGCCTGAGGAGACTTCGTTCGGAGCATTCCATGCGATGCGCTATACAAATGGCCTTTGCTCGTTCGTCGTCGAAGACAGAGAAGATCCTAAGTTGGCCGCTGGCATCGTCGTCGATGACAATGCAACGGCGAAAAAGCCGACAACTCGGAACGCTGCGCAATTCAGCGGTTAAAGATAAAATAGAATCGGCGTCAGCGCCTTGGACAAACCGCCTGAGTACGTTGCGGGAAATCCGCCCGAGCAACAGCACAGCCTTTCAACAACTAATAGATCACAGCTTTGGAAGGCTTGTTCCTAAGCCGTTTCCAACAATACTCCGCCTTCCGTGAAAAATTCCGCGCCGAAAAAGGTGGTTTCACCCACTTTTGGACAATATCGTGACAAAATACCCGGATTTACAGACGTTTCTTGTGTGGTACGCCTGTTGCAATAGTCGCCCGTGTGAACGTTAATTTATAACTTCAGAAAAGGAGGACTCTAAATGATGTACGAATATAATTTCGTCGGAATGCACCTGATTTGGTGGGTGTTTTGGGTAGCGCTTATTTTCGTTATGTTCGGATGGTTTGAGCCTGTTCCGAAGAAGCGGATTAGAAGGGATTCACCGCTCGATATTCTTCAAAAGCGTTTCGCGACGGGCGAGATAACAACCGACGAATATCACGAGAAAACAGCGATTCTCGGATCCGACCTAGAGAAAGGTACAAACTAGGCCGGTAGCGTTTATATGGGATCGCTAGACCTAAACTGCCAAATAAGGAGAAATTAAAATGTCAGAACAAGTAAAAGAGACGACCACGAACCAAAAAGGCTTTTTCACAGAAGCGTTAGGTGTAGCCGAGCAGGTTGCTCAGACGGCATTCGACGTAGAAAAATTAAAAGAGACAGCTTCGCATGTTGTCGAAGACGGAATGACGGATGCGAAGAGAATGATTAAAAAAGGTCGTTATGCCGCAGAAGATTTAATGGATGACACCGCTCATCTCATCAAGCATGATCCATTCCGTTCTGTTGGTATTACATTCGGCGTTGGTTTTGGATTGGGTATCTTTGCCGGTTGGCTTGTGACACATCGAACACAAGAATCGCATCTTCATTAACCCACAAGTACTGTTTTCGTCGGTCACTTGAAAGCTAGAAAAAGGAAGGACGGTTTGGTTTGTAATCGAACGAACCGGAAACGTTGAAATCCGAGTACGGGAGTGAGTACGCTAATGCATATCGATAAAGTTATGAATACAGCGATGAAACAAAACAACTGGTCTCCATTTCTAAGCCTCTTTGGCGAACAAAATAGATTCCGTCCCACACGGATCGCCGTTTATGAAGGAGCTCCGGATGCGATGACGGACTATTGGCTTCAAGACGGGCTTCCGCTTACGGGCATCGATTTAGATACGCACGGCGAAGACGGCCCGACGGTGGAGATCATGCTGGGCGATTCAACCAGTTCGAACTCTAACCATCTGACACACGTTGTTCGGGGGGCACGATTCGTCAAGATCGTCTTGAGCGCAAGCGGCGAAGCTGACGGCTTGGAAATTGATGACGCAGAAGGTAAAACGACGGTTCTGCAGTTTGAAAATTGGGACAGTTCTTCGAATAATTCAGAGGTTGAGTGAAATGAACGAAGAAAAGAATAATTACTTGTTTAACGCGGGCGTCGCTTTAGCGATCGGATTGATTCTTTCATCCTTTATCTTTGGATGGTTTTATACCACAACGAAAAAGACCGATGAAGCAATCACCGTGACCGGTTCGACCCGCAAGCGTATCAAATCAGACATGGTTGTCTGGAGCGCGTCTATCACATATCAGGCTCCAAAGGTGGCGGATGCGTATCGTTCCCTGTCGGAGAACATTCCGCGCGTAAAAGAATATTTGATTAGTAAGGGTGTAGCTGAAAATCAGATCACGGTCTCGTCGATAACGACGACCAGCTTAAAACGAACCGACGCCAACGGTGCTGAAACTTCGGAGATAACCGGCTACTCTCTTCGGCAGCAATTAGAGGTCAGGTCAACCGACGTGGATAAGATCGCAAAGATCGCGCGCGAAGCGACGGAACTAATCAACCAGGATATTTTGATCGAATCTAATGCTCCACAGTATCTATATACCCAGCTTGGCGATCTAAAAATTGAAATGCTCGGCGACGCTGCAAAAGACGCAAAAACGCGGGCTGAACGCATCGCCGCCAGCACCGAAAATACTATTGGCAGCGTTCGCTCAGCAAAAATGGGTGTCTTGCAAATTACAGCTGCCGATTCAACCGAGGTGTCAGACCAAGGTATAAGCGATACTTCGTCGATAGACAAAGACATCACGGCAGTCGTAAACATCAGCTTTGCCATTAAATAGATAGGAGAGAAATGATTTCACGAACAGGCGAGAAATCGTTTTCGCTTCTGATCTCCGGTTTCAACTTTCGATTGGCGATCAATGGGCTGCTTTGGATTCAGGTGTGCCACGAGAAGTGGCATGAAAGGCAATTAGAGTAGAGATCGACCCGTTTCTAAGAACTTTCACGTAAAGGAATTGAATTTATAGTTTTTTTGACCAAGGAGAACTTAATATGTCAGAACAAATAAAAGAAGCCAACATTGATGGGAAAGGGTTTTTCGGCAAAGCTGTCGGATTAGTTGAAGACGCGGCCATTGCGAGTTTTGAGGTTGAAAAACTAAAAACAAAGGTGACACATGCGGCACAGGATGGCGTGGCTGAAGCAAAAATACTGTTAAAGAAAGGCGAATACGCCGCAGAAGACTTGATCGAAGATACCGCTCATATGATCAAACACGACCCATTTCGATCAGTAGGGATTTCGCTCGGCGTCGGCTTTGGGTTGGGCATCCTCGCAGGATGGTTACTCACTCACGAAACTAAAAAAGGCAATCGGTAGGACGGAGGTATTTATGACCAAAACAGAAGAAAATTTACAAAAAGCAATAATTGGCGAAGCCAAAGCGCGGCTTGAATACACCGCGTTTGCTATGCAGGCCATGCATGAGGGCTTTCCTGAATACGCTCAACTTTTCATGGAAGCGGCCGGTGCGGAAACGATTCACGGGATCAACCACCTGCGGACCGCAGGCGGCATTGGCACGACCAATGAAAATTTGGACGAATCGGCCAACGGCGAAGATTATGAGATCGAGACGATGTATCCAGAGTTTATTAGACAAGCTGAAACGGATGGCCGGGCGGATGCAGCCGCTAGTTTCGGCCTCGCTCTGGAACGCGAAAAACATCACCGTGCGATGTTCAAAGAGGCATTTGCCGCGTCCCAGCTGTTTAAGCATGCAGGAGTCGAATAGAGGGTACTGGGATTAAGTGTTTATTTTCATATATTTGCAGTTACGGTTGCGCTTCTTATAGTCAGAAATGAGTCAAAACATATTTTTAATAGACCTTTGATCTCGTCTGCTTTCAAACGTTGCAACCATTTTTTAGAAACGGCCTTGCCATTTATTCAGTCCTTATGGGCCCAAATTGAAGACGTAATTAGCTACTGTAAGGTTATCTCTGCTACCCGACGCAATATAAAAGCAAATAGGGATAACCGCAAAAACGGTATGTTTGCCACCAGGAATGTTCAATGGAGACTGTGTTTATGGGCAAGATGCACATAAGGTAGGAACAACACATCCATCGACTGACGACGAAACAATCGAAACACGCAGGAGCAGGAGGATGACGCCCGCGCCGCCGAATATCGATGTCGTTCGTTTACGGGCTCAACATTCAGCTCGAAATACAACAAAAAACCGTTGGCGGGCGTTTCATAGAATGATTTTTAAAATAATGAAAAACAAAATATTTTTCGCGCTAATTTTAACACTCGCTTTAGCTTTTATCACCGCCCAAGCTCAAAACGGCAAAGTCCGCAAGGAGATGTTGGTCTCGACCGATTGGCTGGCGAAAAACTTAAAAGCGAAAGATTTGATCGTTCTTCACGTTGCCGCCAACAAAGGCAATTTTGACAAAGCCCATCTAGAGAGTTCACGCTTTGTGGCGTGGAACGAACTGACCGCAACCCGCGACGGAATGCCAAATGAATTGCCGACGGTTGAGAATCTCCAAAAGCTTCTTTCGCGGCTTGGCGTTGGCGATAACGGCAGAATTGTTATTTACGGCGATTTGTCGGGATTGATGGCCGCACGGGCATTTTTCACGCTCGATTATCTCGGACACGGCGGACGCGTCGCTCTGCTTGATGGCGGTTTGGAAAAATGGCAAGCCGAAAAGCGCCCCGTTTCAACTACCGAACCAAATTTTTCTGCCAACGAATTTACTCCGCGGGTAAATCCGAAAACCGTTACTTTTCTGCAAACCGTGAGCGATGTTTCGTGGCAGTTGGGCGTTGGAAAGACCGGCAGCACCTTACTTCTCGACGCACGTCCACCCGATGAATTTTCGGGAGTAAAACCTGGCGACGGCATTACTCGAGGCGGACATATTCCTGGAGCCGTCAATATGTTTTGGATGGAAAATCTGATCAGCAAGGAAAATCCGGTAATGAAATCGGTCGCTGAGTTAATAAAACTCTACGAAGGCAAAGGGTTTGTGCCGTCAAAGCAAGTCATTTCCTATTGTCGAACAGGAGGACAGGCTTCGCACGCATATTTCACCTTACAATATCTCGGCTACGATGTGGTGATGTATGACGGTTCGTTTCTTGAATGGAGCAACCAGTCGGACGCTCCGATTGAAAAATAATGAGTGCTTTTATCAATCCGCCGGAGCGAATTCCGTTTTACCTGAAAATCGGTATCTGGTTTGCCGAGAAAATAGCGGGAAAAGAGATGTTGCCGGCACGCCTGCTCGCATGGTATCCGAAGGCGGCAATCGGTTCGGGCGTTCTCGAATCGCTGACTGCACACGGTCGGGATGATGCGGAAAAACGTCTTTTGCGGCTCGTCCGTCTGCAAGCGGCATTTGAGCTTGCCTGCCCGTTTTGTGTGGATATGAACGCCTTTGAATTTGAAAAGCACGGCGTTTCAACTGAAGAATTCACCGCATTGCAAACCAGTTTTCAAACCGGCTTTCCGCCGACCTTTTCACTGCGTGAAAAAACGGCTCTCGAATATGCCCGCCTTATTTCGGCAACTCCGCTTGTCTTTCCAAACGATTTGATGAAAAAATTAAAATCCCAATTTTCCGAACGCGAAACCGTTATGCTGGCGGCGACCGCTTCACAAGTTAATTATTGGGCAAGACTTGTCCAATCGCTGGGCACTCCGCCAGTGGGGTTTTCCCATAATTGTGATTTACCCAATAATTTTCAGGAAGAATAAATTTTTACCGATTGGCGTGGCTACCTTGTTGGTGGGTTCGCTTTGGGTCCTGTTCGGTTTTATACGGGTCGGTATGAAAAGTGAAAAGTTTGATGCGGAAATTGAAGAAGCAAAATTGGAAGATGTGAAGGCAGAAAAAGAGAATACGTAAAACACTTTCGGCAAGCGTTTTAAGGAGCCGGAGTTTATAGGTTTAATAGAACCAAATTCATTTGGCTGCTCGACAAAAAACAACAAAAGCTTGAGACATTGAACTTTAAGGAGAAAACTAATGGCAGTTGAAAAACCAAGACATTTTAGTGAACAGGAATTATCGGAAGGCAAATTAGTTGATCTGGAACCGCTCACGGCGGTCGAAGATCCGGCGGTTCGTCTGGCGGGTTATAACCAAATTCCGGATTTCGGCGATGACAAAGAAGGAACGCTTCAGCAATCAGACGACGAACCTACAAAGGCCTAGTTTTCTGATTGGCTCAAACCAACTTTTTAATTGGAGAAACTATGGAAGCTCTAACCCTAGATCGAATTCAATTCGCATTTACGATCACATATCATTACCTTTTTCCGCAGTTAACAATGGGGCTTGCTCCGCTGATCGTTGTTTTCAAAACATTAGCGATCTGGAAAAAGGATGAACGTTGGAACGAAGCGGCACGATTCTGGGGCAAGATCTTCGGCATCACGTTTCTCTTTGGTGTTGTTACCGGGATTCCGATGGAGTTCCAGTTCGGCACCAATTGGGCGGCTTTTTCAAAGTTTGCGGGCGGGGTGATCGGGCAAACGCTGGCAATGGAGGGCGTGTTTGCCTTCTTTCTCGAATCAGCTTTTATCGGTCTGTTCTTGTTTGGCGAGAAACGTCTCGGGCAGCGTCTGCATTGGCTGTCAGCATTTCTTTTGTTCATTGGTACCTGGCTATCCGGCTGGTTCATTATTGCTACAAACGCCTGGATGCAGCATCCCGTCGGTTACGAAATGGCAGCCGACGGATCGGTACAATTGACCAGTTTTTGGTCGCTGGTGCTGAACGAGTGGGCCGTTTATCAATATATGCACAATATGGGCGGAGCCTTTGTCACGGGCTCATTTGCGGTTGCGGCGCTCGGTGCATTTTACGTTCTCTCGAAAAAGCAGATCGAGTACGGCAAGATGTTTCTCAAGGTCGGAGTGATCGCGGCATGTATCGGTAGTATCTGGATGCTTTTCCCGTCGGGCGATCTGCAAGGACGTATGGTCGCCGAGCACCAACCCGTAACGCTTGCCGCTATGGAAGGTCTTTTTGACACGACAAATGGAGCTCCTCTAGTATTGATCGGCCAGCCGGATATGGAAAATCAGCGGCTCGACAACGCCATCCACATTCCGAATATGCTCAGTTTTATTACCTATCAGCGCTGGGACGCGAAGGTTCGCGGCCTCAACGAATTTCCTAAAGACGAACATCCCGACAATATGCCGCTCCTTTATTACAGTTTTCACATCATGGTCGGACTCGGAACGATCTTTATCGCGATCATGGCCATCTCCGCATTTTGGCTGTGGTGCGGATGGCTTTTTAATTCAAATTGGCTGATGTGGATCATCATGCTCAGCTTTCCGCTGCCCTTTATTGCAAATACCGTCGGTTGGATGGTGGCTGAACTCGGCCGTCAACCGTGGCTGGTTTACGGATTATTTAGGACTGAACACGGAGCATCTCCTATGGTTTCATCCGGAAACGTATTATTCACCTTGATCGGTTTTCTTGGTATGTACACAGTTTTGACGCTACTATATGTCTTCCTGATGCTCAGGCGGATCGAACACGGAGCAGATGAATTGAGTAGTAGCACGCTTCGTAAAGGATCAGACCTAAGCGAAAACGAATTAACCGCTAACTGAATGGAGGAACAATGGAAACGATTTGGTTTTGGATCGTAGCAGTCATGCTGACCAGTTATGTAATTCTGGACGGTTTCGATATTGGCGCTGGCATTGTCCACTATTTTGTGGGCCGCGCGGCAAATGAGCGCGAAACCGTTATAGCAGCAATCGGCCCTGTCTGGGATGGAAATGAGGTTTGGCTTCTCGCGACCGGCGGAACTCTGTATTTTGCCTTTCCTGCTCTTTACGCAGCAAGCTTCAGCGGATTTTATCTGCCGCTGATCATGGTCTTGTGGCTTTTGATCATGCGAGCCGCAGGGATCGAGCTACGGCATCAACTGGATAACTCGATGTGGCACAGTTTTTGGGACTTCGTGTTTTGGCTTTCCAGCGTTCTTCTTGCGATTTTCTTCGGAGCCGCATTAGGAAACGTGGTCCGTGGTGTTCCGCTGAATGCCGAAGGCTATTTCTTTGAACCACTCTGGACCGACTTCACTACGACGGGCCCGACCGGCATTTTGGACTGGTTCACTGTCCTTTCGGGCATTGTTGCTCTTGTAGCCTTGGCGATCCACGGATCAAACTATCTAGCGGTTAAAACTGAAGTCGAATTGAATCTTCGTGCCCGCAAGCTTGTCAGCATCGGTTGGTTTCCACTTTCAGCTCTTACGATCTTGAGTTTGATAGCTGTCGCTAATCTCCGCGATGGGATACTTTCAAACTACCGTAATTACCCAATTACCTGGCTGGTTCCTTTAACAGTATTTGGATCGTTGTTAGCTATTAAATATTTCAACTCAAAAGGAAAGGACAAGGCCGCCTTCTTGGCATCGTCGACCTATCTGGCCTCGATGCTCGTCGGAGCGGTGGTCGCTCTGTTTCCTATCGTTTTACCGGCGATCGATTCAGTCAACAGCCTTACAATCTACAACTCAGCGGCAGGCTCATACGGGCTCAAGATCGGGCTGATCTGGTGGAGCATAGGTACCGTGATCGCGGTTGGTTACTTCATATTTCTTTTCAGAATATTCAAGGGCAAAGTGAAAGTAACTCCGCACGATTAAAACATTTTTTTGTAATTTGCGATTCGAGTAGGGGCCGAAAGTCCATACGCGTCCGACCGATATGCACCAGCAGATAACGAGCGGTGCTACAATCGGACAAGAATAAGTGAAAAGGGGAGCAGATCATGAATGAAATGCAGAAAGAAAGGCCTGTCGGAGCTTTTGACAACGAAGGTAATGCGATCGATGACGGCCAAACCGTGCGTGTTAATGGAGAACATATTGGCGTAATTCACGTTGCCGGATCGGGCAAATTCACGATCGACGGATGGCCGGACGATCAAATTGTCCGTGCGCTCGACGTTATCAAGCCGTTAGCGTTAAACATCGACAACATTCATCCCATGATCAAGGAGTAAATGAGCGACGGGAAGACGAAGATTACGGAATACTCATTACTGCGGCGATGCTCTGTATATTCTGCCGCGTCCGACCTCACGATCAGTTTGCGCGTCCCTGTGCGCGGCCGCCGCCTCTCAATTAGCGGATCACAGGCTCCGTCGTTCGCTAGTTTGTCGTTGATGTTTTGGCGGTCTTGTCTAAAAAAGGCTGACAAGGAAAGGCACGCCATTTAATCCGCAATGTGATTTAATTGCTGCGATCAACACCGACATTCGCTGATGCGGTTGCCGTGATGTTAAACGTGGAACCCTGCCCAAACTCCAGGCCGTCCCTGCCAGTGATTATAATCAATCCCGTTTCTGCGCCTGCGGTGATCGCTGCACCTTTGCCACCGTAGGCTTTCGACAACCAGAGGATAATTAATAAAAAAGTGCTGTATGTGTGTAAACGTACAGATGCGGCCGTGAAATACGGGTACGTTGAGACTAAGCCTAATAAGATGTTTAATCAGATTGAACGTCGAAGACTGAGTATCTGCTAGGAACTCAAATCCGGAGATACCCAAATATACTTCAGATTACAATGGCTGACTCGATCGCAGACGCGGTTGGATATGATGGGAACTATGACAATTATTTCCATTTATATAAGGGGGATAGTTCCTTTTTTTTAACCACCCAAAAATCGTTTGCGATTTGGGAGGATGGTATTTTTCGAAAGCAAAATACCATCCTCCATTTTCATTTCTTGAACGAGATTCCGGTAGCATTCCCGGCACAAGAACTCATGTGATGGACATAAAAAGAATTCGATTTTCGCCGTCCTTTACGGTGCTTGCGGATGGAAAATACAGACTTGAATGATAAAAGGGAGCAAATCTATGTTACAGAGCGTTAATGATTTAAAGGGTTACGACATCATTGCCACGGACGGCGAAATTGGCAATATTGAGGAGTGTTATTTTGAAGACACAAACTTTATGGTGCGTTATATCGTCGCCAATACCGGCAACTGGCTGACGGGAAAGCAGAATTTAATTTCGCCAATGTCTATCACGCATCTCGACCGAGAGAAACGAAATATTCGCGTTAATCTGACAAAACAGCAGGTCGAGCAAAGTCCCGGAATCGACAAACATCAGCCGCTTTCGCGACAGATGGAAAAGCTGGTTTCGGATTATTATGGCAACCGATATTACTGGGACGAACGCCCGAATCTAACCCCGGAGCAGCTTGCTGCAGCCAACTCCGTCGCCTCAATGGTTAAATCAGCTATTGAACCCGGATCTGTCGCCGCGGCACCCGCCCTCGCCCCCGATGTTCATTTGCGAAGCATGCAGGAAATAGCGACTTACAAGATAGCGGCCAGTGACGGTGTGATCGGTCAACTCGAGGACTTTTTTCTGAATACCGACGATTGGTCGATTCGCTACATCGGGGTTGATACCGGCAACTGGCTGCCGGGCAAACACGTTTTGATCTCAGCGGCGTGGGTCGGTGAATTCAACTGGCCGGAGCGGACAGTCATCATTGATCTCACCCGCAGGCAGATAGAGACGAGTCCCGACTACGACAAGGTCACCGAGATCTCGCGCGAATATGAAACCAGGCTCTACAAACACTACGGACGAGAAATAACTACCCCTCGGTGAAAATTCCGTAGACATGACCGCGTCGAACTATGTCGCTATCTGATTATAAATCGATTAATAAAAGTAAAAAATAATGACTAATGAAGTACATATCAACCAATGGAAACAGTTCTTTGACGAAGAAAGCCGGGACAAACTTGACTGGCTGACCAAAGTCGAAGTGTTAAGCCCTGACAACGGTGTTCAAATTTTATCCGAAGGCCTCCGGCTCGGAGGTTTCACATTTGAGGACAAAGATAAATCACCGCAAATCGAGATCATAGTCGGAAAAAACACCGAGCATCATCAGACGCACAATATTCTTTCGCCTGCGAAGGTTTATTTTCGCCGCGCTGACGAGAGCTCCGGCGGCACAATCGAAATCGAAGAAGCCGACGGCACGAAAACGCTGGTTTATCTGACGGAGCCGGCACATGCTTCGGTCAAAGAAAAGGATAAGGAGGCAGCAAATGCGACCGCCAAGTAATCGGCTCTGATCATCATGTCAAAACCCTTTCATTTGAACCGGATTGCGATACCGCCTGCGGACATGTCGGTGGCTAGATACAAATCGCGGCTTTGCTCAATTGGACACTTCCGATTTGAACAATCCGCGGTTTTCTCTGTGGAAAATTGGGTTTGAAGGATCAAAAAATGAAAATCATAATTGCTGCCGACGGCTCGGAATTTAGCCAGAACGCCGTCGAAAAATTCTGCGAAATGTTTGGCAAAATAGAAAACGTTGTCATTGAGATCGTTTCCGTATTCGAAGAAATTGCCGTCACTGGGGAACCGTTCGGAGTATCCGCCGATTGGGTCCGCGATATGGAAAAGACCGAACATGAACACGCGGCAAAATTCGCTGCCGATGCCTCAGAAGCGATCCGCAGCCGGATTGCCGATTCGTCCCAAGTGACGACCAAAATTTTGAAAGGTGCGGCGGCCAGAATGATCGTAGAAGAAGCAGAGGCGTGGGGTGCAGATCTAATCATCATCGGCTCGCACGGTTACGGTTTTTGGAGCCGTGCGCTGCTCGGATCGGTTTCGAGCACGGTCACACATCACGCGCCCTGTTCCGTTTTGGTTGTGCGGACAAAGCTTATTTCCGGAGAACTAGCTTAAAAAAGTATTTCCTACTGACCGATTTGGGGAACCTTACTAATTTGTCCATTGATCAATCCATTGGCTCGATTGTGGCGTCCTGATGCCCATTTTATGGATACGTAGCTCGTCCACAATTAATCGAGATCAAATTACGGTTGGAGCAATTTGATCGTTAATCCTCTATTCACTATCGAAACGATATTCTAAATACACTCGAAAGAGAATTTGATTTCTGGAGTAATTATGAAGAAGACAATATTAGTTTTGGCAGTGGCGATTTTTGGTGTTGCGGCGGTTTCGGCATTTGGTTTTGCCTCAGTTTCGAAATTTAGTGCTGAGGCGGTTTTAGCAAAGCCGCATTACATCGGCATGAAAAAGGCGAAGGAGATCGCAGGTCAGCAAGTGCAGGGCACTATCGAAAGCTCTGAGCTTGAAAAGGAAAACGGCAAGATGATCTATTCTTTTGATATCAAGACCACGGCTGGAATAACCGAGGTCAATATCGACGCATTAACCGGAGCGGTGATAGCCGTCTCGGTGGAAAATGCGGCTGATGAAGCAAAGGAAAATGCTGCGGACAAAAAAGCAAGCCACAGCAAGAAAGATAACGAAAAAGAAAACAAAAACGAAAACGAAAAAAACTAGCACCGGCATCCCGGCCATTTGGTAAAAAGGGCCTCGTCATTCGGCGGGGCCTTTTTCGTTGGGAAAATAATGCCGACGTGAGAATCGTGCCACGTGAAACTAGACCGCTCTATTATTCGGCGGACACTTCCATACAATCCCGTACACGGGTTTTGAAATGTGTATCTTTGCCTTTAATGCTTAATACCCAATCGTATTCGGGACTTTCCGCTTGAGGATCGTAAACTACCTGAACGCTATTAACGCCGTGCT
>JBBRPZ010000019.1:0-110940 GCA_038227175.1 Pyrinomonadales bacterium | reverse complement strand
CAACGTCCCCTTTTTAGATTTATTCGAAGCCATATTTTTATTCTCCTTTTTACTAAATACTTTCTAAGACTTGCTAAGGTTATAGCAAGGCAGGAACAGTGTTTGTATGAGAGATTACGATAAACTCACTTTTGCAAGAATGGCGCTGCAGGGCCATCAGATGGCCGTCAAATGCTTAATATTAAAAGGCCCGACAATGCAGAAAGAGGCGACAAGCACGATCGAAAAAATAATGTTTGGAACCTTGTTTTGCGAGGTTGGCACACCATAGGCACACCAAAACAGAAAGGCGAGCATTTTAGCGCGCCTTTTGTGTTTGTAAACTGCTGTATTTATTGAAGATAAATGGAGCCGGTGATAAGACTCGAACTTACGACCTGATGATTACAAATCAACTGCTCTACCAACTGAGCTACACCGGCCCGAGCGGTTCCTGGTGGGGCGATCCGCAAACGAAAATACTAGCAAAGTCACGCCGTTCTGTCCAAATTGAACCGGTCAAATATGATGTTTAACTTTGAACAAAAATGTTGACGCTTGTGTGATTTTAGCGGTACAATTAGGAGTGCCCGTTTTGGGTATCCAGCAATTTCTTGCTTTCAGAGCACCTCTTCTAAGGATTAGAGAAACAACAATCATAGCCAACAAGGAGAAAATCGTGAATTTTCAAAAGTCTTTTGTAAAACTAGTCGTCCTGTCCAGTTTGCTCATCGTCGTATTTTCAGCGTTCGCGGCGGCACAGGAACAGAGGCCGATGACCGTGACCAATGCGCCGAAAAGGGCGATGGATGTCGCCGGGGCGAATAACCTTTACTGCGCCGGGTTTATCCAGTCCAACGCGATCAACACAAGCAACAAGATCGTCGGGGCCAAGGATGAAACCGATAAATACAACTATTCGCAAAACGACTTTATGTACATCAACATGGGCCAGAACAAAGGCGTCAATGTTGGCGATGTTTTTGCCGTGGTTCGTCCACGGGCAACGGTCAGGAGCAAATGGTCGCGTAAGAGCGATCTTGGGTTTTACGTTCAGGAAGTCGGTGCCGTCGAAGTTGTCAAGGTTAATGCCGAGGTCTCGGTTGCCCGCGTCAAATCTTCGTGCGACAGTTTTTTGCTTGGCGATCTGATCCAATTGGTCGAGAAACGCACGAGCCCGGTCTACGCGCAGCGTGCGGCCCTCGATATTTTTGGAGCACCGTCGGGTAAGGCCGAGGGGCGCATCCTGATGGCGCGTGACGGAGCCGAGTATCTCACGCGTGACTATATCGTCTATGTCGATCTCGGAGCGGACGACCATGTTAACGTTGGCGATCATCTGACGATATTTCGCCCGCTGGGCAAGGGTAATCTATTTCTGATGCCTGACCGCGAGTCCGCAACTGCCCGCGATTACGGTTTCGAGAGCGACGTTTACAAAGGCGGAAAGTTTTCAAATCAGGCAGCCCGAAAATCCGGCGATAAGGCCGAGGGACAGGAAGTCAGGACCAAGGACGCAAAAGTAGGTCGTCCGGCGAACCTACGTAAGATCGTCGGCGAAGCTGTCGTCCTGAACGTCAAAGAAAAAACGGCAACCGTCGTTATAACCCGTACCGCAACCGAAATTCATACGGGCGACTGGGTTGAGATCCAGTAGAAGTAAAGTAAAAAGTCAAAAGTAAAAAAGGCAAAAGTGAAGAGATTCACTGTTGCCTTTTTAGTTTGCGTTTGCGCCATGCTGACGATTTCTGAGGAAGTAAGAAAAATATCCGTACATCGACCAAACTGCGGTAATAACGGCAACCCATAGTGCGCCCCGGCCGACGAGGTAGCCGAAAACCTTCCAGTCGTTTGACGAGATCGTGAATTTTGCCAGATCGGCGAATGCAGTTTGTACTTCGGGCACCTGCCAAAACATTGCGGGGTAGTCGAGCCCGAAATTGGAGACCGGCGGCGGTCCGTTCGCTGCGGCTATGAGCAGGGCGACGACGGCGACGCATTGGGCCCACATTTTTAGTTTGCCCATGCTTTGGGCCTGGATGACGATGCCTTCGCTGGCGGCGACTGAGCGGAGGCCGGTGATGATGAATTCGCGGCCGAGAATGACGACGACGGCCCATGACGGGGCAAGGTGCTTTTCGACAAGCACGATCAGTGCGGCTGAGATCAGGAGTTTATCGGCGATCGGGTCGAGGAATTTACCCAATGTCGAGACCTGCTTCCGGCGGCGTGCGACCTGTCCGTCGACGATATCCGACAGCGCGGCAATCAAAAATATGACGATCCCGGCGACATAGCTGCTGACACCGAACAGCTGCTCGGTGACAGGCGTCAAAAGGACGACGACCAGCAACGGTACGACGATTATCCGGCCGAGAGTTATGTAGTTTGGCAGATTCACGCGTTTGGTTAAGTTTATGGTTTGAGGCGTTAAAATTCAAGAATGTGAATTTGGGGGGTTTTGACTGGAACGCGGGGGTCTCGCTTGCACCGGCGGCGAAGCTCGTCGGAGCCCCCGTTAAAAAGCCGTGCGAGAACCCACCACGAAAGCGTCGCAAGCAGGATGCTGGCCCTCCAGTCATTTTGAACAAAAAGAGGCGGGTCGAAACCCGCCTCAACAAGAATCAAATTTGCCGCTGGTTACGGCAGGAAGTTAAGTGCCGGGAAGGTGCCGGTCGCAAAATTGCTGAGATTCGGGAATACAGTTGCCAACGTAGCGGCGTCCTGCGGCAGACCATACCATTTGGCGAGGACGGCCGCGTATTGATCGACCGATGTCGTTGGTATCCATCGTCCGCGTGCTCCCGAGCCGGTATCGGCGTCGTCGGGGCCGGCAAACGCGAGTGTCGGGAAGTAGTTTCCGGTGCCGTCGGGCCTCATGCTGCCATAAAAATCGCCGCCGAGTACCGATCCACCCATAACAAACATATGATTGCCCCACGCGTGATCGGAGCCGACAATGGCACCAGAACCTGCGGGGTTGAATGTTCGGCAAAAATCGGACAGTGTAAACGTTGTAACGTTATTCTGCATGCCCTGAACGCCGAGTTCGTCCCAGAAAGACCTCAGCGCCTGTGATACCTGAGTCAAGAGATTGCCTTGTCCGGTGAGTTGGCTCGTGTGCGTGTCAAAACTTCCGACCTGAACGTAAAATATTTGACGGGTAACGTTGAGAGCCGTACTATCCTTGATCAGGCGGGCTACCTGTTTCAACTCGCGACCGAGACTAGTGTTTGGGAACAACGTCGTCACATCCGGCGCGGTCGCCAGATTGTTATTTGCGTCCATCGCGGCCTGAGTTACATTACTGGCGGCGGCAACGTAGTTAGACGAGCGATCCAGGGAGCGCAACGAGTTAAAAGCCGTTAGACGGGCCGGGCCGCCGGTACCCGTGAATCCAGCCGGATTGAGCACATTGGCCAACGGCGTGTTCGAATCGGCGATGGCTAGCGGTAAGGTCGTCTGTCCGGCTGTGAAAAGTTGAGCGCCGTTGATAGAGGTCACCATCGGGATCAGGCCGCCGGCATTGTCGGTAGAGGTCATCTTATCCGAGACGCGGCCACCCCAGCCCGTGAAGGCCTGGGTCTTGGCATTTGCCGTTTGCGATTGCGTCACCTGATCCGAATGCGAAAACAACTGATAAGGCTTGGCAAACGCCGAACTCTGGTACTGGGCCTTGGTCAGCGGCCGGACGAGATTGCCGACGTTGACAACCGCCCCGAGTTTTCCCAGACCCCATAGCTCATGGATACCGTTATTCACGACGGTCGTTCCATTCTGGGTTTGCACCCCGAGATTCGGGTGCAATGCGTATGCCAGATTGCCTAATCGCGGAACATTTATCTGTGTCGCCGCGAGCTGGGCCTGTGTTAGGGCCAGTCCCTGTGTGCCGCGAGCAGCGGAGTACGTCGCGTAATTGCTTATGTTTGCATCACCATGATTTGGGATGATCATGTTGTTGCCATCATTTCCACCCTGGTAATACAAGACCACAAGGGCCTTGTACCCCGCATCCGGACTATCTTTCTGATCGTCCAACACCCGCTGGGCCATTGCACTCATGGCGCCGAGGTGATGCATTTGCGTGGCAAGAGCAACCATGCCTAAGGCACAGCCGCCCGATTTCTTTAAAAAATCACGTCTTGTTTCTTTCATGTTTTTCACCTCTGTACCTGATATTGCGACGAAGTCGCGACAAGATAAACCGCCTGTCTCGCACGGTTTAGCGTATCCGTCGCGACGATGTTGGTAACGGCCGTCATGATCGTAGATCTCATTTGCGCCGACATTGTTCCGTGGAGCATGCGGCGGTTGAGTTCGTCGACAAGCTGGCCACCGGTGCTGTCGGCCGTTGACAGCGTTTGCAGATCGCTGAAATCGACGGACATGCCGGTCGGGCCGCCGCCGTTATTAGTGGGCGGCGAGATCGGGATCGCCGGAGCCGTGAATACCATGCGGTTCATAAAATTGGCCCGCTGGATCGACGTTCCGGTTGTCATCAATGCGAACTCCGGACCAACCAAAGACGTATTTGGAATTACGTACCCAGGCGGGAAATAATTGAAAACCGTCGGCGAGAAGTATGGGATCTGACCCATTCCCGTGTACTCGCCGCGTCCCAAAAGATAACCGTCACTCAAGCTGGCACCGTCAGCCGAACGCACATTGAAGCTGCGAAGGAAATTGGTCGTAAACTGAAATGGCTCGCGAAGCTTGCCGTAGTTTGGATCCGACTTCACGTCGCCGCGGGCCTCGGGGTCGAGTAAGATCGCCTTAACGACCGCCTTCATGTCGCCGCGAACGCCAAAGCCGTTGTTGTTGAAAACTCCCGCCACACGGCTCACATACGCCGGCGACGGCGAACTTGTGACCATATGTTGGATCATCGTCTTGCTGATAAACGGACCGACATTCGGATGGTTAAACAAATTGTCGAGCGCCTGATTCATCGAGGCGTTGGCATAGGTCGTTATTTGAGCTGCGGTGGTACATGGTGCCGCACAGGCCGCTACGTTTGTCGTTGTCGAGCCGGTATAAGACGTCAGGGTCTTGGCCGTCAGATCGTGATTGGCTGTATTGAGCAGCATCGGGTCGATGTAATTTACCGCTCCGACCGCAACATTGGGGCAAGTAGCCTGTACCTGGCAAAACGTCCAACCGGTAAAGACCTTGGTTAAATTATTGACCGTGTTCTGATCATACGATGGCTGCGGCGTGTCGCCGGTTTGACACGGATTGTGCTCGACGCAAATTATGGTGCCGTCCTGGTTGAGCATAAACAGCCCGACCGTAAACAACTGCATGATCTCGCGGGCATAGTTTTCGTTCGGATTGTTTTTGGTGCTAAGCGACATGCTGAGGTAATCACCCATCGTGGGGCTCAGCGTCATTTGGCCCATCAGGTTGCGGAAATTTCCGAAGGCGTTATTGGAAAGTATCTTATGATACTCGACCATGTGCCGCGACTGCTGCACGTCGACTCCTGAGTTAACCCATATCTGGCTCAAGGCCCAGGATACGCGATGTTTCAGCTGTGCGGCGCCATAAAGAGACTCGACCGAATTCCACGTCTGGAGCGGGTACAGTGTGTATGTATCGCGGAAACAGGTAACAGGCACATCCGGCGTCAAGGTCTGGTCACCGTCGCAGTCGGCCGCAGCGTTAGCCGGTTTTAGGGGCTGATTTGGATACGGATTGGTCGGATAATCGGCCGCAAACTGCTCAGCAAGCCACGTCTTAAGTCCGATACGCCTGATGCGGTCATCTAAAGCCGGGGTCGGTCCAAATGTTGCCTGCTCGAGGAATCTTCGGCGGTCGCCGGCGAACCGGTAGCCGACAAAATCGGGCGTGATGGTTCTGTCCGATCTTCTGTTAACCACGCTAGGTCTGCTAAAAGGTGTCCTGCCCGTAAGATTTGTCGTCCCAAGCGGCGTCGGTTTCGCGCTCTCGGTGACAACATCGTCACTGGTGATCCGCCCGATTGCCAATTTGACAGTGTTGCTCGCGAGGCCCCGCCATGATACATAGAGGGCCAGATCGCCGACCGGCTTTGTTTCCCAATAGCCAATATCGTCAGTCAGACGAATTGTCATCGAGTAAAGATTTTTAGCGGCGGAAACGACCCGGAGATCCAAAACAGGGAAACCATAAATGTGGTTTTGGGCGTCGGTGCCATAAACGCGGAACGCATTAGCTCCCTCACCGTCCATCAGAGCAAGATCGGTGACGTAAATCGTCACTTCGGAATCCGGCGGAAACGCCTGTGAGGCCGGGATCTTGTTTAACGGCAAACTCACGCCATCACTGACGCTTTGAGCCAGGGCCCGGGTCGAATTAGCCTCGCTGATCAATATCGGCGTTGGCGAATTCGGATCAGGATCATCCTGAGCGATCACCCAAAGACCGAACATAGAGATCAACGCAAACGCAGCCAAAACTCGCCATAATGAACGCGAAATTCTGCTTTCCATACCATTTCCTCCTCTAGGACAACGATGCAACCGAAACGACTATTAAGATGACTAAAACGAACCGAGGGAATTTGGCCGTTCAAAAATGTTTTACACTGTCAATATACAATAATTCCGCAAACAAGACAAGGACTTAATTTCCACAAAAACTCTGCGGTTTATCTTCAACAGTTCTTAGACGTACAATATACTTCGAAAGCCGATAAAATGTAAAGAATCGTAAAGTTTTTTACCTAATTTAATTTATGCCCGAAAGTATAGTTATAATGACTCCCGATCATTTCAGTTTCAAGGCCACGGTCTACAGCCACGGCTGGTGCGAATTGCCGCCTTTCGAACTCGACGACGTCAACTGGCAGCTGAGTTACGTTTTTCGCGATCAGGCCGGTAAAAGGGCCGTTTCAGCCGTTATCAGCGAAGAAAAAGGCGGCGTGAGAATCAATACTGCTAACTCAAAGATCGACGCTGAACAGATCGAGCGGGAGACGCGGCATCTGCTCAGGCTGGATGACGACCTCGGTGGATTTTATCAGGCGGTCGACGGGCATGGCGGTTTGGAATGGGTTGCGGAGAGGCGTGCCGGACGATTGCTGCGTTCGCCGACGGTGTGGGAAGACCTCGTAAAAACGATCTGCACGACTAATTGCTCGTGGGCCCTGACCAAAAATATGACGCGAAACCTTGTCGAAAAACTTGGCACATCCGCCGGAAAAGGAAAAAATGCCTTTCCGACCGCCGCTGCGATGGCCGCAGTCTCGCCCGATTTCTACCGCGAAGATATCCGTGCCGGTTACCGCTCGCCCTACTTTGCCGAACTCGCCGAGGCCGTCGCCTCCGGTAAAATCGACCCCGAGTCCTGGCTCCATTCCGACCTGCCGACGGCCGACCTGAAAAAAGAGATGAAAAAGGTCAAAGGCGTCGGCGATTACGCCGCCGAAAATCTCCTCAAACTAGTCGGCCGCTACGACGGCCTCGCCCTCGACTCATGGCTGCGGTCGCAATTCTACAAAAAACACAACGCCGAAAAGGTCTGCAACGATAAAAAGATCGAACGCCACTACAAAAAATTCGGCACCTGGCGCGGCCTTGTTATCTGGTGCGATATGACGGAAAAATGGATCACATGATGTAACCGTTCTTACTGCTCCCTCGATTACCGCTTCGGTGTCTCAGCCCCCCTAGATATTCCAATCTGGATGTCATTCAAGTCCCACGAAATCCGGAAGGGTTAAGTTGCCATTAACCTGCACGGTCTGCGGCGGGAAGCGATAGAGCCTTGATAAAATCCTTATCGTATATGTTTCTCCGGTGGCAACATTGTCGAATGAGCAAAGGCCGAACGAACTGGTAGTCGCAGTGCGAACGACGCCGTGCGAATCCGTTAGAGAGACCGTCGCGTTTCGTAAACCACGACCGTCAGATGTCAGTACTTTTCCGTCTACAATTGCGGTTGCCGTGCACGGGCCGACGGCGATGCCTTCGACAAACGGCCCGCCGGCGACGGGCCCGATCTGGGTTGCCGCTCCGGTTGTGAGGTTGATGGTAAACAGGGTCGAGACGCCTGAGAACCGCATCACGGCGTAAGCGGTCCCCGATCCACCCTGGATATCGAACCCGCCGGCGTTGGTGACGTTGACGCCCAAAGGCCCGATCGTTGTTACTTGTCCGCCATTCGGAGACGGGTTGCCGTCAACCCCGCCGATACGCACCAGGGTATCGCGGTTCTGGTCTATGCCGAATAAAGTGGTCAGGGCCGCTCCCGCATTATTACGGTCGTATGCGATATGGACGATGCTGGGGGTCGTACCGGCACCCGGATCACCGGCAACATAGGCGAGCGGCGTGTCGGTTCCCGCGACCGTTCCGTCACTCGGATTGAACCGGCGGCTTGATCCGCGGTCGCCAATTATGCGAAGACGGTCGGCAACCGGATTGAAATCAGTGCCGAAGAAAACATCAGCAGTCGCCGGTATCGTGCTGCCAACGGTCGTGACAACGCCGGTCGTCGTGTTGATGGTTACTATGCGAGTAATAATTGAATCCGACGCAAAGCCATAAAGCTGCCCGGTCGCCGGACGGAAATCTATTCCGCTAAGCGATTCCGCCGCCCCCGTATTGAGACCGGTCAACAAAATATCGGAGGTTATCGTGCCCGGTGCCGCCGCACTGATGCCCCGCAGATGATCGTCCAAACGGTCATAAACAAGGATCGTCGGCGCCGTGCCGCACGACGGAGGCGGTACAGGCGTCTGCGTCGGAGTTGGAGTTGGATTTGGCGTCGGAGTCGGAGTCGGAGTCGGCATTGCCGTTGGAGTAGGCGTCGGCGTCGGAGTTCCGCCCGCAGCAGCTCCGTTTATATCAAACGGGAAGTCCTGCGGTACATCCGGCGGTGTCGCCGGATTTCCAGAATCAACAACGTCGGACCATAATCCGGTACTTACCGTAAGCTGACGCGCATTGTCACCTGCGGAGCCGCGCGAACCGGCAATAGTCTTGCTGGGATCGAAATGACTTGCACCGCCGGTAACGGTCGAGGCCCAATCGACCCAGTACGTACCCGCGGGTAGGACAGTGCCGACCGTCACGGTATTGCGCCAAATCTTGCGAGTCGTCCCCGCCGCCGCTCCAGGAGCCGGTGCAACCGTGTTAAACGTTCGGAACCAGGTTGTATCTACCGAAGAGGCCAAGCGGTTGGTGGTCGTATCTCCAAATACCACAACTTTGCCCGGATCACCCGGCCTTCCGTTCCAGATCTGCAATGTATAAGCCGTGAATGGCGATGGCGCTGCCGCCCCGCCCGTTAAATAGCCGTAAAAGACCACACTATTTATGGTACATGGCTGTGTGAGCGTAAAATTGTCCGCCAAGCGATTGGTTCCCTGGGTTGCTCCAAAGCCCCCACTGGCATTTGACACGGCAAGGTTTCCGGTATTGTGCTGACCTTCGCTCCAGAAAAACCCTGCCGGCGCAGCGACCCCGCTTTCGGTCAAAGTCTGAGGATTGAGACCTCCATTGCTGAAGGTGCAGGACCCCGGCATTGGCGTCGGCGTCGGCGTCGGCGTTTGCGCGGCCGAGAAACTGACCGTGTAGGCTCCCGTGCTCCCCGTCAGGCCGTCAGCCGAAAAAGCGGTCGCATAGATCGTATAGGTTCCCGCAGCCGGTAGATTGAAGAAACCGGAAGTCGCCGGAATGCGGGAATTGGTACCCCCGCCTCCATCATCGTCCTGGGCAATGATTTGGCTGCTTGGATTTACTAAATATAGATAAGCATCAAACGCCGAGGAGTTCAACGATATGGCAATTTGTTGTCCGGCCGTTCCACTAAACGAATAAACATCTAAGTTGCGCGTAGTTCCTGCAAATACACAGTCCGTCGTTACCAGGGTACCGTTAATGGTTTGGCCCACGGAAATCGCTGTCGGCGTGCAAGGATTACCGCCCGGCGTCGGCGTCGGCGTCGGCGTCCCCGAAGGTGTTCCAAAATTGTAGCCGAGGGCGTCCATGACTCGAAGGTCAATGGCCGACACCTCGTCCTGCTCGCCACGACCGCCAAATGCGTTGAAGGAATCGTTCGTGCCGCTCGCCCAGTCCTGAGCATCACTGCCATCTCCGTTTGGGAAGTTGAATGCTTTGAGGAGCGTCGTCCCGTTGTCAATGGAGAAAGATCTGCCCGGACCGTTAGTCATGGTACGGGTGTTCGCGCCGGTAAAGTGGAACGCGTCCATCTGCATATAGCCCGGACTCCCTCCGATGACATCCCCCAATAGACTAATTCGGCCCATTATTTCCGAGAACTCGTGCGTGGAAACGCTGACGTAATCGTACTTGCCCGGTACCGCCCTGTTATTTAGGTCGTATGTGTAGGCCTCCTGGCCATTAAAGCTGTAAGTTCCATCGACCGTAAGGTCATCGGCGGCAACCCCGATCGCCTTCTTCTGGGCCTTTGTCAACCACCAATTATGGGTTCCGGTAGCTGGATCAGCCGCCGGTATCGAGCCGCCGGCCCCAATCACGGTCGCGTCATCCGCGGTCGTCGCGTCCGCGACTGTCGGATTTCTGACAAAATTTGCGTAGGTGTTGCCAGATAGTGAGGTGGTACTCCCTCCAAGACCGCTAGTGATCGCTTTTACGAGGATGTTAACGTTGATGGGGTCAGTAAACTTGCTCGTAAACTGCAACGCAGCAAACGCGTTCGCGGCTTTCATTCTAGGAATATCGGCAACGGCCATCCCCGCAGCCTGTAGGTTAGCGTCGGTGTCATAGGTCAGATTGAGGGTCAATGCAGTTACCGGTGCGTTTGCCGTTGATGGAAAAACTTCCTGGCCTCCTGAGTACGAGCGGGTTTCGCCCCTCTCTGTGGACAGGCCTGGACTGGTAAATGTAGCCGGAGCACCGACTTGCATTGCGGACCGATCAAAAACGAAAAACTGAGTGCCGATATCTACGAGGCCGGACAGATCGTAAACGCTGTCTCCCATGTGATAGCCGTCAGGCCGGGGGTCTATGTGCGGTGAGTCAATAAAGTTGCCGCCGAGGTGGAATGCATATCGATAGTACGACCCCGTAGCGTTGCCGGTCGTTGAAACCGCGAAACACTCTTCACTGACTGGCGTCGTTTCGGAAGCTCTTGCAAATTGGCTGATGATCCAGCGGTCGGACTCACGGTCGTAAACCAAAGCAGGATCGCCCGCACCGCCGTTCTCGCATGCCCCGCCAAGCCCGGACCAGATAACCGAGATATCCGGAAGATCTAAAATCGAAGTACCCGTAGCCTTTTCAACTACCTGAACGTAATTCTTGTGCATTTTGACGGTTTGAGCGGCCTGGTCCTGTCCATACCCGTCCGGGAGCGAGATGCTTTTTACGACGACCGCTTCCAAGCTTTGACCGGTAACGGGCATCGCGGCCATACGCTGTTTTGGCGGCATTTGCGCCAAATCGCGAAGCGGCGGCGAGGTGTCATTGGTATTCGACGCTCCAAATCGGGTGCCGGCGTCTCGCTCTTGACTAGAAAGAGTTTCCTGTGCTTTTGCCGATTCAAAATTTAAGAGGCAAGAACCTGAGATTACAAGGCCACCGATAACGAGCAGAAATAATTTATTCATAATCTTTCTTTCAATCTATTGGGAACCAACACCCAAAACCCGGGACCGGCTGGCCACGCACGAAAAACAAAAACCGTTTTTCACATTGCAGGGATGCAATGGACGAGCGAATTGCAAATGAGGGTGACAAATCATTACAAGCAAACAAGCAATAAATACGGTGACGATACAATATTCTGTTTCGTTGCTATTTGCAAGAGCTGTTTGGGTGCACTTATTACTGAAATCTAGGGTTATACCACGAACACTGTGAGCCTTGTCGTAACGGCAAGGTCTGCGACGACAAAAAGATCGAACGCCACTACAAAAAATTCGGCCCCTGGCGCGGCCTCGTCATCTGGTGCGATATGACTAAAAAATGGATAACGTAATCCACAACTATATGGTGATGTTCTAATAACAAGAATCGCACAAATCGCAGGCCAGTCCACGTGATTCCTCTCGGTCGGCACAAAGATTTTTAGCGGTAATTTTATGGAAAATTTAAGGTGAATATGGCAAACTAATTTCATCGACGCAAATTGCCAGAATCGGATACAACTGCGCGTTCGATTCTCGGCAAATAGATAATTTTTATTCAAAAACAAGCCCCAAAAATGAAGTATCGAAAAAAGCCGTTATTTATTTTTTCAAAAATAACCTTCAGCATGTTGTTGACGTTAATATTTTTGACGTTTTCATTTGTTTCATCAGGACAAACTCCGCCCGAAATTAAGGTGATTCAGGCAAAAATGCAGCGTGGCGAAACACTTACGCCCGAAGAGCAAAAAAAGTTTAACGATTATATTGAAAGCCTTAATGAAAAGTTAAAGCAATCAATGGACAAGCTGAAAAATATCAAACCGAAAACGGTTGATCTTTCAAAACCCGTCAACCTGCCTGATGACGAGTATTTGCCGAAACAAAATCCCGCCGCGCATTACAACAACGCCTCCGCGCCGACCTTGAGCGAATATCTCTCGCTCGTCAAAAAATACAACGATGCGAGCGGAGCGGTATTGACCGACATTAAGCCGAAACTCGATGAAGCTTTGGCAAAACTGAAAACGGCGAACGAATTATCGAATTTCGGAATGATGACTTTGATGAGCGAAAGCCGCCATCACGATCAATCGGCGGCGGCTTTATATGAAGTGACAATGGGCGCGGCAAAAGATGCGAAAGATGGGATTATCGCCGGAAATTTCGGCGTTTTGCTGAAAAATGCGGGCAAATATGAAGATTCGCTGAAAGTTCTGCTTTACGCCGAAAACCTGCTTCCGCAATATGCCGTTATTCAGACCAATCTCGGCTGGACGATTGCGTATCTCGGCGATTTTTTTACGGCGAAAAGCAAATTTCAAAAAGCGATCAATCTCGACGCATACGATTTAAAGGCGTATGAAGGAATGGGTTTGCTGTTTCGCGTCGAAGGCAATATTCCCGAAGCGTCGAAATATCTGCGAATGAGTTTGAAGTTAGGATTTTCAAGGGTCGCCGCCAATAATTTATCGCTCGTCGAAGGCAAAGTTGACGCGGTTATCACCACCAGCCCGGACACGACCGAAGCTGAAAGCACTCCGGGAATGAAAATTTCCGACGTTTTGCAGTTTCCATACGCCGACGGGCAAAACTCGCACGGTTCAAGCAATGGAAAACTGGAATTTGCCGCCGCGCCCGAATTTTTCAGCATTTCGCTGAAAAGAATCGCGGACGGCGGTATGAAAAACGAATTTCTGCGTTACGATGAACTGAAAAAAGCTGAATTCAAAACCGCCTATGACGCTTTTTACGAAGCGCAGCAGCAGCTCGACCAATTTCCGCCCGCACCCATTCGTGAAGGCAATTCGGTGATTTATCCGCGTAGTTACGAGCCAGAAGTCTTCGCTCTGATCGATTTGGAACATATTTTTGCGCGGCGTCATCTGCTTCGTAATCAAAAATTTTTAAGGCGTTTTCAAAACGAAATTCATTTGCCGGTCAGCGACCGTTTTTTCTCGGCGCAAAAACAGTTTGTCAGCGAAGTTCAGCAGTGCGATCACGATGATCCGTGCGGAAGAGCCGCCGCTGCCAAGTTCTGCGGCGTCAAACTCTCCAGCATCAATAGCGTAAACGGGTCGTTTCAGACGCTCTGGACAAAATACGTGCAGGAACAGCGCGACGATTTTAAAAGTTATTACGATTTTGCAGCGCCTTGGCTGCGGGAGATCAAAGATGCGAAGCTCAATCAATATATGAATCAGCGGCGCGAATTTTTTATCAAAGCGTCCGACCCGATTGAAGAATTGGGCGTTTGGGGACCGTACGGAGTTGTTGTCGGAAACAACTGGTCGGACAAATGCGGTGATCCGCATTATCACCAAGAACCGCCGCCGCCCGACATTTACAGTGCGAAAAAATTAAAGGTTTATCCCGAACCATATGGCTCATGTCACGTTCCGCAGTACAAATTCGCGGGCGGCGTCGGCGTTTTTGGCGCCGCCACCGAAGCGACCTGCGATTCGCTCAAAGTCGAATTTAGCGTGATCGGCATTTACGGCGGCGCTGATCGCAAATTCGGAGCGACGGAAAAAGATGACGTAACGACTTTGCATTTCGGCTACGCGCTCAAGTCGGCGATTGCCGCTAGTCCGGTCGGCGGAGCGTCGGTCGGCGTCAAATTCGGCGATTACGTTTCCTTTCGCGATGGAGCATTGGTCGATCAGGGCGTTGAAGCAACCGGAAAAATTGATGGTTCACTGGGCAATAAGGAGGTCGGCAATCTGAAAAATCAAATTGTCAAACTAGAATCGGTGCAGATCAGCGGCGAAAGCGGACCGCGCAGTTCGGGCAATCCGGCAGTTGCATTTAACAGCGTTCTGGATAAATTAAAGTGATGAAAACGCCTTAATGCTGATTTTCAGTCATTAATTTTCAGCGGATTTAATCTGCCCATCACTTTTACTAAGTTTTGTTGACATTCGATTAGTTTATATCAAATGTCAACAGTACCTAGTGTCCCAACGTTAGTCGAATAGAGTCAACTGTTTACAAGGATGGTGGTTTAGGTTTATGTATTTTCATAGGTTCGAAAGCCTTTAAAAGCGGCATTTTCTCGAAAACGGTGACGCTTATAATTCGTAGATTGTGTTGAGACTCGAGTCGAGGTTGAGTTGTTTTTTGACGATGGCGACAAGCAGATAAACTGAGATCGCGATCCAATCAGCTGAGTAATTTATTCGAGTCCCACAAAATCCGCAAGCGTTAGATTGCCGTCGATCTGCACCGTTCGCGGCGCGAAGCGAAAGAGTCTGGACGATACCCTGAATATATATATCCCGCCTTTACTGACGTTATCAAACGAGAAAAAACCGAACGAGCTGGTCGTTGTTACTCGGCTGACGCCGTTTGAATCGGTAATTGACATCGTAGCGTTTCGCAATCCGCGTCCGTCGGAGGTCAGCACGCGGCCTGATACCGTTGCGTTTGCCGAGGGCGATGTTCCACTGCCCCAGAAACCACTTCCTAATTCGAATGTCCCAGCCGAAGACCTGGTTCCGGCAATGGGTTGGCCGCTCGCGCCGTCGAGCGTAAAACCACCGCCCGCAACCTGTCCGCCGCCGCCGGAGATTACGCTTTTTTCGATCACGTACGATCCGCCGGATTGCGCCGCCGCCGGACTCAAGGTAAGAATAGTACTTAAGATGGCTGTAATCGCTCCGCTGATAACGATATTTTCTTTGGTCTTATTCCGCGTCATAATTATTTCTCCTCCTTGCAGATACCGGCGTTTGATCTTCTTGAACATACGAGTTTTCGCAAACCGTCGATCATTGATTGCTGCTGTGTGATCCGTTCGGCCTGCGCCTCGATCTGAGCTTGCTGTTCCTTGACGGCGTTGACCAGAACTGTTGAGAGACGGTCGTATTTGACGCCCTCGACCTCGCCTTTGTCGTTGCGGATGACTAGCAGTTCATTGACCTTGGCAACGTCCTCGGCACCAAAACCCACGTCGTGCATTCCGCCGTCTTTCCAGTCAAATGTGATCGGCCTTAGTTGGTTGACGACATTCAAACCCGATGTGAACTGGTTTATGTTTTTCTTGTAACGCAGCGACGAAGAGCAGGTCGATATCTGATTCGAAGCATTGCGGCAAAGCTGAGTCGAACCGGCCGCTCCGAGCGTGTTAATGCTGACGGTTCCGCCGGCATTGATCGTCACCTGTGTACTGTTGTTTTCGCGAAAGTTGATCGCTCCGCCGGTTGGTCGGTTGAGAACCGTGTTGGTTCCCTCGCCCAGCAGGGAATAGTTTGTGCAGTTAAGAGTCGATCCAAAACCGACTGCCCCAAAGCCCGCATTGCAGCCCGCGTTACCGAAAAGAATGTTCCCGCCATTGTCCGCAATGTGAAATCTACTTATTGGCGCCGTAGTGCCGATCCCGACATTCGTGTCTTGGCCGCCATTGGTGCCGCTGATGCTGCCGAGCACCAGCGAATTGCTTTGTGTCACTTTCGCTCGATAACCGATTGCCGTGGCATAAGTGATACCTGCCGCGCCATCGCTGTCCGCTCCAAAAAAAGAGTTATTGGCTTCCGTCGTGTTCGACAGGCCAGCATTGAATCCGAAGAAGGCATTTGTGCCGCCGAGCGTGTTGTTGCCGCCCGCACTAGCGCCGAAGAAGGCATTCAAAATGCCATGCGTGTTACTACTGCCTGCATTAGTTCCAACGAAGGTGTTAACGATGCCGTCCGTGTTTGCCGCACCAGCGTTCTGTCCAACGAAGGCGTTATTGGTGCCTGTGTCGGCTTGACCGGCACCGAATCCCGCAAAGATGTTGCCCGATCCCGCGGTCAAGACGCGGTTGCCGGCGATAGTATAACCCGCCGTCGCGTTTACGGTGTTACCCGACAGCGTCCCGCCCGCCGTGCCGCTACCGCTGATGTTGAAGTTAGCCGACGCCTGCTGAGCCGTTTGATTTAAGATGGCGTTACCGCCGCTCGTTGAAGCGATCGTAAGCGTATTGCCCGCCGGGATGATCGTGATATTTGAACCCGCAGCGAGCGTGACATTGTCCGTGAGAGTGGTCGCACCCACGGTCACGCCTTTGACCACCTGACCTCCCGCTATCTTTGCTGACGTTACAGCAGAGTCGGCAATGTTGGCCGTCGGTATCTGGCCCAGTCGAGCATTGCTGAGCGTGCCTGTGGTGACGCTCGCGGCATTGAGCCCGGTCAGACCCGAGCCGCTGCCGTTAATTTGCAGATACTGGTTTGCAGCCACACCGCCGAAGCTCAAAGCATTGTTCGCGGTTGTTGCGTTGGCGACGGGACCGCTTACCTTACTCCCGCTGATGTTAGTGATCTTAGCGTCGGTAACGCTGCCGTCGGCGAGCTGAGGTGTGCCGACCCCGTTGTCGGCAATACCTAACGTCACATTTCCAGTCGTGCCGCCGCCCGTTAGACCTACTCCCGCCGTTACGCCGGTGATGGTACCGCCGCCGCCTCCGCTCCCGGTGTTGTCCGTGCCGGGTTCCCATTGACTGGTGGCGGCGTTAAATTTCAGCACCTGTCCGCCAACCGGAGCGGACGCGGCAACATTGCGCCCCTGAAGCCGGGCAACCGTCGTCGCCGTCTGCGTACCCGTCACATCGCCCGCCAATGCCCCGCTAAAGCTCGCGGACGTTGCCGCTGTTGTCGCATTTACAGCAGTCGTCGCATTGTCCGCGTTGAGACTTTTCACCGAATAGGGAGCGCTTGAAACTGACTGTCGGGGCGTCAATGTGGTAAACGCGCCACCGCCCGCCGGTCGTACTCGGATCTCAAGAAAACGGCCCGTTCCCGGAAATTGGTTCCCAAAATCGAGCTGTACGCTAAAGATGCCGCCGGCGACCGCGACCCCGTTTCGAGCGAGAGCCGCTCCGAGCTGCACTCCGCCGTTGTCAAACAAAGCAAATTCGAAATCGTAAGAACCGTTTGCGGTAGTCGGTCCATCCTTCAAACTGCCTTGATACGTAAACTCAGTGGTCTGCGCCGAGATGTTTTCCGCGGCAAAGGCCACCAGCATCAAAATCAAAACGAGCGTTATGCGTTGATAGATTAAATTTTTCATTGTATTTACTCCTTACTTTTCAGTTTCTCTCATACTTTTTCGGCTTCCACAGCGGATAAGGAATCGGTACACACAAGCACCACGCCTTCGGGCGTTTCCTGAAAGTGCAATTGCCCGTTTTCGATTAGCCGGTAGATCGTCCGCGTATTAACCCCTAGGATCTTTCCCGCATCTTCGGCGGTTAACATTTGCACTCGCCGGGTACAATCCGGGCATTCGACGGTGATTGACGAACTGACTTTTTCCGCCGTTATGATCCTGTCGGATAAAATCGTGATTTCAGTTTTTCTGCGAAGTATCAATTTTTCCTCCGAAACATTTGTTTTCGCGTTGCCGCAAACTATTGATAAAGTGTTTCGATTGCATTTATAATCAATGCCGTTACTTCAAATCCTTTGCGAGTTATTGTTTTTTTCTTGGCGAGTTCTCTGCGAGTTTTGATTTCGATATGAGCCAACAAACACAACATTTTTATGAGTTTGGCGAATATCGCATCGAGGCTGCGGAGCGTCTGCTCAGACGCGACGACAACGTTGTTTCGCTACCACCGAAGGCCATCGACTTGCTGTTGGTCATGCTCGAATCGAACGGGCGTGTAATGACGAAGGAAGATTTGATGGCACAGGTTTGGGCGGATACTTTTGTCGAGGAAGCCAATCTTTCACACAATGTTTTCCTGCTCAGAAAGGCCTTAGGCGACGCCAAAAACGGCGCGAAGTATATCGAAACGATTCCACGACGCGGATATCGTTTTGCGGCGGATCTAACGCAAAACGCCGCCGACACCAATGCATTCTTTGCCCGCGAACAAACGCGCTCGCGCATTGTCATCGAAGAGGAGATCGAGGTTGACGGCGCGTTACATACTCAGAAGAAGAAAGGCGACAAAATTAGTAAAAGAAAGCCAACGGCAGCGATTGCGGTCGTTTTGCTGTTAGTTATCGGAAGTTTGCTGGCGTACCGCTATAAGGGCGTGGAAAATGAGATAAATTCAGTGGCCGCTCCGGTTGAGTCGATCGCTGTAATGCCATTCGCTAATGAGAGCGGAAATTCAGAGATCGAATATCTTTCTGACGGAGTGACAGAAGCGTTGATCGGCACTCTGTCCCAATTGCCGAATCTGAAAGTCAAAGCGCGTTCTTCCGTATTTCGTTACAAGGGCAAAGACGCAACCCCGCAAACCATTGGCAAAGAGCTAAATGTACAAGCGATTCTGAACGGTCATGTCGTCCAACACGGCGACCAATTAACATTCAGTCTCGAACTCATAGACGCAAAAACGGAAAACGTCATTTGGAGTGATAAATACAACCGCAAACAAACCGACCTTGTTTCGCTCCAAAATGAGATCGCCCGCGATGTTTCAAACAAATTGCAGGTGAAATTATCAAGTCGGGACGAGCAGAAGTTGGCAAAACACTACCCTAAAAATGCAGAGGCCTATCCACTTTACTTGAAGGGGCGTTACTTCTGGAACAAATTCACCCCTGCCGATCTTCAGAAGGCCGCCGAGTATTTCAATCAGGCTTTAACTCTAGACTCCGATTATGCATTGGCTTACGCAGGTTTAGCCGACACCTACGGCGCATCTGCAACTAACGGTTGGACACCACCGAAGGAGGCCTACCGGAAAGGAAAAGAAGCAGCAAAGAAAGCTCTGGAAATAGATGAAACGCTTGCTCCTGCGCACGTAGCCCTGGGAGCGATAAGTATGTTTTCTGACTTTGACTGGGAGGTTGCCGAGCGGGAATACAAACATGCCATAGAACTTGATCCAAATTACGAGTTAACCTACGAGTTGTACTCATATCTTTTATCCGCGCTTGGGCGCCCGGATGAAGCGTTAACAATGGCTCAACGCGGTCTGGGAGTTGATCCATTGTCTGCCCTTCTAAGTGACGACGTGGCTTGGGCATATTACCTTGAGCGTCGATACGATCAATCGATTCAGCAGCTTCAAAAGACCCTGGAATTGGAATCGGACCGTGCTGAAGCACATCTCGGGCTGGGGAACGCTTACGAGCTAAAAGGCAGATACGAAGAGGCTATCGCAGAGTATCAGAAGGCAATTAGCCTGTCGGAACGGACATCAAATACTTTAGGATTCCTTGGACACGCCTATGCCGCATCAGGTAAGAGAAACGAAGCTATAAAGATAGTAAATGAGATGAAGGGGATGTCTAAGCAAAAGTACATTTCTCCTTACGATTTAGCGATCCTTTATACAGGCTTAGGAGAGAAGGATAAAGCATTGGAACAACTCAACACTGCCTATGAGGAGCGAGCTGGTTGGGTAATCTACCTGAAAGTTGAGCCGGTTTTTGACGATTTGCGCCCCGACCCGCGATTTGCCGCCCTTTTAAGGCGTTTAGGACTTGAGAACTAGCATCACCGACGGTGTGCAGCGAATCCCTTCGCCGCACTGCCTCAACGACGACTAGCTCAACACAAACCTAATTGTTGAGCTGTTTGGATCGTTTTTGTAGTATCATAGGTAAACGCGGAGAGGCAACTCAAAAATGATCGAAGCCGGAAAAACCTTACAGCAGCGTTATCGGATCGATAAGCAGATCGGTCAGGGCGGGATGGGTGCGGTTTATGTGGCCACCGACGAGCGTTTTGGCAGCACGGTCGCGATCAAAGAGACGCTTTGCATGGACGCTAATTTCCGCAAAGCCATCGAACGCGAAGCCCGTCTGCTCAACAGCCTCAAGCATTCCGCTTTGCCGCGCGTCAGCGACCATTTTGAGGAGAATGACAGTCAGTTCCTGGTCATGGAGTACATTGCCGGCGATGACGTCGGCAGCATGCTCGCGACCGAGGGTAATAAATTTACCGTCGAGCAGATACTGAAGTGGACCGACCAACTACTGGACGCCCTCGACTATCTCCACAGCCAGGAAAATCCGGTCATTCACCGTGACATCAAGCCGCAAAATCTCAAGATCACGCCGCGTGGCGATATGATCCTGCTCGATTTTGGCCTTGCAAAGGGCAATCCGACGGATGCCAGCCATCAGACAGCGGCGAAGAGCATCTTCGGGTATTCGCGAAATTACGCTTCGCTTGAGCAGATACAGGGTACGGGTACCGACCCCAGAAGCGATCTATATTCGCTGGCGGCGACGACGTATCATTTGCTGACAAATATCGGGCCCGAGGACGCTCTGACCAGAGCTATGGCGGTTTTGAGCCAGAAGCCGGACCCGCTCGTTCCGGTCAATTCGATCAATCGGGACGTTCCGCGAGGGGTTGCCGGTGTTTTGCAAAAGGCCCTTTCGCTAAATGCCGACGAGCGGCCCGCGTCGGCTGACGAAATGCGGCAGATGCTCCGCGAAAATGAAAATTATGGCTATTTGGCTGATCCCGTGACCGTGACGGCCGGGGCGGGAAGTACGATCGCTTTAGGACAGGAAACAAAATTGATGCCCGACAATGCTCGGGCCGGTTTTGTAAAGCAAACGGACGTCAAGACGGAACTATTGCCGGTAAGCACATCCGAGGAAACCGCATTACACGGGGGAGCTGGCGGACAGGCCGCGGCAACAAATGTTATTGCGGCCAATTTCACCTCGGTGCCCGCTCCGAAGCGTCGAGGCCTCGCCCCGGCGGTCGTCGGGCTGGGTCTGCTGCTCGTTGCCGGTCTTGCGGCCGGGGGCGTCTACATTGCTAAACCGTCAATGTTTAGCGGCCAAAAGGAAGTTGAAAAAGCTCCGGATACAGTTGCGACTGTGCCGACTGCGGCAAACGCGAACGGCTCGGCGGTCTCGAATTCAAATTCAACTCCCGCCGGTTCGGCACCCGCTGGTTCGACGGGGGCCCAGGTAGCCAATGCCGAGGCTCCTCCGAAAGTCGAAACGACCCGTCCGACCGAAAATGTGACAAAACCGACCGAGACGACAAAGAATAAAACCCCAAATCCACCCGAACGGCCCAACACCGTGGATGATCCCATTCTTAATAACGTTCACGGGCCGCCTGACGAGGTCGTTGTCACGCAGCGTAATCCGAATGGCAATACCACGCGGATAATCACAAATCCGAATGGCAGACGTATGCCTAACGGTCAACGGCTGCCTGACGTAATGGTTCCGATGCCGAACGGCATTGACATGAAAAGCCTGACACAGAAGCAGCGTCAGCAAATAAAGGCTTACATGCGAAACCACGGTGGCCAGCCGCCGCCGGGGATTCCCAGACCATAGGTCGAATTATTCGTCGTTATCGTTTTCTGGAGTTTTCTCGGTGCGGAGTCCGGACGAAATTATTTCCTTTAATTTAGCTGTCCAATTATCAAGATTTTCGTGAGGTTCGAGCGTTTCGTCCGCCGCGACGAGCAGGAGCGGGTGGTAGATTATCTCGACCCGGCGAAAAAGCCTCGGGTATTTTTGCTTTTGCGGCCATATCCGGTTGCCGCCGATGATCGTCACCGGCAGGATAGGGACTCCGGCCTGAAGAGCGATCCGCACCGCACCTGTTTTGAATTCGAACATCTCGCCGTCGGCAAATTCCCTTGCTCCTTCTGGAAAGATAGTCAGTGCGGCACCGTCGCGCAGCGAACGCAAGGCTTGCTTCATCGCCTTGATCGTTCCACCAACCTCCAGTGATACCGGAAACGAGCCCAGATAGGTTATCAGCGGCCCGATAACGCGCCACTCAAACGCCCCATCGAACGCCATAAACCGCATCCGCCGCCGCATCGGAAGAACGATCCACACCGGATCGGCATATGTCTGATGATTGGCGGCGATCAGGAAAGCTCCGGACGAATTGGCCGGTATGTTTTCACGTCCCTTATATCTGATAAACCAGCACGTTTTGCTAATGACGTACCCGATCAGCCGGAGAGCGTCGATTACAATCTGCGAAGGATATTTGCCGGTTTTTTCGTTTTTCACACAAAAAAGGAGCAGCCGGGCCGCTCCGATAGCTTAGATATAAGCGAGACGAAATTCAAATAGTCCGGCGCGGCCTTTTAGACGGGAGCCGCGGCAAGCGTTTTGGCGGCTATTATCTTTTCAACCGGAAATTGAGCGTCGAGAAACTCGAGATGCAGCGTCGGCGTTTCTTCCTCTTCGGTTTTTCGGTTCCGCACCACAGCGATGGCGTAAAAATCAAGCTCTCTGACCGCGACCTTAACCTTGTCGCCGACCTTTGCGGCCAGCGTACAGGCCACGGACATTCCGCCTGCACCTATATTTTTCGTATACGTTTCTTCTTTCGTATTGGTTATGTCGGCCCGTTGTATCAGCGATATCGATATGCCCATCGAGACCCAGTATCTTGGCTTCTTGCGGTTCTTGAATTGCGATTCCGATTCGGAAATTTCCCACAGCCCCTCTTTTGTCATACCGTTTATACGGTAACTCTGTTCGGGATTGGATTTGAAGCTTTCCGGGATTTGTTTGCCGACGAAACCGACACCGACATGATAAACGGTCTCGCCGTTTACGGTTGCGGCATTGCAATATTGGACGATGCCCATTACCGGATAGACTTCGCTGTCATGATCGTAGGCTCGCAGTTCAATATCCAACGGCATTACAAGCGTGATTAAACGGCCGACATGACACGGCCGCGACAATGTAAACCCGGCGCCGTTTCGCGACACCGTCGTTACGTCGGTGACCTCCTTCCAGCTCTTGCTGTCACACTCCTTAACCTGGACGACCGTGCGCAGCGTTGACGGAATTCTTTCCTCTGCCCGATGTTCCTCAGAGGAATGCGGGTTCGTGTTTGAAAAAGACATAAATGTATTAGTTTGGTGGCGTTATTCTATACCCTGGAGTGGGAATAGACGGTCGATGAATTCAAGGTGGAGGCGGGTAATGCCGTCCGCCCCGACCCGTGCACTGCGGACGAGCGAGAGGATCTTGACCTCAAATCGCTCACTCGTGACTCTGAGAAACGTTCCGGCCTCGATCGCGAGTGTCGTAAATACGGCGGCGCCGCCGAGGCTGATATTTTCGGTGACGGTCGCCTCGGATAGCAGGACATTGCCCGCTTCGTCTACTTGCTCGAGTCTTAATGCTTCGGGGATGAAATACCTCGTCTGCTTTCGAAGGTCGGCCGGCAGATTGCTGTCATCCGACCTGAGATCTGCTTCGGTAATGTGCCAAAAGCCCGCGCCCTCCGCTTCGCGGTGGGTGACATCGTACAGCCGTGACGGATGTTCGTGATAGTTCTCGGGCGGTTTTTGTCCTGTAAATGCAACACCGATCGAATATTCCGGCGTTTGCAGGTTTGTGCCAGCCGCGAGGCAGCGGCGAACCAATCCCCATATCTTGTACTGCGGCTCCGCGTAATCAAACGATCGGAGTTGCCGCGGCATAGGTATCGTGAGATAGACGAGGCGGCCCCGCTTAACGGGCCTCTTGAGCATGAATCCGGCACCGAAGGCCGACACGTCGTTGAGCCGCGTTATCTCGTTCCAGTTGACCGCTTTGTCCAGTTTGACCTCGACGCGAACCGGCAGAGGCAACGATATCCGTTGAATGCGCCGGTTCTCTTTTTCGACGACCGGATGTGGAGTGGTTCGTTCGATCTCACGAGATGGTTGTGTTTCGATGGTCTGCATTTATTGGATAAAAGTGCCGGTGGATCGGGCGTTGACGGAAGATGCGCGAGTTGCGAAGCAGGTTTTTAGCCTGTACAATATAGAAATAGTTAAGACGCTCTGGATTCCAGAATTTATATAATCCACGCCCATTATTAACCCCGGAAATTTTTGTTAGTTAGGTAGTTTCACACCATGGATTCACTCGAACGTAACCAGATCAATATCGAAGACGAGATGCGGCGCTCCTATCTCGACTACGCAATGTCCGTCATCATCGGTCGCGCTCTGCCGGATGTCCGCGACGGCCTCAAGCCGGTTCATCGCCGCATTCTTTTCGGAATGTACGAGCAGGGAAACACCGCCGGTAAGCCGTATAGAAAATCCGCTCGCGCGGTCGGCGACGTGATGGGTAAGTATCACCCGCACGGCGATTCGGCTATTTACGATTCGGTCGTTCGAATGGCGCAGGATTTTTCGATGCGGTACACGCTGGTTGACGGTCAGGGGAATTTTGGCTCGGTCGATGGCGATAACCCGGCGGCGATGCGTTACACCGAGGTCCGACTGGCTAAGATCACGAACGAGGTCCTCGACGACATCAACAAAGAAACTGTCGATTTTCAGCCAAACTACGACGAATCGCTCTCCGAGCCAAAGGTCCTGCCGACGCGCGTTCCGTTGTTATTGGTAAATGGTTCCGAAGGGATTGCGGTCGGAATGGCGACGAAAATTCCGCCTCACAATCTGACCGAGATACTCAACGCGACTATTGAGCTAATTAAGAACCCCGGCATCACGATCGACGAATTGATCAAGATCGTTCCCGGCCCCGATTTTCCGACCGCCGGATTTATATACGGTCGCGAAGAGATTCATCGTGCCTATCGCGAGGGCCGCGGCATCATCCAGGTTCGTGCCCGTGCGGGCATCGACGAGATCGGACGTGGCGACCGCGTACGTGACGCCGTTGTGGTTACCGAACTGCCGTATCAGGTCAACAAGGCCCGGCTGATCGAAAAGATAGCCGAGCTTGTCCACGAAAAGCGTCTCGACGGCATCTCGGAGATCCGCGACGAATCGAACCGCGAGGGCATGCGCATCGTCATTGAGCTAAAACGCGATGCCATCCCGCAGGTCATCCTCAACAAGCTCTACAAGCTGACGCCGATGCAGTCGTCGTTCGGCATTATCAACATCGCGATCAAGGACGGCCAGCCTAAACTGTTCAACCTCAAGCAGATGCTTGAGGCGTTCGTCGAATTTCGTCGCGAGGTCGTCAGGCGTCGGACCGAGTTCGACCTTCGCAAGGCTCAGGCTCGTGCCCACATTTTAGAAGGCTTGAATAAAGCCATCGATGCTCTCGATTACATTATCCCATTGATCCGCAGTTCGCGTTCTGTGGATGAAGCGAGATCGTGGTTGACGGCGAATTTGGCGACGACCGGCGACGTGACGGCCTGGCGCGGCATCTCAGGCGGGAAATCGCAGGGCGAATTTCTAAAGGACCTCGAAAAGGTCATGAAGGGTCTCGGGTTTAGCGACATTCAGGCCCAGGCGATCCTCGATCTGCAGCTTCGGAGACTGTCGGCGCTCGAACGCCAAAAGATACTCGACGAATATGCCGAGATCATCAAATACATCGCTGAGCTTGAGAATATTCTTGAAAACGAACACGTACTGAGGCAGGTCATTACCGACGAGCTTATCGAAGTCAGACGCGTCTACGGCGACGCTCGCCGGACGGTAATCGTTGACGCCGGCGTCGAGTTGAGCATAGAGGACCTCATTCCAGATGAGGACGTTGCGATCACCGTGACGAACGCCGGATATATAAAACGTACGCCGGTTGCTACCTATTCAAAACAGGGACGCGGCGGCAAGGGCCGTCTCGGTGCTAAGGCAAAGAATGAAGATTTTGTCGAACATCTGTTTATTGCCTCGACACACGCTTATTTGATGATCTTCACGGATGACGGCCAGGTCTTTAAGATGAAGGTCCACGAAATACCCGAGGCCGATCCGTCGGCACGCGGCAAGGCGGTCGTCAATCTTGTTCAGCTTTCTTCGGAGCGTAAACTCGTGGCCGTAATGCCGGTCCGTGATTTTGGCGAGGAGATTTATCTGACGATGGTGACCAAGCAAGGCGTGATCAAAAAATCGTCGCTTGCCGATTACCAGAACATTCGCGTCAGCGGCATCAACGCCATCAACATCGACGAAGGCGACGAGCTGCTCGAAATTATCCGCACTGACGGCAAGTGCCAGATCTTTATCGCCACGCATGACGGCATGGCGGTCAAGTTTAACGAGTCAGACGTTCGCCCGATGGGCCGCGTCGCCCGCGGAGTTCGCGGCGTTAATCTGCGTAAGGGCGATTTTGTCGTTTCGGTCTGCGCCGTCTCGCCGGAGGGCGTTGAAAAGATCCTGTCGGTCTCCGAAAGAGGTTTTGGCAAGCAGACACAGGTTGCAAGCTATCGCCTTACCAAACGAGGAGGCATCGGCGTCATCAATATGAAGACCACCGAAAAAACCGGCAAGGTCGTCGCGGCGTTCCCCGTCGAGGACGACAGCGAGATCATGATCATCACGCAGCAGGCGAAACTCATTCGCCTGGGTGTCGACAAGATCCGCGAAACCGGCCGCAGTGCCCAGGGCGTCACGCTCATTAAATGCGGCGAAGACGATCTTGTTACAAGTGCTTCGCTCCTGGCTGTTGCGGATGACGAGGGCGAGGGCGAAGAATAGGTTAGAAGCGATAGCGACTGGGTTCCTAAATCAAAGGTCTCGCTTGGAAGAGTGAGGCCTTTTTATTCCCAACCAATCTCTACGGCAAGGTAATCGCGAATTAATAGTCTGACTCGTGGATTCCAGCTATCCAACGAGACAGCAAAGGAGTAGTTTCCTTCTTGTACGGTTACCCAAGGATATGAAGTTCTCGCGTCTTGTAATGCGAAGGTTGCCCTTTCCAAACCACGACTCCCAACCTCAGGCCACCCTGAAATTCGCAGGTCAGATCTATCGGCGAAGAATACAGCCTTTTCTTCTTCCATCATTACCGGTAGAACTTGAATCGAAAAATGTAAGGGTTCATCCCATGTTGATAGGCCATGCTCGAAATTTGCGTGAGCACGAGCCATCTTGAGCAAAACTCGCTTAACCCGCTCCATTTCTGGTTGGAAATAAATTTGACCGTCCTTCTCGCAACGTGCCAATTCTATTCGATTTCTTAATTTCTCATTTCTCGATAGAGAGCGCTGAATATTTCCTCGCTTGATTTTTTCCGCTTCCGTGCTGCCAATCAAAATGCACTCAATAAGACAAGCAAAATACTCTTCGTCAAGGGAGGCACCGTTATTACATGGACCGCAAGACTCGACTACCATTAGATTTTCTGGATGAGGTTTGTCCAATAAAGCCTTCGGAGGAACATGATCCTCGGTTTCGGACGATCCTCCACAATAGATGCAGAATCCTGTGAGGCGTGAGTCAATATAGGAATCTACACGAATCATACTCAAATCTAACATACAAAGACGCTAAGGAAAGAACGACCGGGCGGGCGGATATCCCAACAAGACATCATCAAAATGATTGCCGCTGACGCGGCGCCGGAACCCGGTCGCTACCGCTCGCGGTTCTGACCCGTGACGTTTCGTTTTCGGCGGTTGCTGACGTTTATTGTGTGTTTGAGGTCGAGCGTCAGGTAGCCCTCGCGGGTGAGGCCGGGCTTGGCGAATCGCTCAGTTGCCTCGATCAGTATGCCGTGGTGACGGCAAAACGGGGTGATGTGGACGACATAATTATGCTCGCCCTTTAGTTTGACGCGGAACCCATCAGGGTCGGCGGCGTGGGTTGCCGACAGGCCGATTACGCTCTCACGCTTATTAAACATCAAAAGCACCGCCTCCGGGTTCCCGAGAATGCCGCGCGTGTAACGATTTAGCAGCAGGACGTTCTTTGGATTGATCGTAACTGAAAGGTGATTATTGCTCGGCGTCGTTTCGCCGCCCCTGAAAATATCCCAATGTGTTGCCATAGTGTTTCATCTTTCCGTGAATGTTGCATTTATGATACACTATCTCGGCGAAAAGTCAAGTGATTTTTTGGCAGAACGTTGGCATCCCGGAGCATTTTGGAGCGGGCGAGGCCGACAGAGACACCTTTGATGCGGATGGAATGGCACGGGGCTTGACCGGATTTCCGGCTTGTGTCGATCCGATACAGATTTGCCGTTTTTTGTCGTTTTAATACAGATAAATTGGCGGTTTTTAGGTATTAAATCGGGCAACGTTCAGATGGTTATTGAGGCGGGCAGCCCGTTTCAACGGGCTTTCCGCTGAAGGTGGTACATAGCCCCGTCGTTTACGCGGGGTTGGTACTAGGTTTCCGAGCCCGTTTCAACCGGCTTCCAAATCGGTGGCTTAAGCCAATAAATAGAAGGACGTTAAAACGCCCTCCGACGGTTTGCCCAACCCTTGCCCCGCCGTAAACGACGGGGCTACGTGCCGCGAAGACGCGCAAAGCCTTGTAAACAAGGCTAAAACCGTGTGCGATTCAATTGCTCAATTTGTGTTAAATCTCGCGTCACTGAAAAAGTGACGGACTCTCGCTGTTTCGCATCAGCGATTCGAGGCCGAAATGTTGATAGGCCAGGCGGGTTGCCATGCGGCCGCGGGGCGTGCGGTTGAGGAAGCCGATCTGTAATAGATATGGCTCAATGATCTCTTCGATAGAGTCCTTTTCTTCATGGATCGCGGCGGAGATCGTCCCCAGACCGACCGGGCCGCCGTCGAATTTTTCGATAATAGTTTTTAACAATTTGGCGTCCATGTCATCGAGGCCAAAGCTGTCGACCTCCATCCGGTCAAGCGCGTCGCAGGCGACATGCTCATTGATGTGGCCTTCGTGGTCGACCTCGGCAAAATCGCGAACACGCCGCAAAAGCCGGTTAACGATACGCGGCGTCCCTCGTCCGCGTTTGGCAATCTCATGCGAGCCTTGTTCGTCGATGGCGACATTCAGGATGTTCGACGAACGCTTGCAGATAGTTTGCAGGTCGGCAACGTTATAAAAATCCAGGTTAAAAATTATGCCGAAACGCCCTCGTAATGGAGCTGTTAGCAACCCCGGACGTGTCGTTGCCGCAATGAGTGTAAATTTTGGAAGTTCGAGCTTGATCGATCTCGCCGCTGTGCCCTGGCCGATCATGATATCCAGATTAAAATCCTCCATCGCCGGATAGAGAATTTCCTCGATCGCCGGATTAAGCCGATGGATCTCGTCGATGAAGAGCACGTCGCCCTCCTCAAGATTGGTCAATATCGCAGCCAGATCGCCGGCTTTTTCGATCACCGGCCCGGCAGTCGATTTCAGGGACGCGCCCATCTCGGTCGCGACAATATTTGAAAGCGTCGTCTTACCAACTCCCGGCGGACCGGTCAGCAGAATGTGGTCGAGAGCCTCCCGGCGTTTCAGAGCGGCTTTCATGAAGACACGAAGGTTCTCCTTCACCTTCGTCTGGCCGATATATTCGGAAAACTGAGTCGGCCGCAGCGAAGCATCAAGCTGCGCTTCCTCATCGGGAATCGCACTGTCTCTAATATCTATCGCGGCAGTAGTCATAAAAACCGAAGAGAAATTAACCACAGATAAACACAGATAGACACAGATAAAAACTGAACTTTGTTATTGTGGTCAGTATTAAATCTGTGTCCATCTGTGTTTATCTGTGGTGAAAATCTTAGTGTCTCAGAATTAAATATCTCTTCTCAAAATAATAGCCCCTTATTGTACAAAGCCAAAATATCCATCGAAAATGCGACTGTGCAATGCAGCACGAGGCCGAGCCAAATAGTACCGTATTTGTAGCTGATCCAGCCAAGAAAGATACCTGCGAATATCGCAGCAAAGGTCTCAGGCATCGGTTTTTGAAAATGGATCATGCAATATGGCACGGTCATTACCAGAACTGAATATACGCCCAGCGATGGCTTGAGGCTATGGAGTAAAAAGCCGCGAAAGAAAAACTCGAGCCCGAAAAACTGAAAGAAATAGACGAGCTCCCAAACCAACAGAGTCGAGCTGAAATACGGATCGCCGTTATACACCTTTAGGAACGGATATTTCGCCGCAAACCCGGCCGTCAGCGACATCAGGTAAACGATCGGCAGCATTATGGCAACACATTGGAGCAGTAGCTTTGCAAAGCCTTTCTCAACCGTGAATCCCAAACCGATCTCGCTCAGCGGCCGCTTTTGGACAAACTTTACAAAGGTCGCCGGGACGATAAAATAGAATGTCACCGAGACGAAAACCCACCAGATCAGGCTGTAGAGGTTGTTGGCAGTCGGATAAGTTGCCTCGGCCCCGACGTTTGCGAACCGGGTGTTTCTAAGAATAAGTTCGAGATAGTCCGGATTCTTAAAATACGTAATGCATGTCAGGCCGATCGCGGCGTAAACAAGCGCGAAAGTAGCGCGGCGATCGAGTTTGGCGAATTCGCCGCGGATCTGGATTGCAAGATCTAGCATCAATTGCGGAAGCCCGCGAGTAAAAGCCTGTGTCAAAACTAATAGGGCGAGTGATGTATAGTCTTTAGAATTGCCGTTGCCTTTAGGCAACGGTTCAGGCTATCAAAAAATTCCCCGGGGCTTTAGCCCAATGCATTAGTTTGGGCTTAAGCCCGTCAATTTTTTACTGACTCTTCCGTTGCCTGAAGGCAACGGCAATAAAATTCTTTCATTCCGATCGGGTTTTGACATAGTCTCGTAAGCAAGGGCGTAGTGGACAATATTGAATGTTACGCCCTTGCTCACGCGCGGGCTTTTGCACTATTTTGCGAGCACCTGTAGCGAACGTCGCAGCAGCTTTTGAACCGACATTTCGGTGCCCTCTTGAGCAGCTTTTTTCACGGCTTTTTCGGCGGCATTTCTCTGATAGCCTAGATTTACGAGAGCCGACAGTGCGTCTTCGAATACGGCGTCGGACGGCTGTGTGGGTGTCGCTGCATCGAGCGGAGTTGATCCGGCTGACGCGAGTTCGCCGACCTTGTCGCGAAGCTCGATCACCAGCCGCTCGGCGGTTTTTCGGCCCACACCCGGGATTGATGTCAGCCGCGCCAGATCGTCCGTGCGGATCGCCATTATTATCTCGTCCGTGTTCATTCCGGACAGGATCGCAATACCCAATTTCGGGCCGATGCCCTGAACAGAAATAAGCCGCAAGTACAGACTGCGGTCACGCAGCGACTTAAAGCCGAAAAGCTGTATCGCATCCTCGCGGACATGCGTGTAAATCCGCAATTGCACATCGGAGCCGACATCGCCTAATTCGTAAAAGGTCGAGAGCGGTATCGACACTTCGTAGCCAACACCGCCGACATCGACTATCGCGGTATTTGCTTGTTTTTCTATTAGTTTGCCGGAAAGGTAGGCGATCATAGGCTGGACAACTGTTTGAAACGCTCAAAAATTACCCGCGAATTGAGTTTTGCCCATTGGCTAATTTCATGTCGACAATTTTCGTCATTTGCATCAAGCTGCCATTTGCGATGACGAGTTGCGATTTCACGTTGGAGTCCTATCAAATCGGTTGTAAAATCAGGGGGGAATTCAAGAGCAGTCCATTCAATAAAGAACTTGCTTTCACGAAGAATATCGCCAACAGCCGTTCGATTGTCCGGGTTTATAGAAATCGTGCTAATTCGAGCTAAGTTTGCAGCCAAACCGCCCAACCTTATAGGTAATGGGTCGCGCAAATATCTTTCTTTTTTGGAATCAAGGTCAAGCAATGTTTATACCTCCGAGTAGAGTCTCTGTAATCTCCTTTATCCTAAACCTGAGTTTTTCGTCTCGTAGTTCCATAGAGTCAAACCCAAGTCGTGGACGATAATTTATCATCGATTCAAAGGTTGTCTCCTGAGTGTATGGAAACCAGTCAGCGCCCCAAACATTATCCTGTAAACTGCCATCTTCCAACAAAACCCGACTCGCAGTCAGCATGTAATTCTCCGCCTCCGGCAAGTATCGAGCGTTCGACATCGACGGCGAGTTTTATGTAGCTGCCAAGCACGACCATCATCTCCGACATTTGTTTCGACGTAGCTTTTTCCGTGATTAGATGTATAGGCATCGCGTTTGACGTTTCACACTTGAAACGAGATTGTAATGCAATTTGCGAAACGGGGCAACGTCGTGTCCAGTTTTCGACATCCACCATCTTGCGCGTTATTTCACAATTTGGTTTATTTAATATAGATGAAGTCTGAAAAGATCTCCGAACTCACTACAAACCGCCTGAGCGTTTATCTTCGCTGTCTAAACGAGATCGCGGCGGGAGGGGCTAAAACCGTGTCTTCAAAGGTTTTGGCGGATCGTTTTCATCTGAATTCGGCACAGATCAGAAAGGACCTGGCTTATTTTGGTGAGTTTGGCGTCCGCGGCGTCGGGTACTATGTCGAGGCTTTGCGAAGCCATCTGACCAAGATACTCGGGCTTGATCGCGAAAATCGCGTCGCGATAATCGGGGCTGGGCGTCTCGGTACCGCTTTGGCCGATTACTATGGTTTTCGCCGGGCAAATTTCACCGTCGCTGCCCTTTTTGACGCCGATCCGAAAAAGATCGGAAAAAAAGTGGGCGAAACTGCCGTCAAAGACATAAAAAACTTTGCGGCGGTCGTCAAACAGGATAATATAGAAGTTGCGGTAATCGCCGTCCCGGCCGAATATGCCCAGGCAGCTCTTGATCGGGTTGAAAAAGCGGGGATCAAAGCCGTAATGAATTTCGCCCCGGTTGCCCTGAAAACGTCGAATGGCGTTAAGTTGAAAACTATCGACCTGACGACATCGCTTGAAAGTCTTTCGTATTTCCTGGCTCAACCGGCGAAACAAAATTCGCGTGGTATGAAACCGAAATTGAAAGATCGGAGTAATAGTTAACAGAAGTATTAGAGAGGTAAAATACATGTGCAGTAAGGGGTTCTTTAAGAGAATATTGCCGTTTTTCGCGACATTTGTGATCGGGCTTTTTATCGCAAGTTTCTTTGTCGATATCTCTGCTCCGAGATTTGGCCGGGGGCGTTGGATGCGTCATGAGTTTCAGCGGATGCAGATGGAAAACGAGCAGCTTCGCAACGAAAATCTGCGGCTCAGGAATCAGATGGAAGGCACGAGCTTTAATCCCGGTGAGCTTCGTCATATTCACATGGACGAGATGCCGGTTCCGGATGTAAATATGCCGGTCCCGCTGCCGCCGCCTCCGCCGCGACTTAGAAGGTAGATTGTTATTCAATTTAAGGCCACAGGTTAACGCCCTTCCGATGGATGTGTTAATCTGTGGTTTCTCTATTTTATGGACGAATCGGCCGCAAGAAAACTGATCTGCGAGGTCGGCAAACTGCTCTATGAACGCGGCCATGTCGTCGCGTTTGACGGCAATGTAAGCATCCGGCTCGATGAAAATACGGTGCTGGCCACGCCGACGATGACGTCCAAAGGGCGAATGACGGAAGATTGCCTAGCGTTGACCGACCTCGACGGCAAGCCATTGTCGGCCAAGCGAGCGTCATCTGAACTGGCGATGCATTTGCTAATCTATAAGATGCGCCCCGACATTAAGGCTGTTTGCCACGCGCATTCGCCGCATGCGACGGCATTTTCGGCAGCCGGGCTCGCGATAGATCAGCCGATACTTTCTGAAGTTATATTGACTTTGGGATGCGTGCCGCTTACCGATTATGGAACGCCTTCGACCGATGAGCTGACCGAAGCGATGAAACCGTTCGTGCCGCATCACAACGCATTGTTGATGGCGAATCATGGGGCGGTCGCTTACGGCGAACATCTTTGGCAGGCGTTTGACCGGCTCGAAACCCTGGAACACACGGCTAAGATCGCAATACTCGCTAAAGCATTAGGCGGTGCCAACGACTTGCCGGCGGACGCGATCGAAAAGCTTATTCGCATAAGAGAAAAGGCAGGGTTTTTGGGTGAGAACGCCCGCTGTCAGGCTTGTGGATACTTGCATGAGGCGAATATAGCGTGTGATCTGGATGTTAGTTACCCCGAGCGGGGCAATTCCAACGGAAAAAAGATCTCATTTACACGCGAAGAATTGATCGAGCTTTTGAGCCAGGCGGCCAAATTGAGTTAAACTAGGTAAACTTTAGCAATTCGTACAAACGAATCAGGAGCAAAACTAAATGCAAGAAGCATTGGGAATGGTTGAAACAAAAGGCCTCGTGGCGACTATCGAAGCCGCCGACGCAATGGTCAAGGCTGCAAATGTGCAGCTTGTCGGCTACGAAAAGATCGGCGCCGGATTTGTAACGGCGATCGTCCGCGGCGATGTCGCCGCCGTCAAGGCCGCGACCGATGCCGGAGCCGCCGCCGCTCGACGTGTCGGCGAACTCGTTAGCGTCCACGTCATCCCGCGTCCGCACTCGAGCGTCGACGAAACGCTGCCAGTAGTAAAAAAATAGTGAATCGTCATTCGTGAATCGTGAATCGTTGGATCGGTTTATCGATTTACGATTTACGATTTACTATTCACGAACAAATGATAATCGCACGCATTTTGGGCACTGTCGTGTCTACGCAAAAAGACGAACGCCTCCACGGCAAGAAGCTGCTCATCGTCAAGCCGATCAATCTCGACGGCACTGACCAGAGCGGCTATGTTGTTTCCGTGGACACAGTCGGCGCCGGTTTTCATGAAAAAGTGATCGTCGTAAGCGGTTCGTCGGCCAGGCTCGCCGAGGGCAACAAAGATTGTCCGGTCGATTCCGCAATAATCGGCGTGATCGACGAGATCGATTTTGTTCAATAAGAGAGGTGTGGAAATGAGAAAAAAACTGCCATTAATGTTTATTTTCATTGGCTTAGCGATGGTATGCATTGGCGGAATATCGACGAAAGCTCAGGGAGTCGGAGATAGAAACCGTCCGTCCGGACTCAGTACCTATCATATTAAGGGCAAAGTTTTTTTACCCGACGGAAAATCTGCCGCAGGCGTTACGGTTACTGTAAACGGTACGGAGGCGAGCAATATAACCGCGAGAACGGATCAGGAAGGATACTATGACGTTTCCGGCCTGGGCTCTGGTAATTACAGCCTTACTGTCAACGAACCCGGTTATAAGCCCGCAACGGAATCTTTGTCGATCGTAGGCGATATCCGCGGCCAAGCGTTTACGGTCGTTTTTCACTTGGTGCCCGCCGGCGATGTGAAACCGGCGAATCCGGCCCTAAGCGGAGTTCCCAAAGACGCAGTAGCAAAATTTCAGAAAGGGATGGAGAAGATTTCGAGCGATCCGAAATCAGCCGTAGTTTTCTTTGACGAAGCGATTGCTGTCTACCCAAACTTTGCTGCCGCTTATTTTGAAAAGGGAGCGGCGTTGTTGAAAACGAGCGATGCGGATAAAGCTCTTGAGAGCTTTGTGAAAGCGATCCAGATCAAGCCCGATTATGTCGAGGCGAAATATTCGTATGGCTATGCCGAGTATCTCAAAAAGAACTATGAAGTAGCCGCCGCTGTTTTTGACGATGTGCTCAAACAGAGAAATGACATGCCCGAGGCTCACATGTATCTCGGTATATCACTTTATTATCTTAAGAACGTCGAGACAGCTGAGGCTCAACTCAAAATGGCGACTGCGTCAGAGTCTGGCGAACGCATTGCTCTTGCCCACCGGTTTCTCGGTGGTATTTATATGCAGAAAAAACAAAGCCGCGAGGCGGCAATTGAATTGCAGAAATATGTCGATATGGTTCCCAAGGCTCCGGACGCCGACAAACTTAGAGCAACAATTGCAGATCTCAAAAAGCAGGGTTAGTTACACATTATGCAGATAGCCCGTGTAATTGGAACCGTTGTGGCCACGATAAAAAATGAAACGCTTTCCGGGCGAAAGTTTTTGATCGTGCAGACGCTCGACGCCGACCTTAAGCCTAAAGGCACGCCAACGATCGCGTTGGATGCCGTCGGTGCCGGTGAGGGCGAGCTTGTTTTCTGGTGCAGGGGCAAAGAGGCTTCCTTTCCGTTCAAACGCGACGACACGCCGACAGATTGCACGATCGTCGGGATAATCGATTCTGACGCACACGTATTTCAAGGGTGAATCGAAAATCGTGAATCGTGAATAGAAAACGATTTACGATTTACGATTCACGATTCACTATGCTTCTCGCCCGAGTCATCGGAAACGTCGTTGCGACGCAAAAGAATCAGCGTTACGAGGGTACGCGTGCGATGCTCTGCCGTCAGATCACGCCCGACGGTAAGGATATGGATTACACTTGCATTGCCCTCGATTCGGTCAACTCTGGGGAAGGCGACACCGTTCTCATTGTTCAGGAAGGATGGGGAGCGTCAACCGCATCGACCGGACGCCCCGGAGCTGCGATTGATTCGGCAATTGTAGGCGTTGTGGATTATATCGATCTGTTGCCGAACGAAAAGAAATAGCCGCAAAAAGGCGCAAAAATCGCAAAGTTGGATTTTTTTTAATTTTTGCTTATTTTGCGCCTTTTTTGCGGCTATTACTTTCCTTGTTTTTATGGATAACGCAGAGGCAGCCTCGCTCGCCGCAAAGATCGCTAAATTGATCGCGTCCGAGTCACAATCGGGCGATCTTTCCTCGATCCAGAAGAGTCTCGATCAAATAAACCATCGTCTCGAAAAGCTAGAAGCTGCCTCCGAAATTTCGCACTCCGCACTCCGCATTCCGCACTCACTTCATCCTTCCCAAGACCGGTTCGCCATTGCGGAGGCTATCGTCGACGACCTGTTCGGCTCCGATACGAAGGAAAAGGCTTGCACGTTCGAGCCGAACGGCAAGCCTTGTGATCACTGTTCGATGTGCAGTTCGCGCGGTTTCTAGCCTTTATTTGTTAGCATTTCCAGCGGGTGCAGGTGCCGCCGGGGCCGGAGCTACCGGTTGCTGGGGCCGTCTCATGGAATTAGCGTCGATTTTGGGGGCCGTCTTTGCACCTTCCTCGGCCTTAAAGAAAGGTTCTTCTTTGAATCCAAGCAAGCTCGCAGTCAGCACAGCGGGAAACGAATTTCGCGTCGTATTATAGGATTCTTCTGCGTCGGTATAGTCATCACGAGCCACTTTAATTCGGTTTTCCGTACCTGAGAGTTCGTCCTGAAGCTTAAGGAAAGACTCACTGGATCGAAGAACTGGATAATTTTCCTGTAAGCTCAATAAGCGGCCAATTGTTCCGCCAAACGTGCTGTTGGCGTCAATCACTGCCTGTTTTTGTTCGGGCGACTTGTCGCCACCCGCTCCGGACGACTTGGATGCGTCGAGCAGCTTTGACCGGGCGTCGGCTATCTGTCCGAACACTTCCTGCTCCTGAATACCAGACATTTGCGCCGCTTGTACAAGGTTGGGTATCAGGTCGGCACGCCGCTGCATCGCACTTTCGACTTTCGCCCAACTCGCGTTAACTTTTTGCTGTTTTGCGGTGAGGTCGTTGTAGCTGCAGCCGCTGAGGCTAAACGCCGCGATCAAAATAGCCGTAAGTAGGATTGCTCTTTTCATTTTTTTCTCCTCATCATATACAGCAGACTTTCCAGTCTGCTTCCGAAACAGGCTGGAAAGCCTGTTTTACTTACTTCCCATGGCATCGACCGCGTCGATCACCTTTTCGATCTGCTCCATGTATTCGCCAAACAGATGGTTTGCGCTCGTCTCGTCCAATTTTCCGGTGGAGCTATTCTCACGGATATGAAAGATTTTTTCAAACGGAGAGCCGTCGATGCCGAGATGCTTGACGATCTCGGCGACGATCTCGGGCTTGGTGTTTGATGGCGTCAGGCCGTTGATAATGAGCACCGCCCGAAACAATGCTGCAAAACTTGACAGGCTATCAGCCATCAAGCTTTTCAATCCGTCAAGCGAAGCCGACGCAGGAATATAATGCCGTCTGAGCTGAATCAGCTTGCTCCGCAGCTCATACTCAGTCTGTAGCCGCAGATTTCCACCCGAAATGTCGACATCAGCAAGAAGGTCTGGGCCAAATAGTACCTTCCGAGCGACACTCATCTGGTGGAATTCGATTGGAAACACGTCGGCAGCGTCATGCAGCTCGGAAACCGTGAAATAGATCGGCACCGGATGACCCATACGCGTCCATTGGCGAATGCACGGCTGAGCGTTTCGCAGGTCTTCGGGGCCAATCTTGTGCAATGCGACAAGGATGTTGTAGTCCGATTGGTGGGCGACGAAATCACCCGCAGCGGCTGAGCCGTACAGAATGACCGACGCTAGATTCTTGCGATGCGTCGCCTTTAGATCGTCGATAAACGCCGTAAATTGCTGTCTCATAACATTAAAAGTTCCAAGTTTCGAGTTCCAAGTTTCGAGTTAATGACCTGCTTCGACAATTGCGAACTTGGAACTCGAAACTATCTTACCAGTCTCCGCCCGAACCTCCGCCGCCAAAATCGCCACCGCCGCCGAATCCGCCCCAGTCTCCTCCGCCGGATGAGCCGCCGCCGCTGTCAGACGAACCGCCACCTGATAGCGCTGACCCAATGAGGCCGCCAATAATACCGGACGCGACGTTGCCGGCGATACCGCTGCCTCCTCCGCTTCCAAATCCGCCGCCGCCCCATCGACTACGGTCGCCGCTGGTCGGGCCGCCTTTTCCTCGCGTGAAAATAATAAGCAGAATTATGAAAATAATGATGCCGCAGCAGAACAGGCCAAGAAAGCCACCGCCCGAACCGGTGCTTCCTGAGACAGGTCGGGTTGTATTTGCGTTCGAGGCCGTCGGAGCGTTGCCCTTATTGCGGATCGTGGCGATGTAGGCGTCGATCGTGTCCGAAATGCCTTTGCCGTAATTACTTTTTTTGAACTCCGGCACGAGATACTGCCGCTGTAGATTTCCGACGACGCCGTCGGGCAACTCGTCCTCGAGATCCTTGCTGACCTGCGTGAAATATTTACGGTCGTCGATCGCCACGAAAAGCAGGGCACTTGGGTTATCGACATCTTTTGAGCCGATCTTCCATCCACGAGCGACGGCGAGCGAAAAGTCGAATATCGGGCGGTCGCCGGTTGTTTTGACAACGGCGACGGCGATCTCGACCGACGGATTTGTGGTGTCTTTTAGATTTTTGAGCTTGGTTTCGAGCTGTTGTTTTGTTGCCGAGTCGATGACGCCGGCGTAATCGTTGACGAAACCTGTCGGCGACGGCAAAGGCGAGGCAATTTGCGGGTCCTGCGAAAAGCCCGCGAGAGCCGACAATAGCAAAATCACCGTGATGATAAGAAATTTCAATTTTCGCGGCAAAAATATATGTTTCATCAAATGTGAACTGAATTTGCCAAATTTACCATACGAATCCGCGAGCGGCGATGTTCGCAAAATCGCCGTCATGCCTTCTTAGCTTCGACGATCTTGCCGCGAAACACGCGCATGGCGGTCCTGACGTTCGGATGAGCGGCCGCGTATGCGATAAGCTCGGTCTCGGTCGGATCGGGGCCGAGCAGGGGGATTTCGACGACCTCATCTTCCTTCATATCCTGCCTGATCGAGGCGGCATCGATCGCCGGAGCGGTCGCCGCCGCTGAATGGCCGTTTGACGAGGCCGTTTGCGACACGATCGCGGGTTTTACGCCCATCAACTCGTCTATCCACGATGCCGCGTCGAGGATCGGCAAAAGGTCGTCGCCGCTCCACGTCAATTTTTGCTCGTACGCGTCGTCCAGTTTCTGGTCCTCGACATGTTCGAGGTCCTTAGGTGGCAGCGGAGGCAAAATGGTCGGAGCGGCCACAGACGCAATCCATTCGGCGGAAAATCGAGGTTCCGCGGCCACCGGATCAGGCGCTATAGACTCGTCAGTTTCGTCATCAAAACCGATGCTAAATTCAGGCGGCTCAGGGGTAAAATCTTCAATGATCTCCGAGGCCGCTACCGGCTCGGGTTCAACTTTCAGAGTTTTTTTTTCCTGAACAGATTCGCCCGAAACGGCGGCTGCGCCCTGCGGTTTTGCGGGCAGCGGAACGCCGGATGTTAGCGACGAGAGGCGTTCGAGAATGCTCTCGATCGTCGCCACCGAACGCATTTCGATAAGCTTGATCAGCCCAATCTCAAGTACATAACGGGGATGCGCGGCCTCGCGAAGGCTTGCCTCGGTTTCGCACAGCGAGTTGAAAAACCGCAGCAGATCGGCCTCGCTAAATGCGGTCGACATGGCTCGCATTTGATCGGCATTGAAAACGGCGGTCTCGAATAACTGGCTTGAGTCACCAGCGACCTTGAAAACCAACAGATCGCGAAACAGCGCCAGCACATCGCGGCAAAAATTTCTGAGGTCGTGGCCGCGTCCGATCAGGTCGTCGACGACGGCAAGAGCGGCTTTCGGGTCTTTTTCGGTGATTGCTGAGATCGTTTTCGACAAAACTTCTACACCGGCAAAACCGAGAGCGTTGGTAACGTCCGGGGCCGTTATTTTTTCACCCGAAAAGCTGATAACCTGATCAAAATTCGATTGAGCGTCACGCATCGAACCGGTGCCGGAGCGGGCGAGTTCTCGCAATGCGTCGTCGTCGATATTGACCTTTTCGGCGTCGGCGATGAGCTTTAGCCGGTCGAAGATTTTTTGCAGAGGAATGATGCGAAACTCAAACTCCTGACATCGCGACAAAATAGTGTCTGGCACCTTGTGGAGCTCGGTCGTCGCCATTATGAAAACGACATTTTCGGGAGGCTCTTCGAGCGTCTTTAATAGGGCATTGAACGCCGGTTTCGAAAGCTGGTGGACCTCGTCGATGATAAAGACGCGGTATCGGTCGCGGGTCGGGTTGAAATTGATATTTTCGATGATCGTCTCGCGAACATCGTCAATACCGGTGTGCGAAGCGGCGTCGATCTCAAGCACGTCAATCGAGCGGCTTTCCGAGATCTCGATGCATGACGGGCACGCTGTCGGATCGTTTGTCGAGCACGGCGTGAGATTTACGCCGTCGGTCTTATGGCAATTCAGAGCCTTGGCCAAAATGCGGGCGGTCGTCGTTTTGCCGACGCCGCGGGCCCCTGAAAACAGGTACGCGTGGTGCAAACGGTCGTGCTCCAGTGCATTGCGCAGCGTCTGCGTAATGATCTCCTGGCCCGTCACCTCCTCAAAGGTCTGCGGCCGCCATTTTCTTGCGATTACCTGATAGCTCACGTTCCTAAAGGATAAAGGATAAAGGCGAAAGGATAAAGTGCCGGCGGGAAAATGTGCGTTCAGAGACGCGTGTCTTTAGTGTGTCTTTATGACAAATATACCGTTTTCGGATCAAAATGCGTGTCAAAACGATAACTGTGGCATGCATCCGCCCGCGTTTCTCCGCATCACCGCTTCACCCGTAAAACGGCAAACCTCCGCGTCGCCGCTGGCCGCCGTGTCGATCGAATCTGTCGATTTGGGCTATTCAATACCGCCGTTTTTGCGGCTTGTCGTCCAGCGACATAAGTTAAGGAAACTTCACGACGGCGTTCTCTGTAGGCATTTCGGCCCGGCGTCTATCTATTCTAGTTCCCGCTTGCGGTTTCCAGCCTTGTCCGTTAACGAGTAAGCTCTTGGACGGCAGCATGCGTTGCACCACAAACGAATCAAAGACATACGGCACACCGTCGGCTCCAAGCGGTGAATTTCCATCGGTGATGTGAAAATGCAAATGCGGGGCGTCCGCTTGCCCCGAATTGCCCAATAATGCCAAAGTTTGGCCGCGCCGCACTTTGTCACCGACCTTAAATCGGAAGCTCTTGGGTTGTAGATGAGCGTAGAAAGCAAAGTATCCGTGCCCCAGATCAAGAATGATGTAATTGCCGCCAACCGTTTCGAGAGTGATCGGCACGGCCTTTTTGTCCGACGTCGGATCATTCTCCGGGACTCCATCATGCGTATCGACGACCATCGCGTCCGCGACGGCGAGAACTTCGACGCCGTATGGCGACCAGTTTGAATTATTTGACGGGTCTCCGCGAAATGCTTGTCCGTCCGGGCCGATCCTGGTCCAATCGGTAGCAAAGCGCTGAGCAATTCTGGCCTTTCCGTTCACGACCACTAACGTTCCGCGATGAGAATTAGTATTCGACAGCGCACTCAACGCGACCCATCCATCACCGCGTAACGGAGGAGCAATAATAAGTGGAGCCTTTCGAAGAACGCTGACATACCCGCCGTCCAATACCTTCTCGTCTTTGGTTGGATCTGTCAGCAAAGGCTTAAAGAAGAGACGATGATGAAGTGCCCTCGGAATCCCCGATTGAGAGTTGACCGTGATCTGGATAAACACTACGGTGCTCATTCCGCCGCCAATAATTCTTGTATCGGGGGTGTCGGAGACACCAACTCTCGAAAGTCGGCTCGTGAGTTCCGGCCCCTCATAGCTGTCCAACGGCGCAGCATTTTGGACATCGCCCAAAACTTCAATCCGGGTCAATTCCAGTTCGGCCGATTTAAAATTGGTGAGATGCAATTCGTAAATTAGGTGAAATTTGCCTTCGGCTTTAACCGGTGTTGGGGCGACTGGTATTTCAATGTCCACCGGCACGGCAGAAAATTTCTGAGCGAAAACAAAAGATCCGTTAAGTATTAGAACTAAGGTGAAAGCAGGCAAGAATAACGCGATTTGTTTCATATTTTGAACATTAACATTTTGCTGACGGCTTCGAGTCCGCTCTCGCCTTTCTATTTCGTGACAATATTGACAAAATGTTGCAGCTATGATACATTCTATCTGCTATGATAAAGAATTGGGAAGAATTTGCACTTGGGCCGAGGGATCCTCGGGAAGAGATGCACGTGACGGTGAATAAAAATGGCGAGATCATGATCGGTGCGGCGGCTGCGGAACGGTTTGGGCGGTACGATTGGGCGGTGCTTTTATACGACCGCTGGAACGGGCTGATCGGCGTCGCTCCGACAAACGAAAAGTCCGCGAACGCCTTTCCGATCGTCAATAAAGTAAAAGGCCGCCACCGCGTGATCCGTGCCGGCAGATTTTTTCGCTACTACGGAATATTCATGCCGCGAACCACCGCCTGCAAGGCCGAACTCAACGAAGAAGGCCTGTTGGTACTTGACCTAAAGGCGACGAGGGCGGTGAGGAAGTAGATGGACTTGGCCTCGTTACTTAAGTAATAGCAGGAATTATGAAACGCGTTGTCGGCCTTGGATGATGACAGGAGCGTCTGGCGTACAGCAGAAATCCACGAGGCGTTTGCGGTCGCCCTGCATCTCCTTTTCCGTTTCGAGCATTTTCATCGTCGCGTCGAATACTTCAGCCGCACTTTTATCAGCGGGCTCGTTAATGCGGTAGTGCATCCATTTGCCGTCGCGTCGGCACGTGACAAGTGCAGCTCGTTTCAGATATGACAGATGGCGTGAAATTTTCGGGTTGTTAGTTCCGAGCGTTTCGGCAAAAAAACAGACGCAGACCTCGCCCCCGCGCATCAGGTTGAGCAGCCGCAGCCTCGTCCTGTCGGCCAACGCCGCAAAAAATAATTCGGCGTCGAATTTAGATTCCTTTCCCATATCTCAAAATTATTGTATCACATCATGATTATGGCTTGACATAATTGATTGACGGCGCATATCCTTAGATGTCAATTACGGATAGACATAATTGATAAGGAGAAATAATATGACCCCGATAAATACATTAAAGGCACATCTCGCGTTGAACGTCACCAATGTAGAGAGCAGTATCAAGTTTTACAAAAAGATGCTCGGTATCGACCCAAGCAAGGTTCGAACCGGCTACGCCAAGTTTGACGTCCAGAATCCGCCGCTTAACCTGACGCTCAATCAGAATGCAATCAATGGCAGCGGGGCCTTGTCACATCTCGGCATACAGGTCGCGGGCACCGAAGATGTCGTCGCGATGAAAACGCTTTGGGTAGAAAAAGGATTGATACCTCGCGAAGAAATGCAGACGACATGCTGTTATGCGCTTCAAGACAAAGCATGGGTACACGATCCCGACGGCAACGAATGGGAAGTTTTTACGGTCATCGAGGACAATCTTTCAGAAGAGGTTCAGAACGCCGCAGATAAGACCTGTTGTGTCCCGACATTCGTTGACATCGAAGGGAAAACACAAAATGTTACGACGGCTTGCTGCTGAATTTTTAGGCACGGCGATGCTTCTCGCGGCGGTTATCGGTTCCGGCATAATGGCGGAGCGGCTGTCGGGCGGTAACGTCGCCGTTGCTTTGCTTGCGAATACGCTCGCGACTGGCGCGGCGTTGGTCGCATTGATATTTACCTTTGGCCCGATATCCGGAGCACATTTTAATCCGGTCGTTACCTTATCCGATGCGTTGAACGGCGGAACAACATGGAGAGATACCGGTTTATATTTGGCAGCCCAGGTTTGTGGTGCGTTGCTCGGCGTGGGCATTGCGAATCTGATGTTCGATCTGCCGGTGTATTTCGCTTCGACAAAGACCCGAACTGGTTTCTCGCAATGGCTCGGTGAATTCGTCGCGACATTTGGTCTGATAGCAGTTATTCACGGATGTTCGCGTCTGCATAGAGCGATAGTTATTCCGTTTGTTGTCGCGGCGTACATCACCGCCGCGTATTGGTTTACATCGTCAACATCATTCGCAAATCCCGCCGTTACTGCTGCGCGTTCGCTTAGCGATACATTTGCGGGTATTCGTCCTGTAGATGTTCCCGGTTTTATAGTAGCTCAATTATTAGGAGCGTTGACGGCAACTTTTCTATTTCGATGGCTGGTGCCGGTGGAGAAAATATGAGTAACAACAAACGCGTTTTGATACTTTGCACCGGAAACTCTGCCCGAAGCCAGATGGCCGAGGCATACTTGCGTCACGTCGGAAGCCACAGTTTTAGTGTCGAAAGCGCGGGAACCAATCCGTCACTTGTTCGACCCGAAGCTGTCCGGGTAATGGAAGAGATCGGCATACCGATGACGGGCCATCGTTCAAAATCGGTCGATGAATTTGTCGGGCAACAATTCGACTTCATCATCACCGTCTGCGACAACGCCAAAGAAAGCTGTCCTGTTTTCCCCGGCAACGCCATTCGACTCAATTGGAGCTTTGACGACCCCGCCGCCGCCGAAGGAACCGCAGAGCATAAGCTTGCATCATTCCGCCGCGTCCGCGACGAGATCGCCGACAGATTTCTCGAATTCGTAGAGCACAGTCTTTAGGCGGCATACCTCACCTTTTTTGACGGTTAAGATCAGACCCCGTGCCTTTCGTCTTTACCATTTATCCCGTATCATTCTTTTGAAAATGTCGATTCAAGACAAGATCAGAGACGAACTATACAGCGGCGAAGATGACGAGCGAAAGAACGAAGAGCGTGCTGCGGAGCTTGATAACCTCAACAAATCGCTTGGCAATCCATTTGCTGCCGCGAAACTGCTTGGGGTTTGTATCTTGATTGAGGGGACAGCGATCGCTCTTCAGATTTTTGAGCGAAACTGGGTACGGCACGTGATGCAGGCGAGGGAAGCCACCGTCCTGGCCTTTTACGGCCCTTTCATCCTCGGTTTTCTGCTCGCTTTTTCAGGTTACAGATTCTGGAAATCCACTTGGTCCCGACCGGGATCAGCGAATACAAGCGACGACATGCCGGCCTTTACCGATTACGACCGTGGCGAACCGAAAATGGCGATCTGGTTTGTCGCGGCTGGCGGCGGCGTTCTTAACACGATTGTATTCTTGGTTTTACATAACCTTTGGAGCTAGCGGCCGCGTGTTGATGTAAAAAGTCGTCATAAAATCCTGTCCGGCGGTGTTTTTATCTCAGAAGCCCAAATAATTTCTAAGGAGATTTACTGATTATGTTGAGATTTACGCTTTTGGTCGTGGTTGTTGTCGGGGTGTTTTTTGCGGGGACGGCGCTCGCGCAGGACGTGGCGCAGAAAACGCATGACTTGGTGGCGGCGCTTGATAAGACGAAATATAAGAAAAAAGAGAAGAAAAATATCTCGATTGAGATATATATCGACATCAAGAATTCGGCAGCGGTTAAAGCGGATCGGGCTGATTATTCGGGCGTTTACGAGACGGACGGCTACAAGCTCGACCTCAAGGTCGCGAAAGACGGCAAGGCTGACGGCAGCGGATACGACAGCATCAATTCGGATGGGCCGGCGAAGAAATTTACATTACGTGACGCCAGGGTCGATGGTGCTTTGCTGACCGGAGTGCGAGTTTATGAGAATGGTGAGACTAGAAAATTAGAAGCAGCCTTTGTTAACCGGACCGTCAGTACCGGCAAAAATGCGAACGAGATCGAATCTCACGAGACATCATTCGGTCTGGGCTTTGTCGAGACGGGGCCGGCTGTAGCGGGAAGCACCGACAGGGTAGGCGAATGGACGAACCGAGTGTTTCTTGAACGGAAGTAAATAGGAAATAGCGAATAGGCTAAAAGGCGGAAGAATCGGTTTTACGCGGTTCTTTCGCCTTTTTACGTCGGGCCGATTCCACAGGGGATAACCACTCCGTCAGCCGAAGCGACTGCCACCCTCCTTCGTAAGGAGGGGAGTTGTACAGGCTTTAACTTTCTCTATTGACAACCAAAATGGCGAGTAATAGAGTATGAGGTCTGGACGGCATTTGCGGGAATAGATTAGACGAGGCTGTTCCGGAGACCGTTTACCCCCACTAGAGCGAGTTTTAACTCATTGACAGAGCAGGAGATATATTATGGGACCGAAAGAAATGATCGAAGACAATTTTCAAGATCCGGGCAACGACGCCCTACAAGATCCGGGCAACGATGCTTTACAGGATCCGGGTAATGATGCTTTACAGGATCCGGGTAACGATGCTTTGCAGGATCCAGGCAACATCTAAAATTGCCTTAGGCTGGTTATAGATCAAATCCGATCTTTTTCAGAATAACCGACCAGTGGGAATCACCGTGAAGCGGCCGAAAACGCGGGTTGACCTTTGCGTGTGTTATGCCCGCGTCACGATCGATAATTGCGCGTTCGAGCCACTCGAACGCGTTTTCTATTTCTCCCCGCATCGCATAAACCTCGGCGATCTGATATTCGTTGCCTTCCGCGTGTTCGGCGATCAGCGTCGCCAGGGCTTCGTCGGCGTCATTTTTTTGCCCCGCCGCATTGTAGATGATCGCCAGTGACCAGAGTCGCCAAAAACCATCCGGCTCACTAGTCGCCTGCGCCAGAGCGTCGTCAATCCGATCCTCATCCATCAAAACAAGAGCTAAGAGGGCGCCGGAAACAACTCGTAGCGGGGCAAGCTCCACTGCCTTGCGAAATGCGGCCTCGGCCTCGGCGAGGCGACCGGCCGAATGGCACGTCAGGCCGAGATTGTGCCAAAAAGACGCGCTGAGCGGATCCTGAACCAGTACCCGACGGCCCAGTTTTAGGGACTCGTCAAGACGGCCGAGCTTGTAATAGAGTACACTGGCGCCGTCCATCACCGCCGAGCTGCCGGGCGCGAGTTCGAGGGCACGTTCGAGCGAGACTTCGGCCCCGGTGAGATCCAGATCGTTCGTTATTTGTATGCGGCCGAGCAGTGCGTGCCCCTCGGCCAATTCCGGTTCGAGTTCCAAAGAACGCTTTGCGGCATCCCTTCCGAGGTCAAAGCCCTTTTCTAATGGTATCCATGCCCGACCTGCTTCTATGGCATGCGCCCGTCCGAGTTCTGCCCAGCAAAGAGCGTAGTTAGGATCTAGATCGAGCGCCTGACGGAAATAGCCTATCGCCTTTTCGGTATCGTCCCGCGTAAGCCGGTCGAGAAAATAGCGGCCCAGCAGCATCAGCCGCTGTGCCTCAGGGTCGACGGCTCGTCCGCGGGCGGCCTCAGCGACCTCCGACCTCACGCGTTCGCTCGCGTTCGGGCCGATTGACTCTCCAAGCAGTGTCATTCGCAACTCCTCGACTACCGATTGAGCGATATCGTCCTGCACGGCGAAAATGTCGTCCATCGTCCGGTCGTAGGTTTTGGACCAGAGGTGATAGCCGTCTTCGACGGTGACGAGCTGCACCGAGATGCGGACTCGATTACCCACCATTCGAATGCTGCCTTCGAGAACGGAGGCAACGTTTAATATCTTTCCGATCTCGGCGATCGTCGTCTGTTTTCCCTTGAATGAAAACGAAGACGTCCGGGCCGCAACTCGCAGGCCACGGATCTTTGCGAGCACATTTAGCAATTCTTCGGCCAGCCCGTCGGAGAAATAATCGCCGTCTTCGCTGCGGCTCATGTTCACAAACGGCAGCACCGCGATTGTATTGCCTGACTCGTTGGTTCCGACCGTACTTACGTGATACATCTGGGTCGGCGTTTCTGTAAATGTGTCGGGCGTCGTCGTGCGCTCTAGCTCGGCCTCAAACTCGAGACGCTTGCGCAAATTCTTGAGATCGGTTATCAGATCAGTCGTGCTTTGATAACGGTCGTCCGGATTCTTTTTCAGCGTACGTAATGTGATCGCCTCCAGTTCGACGAGGACATCGGTCATCGGCGGCGGGTCTTTTTCGATGATCGCAACCATCGTGTGGTAGCTCGTCTCTCCGGTGAACGGCTGCCGCCGCGTTAAAAGCTCGTACATGACCACGCCGAGGCTGAATATGTCCGTCCGGTGGTCGACGGCCTTGCCGCGGGCCTGTTCGGGCGACATGTACGACGCCGTGCCCATGACGGTGCCCGGAGCGGTCTTGAACTGAGGTTTGGTCGACAGCTCCGACGCGGTATCGGGCCCTGACAATTTTGCGAGCCCGAAATCGAGCACCTTGGCATAACCGTCCTTGCGGATCATTATGTTTTCGGGCTTGATATCGCGGTGAACGATGCCAGCCTGATGCGCGGCGGAAAGTGCCTCGGAAACCTGGACGAGGACCTTAAATATCGTGTTGAGGGCGATCGGCGTTTTCGAACCAAGGCGATCACGCAGGGTTTCGCCATCGATCAGCTCGGTAGCGATGTAATTCTTGCCCTCGACCTCGCCGATTTCGTAAACGGTCAGGATATGCGGATGATTGAGCGCCGAGGCGGCCTTGGCCTCCTGAATAAACCGCAGCAGCTCTTCGGACTCCCGGCTAAACTCTTCGTTAAGGAATTTGATCGCGACCTTGCGGTCGAGTTTGGTGTCTTCCGCAAGATACACCTCGCCCATACCGCCCGCGCCGATCTTTTTCAATATCCGGTAATGAGCAAGTGTTTTTCCTTTATTCACTCTGTAAAGGATAAAGGATAAAGGCGAAAGGATAAAGTGCCAGACACTTTCGCCTTTAATACTTAGGGTTTACCTAAATTTGTTCCCTTGAAATAGTCGGGATAGGGCGGCCGTTTGTAGTCTTTCGGCGGATTTTTCTTTAGCTCGCCCAGCAGCCATTCGACCGATCTTTCAAGTTGCGGGTCGTGTCCGGCACGCCAGGCTGCCGGGTCGAATTCGACCTCGATGTCGGGTGAAACACCAACATTTTCTACCTCCCACTCACCGGCAAGTCCGTAGACCGCACCGTTCGGGGCACGGACGGTCCCGCCATCCATCAATGTGGGGATCGCGGCCGAGGCGATCAGACCGCCCCACGTGCGCTTGCCGACGAGGGCACCGACCTTGATCTTCTTGAAAAACCAAGGCATCGCGTCGCCACCGGAACCCGCTAACTCATTGATAAGCATAGCCTTTGGCCCGTAGATCGCACCTGCGGGGACGTTCCAGTCCTTGCCGTCGCGGAAGGCGAGCTTGGCGAGCTGCTCGCGTTTGAGGTATTCGACGACGTAATCGGCGAGCAGTCCGCCGCTGTTAAAACGTTCGTCGATCACGGCCCCATGTTTATTTGTCTGGGCAAAGAAATAACGGTTAAAGCTGGCGTAACCGCCGCCGCCGGTATTTGGAATATAGACGTACCCGAGCTGGCCGCCGCTCAATTTATCGACGGTCCGGCGGTTATCTTCGATCCATGCGAGGTTTCGGAGGCCGCTTTCGTTGCCGGTCGGCACGACATCAACCTCGCGGGAGCCGCTGCCGTCGGCGTTCGGGCCGACCTTTATCATGACCTGTTTATTCGCCGTGCTCTCAAAGAATCGGTATATGTTGTCCGAGGCCGTCACATTGCGGCCATTGACGGCGATGAGGTAATCACCTGCTTTTACATTTACGCCCGGAGCGGTGAGCGGAGCACGCAGCTGCGGATTCCAGTTTTCGCCGTTATAGACGCGGGCAAAACGATAACGGCCGTTCTCGATCTTATAATCGGCACCGAGCAAGCCACCGGAGACCGCATTGGGCCTCGGCTGATCGCCGCCGCCGATGAACATGTGGCCGACGGTGATCTGGTTTAGCATTTCGCGGAACAGGTAATTCAGATCGTCGCGATGAGCAATTGCTCCGACATAAGGCTCGTACAGCTTTTTAATCTTTTCGATGTCGAGGCCGTGTGTGCCCGGATCGTAGAAAAAGTCGCGCTCGCCGCGCCAGATCTCGTTATACATCTGTTTCCACTCGGTACGCGGATCGACATAGACCTCCATATCGGCGGTCTTGACGACGCCCTCGCCGGGTTTTGCCGGTGCTGTTGTGGAGACAATATTCCACGACGGGCCTTGGCTATAAAGCATTTTTTCGCCGTTTTCGGAAACGCGAAAGGTGCCGATACCGGCCTTAACCTCTTCAAATTTACGCTTTTCAACGTCGTATTTGTGAAGCGTTATGCCCGGGGCGGTCGCGGCCTGCGGGATCTCGGTTAGGTAAAGCGTGCCGGCCTTACCCGCATACAACGCGTTGAAATTACGGGTCGGGATCGCCGGGATCGATATCACGCGCTGGTCGATGCCGTCGAGGTCGATGCGTGTCGGTTCGGGGCCTTTTTTGGCAGCCGGTCCGGCAGGTTTATCCGCTGGAGGTGCTCCCGAAGGCGCGTCGTCTTTCTTCTCGGTAACGACCTTTTCTTCGTCGCTTTCAGGGGCGAGCAGGGACGGGATGTCGTTCCGCAAGACAATCGCGTAAATGCTCCGCGTGGACTGGTGATCGACGCCCGAAAGGTCGGCGAAGCTGATCGTCGGGCCGAGATTTGTACTCGCCGTGAAAAAGATATATTTTCCGCTCTTATCAAAAACGATGTAGCGGGCGTCACCGAGGCCGTCGGTTACCTGATTTGGCTGACTTTTTTCGAGCGAATACAGATAAACCGCACGTAGCCGGTTATCGAGCTGCTTGACGTAGGTCAGCCATTTGCTGTCCGGCGACCACGACGGGGCAAGAACGTCGTCCAGCGTTCCGTATGGGTTGGTATCGACCTTGGTACTCGTGCTTTTTTCGACGTCGAGGTACCAAAGATTGATGTGATTGTCGTTATAGGCGATCTTTTTGCTGTCGGGCGACCAGACGGGATTTGTATAGAATGCCGGTGATCCGCCCAATGCAAACTTTTTCACTTCGCCAATGCCGGTCTGATCGCGGAGATGAAGCATGTATTCGCCGGATTCGTCGGAGAAATAGGCGATCCATTTGCCGTCAGGCGACCATGCCGGGTCGCGCTCCATTACGTTTGTCGTGTTTGTCAGATTGCGGGCGTCGCCTTTGTCGGCGGGGGCGGAAATGATTTCGCCGCGGGCTTCGAAAACAGCCCGGGCACCGGTCGGAGAGATTGCGGCGTTGGCGATGCGGCCACCGACTTTTTCAAAATGCGGTCGGACGCCCGGAAAATCGCCCGAGACGCGGATATCGATGTGTTTTGGACCCTTTCCACCGTCCTCGATCATGAATATCGAGCCGAATTGCTCATAAACGATCGCTCCGCCACCCGCCGAAGCGTATTTGATGTCGAGGCCCTTGTTGTCGATGATCTGCTCCACCTTCTTCGATTTGGTGTCGAACGAAAAGAGCGAAACCGCCCCCGTCGGGCTGTTGCGGTCCGAGAGAAAATAGATCTTGTCGCCGATCCACATCGGGCACTTGTCGTTTGAATTTACGCGCGGGAGCTTTTCAATCGACGAATCCGAAAGTTTTGCGACCCAGATCGGCTGGGTCTGTCCGCCATGGTAATGTTTCCAGTCGCCCTGCCATTGCGTGAGCGGTTCGTACGCGATCGATTGGCCGTCCGGTGATAGCCAGCCGCGATTGGCCATAGGCAGGGGAATCTCGGTCGGCAGTCCGCCGCCGTCGACAGGCATAGTGAAAAGTCGCGTGTAGTTTGAGCTGCTATTGCGGTTCGAAGCAAACAGAACACCCTTGCCGTCCGGTGTCCAACCCGACACGAGATCCGGTGACGGGTGATATGTCAGGCGTTTCGGTACGCCGCCCGAAACAGGTATTACATACACATCGGTATTGCCATCGTAATCACCGGTAAAAGCGATCCAATTGCCATCCGGCGAGAAATAAGGATTGGTTTCCACGCCGATCCCGGTGGTCAGCCGCCGGGCGTCGCCGCCGTTGCGGGAGACGATCCATAGATCACCAGCATATGAAAAAGCGATGTCGGTTTTACTAATTGCGGGCTGCCGAAAAAGTGTCGGGCCATTTGCCTGGGCAATAGCAGCAATTGAAAAAGCCAAAAGAGCGGCGAATGTAAAAACACACGTGCGGATTGAGATCTGCATTAAATTTCTCCCGGATTGAATTGAGTATCGATAGGTAGAATAAAGGATAAAGGCTAAAGGATAAAGGCGAAAGAAGAGAATAAAGGCGAAAAGATCTGGAATTTTATCCCTTATCCTTTCGCCTTTATCCTTTTGAACTGGTGGCTTCAGACCTGATCGCAACACAGGTTGTAATCGCTACGGTTGCTCGATTCCTCGCCTAGCCGGGTTCACAACACAAACCTTGTGCGGGGCCTGAAGCCACCTAAAAGGATAAAGGATAAAGGGTAAAGGGGAAAGTTAGGAAGAAGGATTATTGGTTGCGGGTTTTTACTTTTTTGGCGATGGTTACGAAAATGGCGGTTAGCTCTTTGGTTTCCTGTTCGATAGGCGTTAGTTTTTCCGGAGGGAAGAACAGCATTTCCTCCAATAACTCCAGCCAATAGGTCGTTTCTTCTAATTCCTGTAGCGAGCCTTCGGCTTTACTAATAAAATCGGCATCGGACTTTGCGTGCTGTGCTTCGCGATATTGTGCTCCGACCGACGTTCCCGAACGCAGAAACTGCTTTCCTATGACTTGAGCCTCGGTTGTTTTCGGCAAAGCAGCGAACGGCCGAATGATCCGAACCGCAAAATTCTTTGTTCTAACCTTCAAATCCTCATTCATTGCTAAAATACAGAAAAGGCGACAGGACAAAGGATATTACTTTATCCCTTATCCTTTCGCCTTTATCCTTTAAATTGTGGCGGAAAGGGTGGGATTCGAACCCACGGAACCCTTTTGAGGTTCACTACATTTCCAATGTAGCCAATTCAACCGCTCTTGCACCTTTCCGAAGCTAAAATGTAAAGGATAAAGGCTAAGGGATAAAGTGAAGAAAATGCCATTTTTGCCCTTCGGCACTCGACTCTTTTCCTAAGTTCTTACTTTACCCTTTATCCTTTCGCCTTTACCCTTTCAAAAGTGGCGGAGAGGGTGGGATTCGAACCCACGGTACCCGTCAAGGTACGGCAGTTTTCGAGACTGCTCGATTCATCCACTCTCGCACCTCTCCGCGAACGTATGATTCTAACGGTTTGGGGTGGGATAATTCAAGTGGGGATGGCCGATGCCGACTGGAGGGCAAGCATCCATGCGTGCCCAAAAAACGAAGTGACGTCTGAATACCATGGCCGAGGTCGTCTCTTTGGCTAGCGTGACTGCCGATCCGCACTGGCAAGCAGGGATGCTTGTCCTCTGGTCATTTGGCCCTTCGTTCCTTAAAAAAATCCTGCATCAACGCCCGGCATTTGTCGGTCAGCACGCCTGAAGTTATTTCCATTCGATGGTTAAGATCAGGGCTGTCGCAAACGCCGAAATGAGTCTCCACCGCACCGAAACGCTCGTCGTGGGCGCCAAAAACGATGCGGGAGACGCGGGCATTTACGAGCGCCCCGGCACACATTGCGCATGGCTCGATCGTTGAATACATCGTTGTTCCGGGAAGGCGGTAATTGCCCGTCCTGATCGCCGCGGTTCTGAGGGCTAGTATTTCCGCGTGGGCGGTGGGGTCGTTGTTTTTGATCGTCCGGTTGGATGTAGCGGCCAATATTTTTCCGTCGGCGTCGATGAGGACGGCCCCAACCGGGACTTCGTGGAGTTTTTTCGCTTCGCGGGCAACGCGGATCGCGGCCCACATCCATTTTTCATCGGTCTCGATCATTAGCAAAGAGTTTAGCTCAAGACGCGATATTCTTGCATCAGGGGCCGTAAAAGATTAATCTCTAGCTACCAGAAAGCACACCGCCGCTTTTCGGTAAGCTCACCCCTTTGCGATATGAACGACGAGGTTCGGACCGGAACCCAAGCTACTGATTCGGACATTCATATAACGAATGTCCCGCAGTCGTTCCGCGCCTTTGCCGAGGAAGTCCACAAACGGGCGGAAAAACCGCGTTCGACGCCGCTGACAATCGCCCAAAAGCTATTGCCGGCCGAGTTTAACATGGCGATGGTGCATTTCTATCGCGGTGAAGTGCAGCGTTCGAATGTATGGCGCACGCGATTGGACGCGACGACGAATTGGGCCGTGATCACGGCGGGTGCGACCCTGTCGTTCGTATTCAGCTCGCCGGATAATCCGCATTTTGCGATACCAATCAACACTCTGCTGGTTTCGATCTTTCTTTTTATGGAGGCTCGACGATACCGCTATTATGAGGTTTGGGCAAACCGTGTGCGTGTCCTCGAAACCGGATATTTTGCACCGATGTTGTCGCACCGGACGATCCCGCCGGACAAGGAATGGGCCGAGCATATCTCTGCCGACCTGATGTCGCCGCGCTTTACGATCAGCGAATGGGAAGCGGTCGGGCGTCGTTTGCGGTCAAATTATCTCTGGATTTTTATTTTGCTCTCGCTCTCGTGGACGCTGAAAATCTACATTCACCCGTCGCCGATACCGACAACGACCGAGGCGGACCGCAAGATATTTTGGGACATACTATTTCAACGCGCGACGGTAGGGCTTGCTCCGGGGTGGTTAGTTGTGCTGTGCGGAGCGATCTTTAACGCGATCATCCTGATTGTTGCGTTCAGTACGCTGAAATTGAAAGACGCGTCGAGTGAGGTGCTGCCGCTGGAGAGCTTTGAATGGCACCCGTTAAAACAGGTTTCCGATTGGGCCGAGAGCAACCTAAAACGCCGTAACACCATACGCCGCTCCAAAAAGGCACGGCAGCGTGTGCGGTCGGTTCATAAAACAGAAACATAAAATAAAACTGGAGTCAGATTCATGACGAAACTTAAGACCTGTGCTTTAGCGATCGTGTGGGTAGCTGTGGTGGGCGTTGCGGGATTTTTGCCGCAGCAGATTCGTGCGCAGAAACCTACGGCGGTTGCAACTGCATACGCGTACCAAACGATGTACGTGAAGAGTAAGCTGATGGGACGCGACATGCCGTACCGCGTCATTTTTCCAAAGGATTACAGCGTGGATTACCGGGTAAAGACCGAAAGCCGTTATCCGGTGATCTATCTACTGCATGGCTTAACAGGCCACTTTACGAATTGGACGGAAAAGACCAAAGTGGCTGATTACGCTGCGGCGTATGGAGTTATTATCGTCACGCCGGAGGGCGATAACGGCTGGTACTCGGACAGCGTTTCAACGCTGAACGACAAATACGAAAGCTATATAATGCAGGAGCTGATCCCGGAGATCGATACCAAATATCGAACGCTCGCCGACCGGGATCATCGCATGATAGCTGGGCTTTCGATGGGTGGCTATGGCGCGATCAAATTTGGATTGAAGTATCCAGACAAATTCTCGCTTATAGGCAGTTTTAGTGGAGCTCTCGGAGCAGCCGGTTGGACCCAGAAAAACGCCGGCACCATCGCAATTTCGATGGATTCTGTATTCGGTGCCGACGAGTCTAGCTCGGCTCGAAAGGCCAACGACGTTTTTGCGATGATACGAGAGATAACGCCGGAAAAAGTAAAAGCTCTGCCATATATCTACGAGGCTTGCGGAACCGATGACTTTTTGATCCAAAACAATCGCGATTTTATGGCGCTGATGCTGGAGAAAAAGATACCACACGAATATCGCCAGCATCCGGGTGGGCATGACTGGGTGTTTTGGGACGATCAGGTGAGAGAATTTCTCGCCCTGGCCGAAAGAAGGCTGAAGAAATAAAGAGAATTAACGCAAAGGTGCAAAGTAGTTAAAGCGGGTTTTTGCTCGTCCTTAACAAACACTTTGCGTCTTTGCGACTTTGCGTTGAAAATCCCTATATGCTCAATTTTGCTATTGAAACGGCTCGCGAGGCAGGCCAGCTTTTGCTCGAAAAATATGGCCGCAAGATCAATATCTCGAAAAAAGGAGATATAAATCTCGTAACCGCGGCCGACCTGGCGTCCGAAGCTCTCATCATCGAACGCATAAAATCTTATTATCCAAAACACTCGATCCTTGCCGAAGAATCCGGTAACGCCGTAATTATCGGCGGCGAAAACACCTGGAAATGGATCATCGATCCGCTCGACGGCACGACGAATTTCGCACATGGCTATCCGTGTTTTTGCGTCACGCTCGCGCTTGAACACGACGGTGAGATCGTGATCGGCGTTACGTTTGACCCGACGCGAAATGAGCTTTTTGCCGCCGAACGCGGACGCGGAGCCAGCCTCAACAACAAACCGATCCGCGTTTCTGAAACCGAAGATCTCAGCGAAGCACTTATCGTCACAGGTTTTCCGTATGATTTCAAAAAACGAGAAGATTTCGCCCGACACCTGACACAATTCCTGCTCAAATCGCGTGGCGTCCGCCGCGACGGCTCGGCCGCGATAGATCTGGCCTATATCGCCTGCGGCCGGTTTGACGGAATGTGGGAAGAAGGTCTGAATCCGTGGGACATGGCCGCCGGTGTTCTGCTGATCGAGGAAGCCGGAGGACAGATCAGCGGCTACGACAGCTCGAAATTCAGCATCTATACCCCTCCAATGGTTGCCAGTAACCGCCTTATTCATTCGCAGATGCTCGATGTCTTGAGGTAACCGGTCGTTCCGCCCGCTTACGCACGCGGTTCTGACAAGTCGCTCGCCTTGTGATAATCTAGTTTTCAAATTTGCAGCAATGTTGATGTAGCCCTGGTTTTTCTGCCGACTGCTTCTGCCAACTGCCACCTGATTTATGTCCTGGTTTCGCAGAGATAAACCTAAGATCGAAGAGTCGGACGACGACGAAGAGCAGACAGTAAAAACTGAAGGCATTTTCGTCAAATGTCCTGACTGCGAGAGCGCTCTTTACAAACGCGAGCTGACGGATTCGCACGAGGTCTGCACGCACTGCGGATATCATTTTCGTTACACCGCGAAGGGGCGACTCCAAGATCTGTTTGACGATGGCCGATACGAAAAGCTTGACGAAGAGATCACGTCCGGCGATCCGCTCAAGTTTGTCGATTCGAAACCGTACATAGACCGTATTGCTCAAGCGAAAGAAGTTTCGGGACTGCCTGAGGCACTAATCTCAGGCAAAGGCATGGTAGGCGGGCATCTCGTTTACGCTGGTGCGATGGACATGGCGTTTATCGGGGGCTCGATGGGTTCGGCGGTTGGCGAAAAGATCACGCGGCTGATCGAATACGCGATCGAAACACGCGGTGCCGTAATAATCTTTGCCGCATCGGGCGGTGCCCGCATGCAGGAAGGCACACTGAGCCTGATGCAAATGGGCAAGATATCGGCCGCCTTGTCGCGGCTGCACGACGCCCGTCTGCCGTTTATCTCCGTTTTGACCGACCCAACAACCGGCGGCGTGACCGCGAGTTTTGCAATGCTCGGCGACGTGATCCTGGCCGAACCAAAAGCGTTGATCGGTTTCGCGGGCCCACGCGTCATCGAGCAAACCATCCGCCAAAAACTGCCAAAAGGCTTTCAACGCAGCGAATTCCTGCTCGAGCACGGCATGCTGGACATGGTCGTCGACCGCCGCGAAATGCGTGAGACCATAATCCGGATGCTCGATTTTATGATGAACAAGCAGATCGCCGCCTGATTTTTGCCGTTATTCCTCTTTGTGTCTAAAAGATTTGTTTTTAGGTTGAGTTATATTATCTTTAAGATATGAAAACGGTCACTCTAAATCTGCCTGACACGGTTGATGTCGAAACGAGCGATGTGTTGAGGATGGTAGCCGCCCGACTGTACGAGCGCGGCACTCTTTCGCTGGGACAAGCTGCAGATCTGGCCGGAATGCCAAAATGGGAGTTTGCTGAGATTCTGGGCGAATACGACGTTTCGCTCATCAATTATCCGGCTTCGGAGATTGCGGAAGACTTTCGCAATGCCTAGCGCAATAATATCGGATGCCAGTTGTCTGGTGCTTCTGGGTAAAATAGATGCACTCTCTTTGCTTCGCGAAGTCTACGGCACGATCATCACCACTCAATTAATTGCCGCAGAGGTGAGATTTTCGCTCCCTGATTGGATCGAAATACGCTCAACAGAATCTGATGAAATGACGAACAGGCTTGCGCTCCGGGTTGACCGGGGCGAAGCTAGCGCGATCGCGTTAGCCCTGGAGTTTCCGAAGTCAACCGTGATTCTGGACGACCTGAAAGCCCGTAAACTCGCGAGGGAACTCGGTCTGGACATAACCGGCACGGTAGGCGTAATTCTTCGTGCTAAGGAATCGGGAATTATACCGGCCATACTGCCATTTATTCAAGCGATCCGCACCACAAATTTTCGATTATCGAACAAGATCGAAATCGAAGTTTTGTCGCTTGCCGGAGAAAAGGAAGCGTGAAGTTTGCCGAGACCGAAAAATACCTTTTATCACTCGGCAACGAAGTTTCCGCAATGAAGCTCGGCCTTGACAGCATCCGCATCCTCCTGGCGGCACTCGGCAATCCCCAAAATAATTATCTGAAAGTGCAGGTCGCCGGGACTAACGGTAAGGGGTCGGTCTGTGCGTTTTTGGGTTCGATTTGTACCAGGGCCGGCATCGAAACGGGGATCTATACATCGCCGCATCTTATCTCGATCACTGAAAGAGTACGTATCGGAGCCCGGGACATTAACGAGGAAAATTTTGCGCTGTATGCAACAAAGGTGCGCGAAATATCGGAGCGACTGGTTGCCGACGGCGAACTGGAGAGCGTTCCAACCTTCTTCGAACAAGTTACGGCGATTGCATTACTTGCCTTTGCCGAGGCGAAAGTTGAGCTAGCCATCCTCGAAACAGGTCTCGGCGGACGGTTTGACGCGACGACTGCCGCAAGTGCCGAGATCGCCGCAATCACGTCAATCTCCATTGATCATCAGGAATATCTTGGAGATACGATCGAAGAAATCGCAGCCGAGAAGGCCGCTATTATTCAACGAGGTGCAATTGCGATCATAGGTGAGCAGCAGCCAGAAGTTATGGATGTATTGCTAGCTCGATGTCGGGAAGTGGGTGTTATTCCCTTTACGGATTGCAAAGCTTCTGTTCGGGCTATCGATATGGCCAATAAATCTGTTGTCGCTTCGTTTCGATCTAAACGCGGGTTGTATAGTGATCCAAATTTAGGGTTGAAAGGACGACATCAAATTGAGAATGCTCGAATCGCAGTAATGCTGGCCGACACTCTTAGATATGACTTTGGCTTCGATTTGTCAGCGGACGACGTGGTTGACGGTCTCGAAAACGCACGGCATCCCGGTCGGATTGAGTTTCATGAACAATATTTATTTGATGGTGCTCACAATACTGGCGGGGCAAAAGCATTGCGGGAGTTTCTCGATGAATTCGTTGATAAGCCGATAACGCTTGTTTTTGGGGCGATGAGGGACAAGGATGTTAATGACGGTTTAGAAATTTTATTGCCAAAGGCCGAGCGGATCATATTGACTAAGCCGAGCAATGAGAGGGCGTTGACGGCAGAGAAGATCGCAGAGTCGATTCCCGATGGTTATGATAGCGAGCGAGTAGTTTTGACGGAGAATGTGACTGAGGCGATCGAGGCAGCGAATAAATTGGTCGGTGAGGGTATTATTCTCGTCACTGGTTCGCTTTACCTAGTTGGCGAAGTGAAGGGGTTTATTGAATAATAGAAATGCTGGAAAACATACGTTCGTAACATAGTGATCTCGCCGCCGGGAGCGTCCCCGTTCCGTTTTATGTATAAATTAGTTTTGATCCGCCACGGCGAGAGTCAGTGGAACAAGGAAAATCGTTTTACTGGCTGGAAAGACATTGACCTTTCGGAAAAGGGCGTCGAAGAGGCTCATGCCGCCGGTAAATTGCTGAAAGCAGAGGGCTTTGAGTTTGACGAGGCTTATACATCTGTCCTCAAGCGAGCGATCCGCACACTCTGGATAATTCTAGACGAGTTGGACGAAATGTGGATTCCGGTGACAAAATCGTGGCTGCTCAACGAGCGTCACTACGGTGCTTTGCAGGGATTGAACAAGGCTGAGACCGCGGCCCAATATGGCGACGAACAGGTTTTGATATGGCGGCGGAGCTACGATATTCCACCGCCGGAGCTTGATGCCTCGGACGAGCGTTATCTTGGTAATGAGCCACGCTATGCCGGTATCACTGATTTTCCTACGACTGAATGTCTAAAGGATACTGTGGCCCGGGTCGTACCTTTTTTTGAAACCGAGATCATGCCGAAGATCAGGGCTGGTAAACGTCTCATTATCGCCGCTCATGGCAACAGTCTGCGGGCGTTGGTCAAATACCTAGATGGTATTTCAGACGATGAGATCGTCAATCTGAACATCCCGACCGGAATCCCGCTCGTATATGAACTAGACGTCGATCTCAAACCTTTGAAAAGCTACTATCTCGGCGACGCCGAAGCGGTCAAAGCTGCTCAGAATGCCGTTGCGAATCAGGGCAAAGCTAGATAGGTCAGAACCACTTGCGGTAGCGGGTGGTTGAACTTGGTTGTCAAAAAAGGTTACCAAAGACAATTCGACAATTTTATTCTCACCGGTTACTTTCATAGTTTCGATTGCTAGTCTTAAACCACCCGCTACCGAGGCTGTGTCAAAACTAATATGGCGAGTGATGTATAGTTCTTAAAATTGCCGTTGCCTTTAGGCAACGGTTCAGGCTATCAAAAAATTCCCTGGGCTTTAGCCCAATGCATTAGTTTGGGCTAAAGCCCATCAATTTTTAATGGCTCTTCCGTTGCCAGAAGGCAACGGCAATAAAATTTTTTGATTCAGATCGAGTTTTGACACAGCCTCTACCGCAGGTGGTTCCGACTTATGTGGCAAAAAGCTATCTTTATTATCCTCGTCCTATTTTGCCTCAGCCCGTACGGCTCGCCGCCGGTAGCGTTGGGACTCGGGCTGATTCTGGCCCTGACGATCGGCAGTCCGTTTCCGTCTCTAAGCGGTAAACCCACGAAATATCTACTCCAGGCCTCGGTCGTATTGCTCGGTTTCGGCATGGATCTCGATGCGGTCTATCGGGCAGGTAAAGACGGCATCCTTTTTACTATCGTGACTATCTTTGGGACTCTGGTCCTAGGTTACTTTGCGGGAAGATTGCTCGGCGTCCCCGCAAAAACTTCGACTCTCATCTCGTCAGGGACGGCGATCTGCGGCGGCAGCGCGATCGCGGCGGTCGGGCCGGCAATTGATGCCGGGTCGGAGGAAATGTCGGTCTCGCTGGGCACGGTTTTTGTGCTCAATTCGATAGGTCTTTTTCTGTTTCCGCTGATCGGCCACGCATTGAATCTGACGCAGAATCAGTTCGGTGTTTGGTCCGCGATAGCAATTCACGATACGAGTTCGGTGGTCGGGGCATCGGGAACCTACGGAGCGGAGGCGTTGGCTGTCGCGACTACGGTCAAACTTGCCAGGGCTCTCTGGATCGCGCCGGTTGCGTTAATGTTTGTTTACATTTACCGAAAAAAAGATGGCGGCCCGAAAGCAAAAATCGCGCTCCCGTGGTTTATTTTTCTCTTTCTCGCGGCAACGGCCGTAAGGACATACTCGACATCCATTATTTTCCCCAGCGTGTTTGATTCGCTGGTCAATCTTGCAAAGGCCGGGATGACGGTCACACTTTTTCTGATAGGGGCGAGTCTTTCCCGACAAACTCTGAGAGCCGTCGGTGTAAAGCCATTGGTTCAGGGCGTTTTGCTCTGGATCGTCATTTCAGTCGTTTCATTGTGGGCAGTTCTGAATTTGTTATAATGGGTCAAAGCGATCAGATTTTTCAAGGTAGTTGAGGAAAACCAATCCCGGTGTCTTATTAAATGATGCATGTTAACGAAAGGTGATCTCGAAAAACTTGCGGAGATGAGGCTGGAAGATGCTAATCTCTTGCTGACGAATAGTCGGGCTTCCTCAGCGTATTATTTGGCGGGATACGCGTTGGAGCTCCGGTAAAAGTCTGTATCTCGAAACAGATGCAGTCGGCTGTTATACCTGACAAGGCTTTTATTAACGCGATTTACACGCACAGACTTGAAAATTTGGTAGCTTTAGCCGGATTGGAGCCAACCTTTGCTGGGGATAGCGAAATGAATCCGAATCTGGCTCAGAACTGGGTTATTGCGGTAAAATGGAATGAGCAGAGCCGATATGAATTTTGGGATCTTCAGTCGGCAACTTCACTGCTTGAAGCGATAAGCGATTCCAAAAATTGAATGTTTCAATGGGTGAAAAAGCATTGGTAGAAGGTCAGATTTCTGACTCTATTGAACTTGTAAAGAAGCTGGATGAGAAGAATGCGTCTCCGACGTTCGCGGCGTGGAACTTCTATCCGGATATTGAGACATGGCGACTCCTGATTGCCGGCCCAGTGTTTGACGCTCTCGTGGATAAACAAGAGGCCGCCGCTTATGGAGTTATCATCGATACAATGATGAAAATTCCCCACTCCTCCATGTCCATTTCGGATATCAAACTTGTTAGATCCGGCAGTCAATTTGCTAGAGCAGTAGCCGCAATAATTGGAACAGCACCGGACGCTCTGAGCAGAGATCACTTCACTGATAACTACATCAACGGGGTATTTATTAAAGAGATGTTTGTCCTGCGTTCGGTGGCTGACGTGGCTGTCCCCGCATAAGTCTTAGTTAATTTCAAAGGTTTTCTTCTAACTCTGAGGTTTGCTAAAATACTCGTTTCGACTTGTGTTCGGATTTTGAACCGTAATGAGTATCAAGCAGATCACGGTCCGCGGAGCGCGGCAGCATAACCTCAAAAATATCGATATCGATATACCGCGCGACAAATTTGTCGTGATCACGGGGCTGTCGGGTTCCGGTAAATCTTCGCTTGCATTTGATACGATCTATGCTGAGGGCCAGCGGCGTTATGTCGAATCGCTTTCTGCGTACGCTCGCCAATTTTTAGATCAACTTGAGAAACCAGATGTCGACTCTATCGAAGGGCTGAGTCCCGCGATCTCGATAGAGCAAAAGACGGTTTCGCGTTCGCCGCGCTCGACGGTCGGAACGGTGACCGAGATCTACGATTTTCTCCGGCTGCTATTTTCCTCCATCGGTCAGCCGCATTGTCATCAGTGTGGGGCTCCGATCACGCGGCAGTCGGTTGATCAGATCGTCGCAGGAATCAGCGAATTGCCAGAAGGCGAACGCGTGATGATCCTTGCTCCGATCGTTCGCGGACGAAAAGGCGAGTTCAAAAAAGAACTCGAAAAGCTCCACAAAGACGGCTTCTTACGTGCCCGAATCGACGGCGATATGCGGCAGCTCGACGAAGAGATCATCCTTGATAAACGCAAAAACCACACGATCGAGGTTGTCGTTGACCGCCTGCTGATGAAGGACGGCGTCCGCGAACGCCTCGCCGAATCTGTCAAAACCGCCCTCAAACTTACGAATGGAGCTGTGCTCATCTCGATCATCGACGGCGACGAAAAGCTGTACTCAGAAAAGATGGCCTGCGTCGATTGTGGTATTAACATACCGCCGCTTGAGCCGCGTTCATTTTCGTTCAACTCGGCCTACGGTGCCTGCCGACGCTGTCAGGGAATCGGAACTGTGCTTGAGATCGACGCCACGAAGATCGTTCCCGACGAAAATGTGCTTGCCGGTAAGGTCAATTTTCTCAACGGCGTCGATAAGGCCGGGGCAACATTTTTGCATTCGGCACTCGTTGCGATCATCGAGAAATTCACCATCGGTGATTCGCTCGAACCGCCGACAGCAAATCAAAAACCGCGAAAAAAACTGCGCAAGATCAAGGATCTGCTTTTCGGCGGAAATGCGGCGTCAGAAATGCTCGCAACGAAATTTGTCGACCTGCCGCACGAGATCCGCGATGCATTTTTTCACGGGACCAAGAAACGTCTGACGTTTCGACATGGCGATTACAAATTCGAGCGTGATTGGCTCGGAGCGCTGCGGGCAATGCGAGACCGCATTGAAAATCCGCCCTCCGAGAAAATTCACACCGCTCTCGAAGAATTGATCGCTCCGATCCAGTGCCCCGTCTGCGATGGCCACCGCCTACAGGCCGAAAGTCTTGCGGTCAAGGTAAACGGGCTCGGCATCGCTGATTACACCGAACTGCCGATCGCCGGATCGGTCAAGAAATTTCAGGCCATAACCTTGAATAGACGCGACGAAAAGATCGCCGGTCTCGTGCTCAAGGAGATACGGAATCGGATCGAGTTTCTCGACGCGGTAGGTCTCGGGTATCTGACGCTCGGGCGTCCGTCGGCGACGCTTTCGGGCGGCGAAGGGCAGCGAATACGGCTCGCGACGCAGATCGGTTCGCAGCTTCGCGGCGTGCTTTATGTGCTTGATGAGCCAAGCATCGGCCTGCATCCGCGAGACAATCGGAGGCTGCTCGATACGCTTCACGCGCTTCGCGATCTGGGGAATACGGTTCTCGTTGTTGAGCACGATCAGGAAACGATCGAGAACGCCGATTATGTAGTCGATCTCGGCCCGCTCGCCGGGACGCACGGCGGCGAGGTGATCGCGACCGGCACGCCAAAAGAGATCGAGGAGAACAAAGCTTCGTTGACCGGCCGTTACATGAGCGGTGAACTCAGCATCGAGGTTCCCGACGTTCGCCGTCTGCCAAACGGCCATCGTATCAAGGTCAACGGTGCGCGAGCCTACAATCTGAAAAACATCGATGTCGAGTTTCCGCTCGGGCTGTTCACGGTTGTGACGGGTGTTTCGGGTTCGGGTAAATCGACACTTGTCGAAGAGATTCTTTACCCGGCCCTCTACCAACACGTCTACAAATCGGCAGTCGAGCCGCTCGAGCACGATTCGATCGAGGGTCTCGAACTCGTCGATAAGATCATCGAGATCGACCAAAAGCCGATAGGCCGCACGCCGCGTTCTAATCCCGCAACATTTACCGGGCTGTTTACGCCGCTTCGCGAACTCTACGCGATGCTGCCCGAATCGCGAATACGCGGTTACAAGGCGGGCCGGTTTTCGTTCAATGTAAAAGGCGGCCGCTGCGAAGCTTGCGAAGGCGGCGGCCTGAAGCGGATCGAGATGAATTTCCTGCCCGATGTTTACGTCACCTGCGACGTGTGCCGTGGCCATCGCTACAACCGGGAGACACTGGCAGTCAAATTCAAGGGCCTGTCGATTGCCGATCTACTCGACACAACTATTGAGGACGCTCTGCCGCTGCTCGAAAACATTCCGGCGATCAGGCAAAAGCTCGAAACGTTGCTCGATGTCGGCCTCGGTTACATCAAGATCGGCCAGTCATCGACAACGCTGAGCGGTGGAGAGGCACAACGCATCAAGCTCGCTAAGGAACTCTCAAAACGGGCGACCGGCAAAACGATCTACATCCTCGACGAGCCGACGACCGGCCTCCATTTCGCCGATGTCCACAAGCTGCTCGACGTGCTCCAACAGCTCGTTGACACCGGCAACACCGTCATCGTCATCGAACACAACCTCGACGTCATCAAATCCGCCGACTACGTCATCGACCTCGGCCCCGAAGGCGGCTCCGGCGGCGGGCGCGTGGTGGCTACCGGTACGCCGGAAGAGATCGTCCGCGTCAAGAAATCCTACACCGGACAGGCGCTGAAGAGCGTTTTGTAGCGGCTGTTCCCAAAACAGCTAGCGTCATCGACCGCCTCTTGATACCACATAGCCACCGGTAATGCCTCTGCCGCGGATCGGCAGTGAAGCGATCGCCTCGCCGTTGGCCGCCACCTGAAGTCACAGCGAAATACGCATCTCCGACCGTGAAAAGCTGTCGATAAGTTTCATCGTCCGGTCAAAATCATTTCGCCCGAGGGTTCCGATCATATTCGAGTTTGCGCCGTAGCTATTGAACGGATCGCCTTGCGTCATGATAAATTCGCCGTCGCGAACGTTTGAGTTGCTTTGAAAACCGTTAATAACGGCGGCTGCGTCGGTCAACTCATTTATCTTTGGTACGAGGCCTTCAAAGAGTCGGGTGGCTTCCACCGGTTCGAAATTGCTATAGCCGCCGATCACCTGCATCAACCAACCCATCTCGGTTGAGTTTTCGGGTCTTTCGTTTGTCAACTGGCCTGCTTTTGAGAGCAGATTCATGGCGTAGGTCTTATTTGCGGTTTGATCGCGCCCGTATGCCGCGGTCGCCAAATTTACGAGCGCCGCGACCCGTTGGTCCATCGGCAGGTTGTCGATGATCCGTTCGGCCTCGACAAATTTGCCTTCGCCACTGAGATTGTAAGCGGTCTGATTGTCAAAGTTGCTCAGCATCTGATCACGAGTTTCGTCAGCAAAATGTTCGGCCAGAACGTTTCGAGCCGCCTCGGTGTTTCCTTTGCCCATAAACTTGTTCGAGGCGGACTGATATATTTGGCGCCGCTGATCGAGTGGAAATTTGTTCGCCATCGCCAACATTTGCTCGGCGGATGTGTCGGCGGCCAGCAGTTTTTGGTAGGCCGCATCAAGTTCGGATGGCCGGACATCTCGGCCGTCGAGCGTGTTGCGTTTCTTTATCTGATCAACAGACGAAGGCGAAAATTTTTCGGCTATCGGAATAATATTCCCGCCGATATATGGAGCAATCTGCTGACCTGAAAGGTAAGCGGAGATAAACTTGTTGGCGAGATCGCGGGCTTGCGCATCGTCAAACTTCAGCTTGCTCTCACTCTCGCCTTGCTTGGTCATGACGTGACTCAATACTTGGTTGGTCACCTGAATGTTTATATATAAAGGCTGTCCGTCGGTCATAAAACCGGCATGCAAAAGCTTGTCGATCAGTTGCGAAGCAATCTCGGTGGCGGCGGCCTGATCTTTTTGGGCGAGCCGGACGAGCTGGTAATAGGTGTCATTGGACAAACCTTTTGCGAGCGATTCCTTGAGGAGCTTGATGGCACGCTCGGGGTTTTGGTCGGCGGCCATCCGATAAAAATTTTGCTCCATCGACCGCTCGTTTTGAGCAATATAATTGTTTCCACCCGAATAGTTGCCGATCTTTGTATTCTCCTTATTTTCCGAGGCAAAAGCCCTCTGGATAGTCGCCGGCCGTGTTTTGATCAACAGGTCCAGTGCCAACTCGGCGTTTCGCGTAGCGATAATATTCAGTATTTGCTGCCGCGTTTGACCGCCTGTTAGCAGCTCATTGTTGGGATTGGACGTACGTTTTGACTCGGCGTAGTTCTGAGCGTTGACCATCTCGACAGCCGCGTTTTGAAACAGGCCGGTGGCGTGCTCTTGGTCGGTCGGCCACATCAGATTGCCGATCTGGGCATAGAATAAGGCCCGATTCTCCGGCAGTCGCAGGTTCTGCGTATCGGCAAGTGCCTGCTCGACGACCGCCGCCAGCTTTCGCTGCTTCTCCTTAGCGGCATCATCCGATTTCAGATCCTGGGCAAATGAGAGAATGGGGAGCAACAAAACGGAAAGGAAAACAAACCTTCGCAAAATCTTCATATTTTTAACTCCAAAATAAGAACGTTTTGAGTAACAGAGTTTGCAAGTTAAAAAAAGGTTGTATCGTGAAGAAAGAAAGTCGGGTTAAGTAACAAATAATTAGACGATATTGCTGATCTGGACCCCGGAGTGACGAAATTTTAAATCCGCTTGTTACGGACAAACCCAGTCGCTACCGCTCCCGGTTCTGACAAGCCCCGATCATTTCCCGGACTGCATTGTTCAATCCAACGAAAACTGCACGCGAGATGATGTTGTGGCCGATGTTGAATTCGGCGATCTCGGGGATCGCGGCCAGGGCTCCGACGTTGCGGTAGGTTAGGCCGTGGCCGGCGGCGACGATCAGGCCGAGGCCTTTGGCGTGGATGGCGGCCTGACGGATGCGTTCCACCTCGGCGGCGGCTCGTTTTTCGCCTTCGCCGTGGGCGGCACGGGAACTTAGGGTCATTTCGGCATATTCGGCGGTGCATAGCTCCACCTGTTGGGCTCCGACGCCTTTTGCCGCCTCGATCTGCTCCATGTCCGGGTCGATAAAAGCGCTTACAAAAATGCCGGCGTCCTTGAGCTTTTGCACGGCATTCTTAACATTCTCGAAATTACCGATTACGTCTAACCCGCCTTCGGTCGTGATCTCATTGGCACTCTCGGGCACCAGGGAAACCGCATCGGGTTTTGTTTTCAACGCAATCGCGACCATTTCGTCGGTGCCCGCCATTTCGACATTTAGATAGGTGGTGACGACATCGCGGAGCAACTCGATATCGCGATCCTGTATGTGCCGGCGATCTTGCCGCAGATGGACGGTGATGCCGTCGGCGCCGGATTGCTCGCAAATAACGGCAGCCGCGACGATGCTCGGCTCGATGGTCTTTCGGGCCTCGCGGATCGTGGCGACGTGGTCGATGTTGACGTTTAGTTTAGCTGACATATTAAGAATGTTAGCCACGAATTACACGAATGTCACGAATGATACGAATGTAGTGCCGAATTTGGGGAATTCGTGGCAAAACTATCCCAAGTCATAAGCTCCGTTTTTCCCATTTCTGCGGATCTGGGTAAGTTCTTGGACCATTCGCCAAGTGTCGCGGATGGGGCTGACCTTTGATCCGGCAACGTCGTTCCATCGAACGGGGATTTCGGCAAGGCGGAGGCCGTTGTGATTGGCGACGAACAGGAATTCGATGTCAAAGCCAAATCTGTCGATCGTCATCAGACCGAGCAACGGGCGAAACTTGACCATGTTGAACGCCTTAAACCCGCATTGCGTGTCAGCGAAATTGAGCCCGGACAGCTTGCGGATCATGAGATTTACGCCTCGGCCACCCTGTTCCCGCACCCATGATTGATGAGTGCCGATCAGGCTGCGATCGAGGGCGCGTGAACCGAATGTGAGGTCAAACTCGCCGTGTTTTATCGCGTCGGTGAGCTTTGGCGTTTCCTCGATCGGCGTCGAAAGGTCGGCGTCGGTAAATAAGGCAATATCAGCGTTTGCAGCCAGCAGTCCGGTTTTGATCGCGAAGCCCTTCCCCCGATTTTCGTCGTATCTGATCACGTTTGACGATACGTCGGGACTTTTGGCGAAGGCTTTTTTTGCGACATCGGCGGTGTCGTCGCTCGATCCGTCGTCCACCACGATAATTTCGATTGCCGAATCCGACGCCTTAGCATACTCGATCAGTTTTGCAAGCGGCCCGCCGAGACGCTCGTTCTCGTTGTAGGCGGGGATAACTATGGAGATATCAGGTTTCATTTTCGCAGAAAGGTAATGGTAAGTTTTTGAATCGTAAAAGTAAATTTATCGTTTAATTAGTTAGCCTCTTTTCGGCTGTTCTTGGCTATTTTTGCAGCTTTTCGAGAGAAAAAGCCCGTTCACGCAGAGCCGTAAAGACTGAAAGGAAGAAAAGTAAGATTTCGTGTTTCTATTTAGCGAAACCGAGCAAATTACCGAGCTGCATCCGAGAAAAGCATCCGCTGACCCCGTAGTTGCGTCTATGGTATATTGATAATGTTAATGACGGCGATCTTATGAATAAATACTTCGCAATTCTTACGGTTGGTTTTGTTGCCATAGCGGCTCTGGTAGGTGGACTGTTTGGCCGGCTTCCCGCACGCACTTCGGCTGAGACGGGTGTGACCGGTGAGCGGATCACCGCCGAATATTTAGAAGCCATCGACGTCATTGACCAGAGCTACGCCGGTAAGGTGGATCACGAAAAGGTCACAGATATGTCGATGCAGGGTATGCTGTGGACACTCGATCCGCATTCGTCGTTTTTTACGCGGGATGAGTTTCGAAAGCTTGACGAGGAGCAATCCTCTCAATTTTACGGGATTGGCGTCTCGATTTTGCAGCATCGCAATGGCGTTTATGTGCAGTCGGTGGTGCCGAATACGCCGGCGGACAAGGCCGGGCTTCGGTACGGTGACAGGTTTGTCTCGGTTGAGGGTAAGGACGCAAAAGACTGGACCAGCTCCGAAGTTTCAAAGAATGTTCGGGGCGAACGCGGCACGTCAGTTAAGGTCAAGATCGACCGGGTCGGAACTGCGGTCCCGCTTGATTTTGAGATCGTTCGCGGTGGTGTCCCGCTGCCGTCGATCCGCAATTTCTTTATGCTGCCGAACGGGATCGGATACGTCGGTCTGACCGGCGGATTTCAGCAGACGACGGGCGAGGAATTATCCATTGCCATTGCCGATCTTAAAAAGCACGGCATGAAGAGCCTGATCCTTGATCTGCGCGGCAATCCGGGCGGCATTTTGGAACAGGCCATCGCCGTCGTCAGCAAATTTGTGCCGGGCGGACAGACGGTTGTGTCGGTCAAAGGCTCGAAAACGGGACCTGCACGCGAACTGAGGGCGACGGGCGGGAGTGTCGAGGATTGCCCGTTGGTTGTCATGATCAACAGCGGCTCGGCGTCGGCGTCCGAGATCGTCGCCGGTGCGATACAGGATTATGATCGCGGTTTGATCGTCGGGAGCGACAGTTTTGGCAAAGGCCTGGTGCAGCATGTTTACCGGCTGCCCTACGGAACTGGATTGACCCTGACTACCGCGCGTTATTACACGCCGTTCGGACGGTCGCTGCAACGTGATTATTCGAGCGGTTCGATCTACGATTACTACACCCATGGTGATGACCAGCCCGACGCGAATGCCAAGGTGGAAGCCAAGCCAAAACCCGCCGGCAGCCCGGTAACCGCCGCTAACGGACGCGTCCTGTACGGCGGACGTGGAATCGAGCCGGATGTGGTCATTCCGACACCGACGCCCGCACCGGCACGCGGACGAATCGGTGAGGCGGCGTTCTTCTTTGTCCGCCAGCTTGTCGCAGGCAAAGTTGCCGGACTGGAAAACTTCAAGGTCGAAAAACAAAACTTTAAGCAGACGCTGCAACCCAATGAATTCGGCGTCAACGACCGCATTTTCGAGGCATTTCGCACATTCGCGGCCGCCGATAAGGGAAACGGCCTGACCGCAGAAAATATCAACGGCCAAACCGAATACGCCAAAATGCGGCTTCGAGAAGAGCTTGCCACCGCCAACTATTCAACCGAGGCCGGCGTGCAAGTGCTGCTCGAATCGGATCCGCAAATATTAAAGGCGATTGAGTCAATGGCTCAGGCAATGAAGCTGGTCGAGACACCGGGAATTGCCCGCGGATAGGCAGCGTCGCTTCATATTTATCCGTCCGTGCAGTAAAATACAGTTTTACTTCACGGACTCATTTTTTTATGTACAAACAAATCGGTATCCTGACGGGCGGTGGTGACGCTCCGGGACTTAATGCGGCGATCAGGGCGATCGTCAGAACGGCGATAGGCGAATATGGCATGAACTGCATCGGGATCGAAGGCAGTTTCGAAGGTATTCTCGGGGCCACGCATACGGTAAAATTGACAACAAGATCGGTCAGCGGTATTTTGCCGCGTGGCGGCACGATTCTGGGGACACGCAATCGCGGAGCGTTTGTAAAGACAATAGACGGAAAGACGGTTTATCCCGTGATGCCGATCGGCGAGGCCCTTGCGAATCTCGATATTCTTGGTATCGAGGCCCTGATCGTTCTTGGCGGTGAAGGAACTCTCGGTATTGCGGAAGAGTTTCACAAACGCGGATTTCCCGTTATCGGCGTCCCCAAAACGATCGATAACGACCTTGCGGCGACTGAATTGACGTTCGGTTTCATGACCGCTATCGATATTGCGACCGAGGCCCTCGACCGGTTGCACACGACGGCCGCTTCGCATGATCGCGTAATGATCCTTGAGGTCATGGGGCGCAATACCGGATGGATCGCTCTTCACGCTGGCCTGGCGGGCAGCGCGGATTTGATCCTGATACCTGAGATACCGTTTTGTTTCGAATCGATCGTTAAAAAAGTACAGGCCCGGGAGCGCAGTGGTTCGCGTTTTACAAATGTGGTGGTTGCTGAGGGCGCAGTCGAGGTCGGAAAGTCGCCGATGTACCAGGACCCGGATGCGATTCGTCTCGGTGGCGTCGGACAGCATGTCGGCCGCCAGATCCAGGAACTTACCGGCAAAGAAACCCGTTGCGTCGTCCTCGGACATTTGCAGCGCGGCGGCAGCCCGAATGCTTTCGACAGGGTGCTGGGTACGAATTTAGGTTCATGTGCGGTGCGGGCCCTCGCCAACGGCGAGACCGGCAAAATGGTTGGGTTACAGGCCAGCACGATCGTTACCGTTCCGCTTGCCGAAGCCTGTAAGAATATCAAGACCGTGCCGGTTGATGGTCAGCTTGTCCGCACGGCACGCGACATCGGCATTTCGTTTGCCGCCCCGAAAGATGCCAAGGTGGGTGAGGACTCGATGTACGAAATCAGGACGCTCGGTTCGTCAGGTAAGTAAAGGCTTATGGAAGAAGTAAAGAAAAAACTACAGGCTGAACTGGACAAACTCGAGCACGAGCTGCATTTCGAACTGCCAAAACATATCCAGCACGCTCGCGAATTTGGCGACCTAAAGGAAAACGCCGAATACAAGGCAGCCAAGGAAAGGCAGTCGATGGTGCAGGCGCGGATCAGCCAGTTGCATCAGCGGCTGATGGAGGTCGATTCGATAGACCTCTCAAAAATCCCGACGGATCGGGCAGCATACGGCTCGAATGTGGTCTTGTACGACGTAGAAAAGGACGAGAAAATTAAATATCGACTCGTTACATCCGAGGAAAGCGATCCCGATAATGGTCTGATCTCGACCGTATCGCCTATTGGACAGGCATTGATGGGTAGAGAAGAAGGCGATGAAATCAAGGTCAAAACCCCCAGCGGCTGGCGTAATTTTGAGATCAGCAGGCTGAAGACGATACACGACAAGGAAGAATAGTTGTCGGTTGTCGGTGGTCAGTTGTCAGAAAAAGTGTCTGACAACCGACAACCGACAACTGACAACTGACAACTGACAAGAATGCTCGGAGCAAGCATAGGGCGTGGTGCGATGCGGATCATCAATTCGATGGTACGCGGGCTTGCTTCGCTTGGAATTGCTCCGAATATCCTGACAGCGATCGGCGTTATCATCAACATCGGTTGTGCGGTGCTGTTTGGTTTTGGTCAGTTTTTCTGGGCAGGCGTTGTGCTGATCGTCGCAAACTTATTCGACATGCTCGACGGCGGCGTTGCTCGGCTGACCGGTAATGTCACCAAATATGGCAGCTTTCTCGATTCGTCGCTTGACCGGCTTTCGGACATGGCGTCGTTTCTCGGGATCATCATATTTTATTCGCGGAGCCTGCCGCAGCACTCGGTCCCGAACGTCATTTTGGCCGGCATCGGCATGATCGCGTCGGTGATGGTCAGCTACACGACGGCCCGCTCCGAGGCCCTCGGCGTCAAGGCGAACGTCGGCTTTCTCCAGCGTCCCGAACGGATCGTTTTGCTCATTATCGGGGCTCTGTCGACCTGGGATTGGAACTCGGATTTCGTTTTGTTCAACCGAATGCCCCAGGTGCTGTGGGTTCTGGCGGTCGGGTCGCTCTGGACGATGGTTCAGCGTATGTTGTATATTCGCAAAGAGTTTTTTCGAATGCAGCGGGAGGAATCGGCTGAATGATCGATCGGCCGTCCGGTGGACGTTGATAGTGAATTAGTAATGGGAATAATCGACAAAATATTGCGAAGGAAAAAGGTGGATCCACACGCTCGCCGCCGTCTTTTGCTCGCGAACGGCCGCATCACGGATGGCGAGATCATCGACAGCGAAATCAACGCCGCCGGCGAAGAGGTTGTTTTTTACACCTACACGCTCAATGGCGTCGATTTTGAGTCGTCTGATATTCTGACCGTCGAGCAACGAAATGAGCCCGTAAAATACGCACCCGGAGCTACGATTGGCGTGAGGTACGATCAGCGAAATCAGGGAAATTCTATAGTCGAGTAATAGACGCCAGATTTAGAAAAATAGCTATTAGCTAACAGCTATTAGCTTTTTATGTTCAAAAAGATACTCATTGCTAATCGTGGCGAGATCACCTGTCGGGTGATCCGGGCTTGCCGCGAGATGAAGATCGGCACGGTCGCGGTCTATTCGGATGCTGATAAGGACGCTTTGCATGTGCGGATGGCGGATGAGGCCTTTCATATTGGGCCGCCACCTTCGAATGAAAGTTATCTGCGGTGGGAAAAGATCATCGAGGTTGCAAAAAATGCCGGTGCCGAAGCGATCCATCCGGGTTACGGATTTTTGTCGGAGAATGCAGAATTTGTCCGTGAAGTAACTAAGGCAGGCATTACATTTATCGGCCCTCCGCCGGAAGCGATGGAAGGTTTGGGCGGCAAGATGTCGGCCCGTAAGATCGCGATCGAGGCTGGCGTCCCAGTTGTACCGGGCACGACCGAGCCGCTTCGTTCGTTTGAGGATGCTCAGGAAACGGCGGCGAGATTTGGCTATCCCATCATGCTCAAGGCCTCGGCCGGCGGCGGTGGCAAGGGAATGCGGCTTGTGATGGACGAGAGCGGCCTGAAGTCGGCTCTCGAAGCCTCGCAGTCAGAGGCATTGACGAGCTTTGGCGATGACGCCGTCTATGTCGAAAAAGCGATCGTCCGACCGCGGCATATCGAGATACAGGTTTTTTCCGACACGCACGGCAATCACGTCCATCTCGGCGAACGCGAATGTTCGATCCAGCGGCGGCATCAAAAGGTTATCGAGGAAGCTCCGTCGCCGATAAATTCGGCTGAGCTGCGGGCAGAAATGGGAGCGTGCGCCGTAAAAGTAGCGAAAGCCGTTAATTACGTCGGTGCGGGTACGGTTGAGTTTCTTGTTTCCGATCTCGACCGGTCGTTCTATTTTCTCGAAATGAACACGCGGCTCCAGGTCGAACATCCGGTTACGGAGCTCGTCACGGGTATTGACCTTGTACGCGAGCAGATCAATGTTGCGTGGGGCGAAAAACTCTCGTTTACGCAAAATGATATTCAAATCAGAGGTCACGCCATCGAATGCCGCGTTTACGCCGAGGACCCGGAAAATAACTTTCTGCCTTCGCCAGGCACGATCACGCGTCTGCGTTTGCCGCACGGTCCGGGAGTACGGGATGACGGCGGCGTTTATGAGGGAGCGGAGGTTTCGATTTATTACGATCCGATGATCTCGAAACTTGCCGTTTATGGCCGCGACCGGGCCGAGGCGATCGGTCGCATGCGGCGGGCGTTGATGGAATATGAGGTCGGCGGGATCAAGACTACACTCGCGTTTTTCCGCGACGTGATGGAAGACGAAGTTTTCGTCAGTGGAAACCTCGAGACAGGCTTTATTACCGGTTTCAAGGAGCGTAACAAACGCTGCGAGGTAGATGAGACGACGCGCGACATCGCTGTTATCGCGACGGCCCTCGCCTATTCGCAAAAGAAAAAAGCCGTGGCGGGTGCAGACAGCGGATCAACGCAAATGCCAAGTCAATGGGTTTTGTCAGGCCGGGCGGCGGCAATGAAAGACCGTATTTGATATAATCTCACTGAGAAGTATATGGAAGAATTGCTAAGACAGTTGTTGAGCAAAAAGATTGACGTCACCTGCGGGACAAATGCCGCGTTTCGCGGTGACGTGATTGACGTCAAAGCGGGGGTTTTGTATCTGCGAGACGAGGATGAAAAGGTTGCGTATGTCGCAATCGATAAGATAGCTGTCGTTTACGAAATAACTGACCAGCATACTCGTCCCGGTTTTATCGTTTAGTCAATAATATTTTAATAGAAAAAGCCCGGTGTTCGTTTAGGAACACCGGGCTTTTGTATCTACTAAATTCTGTAATTACTTGTCGTCGCGGGGGATCATGTCCGCCGGGGTCTTGCTAACACTCTCGGGTTTCAGCCGACGGTAACCGACGATGCGGCTTTGCCAGTAACCTGCGAAAGGCGAGTAGGTTATCCCTTTGCTGGACGATGCCTGGTAAAAACCATTTTCGTCGGCGACAATGCCCATGTGGCCAAGGTTGTTAAAAAAAACGAGCGTGCCGTACTTAAACCGGTCGTCGCCGTAAACGGGCTCCGACTGTGCCCACAGGCTGCGGGCGCTTGCCCGTGTAAAACCTATGCCAGCCTCCTGAAATACGCTCCAGACAAATCCCGAACAATCAAAGGTATTCGGACCCGTCGAACCGTAGCGGTACGGTTTGCCGTAACGCTCCTTGATCGCCTGATCGAGCCGGACGCTCGTCGACATACCGTATGCGGTCCTGCCCGCCGCCATTGCGCTCGGGGCGTTGACCGCCCTTACGGAAGCCGTCCGCTTTACAAGCGGTTCCGGTTCCTTTTCGGAATGAACGACAATGATCTGATTTGTAAGTACTGGACGTGAGGCGGGTATCGGTTGGGTTCTTTGGGTCGGTTGAATCGGCGGCGGCTGATTAGTAGGCTGACTGCCGGTGGATTTGACCACCCTGTCGCGGCCCTGGGCCGATGCTGAACCTGTAAAACAAACGGCAACAAACGTAAGGCATACCGAAAAGAATAGTATCTTTGTAAAAACTTTCAAATTTAAAACTCCAAAGTGATTTGATTTTGGGAAGGGCAGCCTGAGGAGACGGTGAATTACTCACCTATTAATAAACATCTCCAAAGCACGATGAATTCCTGAAAAATCAGAAATTCTGATCTTGCGGTTAACTCAAACTGTGACCCTTGATTAGATAGTGAAAACTAACTATATGCCATTATGAGTTATAAGGTAATCGGATGCAAACCGTGCGGGAAATTTATGGATCGCTGATCCCACGTGAGAAGCAGGTGGGCGAAAGATGAGATGTCATTTGACCGGCCGAGGATGCCGCAAATAAACACTACCGCTTGAGGGTTCCGAGATTGGTCTTTTCTGCCTTTCGGAAGAAAAGACCCCGCCCCACTCACCGTCTTTCGCACTACTAACGTTGTCCTTGTGTGTTTACAAGACACTCGCAATCGCACTTGCGTTCCAATAAAAATGAAAAAGACCCGAAAAAAAATTCGGGTCTTTGGTGTTCGACAAACTTAAGTTTGTCGGACTTAAGCTGAGAACGACGTGCCGCATCCGCAGCCGCCGGTCGCGTTCGGATTTTCGAACGTAAAGCCGGAGCCCATCATGTTCGATGTGTAGTCAACTGTGATGCCATTGAGATACTGCATCGAAAACATATCAACGAAGAGTTTGATGCCGTATTTGTCGACGATCATATCGCCCATCTTCGATTCTTCTTCGATATTCAGGCTGTACTGAAAACCAGAACATCCGCCCGGCACAACGCGGACGCGAAGCCCTGCCGATTCCGGCAGATCATCTTCGGTGGCGAGAAATTTCTTGATCTCTCCCGCGGCGGCCTCGGTAACGTTCAATTCAAATGTAGGTGCTGCAACTGCTGCCATAATTTTAGTCGACTCCGTTCTAAAAATAGGATTCACCGAAGCGAATCCTTACTAAAAAATAACTGTAACAATTTTCGCTACAAAATACAAGACCAATCTGGATTCTTATCTCATTTTCGGGTCATCGGCGATTGGCTGGCGATACTGTTCCTTCTCTTTGTCACGTTGCAGATACGGTATGCCGTTTTTCATCCAGTCGGGTGCCGGAGCGCCTTTTAGGAAGTGGTCAAAAAACTCCTTTGTCCGCCGCGTATAATCCTTTTGATTTTGCCGTTTGCGGAGGTTATGGACCTCGCCGTTGTAGCTGAAGAAATATATCTCTTTGCCCAGGCGCCGCATCGACAAATAAAACTCGATCCCTTGATACCAGGGCACGGCGTCGTCGGCATCGTTGGCGATCGTCATGACGGGAGTCTGTACGTTCTGGATGGAGAAGAGCGGCGAATTCTCGATGAATTTCTGTGTCGAATCCCAGATTGTGCCGCCGATGCGGCTTTGCGAATGTTCGTATTGAAACTCACGTGCGACGCCCGATCCCCAGCGGATGCCGTTGTAGGCGCTGAACATATCGACAACGACCGCTCCGGGGGCTGCGGCCTTGAACCTGTTGGTCTGCGTGAGCATATACGCGATCTGGTAGCCGCCCCAACTGTGGCCCTGCAGCCCGACGGCGTTCTTGTCAACAAACCCTTTCTCGACCACAGCATCGACGCCGGGCATGACGCAGTTCATCGCGCTCTTACCGGGATAACCGGTTTTGTAAACAATGTCCGGCAAAAAGACCACATAATCGTTGCTGGCGTAGAAACTCAAGTTTATCGAGGTGCCGGGGCCCGGATCTCGGAAATTGTGGACGGTATCCGAAAGCTTTTCGTAAAAATTCACGAGCATTGGGTATTTTTTATTGGGGTCAAAATTGTCCGGTTTTATCAGCACGCCCTCGAGCGGAACGCCGTCTTTGCTCTTGTAATGGATCAATTCCGAAGTGCCCCATTTGAACGGAGCCCGCTGTGCGTCGCCGTTGCTCAATTTTTTAGGCGATTTAAAGTCCAGTGCAGATACCCAAAGGTCGGGGAACATGTCGAATCGCGACGCCGAAAACATGACCGTATCGCTGTCCTTTGCCTTGGTCGGGTTACCGAAATTCTTGGCGTCCATCATCAGCCGTTCGGGCGAACCGCCGATCTTGACACGATAAAATCCCGAGTCGCGAGTTTCTTCGTTGTCCGCATTGAGCAGCAGCGTTTTGTCGGGATCAATCGACCTTTCGTCTGGATCGAGGCGAACGTATCGCAACACTGTTTTCTCACGCCGTCCGATGCCACCGGTAAGATTTTTGCCCCCGCCGTCGGGCGAAACCTGCCAGATGTCATATTTGTCGTAGATCAACACGTCTTTATCGTCTTTGGTCCAGCCGGCGATGCCGTAGGAGGGAGCGGCGCTGGGCGTGTCGTGGTCTTCGCGGGCAAATTTTGTATTTAGCTTGGCGGTTAGATTCGTGATCTTGAGATCGGGGATCGAGACCGAGTTCCAATCCTTGCCATCGAAATAGACGACATATTTTGAGTTCGGCGACCAACTCATGCCGAACTGCTGGCCCTTTTGCAGCGGTTTTCGCGAGCCGTCAGTCGTGTTTACGAGATAATAGTCCGTAAATCCCGGGTCCCATGTGCCCTGGACCCTGTATGGGCGATCATCCGTGCCGAGGGCATAAAGGCCGTTTGAGCTGGGAATGACACTTTCCATCGTGGAGTCGGCCAGTTGAACGAACTTTTGGTCCTTGATGTGAAAAACGCCGCGATACGAGCGGTCGCGGTCAGGGATCGCCCTGAGCTTCTGGACCGGCTGGATATATTCGTCCTTCCAATGCCAAAGGTCGACGTTGACCTTTTCTTCGTCAGGCACGGCATTGTTCGGGTCGGGTTCGGGATCGGGCGGCGGAGCACTGTTTACAAAAAGGCAGCTGCCGTCATAGGAAAATGCCAGGGAGCCTTTTTCGCTCACAATAAATTCCGGGCGGAACCCTGCGGTTTTAAGGGAAACGACCTCTTTTGCTGCCGTGTCACCACGCTGCCAGTAATAGACTTTGAATCTGGGCTGCTTGGCCGCTGCATCGTCGTGGTCGCTGATAAAACCAAGCTGCGTCTGCTTTTCGTCCCACGTAAATTTGGTGTATTTGCCGGGACCAGAAAGCAGGGCCGCCGGAGCTCCGTCGGCTCCGGGCGCGACGGCAAATGCTCCGTTGGTTTCTTCTTTTTTGGACGCAACCGCAAAAACGAGCGTTTTTGCGTCCTTGCTGAACGAATAATCGAGCACGTCGGCAAAGGCGCGGCTGTTTCCGTCAGACAAACGTCGCAGGATCAGGGCCGAGCCGTATTCTTTCTTTTTCTCGCCGGGACGAGTCGCGGTCTGCGATGACGTATTTGCGGAGTTTGTATTAGTAGTGGTTGGAGCGGCAGTATTTGCGGTATTCGCGTTTGCTGGAGTCGCGGCCAGCCTTTCCTCTTTGCCGGCTTCCTTCAATATTGCAACATATCCCGAACCATCTTCCGGTACCTGAAATGATTTGACGTAATCGACTTTGGTGACCTGGCCGGTCGTCGTGTCCATTATTCCGAGTGCGTTTTTGGGAAAATCCTCAGGCTTCTTTTTGTCCTTTCTCGCCTTTAGCGTCTCGGCCTTCGTCGGCTCGATAATGAAGAGCACGTATTTCCCATCCGCCGAAAAGCTCGGCCGCAGAAGGCGTGCGAGGGCCTGAAACGCAATCGCCGCTGCCGGATCAGAGGCGTCGGGCGGCGGCGTCGGCGGATGATATCCGCGCGGTGCACGCCACTCGGTTGTGTCGGTCGTGCTGTGAACAAAAAGCTCGCCGTCGCCGTCCTGCGCCTGCATCACATACGCAATCAACTTGCCGTCACGCGAGATCTGTGAACCCTGAATGCTTCGCCACGAATCGTAGTCCGAATACGTTAGCGAACGTTTTGCGGCCGATTGGGCAATCATCTGCGGAGCAAATAAGCTCAGCAAACAAATGAAGAAAAAAGCCTTCCGCACGACGGGGAAAGCGGAACGATGCGACGAACCTACGCCTCTTGGAAACATGTTGCTCCTGCCAGATGAATTGATGTTTTAACTTTTTAGAACAAAAGAAAAATAGCATCAAAACGCGTCTTTTACAACGCTCTGACCGCATGGAGTGCGAAAAGATGGTTAATTTGCCCGCGTCAGTATCGTCAATTCGGGCTTCATTGCCTCGATTGAGACCTGACGAGCGACCTCTTCAGCGACGTGGCGAAAGGCGGCCGACTGCGGCGAATCGGGTGCCGAGATAACGACGGGAACGCCGCTGTCGCCACCCTCGCGAACCTCGATGCCCATTGGGACTTCGCCAAGAAAATTAAGGCCGTATTCGTCGCAAAGCTTTTGTCCGCCGCCTTTCCCAAATATCTCGTAGCGGTTGCCTGTGTCGGGAGCGATGAAGTACGACATATTCTCGATGACGCCGAGCACCGGGACGCGGACCTGCTCGAACATCTTGACCGCACGCCGCACGTCGGAGAGCGAAACTTCCTGCGGCGTTGTAACGAGAACCGCGCCCTGCACCGGCACGAGCTGGGCAAGCGAAAGCTGCACATCACCCGTTCCCGGCGGCATGTCGACGATGAGATAGTCGAGATCACCCCAATTTACGTCAGAGAGAAACTGCCGCACGACGCCGTGGAGCATCGGGCCGCGAAGGATCATCGGTTTGTCGGGCGGCACGAGCACGGCCATCGAGATCATCTTGATGCCGTGAGCCTTGATCGGGATGAGTTTGTTGTCCTCGACATCCGGCTGGCCGTAACCAGTGCCAAGCATCATCGGGACATTCGGCCCGTAAACATCGGCGTCCATAATGCCGACCTTGGCACCGTCAGCCGCGAGAGCGACCGCCATATTGACCGCGACCGTCGATTTGCCGACGCCGCCTTTGCCGCTGGACACAGCGATGATATTTTTGACGCCCGCAATGGCGATATTGTCCTTGATACCGCGACCCTGCGGCACCTCGGCGTCCATTTTGACGTTGACGGTGGTCACGCCTTCGAGAGCTGAGACGATGCGATGGGCGTCAGCCTCCATCTGCTCTTTGACCGGACAAGCGGGCGTCGTCAGCATGATCGTGAACGACACTTCGCCGCCGTCGATCTCAAGATTATGGATAAACCCCAGCGTGACGATGTCCTTTTTCAGATCGGGATCGATGATCTGTGTAAGCGAGTCTAAAACGATTTGTTCGGATAATTGGCTCATTGTGTAATTGCGAATCGACGGTATAAAGTAAAAGGGTATTGTATCAAACATGAACGCAGACCTAGAAAACACCTATAACCACATTCGCAACGGCGGAGCCGGATTCTACAAACAGCGGCGTGGTCTGATCGCCGTTTGGGGCAAGGAAGCCACCCAATTTCTCGACGGCCTGATCTCGAACGACATGAAAACGCTCGATGACGGCGGACTTATGCTTGCGGCGTTTCCTAATGCACAAGGCCGTCTTCTAGCCGTCGTGCGGGTGCTTCGTCAGGGCGACAGATATTTGTTTGAGACTGAGGACGCGACAAGGGAAAAGGTTTTTCAGAACCTGTTTCGATTCACATTTGCAGGTGATTTCTTTGTCGAAGACCTGTCAGAGCAGTATCGGTATTATGAGATATTCGGGTCAGAACCGCCTGCGTCACCGGGCGGCTTGGTCTTTACGTCAAACACAACGTCAGGCTATGTCATAAATGTCGAATTAGCAGCCGGTTTCAGATTTACATTACTCGCAAATGATGCCGTCGAGATATCGGACGACCTCTACGAGACTCTCCGAATAGAAAACGGTATCCCAAAATACGGCGTTGACATGGACGACACAACCATTGTCCCCGAACTCGGCATCGACGGCCTGATCTCTTACAACAAGGGCTGCTACATCGGCCAGGAGATCATCGCCCGCATTCACTTTCGCGGTCATGTGGCGAAAAAGTTAACCGGCTTGGTTTTGTCAGTACCACCTGCCGTAGCGGGTGGTTTAACGTCGAATATTGATGACGCAGATGCAAGCGAGCCGCTTCCGGTCCAGTCCTCGGACGGGAAAAATGCCGGAAAGATTACCTCAGTCACATATTCGCCAAAGCTCGAAAATCACATAGCTCTCGCATTTGTTCGTTACGACTATTTGGCGAGCGGCACCGAGCTTATAGTCGATGGAGCAACCGCCACCGTTACCGATCTGCCGTTCGTGAATTAACCGCCCACGGTCGCTGTGGTAAAATCTCCCTTTATTATGGAAGACCTCGACATCGATCTGCCACGCGCCAAACTCGCGTACACGATCATCCAATCTCTGCTCGACGGCCACGAAGCTCTGAGCGACCTGCTCGTCGTAATGTCGCATGCGCTCGACGAAGACGTTCTAAAAGCGCTGACCAACACCAACGAATGGGAAGCGTATCTTGCGTCAAAGCGGACGCTCGAAGGGACTAAATTGCAGATCGAGAAATTTACCGAAGAATTGCAAAAGCTGGAAAACAAAAAATAGCTCACAGCTATTAGCTGGTAGCCGGATGCAAAATTTTTTTTGAATACGATGTTTGATTTGATTATCGTCGGAGCGGGACCCGCCGGAATAACGGCCGCCTACGAGGCAAAAAATGCGGGCCTCAACTATCTCGTGATCGAGAAAGGCCTGATCGGGAACACCGTTTATAATTATCCGGTCGGCTTGACCGTTTTTTCGACTACAAATGAACTCGAAATCGAGAATGGCCAGCTAAAACCCGCGCGTGAAAAGCCAACGCGCGAGGAACTGCTCTCGTATTACGTCCGCTTCGTGCTTGAACACGAGTTGAATGTCCAAACCGAAGAAACGGTTGAGAGTGTCGAGTCAGTACCACCTACGGTAGCGGGTGGTTTAACTCAATATAGGGTCAAAACCGATAAAGGCTCATACGAAACCAAGACAATCCTCTTCGCCATTGGTGCGATGGACCATCCTCGCAAGTTAAACGTCCCCGGCGAGGATCTGGCAAAGGTTCACGACACATTTCGCGAGACTTACCCGTGGGTTAAAAAGTGTGCGTTGATCGTTGGTGGTGGTAATTCTGCGGGCGAGGCGGCTTTATTTTTGGCTGAAGAGGGTGCAGATACGACGCTCGCGATCTTTCGCAGCGACTGGGAAAACGAAGACCCGAAGCAAGGCTGTATCAAATATTGGGTCAAACAGCCGCTCACGGATGAGCTGAAAAAGCATTGTCTAAAGCTGTTCTTTCTCGGAAAGGTTCTTGAGGTTCGCGAAGATGCGGTTGTTATGGAAAACGAGGCCGGCGAAAAGGACATTTTGCCAAACGATGTGGTTTTTGTGCTCATCGGCTCGGACGCGGATTTGACAATGCTAAAAAGTCTAGGCGTCGAGACCGAACACGGCAAGGCCGGCAAGGTTCCTGTTTATGATCCGGAAACATTCGAGACAAATGTCCCGGGTATTTATGTCGCAGGACATTTTACGCATCAGCGTCATATTAAAGGTGCTATCGACGCAGCGAAATTGCTGGTGCCGAAACTTGCTGCGCGGCTTACGGAATTGAATAATGCTGTCTTGTCACTGAAGGTGACAAATGAAATAACGTCGGGTGCAACCCGACGATCAAAGCGATAAGCAACCCGTCCCTGAAGGGGACGAATAATAACGGCTTTTGTTCGACACTTACAGCGTCGGAAGGTTTTTCCCTTTTACGTCGGGTTTCACCCGACGCTATTATATTTGTCGCTTTCAGCGACTTCAGAATCTGTATGAACACCGCACGGGCCCGCGAAATTCTTAAGCACCAGTTCGGCTTTGATTCGTTTCGGATGAATCAGGAGCAGGTGATCGAGTCCGTTTTGCAGAAGAAGGACTGCGTTGTCCTGATGCCGACAGGTGGCGGCAAATCGCTGTGCTATCAGATCCCGGCGTTGATGCTCGACGGGCTGACGGTCGTCATTTCACCGTTGATCGCCTTGATGAAGGATCAAGTCGATGCTCTCAAAAACAACGGGATCGAGGCAGCGTTTCTTAATTCCACCCAGACCGGACGGCAACAGGTCGAGGTTTTTCAAGACATTCGCAACGGCAAATTAAAACTGCTCTACGTCGCGCCGGAAAGGCTGCTTCAGAGTGGTGATCAATTTTTGGATTTTCTCCGGTCTATAAACCTTTCGCTGTTTGCGATCGACGAAGCACACTGCATCTCAAGCTGGGGGCACGATTTCAGGCCGGAATATATTAAGCTGGGGCGGTTGAAATCGAATTTTCCTGCGATTCCGGTCATTGCTCTGACCGCGACGGCGGATAAATTGGTTCGAAAGGACATTGTCGAGCTTTTGAAAATCCCTGGTGCGGAACGGTTTGTTTCGAGTTTTAACCGTCCGAATATTTTTTACGCGGTCGAGCCGAAACGCAATTCATACAATCAGCTCCTCGATTATCTCGAAAAACGCCGCGACGAGAGCGGCATCATTTACTGCCTCAGCCGCAGTTCGGTCGATGCGCTTGCCGCCGATCTGCGTAATGAAGGGTTTAGCGCGTTGGCGTATCACGCAGGCCTGGACAAGGAAACCCGGGAGAAGAATCAGGAATTGTTCCTGAAGGACGAGGCGAAGATTGTCGTTGCGACGATCGCCTTTGGGATGGGCATCGACAAATCAAACGTGCGGTTTGTCGTTCACATGGATCTGCCGAAAAATATCGAGAGTTATTATCAGGAAACCGGACGTGCCGGCCGCGACGGCTTGCAAAGCGACGCGCTGCTGTTTTTTAGTTGGGGCGATGTCATCAAATTGAAAGGTTTTGCCGAGGTCGAGGGCAATCGCGAGCAGAGTGATATCATGCTCAAAAAGCTCGATACGATGGGCAAATTTGGCGATATAAAGACGTGCCGGCGACGGTTTTTGCTCAATTATTTCTCCGAGGAAACAGTTGAGGTCTGCGGTAATTGCGATAACTGCAACACGACGTTTGAGCGTTTTGACGGGACGATCATTGCCCAGAAAGCTCTGAGTGCCGTGTATCGTACCGGACAGCGGTTCGGGATGAGTTACCTGATCGATTTTCTGCGTGGATCTGAGGCGAAAACGATCCGCGACGAGCATAAGAATATTAAGACTTATGGCATTGGCTCGGATATTTCCAAAAACAATTGGTTCGACTATTTTAAAGACCTGATCTCGCAAAACTACTTGGCCCAGACCGAAGGGCAATATCCGGTTATAGTCCTGACCGAAAAGTGCGATGACGTTTTACGGGGAAATGCACAGGTTGAGCTAATAAAGGTAAAGATCAAGGAAGAGAAGAAATCGTCGCTCGTTAGCGATGTCCAACACGAGTATTTTGCCGATCTCTTTGACGATCTGAAACGGACTCGCACGGCCCTTGCGAAAGGCGAAAATGTGCCGCCTTACGTCGTTTTTTCCGATGCCACTTTGATCGAAATGGCCACCTATCTGCCACTCGATATTGATGGAATGCGGAAAATATCCGGCGTCGGCGATCTAAAGCTGGATAAATACGGCCGCGATTTTCTGTACGACATAAGAAATTACTGCAAGCGAAAAAACCTCCCATCGCGGATCGATCTCAAATCGCCGCGCCGCGAACGCAAGGTCCGCACAAAACGCGGGCCGACGGGTGACGACACCTACACGGTTTCGCTAAAAATGTTTCGAGCCGGCCGCGCAATTGATGAGATCGCCAGCGAAAGAGGGATGGTGCGCAGTACGATCGAGAATCACCTCGTGCAGTTTATTCCGACCGGCGAACTGCAACTTGGCGAACTCGTCCCCGCCGATAAGGTCGAAACTATTAGGAACGCGATCATCGAGCTTGACGTCGAGAATGGTGTCGGAAAGGTTAAGGAATATCTGGGTGACGGTTACACTTACGGTGAGATACGGGCGGTCGCGGCGGAGTTTTTGCGGGACGTGCAGAAGCCTACACGTAAGTAAGGACGTAACACGCAAGTTGAGTGTTACGCCCTTGCTTACGCGCGGGCTTCTGCATCCTTCGGTTTATTTTCCGTCGGGCTTTTTCATCCTGACCATGACATTCTGATTTTTGAATTTCTCCGCAATATTGGCCGGATTAATTTCATAGTTTGTAATGTCAAAGGTTTCGTCAGCTTCGCTCCCGACGGTTTGCGTCCATTTGAATGGAAGCTGGATGCCGTTGACCGTGCGATAGTCTGAGAATTTGACGTTGAATTCGGCATTCTTGATTTCCGGGCCCTCGACCTTGCTGGTGAATACCATATTCTCTCTGACCTCGTCGCCGGCCGGAGCTTTGGTCCGGAACGTGAATACCTGTGGCTGCATGCCTTTGTAGCTCATCATAATCGGCAGGCTCGAAGCTTTGCTCAGATAAAGCCGGTAGGCAGCCCCGCCAAATTCCGCCACAACAACGTCGCATGATGTGCCATCTACATCGCCGTCACCGGCCGAGGTGTAGTTGACCTCGATGCCCGCGGGGGCGGTCAGCAGCAAGCTGAGGGTCATGCGGAGGAGATCGTTTTGACGGGCACCTTCGCCGGTGCGGTTGTACATGACGTTTCCGTTGCCAACGATCGTTTTGTCGTCCTCGGTCCTAAACGTCGCCGTGCCGGATTTCGGCCCGTCACCGTCACCGTTATATTTTTTGAGGATCATGTGCTGCTCATCTCCATGATGCTCGGCGATCCATTTTTCAGCGTCTGCTCCGCTCAGATTCTGGACTGTCCCGTCGGGGTTTTTTACGATGACATGAAACGCCTTGGTGCCGTCGCCATTTGCTTCGACGCGGATATTGGTGGTGCCTTCGGATTTGAACTGGGCGTGGTCGGCGTTGATCTTTTTAACAACGATACCACCTTCCATCGGGTCACCGACCTTAACGCCGTCGCCGCCCGGGATCACCGTGGTGGTGCCATCGGTCTTTCTGAGAACGATCTGGCGGGCGCCGCCAGTACCTTCCGGATGATGCTCGGCGATCCATTTTTCGGCATCGGCTCCGGTCAGTTCCTGGACGGTCCCGTCATCTTTTTTGATTATGACGTGGATGGCCTTGTTGCCGTCACCATTGGCTTCAACACGCACTTCACTGAGGCCCGCACCAGCGCCTTCGCCATGGTCTACTCCCCAACCCGTGCCGTTGACTATGACTTTCAAGCGGTCTTTGTCATCGCCCGCTGCGGTCACACTCATGGTTCGTTCAAAGCTCTGAACGCTCTTAGCGTCGCCATCGCCATGGCCCTTGACGGTTCTCATCATCTGGTCCGGCAACTGGAATGCGATCTCGGTCTCGCTCCCCTCGCTTTTGACGACACCGTCGATCTTGAACGACCGTATAGAGCGTCCGACAATGTTCAGGCTTTTGACATTGCCGATCGCAGAGTCACCACCGATCGCCTGACGAGCCTTTGCGATCAGTGCCAGAGCTTTTTCATCGGACTTAAATTTAGCACCGGTCTTTTCGACCAACGCTCCGAGACCGATAAAAAATACGGCCACGCACAAGATTGAGAAAATAAAACGTTTCATAAAATACCTCCAGTGATTTGATTCTCGCGAGCGAGATCACATTTGCCGATTTCCCGGGATGAAATCTTTTTAAGCGATTATAAAAACCTCGTTCGTCATTGTAGAGAATACGCGAACAGAAAACCAGTTTGGTTAAGACGACGCAAAGAATTTGTTAAGAATGTAAAATGTCGCGAAAAACAATAGACAATGGAAAATGGAAAATGGAAAATGAAAGGCGATGAAGCGTTCGTGGACTATAATTGCGTTGATTGTCGGGCTCGTTGGGTTGCTTGTGCTGCTTGGCGGGTTGCAGTACCGCTGGATGACCCAGATCGCTGAGTCGGAGAGCGAAAAGGCCCATAAACGTGTTCAGGAAACGGCGGACAGGTTTGCGGCGGATTTTAACCGCGAGATTCAGAGCGCGTACTTCAACTTTCAAACGGACGGCGACCGGTGGAAGCGGCACGAGTGGGGACAGTTTAACGAACGCTATGATTTTTGGCGGGAAAAGACAAATTACCCGGACCTGATCACTGATTTTTATTACCTTGACGCCAAAGGCGGTGTGCAACCGCTCCATTTCGATGCGTCGCAGCGGTCGTTTGTGCCGGTCGAGATGATCGCCGATCTTGCTGAACTGCGAGGCCGGTTTGGCGATAAACGGACGTTTAAGCCGGTTTACGAAGACATCTCCACGCTCGTTCTGCCCGTATACGAATCGTCAGGACGCAAGGTTGAGCGCATTTTAATCAAGCGAGCGCCGGGAACAGAGCAGCCGACCGTGGAAATGCCCGAGGCTATCGGATACCTTGTGATCCGGTTGAATGCCGACACGATAAAAGGCAAGATAATTCCCGATCTGACGGCCAAATATTTTGGTGACGGTGAATTCAAGATCGGCGTAAACGGCTCAAACGGCCAACCAGTCGTCGCCTCGGTCAAGGATGATGCGGCGGACGCGAAAGCAAAGCTGCTCGACATGTCGCCGGACAATTTTGTCTATTTTGCGAATAAAGAACTCATGTCGGCGGTCATGCCCCGTCACGAAGGCGTGGTTATGAACTCACGGATCGAAAGTCACACTTTCAGCAGCGTAGAGACCAGCGATAACAAAGCGAGGACCTACAAAATCGAGCTACAGGAAGGTTCGAAGCCTCGAACTCAGGTATTTACGGCCGATGGTGACGGAAAATCCGACGCGGGCTGGACACTAGCGGTTCAGCATTCGTCAGGCTCGCTCGACGGCTATCTGGCGTCAACGCTCCGCAGAAATCTTGGTGTAGGGTTTGGCCTACTGTTTCTGCTTGCCGCGGCTGTTTTGGCGATCATTTTGTCGGCCCAGCGGGCCAAACGCGTAGCTCAGCGGCAGATCGATTTTGTCTCGTCCGTCTCACACGAATTTCGCACGCCGCTTGCCGTTATCTATTCAGCGGGTGAAAATCTGGCTGACGGCATCGCCAAAGAGAACGCCCAGGTCTCTAAATACGGCGATCTGATCAAAGGCGAGGGCCGCAAGCTGACCGGCATGGTCGAGCAGATACTCGATTTTGCCGGTGCGAAATCGGGGCGGAAGAAATACAGTTTTGGCGAGACTTCAATTTCGACCGTGGTTCAGGATGCTTTGGCCGAATGCCAGCCGTTGATCGCCGACAAAAACATTTCGGTCGAGACCAAGATTGCCGTATCGCTGCCGACAATAAACGCAGATAAAAGTGCTCTAAGCCAGGCCATCCAAAATCTGATTGTAAATTCGGTCAAATACAGCAACGGCAACGCCTGGCTGCGCGTGTCGGCGGTAAACGGCGGCGGGAATATAAAAATCTCGGTCGAAGATCACGGTATCGGAATCTCTAAGAGCGATCTCCGCCAAATATTCGAGCCGTTTTTCCGTGCGAAAGGTGTAGTCGATGCCCAAATTCACGGTAACGGACTAGGCCTTAGTCTGGTAAAACAAACTGTCGAAGCCCACGGCGGCCGCGTCTCTGCCCAAAGCGAAATGGGAAAGGGAAGCAAGTTCACGATCGAACTGCCGCAGAAAGATATTTAACGCAAAGTCGCCGAGGTGCAAAGACGCAAAGATTTTATGGCTATGGCTAAAAGTATTAACGTCGATTGGTCAATGTGCCATATTTTGTTTTTCCTTGGCGGCTTCGCGCCTTCGCGACTTTGCGTTAAAAAATTCCAATGAGAATACTGCTCGTCGAAGACGAAAAAGGCCTTATCATCACGCTCACCGACCGCCTGACGAGCGAAGGCTTTGACGTGACAAGCGCCGAGGACGGGAAAAGCGGTTTTGAGATCGCTTCGACCGAATCGTTTGATCTGCTCATCCTCGACGTGATGCTTCCGAAAAAGAACGGCTACGACATCGCACGCGATCTGCGCCAAAAGGGAATTCAGACGCCTATTTTAATGCTAACCGCTAAGGCCGAGACGATCGACAAGGTGCTTGGGCTTAAGCTCGGTGCCGACGATTATCTGACAAAGCCCTTCGAGGTCATCGAACTCTTGGCCCGCGTCGAAGCACTGCTTCGCCGCTCGCCTAATCAAACCGAGTCCGCGCCGAACGGAGCATTTCGCTTTGGCGAAATTGGCGTTGATTTTAGGCGGGCCGAGGTCACCCGGGCCAACGTGCCGGTCGAGCTTTCTGCGATGGAATTTCGATTGCTGCAATTCTTTATCGAAAATCGGGGCACCGTACATTCGCGTGACGATCTGCTTGATGCCGTTTGGGGCTATGACGCGATGCCGACGACGCGGACAGTTGACGTTCACGTGGCGTGGCTGCGGCAAAAGCTCGAAGAAAACCCACGACATCCGCAATTTATCCACACCGTTCATGGGTTTGGCTACAAGTTTGTTGTTTAGTCGCGGGATTCCTTAATTATCTTCTTAAATCTCACCGCATCTTCTTTCATTGTAATATTGTTAAAGAAAACGTAGGAAAGACGGTTCTTCGGCAGCAGCGAAAACATCTCGATCAGTTCGTCGTCCTCGTATGTATAACGCCAACGCGGAATGCCGTGAAGCCGGTAGTAACATTTCTCCGGTGTGACACTCCTGCGTGCAAAAGGGTCGACGCAGTGCCAGAGGCTCAGCTCGTCGCACAATTCCTTGACCAGTGCGTCTTGCCAAAGTTTACCGCGCGGTTCCCATGCAAAATTGAGGTCGCCGCGATCGATACTTGAAAAGAACTGTTTGAGATTCAGAATATTTTCGGGTAGGGGCTGAAAGCGGGCAGGGCATTGAAAGAGGATCGTCCTCGCTTTTAAGGCCTTCGCACACGCCAGCGTTAAATCAATGGCTTCGCGAACTGTGTCGGTCGGCTTGAAAAACCCCGCTTCTTCGGTTTCTTTTTCCGTTAAGGGCCGCTTGAGTCGACGGTAGGTCGGACTTGACGACTCGTGAGTTATCATCTGCCACGCCTTAAGGGTGAATTCAAAATCTTCGGGCACGTCGGCACGCCATTTTTCGAGCGTTTTGATCTGCGGCGGGTCGTAAAAGGTATGCTGGATCTCAACGACCCGCAAAAGCTTTACATAGTCCGGGCGTTTCGCGCGGCCAAATCCGCAGGTTCCAATCTTAATATTGCTTTCCATCAAACCGTGATCGCGTAGGGAATGATATAACCGGCGATCGCGATAAAGTGCAGCACGCTGCCGCCGAGTACAAATAAATGCCAGATCGCATGGTGGTGCTTCATGCTGTGCCAGCCAAAAAATATCGTGCCGACCGTGTAACTGATGCCTCCCGCGACGATCAGCGAGATCGGAACGATGCCCATCGCGAGATACAGCGGCTGAACAGCGATGATCCCAATCCATCCCATTAGCAGATAAGTCAAAGCGGACATCGGACCCGATTTGATCTTCATAAAGATCTTCATCAGAATCCCGACGGCAGCAAACGCCCATGCGAATATAAACAAATAAGGACCGACGCCGTCGCGCAAAACGATCATCGTGAACGGCGTGTAACTGCCCGCGATGAGCAGATAAATACAGCAGTGATCGACGAGCTGGAGCTTCTTTTTGGCCGTTTCGGAGATCGCGAGGTGGTAAAAGGTCGATGCGGCGTAAAGCGTAACAAGAGAGAGGCCGTAGATCAGAGCACTTGCGATGTGCCAGCCGTCGCCCTTCAGAACGGCAAACGACACCATAAACACAAAACCCGCGAGACTTAGGCCGAGACCCAGCCCGTGCGTTACCGCATTGGCCGCTTCCTCGACCCCGAGTTCAATAAGCCTTGCTCTCACCATTTATGTCACGGCGGTGTCAAAATGCGATTCGGACGTCGCCCTCTCGCGGCGGGCAACTCCGGTTTCGTAAGCGGCCTCTTCGACCTTGGCAGCGACGGCCTCGCCGACTCGCCGGTCGAAAACCGATGGGATTATGTAGTCGGGATGAAGTTCGTCGGGGCCGATAATATCGGCAATTGCGTTAGCGGCGGCGAGCTTCATTGCCTCGTTTATCTGCGAGGCACGGCAATTTAACGCTCCACGGAAAATGCCCGGAAAACACAGCACGTTGTTAATCTGGTTCGGATAGTCCGAACGTCCGGTCGCCATCACGGCAACGTGTCCGGCGGCATCCTCGGGCATGATCTCAGGGATCGGGTTGGCCATCGCGAAGACGATCGGATCCTTAGCCATATTCGCGAGGTCCGTCTCGTCAATGACGCCCGGTGCCGAAAGTCCGAGAAAAACGTCCGCGCCTTTGATGACTTCGTGAATATTGCCTTTTTCCGCAGTTGGGTTGGTGTTGCGAGCGTACCAATCCTTGACCCAGTTCATATTTTCCGTCCGGCCCGGATAGATCGCACCGGTCGTGTCGCAGCCGATGATATTTTTGACGCCCGCTGCCATTACGATCTTCGAACAAGCCACGCCGGCCGCTCCGATACCGTTGACGACGACCTTGATGTCCTCCATCTTTTTGCCAACGATCTTCAAAGCGTTGATCAAAGCCGACAAGACAACGACTGCGGTGCCGTGCTGGTCGTCGTGAAAGACCGGAATATCAAGCTCCTCTTTCAAACGGTCCTCGATCTCAAAACATCGTGGAGCCGAAATATCCTCGAGATTGATACCGCCGAATACGGTCGAGATATGCTTGATGGTCTGAACGATCTCGTGCGGGTCTTTGGTATCGAGGCAGATCGGAAAAGCATCCACACCGCCGAATTCCTTAAACAACTGGCACTTGCCTTCCATCACCGGCATCGCCGCCGCCGGACCGATGTCGCCGAGGCCCAGCACGGCGGTTCCGTCCGTGACCACCGCGACCATATTTTTCTTGATGGTCAGGTTATAGACCTTTTCCGGATCCCTCGCGATTGCCTCACAGATGCGGGCGACGCCAGGCGTGTAAGCCATCGACAGGTCGGAGCGTGTCTTGAGCTGCATCTTCGACGCGATCTCGATCTTGCCGCCGAGGTGCATCAAAAATGTGCGGTCGCTGATATTCACAACATCGACGCCGTCAATGTCCTGCACCGACCGGACGATCTCCTGATCGTGCGATTCGCTGGCGGCGTTGACGGTGATGTCGCGGATAAGAAAATCCTTGCCGACGCTGACGATATCGATGCCCTCAATGTCGCCGCCGGCCTTGCCGATAGCCGTCGTAATTTCGCCGAGTTTGCCGGGGAGGTTATGAATTCTGACGCGCAGCGTAAGGCTGTAACTCGCGTTAGGTGTTGGTTTGTTGGTCATGTTGTGTTGGTAGCCCGCACGTAAGTAAGGGCAACCTCAAGTATTAAAGTATGACGAAAAAGCAGTGCGCAGGCAAATTACAGAATTTAGGGTGAACTAGGCGGTTTTGATAATTTTGTTATCAATTTCGCGATCTTACTCCGGGGTACAAACCGCTCTGCAAACGCGGCGAATTTGTTAACTCCGCCCGGAATTACCAGTCCGCCGCCGCTCTCCATCTTTTTCAAAGCTTCCGTTACGACCAATTCATGTGTCCGTTCGCCGCCGGGGACTTTCTTTCGTTCCTTTGTCGGGTCGATGTCCTCTTCTGCAATGGCAAGACGGCCAGGGCAGACGGTGACGACTCGGATGCCGTAGCCTGACACTTCGGCTTCGAGAGCGAGTGAGAATGTTGTAAGGAATGCTTTTGTGGCTGAATAGACTGCGGCATACGGGATCGGCTGAAAACCGGCCATTGACGATACGTTGATGATGCCGCCATGTTTTCGCTCGATCATAGGCGGCAGCAGGCGGTGCGCGAGTTCGACGATAGACGCGTTTTGCAGCGTGATCATCTCAATCTGACGATCGAGAGAAAGTGTGAGGAACCTGTCCTGATCGCCAAAACCGGCGTTGTTGACTAGCAGATCAATGTTTAACAAGCGAGTGGCCAATTCATCAGCCAGACGCGATCCCGCGCCGGGTTGGGCGAGATCGAGGACAACGATCTCAACATTAATGCCATATTTAGCCCGCAGATCATCAGCGATGACCGCCAATTTGTCTTCCGAACGAGCAACGAGCACCAGACCACGCCCTTGCCCAGCAAGCTCACGCGCAAAATAACGCCCTAGTCCGCGCGAAGCACCGGTTACCAGGGCGTATGTCTGCTGTTGATCCAAGATTGTTTAGGCTTGATTTGCCGTTACCGATTTCTTGCCGTACAGCCGCTGGCGGATCGGTTCGGGGTAACGCGAATCGAGGAACCAGTCAATGATTCCGCTGGTCGTGCCGAATCCATACTTCATGCCCTGTTTGGTGTGGTGATACATGTGATGTTTTTTCATGTACCGGAAGTAGGGGTCGCGAAAATTGTAGAAATGCGTCGCGTGATGGATCCATTCCTCAGCCAGGTAACACATGAACCACGTTGCCGTGATCACCGAGACCGGGAAAAAGAATATACCCAGGATAACCCCACCAATAAAAAACGGAAGCAGATCGCGAATACGGCCGCTCATGTGATTTCCGTCAAACGGCCTCACGTGATGCTGCGTGTGCATCGGATCGAGATACTTGACCGCAAAGGTACTCAGGACCTTTTTAGTCGGCGTTGACTCATCTAAATTAAATTTGCGGTGGAAAACATAGCGGTGCGACGTATATTCCGACAACATCCAAAAAATTACGCCTACCGGCACAAACGCCAGTCCCCACAGGACACTGCCCGAACGGATAGCGAGAACCAGGACGATAATCGCGTAAGTCGTATAAAGCGCCGTCGTCTTATAGATCTTATGCCGCGAGATGACTTCCTGCTCGCGCTTGTATTCACGATAAGAGCTTCCGGTAAGCTCATCCGGAGCTAAAGTTTGTTCTGCTGTCATTGCTTGTTCGCGAACCTCAAACAATAATAATTATATAACAAACACGGGCATGTCAAGTTTGGTGGGAACTGCAACTTTCATCTTTACAGCGGCGGACGCAGCAATCCGCGAAAGACTCCCATGATCTCAACCCGGTCGGCGGCCAGCCGGATGATCTCGCCGTCTCCGCTAGACGCGCAAAGCTCGATTTGGGCACCGGCACGGTAGTATTTACGAAGAACGGCCCGCTCTTTTTTGAGCACCGCCGCGATTATGTCGCCATCGCGAGCGTGGGAACGCAATTCGATCAGGGCTATGTCAAATGTGGAAATGCCGTCTTCGGCCAACGCATCGTCGGTCACGCGAAAGGCCCTTATATCGCGGGCTTCGTGGCCTCCGAGCATGAATTCCGGTAATGCGAACGGCTGGTGTTGTGACACGCTATCTTCTTCATCTACAGGCGTTTCGAGCCACTGGATCACCTCGCCGCTCGCTGGCGTAATGTCGTCCTGAGCGAGAGCGATCGTGAAATGGCCGTTGACGCGGCGGCGTTCGAGGAATCCCTGTGTCTCAAGATCCGTGACGATCCTGGCAATGCCGGACTTAGAACTGACACCCATATGCCGTGCGATCAACTGGTACGAAGGACGCGCGCCGTGCGACTCGATATAATGCGTAATAAAATCGAGTATCTCCCGTTGGCGTCTTGTCGGTGCGAGCATTTGCGAGAAGTTTAATATGGACAGGCTCAAGGTTCAATGTCCGAGGTTCAAAGATTGGATAGCACAGTCTTATTGTCGGTTTCTGATATAATGGAAACTTGTTGTATGTGATGAAACCGATATATTTTCTTCTCTTTTCGTTTTTGATTTGCACGATGTCAGCATTCGCTCAAAGTGGAAACTCTGATCGTTGTGAGGTCGCCATCGGAGACATCAAAGTCACCAAAAGTACGGATCTTGATAAATTCACCACTGCAATTGGAGGGGAAGTATCTACGACGCATGCGTTCCGTGTTCCGCACTCTACACTTTTTATTGTTAGCCCACGTTTTTTACACGGACGAGTCGATGGCGTCCGAAAACAGTCAGGAATCCGTGTCACTTGAAATTTCGCTTTCCAGAAGTCGTAAGCGAAACGTTTCAAAGACCTTAAGTTTAGCCGAGGCGGAATTTATGCTTAGTAGCTTCGATGTCGGGCGTGTGAGTATGATTGTTAAAGTAAATGGCCGTCCACATCTCGCAGTTATGGAATGTAGGAAAGGCGTGCGACATTGAATAATTGAAAACGGAGGATTTAAATCTCTATCAACACCGTTTACGGATTTGCCGGCGGTAAAAGGGGGAGAATTTATTTAAATCTGGATTTCCAGTAATCCGGTTCGCGGTTTAATTGCATAACCACCTGAATAAAGATTTCTTCGTTATAAATCTCGTAGATAAGACCGAAAGGGAAGCGATTTAATAGACATCTTCGAAATCCATCGTCAATGGATGCCCAAGCCAAAGGATATGTGACAATGCGGTCAATTGCAGCGAATACCTCACGGGCGAATGTAAGGCCGCCAGACCTTCGGCACATTCTTCGTAGTAATTAATTGCCTCGTCCAATTCGCTCTCGGCTTCCGGGTGGAATGAGTAATTCATCCGCCAAATCTTTCCTTTATCTTCGCCAGCACTTCTTCACCGGGAACAGCTTTAACCTGACCGGATTTGATTTCGGCGGAACGCCTTTTGGCGATCGCTAACCATTGATCATCGGATTGTTTTTGAGATGGCCCGATACTTTCCAATAGTTGTTCGATAATCTCTTACCGCATATCTATTGGCAATGATTCGGCCATGGAGATAAATTCTGCTGTCTGGGGCGTCATATTTGGAACCTCATTTAGAGAAATATATTAACACAAACTCTCTTGAGCAATGCTTTACAAAAATGGTTCTGTGGCCGAGTATATTTGCCTGTCAGTGCAAAGAATAATGTTCGAATAGTCCACGTTTGGTATAATTTTGATTCGGAGGTTTTTATATCAACACCGTTCACGGATTTACCCGCGGATTAAAACATAACCAGTTAAAGCGCATCGAGCGGCTTAGCTCGAGGCGCGTACCGTCAGACGACATTGTTTCGCCCGAACTTGCCCGGCAGATGTCCGAGATCTCGCACGAGACCGGGCGGCAGATCGGCGTTCTCATCAACCGCAAAGGCCAGATCGAATACGTCATGGTCGGCAACGCCAAGCAGATCGAGATGCCCGATTTTGGCCGTGCCCGCGTATCGGAGGACCGTTTTCGCGGGCTGCGGTGCGTTCACACGCATCTGCTTGGCGAAAGGCTGACGCAGGACGACCTTACCGACCTTGCGTTGCTGCGGCTCGATCTGATGTCGATAATCCAGGTCGACCGCAAGGACGGTCTGCCGGGAATGGTCTATTCGGCCCACCTGCTGCCGGGGATGGCAGGAGAAGGGGAGAAGAGGAGAGGTGGAGATGAGGAGATCGAACCTCAAACTGCTGACTATGAGTTTTTAGAGCCAAACATCCCGACGCAGCTCGATACCCATTTCACACAACTCATCAATTCGCTCGAAGACGAAATGGCCCGCATACGTCTGACGGCCCGCAACCGCCAAACCGGTCGCGACCGGGCGATACTCGTCGGCGTGACGACCGGCGATTCGGACATTGCAGCGGAATCGATCGCCGAGTTGAAAGAACTTGCCGAGTCCGCCGAAGTCGTCATCCTCGACACGATCATCCAACGCCGTCCGAAGATCGACCCGAAAACGGTGCTCGGTAAAGGAAAACTCGACGATCTGCTGATCCGCTCGATGCGCCTTGGGGCGGATATTATTATTTTTGACACGGAATTATCGCCGACACAGGTTCGCAGTTTGAGCGAGGCGACCGAACTGAAAGTCATCGACCGTCCGCAGTTAATTCTGGATATTTTTGCCCAGCGAGCACAGTCACGCGAGGGCAAATTACAGGTCGAGCTTGCACAGCTTAAATATTTGCTGCCGCGTCTCGTTATCGGGCAAAACTCGGCGTTTTCGCGGCTTGCGGGCGGCATCGGCGGACGCGGGCCGGGCGAAACAAAGCTCGAGACGGACCGTCGCCGCGTCCGCGACCGGATCGCCAATCTCGAAAAACAAGTCGATAATCTTGGTCATCAGCGTCAGGAGCGTAGAAAAAAGCGTGTGCAGAAACATCTGCCTATCATCTCGCTCGTCGGTTACACAAATGCGGGCAAATCGACTCTGCTCAACGCGCTAACGCAGAGTGAGGTCTATGTGGAGAAAAAGATGTTCGCGACGCTCGACCCGACATCGCGGCGTCTCCGGCTGCCGTACGATCAGGAAGTAATTATCAACGACACGGTCGGCTTTATTCGCGATCTGCCTGATGCCTTGGTTTCGGCATTCCGCGCGACGCTTGAAGAGATCTCGGACAGTAATTTGCTCGTCCATGTTGTGGACGCTTCGAATCCGCGTGTGCTACAGCAGATCGCATCAGTTAACAAGATTCTCAGCGATCTGCATTTCAATGAGATCCCTCAATTGATCGTTCTCAACAAGGCCGATCTGCTGTCTGCGGACGTTATCGAGCAACTAACGCGGCAGATTTCCCTTGACAGCGGGCTAACAAGCGTGGCAATTTCAGCTATTCGCCGCGAAACGCTGCGGCCGATGGTGAAGGAGATCGCTGACGCGATCTCAGTTCCGAGTTCTCAGTTCAAAGTTCAAAGTTACTCGTCCTGAACTATAGCATTGATTCTGCAACCCCGGACTTCTTACTTTGCAAATTGAACATTGAACATTGAACATTGAACCTATTTTAGATGAGTAAGAGGATCAGAGATCTGAAATCGCCGGTCACCGAATGGCGCGAATGGCTGTTCCGGTGGATCGCTTGGCCGTTTGTCAGGCTGTCGGACGGTCAGCAGTTTTGGTTGGGTTTTGCGTTTCTGTGTCTAATTACGACGCTTCTGATCCAAAATCCCCTGTGGCGTTCGGCCGGGGAGCAGCAGTATCAGGAAGGCGATATTGCTCGTGAGAGCATTATTTCGCCGGCCGATGTTTATTTTGTCGATCAGGACGAATCCGAACGTCTTAAAAAAGAAGTCAAAAATGCGATAAAGCCGATCTTTCGTTACGAATCGAGTAAGGCGGAGCAGGCCATCCAAGGCTTTCTCTCATCATGGGAAAAGCTCCAGCGGCACGGCGGTGATTCGAACACGCAAAGGATAGCTAACAGCGACCTCAAAGGCGAGGTCCACTGGACCGGAGCTGGCGGCTCGGACATCGGCAAGACGCTTGCGGCACGAACGTTTAGCCGCAACGAGCTTGATGCGGTCCAAAGCGCTCTTCGCGAGGCGTCGGAGGGCTACATTTACGACGATTCGGAACGGCCGTATTTTCAGAACGAAGTTTTCGTTTTCGACCGGTCTAAGCCCAATCTACAATCGACCGTCGCGATGCCGGAGAGCAACTGGACCCCGCTCTCGACAGCCCGAAACAAGTTTCGCACGCGGCTCGGCACGATCAAGAGCCTTTCGGGAAAAGAAGGCGACGCCTTTTACACGGCCGGCGAGATATTGATCGAGCCGAGCATTTCGTACGACAGCGTCGCGACCGAATCGGCCCGCCAGTCCGCCACCGCGAACGTTCAGCCGCGCACAATAAGCCTAAAACGCGGGCAAAAGATCGTTGACGAAGGCGGGATTATTTCCGCGGATGTGCTCGCAAAGATCGGTGCCGTTCGCAATTACACCTCGTCTTCGAGGCAGATCAACCGCTTTATCGGGCTGCTGCTGTTTGTCACAGCTTTTTTTTGGATAGCCTGGAAATTTGTCCAGCATCGCGGAATACTGCCGCGTCTCGCGCTGTCGGCACGAAAGACTTTCGCACTGCTTGGGTTTATAGTCGTGGCCCAAACCGCCATCGTCGCCGCATTGTTCCGGCTGGCCGAATTTACCGCATTGCAAAACGTAAAAGCTCCGATGAACGACGCGATGCTGTGGGGTTTTGCGATACCTTTTGCGACCGGCAGTTTGTTGATGACGCTGCTGGCCGACAGGCCGACGGCTCTTTTTACCGGTTTATTTAATGCCCTGATCGCGGGTTTTCTGGCTCCTCGCGGGCTCGAATTCGCCGTCTATGCGGCGATTGCGTCGTCAGTCGCGGTTTACGGCATCGGCCGGTACCGCAGCCGTCAGACGGTTACGCTCGCGGGCGGTCTTATCGGTGCTGCAAGCGCACTGCTCGCCGTCGCGATGATCGCGTTTACGCAGCAGCCATTTATTTTGAATACCGTAATGCTCGCCATAGCCTGCGGTCTGGCTAGCGGGATAATTACGGCGGCCGTTACGGCGGTCTTGCTGCCGATATGCGAGTCGTTTTTTGGCATATTGACCGATGTAAAATTACTCGAGCTTTCCAATGCCGACCTGCCTGTTCTTGGGCAGCTTGCGTTGCGGGCACCCGGCACAAACCAGCATTCGCACGCGGTCGGTCAATTGGCTGAGGAAGCGTGCCGCGTTGTCGGCGGCAACGGTCTACTGGCCCGCATCGGCGCCCTTTACCATGACATCGGTAAAACAGCCGCCCCCGAACATTATGTCGAAAATCAACTGTCAAAAAATCCGCACGACCGCCTCAAACCGACGCAGAGCGCCAAGATCATCATCAGCCACGTCACCTACGGCGTAAAGCTCGCACGCGAGATGGGACTTCCCGCGCGAATAATCGATTTCATACCGCAGCATCACGGCACACGAACGCTGCATTATTTCCTGAAAAAGGCTCAGGCGGAGGCTCACTCGGACGACGAGATCTCGGAGAGCGATTTTCGCTATCCGGGCCCGAAGCCACAGTTTAAGGAAGCCGCGATAATGATGATCGCCGATTCGTGCGAGGCCGCCGCCCGCAGCCTGGCCGAGCCGAACCCGGAAAATATACGCTTTATCGTCACCAGGATCATCGACGCGATCCTCCAGGACGACCAGCTTAACGAATGCGACCTGACTTTAAGAGAACTCACGCAGATCCGCGAATCGATGATAAAATCGCTCATCGCGATCTATCATTCGCGAGTAGATTATCCGGGCTATGTGCCGCCGACCTCGGGCCAGTTCAAGATCATTGCGGCCGATCACGATAGCGAAGAGCGGGGCTTTAAGTACGCAAATCCAGCCGATATCCCCGTTTCCCCCGGCGGCGAGATCGAGGACGAAGCGATTGATCGCTCGCACGAACCGCGTGCTGACGCTAAAACGGCGAAATAAGTTTAGACATCCGAAATCAAAATAAGAGCGAATATATGTAGCGTTATCTTTGAATGGAGATATGGAGATATTACCTATGTTGATCCTTTGGATAATCGTTTCGTTGGCCATCGCCGTGGCAGCGTGGCTCGGATTTTGGTTGCTGCGTAATTATTTAAGTTCACAGAGCCCATGGCAGGAAAAGTTTGTCGCCGGTTCGCTGCCGGAGCCGCCGCGTGATGGTTTTTATAATGGATCGGCTTACTTACTTGGCAACCGGCCTGTCCCGTGGCTTGGCAAATCATTTGAAAGCGATAACAACAAAGGCTTTAATATCTTCACGCCACAGGGAACGTCGCTGCTCAAGATAATGACGCCACTTTATAAGCTGTTTCGCAAGAACGCAGACGGTAATACGGACGCATATTATTTTGCGACATCAACGAGCCAGGGTTTTAAGGACACGCAGATCGAGACGTTCAAGCTCGATTACGCATCGCCTGAAAATCCATTCCTGATCGGCATCATCCTCGACGAGATCGTTCAGACCGGGCCACAGGAATATCTCGGCAAGGTCCACATGAAGGTGTTTCCCGGATATTACGCGACGATAGGATTTTTTGGATTACGGAAAGATTAGCCGCGAAATATATGAAATAGATTGCCCGCGAAACACGCGAAATAGCGCGAAAAAAAAATGTATTAGTTCTCCTATTTCGCGTGTTTCGCGGGCAATAATTCTTAGAATTTTGCTTTTAACTTTTCGTAGGTCGAAGCAAGCGTTTCGGGCAGCGTCCGTGTTTGTCCGATGGCGGTCATGAAGTTGACATCGCCGACCCAACGCGGCAGCACGTGCATGTGAAAATGTCCGGCGACTCCGGCTCCGGCCGCTTTTCCGAGATTCATTCCTAAATTGAGGCCGTCCGGTTTATAAACGTCAGTCAATGCCGTTTGGGAGAGCTTTGTGAGGTCCATCATCTCATCGGTTGTTTTTTTGTCGGCGGAGGCAATGTCTGCGAGGTGGGTGTAGGGAATTACCATCAGGTGCCCGGTTGTGTACGGGTAGATGTTGAGGATGACAAAATTAAATCGGGAGCGCTTAAGGATAAAGTTTTCCTCATCGGTGGCCGAGTTATTTATCAGATCGCAGAAAACGCAGGCGTCAGTCTTGGCGGCTCCGCTTGCGGTTATGTAGTCGTATCGCCACGGGCTCCAGAGTAGATCCACTCGGTTAACCTTCGTTGATAAGTTCTTTCAGCTCTTTGCCCGGCTTGAAATAAGCCACGCGTTTGGCCGGGATATCGACCGCCGCACCGGTTTTGGGGTTGCGGCCCTTTCGTGAATTACGTTCTCTCACTCGAAAACTGCCAAAGCCGCGAAGTTCGATCTTCTCACCTTTGTTCAGGGTCGCCGTAATGCTGTCGAAAATGATCTCGACAAGCTGTTCGGCGTCCTTTTTGGTCATGTCCGCTTCCCTGGCAACTCTTTCAACTAGATCAGCTTTTGTCATTTCCTTATATCTCTCCGGAGATTTATTTCCCGTATTGCCCTTGAAAAAATAGTGCCAGCTTACGCGGACTTGGTTTCGGTTTCTTCCGATTTCGTCTCATCTGCAGAGGCTTTCTCAGATGCAGCGGCATCGGCAACGGGAGTGTCTTCCGTCGCGGCAGCGGGAGCAGCTTCGGCCTCGGCGGCCGGGGATTCCTCAGCCGGTGTTTCGGCGGCTGCCTCAGCTTCTGCTGCCGGTTCCGCTTCGGCGACCGGATCGGTAGTCGCTTCCGGATGAGTCGCCTCTTCAGCGGGAGCGGGAGCTCCTTCCGCAACCGGAGCTTCATCAACCGCCGGTTCGGGCGTTGCTTCCGCTGCGAGCGATTCATCCACGGCCGCTGGCGCTTCTTCGGTTTCGGCAGTCGTTTCTGCTGCCGGAGCCTCTTCCGTCTCGGCAACCGGCTCGTCCGCTACTTCACCGGCTTCGGCTTTCGCCGCTGCTTCGGCTTCGGCTGCTGCGGCTTCTTCGAATTTCGCGGTCTTTGCCGCTTTCTTAGCCTTTTTCGCTTCCTTCGGATCTTCCGCAACTTCCTCGACCGGAGTTTCCTCGGCCGCACTGCCAAATTTCAGATTGGCAAGCTCACCAAGCGACGCCATGCCGCCCTTAGCAACGCTCGAGTAGGTCTTGGTATCGACGTACGGTTCTCCCGCCACGTCTTCCTTGCCAACGGCACGATGCGAAAGGCCGATCTTCTGGTCGGCGGCTTCGATGCGTAGGATCTTGAACTGCATCTCCTGGCCGAGTTTAGCGACATCTTCGGCACGGTCAACGCGTTCGTCAGACAGCTCCGAGATATGGCACAAACCTTCGAGGCCTTCGCCCAATTCGACGAATACGCCGAAATTGGTAAAGCGCGAGACTTGGCCGGTGACGACATCGCCCGGGCGATGCGTCGCGACAAAGCCCTCCCAGGCGCTTGGCGTGAGGTCCTTCATCGAGAGCGACAGACGCTGGCCGTGCTTGTCGATCGAGGTGACGATCGCTTCGACTTCCTGATCTTTCTTGAGAACATCCTTCGGATGTTTGATTTTCTTCGCCCACGAAATGTCCGAGACGTGGACGAGACCATCGATGCCTTCTTCAAGCTCGATAAACGCCCCAAAATCTGTCAGGTTGCGAACGCGCCCGCGGATCTTTGATCCGATCGGGTAACGCTCTTCAACATTGTCCCACGGATTTGACTGAAACTGCTTCATTCCGAGGCTGATGCGTTTTTCGACCGTATCGACGCCGAGCACCTGAACCTCGACTTCCTGGCCTTTGTGGAACATGCGTTTCGGGCTCTGCGAGCGGCGTGCCCATGAGATCTCCGAGACGTGGACGAGTCCCTCGACGCCCGCCTCAAGTTCGACAAAAACGCCGTAGTCCGTGACGGACGAGACGATGCCCTTGATCTTAGCGTCAGCCGGATAAACTTCGACGACCGTTGACCACGGATCGGGAAGAAGCTGTTTGTAGCCGAGCGAGACCTTTTCTTTTTCACGATCGAGCTTCAAAACCTTGACCTGAATGTGATCGGCGACCTTGAACTGATCGGCCGGATGATGAAGGCGACCCCATGACATGTCCGTCACATGCAGCAGCCCGTCGATGCCTCCGATGTCAACAAAAGCACCGTATTCCGTGAGGTTCTTGATCGTGCCTTCGACGACGTAGCCGATATCAATCGCGGCGAGCGTCTCAGCCTTTTGCGCATTGACGACCTCGTCGGTCAGCACCTTGCGCGAAAGCACGATGTTGTTCCGGCGGCGGCTGAATTTGATGATCTTGGCCTCGATGTCGTGGCCAATGTACGTGTCGAGTCCACGGATAGGTCGCGAATCGATCTGCGAACCGGGCAGGAACGCCTCGATGCCATTAATATCGACACGCAAACCGCCTTTTGTCTTATCGACAACGCGGGCGGTGATCGGAGTTTCAGAGTTGAACGCGGCTTCGATCTCATCCCAAACTTTGCGGCCCAAGGCGTCTGTCCGCGATAATTGCGGGGCCGAATCGCCGGCCGGAGTATTGCGGATAACGACCTCGACCGTCTCGCCGACCGTTACCATCATCGTGCCGTCGGGAGCAGTAAACTCTTCGACTGGGACAAACCCTTCGGATTTATAACCAAAATCAATCAGCACACCGCGATCGGTGATGCCGACAACCTTGCCCTCGACGAGTTCACCGGGGTGGAAAACGATCTGTTCCTGTTCAAACTGTTCGAGGATCGCGCCAAAGTCGATATCGCTCGCCGTTGCGGTTTCTTCAGCTGGAGACGCTTCGACAGGGGTCGGAGGAGCCGCAGCTTGCACGAGTACAGGAGCCGGTTCGGGTGCAGGTTCGGATATTTCAGCTGCCGGAGCAACCTCGGCCACCGGCTCCGCAGCCGGTGCCTCTGCTGTTATCGGAATGCTTTCAGCCACAGGTGGCGCTTCCGCCGGTACCGAAGCGCTTTGAGCCTCAGGTTCAGCCACAGATGGTGCTTCCGCTGTTACCGACGTGCTTGCGGCCTCTGGTTCAGCCGCAGGCGTTGCTTCCGCTGTTGCCGGAGCACCTTCCGCCTCTGGCTCAGCCGCCGCTTCCGTGCCGGGTTCCTCTGCCAGTTCGATGGCTGTTTCGGCGACCGTTTCCGGGGCCGCATTTGGGGTTGATTCTGATGTTTCAATCGCTGTTTTCACAATCGTTGCCGATTCTTCAGCGTCCTGGGTTGCCTCGTTTGTCATTTACGCGTTATTAAACTTCCTTCTTAAATTACTGTGCTTAAAGCTACTTACCAACGTCCGATAAGCCGACACGCGAAAACCGCGAACGGCTAACACCAAACAACGGAAACGGCGAATCTACATTCCATACCAGAATGCAGGGTCGGGCTGGCGACGTATGCTCGTCAATCCGACAATTCCGCTCGTCGTGGTAAAACTAAAATTTACACGCCCAACGGCTTTGCTGTCAAGACTTCAACGCCGAAAATCGTTGAAAAATCGAGATTTGCGCGTTTTGGGCGACATCCGTGAAGTCGTTTTAGCCTCGCGTGATCATATCGCTCACGGCTCCGACACCGCTGGATTTTTCCATTTCTTCGCGGGACGACGTGGTCGTGTTTTGGATACCAGCGAGGCGGAGGCGGAATTCGTCCGGGTTGGTCGAGCCGCGCAGGGCTTCATCGAGGGCGATGAGGCCTGATTGATATAGGTAGAAAAGCGACTGGTCGAACGTCTGCATGCCGTATTGCGACGTACCGGCGGCGATGGCGTCGCGGATCGAGACCGTTTTTTCCTCGTGGAGGATATAATCGCGGATTAGCGGCGTCGACATGAGCACTTCGACGGCCGGGATGCGACTGTTGCCCTTGGCAGATTTCATCAAACGCTGCGAAATGACCGCTTTGAGCAGCCCCGCAAGTTGAATGCGGATCGATTTCTGCTGATATGGCGGAAATGCTGAAATAATTCGGGTTAGCGTCTCAGGAGCATCGGTCGTGTGCAGCGTTGACAGCACGAGATGGCCGGTCTCGGCGGCGACGAGGGCGGTTTCGATAGTTTCGAGATCGCGCATTTCACCAACGAGGATCACATCCGGGTCTTGTCGAAGCGAACCGCGAAGAGCCTCGGCAAAAGAGCGTGTATCGACATCGACCTCGCGTTGCGTGATGAACGATTCCTTGTCCTTGTGCAGAAATTCAATCGGGTCTTCGATCGTGACGATGTGGCAATTTCGCTTTTGATTTATGTGATCGACGACGGCCGACAGCGTGGTCGATTTACCCGAACCGGTCGTGCCGGTCACAAGTATCAGACCGCGGCTTTCCTCGGCAATCGTATTCAAAATCGGCGGCAAACCAAGCTCGGCAAACGACCGGACGGTGTCAGATATCATGCGGGCAACGATGCCGATAGAGTTGCGCTGCTGAAAAATATTGACGCGAAAACGGCCCAGCCCCGACACGCCGTAACCAATATCGACCTCGTACGCCTCTTTGAAATGCTGCTTCTGGCGGTTCGACATCATCGAAAACGCCATTTCCAGCGTCTCGTCCTGCGTCAGGCGGCTTACACCCGACAACGGCTTTAGCTCGCCCGTAACGCGAATTACGGGAAACGATCCGGCCCGCAAGTGCAGATCAGAGGCGCCAAAGCTCATCGCCATTCGCAAAAGATCATCGATTCGGGTTGCCATAAGTGATTAAAAGAAAAGGAGTTTCGGCTAATGCGGGTAATGCATGTGAAACATACCACCACGCTTGGCAGCCGCAACTATCTAAACCAAGTTTAACGCTTATGAAACGGCGAGGTCAATTAATTTTTTGGAAGCAGAATAGAGTAAGAATGACCACATTCAGGCGTTCAATTCGCCGTAGTAAATGCTGACGTCGTTCAAATACGAGAAAGATGCATTCCGCGCTCCGGATCAAGGGCCAACGGACTTTCGCGCTGTGATTATTTCGGGAATATCCGCATCCGCATCCTTCCAGACATCAAGAAAAGTTTGGTAATACGTGCGGGCCTGGTCTGTCAGTCCTTTCGCCTGATACGCCTGTGCAAGATGAAAATGGGCAAGGGGATAGTTCGGAGTACGTTCTAAAATTCTCTGTAATTCGAGAATGGCGTCGTCCGGCCTTCCAACCCTTAGGAATGAACGTCCGAGGCAATCTTCAAAATCTTGCATGTTCCAGGTTGGCGGCGAATAAGCCACGGTTTGCCTAAAAAGCTCAATGGCTTCATCGTTTTTCCCATTGTCGAGGGCGATCGCTCCGCGATAATAAAACTCGAAACGACGGTTGATTCGGGCCCCGCGACCAGACCCAAAGTTAGAAGACAGTATCATATTTGCCAGATTTTGTGCTTTACCGGTCTGGCCTCTTTTGAGGGCGATCCTATATAAGTTCCAATATAAGTTTCGATTCGCAGCCGGATCGATCTTATTTGCCATGTCTGCGTACTGCGCAGCCTTTGTTAGATCGTCTAATTCCAAAAATACAGCCGCAATGGCGTCATACCCACGGGCTACTTCATTTGGCGTAGAAGCGGATTGTACGTACCTTTCATATATTCGGATCGCTTCGCGATATTGTCCCAGCCGAAACCGCGTGTTTGCAAGGTGTACGATCGCGATCTCAAACCTGGGATCTATTTCAAGCGCCCGGTCAAAATTCTCAATAGCCTTTTCATAATCTCCGGCCCATTGATAGGACAAACCGAGACTATCATAGGCATTAGGCTCATCCGATGCGAGCACGACGTAGCGTTCATGTGCCGCGATCGCGTCGGCGTGTTTGCTCTGTCCCGAGAGGATTCGTCCGAGCAGATTATAGAGGTCTTTGTTACCGGCATCGATATTTAAACCGTGGCGGAGTACGTCAATCGCTTCGTCCGGTCTTTCCTCACCGGCGAGGAGGCTTGCCAACCGCGAGTATGCCTCAGTTTCGAACGGAAATCGCTCTATTATTTCGCGATACGACCCGATTGCCGCCGCAAAGTCCAGATTCGCGATCGAATACCAGGCCAGGATGCTCATCCGATCTTTGTCGGTAAGCCTGGCCGAAAGCCGAAAGGCTTTTTCCAGGTCTGGTTTGCCTTTTTCCGCGTAGCCCCATGTCACGGCATAGACATAGCCTATTCGGGCATGAGCCATCGCAAATTCCGGATCGAGGGCAACCGCTTTTTCAAGGAGATCGATCGCTTCCGCACTACGCAAGGCTTGGGCCTTACCGATCGCCAGAGAATAGTAACGATAGGCTTCGAGATTGTTTGTCATGACGCTGCCGAGGTCACGCTTTTCACTTGGAACGGCATTAAGACGGTTCGATATTTTTAGCGAAAGCAGATCGATTTCTGTCAAAAGCTGTTCGGGCTTTTCCACGGTTAATGTTTCGGTGGCCTTCGGTTGTAGGGTTAACCCATCATACAGTTGTATGTCTATCCTGATCCTCTCTCCAATCTGGGCGAAGCTGCCCGTAATAAAATAATCAGCCTTTGCTTGTCGAGCAATTTCCGCCGCGCTTTCGATTGAACTCGGGTCGTATCTCTCGCGGCTCCGGTCCATCAAATCATGAAGCTGATTCCTCCCCAAAACGGTAAGTTTTTCGGACCGTGATAGTCCGGCACCAAACATGTCGGCAAGGCCTTCGCGCAGCCAATCGAATTCTCCATTTTTCGACCGGTTCTCAAAAAACATCACGGCTATGGTTTGCCGGCCGTCGGGCCGCTGAGAACGAACACCTCCCGCCAATGAATTCCAGCCAAAATAAAACACGGCGCCCAGTGCCAATGTCGCAATGACCGTGGCGGCAACGAAATAGTGCCAAAACGCACCATTGTAAGACGAAAAAAGTGCCTTTTTCGTTTCGAACGTCCGGGCAGCTTCGGCAACCGGGGTTCCTATCGTGGTCGCAACAATTTTGGCGCCGATGCGTTGCTGGGATTCTGAATTGGGGGTCTGCACCTTACCGATGAATCTGTAACCGGATTTCGGAACGGTTTTGATAAATCGCGGCTGATGCGTGTCGTCACCGATTGCCCGACGGATTTCCTTTATGCACTGGACCAAAACGCCATCCGTGACGGCGGTACCATTCCAAATGTTTGCAAACAACTCATCCTTCGAAACAAGCCGTTCGGGATTCTCAATCAATTGAACGAGGACCGCAAAGGCCTTTTTGCGCAAATGCAGTTCTTTGCCGTCACGAAATATACAACCTCGTGTCAGATCAACCTCAACATCCTCAAAACGATAAAGTTTTATCTTCGACAATTGCATTTCAGAGTGAATCAAATTTCACAATAATTTCGTTTTTTTATCGTTACATTCTTGTCTCGAAAAGATAGAGTCACAGCATAAATCAGTTTTCACTCATTCTACTACGAAAATCTCGCGGAGCGGTTCTTTGATACTAGCAGAACGAGCGGCAAAACGTGGAGGAACAGTACTTGGATCTCCGAGCGGTTCATCAACGGACCGGATTTTCCCTGGGGCTGCGGTTTCGCATTGGCGAGGTTTGAAATTAGCGAGAAAATAGCAATGAAAAAGATATACATCGTCACCCTCGTCGTCGGCACGCTTTTTATAGTGGGCCTCGCTTTGAGCGGGTCCATTACATTGATAGACAACCGCACCTTTGCGAGCGAAGAGCGGGCGAAATATGCGGCGAATCAGGCATCCAGGCCGGATGGCTCTCCCATTAGCTTGCGTGCAAATGGACAGGGCAAATCGCAGCTTGGCTTGGGCGACGGGCGGGAGATGGCGACCGTTTATGTCGGCGCGGAAGCTAAAAGAGAATTGGAGAATCGTTCGGCACGGCCTTTGGCACTCGCCGCGGGTGACGTTGACGAGGACGGTGTGCCTGATCTTGTT
>JBBRPZ010000018.1:0-117566 GCA_038227175.1 Pyrinomonadales bacterium | reverse complement strand
CCGCCTCCATAGCCACCTTTGCCTTAAACTCCGACTTATAATTCTTCCGGTTCTTGATGCTCGTCATATTGCTCTTTTACCGCAATCTTATAACCTTTTTCCACCTTAACCACCTGTCCAGTTTTTGGGGTTCATTATAAATAACTCTCCACTTCGTGGAAAGAGGTACCACTTGTTGATTCACGGCTTTTAAGAGCGACATACATCACACCCACTCACCCATCTTGCGAAATTTTTTATAACGGTTGTCGAGTAACGTTTTTGTATCGACTGACGACAGGGACTTGAGTTCGCGGACGAGGCTTTTTTTGAGGCTTTCGCAGATGCGGTCGTAGGCCTTTTGACGCTTTTTGTCGCCGTTCGCGGGCATTGCCCAAGGGTCGTCCTCGGGGATGATCTCATCGATGATATCAAATTCTTTGAGATTTGCGGCCGTGAGACGAAGGCCTTCGGCCGCATCGGGGGCCCGTTCGGCGGACTTCCAGAGGATCGCCGCACAGCCTTCGGGCGTGATGACGGAATAGACGGCGTTTTCAAGCATAAGAACCGTGTCGCCGATGCCGATCGCTAGAGCTCCGCCGGAGCCGCCTTCGCCAAGCACGACGACGATGATCGGTACTTTCAAACCCGCCATTTCACGCAAATTAAAGGCGATCGCCTCGGCCTGGCCGCGTTCCTCGGCATCGATGCCTGGATAGGCTCCGGGTGTGTCGATGATCGTGATTACCGGGCGGCCAAATTTTTCTGCGGTGTGCATCATCCGCAGGGCTTTGCGGTAGCCTTCGGGCTTGGACATCGCGAAGTTGCGGTGGCGGCGTTCGTTAATATCGCGGCCTTTTTGCTGTCCGATCACGCAGACCTCGACATCATTCAATCGAGCAAAACCCGTGATCATCGCCGGATCGTCCGCGTATCGTCGGTCGCCGTGGATCTCGACAAAATCGGTAAACAGAGAAGCGATGATATCCAGTGCGTACGGCCTGTCAGAATGCCGCGCCATCTGCACGCGTTCAAATGCGGTAGTCGCCATAGGTTAATGATAACTCAAAGCCAAAGAAATCTAGCCGCAGATGAACGCAGATAAACGAAGATCAGAAAAGAAAAAATAGTTATGGATTGTATTCATCTGTCCCTGTCTTTGTTCTATCTGCGTCATCTGCGTTTATCTGCGTTGAAAATTCCTAATTCACCCAATCGACGCCGCACCCGCGATTTTCAAGCTCACGCTCAAGAGCCCGGCTGCCCGACACGGACAATCCATCAGCCTGAAGCTTTACCTTAGTTTCACCCGCATCCATCGTCAGAAATACATTACAACGGCCGCGTTCGCGTTCGAGCAGCGAATAAAGCTGCTCGAAATACGATTCTGACTGACTTTGTAGCGGGACCGTGATGTGCAGTTCGCGGGCACCGCTTGCGACCGTCTCGTCAAGTGATTGCAGTCCATTTATCTTGAGTGTAGGTTCCTGTCCTTCGGCGGCCTCAATATTCCCGTCAGCGATAAACATACCGTCATCCGCCAATAAACTACTCAGCTTATTAAAATTCTCTCCCAGCACAACACCCTTAATACCACCAGAGCGATCCTCCAGACGAAACTGCGCAAAGCGATTGCCGCGTTTGCTGGTGCGGACCTGTAAGCCGCTGATCATTCCGGCGATCTTCACCACATCGCCCGATTGCAGATCGGCGAACTCGGCAATGCTCTTGAGTTTCATCCCCGCGAGTAGATCCTTAAAATTATCGAGCGGATGCGTCGATAGGTAAAATCCGATCGCCGCCTTTTCGCGCCGTGCAAGCTCCGTCTGCGGCCACGCCTCGGCGTCCGGCATCGTTTCCGCACCGGCATCGGTCGTCTCAACGGCACCAAACAGTGCATTTTGGCCACGCAAACGGTCGTCGGAAAGTCTCTGCCCTTGTTGCAACGCCGGTTCGATCGCCGCATGAAGCTGCGCACGCCATTTTCCGGCGTCCTTGTCCTCCGTCATTAGCGAATCAAACGCTCCCGCCGCGATCAGGCTCTCAAGCCCGCGCCTATTGACGGCGCCCGATCCAAGCCGTCCGCAAAAATCGTAGATCGACGTAAACGGCCCAGTCTTGCGAGCCTCAACCATCGCCTGTACGCTCGTCGTGCCCATGCCTTTGATCGCGGTCAAGCCGTAGCGAACAGTAATATCCACAGGCGTAAAGCCTTCGCCGCTCTCATTCACATCGGGCGGCAGCAGTGACAGGCCCATCGACTTTAACTCCGTCGAATATTTGTAAACCTTGGCGCTGTCCTGGGCTTCGTGCGAGAGCACGGACGCGTAAAAATAGGCAGGGAAGTGTGCCTTAAGATAGGCCGTCTGAAACGCAAGCACCGCGTAAGCCATCGAGTGGCTGCGGTTAAATCCGTAATCGGCAAATTTCGCCATTAGATCGAATATCTCTTTTGCCGTCTTTTTCTTGATGCCTCGTTCGACCGCTCCGTCAATGAATTTATTCTCGTGGACGGCCATTTCCTCCTGCTTTTTCTTGCCCATCGCCCGCCGCATCAGGTCGGCGTCACCGAGGCTGTAGCCCGCGAGTTTTTGCGCGAGCTGCATGATCTGCTCCTGGTAGACGAGTACGCCGAACGTGTTGCCGAGTATGTCCTCCATCTCCGGCACGATGTATTCGACGGGCTTGACGCCGCGATGACGATCGATAAAATCGTCGATCATGCCGCCGTCGAGCGGTCCCGGACGATAGAGGGCGTTCAACGCCGAGAGGTCTTCGAGTTCCTTGGGCCGCAGTTTGCGACACATATCCTGCATGCCCGAAGATTCAAACTGGAATATCGCCTCAGTCCGGCCCTCGCCGAAAAGTCCCATCGTTTTTTCGTCGTCCGTTGGAATTTTCGTCCAATCGACCGTCACGTCGAGCTTTTCTTTCATTGAGGCGAGGCAGTCGGCGATCACGGTCAGTGTCGTCAGCCCCAGAAAATCCATCTTGAGCATCCCGACCTTTGCGAGGTCCCCCATCGGATACTGGCTCGTAAGTTCGTCTTTGCCCGACATTGCGACGGGAACAAGTTCGTGCAGCGGTCGCGGACTGATGACGACGCCCGCAGCGTGAACCGAAGTATGACGAGAACACCCTTCTAGTTTGAGAGCGAGATCGATAAGTTCCTTTACCTGAACATCTTTCATGGCCCCTTTCATCTCGGGAACTGTCTCCAATGCCTGCGAGATGCTCACATTTCGCCCGCGGATCGGCGGCGGAATCATCTTCGCGACTTTTTCAACCGCCGCGTAATCCATGCCCAACGCCCTACCGACATCCTTTATCGCAGCCCGCGACGCCATCGTGCCGAAAGTGATGATTTGGCAGACCGATTCCTGGCCGTAAAACTCCGTCACGTGGTTGATCACGTCGCCTCTCCCGCGAATACAGAAATCGATATCAATATCGGGCATCTCTCTGCGTTCCGAGTTAAGAAATCGTTCGAACAGCAGATCATATTGGATCGGATCTACGTCCGTTATACGCATCACATACGCCACAAGCGAACCCGCCGCCGAACCGCGTCCCGGCCCGACAGGAATGCCCTTGTCGCGGGCGTATTTGATGAAATCCCAAACGATCAGAAAATAGCCCGCAAAGCCCATCTTCCTGATGATCGCGATCTCATCGTCGAGCCTTTGTCGATACTCGTCGAGAGAGTGAACCAGCGTGCCGTCAGCGATTCGCGGCTCCCATTCTTCCGTAAGACGCTCTGCAAAACCTTCGTTCAGAACCTGAATGAAATAATCATCCGGCGTCAAACCGGCGATAGGGACAGGGAAACTCGGCAGCTGCCGTACATTGTCACCCTGTGGGATATTGAGGTCGCACATTTCGGCAATCTCAAGTGTGTTCGTCAGCGATTCCGGCAATTCGGAACCGAAAACGTTCCACATGTCTTCGGCAGAGCGGAGATAATTTATTGCGTTTCTCGCGGTTTCCCGCGAATTGTCGCTCAATGTGCGGCCTTCGCCGATACAAATGAGCAATTGATGGGCCCGCGAATCATCCTGATTCAAATAATGGACATCGTTGGTCGCTACAGTCGGGATTCCGCTGCGTTTTGACAGCTCAGCTGTATCGGTGATCAACCTTTTACCGACATTCTCAGTGTGGTCCTGGATCTCGAGGAAGAAATTGCCTTTCCCGAATACATCTTCGAGCATTTTGGCGTTCGCAAGAGCTTTTTCCTCGTTGCCAGTAGTGAGAAAATGGCCTACCGAGCCATTCAGTCCACCCGAAAGCCCGATCAGTCCCTTGCTTCGCTCCGCCAAAAGCTCAATGTCGATCCTCGGTTTATAGTGAAAACCCTCGGTAAACGCCTTTGAGGCGAGATACACGAGGTTCATATATCCCTCGAGATCGCGGGCCAGCAAAATGGTGTTGTAATACGGCCGTTCGCCAGCCCCGATTGCGGTGCTGCGGTCAAAACGACTGTCAAATTTCAGAAAAGCCTCGTAACCGATGATCGGCTTGATGCCGGCGTATTTCATCGTGTTGAAAAACGAAACGGCACCGTACATGTTGCCGTAATCCGTAACCGCACAGGCTGTCATTTCAAGCTCGTTCAGCCGCTTCGCCAAAGGTTTGAGTTGGATTGTGCTCTGCAACAAGCTATAATCGGAATGCAGGTGCAGATGGCAGAAGTCTCGTGTTTTCGGTGATTTTTGTTGCGTATTTTCCGGCATTTATGAAAAAAGTCTTTCTCGAAACCTGGGGCTGTCAGATGAACGTTTCCGATTCGGAACGCGTCTCGACCGTGCTCGTACGCGACGGTTTTGAGGTCACACCTGACGAAAGTTCAGCTGATATTATCATACTCAATACGTGCTCGGTTCGCGAGAAAGCCGAGCATAAATTGTACTCGCGCGTCGGTCGTATTCGCCACGCAAAACGCGAGAAGCCAATTATCGGAATAATGGGCTGTGTTGCTCAATTAGAGGGCGAAACGCTCTTTAAAAAGATCGAAGGCGTCGATTTTGTGCTCGGAACGCGAGCCGTCGGACGTGTCTCTGCTGCAATTAACGAAACGACCGCTACCGGCATGCCGTTCACCGATGTTGGTGAGCGCGAAGACGATTACGACTGGACAGTCGCTGAAACTCATCGACATTCGCCGTACGTTGCATTTTTGCCGATCATCGAGGGCTGTAACAAGTTTTGTACGTATTGTATCGTACCGTTTTCACGCGGCAGGGAACGCAGCCTTTCGGCCTCGGAGATCGTCCGTCAGGTGCTTGAGCTGCGTCGCAAAGGCGTAAGGGAAGTTCACCTAATAGGCCAGAATGTCAACAGTTACAAGCCGGAACGTGATACGGGACTTGAGGGTTTTACAGGGAAGTCCGCGTTCGCTCAACTTTTGAGGGCGGTAGCCGCGACGGGCATTGAGCGGATAAAGTTTACGACTTCATTTCCCCGAGATTTTCGCTCCGATATTGTTGACGCTATCGAGGAGAACGAAAACCTTTGCAATTGGGTGCATTTGCCGGTGCAGTCAGGCAGCAGCAAAGTGCTTAAACTGATGAAACGCGGTCATACGATCGAGAAATACTTCGAAAAGATAGATCGTTTAAGATCCTCAAACCGCGATATTGCGTTGACGACGGACATAATTGTCGGTTTTCCAGGCGAAACGGAAGCAGATTTTCTCGACTCGGTTAAGATGGTCGAGTATTGCGGTTTTGATATGGCTTACATCTTCAAGTACTCGCCGCGCCCCGGGACACCGGCATTCGAAATGGCTGATGACGTCTCAGCGGCCGAAAAGACACTGCGTTTTATGGAGCTTGAGCGAGTCCAGAAACGTATACAGAACAATCGTTTACAGCGATATATTAATCAATCGCTTAAAGTATTGGTTGAGAGCATGTCGAGCCGCTCCGAGACTGGGTTGACCGGACATTCGACATGTCATAAGATCGTCAATTTTACAGGTTCGCGAGATCTGCTTGGCAAGATCGTCGATGTTAAGATCACTGAAATAAAGACAAACTCTCTATTTGGCGAGGTCCATTAGATTTTCATGAATAAAGACGCAAATCTGATCGAGGTAAAGATCGGTGCATTAATAATGGACCCGAACACAAATACGCCTATCGTAGTGCTTAAAGGCGTAGACTCGGAAACTGTTCTGCCCATTTGGGTTGGAGCTTTTGAGGCCAATGCGATCGCCCTCGAGATCGAAAAGGTCGTCCCGCAGCGGCCGATGACACACGATCTGCTAAGGAACGTCATTATCGAATGCCGTCTTTCGGCGGCGAGCGTAGTAATTACGGATCTGATGGAAAACACTTTCTACGCACGCATAGAGCTGACCGATCAAAATGAAGACCCAGTCTCGCTGGACGCTAGGCCCTCAGACGCAATTGCTCTCGCCCTGCGTCTTGATTGTCCAATATATGTTGAGCAAAAGGTGATCGATCTCTCGGCGTCTTCAACCCCGGCGGACGAGGCTTCGGATGAGGAGCTGACCCCGACCGACGACTGGCCGGAGCTGATCGGCTGATCTTAAGCACGGTTATTACATAATCTCTATTATCAGACGCAAAGCATGTGGTGATTTTTGAATGGACATGAGGTATACGGCGATGGACATTCCCTATTGACACGATACTTGATCATCCATTCAACTTTTAAAAGAAGCATTAAACTATCCAACCTGACAGTCCAAAAAAAGAAGCGGCGGCAAGCCTCGACTTGAAGATATTTTGGGTGCGGATCAGCAAAATCAGCAAAATACAACAAAACGAGAAAAATACGTCAAAGTGTGCAAAATACGTCAAACCCCGCAAAATAGCATTCAATTTAACCGTGAATCGTGAATAGTAAATCGTGAATGGTGAAGACCTACTATCGATTCACGATTCACAATTTACGATTTACGAGGAATCTATGAACAGACCATCAGCCGCCAACACCCCAAAGCAATTCTCCGTCCACCTGTCCCCGATACCTTTTGACGAAAAGGCAGCCTTTGTCCACAGCGTCTGCGCGGCGCTGATAGACAGCCGCTTTGGGCGGGGCAGGTCAAGGCCCGTCGTAATCGATCTGAGAGAAACGCCCAAGCCAGCCGTGTTCTACGACATGACCATCGAGGGCCCGGTCCCGTGCTACGCGATCCTTCCCGATTCGGAGATGGCCCGCCCGTATATGGCAGACGCGATCAGGTGCGAGCTGGCATATGCCCAAAACGCATCCGCCGCTGCCGGCAGCCCCAACCTTTCTCCGTCAACCCTGGGACGCGGATCGCCCTAAGTCAGTACGACCTGCGGTAGCGGGTGGTTTAACTTGGACATCACGGCCCGTTACCAAACTCGGGCAGCACATGACCCGGAAAAAAGCGATGCTAGATCCTGGGACGCATGACCGATAGGCTTACAGAAATTTTTTCGCGAGAGTTTTGATCTTTGACAATTTTGTTCGGAAAACCAGGGACGCATAAATATCTGAATTGCCCTGAACGCTGGCTTTGGATCATCTCGGCTTTTTTGCCAGCGAAACTGCCTTTCTCTTTGACACTTCGCCTGTAAATCGGTATGATTATCGTTTTGTTATCTATAGCAGATTCCAATAAATAGAACCCTATTATAAGGAGTTACGAAACAATTGAGTAACGGAAATTTTTTATTCACATCGGAGTCGGTCACGGAGGGTCATCCGGATAAAATTGCGGATCATATATCGGACGCGATATTGGATGCCATTTTGGCTCAGGACCCTAACGCTCGCGTAGCTTGTGAAACGCTGGTTACGACGGGTTTGGCGGTTGTCGCAGGTGAGATCACCACGACCGCCACAGTCAATTACAAACAGATCATTCGTGAGACGATCGAAGAGATTGGTTATGATAACGCTGAATACGGCTATGATTCGAACACCTGCAGCGTCATTGATGCTATTGGGACGCAATCGCCCGACATTTCGCAGGGCGTTGACACGGGTGGAGCTGGCGACCAGGGGCTGATGTTCGGATATGCGTGTAATGAGACGCCCGAACTGATGCCGATGCCGATCCAGATGGCGCATAATCTGACGCGAAAGCTCAGCGAAGTTCGCCGTGACGGCACGATTCCCTATCTTCGTCCGGACGGAAAATCGCAGGTTTCGATCGAATATCGTGACGGCCGACCGTTCCGCGTCGAAGCAGTCGTGATCTCGACGCAGACGGCGGACGTAGACATCGATCAGATCCGCAAGGATGTGATGGAAAAGGTCATTAAGCCGACCATTTCTGCCGAATTACTGGACGAAAACACCAAATACCACATCAACCCGACGGGTAGATTCGTCGTCGGAGGCCCGATGGGCGACGCCGGCGTGACCGGCCGCAAGATCATCGTCGACACCTACGGAGGCTATGCTCCGCATGGCGGCGGTGCTTTTTCGGGCAAAGATCCGACAAAGGTCGACCGTTCGGCTGCCTACATGGCACGCTACATTGCGAAGAATGTCGTCGCCTCCGGCCTCGCCGATAAGTGTACTGTTCAGTTAGCTTACGCCATCGGAGTTGCGGAACCGGTTTCAGTTTTAATAGACACGCATCACACCGGAACGATCGACGACGACCGCATCGCCGAGATCGTCAAAGATAATTTCATCCTCAACCCCAAAGGCATCATCGAAACGCTCGACCTTCGTCGCCCGATCTACAAAGCGACGGCCCGTTTCGGCCATTTTGGACGCAAGAATGACGAATTTTCGTGGGAAAAAACAGACAAGGCAGCCGATCTGAGAATCGCGGGAGACAATCACAAAGGAGTCGGTACAAACGGCTAAGCTGATTTCATTAGTGCATTCGTGGCTAAAATTCTTTACCACGAATGCACGAATAAGAACAAAATTATGGCTAATCCAGGAACATCAATACAATACGACATCAAAGACATCAACCTCGCGCCCGAAGGCAAACAGCGTATAGAGTGGGCGGATCGCGAAATGCCGGTTCTACGGCTCATCCGCGAGCGTTTTGAGCAGGAAAAGCCACTCGTCGGCGTCCGGCTCATCGCCTGTGCTCACATCACGACCGAGACGGCAAACCTCGCCCGCACGCTGCAGGCAGGTGGAGCCGAATCGCTCCTGATCGCGTCAAACCCCCTGTCAACGCAGGATGACGTTGCCGCTTCGCTCGTCGCCGATTGGGGCATCCCGGTCATGGCTCACAAGGGCGAATCGATCGAGACTTACGTCCGCCACGTGCATGCCGCACTCGAAACAAATCCGAACCTGATAATTGATGACGGTTCTGATGTTGTGGCGACTATGTTGAAGGAGAAAAAGGAGTTAGGAGCTACGCTCTTCGGCACGACCGAAGAGACGACGACCGGAATTGTCCGCCTCCAGGCGATGCAAAAGGCCGGCGTGCTCGACTTCCCTTCGATTGCCGTCAACGACGCTCAGACCAAGCATTTCTTTGATAACCGTTACGGCACAGGCCAATCGACACTCGACGGCATCATCCGCGCGACCAACATTTTGCTCGCCGGCAAAAACATGGTCGTCGTCGGCTATGGCTGGTGCGGTAAGGGCGTCGCGATGCGTGCCCGCGGCATGGGTTCGAACGTCATCGTCACCGAGATCAACCCGATCAAGGCGATCGAGGCCGTTATGGACGGCTTCCGCGTGATGCCGATGGCTGAGGCCTGCAAGATCGGCGATTTCTTCGTCACCGTTACGGGCAACCGCCACGTTATCGACAAACCGCACTTCGAGAATATGAAGAGCGGTGCGATCGTCTGCAACAGCGGCCACTTTGACCTTGAGTTGAACCTCGATGCACTTCGCGAAATGTCGGCTGAGGCGGTCAAACGCCGGCCGTTCGTCGAAGAATACATCACCCACGCCGGCAAGAGCGTGATCGTGCTCGGCGAAGGCCGCCTGATCAACCTCGCCGCCGCCGAGGGCCACCCGGCTTCGGTCATGGATATGTCGTTTGCCAATCAGGCCCTGTCCGCCGAGTATCTCGTCAAACAGCACGGCAAACTAGCCGCCGGCGTCCACGTCTTGCCGCCCGAAGTCGATCAGGAGATCGCTTCCCTCAAACTCCGCGCCATGGGCATCTCGATGGACGAACTCACGCCGGAAATGCTCGAGTATATGTCGAGTTGGGAAACAGGAACGTAGCGCCGGTAGGCAGTAAAGCAGTAGGCCGTCGGCAGTCGGAAATTCCGAAGTCCTACGGCCTTTTCTTTTCCTAACCTGCCTTTCTGCCCACTGGCTGTCGCCGACCTTTTACTGTGACTGGAGCGGCAAGCATCCCTGCTTGCAAACGCCTGTTCCTCCGGCGTGACCTAGCTTTGTACCTTTCAAATTGAATGACGTCGGAGCTTAAGCGTTCTTTCGAACGCTGGCAAGCAGCGATGCTTGCCCCACCAGTCCTATCGATACAGCGAACAATTGGCCCGGGCAACAAAATGTTTCGAGCCGGTAATGGTGACGTAGTAGCAGCGGCTGTCGGAGTCTTTTATATATGTTCGTGGCAAAACGACCGGTTTCTGGTCGGTTTTTACGGACGCGGCCGGCACCGTAGTTGTAGTCCCATCAACGGTCCCGGTCAAGGGATCGGTTGGCATCGGTGAGCCCACTACGTCGCCGGACGAGCTGCCGATAATGATTACGCGGCGGACGCCAAGGCCCTCGCCCGATGGCGTACCCATTCCGTTTCCGCTCGGAGTTCCGATCCCCGTGCCATTCGCTGCCCCGATCCCGGTCCCGTTGGCGGCACCAATTCCACTGCCGTTAGCCGTACCGACCCCTGCACCTGTTCCGACACCGGTTCCCGCGCCTGTCCCGTTACCGACGCCCGCACCAGTCGCAGTACCCGTGCCGGTACCAGTGGTCTTTTTAGCAGGTTTTTGCTTTGCCGACGGAGTCGTAGTGGTTCGCTTGTCCTGAGCAGAAACGCCGACCACACAACCTAGTCCGACTACGACGAACGCCGCCAACGGCAAATAAGTCCCTATTCGCGTGCTTTTCAAAATCGTAAATTTCATGATTTCCCCCTGATCCCCCGGCAACCGAAATGTATTGTCAATATGTTCCCATTGTACACCTTTAAAGACCGATGCCAATTATTTCGCACTACCTCCAATCACATATGACGCGGCAGTCAAGCCTTAAGTCGAATAATTATGACTGAAAAGCAAGCATCCCTAATTACTTCTAAAATTCTTGCCTACCGTCTACTGCCTACTGCCTACCCCATACTATCTTCTGCGTTCTGCTTTCTGTCTTCTGCCTACCCTACGGTCTTCCGCTTACTGCCTACTGCCAACCGCCGACTGCCAACCGGCCCAACTACTCCATGTAAACGCAGCGAAGCACCCCGATTTTCGTCACTGTTTGTGTCTTAAGGTCCATTTTCTTGCCCTGGACCCAGCCGACTCCGCCGCCCTGGCGTTTCCATTTCGCGGCTTGCGGACACGACGAGATCGGCCCTTTCTTATCCGAAGGCTCGTCGTACAGCAAAAACCTGCCGCCCTCGAGGCTTGGCTCGTTCTGATAACCTACCTTCACGATCTCGCGGCCTGTGTCGGTGTTGTAAATGAATAATAGGCGCGAATCGACCGATGTGCCGGTGTCGATAAAAAAGTAGTCGGTCGATATGCCGTAGAACGAGTTATTGTCCGCATCCTTGATCTTCGCGTACGGTCTGGCCTTCACCTCGCACGCCTCGGTTCCCCGGGCCGTGCCTTCGCGCATCCATATATTCACGTTCTCGCCGCCATCCTCGCTCTGGGTCATCTTCACGATGTGCTTGCCAAAGACGAGGCAGCGTCCGGCGTCATCCGTCATCTGAAACGAAGGCGTGGCCGTCCCCTTCATCGCGGTAAACAGTTCGCCCTGCCCAAACGCCGCCCCCGCAACCAGCAAAACGACGCTCATAAATACGATCATCCTCATAGAATTTTCCCTCCACACTTAAACGATGACTCGATAAGAATCATTTGAACACAAATCGGGCAAAGTGTCAGCAAAGTTTTGCCACGAATTGCACGAATAACACTAATTTTGGCTCTTAAATATTAGTGCAATTCTTGTCATTCGTGGCAAAAACCCTTCTGTGTTTGCGTCCGGGTCAGTACCGAGAGCGGTAGCGACCGGCGCGACATGAGTGCTCGTGTACCCACATGCCGTCCGCTACGCAATAACCAACAGGGTGCGCTTACTGCGTGTGGGCCTCTCAACGACCCCGGTGTGGCAGGGTCGTGCGTCATCTGATATATTCGACAATCATGAGAGTAAAGATCATTTTTCTTTTGGCTGTGGTTTTGGTTTGCGGTGTGGGTGTGCGGGCGCAGGCGGGCGCGGATTTTAACCGGGCATTCGAGAACACGCCGATCAAGGTCGGCCGGTATCACATGCAGAGCAACGCTTGGGTCAATCTCCACCAGCGGCTGCTGTATCAAGCTCGGTTCAAGGATGAGAAGCCTTCGCTGATCGCGGGCGAAGACCTTGTGGAATGGAACAAGGGTGTGGACGCCTATGGCGTCTTTCTCGGAAAACGCGACCCGATCTTCGATCAGGAACTTGTGCTGATGAACGCCGCTCTCTCGGCAACGAGCGGCCCGAAGCTACCCGCGTCGATACCGGCGGCGGCCGCTAAGATCCTCGATCGTTTCATGCCGATCTACAAAAAAGCGCAGTGGAGCGAGGACGACCGGATAAACAAATTCTGTATGTCGATTGCCGTGCCGATGCTCCAATCGGCGGCGGATGAATTGATCGCCGCTCATGAAAAGGCTTATGGCGTGCAGTTTCCGACAAAGATCCACGTCGATTTTACGGCCCTCGGATGGCAGTTCGGAGCATACACAGTTGGCGAGGGAGCCACTGCTCACGTCGTCATCCAGAGCCAGAACAACCCGGCGGCCCAGGGCTTTCTCGCGCTCGAAAGCCTTCTGCACGAGCCTTCGCACGTTATCGTCGGTTCGACTTCTGGTGCGGTCGGCGCCGACCTTGCACGCATCTCAAAAGAGCTCGGCCTGAGGCCGATGTCCAACCTGTGGCACGCCATCTTGTTCTATACGTCGGGGGAGCTGACGCGGCGCACCCTCGTCCGCCGCGGCGTGTTGGACTACAAACCGATCATTACGCGGATGTATGCAGGGCCTTTCAGCGGAGACCAGGGCCCGCTTGAGAAATACTGGCAAGCTTATCTCGACGGCAAAATGTCTTCCGATAACGCTCTTCGCGAGATCATTCGCGAAACCGCTCCTCCGAAAAAAGCGAGCTGATATTTAGGGGCTTATTGGAACCGTTTGACTTGGTGGATCGTATTAAAAGAGAAGGATTATGTATTGTCCAAAATGCGGGTCTCAGAATGTCGAGAAGTCAAAGTTTTGCCGTGGGTGCGGGGCGGATCTGGACGGTGTAACGACGGCGCTTGAGGGTAAGCCGCCGAAGTCGTCGACGTCGCTTGCGGAGAAAGCCATCGCGCTCAATAGTCGCGGAATATACGGCGTGCTTGCTGGTATCGGTTTTTTGTTCGTCGCGGCGGTGATATGGTCCCGGCCCCCTTACGACGGGATCTTTTGGCTGCTGCCGCTAACGTTTGCGTTCGTTTTCATCGCAACCGGCATCTCAAGGTTCGTGCAGGCACGCGGGCTTAAGGCACTCGCCATAAAGGACGATCCCGCCGCGCTCCCGCCGGGCCAGATGGACTATATCAGGCCTCAACGGTCGATCTACGAAACGGACGATCTCGTCCCCGCATCCGTCACGGAACATACGACGACCAACTTAAGTCAAAAGTAAAAAGGCAAAAATATCCGGATACGGGGGTCGGGTCGCATCTCTACCTTTTTTCCGCTTTCCGTGATAATCTACGATCCGAAACATTTAACTGATTAGTCGTAAATTCAAAGGAGACCGTATGAACAAGAAAATAATCATTCTCTTCTTGCTGTTGGCGTCGTTTGTGACCTTCTTCCCGGAGCTGGACAATGCAGCGACCGGTGAAAAATCCGTATCAGCATCCTCCTCAGTAGGAAATGCATCTCAAATCAGGTATAGACGCAGATATCGCCGCAGATATTACCGCCGATACCGCCCTGTTTATAGATACCGCCGCGTATATCACCGCCGGTACCGCCGCGTTTATCGATACCACCGCCGATATTACCGTCGCAGGTAGCACTGGTTCAGGCAATAAAACCATTAGCCATTTAGTTAACATCGGGAGTTTCGGTCTCGTGAGATCAGTTCCGGGAACGGTAGTGACGGGGCCGGTAGTCGCTTAGATTATCCCCGTGCGGCTGCCGCTCCCGTCCCTGACAAGGGGCGGCTTATGCGGTCGGGTCGGGTTTGCGGCCGGTGACCTTTTCCCATTCGCGCCAGACGAGCCAGATAATCACGGTGTCGAGCACGACTAGAAATACCATTAAAAACGTCTGGTGGACCACGACCAGGTATATCTGATAGATCAGAAACGCCGTCAGTGCGACGAGGGCCCACGGGTAGGCCCACAGTTTTTGACGGAGCAGCGCGACGACAAGGCCGACTTTGACAAGGCCGTGCGGCAGGAAAAATACCAGGGCAGCCGTCGTGCCGCCGGTCGCGAGTTCGGCGCCGATGTGCAATAGGTTGCGGGCAATAAACGTCGTCGGGTCGCTGCTAAATAGACCGGCAAGCCACGCGAACAGCCCCTCGATCGTCGCGGCCGGCAGCACCAAGAGCAATATCCCGCCGACGATCTCCAACGTTCCGTTTAAACCTTTCCCGATTATCCCGAGTTCGTACGACCAATCGAGAAGCGTTTGCGGATGAAACCAGCCTCGTTTTGGCTTTTCGGCTATGTTTTCGGCCATAAAGTAACTATACCAAAGAGTTTAGGTTTTGATCTTTGAAAGAAGATAAATGCCGAGCATCGAAAAAATTACGAGCGGCGACCAGACCGCGAGAGGCGGCGTGAGAAAGCCGTTGAGGCCGAGCTGCTCGAAAACGCTGCTCGTTCCCGTAAACAGCAGCCATAGGCCGATCGCGTAGCCAACCGTCACGGCTTTCCCTTTCCGGCTCACGCTCAATGAAAACGGGGCCGTAAACAGGGCCAGGACGAACGGTAAAAAAAGCGTTGTGTACTTTTTCTCAAGCGCGACCATCAGATTACTGCGTTCGAGGTCGGAATCGCTCGTGGCGATGCGTGTTTTGATCTCGGCGGTCGTCAAGTGGCTCGGTTTTGTCTTCAGGCCCGCAAACGGGTTGTTCGCCTCCGCCAGTTCCCCGCCCTGTTGCTTCTTAGTCTCGACCTTCCCTTCGTGCATCTCGCTTTTCTCGACATTGCCGAGAAAAACCAGCCGGCCGGATTCCCATTTCGCAAGTTTTGCGCGGTACACAGATTGCAATCGCGTCCCGTTATCGCCAAATTCGTAAACCGAGAGGTCGGTCGCACAGCCGGCGGCACATGAGAGGTCACGCTTATCGTTATCAGACGCAGAGGTCTGCAATTTGAAAGAATAAATACGCTCGTCATTAGCGATCCAGAATTTTCCGGGCTGATTGTCGACGATTCCGCGGTTGCGGATCAGTTCCCGCGTCGCGTCCTGGAGCTGGTTTGCACGCGGTAGAACGCGTTCCTGGATCACCCAATTGACGCCGCCGAGTAGGGCCATGAGCAGAAAACACGGCAGCAGCAGCCGGTAAACGCTTTGTCCGGCGGAAGTCCAGGTGACGATCTCGTTTTGGCGTGATTTGATCACGTATGTCGCGAGTGTGCCGATCATCGCGGCGGAGGGCACGAGTTGGAGATAGATAAACGGAAGCAAATAAAAGAGATATTTGATCAGCAGAACGATGCCGCCATCCATCGCGCCGGCAAATTTCCAAAGCTCGAACGCGGTGAAAATAATAAAGATCGCCGATAGGAACGCTAGTGTCAGCAGAAAATTCTTCAGCAAATTACGCACAAGATCGAAATCGCGCAGGCCCGTGGTCACATCCACAAACAGATACCGGATCTGGATCTTATTGGGTGCTGTCCTCAGTCCTACCCAAACAGCCCCAAGGCTGGCGGAGACACCGCTCCAAAAATTGATCCGCCGCGAAAAGCCGAACCATAGCCCGATAACGACGCTCGCACCAATCGGCATAAGGCTCCCAACGAGGACGCTGACCTTCCCCGTCCGGGCGAGCTGTTCGCCGAGAAACGCGAGCAGATAAAACCCGATCAGAACGCCAAGCGCGACGGCGATGCCAAAACCGCGGCCGCCGCGATTGAACCGCAAGACGATCACTGTGCCGAGAATGCAAAAAATGAAAGGCGTGATCGACAACAGTATCCGCCTCTGCCAGATGAGCTGGGCCTCGATCTTTTCTTTGCCGTCGGCATTTGCGGCGTATTCCGACAATTGCGCGAGGCCGAGTTCCTCGGGCATGAGATTGGAACTGGTCAATTTATCGATCAGCTCGCTCCGACGAGTTTTGATCGCGAGCCGCACCTCGCCGATGCTTTCCGAGACGTACTTTCCCTGTCCCGGCACAACCGGAAGCGTCGACACCGAGGCGTTTTCGAGCACCAGCTCCGAAAGCTGATCGGTCGTATCAACGCGGCCTCGCGTTGACGTTATCAGACGCACAGTTCCCGCTTTGGCGTCTTCGCTGTAGATAAATATGTTTTTCCAGCGACCGGTTTCGAGATCGCCGCCTTTGACATAAATGGTGTAGCCCGCAACTTCGGTGTTAAAAACTCCGGGTTCGAGCGGTGATTCGAGCTTCGTTATCGCGGTCTGTAAAGCTACGTTTCGAACCAACGATGCAGCAACCGGCACACCCTTCAGATTGACGAAAAAAGCAAAAAACGACAGCAAAATACCGAGAATAATGATCGGAACGGCGATCTGCAAATTGCCGACACCCGACGCTCGAATGGCCACCAACTCGCTGTCGCCCTGCATCTTGGCCAGGCCGATGATCGTGCCGACGAGCATCGCCATTGGACACGTAAAGGTGATGACGTTCGGTATCAGAGCGATCGTCAGCTGCCAAATCAGGTTTGTCGGGATGTTAACGCTAAAGAAAATATCCGAATAACGGCTCGCCTGCTGCACAAACAGGATCACGCTCAGCAGCAGCCATGAAAAGGCAAAATACGGCACGATCGTCCGCAGCAGATACTTTGAGATGAGCCAGCCCAGGCGTGTCATTTATGCCGTTAACTATTGATCGCGAGTGATTTTTCGCCGGCGATCTCCCTGCCGATCGCGGTCGAGACCATTTGCTTTAAGATGATCGAGATGAATCTCAGCTGGTCGTGTTTGTCAGCCGTGAATTCCGCAAATTCCCCGGGAGCCAGCCGTCTTGCCGCCGCCGCAACAGCCCGGCTGACGCTGCTAAACGGACGCGGTGCACCGCCCCGTCGGCACGACAAACACATTAGATGATAATTCGTCTGGACATTCGCGTTCTCCGTCTCATCAAACGCCCGCCCGCAACCGTCGCATCGTGTCCAATCCGGCAAGTACCCGGCGAGCCGCAACATCCACAATTCAAAGTAAACGCCTGTGCTCAAAAGGGTTTCCAGGTCCTTAGCGGCCGTCTCGACACACGCGTTGACCATTCGGTAAAGCGTCTCGTTTGGGTCGTGGGGCGGCGACATCGTCACCAACAGATCGCCTAGATACGAGAATTTCTGCAAAAAATCGGGATTCCCCGCCGCGTCGAAATTCGAACGGACGAGATCGACCTTTTGGATCGAGACCAGCTCGCTCGAATCCTTTTGAAAATACGTCGCCTGCACAACCGAAAACGGCTCGAGCCCGCTGCCAAATTTGCTGTTCAGCCGTTTCGCTCCCTTTGCGACACCGCGCACGACCCCATGATCATGCGTCAAAAGCACAACGATCCGATCCGCCTCGGCCAGATTGTAGCTTTTTATAACCAGGCTCTCGGTCTCGAACAACGGCATGACTATTTCCCCACTTCAAGGACTTTTACCAAGGGATAAAATATAGGACCCAGGCCAAAACAAGACTCACCAGAACAAACTGTAAGAATGTCTTAACGCCGTAGATGACCCTTTCTTTGGTCGTGCCGTTGGCAAAGGCGGCGAAGGCAATCGAGACGAAAAATGCGAATCCGACAAGGTATAAAAAATGAATCATTTTTTTCTCCCGAGTGCGATATCTACAGCGTCGATGACCGCGAGATAATTGAGGAGACCGGCCACTTCGAGAAATCTGCCGCCGTATTCAAATGTCGCTAGTGCAGCTACATTCGGTGATGGCGTACCAGCCATGATAAAGCTCACGATAGCCCCGAGGCCGTTACCAAAACGGGCAAAAATGTTTAGCAAATATAGCAATGCTCCGTCCTTAAAATCGAAGCCTGGATAATGTGCACCGCCGCTCGCGATCGCTATACCAAACATCAACCAGACGACAACGGCAATGATTCCGCCGCGAATGTACCGCCCCTGCACGAGATGGCCCGCTCCCGGTACAAGCCATGAAATGATTCCAATTATGACTGGATTGTTCATCAATTAACTCTCAACTCTTAAACTAAATCGGTAAAGTTTTTGTGAATCTTCAACTTTAATTTAATGCCTCTAAACTACTACAAATAAGACTATTAACAGAGACTTATACGTTAATGTATTACATTAAAGCCCCTGAACCCGACAAACACAAAATAGTAGTACGTAAAACCGCGCCGTTTGTTACTAATTATTTCCGCTGCGGCATTTTTCTACAAACAGCTCGAATATCTCGCGCGACAGATCGTCGTATCCGGTCGAAAGCTCCGGGTGCCATTGCACACCGAGAATGAACCTATTTTTCCGGGTGTCCTGAATTCCTTCGATCACGCCATCTTTTGCCCATGCAATGGCTTTCAACGCCCGTCCCACCTTGTCGACAGCCTGATGATGCGACGAATTTACGCGTATCGCATCTTTTCCCTTTTTCGCGGCCGGAAGGTCAGACAAAATGTTGCCCGCAGCGATCTTTAGTCCGTGAGAATTACGAAGCGCGGGGGCTCCCTGTTCATGCTTGATGCTCTTTGGCAGCTGCGATTCAATATCCTGAATGAGCGTGCCGCCTCGAATGACGTTCAGGGCCTGCATACCGTAACAGATCGCCAGCAGAGGCAGATTCAGCCGCTCGGCCTCCTCGATCACGAGCCGGTCGGTCTCGTCTTTCTCAGGTATTACGGGGCCGAGCTCGTGACGCGGCTCTTCGCCGTAATAATGCGGATCGACATCGGTGTTGCTGCCCGGCAGCAAAATTCCGTCCAGATCGGCCATCACGGCGGCGATATATTCCGGTTTCGGAATCAAACTTATGTGGATCGGCACGCCGCCGGCAGCCTCGACCGCTTCGCTGTAGTCGCGGCCGAGATAAAACCGGCTCGTCGCTAGCTCAACCCGCATTGTAATACCGATCTTCGGACGCTTAACCATAAACACTAATGTTCAAACAAATAGACCATTTATGTCAATTTGAGCATTTGAAATTAAAACCTTATCATTTAGTTTTTATGCCGAAGAAAGAAAATAGCGTCCGGATCCGTTCAACAACGGTCCTACTCGTCAAACGCGACGGTAAGATTGCAATGGCGGGCGACGGCCAGGTGACGCTCGGCGAAACCGTCATCAAAGGCAATGCCCGCAAGGTTCGCCGCATCTCGAACGGCAATATCCTCGCGGGTTTTGCAGGCTCGACAGCCGATGCATTCTCGCTGCTGACACGGTTTGAGACCAAGCTTGAGCAGTTTCAGGGCCAGCTCGAACGGGCCGCGATCGAGCTGAGCAAAGACTGGCGCACCGATAAATATCTTAGAAATCTCGAAGCCTTGCTCATCGTGGCCGACAGCAAAGACGCCTTTCTCATATCCGGCAAGGGCGATGTGATCTCGTCCGACGATGGGCTGCTGTCGGTCGGTTCGGGTAGCATGTACGCTCTCGCGGCGGCGCGGGCGTTGATGAAACATACGAAATTAACGGCCCGCGAGATCGCCGAGGAAGCTTTGCGGATCGCCGGTGAGATCTGTATTTACACTAATTCCGATATTATCGTCGAAGAGATCTAGGTCAGTACCACCTGCGGTAGCGGGTGGTTGATGATGCGTTCGAAGTCATACTTAACATGTCGAAATCCCATAAAAAGTTGACCGTTGACATTTTACTGATCGGATCCGTTAGTTTAAGCACCCGCTACCGCAGGTGGCACTGACTTGTATGCCTATTTATCTGAGCGGCGAAACCGCTGAAAAACGAAATCTTGACGACCTGACGCCGCGGCAGATAGTTGCGGAGTTGGATAAGTACGTCGTCGGCCAGAACGCGGCCAAAAAAGCCGTGGCGGTGGCCCTACGCAATCGGATCCGCCGTCAAAAGCTGCCGCCCGAGATCGCCGAGGATGTTTTGCCTAAAAATATCCTGATGATCGGCACGACCGGCGTTGGGAAAACCGAAATCGCGCGGCGGCTCGCAAGGCTCGCCAATTCCCCGTTCATCAAGATCGAGGCCTCAAAATTTACCGAGGTCGGCTATGTCGGCCGCGATGTAGAGAGCATGGTCCGCGAACTGACCGAGGTTGCCGTCGATATGGCGAAGCAGGGAGCTTTCGAGGGTGTGCTGCCGCGGGCCGAGCAAAATGTCGAGGAACGCCTCCTAGATATTCTGTTGCCGCCTTCGGATTTACGTTATCAGACGCAGGAAGAAGGAACCGAGGCCGAAACGCCGCAATCGCATTATCGGACGCGGGAAAAGCTCCGCGAACAGCTTCGAAACGGCGACCTCGACGACCGCCTGATCGACATCCAGACCCAGGACCGTTCCAACGCGACGATAGATTTCATCGGCGGCCAGGGCATGGAAGACATGGGCGTTAATTTGAAGGATATGTTCGGGAATATGTTTCCGGCAAAGACTGTCCAAAAGAAATTGACCGTCGGCGAAGCACGTAAATACCTAACTCGCGACGAGCAGGAAAGCCTCGTCGACATGGAACAGATAACCCGTCGGGCGCTCGAAAAGACGCAATCATCGGGCATTATTTTCCTCGACGAGCTTGATAAAATTGCCGGCCGCGAATCAGGAGGGAACCCGGACGTTTCGCGCGAAGGCGTTCAACGCGACCTGCTGCCGATAGTCGAGGGCACCAACGTCAATACAAAATACGGCATGGTCAGCACCGATCATATCCTGTTTATCGCGGCCGGAGCCTTTCACGTTGCAAAGCCTTCGGACCTGATCCCCGAGTTGCAAGGCCGTTTTCCGATCCGCGTCGAGCTTGAATCGCTGACGATTGACGACCTTAAGCGGATACTCGTGCAGCCGAAAAACTCCTTAATCAAGCAATATCAGGCACTCTTAAACACAGAGGGAATTCATCTCACTTTTACCGAAGACGCCATCGACCGGCTTGCCGAAATGACCGAGGAGGTCAACAAAAGCACTGAAAACATCGGGGCCAGGCGTCTGCATACGCTGGTCGAAAAGTTGCTTGAGGAGATCAGCTTCCTTGGTGGTGAGTTGGAAGAAAAGAACCAGCGGATCGACGCGGAATATGTCGACGACAAGTTAGGCAGTTTGATTCAGGATCAAAATCTGCGCCAGTATATTTTATAGTTAAGCAGATGTTAAACACTGTCGAGCACATTCGCGTCTGCGGTCTGGAACGCTTTAAGCACTTGGCGGCTAAAGCGGCATTAGCACTTATAGCGCTTGTGGTGCTTTTAAGCATCGGCTGTGGAAAACGCGGTGTTCCGGTTCCGCCAAAGGAACGCGTGCTACAGCGTGTCGAGATCTCGGGCTATCAACGTGGTAATCAGGTCATTCTCTCTTGGAAAATGCCAACCAGAAATGCCGCGGTCGGAAGTGTTTTGAATATCAGCCGCGCCGATGTTTACCGCTTGGCCGAACCCGTGACTGCCCCGCTGCAGCTTTCCGAAGAGGAATTTGCCAATCGCAGCACCTTGGTTGCCGCGATGCCGATCACTAATGCTGATTTTGGTGCGAAGGAGCTTTTGTACAAAGACACGCTCGCCTTTGCCGGCCAGGCGGCACGGCTGCGGTATGCGATCCGCTTTGTAAATGCTTCGGGGCAAAAGGCCGCGTTCTCAAATTCCCTGCTGATCGAGCCAACGTCCAAAGTCGCCGGGACGCCCGGTTCCCTTGTCGCCGAACCGTCGCAGGACGCGATCAGGCTCAAATGGCAGCCGCCCGCGTCAAACATCGACGGATCGGCACCGGTGAGCATTCTCGGATACAACATTTATCGCTCGACCTCGGAAAAGGTGCCTGCGATCAAGCTCAATAAAACGCCGCTCTCGGCCACCGATTTTGATGATGACTTCTTTGATTTCGGCACGGATTATTTCTACTTTGTAAGGGCGGTTTCGGTCGGGGTCCAGGCCGAGCCGGTCGAGAGTTCGGAATCGAATATTGTCAAATTCAAGGCCGTTGACACGTTTGCTCCGACTGCTCCGTCAGCGATAACCGTCGCGGCCGCACCAGGCACGATCTCAATATTTTTTGCCGTTAACCCTGAAAAAGACATCGCCGGTTACAAGATCTATCGGTCGACCGATGCAAATCTGCCCAAGGCCCGATGGGATCTGCTGACGCCGGAATTCGTGAAAACAAACACGTTTCAGGACACCAAGATCGAATCGGGCAAGACCTATTATTATTATCTGACCGCCACCGACAAAGCCGGCAACGTGAGTCCCCCGTCCGAAACCGTCTCTGAAACGGCTCCTTAAAATGTATGAAGATCACACTTGATCCAAATTTTTCTCCGTCAAAGATCGTCTGCGTCGGTCGCAATTATGCTGAACACGCCGCCGAGCTTGGCAATTCAGTGCCGACCGAGCCGCTGCTGTTTCTGAAAGCCCCATCCGCCGTAATCCGAAACAACGAACAAATCGTCATTCCCAAACAATCACATAAAGTTGAACATGAAGGTGAGCTTGCGGTGGTTATCTCAAAGACCTGCAAGGACTTAACGGACACTGATAATGTACGTGAGTATATCCTCGGCTATTCCTGTCTCAATGACGTTACCGCTCGCGATATTCAGAGAAAGGATGTTCAGTTTACTCGTGGGAAATCGTTTGATACATTTTGCCCGATCGGTCCGGCGATCGAAACGGAACTGGACGTTACTGATATTCGCGTCGTCTGCCGGGTCAACGGCGAGATAAAACAGGACGGACGCACATCGCAGATGGTATTCCCGGTCGATTTTCTGATACGATATATCTCTAACATGATGACATTGAATGCAGGAGACGTTATTGCGACGGGAACGCCGTCCGGGGTTTCGAAGATGGTAAGCGGCGACATTTGCGAGGTCGAGATCGAGGGCATCGGTAGCTTGAGAAACCCGGTTAAATAGGCATTTTCACCACAGAGGACACATAGATCAGGGAGAAAACATATGAAATTCTTTATCGATACAGCTAATTTAGATGAAATAAAAGAGGCTAATGAACTCGGTTTGATCGACGGCGTGACGACCAATCCGACGCTTGTCGCAAAAGAAGGCGACATTGATTTTAAGGAACGTATCGCCGCGATATGTGCGATTGTCAAGGGCGATGTTTCCGCCGAGGTAACTGCGCTTGACACGGCCGGAATGCTCGCCGAGGGCCGCGAGCTGGCAAAGATCGCACCGAATGTCGTCGTCAAGTGCCCTCTTACGCTCGACGGGCTTAAAGCTACGCGCGTCTTCCGGGGCGAGGGTACCAAGGTCAACGTCACTCTCTGCTTCTCGGCCGCGCAAGCCCTTTTGGCGGCTAAAGCTGGTGCATCGTACATTTCGCCCTTTATCGGGCGTCTGGACGATACGGCCTGGGACGGGATGGCGTTGATTCGCGATATTGTTCAGATCTACGATAATTACGGTTTTGCAACCGAAGTTTTGGCCGCATCCATACGCCATCCGGTACATATTGTCGATTGTGCTCTGGCCGGGGCGGATGTCGCGACGATCCCCTTCAAAGTAATTCAGCAATTAGTGAAGCATCCATTGACGGATAAGGGGCTGGAAGGATTCCTTTCAGATTGGAAGAAAAGCGGAAGAAACTAGGTCGGCCCCCCCCTGCGTGAGCGGGCGGTATGGACGTTGCATCAGAATGGCATATGTGCCCGCCGCTTACGCGGCGGGTTCTGATAAGAGTTTTTTCAGTTGACTATGAAGCCCCGCCGCGTCGGGGCTTCGCTGTATTGCGAATTGGTATTTTGCCCTGAAATAATCGTCCGGCTCGGTCATTTCAACCAGTTCCTTGACCTTGCCTAAATTGGCTTCGATCATCCCGTCCGGAATTCCCTCTTTTGACGAGAACATCTCGTCTACCTCGACAATCAGCATCGAAAATTTACGCAACCAGGCAAAATCCTCGTCTTCCATTAACAGGTTCACAAATTGTGACGACGTCAGCGAACCATTGAGCCCCTCGTACATTTCGCGTTCGAGATCGAGCATGGATTTGTGCAGCTTAAGCAGGATATTGCGTGCATTTTTAAGTTTATCGGCATTTTCCATAAATTTATCTTAGCCCACTTCATTATTAAAGCATACCGTGCTAATTTTTAATTATTAGCCTGCTAATAATATTTACTTAGCAAGCTAATAATCCATTAGTAGCCGGCTAAGATAATCTGGTTTCACGGCTAACTGTTTTATAATTAAGCACTTAAGCGGGATCAATCATGGCGGAGCTTATCAAATTCGAAGACACGGTCAGTTACCTTTTGGCAAAAGTCACGACGGCGTTCCGCAATTCCCTCGAGCGGCACATGGGCACGATCGGTCTGCACGGCGGACAGATCTTTGTCCTGTTCGAATTATGGAAGCATGACGGCCTACGGCTGATCGACCTCGTCGCCCGGGTAAACGTCGCCGCCCCGACCGTAACCAAAATGGTCGACGGCCTCATCGAAATACGTCTTGTCACCCGAACCAGGATCGATGGCGACAACCGTTCGAAGCGGATTTTCCTGACAGAACGCGGCCGCGAGATGCGCGAGGAGATCGAGGCCCAGTGGCTTGAGCTTGAGGAAAGCTGCCTTACCGGCCTCACCGAGACCGAGCGTCTCGTGCTTTTTGACTTGCTCGGCAAGCTTCGCAGCACATATACCGGTGCAGGCGAGAACGAAGACGATTAAATTCGTTTCATTTCGCAACAAATCAAGCTAAAATAGCTCCATCGAAAAAGTTCTTATAACGGGGGAAAGCCAAAATGAAGATCCTGCTTGCTACAGACGGCACAAAACACGGCGAAGCCGCAGCCGAAATGCTTGGAAAGATAAAACTTGCCGACGGTGATGCGGTAAAGATCATCTGCGTCGTCGATATGGCCCTGCCGATGGCGATCGACATTTACGGCGGCTATATTCCCGACTCGACCGAGATCGAGAAAGCCGCCCGCGAGAACGCCGCCAAGGTCGTCGCCGAAACCAGCGAAAAAGTCCGTGCGTCGTTTGGCAAGGAAAAGGTCGATTTGAGCACCGAAATTTTATTCGGATCGCCCGACAGCCGCATCGTCGAGACAGCCGAAGAGATAAAAACCGACCTTATCGTTATTGGCTCGCACGGCTATAAACAGTGGGAGCGGCTGCTGCTGGGCTCGGTGTCGGATTCGGTCGTGCACCATGCTCATTGCTCCGTGATGGTCGTGCGGACAGACGCCGAATAAAGATGAATGTCACGATCAATTCGCGCAAATACGACCAAAGTATTCGGCGAACGTGGCATGCCGAATTGATCGAGAGCGTAGGTTCGATGAGGCTCTTTGTTGGCAAATTCGATCGCGATGTCGAGCACGCCGATCTCGGCTTTATCCCGCGCGGTACCGTTTCGTATGAATACTACTGGCTTGATCGCTGGTACAACGTTTTTCGATTTCTGCTGCCCGACGGCGCCTTGAGAAACTATTATTGCAACGTCAATATGCCGCCGGCTTTTGAAAATGGCGTACTCGATTACGTCGATCTGGACATCGACGTGCTGGTTTGGCCGGATGGCAGGCATCATGTGCTTGATATGGATGAATTTGAGCAAAACGCGGCTCTCTTCGTTTATCCGGCTGAGCTTCGCGCGAACGCAATGAATAGTTTGACAGAATTGATCGCAAACAAAGAAAGCAGAAAATTTCCGTTCGACGCCGACCTTGATGCAACGTAATGGCGATCTTGATGCAACAAATTACCGGTTTGGCGAATTAACAAAAGGAGGAGAAGTTTATGAAAATGAAGATTTTCGTGCCGTTGGCAATTATCGTAAGTTGCACGTTCTGCGTATCCGCGCAGTATCCAGTCGCCCAGCCAGTCAATATAAGTCCCGATTCGGTGGCCATTGTCGCGAACGAACTTGCCACTATCTCGCGAAGCGTCCAGTCGATGAACGAACGCCTCAAAGCCGTTCTCGACAAAGCCAATTCCGGTGGCGCCATAATCACAGACCAACGGCAAAAGATACTGCTTGGAATCCAGGCCCTCACGGCTGCCGAACAGCGCGTAGCGCAGTTTCAGGGCATTCAGTACGATCTGACGCAAAGATTGAACGATACCCGTGCTAAATTGGCCCAGACCGAATTAGATCTTCGCCCGCGTAATATTGATCGCAGTGTTGCGTTCGAGGGAACGACCGAAACCGAAGAGCTTCGCGAAAGCAGGCGTCAAAGACTCCAGGGCGACAGAGTCACTTTGCAGCAAAACATGCAGCAGTTTCAAAGCGATCTGGCGGCAAACATCGACCAGCTTCGCGAAGCTCAGATTTTTGCAAACCAACTGCGGAAAACATATTTGCCTCAGATGCAGCGTGAGATGACCGAGCAGTAACCATATTTTCGAACGCTTCAAAACCTATTGAGTTATGCTCGACAAACGGAAGTCGAGCGGATACGTTGTGTAATCGTGTCGAGAAAGCAGTTGTCCAAAACTGAGTGATATGAATCCAAATCCGATAAAGAAAATGACGCCGCAAGAATTTCTGGGATTTGAGCGCACCTCGCAAGAGAAGCACGAATATCGCGACGGTGTTGTGATAGCGATGTCAGGAGCAAACCGGAATCACAACAAGATAGCCGCAAATCTGGGCGGGTTACTTTGGCAGTTTTTAAAAAATCGTGATTGTGAATTTTATCCGAGCGAAATGCGTGTGTTTGTTCCCAAAACCAAACTGTACACATATCCCGATCTCGTCGTCGTATGCAGCGAGCCACAATTTCAGGACGACGTTCCAGACACGCTGTTAAATCCATTAATACTAATCGAAATCCTTTCTGAATCGACGGAAAGTTATGACCGAGGAAAAAAATTTCAATACTATCGAAGTATCGAAAGCCTACGTGAATACTTATTGGTTTCTCAGGATCAGATTCGAATCGAAAAATTTGAAAAACACGGTGATGGATTTTGGCGACTCTCGGAGGCTATTGGTATAGATTCCTCAATAACTTTTGAGTCAATAGACTACTCGATTTCGTTAGCTGAGGTTTACTACAAAGTGACTTTCGAATACGAATAACATCGGGCAAATCCAAAGCTCACACGTCTAAAATGTCGAGGTAGGCTGAACTCATAGCAACGGAGTTAATGGGGCGATATCGCGACAGCGTACGGCAAACTCCTACGCACTACGGTCTGGCTATACTTACCGTGAAACTTCTCAAAATATCCCGGAGAAACCATGGTCGCCCTTTCATCTCGGTTGTATCCGCAGCATATAGCTGCAAATATTTAACGGGACGCCGGGGGTGACGGCAACGCGTTGGCCGGCGGGGAGTTCGTAATTGTTGATCGCAGCGGCGTTTTTGCCTTCGTTGACGGCCCAGAAATTCCCTGCTCCGTCGGTGACGAGGGCCAGGTGGCGGCGGCTGATCTCGACGTCGCCGGCGAGCGGGATGTCGACCGGTTTCGACTTGGAGCCGCGGCCGACAACTATCTCTTTTTGGTAGATCGGAACGACATTTTGCCGGACGCCGCCACGCCAGACCTCGAGCTTGTACAGCTCGGTCATCCGCGAATTCACGTGCGTCATTTCCTCGCCTTCTTCGGGAGCCAGAGGTACGGCTTGCTGGATATTTACGTCTGGAAATGTCGGCGGCATCTGATTTGCACCCTGAAAATCAAATGACTTTCGCGTTGGGGTTCGAGTGTCGGGCGGGTTCGGTTGAACCAGCACCGTTCGATTGGGCGGTACCGACGGCATGGATTTCGGACGCGCCAGGACCCCGGTTTTGTTGCCGCCTGAATCTTCCCAGCTATGCTGTACCCGAACGTCCCCTTTTTCCAGCGTGCCGTCGATCCGCAGCTCGATCACGAACGATTTTGTCTCAAGCTTTTTCTTGCCGGCGATCTCTTTCGCCCGTTCGGCGAGGATGTGATAAAGGCCTTGTTCGAGGCCTTTTCGCTTGACGCCCTGCCAATCCTTGTCGTCGTCGCCGCTGAGAAAAATGGTGTATTCGCTTGGGATAATGGTCGTGCCCTGCGGCAGCGGGACCATTTCGTTTTGCATCACGGTCTCGACCGCTCGGGCGATCTGGACGATGAATTCCTCCGCCTTGCTGCGTGGTTTGATCTGCGCGTCGCGTGCCGCATCCTCGAGGACGCCTTCGCCGCCGTCACCGTCAATCCACCGTCTGACTTTTTCCAGAATGCTCAAGCCGCTCGTCTCCTTTGCCTGTCTTAATTAATTATCGCCGACGTCAATGTATTTGCCATTGAGCCATCCGCGTGTAGTCGAATCCGGCGGAGTCCGCACCCGTCCCTGTTCGATCACATCAATTTGATACCAGTTATTTTGCGAATTTACAATTTTGAGTCGAGAGTTTTTCGTCACAAGCCCGATCTTATCAGCGTCGGCGGTCGGCCCGGACCGCAGGAAAATGTCGGTATTCGCGACCGCCGTCTGCGTCCTGAACGGATTCCTGATCTCTGGCAAAAGGACCCGGCCCCGCATGTAGCTCGCCGTCCCATACAGAATACCCGTAAACAGGCCTAAAACGATAACGAAAACCGCCAATCGGCGCAACCGCCGCCGTTTTTTTGGTTTTACGACGGCCGGTTCAATCGGTTTCTTCGTCATGGCGTCGTCCGTGGTAACGGCAACGCCGTTGTTTCCGCGGTTGATCGCTACCGTCGCCCGTCCCGGAGCCGGGTATTTCATCGCGGGCGGAACAAAAGCAGATGGCGTCGTCGCTATATCGAGCGAGCCGGAAACCGGCTCGAAATCCGGCAACTCCGGTGCGATCGGAGAATAACCGCGTGCGACATGCGGCTGCGGCTCCGAAATACTTTCCTTTAAGACGGTCGTAAATTCCCCGTCCGCGTCGATCCGACGCACGGCGGCAAGGTCGGCCCAAAATTCCTCGACATCCTGATGACGCAGACGCGGATCGGCGTTTGTCGCCCGCCGCAGGACGCGGAGCAGATCGGCGGCCCATTCTTCATTCTCGACGGACGCGGGCAATGCGGTGATTGTATTATGCGCAAAGGCGCGTGGTGCTTCGCCCGTGATTATCGTAAACGCAGTTTTTGCCAGCGAATAAATGTCTGCGGCGGGCGTCAATTGGGCAAAGGCTAGTGTTCCCGTTTGGCCCGCAAACATCGGGCTGTGCTCCGGCGGAGCATAAATGTTGGTGCCGACCCGCGTTATCGGCGAATCGGACACGTTGACGCGTGCGACGCCAAAATCGGCGATCTTAACCGTCGAAAGATCGCCCGTCAGCAATAAATTTTGCGGTTTGATGTCGCGGTGGATGATGCCGTTGCGATGAGCATGGCCGAGACCGGCACATGTTTGTTCGATATAGTTGAGCGCCTGTTTGAGCGGGATCTTTTGCTTTCGGATCAGGTTTTGCAGATCGCCGCCGGAGAGGTATTCGAGCACCAAGTAATGAAACACCGTCCCGCGCAGATCGCGGGCCGTCCCGTGGCCGATCCGGCTGATGATATTCGGGTGGCGAACACGATCGAGCGCGACCGCTTCGTTCTGAAAATTCTCGACCAGCGTCCGCTCGAGATCGGCGTCGAGATCGTCCTGCAAAAAGACGTTCAATGCCTTGATCACAACACTGCTGTGGGGCGACCGGGGCGACGCGAGCGAGTCGCGGCCCAGGTAGATCTCGGCATAGCTGCCTTTCCCAAGCTGTTCGTGAATATCGTATCGCCGGTCAAGCCGGCAGTTAGTTAAGACAAGCTCTTTCATTGCGTTAAGGACACGAACATCGGTACACCGGTCCTTAGACTCAAATACGATAACACATAGTCAAAGTTCAAAAAACCAATGGTCCGTTGCACGGTGGTTCGCAAAATCGAACGCCGGCCGTGTTTGCACAACGGCCGGCGTCCGGATTGTGGAGATAAGTCGCGTATTGCGGTTCCCAGCCGCAAAGACTTACCTCCGAGGAGTCGGGCGATTCCCCTGCGTCTCCCACACCGCAAGAGACCCGACTCCAGATGGAATCACGACCGGGCGGCCGCGATTCCAGAGTTATTTTACTCCCGATCTCTAAAGAATCAAAGAAAAAACGCCGGATGTTCGGGGGGAACGATCCGGCGTTCGGTTTCAGACCGACCTGGGATCGGTGTTAGAAATTGGTCCGCTCAAACCCTGTGGTCTGGGCGTACTGGAAATACGGCGTGCCGGGCGGGAGGCGGTTGACGTCGAGGAATGTCGCGTCGAATACCCAGTTACGCGTCGGCGGCGAGTAGACCTGATTACAACATTTGAACGCACCGGTGTTGTTGTGGCCGTTGTAGAGGTTGATCAGCGAGCCGTCGTAATTGAGATTGGTGCCCCAGTTCTCAAGGAACCGCAGGAAATTGTGGACGCCGCCATTCAACCGCAGATCGCCGCCGCCCTGGTTGGGCGTAGCGTTCAGGGTCGTGATCGCGTCGCCTGAGATCAGCCCGAACCGCTGTGTCGTCTCAGTCGTTGTGCGATTTCCCAGATTGAACGGCGACGTAAAACTATTGCCGTCCGTCCAGTTGTTTGAAAGCACCGTCAATGCGTCGGAAGCTACCGAACTAGGAATGTGGTTGACAGTATTCTGCGGCAAATAGTCGGTCGACGGAGTCGGCGTGCCGTACGAAGCAACGCCAGTCGCATTGAAATCGCCCTCAACGTAAACTCCATTCTCCGACGCGAGCGTAAAGCCTTTTGTATTCGCCGGCGTTACACTGTCATAGTTACCCGGAGGAAGCGTCCCGTTTATAAGCCTGACACCGCGGCGATAATATTTATGCTCAAAAACAGCCGCGATATCAGGCGAGACGTGATTTCCGGCACCTGTATAGCGGACGGCTTCGTTATTATATTCGGCTTGCAGCGTGCCGTTTTGGTTTACATCCTCGCCCGTCTGCAGAATGCCGTCGTTTTGACCGAAGATATCCTCCATGTCGTATTCGCCGTCAAAGTCGAAATCGCCCCGGCGATCGGAGACGTAAAAAACCCAGCCGGCATTGCTTGGAACATCGGTAGACCGCATCCCGCGGCCAAATGCTATTGCAGCAGGAGTGGTTGTCGGCATGTTTGCGTCGTAGGCGCCGTTCAGAAAAGTCCGCAGATTTGCCACGTCTATATCGACCATGCTCATTACGCCGGCCCACGGAACATTTGAACCGTATGCTGTATTTGGATCAAAAACCGCCGTCGAATCATTATAAAGCCCCTCGCGGGTATCGAACATGTTTATGGGGAACGGAACGATACATCCATATTTGGTGCCTGCTAAACCAGTGATGGTAGCCGTTTTCATTGCCGCCACATTATCGTTAGTAAATCCGTTCGCCGCGTATGTGCCGCCATTGACCGCTGTACGAGCAACCGCACTGCACCGATTGGCCGCCGGAGAATTCGAGATCGTTGCGGGCATCACATAGTTGTATGTGACTCCGCCCGTAACTGCATTCGAAATATAGCCGGTCGTGGCAGTTGCCGACGTCGTATTTGGTATCGCGGCGGAGCCCTGAACCGCAAATCGCTGGAGTTTGATAATTGAACGCTTATCGTACCCGTTCGCGACGTAACTCGTATCTTTGACCGTAAACGCCGCAGGATCAGGAGGCTCGGTTACGCCAAGCGAGAGGAAATCCTGGGTAATGTCGACGGTATCGAAGTTGGTCGTGACGGTGTTGTACTGGACGGTTTCGACCTTGATCCAGGTTTCCCGGCCGGCTGGCGTGCCCGTATTAAAGCGGTCGCCGTTTATCGCCGTCGCCTGGTATGGCGTCCCGCCGACCATTGCACGTGGTAAATACCCCTGGTGATTGGCACCTCCGGCGGTCTGCCCGCCGATATCTCCGTCGAGACGAATGCCGCACGGCGTCGCTATCGGCGTAGCGGTTGACGTGGAGCAGCCCGGCAATTTCGCTTTGCTGTCGGCGAGCGAAACTCGAATACCGGTCTTGTTGTAATATCTTTCACCAGCGGTAACATCGTCATCTGCCGTCGCCGCCGTCACCGCTACGATGCTCGGGGCGGTTACTGTTCCAGTTTTATTGTTGAGTAAGTCGCCAACTTGCTTTCCACGTTTAACGATCTCGACGAGATCGAGATTCTGACCCGTAAGGTCGCTGTTAAGTTTCAGCGGCAGTTGCAACAGCGGCGAACGGGCCACCAGATTGCCGTCGAATAATGCCTTGTTCGTCGTCCAGTTTGCTGATGGATAGGTCGTCGGGAGAGGATTTGACGTTGCCGGGGCTCCATTTACGGGCGAGGACAGCGCACTGCCCATGTCATAGTGAAGCTGGACATATGTGCTCGATGCGTTTTTGACGAAAACGTTTTCGCCCCAGTTTGTGGCGGCCGTACCATTTTTTGCAACGTCCGAAATCACCTCTTTTGCGGCCGTAACTTTTGACGAAAAATACAGCCCCGTACCGGCCATTAAAAAGATATTGCCGTTTGAATGCACACGGCCGCCAAAATCGAATCGCGGACCGGGGTGAAATTCGAGATCGTCATCGTAGAATATACCGAACTGAAAGATCGGTATCAGATTATTCAAAATATTTCGCGTTAGCTGAATCTGGCTGCCGACATTATTTGCCGTGCTGGCGGTCACTATGCCATTGGTATCGGTGGCGGTTGTTTGCAGCCGCCATGTGTCCCTGATCGCGTACAGCCCGCCAAACGGCCCTCCGTTAAGAACAACCGGTACGCGGGCCGATGTTAGGAGCACCGACTGATTAAAAGTAAATTTTCCCGCCGGAGCCGCGAGTCCCGGAACGTCGGCATTCTGCACATTTGTTATGTCTGTCGCCGTCGGATTGAGCCTGACGTCGTAGATCTTGTCAAAATTACGGGTCATCGACTCCAGGCTTCCCTGCGCCGCGTAAAATGTCCGAGATTCGGCTGTCTCATTGCCTATGGCGGCTGCATCAGCCGCCGACCGCGACATCGCCAAAGCGACAAAGACGCTGACAAGGGCTAAAACAAATAGAGCGATTACGATCGCAGATCCCTTTTGATTTGCGTCATTCATAAGCCGTACACCTTTATTTTGCTCAATCTTAATATTCTTCATCGTTGTTGTACCTCGGTGGTATTTCAATTTACGTCGTACCCCATGTTTCGGGTGCTAAAGGTCGAGGTCATCGTCTCTCTGTACGGTTGACCGGCGGAGTTTAATTCGATCGACCTGGCGCTGACCGTATATCGGATCTGGCGAACAGCCGTCAAATTTGACTGAACGTCGTCAGCCGTTCCGGCGATTCCATCGGGGCCGGCGCTTGGATTGTTGGTTATAGACCCGTCGTCCATAATGTATGTGATCTGAAAATCGTCCACGTTATAGACTAGCGGTTCATCAACATAAGCGACCGCCGGAAGGATGTTTGCGAATTCCCTCCGGGTCAGGGTTCCATCGGACGCGACGAAATATGTGATCATCTTGATCCTCTGCATGCTTGCCGGAGTCGTGATAGCACGCAGTGGATTAAGCACTCCGGCAGTGGCCCCGGTTTGATTAAATCCCAGAAGATCACCATTAGAGAACTGAACTATGTTGGCCCCGCTAAGAGATGTCGCAAGACCGATCGTTGACCCAGTATTGCCGCTGATCAAATAAATGTCGTTAACCCGGCACGAGGAATTGCTCCCCGATATCGGAATGATCTCGTCAATCCCGCCGCCGTTGGTCGTCGCTGCATTAATGTTCAAGGGCGTCGATACGCCGCTGACGACGTTGAAAGTCGAATCCTTGAATAAAAGCGTGATCTGATCCGTTTTTGTATTGGCTGTTGTATTAAATGTGTCGACAGTGATCTGGTTGCCGGCGATTACCGGAGGCACGGTATCGCGCGTGGTGTCGGTATCGACCGGAACGCCGATCGCAGTCGAAATTCTGTTGTCCGGCAGCACGACCGTGCTCTTAAGCGGATATCCGTAGCCTGCGTTATAGGTGTCCTTGCCGATAATATTCAGGGCAAGGCGAACATTCTTGGCCAGTTGGACCTGTTGGTTGACGGTCGTGCGTCCCATCTGCGCCACGCGAAGCACGCCCCATATCGATCCCGATACGATCATAAAGATCGTCATGGCCACAATGACCTCGAGAATCGTAAACCCACGGTCATTCCTGATCGTGCCAATATCATTCGAGTTGGATGGATTCAAATTATTCTGCATAGGTCATCCTCTAATTTTAGGGTGCGTAATCTGTCAAAACCGTCGACAATTTTTCCTGCCGCTGTAGTGCTCCAACGTTATATATGATCGTTACATCGACGGATCTGAACTTTATGACAAAAGTCCCCGCTGGAGTACATATCGGTGATGGCCTGTCCGGATCGCACAGGTCGGTGATCACGATGCGTCGCTGCAGCGCCGGCACGACAGTACCCGTGTCGTCGGCGGTGCCTATTACTTCGTCCGTACCGGCGTCGAGTTTGACGGGCTGAAAACCAGTAACAAATATTCCCTGCGGAACCCCATTTGCGTCGAGGTTAGATCCGACATTGCCTACCGCTTTCCAACCAAGCCGGGTCGGGTCGGTCTCCTTAACGGACATGATGGATTCCATCGTCGATGTTGCGATCTGCTTTGCCAGGAGCTGCTGCTCCTGTCCGCGTGCCTGGAGGAGCGACCCGGAAAGCCCCGACAATAATGCCAAAATCCCCACCAACAATATGACGAGGGCGATCATGACATCTATATATGAAAAACCTGATTCCGATTTGCTTATCATAATTTTCGCCTCTTTTATTGAAACGGAACAAAATTTGTGCCGTCATGCTTCCAAAAGCGGACAGCACCACTGCCTCCAAAAAGAGTAATTAACCGAATCTCGTTTTTGCTTCTCGCCGTCGTGCTGCCCGACGAAACAGGTGGCCAGACATATATATTTGCGCTAATCGGAGTACCAGCCACCGACAACACCGAACCGTCGCTCTGGAATCGTGCGGCCCAGATGTTGTGCCCCGTTACTGTCGAGCCACCGGCCAAATGCCCGACTGCATCGACGGCAAATACCGCGTTGTTGTAATTGGGCGGACTTGGTTTTGTAACGGTTGCCGGGATTACATCGACCCTGACATCCTTTGTCATTTCTAGCGGTATCTTCTTGATCTGGATCCCTGTAGCAGTGGTCTGATCTATCAGGACTACTGCATTGTCCGTTAGGTCGATCTCAAATCGCACGGTTCGGCGCCTCGTTATTGCCAGTTGGGCCGCCTCGCGCATCAGGTCGATCATCTTTATTGCCTGATCCTCCGATTTGTACACTTTTTTGTAGTTGAGGATGTAAGGCAAGGAAATAGCCGAGAGAACGGCGATCATTACCAAAACAATCACGATCTCAATAATCGAGGCTCCCGCTTGGCGATTATCTACGGATTTACGTCTCTGTCTCATACTTTTCCTGCCGGACTGCAAAATCTTTTTTGCGGATCGCACCCTCTAATAGTGGGTGCGCTAATAGATGAAAGGTGGAATGTTTAATCAATTCCAAAAATATTTTACATTGTTTAACGTTAAAATACAAGAAAGTAATCGCCTTTTCTTTATGATTTTTTTCGGCTAGAATTGCAGCAGATTTCGATAAAGTTTTGTGCGCTCGTATGCCCGCTAAATGACTGAGAAACCACCGGTTCCAAAAAAAAGATTTTCAGCAGACTGGCTCTTGAGAGGATCGCTCACCAAGATCGGGGATACGTTCGACCGGTTTACCGGGCGCCGGTGGGTTCCCTCCAGCAGTCTTGCGACGAGCGAACTTATCGAACGTATAAAAAAACTCCTCGACGCCGAAGCGAGGGATATTCCCGGCAAAGGCATGGTCGTGCCGCACAACATCAAGCTGAAAATCCAGTGGGACAAGTTCTCGACGGATGCCGAGGAATCGATAAAGAAGCTCGAACACGAATTGCTCGCCGCCACCGCCGATCATATAAACGATTCGTTATATTACACTTACGCCCCCATTTCGCTTGAGGTTAAGCCGGATTACTTTATCGAAGGTGTCAAGCTGATGGTGAGTTTTGACAGATTTACCGACGAGGACCGCGACGTCGAGATGAATTTAACGATCACCGGGATCAAAGCAGCCGATGTCATTCCGGAAACTGCCTCCAAACCCGCAGCAGCCGGACAGAAATATATAGCGAGATTCCGAATAAATGGTGTGGATAAGGAAAAGACGCTCGAATTTCCACCCACGAGTCGCCTTTCGGTTGGCCGAACCGGCTCCAGCGGTCTCGTGATCGACGACACCAGCGTTTCAAAGATCCACGCCGCCCTGTCCGTGGGCGAGGACGGCGTCCTGTCAGTCGCCGATACGGGGTCGACAAACGGAACATTCATTAATGATGAGCGTATCTCGTACGGAAAGGCAACGCGTTTGGTGGCGGATGACCGCATGAAATTTGGAACGGTCGACGTCACCTTTGAGCACATTTTGCCGACCGTGGTCGAAACGGTAAACGTAGAGGCATCGCCGCCTGAAGAGGAAGTGGTTGAGATCGACGGATTTGAATTCAAACGACGAAGTTCCGAGGACAAGCCGCAGTCATTGCCCGCGATCCCGATCCCGGACGAGACTTTGAAAATGAAAGAGGAATCCGGCGTGGAAACGGCCTTGCCGCAAGATCTAACGACGAAAGTGGATACCGAGAATCATACGGCTGACGACCAGCTAAAGACCGAGACCGACGTGAAAATATGACGTTTCTTCTTTTATTTATCGATTGGGCAAAATTCAAGCCGGAGAATATCTTTGGCGGCCAGGTGCTCGAACGCACGCCGGCCGGGCTGTCGATAGTCTATCTGATCGGCGTCGGAATACTTGTCGGCTTTCTGGTTATGACATTTCTTGATAATTTTCGTCGGCCAAAATTCGTCTTCGAGCAAAACCTGCCTAAAGAGGTAAAGCGTAAACTCACCCAGACAATAGCCAATCGCGGACTTTATGTATGGCAGGTGTTGTTCGTCATTCTCGCATTGTTCGTTTTCGGATTTCAGGTATATTGGACAAAATATGCCGACGACTCAAACGAACAATTTCAGGCCTTGAGCTATAAAGACCTTAGAAACCGCCGTATTACCTCAGCCACCCTGCGCGGCTGGATGCTTGACAGGACCGGAAAACTCGATGCGGCGTTAGCGCTTTACAAAGTCGAGAAAGACGGCTCGATCGAGCGGACTTTCCCGCTCGAAAAGGAAATGGCCCACCTTTTGGGAACTGAACGCGGGACTCCCGGCCTGGAACGTACGCTTTACAAAAAAGAAGTCGAGACGATGCCCGAAGCGTGGGAAATTCTCACCAAATACAAAAAACCGGAGCCAGAGCAAAAGGATGTCCGGACGACCATCGATAAAAACCTACAATCGTATGTCGCGCAGCAGCTCGAAGGAAAAAAAGGCGCGATCGTCGTCCTCAACCCGCAAACCGGCGATGTCCTGGCGATGTATTCCAACCCTTCGTTCAACCTCGCGGAGGCCCAGAATCTAAGCTCGTACCTGAAATTGGAGGCGAACAAGGATCAAAAGCCGCTGCTGGACCGGGCGACTCGCGAATATTATGTTCCGGGCTCGACGTTCAAGACATTGACGATGATGGCGGCGTTTAGGGCCGGCAAACAGGACACGCTGCTGGGCGACCTGCCGGAGGGATATATTCCATTCAATGGCTCGCGGGCGATCCATGACGCAAACGGCGGCTGCGAACTCTGCCGCAGCGACGTCCCGATCCGCGAGGCGTTTAAGGTGTCGAGCAATCAATATTTCGCTCATTTGGGAAACGTGCTCGGCCGGGAGCGAATGGGAGAAACCGCCCGCCTCGTCGGTATCGCGGCCGTCGATAAAGTGTCGGAAGCCGGAACGCAAGGGTATTACCCCGACATCTGGAACACAAGCGAACGCCGGATAGCCTCCGCTTTGGCCCCAGCCAGAGCGACGATGGTCGTTGGCAAGGACATCACGCTTTACGATTTTGGCCTCGAGGGCATGGGACAGGGCCTGGCGTCGCAGATGACTCCGTTTCAGATGGCACTTATTGCCGCAACGCCCGCAAATTTGCAGGGTCGGCTAATGAAACCAAAGATCGAGGCCGACCTCCAGCCGCAGGTCTTCAATCAGATCCTGACGCCGCAGCAGGCGGCCGAGATCCGCGACATCATGTCGACCGTTACCGAAGAAGCCGGCGGAACAGGCGGAGCTGTGCGAACGGCCCTGGCGGGAACTGGCATCATCGCCGGCGGCAAAACCGGTACCGCCACCAAGGACGGGGCACCGCTCTTTGATCCAAAAACCGGCGAACGCAGGTTTGTGCTCAAGAAAAAGAAGGACGAGAACGGCCAATTGGTCGACTATAAGGACTACCTCAGCTACACCCGCATCGATGGTTGGTTCATCTGCATCGCACCACTCGAAAACCCGCAGGTCGCCATCGCGGTCGTCATCGAAGACATCGGAAACCGTTTCGGCGGCCAGACCGCTGCACCCGTCGCCGCCAACGTGGTGCTAAAAGCGAGAGAACTCGGGCTCCTGGGCGATAAATATAAGCCAAAAGCCGCGCCCCCGAAGACCCCGGCAAAAAAGAAAAGATAGCCCAAAAGATCTCGAGTGAAAAACAGAACCTCGTCACATTTCTTTATCCTCATTCTGATCGCCTTCGTTACGGCGATTTCCCATTATTCTATTCACTACGGGGCGTTGATTCGGGGTTACGACACCTCGACTATGACCGCCACAAGAAACGTCTTTCTCCTTTTGTTTCTCGCATTTCTACCAATATTCTTAAAGCGATTTATTAAGTTTGACGGTAACTGGACTCTGTACACGTCGGCCGTCCTGATGTTTTCTATCGGCCTGACGATCCAGTACCGTTTGTTCAGCGATCCTGAATACACGTCCCGCAAAGACAAGGCCGAGGCCCGGCAGGAAAAGATCAAGGTTCTCCAAATGAATTACATCCAGGAGAACTATTCAGCGGACAAGAAACAGATCATGGGCCTGCCGCCGACCCCGCCCGGGCCGATTGATCTTTCGAGTAAGACGCCTCGTAAATCGACCGATACTCCACTGGAAGTATTAGTATCGGGAAATACCGTAAATCCGTTGATTGGCATTTTCGGGATGTTGATAGCATTTATCCTGCTCAGAAGGGAGAAAATACTCGACTATCTGCAAAAGAACGGCTTCCTGGTCGTGCTTCTGACACTTATCCCGTTTCTCGCTGCCGCGGCCCTGTCCCATGCCGGAAAGTTTGCCAATATGACGCCGTGGGAACCGGCCAAGATACCTTGTTTAGTCGGTTTTGCGGCGATCCTGTCAGTTTTATACAAGAATCTGGCAAAAACGTATTGGGGCGTGCCTCGTGCAAAGGACGTTTTGCCACTGATCGTGATGGCCGTGATGCCGTTTGTTCCGTTTTTTGTCCTCAAGGATTTCGGCCAGATGATGGTTTTTAGCGCTGTGTATGCAACGCTTTACCTGATCGCGGTACGGCGTTTTTCGCAGCGGTTCGTGCTCGTAGGAAGCGTTATGCTCGTGGCCGCGATCCTGATAGTTGGGGCGCTGCCCGACAGTACGCAGTCAAAAATACCGCTACTCCCAACGGTCGCCGCGCCGGTCAAGAAAATACTTCCGAATCGCATCCAACAGCGTTTCCATCTGTGGCTCGACGGTTTTAACCCGCCGACCCCCGAAACATCGTGGTGGAAGGACGATTACGATAATTATTACAAAAAACTTGTCGAAAAAGATCCGAATTTGCCGCAGATGCTCGCCGAGGATCCTGATCTTCAGAAGACCATAAATATCGACGCGTGGTTCGACGTTCTCGCCTTTCAGCCCGCTCAGGCGACGTTTGGGCTTGCGTCGGGCGGCACGACCGGGCGAGGATTGGGTCTCGGTTATCCCGAGCTGATACCGGTTGCGGATTCCGATTATATCTTTTCGGCGCTAGCCGAAGAACTTGGACTTTTTGGCGGTTTGTTGATAACCTTGGCCCTAATCGTCTTTGTCAGCGCCGGAGTGCGAACAGCCCGCGATTCGCGTGATATGTTTAGCAAACTGTGTTGTATCGGCCTGTCGGCGTTCATCGGATTTCAGGCGTTGGTGAATATCGGCGGCATTACGCGGGCTTTGCCCATGACCGGAATTACATTACCCTTCGTCAGCCACGGAGGATTTAGCCTGATCACGAGTTTTGTGATGTTGGGCATGTTGATGGCATTTTCACATCGAAATTCGCTTGATCGGCGTCGCGACACAGTTGAAGTAAAACCGCAGACTGTGTAACGTAACCTATTGTAAACATATGGATAATGGCATCCGCATTTCGTCCGCCGCTGTCAGCGATCGGGGCCTAAGTGAAAAGAGGCCGCAAAACGAGGACTCGTTCCTTGAAATGGGGCGGAGTGGTATTTTTGCGGTCGCCGACGGCGTCGGCGGGACTCAGGCCGGCGAGGTCGCCTCGCAAATGGCAGTCGAAATCCTCGGCGAAGCATTTGCCAATCTTCGTGAGCAATCCGACGCCGAAACGATCATGCGGACTGCCGTCGAGCGTTCCAACGCCGCCATTTACCAAATGGCCCAGGAATTACCGCAACTCGCTAACATGGCGACGACGATTGTCGCTCTTCATCTGGCGGGAAACATCGCAACGATCTGCCACGTCGGCGATTCGCGTCTCTACAGCGTCGATCGCGACGGAAATCTGGTCCGCGAGACCGAGGATCACTCGATGGTTGCCGAAGAGGTGCGTGCCGGCCGCATGACCGAGGATCAGGCGGAAAATCACCCGAGCCGCAATATCATTAGCCGTGCTCTGGGTGCCGAGCCTACCGTTGAAGTTGATATAAAAACGATCATGGTCTCGCCGGGCACATCATTTTTGATCTGTTCGGACGGAATTACCCGCCACGTCGCCGATCAGGAGATCAAAGGCGTGCTGACGTTTGGCGGCGACCCGGTTGATATTTGTGAATATCTGAAAAGCCTGTGCTACGAGCGGGGAGCCGAGGACAATTTAACGGCTGTCGTCGTCAAAGTTTCCGGAACCGGGACCGCCACCGCGCCGCCTCAATACGAACCAGTTTTCGATCTGCTCGATGAGGACGAACCGACGATCGCGACTGTCCGCTCCGCATTTGAAACGCAAGCGGACGACTCGCAGGATGAGATCGATCTGCTGGGGCTAGAGACGCAAAAGATCGACCTACCCATTGAACACGCAGACGAGACCGTCACGGAAAACTACGATGTTTCGACCGAGCCAGCCTTTGCCATCGAGCATGTTTCCGATCCCGATGCAGAGCAGGTTGTAGAGGAGGCGGAGCCCGCCGTCGAAGAGCCGAAGGTTGTGCCCGAAACACTTCTCACCGCCAATCAGAGTGAACCCGCAACGGTTCCCGACGATTCGTTTACAATGTTCGGAGGATTGGACGAATCCAGTACGAGCGAGCCGAATTCGGGCGTAATCGGCAAGATCGCCGCGGCAATCGGATTGCTTTTAGTTGGCGCGGCGGTGGGCATGGGAGTATATTATTTCGCCCTGGTCCAGAAAGCCGCCGAAGCCCCTAAGCCCCAGCTATCCGAAATGAAGGCGGCAAATATACCGCTCAGCGCATTTGAGGAAAATCGCCGGGATGTCGACAAAAACCCGGCGGCCTATCTCGAAAAAAATCCAACGCCGCAGGATGCCGAGGATTACTACCTGGTCGGGCGGGCGTATCTTCTGACGGGCGACTTTCCTAAGGCCCACAACGCCTTTGTCGAGTCACGCAACCGCATCAATGAGGCCGATCCGATCAACGCTCAGATCCTGAAAAACGACCTCGCCGTCGCGATCGCGGTAACAAACGATACTACCATCCAAAATATCGTCAAGAAAGAACTAGAACCGCCCAAACCGGCGGCAAATGCAAATTCGAACGTCAACCGTTAGCTTTGTTCGGCGTTTTGACGTTTTGCCTCAAAAAGAATGATCCCAGCCGAAACGGCCAGATTCAGGCTTTCGACGCCATTTTCCATCGGAATGTGCAGCTGTTCGTCAACAGCAGTAAGCTCCATTTTATTAAGGCCGTGCGCTTCCGAACCGAAAATCAATAGCCTGGGCCGCCGCCAGTCAATCTCGAAATAATTTTTCTCAGCCCTGACATCTGCTGCAGTTGACGTAAGGTTCCATTTCTTCGCCCAACGCAAAACTTCATCAAACTCGACGTTTTCCCAAATCGGCAGCCGGAAGCTCGATCCCATCGCCGCTCTCAAGCCTTTCGGCGAGAAGGCATCGGCAGAGTTCTCCGAGACAATAACGCCAGCAACACCCGCCGCGTCAGCCGTACGCAAGATCGCCCCAAGATTTGCGGGGTTGCTGATCTCGTTTAGAAAAAGTACGGCCGCCAACGCCGTGGCCTGGGAGCCCATGCGTTTTTCAATGATCCCGCGCCCATTGCCTGGCCTTTGGCCCAACAGAATTGTGCCCTGCGGGTTCTCTACGTCGGCGACCGTGCGAAAGATGCGTTCAGGAATTTCATAAATCCTGGACGTTCTTGCGGCGATTCTCGCAAGCAGTTCCCTGTCCCTGAAGCCATCAACGTAAAAACACTCGTCAATCACGATACCTGACATTAGCGCTTCTTCGACAAGCCTGCGGCCTTCTATAAAAATCTGGTTTCCGCCTTGCCCGCCCCGCACCTTTCGTGCGTTTACGAGATGCTGATTGTCACGACTTGTTATTTTTTCGATCTCGCCCATTTTCAAGTCAATTTAATCATTTCTCTCGGTGTTTGAAAAATGAGCCGCCTCTCATAACATTTTGCAAACATCGGCAAAATCGCTAAACTTATGCGATATGCAGCCGGAATCGAAAGTTAAAAGTAAGATCGAAATTCTGAAAGAAAGGTCAACGATCGCCGAAGAAGGCGGTGGACTCAAACGATTGGAAAAACAACGGGCTTCGGGCAAAATGACGGCCCGTGAACGGGTCGAATTTTTCCTCGATGACGGCAGTTTTGAGGAGTTTGATAAGTTCGTCGTCCACCGTTCGACCGATTTCGGGCTTGACGAACAGAAATATCCGGGCGACGGCGTCATAACGGGTCATGGCTTGGTCGATGGCCGCGAAGTATTTATTTTTGCACAGGATTTTACGGTTTTCGGCGGCTCGCTTTCCGAGACTCACGCCCAGAAGATCTGCAAGGTGATGGACCTCGCGATGAAAACCGGCGCTCCCGTTATCGGTTTGAATGATTCAGGCGGCGCTCGCATTCAAGAAGGCGTTGTGTCGCTCGCGGGCTACGCCGATATCTTTTTACGCAACGTTTTATCGAGCGGCGTCATTCCGCAAATCAGCTGCATCCTCGGCCCGTGTGCGGGCGGAGCGGTCTATAGTCCCGCGATCACGGATTTTAACGTGATGGTCAAAGACACGTCGTACATGTTCATCACCGGCCCGGACGTCATCAAAACCGTTACGCACGAAGACGTTACAAAGGACGAACTCGGCGGTGCGATGACGCACAACGCAAAATCCGGCGTGGCCCATTTTGCTGCCGATTCCGATGAGCACGCACTGCGTTTGACACGGGAATTGCTGTCTTTTGTCCCGTCGAACAATCTGGACAACCCGCCGTTCGTTCCCACCGACGACCCGAGCGACCGGGCCGACGAAAAGCTCAACGTAATGATCCCGGAATCGCCGACGCAGCCATACGACATTCGCGATATTGTCCACAATGTCGTTGACGAGAATTATTTCTTTGAGGTCCAGGAGCATTACGCACCGAATATCGTGATCGGATTTGCCCGTCTTGGCGGATATTCCGTAGGAATAGTCGCAAATCAGCCCGCATATCTTGCGGGCGTTCTGGATATCGACGCGTCAGTTAAGGCCGCTCGATTTGTTCGTTTTTGTGACTGTTTTAATATTCCGTTGATCACATTTGAGGATGTCCCGGGTTTTTTACCGGGCGTAAATCAAGAACATCTTGGGATCATCCGGCATGGAGCGAAGCTGCTGTATGCCTTTGCCGAAGCAACCGTCCCGAAAATAACCGTCATTACCCGTAAGGCCTACGGTGGCGCGTACTGCGTTATGGCCTCGAAACACATCCGCACCGACATCAATTTTGCCTACCCGACAGCCGAAATTGCCGTGATGGGTGCCGAAGGAGCGGTGGGCGTGCTGCTCAAACGCGAGATAGCTGAGAACGACGAAGCGTACAGAAAAACGAAAGTCGCGGAGTTCGAAGAGAAGTTTGCCAACCCGTATATCGCCGCCGAACGTGGATATATCGACGAGGTTATAGAGCCAAAATTTACCCGGCCAAAGCTCATCCGGGCCCTTTCCTTATTGCAAAACAAACGCGACTCAAATCCGCCGAAAAAGCATGGAAATATTCCTCTGTGATGCCGCGAGACATTATTAATGTTTTACTTTAAGAGACCGTTAACTCGTGATATTACATTATTTACAGATATTTTCTAAATAAACACATTAATCCATATGATTCCGCAGACACAGGGGCGTCCAACACAATCGGTTATCGATCTGGATGCTCTGGCCTTCAATTTCCGCTCCGCAAAAAGTTATATCGGAACGGACGTGAAATACATGGCCGTCGTCAAAGCCGACGCCTACGGGCATGGAGCAGCGGAGTGTGCTTTGCGACTTGAGGCCGAGGGCGTTGATTGGTTTGGCGTTGTAACGCCGGAGGAAGGATTCGCTCTTCGCGAAGCCGGGATCACGATCCCCATCCTCTGCTTTGGATCGTTCTGGACCGGGCAGGAAAGATCGCTCGTCGATAATCGGATCACGACTGTCATATACGATGAGAATACGGCCAGCGCTCTCAATAAATACGCGCGGGAAACAGATCAGGCAATAGATATTCACGTCAAGATCGACACCGGCATGGGACGGGTTGGGGTGAGATACGACGATGTCCGGGCCTTCGCCAAGTTTCTCAAGCAATTGACGCATCTGAAGGTAACGGGTCTCATGACACATTTCGCGTCGGCCGAGAACCCGAACGAGAATGAATTTACGGCTTTGCAGATCGCCCGATTCAATTCCGCTTGTGAAGAGTTTCGAAACGCGCACCACGCTCCGGAACTGATGGACCTCGCAAATTCTCCGGGTGCGATCACACATCCCGATTCGCGGGGAAACATGGTGCGATTGGGCGGCATCTTATATGGTCTTCTCGACGATATTTTACCCGCAAGTACGGAACGTCCGGCATCCAGGCCTGTTCTTTCCCTGCGTTCTCGGATCGCTCATCTAAAACGCGTTCCGGCCGGCGAGACTCTGGGTTACGGCCGAACATTTGTAACGAAACGCGATTCCCTGATCGCCCTGGTTCCAATCGGATATGCAGACGGTTACCCGCGCTCACTTTCAAATTGCGGCAGCGTTTCAGTTAATGGCCATTTGGCTCCTGTCGTCGGACGAGTCTCGATGGATTGGACGCTCGTGGATGTCACGGATGTTCCGGGTGTCGCCGTGGACGACGAGGTTTTCCTTATCGGCGGCGAACCCGCAGTTTCCGCGACCGATCTCGCGAGAACGACCCGGACTATCGGTTACGAGATCACGTGCGGTATTTCTCCGCGTGTTCCACGCATATTTGTCGGCTCGGACTAGACGCATGGCATTACCCAAAGCATTTAATTGGAAACGCTTTTTTGTCCGGCTTTACGAGCGGTCGACGGATGCCGATGTCTTTAGCCGCGCCGCCCAGGTCGCTTTTTATTTCTCGTTTGCCCTCTTCCCTCTTCTATATTTTCTCGTCAGTCTTTTCGGCATTGTTTTGGAGTCGTCCGACGGCCTTAAGACGGAATTATTGTCATATCTGGGCCAAATCATGCCATACGCGGTCTTCGATCTGGTCAGAAAGACGATCGACGAGGTCATCATAAGCAGTACGGGCAGCAAGGCCACGATAGGGCTGGCAGTCGCTCTGTGGTCCGCGTCGGCCGGCGTAGACGCGATCCGAAGCGCGTTGAACGCGATCTACGATTTGAAAGAAACGCGTTCGTGGATCCGGACAAAGCTTGAGGCGCTCTTTTTCACGTTTGTCGTGGCGACACTGATGCTCCTCGTGCTTGTCAGCGTTTTTTACGGCTGGCAGCTCGTGCAGCTCGCGCTTGGAAAAATTGGCCTTGAGGTTACGTCTTCGCTGGTGCTTGTAAGTATCCAATGGATCTCGATTCTATTGGTAATGCTGTTCGCCTGCGAGATAATCTACAATTTACTGCCCGATTTTAAAAAGCGTCGCTGGATATGGGTGACGTACGGCTCGATTGTCGCAATCGTATTGTGGATCGTGCTGACGACCGGATTTCGCGTTTATCTCGGATATTTCAATTCCTATAACAGGACGTACGGTTCGCTCGGCGCCGTTATTGTCATGATGTTATGGCTCTATCTGACCGCCACGGCGCTGATGGTCGGCGGTTCGATCAATGCCGTTCTCAACGAGTTTTCCGACACCGATCCGGATCCGACCGAGTAAAACAGAGTCACCGACCCCAAGAATGGTTCTAGCATTCCTCGCAAAGTAAAAATATGGACATCAAGATTGGTAATATTTTTTCAAACTCACGACTCGTCACCGATGATCTGATTCGCAAATTTGCCGAGGTTTCGGGCGATTATAACCCGATACACCTCGACGAGGAGTTTGCAAAAACGACTCGATTTGGTAAACGCATCGCCCACGGAATGCTCAGCGGAGCTTTTATTTCAGCTGTGCTCGGCAACGAATTTACGGATCGAAAGATCATCTATCTTTCGCAAACGATGAAGTTCACTGCGCCCGTTTTCCTTGGCGATACGGTTACCACCAACGCGACTGTGACCAACATCCGCGAGGATAGGGGCATCGTCACGCTCGAAACCGTCTGCACAAATCAAAACGGCGAGACGCTCGTGAAAGGCGAGGCGGCGGTGATGGTTTTACCATAGCCCTGCGGCGTTTACGCTCTTGCCGGAGCCGCTTCATCAAGACGCAAACCACGAAAAGCATCAGCCAAACTTATCGCCTTTTAGTTCTCTACATACAGATGTTATGATTAGACGATGTCGCTAATGCTTGAGGAGATCGCCGAACAGCCTGCCGTATTGGAACGGACCATGCGCGCCGAGCGTGAAAAATACCGCCGTCTCGGCGAGTTTCTGCGTAAAAAAGACATTGACCTGATCGTCATCGTCGCCCGTGGCAGTTCGGACAACGCGTCGCTTTTCGGTCGTTATTTGCTTGAGGTGACCGCGGGGATTCCCGTCTCGCTTGCCGCTCCGTCCGTCTATACACTCTACAACGCAAAGTTAAATCTCAGCCGGGCCCTGGTGATCGGCGTCTCGCAATCCGGCGAAGGTGCGGACATCAACCAGGTGCTCGAAAGCGCGAAAGCGGCCGGTGCCTATACGCTCGGCATCACGAACGAGGCCGATTCGACAATGGCAAAGATCGCCGACGAAGCCCTGCTGATCCACGCCGGTCGCGAAAAATCAGTCGCCGCAACCAAAACCTACACCGGTCAAATGCTGCATTTTTACATGCTGGCACGCGAATTGGCCGGTACCGGGCCTGAATTCGAGCGAATCCCCGAATACACAGCAAAGGCCCTCGAACTGCGGCCGGACGTCGAAAAGATCGTCGAGCGATACGTCTTTATGGAAAACTGCGTCGTCGTCGGGCGCGGCATGAACTACGGCAACTCGTACGAACTCGCCTTGAAACTGATGGAGACATGCTACGTCGTCGCCGAGCGATTTTCGTCGGCAGATTTCTTCCACGGCCCGCTCGCCATCGTCGAACGCCGCTTCCCCGTGGTGCTTTTCGGCCCAACCGGCGTTACAAAAAGTAGCAGTGTCGATCTCCTCGACCGACTCCACGAACTAAACGCAGATTGCCTCGCGATAACCAACGACCCTGACATTGCCAAAATGGCTCCAAACAGCCTCATCCTCCCGCCCGACATCGATGAATTCCTTTCGCCGATTCCGTTTATCGTTCCGGCCCAGCTTTTCGCGGCCCTGCTTTCCGAAGCAAAGGGAATCGATCCGGACGCTCCGAGATCGCTCTCGAAGGTTACTAAAACGATCTGAGTCGATCGGTTAACTACCTCAAATGACTTTAAGGCTCTCCAAATGGTTCTTTCTCCTGCTAATAATTTCGCTGCCGCTGATTAAACCCTTAAGTTTCTATTTTGGGGGCATGCTGCTTCCTTACACCGACTTTATCTTTCTGGTTTCATTTGCGTTTTGGGCAATTGCCGTTATCCGGCGAGAGACTACCGTACGGATCGACCGTTTATTCATTTTTGTCGGGTTGTATGCTTTGGCATTCACAATATCCACGATTTTTTCGGTCGACCCCAAAACCAGCTTTATCAAGCTATTGGGTGAATTTTATCTATTCGGCTTATGTTTTTTGACATTTAATCTCGTTCAGGACAGGCAATTTTTAAGATATGTCTTCGGCGCCTGGACTATTGGAACCGGTTTAAGCATTCTTGCGTCAATTGCGGGGTTTGTGTTGTTTTGTCTGGGCTATAAAACGCTGCAGAATAACTATTTTCTCTTTAGTTCTGGCAGTCTCCCGCCGGGCAACTATCCGCGTATCCTCGCTTTATTCGCTAATCCGAACATGTTGTGTAATTTTCTCAACGTAAGCATTATGCTAGTTCTTATCGCCAAAAGTCTCCGGTGGATAAAGCGAGCTTACGCGGTAATTTTGATACTTGGCATCTTGTTCGCGGCGGCATTTTCGATCTCGCCGGGATTGGGGGGCGTCTCGCTGAGTCTGGGTTTATGGTTTTGGGCCATTTTTTCCTTTCGTTCAAAGAAGCGATTTGCGATGACCGCGCTGGCACTCGGCATTGTTCTGGCGGTTGGCGTCATTGCCTCGGCTCTCATATCGCCCGACACAAACAACACAACGCAGGATTTCACCATTCCATTCATCGGAAAAATAATCGAACCGTCGGTTCGAGTTCTCCTCTGGGAAAATACCCTCGAAACTATCCGTCAATATCCGTGGCTCGGTATCGGAACGGGCGTCGATGTTGCGGATGTCCATTACTATGCTCTTTCCGGTGGTCTGCAAGTGCTGACCGATGCTCATAATATGTGGCTCAATATTTGGGCCCAGACCGGACTGCTCGGTCTCGTGTCGCTCGTAATACTGTTGGCATATTTGCTGAAACAATGCAGATTTCGGCTCACGGATGGCGATGACGGACAATATATTCGTCTTGGGCTATCGTGCGCGTTTGTCGGGGCGTTTTTGTACCAGGGTCTCGCCGGTTCGTTTGAAGACACAAGACATTTGTGGGTACTGATCGGTCTGCTCGCGGCAAGCGCGACCTACGGCATGTTTCAGCCTAGATGCTAGGTAACCTAAGTTTTTGAAGAAATGAGTTTAGCCACGAATTACACAAATAGAAAAGAAAACTTATTAGTGCTATTCGTGTAATTCGTGGCTAAACCTCATTGAACTTATGTTATTCAACACTAGCCTTATCGGGAGGTAAAATGCAGCCGCTTCCGCCAAGATGGGCTGAATTCGTACCGCCTCATCTCTATCCAACGGCGTTCAGTAAGGCTTCGCGCATTGCTCCGGCGGTGCGCCATCGCGACTCGACCTGTTTTGCGAGAGCGGTTTCGATCACGGCGGCGACGTGTGGCGGGACTTCGGGAATGCGGTTGCGGATGGGGACGATCGGCTTTTCAAAGATCGCCTTGACCGTTTCGGCGATACCGGCTTTGGGTGCAATGTCCAGCGCGTTGGCACCGGTCAGGAGGCTGTAAGCGGTCATGCCCATGGCGTAAATATCGGACGGAGGCTTAACATCCTTGAAATCCCGTACCTGCTCCGGCGGCATGTAGGCAATCGTTCCCGCGACATCGCCGACCATCGTGACACCGCTCATTCCCGTTTCCTTAAAGCTTTTGGACAGCCCAAAATCTGTTAGTTTTGCGACCGAATTCGGGTAATTTCCTTGGACGAGGATGTTCTGCTCCTTGATGTCGCGATGGACAAAGCCTTTGTTATGAGCAAAATCGAGGGCCGCGAGCGTTTGCTCGACGATCTTGACCATTTCGCGGTAATCGAGCTTTCCGCCGCGGTGTTTTGCAAGCCGCGCGGCATCCATTCCCTGGATAAACTCGGTCACCAGATAGACGAGGCCGTTATGCTTGCCGTTTTCGACATAAGTAACAATATTCGGATGGATAAGCGACGAGGCCACCTCGATCTCGCGGATAAAGCGTTTTAAGGACTGTTCGCTGACAGCAACCTCTGGCAGCAACGTCTTGATCGCAACTGCTCGACCGTCAGCTTCGGCACGGGCAAGCATCACGCTGCCCATGCCGCCCTGGCCGATAACGCGTATCATTTGGTAGTTCGGGATCGGCTGCGGATTGGCCTTGAGCTTTTCGCGGCACTCGTCGCAAATAAATGTCAGTTCGGCGTCTGGCCGCGATGCCTCCACATTTTCCGGTATGCCGCAGTTTAGACACCTGACGCTCACGACCGACGGGTGCGTCGTCCTATGCTCGTCTTTCAAAGTATCCTCAAGCTCCGAAGTCGGCCCCGCAGAAACCTCGACCTCGAGCACTGTCTCGCCGCCCTGTATGCGGTCGCCGCTTTTCAGATAGGCGGTGTCGACGCGCATACCGTTGACGAACGTGCCGTTGGTCGATCCCAGGTCACGAATAAAAGTCTGCGGCGGAGCGATCTCGAGAATGCAATGGTGGCGTGAAAAAAAACGGTCGTGCGGCAGGCAGAATTGCGAATCTTCGCTCCGCCCGATCATGAACGTATCGTGCTGATCAAATGTAAAGGTCCGCCCGGTCTGGGGCCCCGCGACGACATTGAGGTTCACGCGCATCTCAAAGATTATAGGAGATTTACGGCTATCTGGCTAGTATTGCGATCACCGCAATAACGAGCGACGAAAGTAAGCTGACGGCGCCCAACACCATACCCGCGATCGCCATGCCCCGGCCGCCGTATCGGCCAGGGTCATTGTCGGCATTTCGCATACCCAAAAAGCCTAAAACAGCTGCGGGCAGCCCCATCCATATCCCGCCATAGCAGCAGATCAACGCGATGCTCAGTATGCCGAGTATCATCGCTATCAGCGGCAAGGTCTGATCCTTTTTTTGAACAAACGCGGGCGAGCCGAACGGCTGATTTTGCATGTTTTGCGGCTGCCATTGAGCCGGCGATGACGAGCTCGCGGGCCAGTTCGCGGGGTTTGTCACGCGTGCCTGATCCAGTATTATGGTCGGCGGCGAATCGTCAGCGTACCTCGTCAGGGACGGTTCCGTGGCAAAATTCGTCAACAGCTCACCGTCGTTGAGACAAAAATTGAGTTGGTCGTCACTATATGTTTGGTTACATCGCGGACATTGCTTCATATCTAGGTTCGGCGTGCGCGATTTATCGCGTTCTTTTCTTATATTCTATTCTAAAACCATACATGATAAATGAGGACCCTGAATTTTTGCGTTTAGCTCGTACTCTGAACTGGCAAACGGAGGAACGCGATAAGTCGCGCACTCTAAACTAATTATTTCCTTATCTCAAGATTCTTAAATGCGATCTTGACGCCGTCACCCGAATACAGCCCCGCAACGCCGCCCGAATAGCCGTATGTATTCTTGATCGACGTGACCATCGTCCCGTTGATGTAGAGCTCGATCTTGTCCGACAGGTCGCGGGCCTCGAGCACGTTTTCCGCCGTTCCGCCCTTGATCGCATCGGACGATGTCCAACTAACAACCGACGACTCTTTCTGCGGCTCATGATGAACGACGTGATATTTTTTCCGTTTGGTGTCGATCAAAAATGCATAATCCTGTATCAGCGGAGTCGGATTGCTATGAAATATCAAACCATATCCGAGGCTCGAACTAGCATCGTCGACGTTACGAAGCGTCACGCGAGTATTGGCACCTGCCGTCTTATGATCTTCGGGGGCGACCAGCACGTAATAGAACGCCTTTTTCTTCGAACCCATAATAAATTCGCCGTCCTTAAACTCGGTCGTCCCGTAAAGCGAATTTTCCTTTACCCACTCCTCAAGATCGATAGTATCGACGCTCGTTCGGTCGGACGAATTGGTTGAGGTTGTTGTCGAGTTGCTGGATTTGTTGGCCGTGGGCGAGGGGGCCGTTTTACCGTTGTTCGAAGTGCCCGAATTCGACGCCACGTCTGCCTGAGACGCGATGTAAATAAAGCCCACGAGCCCGCCGCCACACACGATCGCTAAAACCCCAAGGATCAAAACCACCCAAATCCACATCTTCGACGATTTCTTTGGCGGCTGCATCGAATATGGCTGCGGCGCCACATTCCACGCCGGCTGCCCACCCGGCTGCGACATCGGCTGGCTCGACGTCGACGGTTGCTGCTGCGTTATCCGCGGCTCATTGATCATCACCGTCTGCGGCGGTTCACCGGCAGCCTGTGTCAGAACCGAGCCGTCCTCAAGACAAAAGTTAAGGTTATCGTCCGTGTAAGTTTTTTGGCAGCGTGGGCAAATTTTCATCGTATTGTCCCCAGATGTAAAAATTTAGGCAAAGAATTGATCCATTATAACCATAGTCGGAAAAAAACGCGACTGTTCTTATGTCAGAACCGTCTGCCTGCATTCACGCTTATGATTTTCTTGCAAATACGGCGAAATCGGAATAGCATGATTTCACCGTATTTTTTCTCTCACAAGATTTTCGCCGTTAAGGCCGAGGAAATTCAACATGAAAAAGTCTAACAAGGGGCTAGTGGTCGTAGTTGTGCTTTATTTGGTCGGCTCGTCCGGCACGACCTTTAACAAAGCCGCGGGTATCGATGAAATTGGAGCAGTTGAGAACAATTCGCAACGGCGGGTATCTGACACGCTCCGGCACGATAGCGAAGGCGGCGATTCGCAGCTGCCTTTCGCCCGAAGCGGCCCTTTGATGCTGCAATTAAAGCCAAATCTGGGCGGCGATTTTCTCAGCCTGCTCCTCCAAACTAACAGGGCAGAAAACTTCATTTTTGGATCAAACACCTTAGCGAAAACGGAGCAAGTCAACCAAGCCGACAGGAATGATAGGGGCGAAAACACCGATTCCGACGCCGATGCGGACCTTGACGGTCCGGAGGCCATTCGTGAGCGCAATCTGGATTATCGCAGACGGCATGGAATAGACAAGGACTTTGATCCGAATCAACGATTACAGCTAGTACAGCAGCAATACGAGCGGATGGAAGCGGAAAAGGCCGAACAGGCTTCCCGTCCCGATGCTATTCCGGGAACCAATTGGGTATCGATCGGCCCGTCGAACGTAGCGGGCCGAATGACCGCGATTGCGGTTCACCCGACCATTGCCGGCACAGCCTACGCCGGGGCGGCCGGCGGCGGCGTGTGGAGGACGACCGACGGCGGTGCTTCGTGGACGGTACTAACCGATTCCATTACAGATTTGGCGGTCGGCGCATTGGCGATCGCGCCGTCCTCGTCCAATACGATTTATCTTGGGACCGGTGAAGTAAATTCCAACGTCGATGCGATACCCGGTATCGGATTTTTGAAATCGACCGACGGCGGCCAAACGTGGCAATTTCCGGCGTCGGTCATTTCCCGTGGTTTTTCAAGGATCTCGGTTCACCCGACCAACGCAAACGAATTGGTAATAGCAACGGATGACGGCGGGTTTCGATCGACAGATGGCGGGCAGACCTGGACGAACGTAATCTCCGCATCCACGCCGGTCAAGTATCTTATTCGAAACCCAAACAACCCGCAAATTCTCTATGCAACGACGACCACTGCATCGACGTTCAGGCCAGCTCAAATTCTCAAGTCATCCGACGGCGGTATAACCTGGACGGCCAAAAGCAACGGCGTTCCTGTGGAGTCGTTATTTCGCCTTTCGATTACCATGGCTCCCTCAAATCCTCTGGTAATGTACACCGCCGGTGAAAGCAACGACAATTTGGGCGCTCACATATATAAGACCGTTGACGGCGGCGAGTCGTGGTCTGAACTCACGGCCATTTCGGGCAATACTGTTCTCCGAACTTATTTTAGGGGCCAGTCTCTTTACGACAACGTTCTGGTTGTTTCGCCCATGGATCCAAACACTGTCATCGCCGGGGGTGCGCGTTTAATAAAATCGACGGACGGCGGTGCAAGTTGGAATTTTATCCTTGACAGTGTGGTCCATGCCGATTATCACGATTTTCAGTACCAGGGAGCTACGCTATACATGGCGAATGACGGCGGCGTATGGACATCATCCGACGATGCGGTGACAGCTACAAATCGTAACGCCAGTCTTGTAACCCGGCAGTACTACACGGCGGCGAACGATCCGATTAACCGAAACCGGGTCTTCGGCGGGGCCCAGGATAACGGGACCAGCCGCAGACCGGATACCGGCAATCAATGGACCGACATAGTTGCGGGCGATGGATTTGACTGCGCCGTTAACCCGTATGCACCCGAAATCTTTTACGGGACTATCCAGAACGGCGTGATTAGTCGCACCCGCACAGCCGCAACTACAGGGCCTTACACCAACAATGTCGGGCCAAATTATCCGGCGAACGAGGGCGCCGATTTTTTCACAATTTTAACCATGGACCCGAATAATCCATCCGTTCTCTATACTGCCGGTTCGAGGGTGTGGAAGTCCGTCGATGGCGGAGACAACTGGGCCCCACTGCCTATTACAACCACGGACGGATCAGATTGGTTTATCGTCAATGCGCGTCACAAGGTCGCGGTGGCGGCGAGCGATCCGAATGTCCTAATCGCGACCGATTTCCGTCAAGTTTTTCGCTCGACCAATGGTGGAACGTCGTGGGTAAGGGTCATCCTCGGCATCGACGTACTGGGCGTAGAAATCGACCCTCGCAATGCAAGCGTTTTCTATATAGCCACCACCGATGGCGTCTATGTGACTACAAACGCGGGAGTTTCGTTCACGCTCCGAAATACCGGGCTTCCGGCGGGTTTTGCTGCTGAGGTCGTCCGTGTCGATCCGACCGACTCAAACGATTTGTTTTGCGGCACCGATGTCGGGGTCTATAGATCGACCAATCAGGGAGTGAGCTGGTCCAAATTTGGTACGGGGCTGCCAAGCGTGTCGGTTTACGATATCAGGATTTTGCCCGATGGATCGGTGATGAGAGCGGCGACGCACGGACGGGGCATGTGGGAACTGCAAATACCATCAAACGGTAATACGCCACCGACTGCGACTCTCTCTCAACCAGCCTCAACTGTTACGGTTGCAAACGGCACGACGCTCAACCTGCAAGGCACCGTGTCCGACTCCGACGCCGGAGATTCCGCGACCGGTATTTGGTATTTTAGCGATACCGGCCAGGTAATTACGGCTGGATCAGGCAGCCTCAGTCAATCTCATACATTCAATCGCTTTGGGATTTTTTCGGCAAGCCTCACGGCGAAGGACACACGCGGCGCTTTAGGTAATGCGTCGAGGACCGTCCAGGTGCTGGAAACTTTTGACAATTGCGCAACCCCACTCCAGCTACCCGGCAGCGGACCGTTCCCCCTGTCTAGAACAGCCACAAAAGCCGGAGGCACAGAGCAAGCCTCCGATCCCCAAACGCAGTGTTCTGGCGTCGTTCCGACAAAAACCTTTTGGTTTGAGTTTACGCCCACGGTTTCGGCCGTTTATACCTTTTCCGCTACAAGCAGCAGCTCGGCGGATGCCCTTTTTGTCATGCAGGGCCCTACCTGCGGCCCATATACGACAATTGCATCGTCCTGTCCCATAAACAACGCCGTTGCCCCGGTAACAACTCCCCTACAGGCAGGTGCGACCATTCGAATCATGGCCGGCAGTGTGAGTACCAACGACAATAGCGGGACGGTAACCTTGTCGGTTAACAAAGGGCCCGATTGTACATTTACGGTCGGATCGACGAGCCAGAGCTTTTCGGCAAGCGGCGGCGAAGGAGCTATCTCCTCTACCACGCCAGTTGGAAGCGGTTGCGGCACCCAGTCCGTAACGAGCAATGATAGCTGGATCACAACCTTTGCCGGGGACAGCGGTAACATACGGTACATTGTCGCCGCAAATTACGGCTCACAAGCCCGGACAGGAACGCTCACTGCCCTCGGACAAACGTTTACGGTGACGCAGAGTGGCTCGATCACGGCTTGTAATCCACTGCCGTCAGGCATAACGGCCTGGTGGCGTGGCGAGGGCAACGCACTCGACCAAGCTGGCCTCAACAACGGGACGCTGACCAATAACATGACCTACGGCGGCGGCAAAGTCGGTGGCGGATTTAAGGGCAACTTTAATACAAATGCCGGTATAGTCGATGTCCCCGATGCGGCCTCGCTCGTATTGAACCAATCGTTCACCGTCGAAGGATGGCTTAAATTGGATGGGTATAACGGAACGATCATCAGACGAGTGCCGACCCAGGGTGGCTCCCTGCCGATCTATACATACACCATTGGAGTGCGTTCGACCGGTGAACTCTCGTATGACGTATTTACTACCAACACCTCTGGAGGTGGTACACTTTCGAACACTGCACTGCCGCTTGGGCAGTTCGCTCATTTTGCGATAACTCTCGATAACGCGACCAATATTCTAAGATTCTATATCAATGGCACAGCTCAAGGCGTTGGCCTGTGGGACATCCGGCCGGTAGCGATAGACCCAAGCAGAAATCCGAGGATCCAGATCGGCAACATCAACGGCATAACCGATGAACTATCCATCTACAACCGTGTCCTCACCCCCGCCGAAATACAAGCGATCTACAACGCCGGAACCGCCGCAACCGGCGCCGCCGGCAAATGTCTCCCCACCCAACCGCCTGTCATCGTAGACGGCAAAGTGCTCACATCCGACGGCCGAGGCCTTAGAAACGCCACCGTGTCAATCACCGATTCGCAGGGCGTCGTCCGAACCGCGACTACCAGCTCATTCGGCTTTTTCTCATTCGACAATGTAGCCGTCGGACAGACATACACGCTGAGGGTTTCATCCAGACTGTTTCGTTTCGCCCCGCAGACTGTTCAGGTTAACGGTAACCTGACGCTGCCGGATTTCGTGGGACTCGAATGACAACCCGGCAGAATTCCAGCAGTTTCGGATAGTTCACACTGTTGACCGGTCTTTTACAGATTGGATTTATGCAAAAATTTATTTCATTTGAACCGGAGCGAAAAACTTGCAAAGATAAAAACGCATGAAGACAGATCTCACACTTTTTGAAGGCCAAAAGATAAGACGAATTTATGACGAGGTTTCTGAGAAATGGTATTTCTCGGTCGTGGACGTAATTCGGGTTTTAACGCAGCAGCCTGATTTCAAGACCGCGCGAAAGTATTGGAATAAGCTGAAGGAACGATTATCAAAGGAAGGAAGTCAGTTGGTGACAAATTGTCACCAACTGAAAATGGAAGCGTCTGACGGTAAGAATTACAAAACCGATGCTACCGACGCCGAAACGCTTCTCAGACTCATACAATCCGTTCCCAGCCCAAAAGCCGAACCGATCAAGCTGTGGCTTGCGAAAGTCGGCTATGAACGAATGCAGGAAATTGCCGATCCGGCGCGCTCGCTGGATCGGGCGCGTGATCATTGGAAACGACATGGGCGCAGCGATAAGTGGATCGAGCGGCGGATGTCGGGGCAGGAAACGCGAAACAAGCTCACCGATTATTGGAAAGACCACGAGGTCAAAGAGGGTGAAGAATTCGCCATCCTGACAAACATTATCCATCAGGAATGGTCGGATGTCAGTGTCAAGGAACACAAAAATATCAAGGGTTTGCAAACGCAAAACCTGCGCGATCACATGACCGAGGCCGAGTTGATCTTCACGGCATTGGCCGAATTATCGACGCGGCAGATCGCCGAGAGCGTTGACGCGACCGGGCTGGAAGAAAACAAGGTTGCGGGTCGCCGGGGCGGGCGGATCGCCAAAACCGCCCGGCTCAAATTGGAAGAACAAACCGGAAAAAAGGTCGTCTCCGTTGAGAGTTATCTTCCGCCTTTAGATCAAAAACAGATCAAATAGGTAAAAACAGGCTATTTCAGGATCGGTTTATCGGCCCGATTTTGTTGCATACATAAAAATACTTGCAATATATAGTACGTTGTGCTAATCTGATCAGGTTAGGTGTCTTGTAATCCGAAGACGATGATGGTCGGGTCAAAACACGGGATATTTGAAAAAAAATAAAGGGTAAAGAGTGAAACTGTAGATCTATAGCCGGATTACTCACTAAATGTGTCAACTTTTTTTGGACGACACATCCCATTTGTTCATTTAGGACGGTAATGGAAAAAGGCGTCCCACTTTCGTATATGTGCACACACAAGAAAGCCAGAATGCGGGATAACAGGCGTATTTGCGGCATTTAGACTGTCCCATTTTGCAGAAATGGGACAGTTTTGGGACACCAGCGGGAGAAAGTGCCCCATTTTTGTATATGCGCGAACATAAAATTGGCAAAATGAGGGATAACAGATGTGTTTGCAACATTTAGCCTGCCCCATTTTGCAAAAATGGGGCGCTTTTTGGGGCACTTAGGACAGTTATTGCAGCGTCAGACCGCACCGTCCGCAGAATTTTATGTGGGCCGGATATGTTCCGCCGCAGCGGCGGCAGAGGCGTTCGGCCTGGGACGGGGCGGATTGCTGGCTGCGAAAGGCGGAGGGCTGATTAAAAGACGGCGGTGAGCTATTGTGTTGTAGCATGGCGGGCGTGATGTTGAGGCCGCAGCGACCGCAGAAGCGGGAGTTTTCGGGGAGCGCGGCGGAGCAGCGAGGGCAGGGATATGTATTTTCCGAGCCACCGACGGTGATTTGCTGGAATGAGCCGCTGCCGCATCGTCCGCAAAATCTGACGCCATCGGCAAAACGCGAGCCGCAATTCGAACAAGCGACGATGCCGGGCATGACGCTTGATTGCGGTGAACCACTGCTGCTCGCTCCCTGCGATGACGAAGGCTGGCTTGCCGTGCCGTGAACGGGCCGCAACTGTGCCTGGATGACCTGTTCGCTGGCACCGGGGCGGACCTCGATCAGGCGTTCGTCGTCACGCTCGCCGGCCTTGGACACTCGCAAGATGTGCTGTCCGGCGGGAATGTCGGTTAAAACGACGCGGCCCGAACTGCCGATGCTGCCCTTTCGCTCGTCGTTTACGTAAACCTCGGAGTTGATCGGGGCGAGCACGACGAGCCGCGTCGTGCCCGAGCGTTTCTTGTCGTCGATGTCTGCGGAGGCGGTCTCGAGTTCGGTTATCCATTCACCGACCGACGCCGGTCGATTCGCCGGATTGATCTCAAGCGCTTGCATAATAACCCGATCCACATCCCCCGGAATGTCCGATCTGATCGACGACAGCGGCGGCGGCTTTTGCATGACCTTTTGCATCACGAGCTGCATCATGTCTCCGGCGAAAGGCGTTTTGCCGCCGAGCATCAGATAGGCGATCGTGCCCAAGGCATAAAGATCGGCACGACTATCAACGCCCATTTCCGGCTGCATCTGCTCGGGCGACATAAATTCGGGCGTGCCGATGATGCCGCGTGACGAGGGCGTTGCATTGGAGCTGATGTCGGTGACGGTTTGATTGATGATCTTTGCGAGGCCAAAATCGCCGACCTTTACAAACCCGTCGCCGCCTTTGCCCTTTTGCATGATGAAAATGTTGGCGGGTTTGAGGTCGCGGTGGAGGATGTTGAGGTCATGTGCCGCCTCGACGCCATCGGCGATCTGTCTTAACAATCTGACCGCTCGTTTGACTGGCAGAGTTCCTTCGCGGCGGAGCAGCTTGTGCAGCGTCTCGCCCTCGACATACTCCATCACAAGGTAAAAGACCCCGTCGACCGTCTCGCCAAAATCCGTCACGCTGACGGTGTTTGGATGAAGGATCGACGCCGCCGACTGGGCCTCGCGTTCAAAACGCGCGATCGCCTCGCCCTCCTGCAAGTTGTCGCTGCTCAGGATGTCCTGGCGGACGGTCTTGACCGCGACATGGCGGTTTTCGAATTTGTTGTCTTTGGCAAGATAAACCTGCCCCATCGCCCCGCGCCCAAGTCGGCTTTGCAGCAGATACCGCTCGGCCAGAAGCTGCGTCCCCGGCAGCGACAGGCGCGTCTGCGTCCCGTCGTCCGGGCACACCGCAGCTTCGTCGGGGAAGCAAAGTTCGCATTTTGGGCATTCCTTCATAAGCCAAGAATTATCTTGAATGTTAGCGGAAAATTATCCAAGTGTAGAACGAAGGTTTGCGGATGTTTTTGCGGCTAATTGGACTTTGAAATCTCTTTTGCTATACTCTGATTTGCTTTTGGGTCGATAGCTCAGTCGGTAGAGCAACGGACTCTTAATCCGTGGGTCGCAGGTTCGATCCCTGCTCGGCCTACCAAAATCAAAAGGCAGAAGGCGGTTGCAGACGGCAGTCAGTTGTATATTCAATACAAATAACTGCCCACTGCCAACCGCTTTCTGCTTACTAAACTTGATCCCGCCACTTGAGAACCTCATCGCGAAGTATCGGATTTTGCTGGAAGCTGCCCGTTTGCCCTTTTGCGGCCGTAGCCCGCTGGATATGCCAGTAGCTCAAGCCCAGCTTTCCGATTGCCCGCACATATCTGCTGCGGGGGCGGAATTTGCCGTTGAAGAGGCCCCCAATGATCCAGCCCGAGCTTCTGAAGGCCGACATGGCCTTGGCAGCGTGTTCGGTCGGAATTAGGCCGCGTGCGATGTCGATGGCGAGCATTTCGTTAAGAATCTTGTTTTGGCGCCGCATGATGTAAAGCGTAAAGCCGACCAGGATAAGGAAAAACGGTATCTCAAGCACGATATACCCCACGACGAAACCGCCCAGCCCGCCAAGAACCGCGAGGCCGTTCCATATCGCGTGCAGCGTCACGGCTCCGATGTAGCCGACAACGGGCATTATTACCCGGACAATTTTATTATGCGATTCCCGTGCGATACCGCATCCGATACCTGTCATCGAGGTAAACGTGACGTGCGCAAACGGCGACATAAGGCCCCGGACAACGAACAAAATAGCGAGCCCCTGAACGCCGCCGCCGCCGATCGCGCGTCCGTAATAAAGAACGTTTTCGACCGTTGCAAAGCCGAGAGCTATTACTCCGGCAAATACGATGCCGTCCAAAATATCGTCAAAATAGCGGCGGAAAAATAACAGGAGAACGACCAGTCCCAGCCCCTTAGATCCTTCCTCAAATATCGGGGCCGACATGACGGCCCCAACCGCGTTTCCGACCTCTGGCGAGACGCCGATGCTGACCACTATGTCGACCGCCGTATTTACGAAAAATGAAACTGTCACGGCAACCAATGCTCCCCACGCAAAGGCCAGGGCCAGCAGCCAAAATGGCTCGGGGTCGTAGCGGTCGATCCATATCAGCGGCAAAAGATAAATGGCGGCGGGTGTAAAAGCAACAACGGTCGCGATAACGGCGGGCAAAATACCGACACTCGCAAACATTATCAACGCCACGACCATCGACAGGAACAGCATTACAAAAATCGTAACGCCTATGCCGATATATCGGCCGGTTTTGCTTGGTTCGGGCTTTACGGCGGCCATGCTGCCGAGACCGAAATTGGCAAGCGAGGCCTGCATGCTTATGTTCTTCTGTGAGGCCGCTATCTGGTCAAACGCCTTTATCTCGATATCGCGATAGCTTTGCTGAGCGGAAACGGCCGGAGAGGACGCGTACGCCGGTGAAGCGTCAATGCTCACCGCCGCAGTCACGCCGTTGGTCCCAAACTGAATCTGGTCGCCCGAATTGAGCTTGACGGAATCAATCTTTTGCCCGTTAACCAGTGTGCCGTTGGTGCTTTGATTGTCGCGGACGTAAAAACCGTCCGCCCGCGCCTCGATAAAGGCATGCTGTTTCGACGCAATGCGCTCCGACATTGGATCAAAGCGGATACTGCATGTATCACTCCGCCCGATAGATAAAAAGCCGGTTTCCAGATCGTAAGTCTGTCCCGACAGCGTACCGCCGTTGATCGTCATGTGTAATTTCATACTGCAATAATAGGAGTAAAACGCCCAAAGTCAAGCGTTTGCGTGACAATAGACACGTCACTTCAACACATAAACCAGGAAAAAGCCGAAAGACTTACGACCTTTCGGCTATTTCGCAAACGAAATATGCTCTGTTTTGTTCCGCTTGAATTACCAGCGGACAATAAGTTCAAATTGGTCGGGGTCCAGCTTTCGAAACCGGCGGTTTCGGCTAAGGGAAACCGTTATTGGAAGAAGTGGGTTATTTCCAATAAACTTCATTCCGCCAGCGATCAAGAGTTCGTAGAGCTGATCTACTCGTAGAGGTCGGTCTGCTTCATCCAACAATACCGTGCACGCCTGAGTAATCGTACGGTCGCTAAATCGATTTGCCGAGGGATTCTGGTCGGACATTTGCGCATCTTAAGAATCGTCAAGACGCGATCTGCTTGACCTCACGCATTACCAGGTCAAAGGTTCCAGGATCGACCTTGCGAAAACGCTTGTTTCTATTGAGCGAAACCGCGATCGAGATCGTCGGGTTGTTTCCCTTAAATTTCATGCCGCCGGCGACCAGAGCATTATATAGTTCGTTAACGTGCAGCCGCCCGCGAGCCTCGCTCAGCAGCAGCGTGCAGGCCTGTGTTATGGTACGGTCGCTGAAGCGGATGCTGATCGGCTCAACGTTGTTTGCAATCTTCGGAATGCCGCGGTTGGCGGTGAAATACGCGACCGAGCTATCGCCACCAAACTGCCGGGGCGCGGGCCGCTCCATCGGTGCTGGTTGGCTATCGCGAACCGGAGTCGGCCGGGTATCATCCGGACTGATCGACATGTTGATCTTCGGTGACCGCCCGCCCGTTCGCATAGACAACAATACTTCACTTATCATCTGTTCGGTATGAACAGCTTTATTTTCAAGGGCTTCGTATTCCTGCCGCAGTATCTCTACCGTGTTTTCAGCTTCGCGAAGGCTCCCCAACACCCGATTTTGGCTATTTCGGGTATGCTGCAAAATTTCCTCAAAGGTTGCTATAACTTTTTCTTCTAACATATTGATATCAGTGCTCTTACAAGCTTGCGTAAATTGGGTATTTACTACTGAACGGGGATTGGTTTTTAGTTATTGCGTGTTGTAACGAAATCCAAAGTATCTTCCAAACAAGAACGATACTCCGATTCGGGCAAAACATCAAGACTTTTTCTTGCGCGGTCGGTGAAATCGCTTGTGCGGGATTTTATCTCATCCAGAATGCCGTGGGCGTCGAGCTTTTCGCGAAGCTGTTCGCGGGTAAGATCGATATAATTTCCTTCCAGCATCACGGATTCCAAGTGTGATTTGAGAGCGGGCTCTTTTTTTAGCAGCGAAATAAGAGGCAATGTAAGTTTGCCTTCCAGGAGATCGGTCCCGGCCGCCTTCCCAAGCTGTTCCGCCTCGGAAGTCAGATCGAGAATATCGTCCAGAAGTTGAAACGCAACCCCAAGTTCCATTCCATAATCCCGCAAAGCGATCTGCTGCACCTGATCCGCCCCACCGAGAATGCCGCCGATCTCGCAGCATGCCGAAAACAGATAGGCCGTCTTTCGCCGCAAAATGTCGAAATAATCGTCCTCGGTAATGCCAAGAGCGCCGATCATCGTCATCTGAATCAGCTCCCCCTCGGTCATTTTACGCGTCAGACGGGTCAGAATATCGAGTATCTCCAGCGAACGCTCCTTGAGCGCCGTTTGAAACGCTGACATATACAGCCAATCGCCCATCAACACCGCCGTCTGATTGCCAAACCGCGCGTTGATCGATTTCCGGTTGCGACGTATATCGGCGTTGTCGATAATGTCGTCATGCACCAGCGTCGCCGTGTGCAGCATCTCCATCACGGTCGCAAGCCGTATCGAATTCTCTTCGGAGCCATCGCCGCCGCTTGCGTAGTTCGCCAGGATCAGCAAAGCCGGCCGCACACGTTTCCCCCCCGAAGCACGAAGGTAGTCGCCTAAATAATTGATAACCTGGATGTTAGAGCTGGCCTGGCGCTCGAATTCCGATTCGACGAGAGATAATTCGTCTTTTATGAGGTCAAATATCCGACGGGCTGAGGCTTGAGGAAGAAGTTCCTTTTTTGCTTGGGTAAATCGCTGCATCAAGAATATAAACTGCGAAAAACGCGAAAAATACGAAAAGAAATTAGTCTAGATTCGGGGACTCGTAGTCGCCGCAATTCTTTCGCTTTCCAGCAAAGGGAAATGGCCGAAATTTACAAGCAGCCCAAGCTCAAAACCAGTCGCTTTCAAATAATTCATCACCTGTGCGTGGTGTGCGCGGGCTAACTTCTCAACGGCTTTGATCTCGATAATTATCTTACCAAAACTCACAAAATTGGGTTTATAAACGTGCGAGAGACTCTGTCCGCGATAGGTTAATCCAAGCTCCGGTTGTTCGGTGAATGTAACGCCACGATATGTTAGTTCAATCCGCAGACATTCCTGATGAACGGGCTCAATGAATCCAGAGCCTTTCGCCTTATAAACCTCATAACACCCATTATCGCGTAGCTTTCATCCTTACATACGATATCAGCCTTTTTTTTTCGTCTTTTTTCGCGTATTTCGCGGTTAATTACTCCGATAATTATCAAATTTCATATCGATCCCGAAATCTTTCGCCTTCAATGCGGCCATCACGTCCTGTAGCGTGTCGCGGTCCTTGCCCGAAACGCGGACGGTTTCGCCCTGAATCGACGCCTGGACCTTAAATTTTGCGTCTTTGATAAATCTCACGACCTCTTTTGCCTTTTCAATCGGGATTCCCTGCTGAACCTTGACGGATTGGCGCACTGTGCCGCCTGCCGCAGCCTCGACCCTTTCATACTCGAGAGCCTTGAGCGAAATGCCGCGCTTGACGAGTTTGCTCTGCAATATGTCGTTCATATTCCTGAGCCGCGTGTCATCCTCGGCGGTGAGCTGTAGATCTTTGCCCTGAAGCACGGCTGCCGCTTTACTGCCCTTAAAATCGAACCGCTGTGAGATCTCTTTCTCGGTCTGATTCAGGGCGTTTGTCAGCTCGGCGTAGTCGGTTTTTGAAACGATATCGAATGAATTTTCCTTTGCCATACGGATATAATAACGCAAAGTCGCAAAGACGCAGAGGCGCCAAGACATTAAGAAAGAATTTCTTAGCGTCTTTGCTCCTTCGCTCATTTGCGTTAAATCTTCAGTCCAAAAAAATCCAGGAAGTTTTGCGTAGTCTGATTCGCGAACGACTCGATCTCGACATCGCAGTATTCCGAGAGATATTTTGCCGTATGGACGACATAGCTCGGCTCATTGCGCGTTCCGCGAAATGGCTCGGGTGTCAGGAACGGACAATCGGTCTCGACGAGCATTTTGTTGAGCTGCATGATCTCGGCGACTTCGCGCAGATTGTCGGCGTTCGAGAACGTCACATTTCCAGCAAACGAGATCAGAAAACCCAGAGGCACAACCGCCTGAACCATTTCCAGGGTTCCGCCAAAGCAATGCATGATACCGCCGCGAAAATCGTCGCCCTGACACTCTTCGCTGAGGATCTCGACCGTCTCGTCATTCGCCGAACGGCTGTGAACGATGATCGGAAGATCAAGCTTTCTTGCCGTGCGGATTTGCCGCCGAAAAACGTCGGCCTGAACGTCTCGCGGGCTGTGATCATAATGAAAGTCAAGCCCGATCTCGCCCCACGCGATGACCTTTTCACTCGATTTAACAAGCTCGGTCAAATGTGCCTCAGCCACGTCATCGTAGAGCTTCGCATCATGCGGATGAACGCCTACCGACGCATAAACGCTCGGATATTTCTCGGCAACCGCCACCGCACGCCGAAAATCGTCCGTATTCGGGTCGCCCGTACCAACATTCAGCATAATGCCGACACCAGCATCCAAAGCCCGCTGCACAACCGCATCACGGTCGACATCAAATTTCTCGCCATCGATATGGCAATGTGAGTCCACTAGCATCATTTGGTCTGAAGTTCCGCCTTATGGTTATTTGTTACCCGTATCAGAAACCGCAGAGCTTCATTCACCGAATCGGAATCGGGAAAGACCCGGGCCACGTCTACATCCAGTCGAATCTGATTTATTAGCTTACGTCCCTCTCCGACCTTTCGCACCTTGAATGTGCTGAAATCGTATTCGGGTTCAAGATCATCATCCAAAGTTTCCATGTTCATACTCTCTTCGTTCTTTAGGCGTTAGTTCTCGATCACTTATTATTCTAATCGTATTCTCGCGTTCGGTGTAAGAAATAATCAAGATTCGGTGAGCACTCGATTCACCAACAATCAGGAATCTCTTTTCGCCAATTGAATGCCTATGATCTATCAAATCAAAATAAAAGTAATCCTGCCAAACAGTTGAAGCCTCTTCGAAACTGACGCCCGGTTTTCTTAATATTCGCTTCGGCCTTTAGTAAGTCCCATTCAAATTTCATCTTAAGGTCTTAATAGCCGGAACGAATCGAAGGGAGCAGTCGGCATCAAACTGCTCACCGTCAACGTTGCAACGGAAATCTATGTAGATCATTTCTCAAATTTGACAGTATGCATCGCTTCTCGCATCAACTTAAGGTCATTACTATCCGTATATGTAAGAGCAAATGTTAAAGAGTAGTTCTTCACCATTGTTATGGAAGGCTGAACTCGTTGCGTGCTGGTTTTCGGATTGACGGCCAGATTAAAAGCTGCGAACTGATGGCTGCCAATTATCACATATGAAATGTCGTCGGATAACGAATAGCTCGGAATCGATAGAAACTGTAGTTTCGTCGCTTCCGCAATCATCTTTGCGGTGATCCGTTCACTCGATTGTTTGTTTAACCCAAGACCAATAACTGAATTTTCCGTCGCACCAAGGGGCTTCTTGGAAATCACGAAATTAATCAGTTCATCATTGGTCCCCCGTACGCCAGCCGATTTTGCGTCCCGATGTCCAGCCTCGAGAAGAACATCTTGTTCCTCAGGGGAGGCAACGTACCAACCAGCCGGAATCCTGATTTCAAACCCAAGCACTTGGTTTTTATAAATCCCATCTTGCACCATTCCTCTAATATTCGTCGTTCGTTGCTGTGCGAACGTACCGACGGATAACAAAACGAGAATCGCTATGCAAAAAATCGAACTAATTCGGTTCATTTCAACCTCGCTCCTACCTGTACATTCTCCAAAAACGTAGCGATCGCCGGTGTGTCTTCCTCAGTCAGCGAAGCGGCGCAGATCATTCCCTGAGACTCCAAACCTCTCATTTTGCGAGGTTTAAGGTTCGCGACGACAACGACTTTGCGACCGATGAGCTTTTCGGGTTCGTAGTATTCGGCAAGGCCGGCAAGAATCTGACGCGGTTGTTCTTCGCCAAGGTCAATCTCAAAACGCAACAATTTATCGGCATTAGGTATTCGCTCTGCGACCTTTACCTCGCCGACCCGCAGCTCGACCTTAAGAAAATCATCTATTGTGATGAAATTGTATTCCTCAACGGCTACCCCAGAAGACCCAGTCACTACCGCTCCCGGTTCTGACCCGGCTGCCGGTGCTGGCTCCTGATTTCTGACTTCTGACTTCTCAGCAATTTCATTCATAACTTTAGTCTTATCGATTCTCGGAAACACGCCAACGGTCTCGCCGATCTTTGTTCCCGGTTGTAATTCTCCCCATTTTAACGCGGCCGGATCGAGTTGCGAAATGTCGCTGCTCAGGCCGATCTGGCCGTAAATATTCTTTGTCGCATCCGGCATCACCGGATACAGCATCACGCACAGCCACCGCAGCGTCTCTGACGCCCGATAAAGCACCGCATTCACCGTCTCAGCCTGTTTTTCGTCTTTGATCAGTTCCCACGGCTTCGCGTCGGAGATCAGCTTATCGACGCGTGCAATGACCGTCCAAACGGTTTCTAAGCCGAGGCTGAGCTCAAAATTGTCGAAACGCCGTAAAAACTCGTCGCGGGCGTGTTCAAGCACGGAAACAAGCTCCTGCTCGTCCGGGCTGACACCCGCACGCTTTGCGTTAATGTAGTTCTCGTCGGCGATCCTGCCACTCGGTATCAGGCCTTCGCGGTATTTCGTTACCATCGAAAACGTGCGGCTTGCGAGGTTGCCGAGACCGCTTGCTAGATCTGCATTCGCTCGGTCGATCAGGTTTTCGTAACCAAACTTGCCGTCCTGGCCAAAGACCATATCGCGGAGCAAAAAGTAACGCAGGGCGTCGACTTGGAAATGCTCATGTAATACATCAACTTCGATCACGTTACCCATTGTCTTTCCCATCTTTCGGCCATCGGCATCAAGCCACATGCCGTGAGCGAAAACGGTCTTTGGCAGCGACAGTCCGGCAGCGTGAAGAAACGACATCCAGTACACCGTATGCTGCCGCAGGATGTCCTTTCCAACCAGATGCACCGCATTTTGCCAGTATTTCTCAAACCCGACCGATGCCTTTTCGGCATTGCCGTAACCGAGCGCCGTAATGTAGTTCGACAAAGCGTCGAGCCAGACGTACATCACGTGATTTTCGTCGTCAGGAACCGGCACGCCCCATGAAACCGAGGCCTTGTGACGGCTTATCGACAGATCTTGAAGCCCTCCGCGAATAAACGACAAAACCTCGTTCTTGCGAGCCTCAGGCCGCACCAATCCCGCCTCCTTCTCGATCAGATCGATCAAAAATTCGTCATAATCCGACAATCTGAAAAAATAGCTTTCCTCAGCGACCTTGTCGAGCGGGCGTTCGTGAATCAAACAATATGGCGTCTCAGCCCCCTCGGGCAGGTAATACTGCTCCTCGGTCTTAAACTCGGCACATGGAGCGCAAAACCAGCCCTCATAAAAACCTTTATAGGTCGTGTCGTTCCCTTTCGGCGTCTTGTTTTTAGCGATCTCACACCACAGATGTTGGACGCCTTTGTAATGAAAGGGCTCGGTCGTCCGCATAAAAACGTCGTAACCACCATTCGCAGTGTGGAGGCCGAAATCGTGGAACATGCGTTTCAGTTCGCCTGAGACATAATCGACCTGTTCCTGCGGCGTTCGCCCGTTTTTCTCCGCCGACCGCTGGATATTTATGCCGTGCTCGTCCGTCCCGGTCAGGAAATACGTCTCAAACCCACGCTGTTTTTTATACCGCTGGATCACATCCGCAACGATCGTCGAATACAGATGCCCCAGATGCGGCAGGCTGTTGGCGTAGTAGATCGGGGTTGTTATGTAAAAGGTTTCTGGCATCAAGAAATATCTCTCAAAGTCATCGTGTTGACCTCATAGCGTTTGAAAACCGGATCATCGGAAATAATAGTCATATCCTCGACAATTGCCTGCGAGACCAACAGCCGATCAAACGGATCTCCGTGAATCCTCGCCAGAGAATGAACTCTCGTAACATGATTGAGGTCGATGCGCAGGTGTCGATAGCCGGCTATCCTAACGCGATCCGCGAAAAAAACCTCCGGCTTTTCCGGCAACCTCAATTTTCCCAATCCATATTTGATCGAAGCTTCCCAAGCACTCGCATCCGATATAAAGAACCGATTTGAATTAGTGCCTTCGAGAAATAACCGACCGTTTTTCGAAAAACGATGTGGCTCAATGAAGATCCAAACGAAGACGTGCGTATCAATTAACAGGTTCATCTATCTTCGTCTGGTTCGTCCGGAAATATCTTGGGGTCACTCATCATCGCCAAAATATCTTCCGGCAATTCGTTAAAATCGTCGGCTATCCAGCCCTTTCCAGCATCCATGCCGAACCATTCTTTTGGTTCCTTTTCGATTGGCACCAGCCGAACCTCCGGAGTGCCATTGTTGGCTATCACCACATCCTCACCGTTTTTTGCCATTTCAACGAGCTTGCTTAAGCGTGATTTAGCCTCGTGCATATTGACTTTGGTCATACTTTTTTTCCTCTGGACAAATCATAGCGCACTTAGCTAACTAAATCAATCAACTTAGCTAACCCCAGTCAAAATCGCTTTTTATCCGCCGCTGAAAACTCGTCCGAGTCCTTATATCGCGGCTTTTCGGCAAGATTGGCGAGCTTTACACCGATCGCGAGAGCGAGTTCGGATTCCTGCACCATCGCCGAGGCGTCCCACCAATCGTGAAATTCGTCCGAGGCCTGGTGATAGTATTTGGCGTTGTAATCCTTAAAAAAGCCTTCGGCTTCTTTGCTCAGAGGCTTAAGAAACTGGTCACCGTGTTGAAAATTTACCGACGGGACTCCGACCTTGGCAAAAGGAAAATGGTCCGAGCGGAAAAAGAAACCCTGTTCGGGATTCTTATCGCCCTTGATCGTCAACTTTCGCTCGGCTGCGGCAGCGTTTATCTGTTCGAGCATCGTAGACCTTTCACTACCGAGCGCCATAAAATCGGAAACCTTGCCAAAGAAATTCACGCCGTCAATATTGACGTCTGCCGCCGTTTTAGCCAGAGGAACAAGCGGGTGGCGTGAGTAGTATTCGGCTCCGAGCAGCCCTTGCTCTTCGGCTGTCGGAAACAGGAACAGGATCGAACGTTTTGGCCGGTCATTTTTAGACATTTTGGCTAAAACCTCTGCAATCCCCAGGATCGCCGCACAACCCGAAGCATTGTCGTATGCGCCGTTATAGATCCTATCGCCCTTCGCGTCCGGTTCGCCGATTCCGAGATGATCCCAGTGCCCAGAAAACACAACGTATTCGTCCTTCAACTTGGCGTCGCTGCCTTCGACCTTGCCAACTACGTTTGGCGAGTCAAATTTTTTAGTTTCGCTTTGAAGATTGAGGTTTACCGTCAATCCCGTTTTGACGGGCTGAAAATCGCGGCGCTTTGCCTTTTCGCGAAGATCATCGATATTTAGCTTGGCTTGGGCCAGGATCTTGGCCGAAGTTTCGTTCGTCGCCCATGATTTGAATTGGAGATAAGGTGTTTTGTCCGCCGATGTGCGGGCGATCTCGTAACGCCAGTTACCATTTGAGGTTCGGACAACATTCCAGCCATAACCTGCCGACTCGGTCGTGTGAACCAAAATTACGCCAACCGCTCCGCGTCGGGCAGCCTCCTCGTATTTGTAGGTCCAACGCCCGTAATACGTCAGAGCCTTGCCGCCAAAAAGGCTAGACTCGGCGGAGGTCGCGGGCGGATCGTTGACGAGCATCATCAGGACTTTGCCCTTGAAATTGTCGGCGGAGCCTTTATAGTCATTCCAGTTATAAAGCGGCGAGTCGATTCCATAGCCGACGAAGACCAACTCCGCACTTACCAATACATCGCTCGTCTGAGCCCCGGTCGTCGCGACAAAGTCGTCGCCAAACTTGTACAGCTTGCCGTTCGACGCACCGGTCTCCCCAACCCGCAACTGGGTTTGCGGATTTGCCTTAACGCCAACCAGCTTTACGTTTTGCAAGTAACTGCTCTTATTGCCAGGTTTAACGCCGCTCCCTTTGAGTTCGTCGGCGATATATTGCGCGGCTCGTTTTCCCCCGTCGGTTCCCGGGCCGCGACCTTCGAAATCATCTGCCGACAGCCGCTTGACGCGTTCGATCATTTTTTTGCTGTCAAAGCTTGAGGTGCGATCCTGCGAAAAGATCGCCGTAAAGCAAAATGTAAATATTAATAACAAGGAGGTTATTTGTTTCATTGTAAAAATCACTATCCCTTAATCAATGACATCGCCTCAGCGCGTGTCCGCGAATCCTTACGAAAACCGCCGAGCACAGCCGAGGTAATGGTGATAGCACCGGGTTTCTTTACACCGCGCAGCGTCATGCACGTATGTTCGGCTTCGATGACAACCATCACTCCGATCGGCCGGAGCTTGTTGAACAAAGTCTGGGCTATCTGCTGGGTCAAACGCTCCTGGACCTGTAGACGCCGCGCGAAAACCTCGGCAATCCGTGCGAGTTTTGACAAACCGACGATCCGGCCGCCCTTTGGAATGTACGCGATATGGCATTTGCCGGTGAACGGGGCGAGATGGTGTTCGCAGACGGAGGCGATCGAAATATCCTTAACGATCACCATTTCGTCGTGCGAATCGCCCGGCAGCGGCACGATGTGTTCGCTGGCGTCGACCCACATTCCCTCGGTCAATTCGGCATAAAAATCAGCGACACGCTCTGGCGTCTTTTGGAGGCCTTCGCGGGTAGGATCCTCGCCCATACCCTCGAGCATCAGCCTCACACCCTGTGCTATCTTGTCGAGATCGACCTTTTTCTTTAACTTTTTTGCCATATTCGACACTTTGCAAACAAATCCGGCTCACTGAGGTCATCACTTCCGCGCTTGCGTGCGGCGCGTAACCGAAATATAGTGTTTGCACAAAGAATAAAGTTTAGCCCGTTTTGCGGAAAAAGAAAAAGTTGCCTTGATTTCCGCTGTTGACACTAATAGTTCTTAATAACAGGAGGATAAGTATGTTGAAACGAAATTTTGTCAGGATATTTGTAGTAACCGTGATAGTTTGCATGACCTACACCGACAGCTTTGCGGATATTCGCGTCCGGTTTGTACGCGGCCGAACCTCCGCTACGATGCCGGGATCCATTTCGGGTAATCGGGCGCAATGCTACGTCGCTGGTGCAAGCCGCGGCCAGACGATCAACGCGACCGTCAGCTCGCGAAACGGCAAAGTGACCTTTGTCGATACGGGCGAAACAAGCTACTCAAAGGGTCTTGAAAGGTCGGGCGATCACAGTTTTTGCGTCAGAAACTACGGTCGGGCGACGACGTACACGTTGACGGTCTCGATACAATAACGGTTCGTCACGTCCAATTTGTTCCGGTGCAGCGAACGGTCGCGGCACCGGAGTTTTGCTATCGATTGGCCGAAACGTTTATAATTACGGTTTATTTGCTTAGGGCAATAGGACCGTAATGACGCTTATACAAATACAACAAATCCTACGCGAGGCTGTCATCGCGGCAGCCCGCTCACGGTTCGGCGTTGAACTGGAGCAGGTCGTGGCCGAAATTCCACCAAAGACCGAACTTGGCGATCTCGCGTTCCCCGTCGCCTTCGAACTCGCAAAAAAGATCAAACAAGCAACTGGCGAGAAGAAAAACCCGCGTGAACTCGCCGAAACCCTCAAATCCGAGCTTGAGTCGATCGAAGCGATAGACCGCGTCGAGGTCGCCGGAGCCGGGTATCTGAATGTATTCTTCGACCGGACCGCGTTTCTATTGGCAAATGCTTTCGCCGAACCGCTGCCGAACCGCCCTCTCTCGTCTGATTCTGGTTCGCCAAAAGTCTGCGTTGAGCACACATCGGTCAATCCAAATAAAGCGGCGCATATCGGCCACGTTCGAAATTCCGTTCTCGGCGACACTTTCCAACGGATATTGAAAGCAACGGGAAAACGAGTCGAGGTTCAGAATTATATCGACAATACCGGTGTCCAGGTGGCCGATGTTGTGGTTGGATTTTTGTTCATAAATGACATGAACTTAGATGCGATAAAACAACTCGATAAAGAGCTTACCGCATCCATTAAGAGTTTTGACTATTATTGCTGGGATCTCTACGCCAAGGTCGGCGTCGAGTACCAAACCAACCAAGAACTTAAAGAAAAGCGTGCCGAAGTACTGCATCTCGTGGAGGAAGGCGGCAATCCAACCGCCGAACTGGCCGATTTTGTCGCCACCCGCAATGTCGAGTGCATTCTCGACACCATGGAACGGCTTTCGATTCGTTACGATCTGCTGCCGCGCGAGTCCGAGATACTGCACCTTCATTTCTGGGACCGGGCGTTTGAGCAGATGAAGCAACTTGGCGTTATCCGTTATGAGACAGATGGCAAGCAGGCCGGCTGCTGGGTAATGCCGTTTGAGGAGCACGCGGGCGACGCTGACAATGAGACCGATAAGATACTCGTAAGGTCAAACGCGACAGTCACTTACACTGGCAAGGACATTGCCTATCAGATGTGGAAGCTGGGGATATTGGGGCTGGATTTTAATTATCGGCTGTTTTACAAGTATCCGGATGGAAGAGATGTGTGGACCACAACGGCTGCCCGACAGGGCTCGAACGCTCCCTCGTTTGGCGGTGGTGAAACTATCTATAACGTCATCGACACGCGGCAATCGTATCCGCAAGATATTGTCAGGAAAGGTGTTGCGGCTATCTCACCGGAAAAAGGCGAGAGGGCAAGTATCCATCTTTCATATGAAATGGTTGCTTTGTCACCCGCAGCTACTGAGGAGCTTGGATTTAAGCTCTCGGACGAAGACAGAAAACGCCCGTTCATCGAAATGAGTGGCCGAAAAGGCCTCGGCGTCAAAGCCGACGACCTGATCGACCGGCTTGAGGCCAACGCCCTCGCCGAGGTCGAATCGCGACATCCGGACACCGAGCCGGAAGAAAAACATCACATCGCTCATCAGATCGCGGTCGGCGCACTGAGGTATTTTCTTCTAAAATTCACGCGAAATACGGTTATCGTCTTCGATTTTAAGGAAGCTCTCTCATTCGAGGGCGAGACCGGCCTGTTTTGTCAGTATTCGGCGGTTCGGGCCAATTCGATCTTTAGAAAGCTCGGCGATATTGGCGAATCGATAGACGCGTGCCGACAACGGATGGCTGATCATGGAAAAGTCAGTAAAATCCTTACGACCGACCCGGCAAGCGACATCTGGTCGATGGCGATACTCGCGTTGCGGCTTGAGGAAACAGCCGAGACTGCTGCGGCCCAGAACGAGCCTGCGATCCTGGCGAAATATACGTTTAGCCTCGCCAAAGCCTTTAACCTCTTCTACCACAACCACAAGATCATCGCCGAAACCGATCCAGTCAAGCGTGCCGTGTTGGTCGTGGTGGCCGATATTGCCCGAAGAGCGTTGACTGAGGCACTCGATACGCTGGGCATCGAGGTGCCTGAGAAAATGTAAGTTGACAGAACCGGAAAGATTCGTTTTAATGGTTTTTAATGAATGATGGTCAGGTAAAACTCAACAGCGTATCTGCCGGCAGCTTTTGGTGGTGGCAGAATACAGCGCGCATTGGGTTTTGAACTGGAACGGATGATAAGTTAGCAGACCAGATTCAATTTTTCTAATAGCCGCTTAAGTTAAATCTTGAGCGGCCTTTTTTTATTTATGGACTCTACTTTCGAAAAAAAACCCGAAGCGACCGTGATCCCCGTCGTCCAGAAGATGCCCGCCGATCTGCTGACGCCGCTGGCAGTTTATTTGAAGATGTCGGCGAATGCACTAAATTCGTTCCTGCTTGAGTCCGTCGAGGGCGGCAAAAGTCTTGCCCGCTACTCGTTCATCGGCGCCGATCCGCAGATGATCGTTCGCGGAAGCGACGCTCATGTCGAGGTCGACGACAAGAATGGCCTTCACGTTGAGGAAAAAGGACTTATCGCGTATCTTCGTGATCATTTTGCCGTCAGAAATGCAGTTGCTGATCCTGATCTGCCAGCGTTTATCGGCGGTGCCATCGGGTATCTTGGATTCGACTGCTGCGAATGGTTCGAACCCTCTCTGAAACGCGGAAATACGGCTGACGATTCGGCGCTGATGTTTTTCAGCTCGATCGTCGCGTTCGATCATGCAAAGCAGGTCATCAAGATCATTTCGCCTGTTTTCACGCATGAGGCCGAAAACGAGAGTGAACTGGAAGGGCTATTCGAAACAGCCCGGATCACAAATCGCGAGATCCAGAACGTTCTCGAAACCGGGCTCGCGATGGTCACCAAAACTCGGCCGGTCGCAACTCCGGTGACAGTGGTCTCCAATTGGGATCGGGACGATTTCGAGGAAGCCGTTTTGACGATCAAGGAACTCATCAACGCCGGCGAATGCTACCAAGCTGTGCTTTCGCAGTGCTTTACGCGGCCAACAAATGCGTCTCCGGTTTCGATCTACCGAGCTCTGCGATCGTTAAACCCATCGCCGTATATGTTCCTTTTGCAGTTTGCGGACAAGGCCATTGTCGGGGCTTCGCCTGAAATGCTCGTTCGCTGCGAAGATCGACGGCTGGAATATCGCCCAATCGCCGGAACGCGGCCACGCAGCAAAAATGCGACGGAAGACGACGCACTCGCCGAGGAAATGCGGCAGGACAAAAAAGAGGTTGCCGAACACCAGATGCTCGTAGATCTCGGCCGCAACGATCTCGGCCGGGTCGCCGAATACGGCAGTGTGAGCGTGGATATGTTGATGAGTGTCGAAAAATATTCACATGTGCAGCACCTGGTAAGCTCGCTATCGGCAAAATTGCGTGACGGTTTGGACCGATTCGATGCCTTGGCCACATGTTTTCCTGCCGGAACGGTATCGGGTGCCCCGAAGGTTCGGGCGATCGAGATAATCCGCGATCTGGAACCAACGCCGCGTGGCGTTTACGCCGGGGCGGTCGGCTATTTTGATTACACCGGCAACATGGACACCTGTATCGCGATCCGCACGCTCGTACTTGAAAACGGCATTGCCAAAATACAGGCAGGTGCGGGAATCGTTGCCGATTCGGTGCCGGAGATGGAGTTTGAGGAAACGGTCAATAAGGCAAAAGTCCTGTTGCGAGCGGTAGAGATCGCGGAGAGCGGGGCGGTCTGAATGGCCATCCGACAAGATTAAATGGACGACAGGATCTTACATCACTATCTGGAAGAGTTTCGCGGCGGCGGCGATGTCGGATCGCCCGAGGCTGATACGCTTTTTGACGCACTGATCGCCAGCCAAAACGAATTTCTGGTTGCAGAATTGTTGGCAGCGTGGAATCAGAAAGGGGTCACGGAGGATGAGATATACGCATTCGCCTGCATAATGCGTGCTCGCATGAAACGGATAAACTCCTTACACAATCGGCTCGTCGATGTGGTCGGCACCGGCGGGAGCCGTGCCAAGACATTTAACGTATCGACCGCTGCGGCATTTGTCGTCGCTGGTGCAGGTGTGCCGGTCGCAAAGCATGGTAATAGGTCAGCAACCAGCGTCTCGGGCAGCGCGGACGTTTTGGCGCAGCTCGGTGTCAATGTGGAAGCCGATCCGGATGCATCGGAACAGCATCTCAACGAACTCGGCATCTGCTTTATGTTCGCACCGCGTTTTCACTCGCTGTCGCCGACACTCGCAAAGGCCCGTCGCTCGGTTTCGGGGCCCTCGATTTTTAATATTCTCGGCCCGCTATGCAATCCGGCGTCAGCGCCTAACCAGGTGATCGGCGTTTGGCATCGCGATCTGGTCGAGAAAACGGCAAATGTTCTGGCACGTTTGGGGACGACATGTTCGTGGGTCGTACACGGGAGCGACGGACTCGATGAGTTGACGCTGAGTGGCGTTACCCATGCCGCCGAGGCATCTGAGGGCCAGGTGAGAATATTTGATCTTGAGCCCGACGATCTCGACGTGAAACCGGCGAGTATTGAACATTTACGAGTATCGTCAGCCGAGGAGAGCGCTGTCATGATCCGCTCGATATTACAGGGCGATCATTCCGATCGAGCGGCGGTCGATCTCGTGCTTATCAACGCTGCGTTGCCCGTGTTTCTCTCCAGCGTTGCAGACACCCTTTCGTATGCATACATCATCGCAAGGGAAAGTCTTTCGAGCGGCGCAGCATTGTCAAAGCTAAATGAACTCGCCGCAGCAACGAACAAATGAGCGAAACATTTTTACAAAAGATAGTCGCGAAAACTCGCGAAAAGGTCGCCGGGCAGAAACTCGGGATCGATCTTGAAGCCTTAAAAAGTAAGGCGATTGAGGCTCGTGCATACGCTAAACCGCGTCGTATGCGAACCACGCTGTCTAGCGAAGGCGAGACAAATATCATCGCCGAGATCAAACGGGCCTCGCCGTCCAAAGGAATTATTAACGTGAATATCGACGTTTCGGCTCTGGCCAAACAGTACGAGAAAGGCGGTGCTTCGGCGATCTCGGTTCTGACTGAAAATGAGTATTTTCGAGGCTCGCTCGACGATCTGCGGGCCGTTCGGGCTGCGGTGGATCTTCCGATCCTTCGCAAGGATTTTACGGTGGACGAATTTCAGATCTACGAGGCGGCGGCGGCGGGTGCCGATGCGATTTTGCTGATCGTTGCGGCTTTGCCGGATGACGATCTTAAACGTTTACTCAGTCTCGCCCAGGACGAGTTCGGCATTGACGCTCTCGTCGAGGTGCACAGCCATGAGGAACTCGAACGGGCAGTTAAGATAGGCGCGGACATTATTGGCATAAATAACCGCAACCTACATTCGCTCGATGTTTCACTCGATGTTTCGCGGCGATTGATCGCCGATCGCCCGAAAAATGCCCTGATGGTCACCGAGAGCGGCATTTCAAGCCGCGATGAGATCGACGAATTGAAACAGCTCGGGTTTGACGGATTTTTGATAGGCGAGATGCTGATGCGGACAGCGGACGCGGCAGGAACATTGGGAGCGTGGGTTTGAAATGACAAAGGTTAAGATCTGCGGAATTACAAATCTGGAAGACGCCGCTCTTGCGGCGGGATTGGGAGCGGATGAACTTGGCTTTAATTTTTACGAAAAAAGTCCTCGTTATATTTCTTCTGATAATGCTCGTAAAATTATCGATGGATTGCCATCAAGTATATGGAAAGTCGGCGTATTCGTTAATGAATCGATCGAGAGGGTTTTAGAAATCGCGAACGTGACGGGACTCGACGCTATCCAATTGCATGGTGACGAAGCGTATGACTATGTGTCCGAAATCCACAAGCGTACACAAAAGGAAATTTATAAGGCCGTTCGTGTCACGCCTGAATTCGATTTGAATGGTGTGAATGACTTTGATGCTCACGCTATTCTGTTGGACAGCTTTTCCAAAGACGAGTACGGTGGCAGTGGAAAACAATTCGACTGGGGGATCGCTAAGGACGTTTGGACGATGATTGGGTGCCTATATTTGGCGGGAGGAATATCCGCCGAGAACGTCCGAGAAGCTATCCGAGAAGTGCGTCCCTACGCAATCGACGTTTGTAGCTCAGTCGAATCTTCTCCAGGAAAAAAGGACAAAGAAAAGTTAGTGAGTTTTATGGCGGCGGCAAAAGAAACAATATGAACTACGAGCCAAATGAAAACGGCTATTGGGGTGAGTACGGCGGGCGTTATGTGCCTGAGACACTTGTGGCGCCGCTTGACGAGCTGACGACGGGATATTTTACGATCCGTGACGATCCGGATTTTCAGGCGGAATTTGCCGACCTTCTTCAGAACTATGTCGGGCGCCCGAGCCCGCTCTATTATGCGAAACAACTAAGCGAAACGCTTGGCGGAGCAAAGATATATCTCAAACGCGAGGACCTGAATCACACCGGCGCACACAAAATAAACAACTGCATTGGCCAAATCCTCTTAGCGCGTCGAATGGGCAAGAAACGCATAATTGCAGAAACCGGAGCCGGTCAGCATGGCGTCGCGACCGCGACGGTTTGTGCATTGTTTGGCCTCGAATGCGTCGTTTACATGGGAACCGAGGACATGCGGCGGCAGGAGGTCAATGTTTTTCGTATGCGGCTGCTCGGCGCCGAAGTTCGCGGTGTCGATTCGGGTTCGCGGACGTTGAAAGACGCTATAAACGAAGCTCTTCGTGATTGGGTAACGAATGTAGATACAACATATTACCTGCTCGGCTCTGCTCTGGGGCCTCATCCTTATCCATTGATGGTACGGGATTTTCAAAGCGTCATCGGCAGCGAAGCGCGCGCGCAGATACTTGAAAAAGAAGATCGCTTGCCAGACGTCCTTGTCGCTTGCGTAGGTGGCGGATCGAATTCGATCGGTTTGTTTCATCCTTTTCTCAACGATGAGAAGGTGCGAATGATCGGCGTCGAAGCCGGCGGCCGCAGCAGCGGTCTGGGCGAACACGCCGCCCGCTTTATGAACGGCGGCGATGTCGGCGTGCTGCAGGGCACGAAAAGCTATCTGCTCCAGGATGAGAACGGACAGATCGCGTTGACGCATTCGGTTTCGGCCGGTCTCGATTACGCATCGATCGGCCCCGAACACGCATTTTTGCACGACATGAGTCGCGTTGAATACGCTTCGGCAAACGACGAGGAGGCTCTCACGGCGTTCAAAACGCTGTCCGAGACCGAAGGTATAATTCCCGCCCTCGAGTCGTCGCACGCAGTCGCCCACGCCATCAAGATCGCTCCAGAAATGGGCCGCGACCAGATAATGATCGTCAATCTCTCGGGCCGCGGCGACAAGGACATAAATACGGTTCGCGAATGTCAGAACCGGGAACGGTAGTGACCGGGTTCTTATTATATGAGCAGAATTGCCAAAAAATTTAGTGAGATGCGAGCGACGGGCCGTAAAGGATTTATACCGTTTGTAATGGCCGGTGACCCTGACCTCGCGACTGCCCGTTCCATCGTTTTGAAACTCGCGGAAATGGGAGCCGACGTCATCGAACTCGGTGTTCCTTTTAGTGACCCGATGGCTGACGGCCCGACTATTCAGCGTTCGTCGCAGCGGGCGTTGGATCGCGGGACGAACCTTCATGATGTGCTGGAGCTTGCGACAGAGGTCAGGAAAAACAGCGGCGTGCCGCTTGTTCTGTTTAGTTATTTCAATCCTATCCTGCGGTTTGGGCTCGATGATTTTCAAAATGCCGCATCCGAAGCTGGTATTGACGGCGTTTTACTGACGGATGTGATCGAAAACGAAGCGGCGGCGATCTCGGCACAATTCGCCTCCGGCGGCATCGACCTGATCTCGCTGATCGCTCCGACAACGACGGACGATCGGCTCAAGGCGATATGTGAACACGCGCGCGGCTTCGTCTACGCGGTTTCGCGGGCCGGAGTGACGGGAGCACAGGAATCCACAGGCTCCGCGGCGGAAAAGCTCGTTGAGCGTGCACGCGCGTTCACGGATCTGCCGATAGCGGTCGGTTTCGGGATCTCGACGCCTAAACAGATCACGGAAGTCTGGCGATATGCCGATGCAGCCGTTGTTGGTTCGGCGATCGTCGCGGAGATCGAAAAGGCGGATGAGCCGCTCGCGGCGGTTGAAAAGTTTGTCAGACAGTTGCTTGTAGACAATCGGTCAGTAGCCCGCATGTAAGTAAGGGCCAAATTGGATTAGAAAGCCCTTACTTACGTGCGGACTACTGACACGCCCTTGAAACCTGGAGTAAGTTTTCTGGGGGAGGAATTGATAAAATTATGCTAATTGTAATGAAGCCGGACGCACAGCTGTCCGATATTGAAAGAGTTTTACAGGTTATCGAAACACTCGGGTTTCGCGGCCACCAACTGCCCGGCGAAAATCGCACCGCGATCGGGGTCACCGGCAATAGCGGTTCCATTGACCCCACGCACTTTGAAAATCTGCCGGGCGTGGCCGACGCAATTCGCGTCACGAAACCTTATAAGTTGATCTCAAAGGACATCCGTCCCGAAAAGTCGATAATTAAGGTTGGAAACGCGACCATCGGCGGCCCGGAACTCGCGATCATCGCCGGCCCTTGCGCGATAGAAAGCCGTGAGCAGCTCTTTTCGACAGCCGAGGTTATTGCAAAAAGTGGGGCAAGATTTTTTCGCGGTGGAGCTTACAAACCCCGAACATCGCCGTACGCATTTCAAGGACTGGGCGAAGACGGCGTAAAGATGTTGGTGGACGTCAAGGAAAAATTCGATCTCAATATCGTTACCGAGGCAATGGACGAACGCGGTGTTGACGCCGTTGAAAAATACGGCGACTGCATCCAGATCGGGGCGCGTAATATGCAAAATTTTTCGCTGCTAAAATACGTCGGCAAAACACGAAAACCTGTGCTGCTTAAACGTGGCCTCTCCGCAACTCTCGACGAACTACTCCTCGCCGCGGAATACATAATGGCCGAGGGCAACTACGACGTTATCCTCTGCGAACGCGGCATCCGCACGTTTGCCACACATGCTCGAAACACAATGGATCTGTCGATCATCCCGGCTGTCCACCGTCTGACGCATCTGCCGATCATCGCCGATCCGTCGCATGGTACCGGCCATAATTACATGGTCACACCGATGGCTCGGGCCAGTGTCGCAGTCGAAGCCGACGGGTTGATCATTGAGGTCCATCCGCGACCGGAAGAAGCGTTGTGCGACGGTGCTCAGGCGTTAACGCCGACACAGTATTTTAACTTGGTAAATGAGGTAACGAAGATTCATGAGGTTATGGGAGAAATGGGGAGAAAGCACCGTGTAGATGAGGCGGTTAACCATGTTGTGACAAATCATCATGATACCTTGAACCGTCTCGTAAAATCCTAACTCGCCGTTGACAATTTAGAATCAGGATTCCACGAAATAAAAAGATCCGCGCATATTCCCGAAACACGCGCGGATCTTCTTTTTACCTCTCGTTCGGCGCCTTTTGCCTATTTGCCAAACGGAGTTTCATCAAACCGTAAAACTGAATATAACAGCTGATCATCGATGCCAGGATCAGGAATGTCATCGGAATAAACCGCATCGACTCCGGCAAGACAACGCCGAGGCCTTGTTTGAAAGCGACGCCGAGGATCATTCCACTTAACGCAACCGCTCCGCGAACAAGCAGCCAATTGCTGAATGACGGGCGTTCGACGTTTGACGGCAGAAAATACGGCAGCACGAGCAGCATTGTGATCGTAACCCCCATTAGTAGGCCGTCCATCGAAAATGCCTGTACGGCACGACCGTATTCCAATGCGAGAAAAAACAATACCACGCAGGTATCAACCGCAAAGCCTCTGCCAAAAACAAATCCATGCTCGTTGTCTGTTGTGTGTTTCATATTTGTCTCTCGTGTATTTTGTATCCGCGACCCGGTGTAATTTATTTCTTGGTCCCCGGCTTGCTGAATTGCTGATAGGCGACGCGGAAAAGCTCCGACAGTGCCTTGGCCGTTTCGGGTGTCAGATTTTTGTCGGCACGAAGATGCGCCTCGATGATCGCCGGCGTTTTTTCGTGCGGGTAATAGATCACCGGCTCGACATTGTCGGATGTATGCGTCATCAGGCGGTCCACCGGTATATCGAGCCACTGCGTAAGCCGTGCGATATTGTCGGCGTCCGGGCGACCGGTTCCGTTCTCGATACGCGAAAGCGTCGACGCCGAAACTTCCGTTAAATCGCCGACATCGCGCAGACTAAGCTTTAGTTCTTCGCGTCGGCGTTTGATAGCCCTTCCCAATTCGACCGTGCTGATAAGACTTGGATTTTTTGATCCCATTTTATTTTCTCCTCTCATGAATATTCAAAGTGTCACAGAGCACTTGCGATTTCATAGATAAAACATAACACAAGAACTTTTTATATGCAACACCTAATTTCACACTTGCAACAATAAAATTTATCTGGTACATTGTTTCATGGATGCAACGCTTCTTAATGAAAGGGAGCATCGATTGACAACAAAAACTGAGTCGCGTGGTCTGACGCGTGGCGAACAGGGGTCGAGAAAACCGCCTATTTACCGGCACTTCAGGCAAGCCGGCGAGAAACACACAGCGGTGATCGCGATCCGGATAACAACATAGGAGATAACTCAAAATGAAACGCAACACGCTAAACGAAACGAAAGAACTCGAAACGCAGGAAAATTTATTTTCAGCCGAAATCTTGGATAATGTGCTCGATTTTTCGACTACATTAAAAGAATTACGTAAAACAGTTGATCCGAACCTCATCCGTCAGCGGGCCGGACGACGCGACCGTGACGGCAACGTTCACATGGTCGAGTACGTCGAGTGGCATACTGTCGCCGATGTCCTTGACGACAAAGCGCCGAACTGGGGACACACGGTCAAAGACATCCGCTCGATCGGCGACATCGTCACCGTGACCGTCGCGATAACCATCGACGGCGTCACACGCGAAGGTATCGGTACGGGCAAAGCGATCAGCGAGACCGGTATCAAAAAGGCCGAGCACGACGCTCTAAAACGCGCCGCCGTAAAATTTGGCATCGCCCGTGAGCTATATAAGAAAGAATTTGACTCGATCGAGCAATCGGACGAGACGCAGGTGATCGAGGCACAAGCCACTATCGATCCGATCGCAAAAAGTATCGGCGACATGGTTACGGCCAAACAATTGGGTATGATCCGTGCTATCGCCCGCGCGTCGGCCATCGACGCCGAGCGCGAATGTTCGCAAATGATGCGTTGCCGCATCGACGAACTTTCAAAACGCGCGGCGTCCGATCTGATCGCCCATTTACAGAATTTGCAGCAAAATAAATTTCCCATGCGTCGTGCCGGATAACGACCGCAAGCTGCATCCGATGTTTTGAGTTGTGATACAAGCCATTCGCTTCCCTAGTTGAAGCGTAAAAGCTCCCACGTCACAACTCAAAACCCCTTTTTCATGAAAACTTAATCTTCCGTTTATGCGTAATACCCGGTATTCGACTAAGATAGTGTTCAAATTTCACAAAAGGAGAATCATTTATGGCAGAAGAAGCGAGTGAAATGGCCGGCGGGGCGTTGCCCAAGCAGGGCCAATTTGTCTGGACCGAGATCGCGAGTAATGACGCTGACAAATGTCAGGCGTTTTATGAGACGGTTTTCGGCTGGAATTTTAAGGGCGGCGAAGCGTCAAATACGGGTATGGACTATCGTGAATTTTCGACCGATGGCGGTGAAATTCCGGCGGGCGGACTCTACAAGATAAACCCGGACTGGTTTGGCGGCGATCCGCCGCCGCCGCATTTTATGATCTACGTCGCCGTTGACGATGTCGACGAAAACGCTAAACAGGCCGTCGAGCTAGGCGGTAAGATCCACAAAGGCCCGTTGGACATACCAAACGTTGGCCGCATGTGTATCATCCAGGACCCGACGGGCGGGGTGTTTTGCACGTTCCGCATGAAGAACTAAAGGAGAACGAAATGGCTGAATTTAACGTACCCGCACCGGGCTCGATCTGCTGGCGAGAACTTGCGACCAGAGATCTTCCCGCCGCAATGGAATTTTATTCGAAACTTTTTGGCTGGAATCTGCCACAGACCAAGGTCACGCCAATGGATTACAAAGAGATAATCATGGATGACGTCGCCTACGGCGGCATGATGCCGATCAATGAGAACTGGCCCGCAGATGTGCCCACACACTGGAGCACTTACATCGCTGTCGCGCGCGCTGACGAGACGGCGGACAAGATAGTCGCCAATGGCGGCACGGTCCGCGTTCCACCCTTCGACGCCCCGGGCGTCGGCCGCTTGTCGCTTGTCGCCGATCCGGACGGAGCCGCTTTCGCGATCATCCAGTTCACACAAACTATGTAAGAAATTAACCGCGAAATACGCGAAAAAGAATAATCTCTTTTTTCGCGTATTTCGCGGTTTAATCTTCTTTCCGGTTTCCTTCCGTGTCAAATATTTCGACGGTTTCTGCGTATTCCTTTGCCTGCGGCAGCACTTCGCCGGCGTCGCCGACGATCACGATCGCCATCTCGTCGGGACGAACATGCTTTATCGCGACACGTTGAACATCTTCGGCGGTTACGGCATCGACGTTTTCGCGGTAGGTCTGAAGATAATCATCGGGCAAGCCATACAGGTGCTGGTTTACGACCAAATTGGTTAACCCTTCCTGCGTCTCGGCCCGGATCGGAAATACGCCGGTCAGGAAATTCTTTGCGTCGGCCATCTCGTCGTCACCGATCTTATCGTCCCTGATGCGATCAAGTTCGTAGAAAAACTCCTTGAGCGAATCGCCCGTCACCGGAGTTCGCACCTCAGCCGTCGCCTCAAAATCACCGGCAAGTTTTTTGGTACCGAGCCGCGTGTACGCGCCGTAGGTGTAGCCTTTTTCTTCACGCAGGTTCATAAACATACGCGAAGACGCCCCGGCTCCCAACACCTGATTCATCACGATCACTGGGAAATAATCGATGTCGGTGCGTTTTATTCCGAGATTGGTCAGTACAATACTTGACTGGGCCGAGCCCTGTCGGTCGACGATCGTCAGGCTCCGCGACGTGCGATCCGGCGGAGTCGCTAATCCGCTGCTCATAACATTTCCCTTCTGCCAGTCGCCAAAATGCTCGTTCAATTCGGCAATAAGCTCATCCCGTTTTACGTCGCCGACGACGATAAACATGGCGTTATTGGGAATAAGCGTAGCAGCTCGAAACGACGCCAGCTTTTCGCGGTCGAGACTCTCGATATCCGCCGCATTTGGCGAAACCGTCGCGTATGGATGTTTGCCGTAAACAAGGCGTGCCGCCTGTTCGCCCGCGAGAAAACCGGGTTGCGAACGCTGGAATTTGAGATGTTCGACCGTGTTGCGACGGTAGAGGTCCAGTTCGTCATCCGGAAAGGTTGGCCGCAAAACAACCTCGGCAATGAGGGCCAATATCTCAGAGCTATAGAGTGACAGCGACGACGCCGAGATGATCGCAAAATCGTCTGACGAGCTGGCACCAATACCTGCTCCGAGCCGCTCGATCTTTTCGGCCAGCTGTAGGCTCGAATAATTTTCCGTTCCCTCCGTCAGCATCGACATCGTTGCCGAAGTCCGGCCGGTGGCGTCAGCGGGGTCATTAGCGTCCCCTGAATTAAAAGCCAACCGAAAGCTGACAAGCGGCAGCCGTGCATCCTCAAAAATGATGACACGGAGCCCATTGGCCAGCGTCGTCTCGAAGGGTCGCGGAATGTCGAACAAAACCGGAGCCAACGGCTCGGGGGCGGATTTTCTTAAGTCTAAAGTCATAAATTTACAAGTCAAAAGTAAAAAGTAAAAAGTAAAGAATTCGGTTTTCCGTTTTATTTTTGCCTTTTTACTTTTCACTTTTGACTTTTCAACCTTTGCCGGCCGGGACAACGTCTAGCAAAGCACGGTTGTCCGTGTTCAAGTAAACCCCTACGGCGTGGCGAATTTGTTCGGCGGTTACGGCAAGCAGGTCGTCGAGATCGCGATTGACGATCGTCGGGTCGCCGTCGTAAAGCGCAAATTCGGCTATCGACTGCGCCCGCGACATTGACGATTGGCGCATTCGAACGGCGTCGTTGATGAGCTGATTTTCGATCTTCTCCATTTCCTCGGCCTTCGGGCCGCGGGCGGCGAGATCGCGGATCTCATTCATGATCGTCTCGCGAATTTTGCTCAGATCTTTTTCCGGTTTCGGTATCGCTCCAACAAAAATGCTCGACGGGCCGCGTCGCTCGTCGGTAAAACCGAATAGCTGAATGACCGATTCTTCGCCCTTGACAAGCTTTTGATACAGACGCGAGCTGTCGCCGTCGTACAAGACCTTTCCCGCGAGATAAAGAGCATTAAATTCAGGGGTCCGCCGCTGCGGTATTTTCCAACCGAGCAGGAATGCCGGAAACGGGGCGAGTTTGTCTTCCCACTCGCGATAGGTTGCCGCAACTTCGACCGGCTCGGTCACGTCAAGCTCCGGCGGCAGAGGCTGAGACTTGATATCGCCGAAGTAAGTCTCGATCAGTTTTTTCGCCTCGTCCTTTTCAAACGCTCCGGACAGCACGAGCACTGCGTTGTTTGGTGCATAAAAAATACGGAAAAATTCCTGCACATCCTCGACCGTCGCATCGTCGAGATGCTCCATCGAACCGATCGTCGAGTGCGCGTTGGCAAAATTCTTGTAGATCATCTCGTTGATCAGGTCGAATATCTGACCGTACGGCTGATTGTCGTAACGCAGCCGTTTCTCTTCTTTAACCGCCTCACGCTGGTTGTCGAGATTCTCCTGCGTCACGGCAAGCGAACGCATCCGGTCCGATTCGAGCCACAGCGCCAGTGGCAACTGATTCGCCGGCAGCGTCTCGTAATAGTTTGTCCGCTCGCTCGATGTCGTGCCATTCATCGTGCCGCCGGCTTTCATGATGTACTGAAAATGCCCGGCCTTTGGCACGTTTTCCGAGCCCTGGAACATCATGTGCTCGAACAGATGGGCAAAACCGGTGCGGCCCTCACGCTCATTACGCGAGCCGACATTGTAATAGACCGCGACCGAGACGACGGGAATGGCGTTGTCGCTGTTGAGCACGACGCGAAGCCCATTTTCGAGCTGGTACTCCTCGATCTCAAGCGGTGTTAGTTTGAATGTTTCCGACATAGATTCTCAAAGTTTGGAGTTCCACTTCAGATGGCCATAGCCAACGAAAGTTGGAACTCCGAATATGTTTATCAAAACATTTTGAACTTCAAAAAGCAAAACTATGGTTATTTCGTTCGCCTTCCGTACGGTAACGAACATTCAGCCGTGCTTTCGTCCCTTATTATTCTAATTGACACGAGTGCTTTCTTATCGAGACACGGTAAAAGGAGCATTCGTGGCGATTTTTAAGCTAAAAGGAGAATTTATAAAATGGCAAATAGAAATATGGATCAATATGGAAACAGCTCGTTAGGAGCGTCAGGTGGAGTCGGAAACGGCTTGTTGTATCTTTTGATCGGCGGCGGCATCGGTGCGGCCGTTGCTCTCCTGTTCGCTCCAAAATCGGGCACCGATCTTCGCGGCGACATATCGGACATAACCCGTCGCGGATACGATCAAACAACCGATCTGGCTCGACGAGTCAAAGAGCAATCGGCTGACCTTTACCAGACGGTAAAAGGTAAGACCGGTGACGTTCTCGATCTCGCCCTCGCAAAAACGTCGGAAGCTCAGGATAATGTCATCGAGACGATTGGAAAAGTCGGCGACAACGCAAACACAGCGATCCACCAGCTAGAAGATAAGTTTGGGAAAAAAGATTCCAACCATGATTCCAAAACGGCAAACGCCGCTTAGACAAAAATCAAATAATTAGCGGTAGCCCACTGATTCGTCGGTGGGCTTTTCACGCAGAACCGACTGCCAAGCCCGCTCATCAACCCACATAATGGTCAACTCGTGTGCCTCCGTAACTTTATCAACAGACTCGGAAGTCTGTCATACGCCACTTTTCTTCTGGAATTCATCGGCGTTTCGTTGTATAACTTAGCCATACAAAACTTGTGATCGGTGGTCATTGGGTGCCGCCATGACCGCCGATCTTTTTCCTTTGAGGCAAACGCGGGACTCCGCGATCTTTGTCACCGTTTGTCCGTTTTCCTTATGAGCCACATCCGCCGTTTCATTTACCTGTTGTTTTTGGTAGCGACGACCGTCGGCCCCGTCTCGGCACAACTCAAATCCGCACCCAACGCTCCGGTCGAGCCATTTTCGATAAAACGCGGCAGCACGTTTGCGGCTTCGGGCGGTTCGCCAAATACGAGGGCCGACGCGACGATCAATTTTTCCAAGACATCGCAGATCGCCGCCGACATCAGCGAAGCTGAAGACATCATCAGACAAAATCAGGTGAACGGCCGCAAATTCACGGGCAGCCAGATGACCAAAGCAGCATTGACCGGCGCGCTCCGGTCGCTTGACCCGCATTCGAATTTTTTCGACCCCACGGAATGGAAGGACCTGCTGGACGAAGAGCGGAGCGGCTACACTGGGATCGGTGCAACGATCGCCAACTTTGAGCGGGGCGGGGAGATGGAGACGTTTGTGCTCTCAACTTTCCCCGGTTCGCCAGCTTTCCGGGCCCAGCTCCGATATGGCGACAAAATAGTGTCGATCAACGGCGAAAAAATGATGGGCAAAAACTCCGATGATGTACGCGACAAAATCCGAGGAGCCAACGGTAGCCTTCTTCGCCTGACCGTCGAACGAGCGGACACCAATCGCGTCGAGACGCTCGATATCCGCCGCAACCGCGTCCCGCAGCCGTCCATCCCCGACGCCTATATGCTGCGCCCTGGCATCGGGTACATTGAGCTTTCGGAGGGATTTAACTATACGACCAGCGAAGAGTTTGACGCGGCGATGCTGGAACTGAAGCGTGCAGGAATGTTTTCGCTAGTGCTCGATTTACGAGGCAACGGCGGCGGCATCGTCGATCAGGCAGTCAAGGTGGCCGAGAAATTCCTGCCCGCCGGAACGCTCGTTTTGACCCAACGCGGACGCACCCGTATCGACAACCGCGTGTGGAAATCTACTAATGCAGCGGCCGAAACCATGCCGCTCGTCGTACTGGTCGATCAAGATACGGCTTCCGCGTCCGAGATCGTCGCGGGTGCGTTTCAGGACAACGACCGGGCGATGCTAGTTGGCGACAAGACTTTTGGCAAAGGCCTCGTCCAAAGCGTCATCGACCTGCCGGGAAACACCGGTCTCACGTTAACCTCAGCTCGATACCTCACGCCGTCAGGGCGTTCGATCCAGCGTGATTATTCGAAAATGGATCTCTATGATTATTTCAATCATACCGGCGGAAACGCCGCTCTTGCGGGTGCGTATTTCGAGGCGAGGACGATAACCGACCGCAAAGTATTCGGTGGAGACGGCATTCTGCCCGACGAAAAAATTAGAGCCGACGAGATAACTCCCGTCCAAGCCGCATTACTCGACCCAATCTTCTTTTTTGCTCGTGACATCGTAAACGGCCGCGTTGCCGGACAGGAAGCCTATCGTGCCACCCCCGGCACGTTTGGCAGGCGGGTAACGCCCAGCGATCTGCCGTTCAACCCGTCGCTCTTGAAGGCATTTCAGAACTACGTTAGTTCAAACCCTTCTTGGAAGATAGCTAATGCTGACGTCAGCAGCCAAAGCGAATTTATCAAACTGCGGCTCCGTTTCAACTTCGTCATGGCCTCATTCGGAACTATATCGGCGGATCAGGTCCTAATCGAAAACGACCCGCAGGTCGCGAAGGCCGTTGAAACACTCCCGCGTGCCGGACAACTTGCCCTACTCGCCGCCAAAGCACGCCAGCAGAAGAAATAAAAAAAATCCGCGGCCCGAAAGGAACCGCGGAGTAGTATCACAAAAACATCCGTCCTAAAACTTGAGCTTCAATGCAAATTGGATCACTCTCGCCGATTCGCCGGTTTGAATGATCGTCTGTGTCGATGGCGGAGCGACTGCTTGGCAGCAGGTCTGCCCAAACACCGACGACTGAATGCTCGGCGAGCCAACGGACGCATCGCGCGGGTTGTCAAAGTTTGCATGATTGAGAACATTAAACATTTCAGTTCTGAAATCGAGTTTGAAACGCTCGGAAATCCTGAACTGCTTGATAATGCCAATGTCCAGATTGTAGTACCCGGGAGCAACAAATATGTTGCGGCCCGCGCCATTGCTGCCAGGCAGCGGGACAGCAAATCCAGCATTATTCGCGAATACAACCGGCCCAATGATGCCTTTGACAAATTGAAGTTGAGCGCGAATGCTTGGATCGATAACAGCCGCACGCGACTCGTGACCGCCATTAGAGGTTCTGAACCCGCTGCGCACACTAAATGGCTCGCCAGACATCAACGTCTGAATGCTGTTGATCGTCCAGCCGCCGATTATTTGATTAACCCAGCCCGAAGCACTGCCAGCCAGCCATCTTCCTTTGCCTACCGGCAGTTCCCAAACGGTTGTCAGATTAAAGACGTGCGTGCGGTCAAAGTCGGATCTGGATCGCTCCTCGCGCAAGTTACGCAGATCTGTCGGCGATCTCGAGTTGGTCGACGAAAGACCACCGCCCGAAGACGCTCCGACCGGATCGACCGACTGGTTGTCGATTGACTTGGCCCATGTATAGGTCGCCCCCATTCCAAAACCCTTGGCAAAACGGCGGCGAAGGGTAAACTGAGCGGCGTTATAGTTCGAATCACCTGCGTTATCTATATAAGTGATCAAACCAAACTGCTGATTGGGCCTCAGCTTAAAGAATAATGAGTTATTCTCGATCCTGTCGGCAAATGCCCCCAATGCGTTGGCGGTCGCAAATGTCGTCGAACCACCAGTGCCTGCAGCGGTAACGCCGGGGCTAATCTCGTTGATCGCCGCAGATGCATTTACTATAGCTGCGGTAATGCCGGTACCAGTGGCTAACAAAGGAATACTCGTCGAAAGTATTGGATTTGTACACGTACCTCCCGTCACAAGCGGGCCGGTGCCCGCAGGCAGACATCCGCGACGCATGTTCTCTTGAAGCTGCAGATAGGACGGCAGGATCGATGTCGGATCAGTCTGATTTCTGTTTCCGGCGTAGTAAAGGTGAACGCCACGTCGGCCGACGTACGCGGCCTGCATTACAAACTGCCAGGGCAACTCACGCTGCCAGCTTATGCTCCACTCGTGAACATTTGGCATTTTCAAATTCGGGGCAAAGAGCGTTATGCCCGGTGCATTGCCAATGAGTTGGAGTTGGGGCGCGAGAAATGTAGAAGGCTTCAGAGTCGGAGGAGGCAGAAATTGCGGGAAGCCCCCAGCAATCGTAGTGTTTGGAGCGGTAGAGCACCCGGTTGTGGTGGTTCCACCGAGAGTGGACGAACAAAGCAGTGTCAGACCCGGAACCCTGCTCGCGGCCGATGTGACCTGGAAGGTCGAGATCGGGTCAAATGCTATACGATAGCCGAGCCTGATGGAGCTCTTGCCGGCCTCGCCGAATAACGATCTCATGGGCCCCGATTTATATTCCGGCCCCCAAACAAATCCAAGACTAGGGCCGATATTTTTAAACTTGTCGGTGTTATACCATGAGTTGGCCTTAGCAAATGTAACCGGCCCGTTGAATACGGGTGTTGTCGGCCCAAAGGTTTGCCCGTTGGTGCTATACGCAGCCGGGTTTATCTCCCAGCGCGCGCCATAGCTCAGAGTGATATTATTTCGCACCTTCCATTCGTCCTGAAGGTAAAAATTATACTGATTTGCCTTGATCGTCCCGTCAAAAAGGTTTGGCTTCCCGCCCGTCAGGTACGGCTGAAATACGTCGGCATTAAAATCGGCAACAAAGGTCTGCTGAATTCTGGCCACCTGACCGATCAGATTGGTTATGTGCGACTGGAGATTAGTATTGTCGGTACTATTGATCCCGGTTGCGGCGGCAAAACCGGCCGGTGCTGCACGGGTCGCCGCGCTCAACGAGATCGTCGGACCACCCAGACTGCGGCGGTCTCGGTGATTATAAAATCTGAGATTGGCACCCGCGCCTATAACGTGATTTCCCTTCACCCACGTTAGGTTATCGATAAACTGAGGTGTAAAGATATTGCGCTGAGTACGGGCAGTATTGATGTACGGCTCGCTGATCAAGGTGTAGTCAATAGACGACACATCAGGGAATTTCGGATTGGCCTCACCCTGCGTAAACAGGAAGTTGAATTTCGAATATCCGAAACGAAAATCGTTTGTAATATACGATGAGATGTTCCGTCGCCAACTGACGACAAAGTTGGAAGTTTTTCTGAAAACCTCGCCAAGCGCCGGGAAACCAGGAAAGACCTGTGGCCGGCCATTAAGCGGATCACCTTTAAGGGTGTTGTAATCGGAGTACAAATAGCGCCCGAAAACACTATTACTTCCATTAAAATTGTGGTCGATGCGGACCTGATACGCCGGGCCGCGAATTGCCGTCGGCGGATTCCACAAATAGGCAGCCGTATTCAGACCATCGCCAAATCCAAACGCATTCGGAGCCGGAAGCGTGTTCAGGTAACCTGCAACCGCAGTGTCGAGAGCGGTTCCCGCCGGCCCGTTTGCGACAACTCCATAGGTGCGAACACATCGCAACTGCGTTGGGGTTGTACAATCGGTCACTCCGAGATCGGTTCTGAGGGCTCCCGTGGTCGAATTAACCAACAACGGCGTATTGCGGGTTATGGTGGTGCCAGCGATCACAAGAGGATTTGCGGGATCAGGAACCCAATAGCGAAAGACGCCCGATTTTGCCGATGCTGTGTAAACAGCCGGAACACCAAAGGTCTGGTCGATCGGCTGTGTAAAATCGACCCTGTTCTGCTGCCAACTGCCAAAGAAAAATGTCTTTTTCTTGATGATCGGGCCACCAACTTCGGCGCCGAACTGATAGAGTTTTGTCACACGCTTTGGCTGGCCAAGCGCATTTGCAAAGAACTCGGTCGAATTAAATTTGTCATTTCGATTGTATACAAAACCCGTTCCGTGAATGGTATTTCCACCGGATTTCGTCGAAAGACCGATTGACGCACCGCTGTTGCGGCCCTCTTCGGCCGTGGCGTTATTCGTCGTCACCTTAAATTCCTGAACGTTATCGGGATTCAAACGATAGAGGTTTGAGACTGGATTTGGCACGGAGGATTCGTTGGCGTCAATGCCGTCGATGGTCACATTAAAGGCACGGTCGCGTGAACCGTTGATATGCACGCCAGAACCGGCTCCGCCGAACGAACGCTGGACTACGCCCGGTTCCAGCAATACCAGCGTCAACGGATTTCTGCCGTTTAAAGGCAAGGTCTCTATTGTCCGTTGGTCAATAACATTGCCGAGGGTTGCGGTATTCGTCTGAACGGCAATTCCCTCGGATTGAACCGTGACCGTTTCAGCGACATTTCCGACGTCGAGATCAACGTCAAGGGTGGCGGGCGTGTCGACCTGAATTATATTGCCCGTGCGGATACTCTTTTTAAATCCGCTATGTTCAATCGTCACGGTGTATTTGCCCGGGGCGATCGACGCAAACGAGTATAGCCCGCCCGATGTCGTCACCTGAGTCACGGTAACGCCCGTGGCGTCGTTGGTTGCGCTAACCTTGGCTCCCGCGACCGTGCCGCCGTTTTTATCAGTGACCGTGCCGGAAAGCCGCGTAGTGCCACTCTGAGCGAACGCCAAATTCAAACAGACAAACATTATCGAAATAAATTCTACCGCTCTCAAAAACCGCTCTTTAATCATTTTTTCCTCCGATGAATTAATTCCACCATCACGAACCACAAACAATATGCAGCTAGATGGAAATCCCTTTAAATTTCCCTATCGCCCCAAATGCAGAAAAAGATGCATTTCCGGCGAATCATTAAGCCCAAACGAATTGTTACGAAATGTGAATCTGCATTGTTTATACCTCGAAACCGCTCGTTTGTAAAGCAAAAATGGGACTTAGCTACCGCTTTACCAGCTTGACGTTCCATTCAGTGTCGTTGAAACAAAAAAAACCGCAACGCATCGTAATGTGTTGCGGGTCATAAGTAGCACGAGCCTTAACGGTTAAAAACTGATCTTGCCGGACACCTGGATCCTTCGTGCGGAGTTTGCGACACCGTCGAGGATACGTCCGAACGCGGGGTTATTAAACGTCAAGTTGTTGTTGGCTGCGGAAATATCAAAATTCGGGTGGTTCGTCAGATTCCTCGCATCGACACGGAAATCGAACGCCCACCTTTCGCCGAACTTGAACTTTCTGAGAACCGACAGATCCGTTTGGAAATAACCTGCATTTCTGAAGTAGTTTCGACCCGTGTTACCGATCATGCCGGGATCCGCGGAGGTGAACAGAGCTCGCTGTGCCGCGGTAAAGTAGTAGTTGATGCCATTCTCAACAACGACATGTCCCATATTAGGGCTGCAGCCGTTGCAATTCGCCGGTGACTGAATGACACTGCTCAGCGTGTTGGCACCGGAATACACCGTGAATGGACGGCCCGATTGCCAGAGGGTGGTTCCCGATACCTGCCACCCGCCGACAACATAATTGACCGCCTTGCTGCCGGAGCTAAACGATTTCCCGGCGCCGAACGGCAGCTCATAGACGTAGGTCGCCTGGCCAACATGCCTCCGGTCAAAGTCGGAGTATGCATAATTCAGATGCCGGTCGCGAAGATCAAACGGGGTGGCAGACCCGGCTTGCGAGTTTCCGGTATTGATCGTACTCAGCGAAGGATCCCACGAACGGTTGTCGTATGATTTAGAGTACGTGTAAGCCAACTGGAATCCGAGGCCCGCATTCATCCGGCGCTTGAAGATAAATTCCAGGCCGTTGTAGTTTGAGTAATCGCTGCTGTCGAATACATTTAAGCCGCCCGTAAACTGAGAATACGGCTGGATAATGGATGAGAATCCATATATATCCAACAGCCGCTGGTTAAGTTGGGCATTGGTACAGATCGTCGCCGTGACGTCAGCTGCCTGACAGGTTCGCTGCGAAAGAGTGATGGCCGCCGAGCCGGCTGCTCCCGAGCCCGCTCCCGATGCGGCCAGAGCCGTTGTATTTAACGCCCTGAACCGTGCCGTGCCGTTATTGTTGGCGGCAGATCCCGACATCAATAGATTGATCAATTGTGAATTTGCGGTCGTGTTGTTTCGCAACAGGTTAAAGGCGGCAAGGAAGGTGTTAGCACCATCCGTAACGCCGGGAACCGTCGCGAAAAGGTTCGCCTGATTTGCATTATATCCGCCGAGAAGATGGGCCGCATGCTTGCGAATATACGTCACTTCAACGACATTTCCGCCGCCGATCTCCCGCTGGAAACTCAGCGAAAATTCATGGATCTGAGGGTACCGCAGATCGGGATCGATCACGCTGATAGCATTAGTACTGAAAGACACCGGCGTTCGTGCGGCGTCAGGCGTGATGACCGGCAGAAGACCCGCAATAATAGGAGTAATATTACGATAAAGTCCGCCCGCCGCACCAAAATTCGCGTTGCTGGAAGGAAGGGCGTTACCCGGCGTACTCTGGAATATACTTGAACCAAACAGGAATGTTGCAAAACGGTCCGAAGCCAGGCGGTAATTTCCCCTGATCGATGTTTTACCGGTCTTAAACGGATCCCACGCAAATCCTATTGATGGTTCGATATTGTTATAAGCCGTCTTGAATAAGCTGCCGGGAACCCACTTGATGTTATTCGAGGGTGCCGCTCCTATTTTGACTGCCTGATTTGGTACCAACAAGGGGCGATTCGCCTCGTCCGGTTGAGCCCTTACCTCCCAGCGTACGCCAAGGTCGAGAACAAAGTTTGAGCGGAACCGCCAATTGTCCTGGCCGTAGAAGTCATATTCCTTGTAATTTGCAAGGTTTAACCAGCGAGACCCCCGCGGAAGAAATCCGCCTGGATTGGCCGGATCGGCGACAAAGGCCTGCGTTACCGTACCAACGCGCCCAAGAAGGTCAGCTATCGTATTGCGTAGCCGGGTAAGGTCTGCTGTTTGGATACCCGTATTACCGGTCACCGGGTAATTGAATCCGATATCGCCGCCCGCCGTACCGCTCAAGCTCACGCCCGGTTCAATGCCCTGACTGGCAACGCTTGACCGGTCATCCTTGTGCTGATTGAAACGGAAATTGATGCCGGTCTTCAATGTATGTGAACCGTGAACCATCGTCAGATTGTCGACGAACTGATGTGTCCTTACACCGCGTGCGTTATAGCTGAAATTCGTATTCGGCGTCGACGCGTTGATGAAAGCGAATGGCAGCAGCGGATCGGGCGTCGGCGTTGCAAATTTGAAGAAATATTTGCTCAACCCGTAGAGAAATTCATTCGCAACCGTCGCGGTCGGGGACCAGCGCCAATTGAGGGCGAGATTTTTTGGCGTGCGGCCGGTATCGACAAAATTCGGCGAATTCGGAAAAATAGGCCGTCCGCCGTTAGCAGAATCCCCGAGACTGGTCTGGCTGCCCTGAGCGTAACGTACATAGGCCGAGTTTTTCGCGTTTATCTTAAAGTCGAACTTCGTCGAAAGATCATACTGTCTCTCATGCTGCGGCGATGCCCAATTAAATCCCGCAGTATTTAGCCCGTCACCGGACGTGAAATTATTGGGAGCAGGCATCGCATTTAAATAGGATTGAAGCACGGGGTCAATGGTTGCGACAGCCTGTCCCGTAGCTATGTTGTAAGTAGCGATACAGAGGGTCGTAACCGTTGCCGAGCATGGCGGCAGCGTGGGGGATCCGGTCGCGTCGACCGAGGCGGTCGCGCTTCCAACCGGTGCGTTTGCACGTCCGACGACATAGCGGTAGAGTCCGGCACGAGCCGAAGGGGTATAAACGGTCCTGGTCACCAGCGCGGTATCATAGGCCGCAAGTTTCTGGATGTTGACAAAGAAAAACGCCTTGTCGCGAAGCAGCTTAAACGGCGTGCCTTCGCCAAGGCCGAGGTTTGGTAACGGGCCGCCAAAGCTGCCGCCGTAAATGTGCTGGACAAACTGGTCCTTTGGCAGGCCGGCGATCGTCACCGGGTAGCTTTTGGCGTTGAATCGCGGCGTCTGGTAATACTCGAACAAATTTCCGTGAAACTGATTGGTGCCGGAGCGGGTAACAAAGGTCACCGACGCACCACTGCTGCGGCCAAGCTCTGCCGTAAAATTGGAAGTGACTATCTGAAATTCCTGCACCGAATCCGGGTTAGGACGAAGTGGGGTAAAATTTGAACCGCCCGCCGTTGACTCATTAATGTCGATGCCGTCAAGCGTAAAATTGAAGGAACGATCGCGTGAGCCGTTGACGCTCACGCCGCCACCGGTGTTGGAGCCGACCACCACGCCCGGCTGAAAGTTTAAAAGATCGAGCGGATTTCGTCCGCGCAAACCCACGATGGGCAAGCTTTCCAGTGTCCTTTGATCAACAGTGCTTCCGACGTTCCCCGAGGTACTAGTCTGGACCTGTTCCGCTGACCCAGTTACGTTGACAACGGCCGAAACATCACCAACCTGAAGGCTAACGTTTAGCGTCGTCGGCTGATTGACAAGGGCAGCGTTCTTAGACGAAACATATTTCTTAAAGCCCGACTTTTCGACCGTAACCTCATAAGATCCGGCCTGGATCAGGTCGAAAACATATGTCCCGCCGTCACTTGTCTGTGCTTTAAGGGTCGAACCTGTACCCTCATGTTTGAGCGTCACAGAGGCTCCTGCGACAGGAGCTGCGGACGCATCAGTCACAATACCGGTAATCCGCGACGTCGTGCCCTGGGTAAAAGCCAAACCCGCAAATACAAACAAAAACGAAAGAACCACCAACGTTCTTAGAAAACGCTCTTTGATCATTTTTCCCTCCGAAGAAACTATTTGATATCCATAAGAATAATTGACGTTTATGGAGTTTTATTCAAATTTTCGTTATCGTCACAATAGCAAAAATATTTACAATTCCTGCGTAATCGTTGAGAGCAAACAATTTATTACGAAAACATGAACTATAAAACGCTTATTATTCTAAGACACTTACTTGTAAAGCAAAAATGATGCCCGACGATAGGTAAAAATCGTCATTTCACGGGTTAAAGAATTTAGGCGCAGTTTTCAGGGTAAATAGGCGGCTAGACATCCTTCTTTAAGACCCAACTGGTTATCCCCGTTTACTGCCGATTTTCGATATTTTCAGGCGAGGAGATACGATTGCTCATCTCTGTGATTACAGCGTTTTCGCGGGGCGGTGCAATTTTCGACAATTTATTTCTTGAAAGAGAGAGTTGTGCCTTTGGCGCCGACGGCCCAGCCGTATTTTTTTTCCATGTAGAGACCGTAGAGACGTTCCCGTGTGTTGCTTTCCTGTCGGACCCAGGTCACGCCGCGATCGGTCGAACGAAGGATCAAGCCCGAATAGCCGACGGCCCAGCCGATCTTGTCGTCGGCAAAATCGACGCGCATAAGACTTTCTTTGAAGTTTGTCGCAACCTGTCGCCAGGCCATACCGCCATTTACGGTTCGCAGGATAGTGCCCGATTTTCCAACAATATAGCCCTCGGTGCTGTTACGAAAATCGACGTTATAAAGCGGCATAGTCGTTCCCGAGTCCTGTTTGCTCCACGTATTCCCCTCGTCGGTCGAGGCGAGTATCAAGCCGCCGTCGCCGACGATCCAGCCGCGCTGGTTTCCGTCAAAATCGACGTGAAAAAGTTCGGTTTTCGACGGCACCGTTAAACGCCGCCACGTGTCACCGCCATCCTCGGTCCGCATGACAAGCGAATCGACGACCACCTCGTCATCGCCGCTCTTTTTCAATACGGAACCGATCACATAGCCACGCTTTTTGTCCGAGAACCTGATACTCAGGAATTCCGGCCGTCCGGAGCCGAATTCGCCGCTGTGATAGATTCGGATATCCTGCCACGTCTTGCCGCCGTCGTGGGTGATAAACATCTTGCGGCCGGCAACGAGGTAGCCGTTGTCGTCATTGCGAAAATAGATTTCGTTAATGTTTTCTGTGGTGTTCAGAGGGTACGGCGTCCACGTTTGGCCGCCGTCTTTGGTTGATGCGAGATAGCCGTCGTCACCCGCGACCCAGCCTTTTTCCACGGAGGTAAAGTACACAGCAACCAGATCGCCCTTGAGTGTAGACGTTCGCAAAATCCAGCCGGATTGGGCAAAAGCCGAAGAAAACAGGCCACAGATCAACACTGATAAGCACAAAAGGCACTGTTTTGCCTTTTTACTTTTTACTTTTGCCTTCATTAACCCTCCACCGAAAAAAGGTGATTCTCAGCAATAGAATAATCGTTATACGGCCAAAAATCACCTTATCCGATGTGAATGTCAGATCCCAGGTTTCCCGCAATCGTTATTTTGTAATCCGGTAAACCTTCCCCTTCCAAACCACCACAACCTGCTCACCGAGCGAGACGTAGGGCGTCAAGCCCGGTTCCCGTTCGATCAGCTTAAAATACTCGTCGCTCGCAAATTTGACCGAAACCTCGGGCAAGCGAGAACTTTCCGTGAAGTCCGAATCGACCCAAACGCCGCTCTGACTAATGAAATTCTTGTTGGCGACGAACTGGTTAATGTTTGTATTGCGAATAATGATCTGGTTCCTATCGTCCTTTTCCGACGCAACTGCCCGCGAATTAGCTTGCATGGAGTTTTGCTGAACGCTGTATCCAACCGCATCCGCACCGCTCTGAACCGCAACCTTTTTCGCAGCCTCATCCCTCAAACGACCCGCCATCGGAGCGTCGCTTCGCATATTCGCCATCGTGCCGTCGGTCGCGAGATACGACGTGTATGGAGTAACCAGCCCGTAACGTGTGCCGAGTTCGACCACCTCGTCTCGGGTTTCTTTGGTTTCGCCGTTCGAACGAATCTGCTCCAAGAGCCAACCGACGCGGCGGCTTGCCCACAGGCGTGGCAAAAAGCTGTTCTCATCAGACCGCGACGGGAAGTCGAGATTTGTGTAATTGAAATTACGCGATTCTTTACCGGCTTTTCCGGTCAACTTCAGCGTAATGTCTTTCAGATCGTTAGTATTCTTATAACGCCCGATGATCGTCAACTGTCCGCCACGGAAAAGATCGGTGAGCTTTCGCGGGTACATGTATTCAGTCAAAACCGGCCCGAAATCGAGGTCGAGATCGGCCAGAACAGGCGAACTTACGCGCTGGAAAAAGCTTGAAACCTTGATCTCAAGGTCTTCTTTTGGCTGAATATAGTCGGAAATCCCCGAATTTTCCGAGCCGATCTTATCGAGCAACGTCGTGTTGACGTCATAGCCAAAACCGAACGGGAAAATGCGAATGTCCAGCTTTTTTGCGTTCTTGAGGTTCGAGATGATCTTATCGACATTCGTTTCGCCGACTGTTGGCAGGCCGTCGGTCATAAAGACAAGCATCTTTGGCCGGTCACCGCTCTCAAATTGCTTTAAGGACGCCAACAGCGATTCGTTGATATTCGTGCCGCCGGTCGGAGTTAGCTTATTTACAAAATCCTCGCCGCGTTTCTTGCCGTCAGCGTTAGCCGCGATCATGCCGCGTTCCATGAGATGTTCTTCACCGGCGAAATTGATGATGTTAAATCTGTCGCCGTCACGCAGCGTGCCGATGCCGAAGAGCAAAGCCTTTCGCGCCTTGTCCATTTTGCCCTCGTCAGCCATCGAGCCACTTGTGTCGAGCACGAAAACGATGTCTTTGTTGACCAGTTCCTTCTCCGAAATATTGTCTTTCGGCGATAGCATCAACAGAAAATAGCCGTCCTTGCCCGGCTCGCGATAGGTGACGAGCGACATCCCAAAATCGTTGTTCGAGAGCCCGTAAAATAGCTGAAAATCACTGTCGTTACTGCTCGTTTCGAACGAAACCTTGGCCGATGTTTCGTTTTTGTTCGAAACGTCGATCTTATGCGTCGGCGAATAGATGTTACGCAGGGCTTCCTTGCCGACAATCTCGATCGTGCCTGATACCATGCCAAATTTCTGCTGCGGCCGCGTTCCACGCGGCCCGAAACCGCTGTTTGGCGACACGTCGTCGAAAGTCATCGGCTGCGGCCGCGACCAAACGTTGCGGCCCGTTCCGAGCGGATACCGGTACGCAATGGTACCTGACTCGGCCTTCAAAACCTCGGTGTAAGTCATTTCGAGCTTTTTATCGGAATTAGGGGGGATCGGGAAAATCGACGCCTGAAAAAGATCCTTCCCGGCATATTCGAGCAAGCCCGGGTCTTTCTGACGCCGGACTATCTCGTCATATATCCGCCTCGCTTCCTCACGCGAACGCACCTCGCCAACCAGCTTTTTGCCATTCTCCCAGATCGCAAATTCCACTATCGAAGCCGTCTCCGGTATCGGGAAAAAATACGTACCCTCAAGCGTGTACGGCGTGTCGTTGCGAAACACCTGCTCGACATGCGTAGTTGCAACCTGACCGGCTATCTTGGTATCAAGCTTGATAGATTTAACCGGCAAAGCATTTGGCAAAGGCTGCGGCACCGGCCTCGGAAACGGCCGGCACGGCCGGAAATCGCAAATGATCGGCACGATCACGCCCTGGGCAGAAACCGAAGTAGAAAACGAAAATCCCGCAAACAATATGCAGAAAACAGCGGCAATCGATCTAAACTTCATATAAAAAACTCCAGATTTACTTGGTGCGCGTGAAGATGCGCCTGTGTTTGTCATATAAGAGAACGACACCGACCGAGCTTTCTTGCACCGTCCCAGAACGTATGTTCAATGTTCAACTGTTCAATCGTGTTCAATTTCAGGTGTCCCAAGTGTCCCAACACTTTTTTTCAACGTTTTTTTGCCTGTGTCGTCCTGAAAAAACCGTTTGATTTGAATAATTTTCAAAGAACCTGTTGCTAAGACAAGGCTTTATCGCTATTCGCAACAAACCGTTCAGGTCAATGACAATCTAACGCTCGCGGATTTTGTGGGTCTCGAATAATTTGATTTATTAACCACTGGAATAAGATATTTCTGATGAGGGAAGGTTATGGTTCGCAAGATCGCTCGCGGATGACGTGCGTTGGGTGGAGAATGGTCGGCCCGTTTCGCAAATCTCAGTCTCAAAGATCTCCATTCCGGGCGAGGTCGGCAGCGGTTAATTTCCCATCGGATTTCAATTCTCCCCACAATGTGTGACTTGTGCGGTAAAATTCGTCAGATTTCAACCTGTCCCTGTCCTTCAAGGCCAAGCCAAGCCAGCTGGCGGCTTCGGCATAATCGCGTTTTAACAACGCGTTTTCGGCATCGATGCGACTGGTCTCGCCGTAAATATTCACGGCTTCGCTCAGATGTACTAAGCCTTCGGATTTATCCCCGGTAATGATCATTGCGTTACCCAAATTCCCTTGCGACCGGGCCACGTCTATTTTCGATTCAAAATATTCCGCGTCGTTTGCCAAAACCTCTTTGCTTAGTTCGAGTGCCCGGCGAAAATGCGTAACGGCCTCGGCTGCTCGATCCTGCCGAACCAGCATCTGACCCACGAGAATGTGCGAGATAGCCGAATTACGGTGATACCCGATATCTTTCGGGCTTACTGCCATGAGGGTCTCTATTATCGATAGAGACTTTAGCACATACTCCATCGCCTTTTTCGCATCCCCGTCGAGTTCAACGGCCATCGCCATCCTGCGGTTCGCCGCCCATACACTGTAATTTATGCTTGTATCGTTGGGATTTTTGGCGAGTTCCTGGTTGAATGCGTCGAGGGCGGTTTGTATCTCAAGTGTCGCCGTTTTGTAATCGCCTAAAGTTGTCAGAGCGGCGCCGATTTGCAAATGCGAGAGACTGGAGAGATGATCTGCTTCCTCAGTCGCGAAATTTATTTTTCGTAATTCCCCGATCATTTCCTGTCCGCGCAGGCCGGCCGCTAAATTTTCTTTTGTTTCCCCTTTTAGAGCGTAATATGAGGCTAAATCCGCGACTGCATTTTGCAAGTTTGTGAGGTGCGTAACATCATTCGGTTCCTCGGCGGAAACCTTTTCGAGGATCGCGGTTCCAGTCTGGCAGTATGCGAATCCTTTTTCGACCGAGCCTCGGACTTTAGCCGTATCGGCAAGTTCTAAATAGGCCAGAGCCAGCTTTTCGCGATAATGAATATTGTTTGATTCGTCCTGCAGGAGCTTCTCATAGACCGCAATGCATTTTTTATTGGTTAATTCTTTTTCCTCCAAAGACATGTCGGGCAGCGACGCCAGATTAAAATAGGCACCGGCAAGCTCATCCTGCAGGGCGCGATTATCACCGGATTCGGCGGCGAGAGCGTCGAGTTGCTCTGTAGCGCGTCGGAGCAGTAACTGCCGGGCGGGCAGGCTGCCGGGCAAGTTCTGGATCGCTCCGTGGATCTCGGTCACAAACGAATCGGATAGTTTACGCAAACTTTCAAAACGCTTCTCGGCCAACTCTCGCTCGTGACGCGCCTCATTAGCTTTCCGAACCGTCGCTATCATACCGCCCGCAAGACTTAATGCCAGCAGCCCTGCAAACACGACTTTGAGACGATTTCGCTTTAAAAACTTTTGCGCACGGTACTCGAAGGAATCGCGGCGTGCCGAAACCGGCAAATCTTCGAGATAGCGTCTTATGTCATCTGAGAATCGCTCGACCGAGCCGTACCGCCGCTCGACATCCACGCGAAGTGCCGTTGCGAGAATATTTTGCAGATCGGTACTTAGCTTTCGCTTTACCGACCGGATTGAGATTGCTCCTTGAGATTCAACCTTGGCATTATCGAGTAATTCAGTGAGGATCTTTCCCAAACTGTAAACGTCGCTAGCCGTGCCGACAATGGCACCGCCGATATATTCGGGCGAGGCATAGGCCGGCGTCAGAATGCGATGCTGCGTCTGAGTTTCGCGAGCGTCCGTTTCGTCGAGGAGTTTTGCGATCCCGAAATCGAGCAATTTCGGTTCGCCATCGGCATTTACGAGAATGTTAGACGGCTTGAGGTCGCGATGGACGATTAGCTTTTCGTGAGCAAATGAAACCGCCGAGCAGACCTTTCGAAAAAGCTCGAGTATTTCGGTTTCACTCAGATCCCTGCAAAATTCGCTGATGGAAACGCCCCCGACGTACTCCATTACAAAATAGGGCAACCCGTCATCGGTCGTGCCGCCGTCCAGTAAACTGGCGATAAAAGGATGATTTAGAGCGGCCATGATCCGGCGCTCTCGAAAAAATCTCTCGACGATCGCATCGGAATCCATGCCCCGCTTAATGATTTTAATCGCGACCTGTTGATGAAAAGTTTCACGGGTTGCAAGAAAAACTACGCCCATCCCGCCGCGTCCGATCTCTCGGACGATGCGGTATTGATCGATCAGGGTGCCGATCAGCTTTTCACTGGCGGTTTTTTGATACGAATCCTGGATGACCCCGGCGGCCGAGATATCTTCTAGAAATGAGCCGGCATCGCCTCGTGCCTGGAGGAGAGACTCAACCTCATCCCGCGTCGCGTCGCTGGCACAATTTTCATCCAGAAATGCCGCGCGGAGCTCAGGGGTGAGAGAGAGGGAAGATGAAAAAAGCTCTTTAATATTTTCGTGAGCGGTGTGGATCGCGGGCGTTGTCATACTACTTTAGATGCCAAAAAAAAAATTAACCGCGAAAGGACGCGAAAATAAATCTTTGATTTTCTTTTTTTCGCGTTTTTCGCGTATTTCGCGGTCAAATTCTTATTTCTTCAAATCACGGTAGAGCCAGGCCTTGGCCATCTCCCATTCGCGTTTTACGGTCGTCTCCGAGATTGCTAACACTTCGGCAACCTCCTCGATGGTCAAACCGGCGAAAAAACGCAACTCGACGATTTCCACCTGCCGCGGATCAATCGCCGCTAAATTTTCGAGGGAATCGTGCAGCGACAATATCTCGATGTCTTGCGTCTGAAAAAAACTGACGGCATCGTCGAGGGCTATCGAGGGGTGGCCGCCGCCACGTTTGTCCGCATTGTGAGCGACGGCGTGATTGACCAATAGCTGCCGCATCGACCGGGCCGCTATTCCGAAAAAATGAGCCCGGTTCTGCCAGGAAATGCCGTCCATATCCCCGACCAGCCGCAGATACGCCTCATGAACTAGCGCTGTCGGCTGCAAGGTGTGATCGGAGCGCATCTCGCGGCGAAACAAGGCGCCGGCTAAAACGCGCAGTTCGTCATAGACTATAGGAAACAGTTTTTCGAGTGATTGCTTATCCCCTTGCTGTAAGAGCTGTGTAATGTCGCCGGTCTGCCCCATGTAATAACGTAGGTAGATTTTACACATTTTTTCATGTTTATGAAGAAAAAATGACCCAATTTGCGCTCGGAATTTGCATTAGATAGCAGTAACCTAAATCTAACAATCTGTATTGCCTTCGACAGCATTACATTTAGTCTGCGGTTATAAGATTTTAAGGATGCACAGGTCGCAATAAAAAGAGGGAAAAAATATGTCCACCAGCCAAAGATCATCGCGTTTTGTCGCTGTCCGTTTCATTATTGGAGTCGCTATTTGCGGGTTGTTTTTCACGCTTGTATTTTCCAAAACCCGGGCGGCGGAATTTTCATTTATTGAGATGGCAGGCCATTTTATGGGCTTGCATGACGACGAATCTACCGGCCAGAAGGCTGCAGGGCCAAACACGGATGACGCCGTCGCTATTTTCAATGGGCCCATAGTTTTTCAGCGTGGCTTTTTAGCGAGTTTTGATTTTCCCTTTTTTCGGGGCGGCAAACTCTATAAAATAGATCCGAGTTCGGGCAGTGAAACCCTTTTCGGTGATGGCAGCCAGCCAAATTACAGTGTCGATGGGTCAAAAATCGTTTTCACGCTCAATTCTCAGATCGCCAGAACACCCGCAAGCACTTACACACCTACCGGATTAACAATTCTCGGAGGCGGGTCGGCAATAACTGGGTTTTATCCAAAATGGTCACCCGACGCGTTAAGTATCGCGTACAACACATCAAACGCGGCGACGAACGGCACGTTGTACTATCACATTAAAATACTCGGCGGCTCGTGCTCGGCCTGCGACATCGGGCCGGAGATGAACCGCGGGGTCGCAATTTCAAACCTTTACCCAGGTTGGAGTCCGGCGATCGTCCCGGTCAACGGGTCCAGGGCCGCGACAATCGCCTATGTCCAGACGCCGGCAACCCGAACCGATATCCTCAACGGCAATTACTCTGGTGACATAGTTTCCGAGGCGATAACGATCGCCGCGGACGGCACGGTCACAGATGGTGCAATAACAAATCTCACCAATAGCGCGGCGCAATATGGTTTCCCCGCCTATTCGCACGACGGGACTAAGATCGCATTCGTTAAATTTAATGCGGACGGCAGCAGTTCTCTGTTTGTCATGAATAGCAACGGCTCAAATAAGGTCGCGATCGTCAATTATCCGAGCGGAAATAGCCTTTCGCACCATCCGAATTGGTCGCCGGATGACAGCAAGCTCGCATTTTCGGACAGTAACCAAATATTCCAGATCTCACCAATCGCGGGCCAGCAGCCGGCAGCCGTAACAACACTAGCCAGTTCCGACACCGATCTTTTTCCAAGCTGGGCTCCCGGCACGGGAAACCCAACGCCGACGCCGACGCCGACGCCTACTCCGTCGCAGCTTAGCGCGACGCTGAACTTCGAAGGACGCCTTCGCGATCGCGTTGGCAAGAGCGATGCGGGCATTTTCCCGGACGGCGAATCCGACGGGACTTTCAGCCTCACCTTGCCGCCGGCTGCTTTTGCCAAATCGTTCCAAAGTATTGTTATTGCCGGGCCGAACGCCAATGTTTGGGATACCATCCCGCAAACCACCAATATTAAATGGGTCGTTGGAGTTGCGGACGCCCTTGACAGGCCACTGCTAAATCAAGCCGATGGATCGATTAACGCCCCAGTCGGCAGTCCGGGCACCTTTAAGCTCTTTGTGCCGGATTCCAATCCTACTTCTTTCCTTTTAGGCAAAACCTTCACCGTCACTGTAAATTTTTCGGACGGATCGATCGCTACAGCATCAACAACGATCGGCAAGACACAAGCCGATCTCGAGATACGGTTCAATCCGCTCAACCCGCCGCCGAGTTCAATCCATCTAGGACAAACCGGTTCGTATAGCATACTGGTAAACAACAACGGACCGGAGATTGCTCACGGCGTCACGGTTACCGGTATAATTCCCGTTAATGCAAGCCTGGCGCCGGGTACGTCAAGTTTCTGCACTTCGGTTGTAGGCATAGCGTTTAACTGCTCGCTTGGGGATCTCGATCCCTCGTCCACGCCGCACGCGACGTCCGGCACCGGCGTCTTTATCTTCAATATAGTACTGAGGTCGACCTTTTCCGGCCCCCTGACGCTTACGGCCAACGTCAGTCTCGACGATGCGAGATCGATAGACAACGTGAGCACTAACAACTCGGCAACGACAACTACGGCCGTGATCGTAGATGCGCAGCTAACCGGTCTCGAGGTTACGCAGGCCGTTCAGAATCTAAAAAATGATACGCCGCTTGTTGCGGGGCGAAGGACGTTTGTTCGCGCTTATGTCAAAAATCTATCCTCCATTCCGGTCCCAGCTACGGCGACGCTGACCGCGAAAGATTTGGCTACCAACACTGTTTTAGGAACGGTTAAGAATAGTAATAGCAATAGTGGTGGCAGGATAAGGGTTTTGCCGAACCCGCTTCGCTCCGAACTCGATGATAGCTTTTACTTCGAAATACCGAATGGTGTTTTTCAGGGTCAGCCGGATTGGACAAAGGCAGGAAACATTCAGTTCACTTTTAGCGGCAATGAATTCCCCTTCACCTGCAATGAGCCGGACGGCACGCCGGATTGCAAGGTCACCGTTGCATTCCAAAACCGTCGCGGATTCAGCATGAGACTGTTTTTTACGAGCGGAAAAGATCCGGCGGGGAATATCAAGTTCCCATCGTTCCCAGATGTGCTTCAATCCCTATCAGAGATAACATCCCAATTCCCGGTTAAGGGGTTTGGCGGCGATGGCATCGTAATTACTCCGGATATATGGCCCATCGATCAGGCGTATTGTACTATCGCCGGACAGGCGAAGATCAGGGACGACTTGGTTGCAAAGCGTGCGGCGGACTGCGCAACTGGCCCATGCGAGGACATTTACTTTGCTCTCGTACCTGAATCGGTGGCCTCTGGGATCTGCGGCCTCAATTTCCAGGCCAGTGGGAAAGCCGCGATAAGTTACGGAGACCCAACGAAACCCACGTATCCCAGCTACCCGTCGATAGGTATAAAAACCGACAATTCGGGAAACGCATATATGGCGATTTCCGAATTGTTTAACTCACGTGCGCATGAGCTGGGTCACAACTTTGGATTTCCCCACACCTGCTATACGCTTGCAGACGGCACCGTAACCGGTGGGGGAGGTTGCCTCCCGGTTATGTCGGGTGATGGAAGCGTGACGGTGACTGACGGCACCATAAGCTTGAAAAAGGTAGACACTGACCCCGACACTTACTTCGGTTTCGACGTCAATCGGCCGACGCTTCAAGGGGTGTTTGGCACGCTGCCGTGCACACCGGTCGCCCCGAAATGCGGTAATGGTTACCTTGGCCACAGCCGGGTCTATGGGCCGTATTCGCCCGACATGATGAGCTACGGACCGGCCGCATGGATATCGGCCTACAGTTACAAACGTATTTTCGATTCCCTTGCACCGCTGTCCGGGCGTTCCGAGCCTGATGATGCGGACCGCGTTCGGATCTCGCTGGTAAACGGCAAGGCGTTTCAAATAAACGGGTCTATTACAACCGCAACAGGGGCGGGGCAGATCGGCTCGGTCAGCACCATCGACGTAAACGGAACGCTTACCCTACCGCTTACGGGGGATTGGGCGATTAGTATCAGGGATGCCCAGAGCCTTGTGCTGGCGAGCTATGGCATCCAGTTTCAATCGGATGTTGACGGCGGACCAACATCGGGATTTTCTTTGACTGCTCCCTGGAATGCGGCGGCTCGGTCAATCGTGCTGCTGCATAACGGTCAGATTGTGGCCACCCGCCAGGCCTCAACCAATCCGCCTATTGTAACAGTCACTTTTCCAAATGGCGGAGAAACGTTGAGCGGACAGACCGCAACTTTCGCCTGGACGGCGAGCGATCCGGACGGCGGTCCGCTAACCTACGGCGTCGATTACAGCACCGATAACGGGGCGACCTGGAAGGCTCTCGCCATTAATTGGACATCAACAACCTATCCGGTCGATTTGGACGGGCTGCGTGCGAGCAATCAGGCACTCATACGAGTAACCGCCAGCGACGGCTTTAACACGGCGCAGGATTCATCGAACGCGTTCTTCACTGTGCCTCAACATTCGCCGGTTGCATCCATCTCGGCCCCGGAAAACAATCATCTCTACGTTGGCGATCAAACTATCAGTCTGGCGGGGATCGCCCTGGATACTGAGGATGGAATATTAGGCGCTCCGCGTTTGAGTTGGGGTTCCAATCTGAATGGTCCGCTGGGTACTGGCACCTCGCTTGCCATCAATGCTATGACGCTGGCCGAGGGGACACACACGATCACCGTTACGGCAACCGACAGCACCGCTCGTGCCGGCACGGCGTCCATAACCATCCAGGTCTTTCGTATCCGGCCCGTTTTCCCCGCCGGGCTGTCAGTGGGACCGACCGGCCTCGCCTTAAGCGCGAGTTCAGGCACGGTCCTCAGCGTTTCGCAAACCCTGGCGATCCGTAACAGCGGCGACGGCGATCTGACATGGTCGGCGGCGGCCGATCAGCCCTGGATCCGATTGGATTCTACCGGTGGTTTGGCCCCGTCAAATCTCTCGGTAACCGCCGATCCGACAGGACTAAGTATCGGTGCACACACAGGTAATGTAACGCTCACATCGGCTGGCGCTTCAGGTTCTCCCCAGACAGTGCAGGTGGTGTTTACGATTAACGCTGCTCCACCTGTAACAGTTGACGGAAAGGTGGTGACGCCCGATGGGCGAGGACTGCGAAACGCGACCGTGTCAATTACCGACGCACAAGGCATTGTCCAAACCGCAACCACCAGTTCGTTCGGATTTTTCTCATTTGGGAATATCAACTCCGGGCAAACCTACACCTTAAGAGTTTCATCGAGACTCTATCGCTTTGCCGCACGGTCTGTGCAGGTCAACGACAACCTTACCCTTCCTGATTTTGTGGGGCTCGAATGATTGCTGTTTCCCATCCGGATTAGCAACGAGGGGCAAAGGTCCGTCTTTTGCTGTATTGCAGAGCCGGACATTTTGGTCAAACCAAATATTGGCGTAAAATAAGGCAACAATTTGCTCGCTTGGGAAGTCTAAATACAAGCTATTGTATTTTTCTGGTTTAAGCATTGAATATATTGGCGATCATTATGAAAAGAAGTATTTTGTCCATTGTTGTTTGCGCGGGGATACTTTTGACAGGCGGCACTCTGTTCCCAACGGCAAATGCCCAAATCAGGGCTAAAAGAGGCTCTGCGGCGACGCGATCCTCGGACAATTCAAAAGCACCGGTATCGGATGCCAAGCGTTCGAGTATTCAGGAGGCCCTGCGTGCCCGCAAGGCTGGCGAACTAGGCCCGACCGATGCCTGCACGACGAGGGTTCCGCTCATTCTCAGCCAACCGATGGACGCCAATCTGACCACTGACGACTGCAAACTGGCGAATGGCACTTACATTGATTTTTATACCTTCCAAGGCACGGCCGGACAGGCGATCTCGCTTTCGATGGTATCGTCGTCATTTGATACTTATCTTTACCTGCTCGACAATGCCGGAGTCACGATCGATGAAAACGACGACAGCGGAACGGGCACTAATTCGCGAATCCCGATCGATGGCGGCGTCATGACGCTGAACTATACGGGCGACTATACCATCGGGGCGAATTCGTACAGCCAGGCGACCGGTGCCTACACGCTCAGCCTTGTAACCGATGCCCGCTGTACGACGGCTCCTGTCACGTACAATCAGCCCGTTAACGGTTCGCTCGCCAGCACCGACTGTCCGGTAAACTTTGCCGACCAAGCCTATTACACAGACCTTTATACGTTTAACGGCGTCACCGGACAACAGATATCGATCACGATGACGTCAACCGCCGTGGATGCGTATCTTGTTTTTCACACACCTAGCGGTGTCGGGAGTCTCGGCGACGATGACAGCGGTGGCGGAACGAATGCCAGGATCCCGGTCAGCGGGATGTTTACATTGGCCGAAACCGGAACTTATACAATCGAAGTAAGTTCGTCGGGACCGGCTCAGGTTGGTAGTTACACGTTAAACGTGACTGGCCCCGCGTCGGCCCCGGTCACGGTGAGCGGCAAGGTCGTGACATCGGATGGGCGAGGTTTGAGAAACGCCACGGTTTCGATGACCAACTCGGCGGGAACATTGTTGACAACGACTACCAGTTCATTCGGTTTTTTCAGTTTCGACAATGTCGCGACCGGCGATACATACACGTTCCGAGTCAACTCCCGGCTGTTTCGCTTTGCGACTAAAACCCTGACCGTCGTCGACAATGTCACGCTGCCCGATTTTGTCGGGCTCGAATGACATTCACCGACAATCCGACATCAAAGGCGGTCTCGGTGCCGCCTTTTTTATTGGCTGTATTTTTGAGTAGGTCTCACAATCATAAAATTTTAAAACTTTTTCTTGTTTTTTTGAGCCAATTCGGGGATTTTTTTCGCCTTATATAACGAGAGAGAAGTTTTTTTGCCGATTACAACGTGGTAGAATTAAGCAACGATTAAAAACAATGGTTTTTGGCCGCTTATGGCGTATCTTTGACTGGCAAATGCTTCTGCTATCGATTTTATCGCGTGACGTTTTGACGTCGATTTTACGTGAAGCAAAAAGGAGAAATTTATGAAAATACGTTGGTATCTTTCCGTCTTAACCCTCGTCGTTTTTTTTATTCTATGCGCGTTGCTCAATTTGCCGGCCTCAAGTGAAAACCGTGTGCTGGCCCAGCAGCAATCCGTCGAGATTCCGCCGGCTGGCGGCGGACGGTTTGAGTCTGAGATTTCGGACTTGATCACCGACGAGCAGCACCGTGATATCCAGGCAAAATTAGCTGCAAGCATCGCCAAACTGAGCCGCGAAGGTCGTCTCGCCCCAGCGCGGCCCGAGGTGGTATCCCTGTCGTGGCCTGTCCGAAAAGCGGCCGGTCAAACTGATTTTAATGTAGACTACCTCGGAAATTATGTTGACCAAAATCCCGCTTATCCAGACCAATTGCGCGATTGGAACTGCGGATCACGAACTTACGATCAGGCCAGTGGCTACAATCACCAGGGCACCGATATAGCCACATGGCCTTTTACTTGGAAAAAGGTTGACGACAACGCGGTCGAGATAATCGCAGCCGCACCCGGCACGATCATTCAGAAGAACGACGGCAATTTTGACCGCAACTGTGGATTTAATAGTTTGACCCCGAACGCGGTTTACATACGCCACGCAGACGGATCGGTCGCGTGGTACCTCCATATGAAGAGCGGCTCGCCGACGACCAAGCTGGTCGGCGACACGGTCGTCGCCGGCGAAAAACTGGGCATCGTCGGCAGCTCCGGCAGTTCGAGCGCGCCGCATCTACATTTCGAGCTATATAACGCCGCCAATCAGTTGCAGGACCCGTTTCAGGGTGCTTGCAACACCCTGAACGCTTTTACTTACTGGTCGTCGCAAGACCCGTATCGCGTGTCCCGGATCAATAACCTGATGACCGGGTCAGCCCCACCGGTTTTTCCATCCTGCCCGACGACCGAGACGACCAACGAAAAAACGGTATTTCAACCCGGTGAATCAGTCTATACATCGATCTACTACCGCGACCTGCAACCTAATCAGACTGCTCAATACTCCCTCCTAAAACCCGATGGCTCGACCTATCAGGGCACGTCGCAAACCTTCACCAGCACGTTCGACCTCTCATACTATTATTACATATGGAATCTGCCCGCAAACGGCCCGAACGGCGCGTGGAAATTCAGAGCGGTCTATAATGGGGTTACCTATGACCGCACCTTCAATGTCGGGGCGGCGATCCAATTCGCAACCGTCAGCGGCCGGGTCGTGAAATCCGATGGCGTCCCACTTAGGAATGCGTCGGTGTCGCTGACAAGCTCGCAGAATGTTGTCAAGTCCGCGACAACCAGCTCATTTGGATTTTTCACCTTTGATAATGTCCCGACTAACGATACGTATACGGTCAGAGTATCGTCGAGGCTGTTTCGATACGCGTCGCAGTCGATTCAGGTCTCGGATAATCTGACGCTGGCCGATTTTGTCGGATTGGAATAATAGCCCGGGGGCGGTTCCGTGCTTGACATTGGACCGCATCTGCCCTTTAATTACCTCGTTCCTGCTTTAAATGATTTTCCGATCGCAGAACGAGCGAATGTCTATGACTTCGCTAAAATTTAGCTCAAATTACACTGCTGGCGGTAGCCGCTAAAATGGAGCGGACGCCATGGACGAGGATTAATATATGAAAAATAGACTCTTTCTTCTGATCGCCCTTTTGTCGCTGATGGCCCTGTCGTTCGCCTGCGGCGGTGCTCCGGCCGCAAATAGCGGCAATGCTAACGCCAATAAAGCAAACACGATGTCGAACTCGATGTCGAACACTGCATCGAACACGATGTCGAATACGGCATCGAATACGATGTCAAATACCGTGTCGAACACAATGTCGAACTCGGCTTCCAATAGCGCCGCCAACAAACCGGCGAATATGGCCGCCAACAAAACAGCACCTGCAGCAAACAAGGCTGCCAATACAGCCGCAAAGCCGCCGAAAGGCTCTACAGCCGAATGTAATGACGGCAGTTTCAGCGACAGCAAAACAGCTTCGGGACAATGCTCGGGCCATGGCGGCGTTAAGAGAAAAATTGGTTAACAAACAATGGTTTGAACCCAGGCTAAAAGCCGATTCAAAACAGAAAAAACAAAGCCGTCTGACGAGTTGATCGTTAGACGGTTTTCTTTTTTAAATGATCGCCAGCTGGGGCTTCTTAGATGAAGCTTCTACTTCCTAATGATCGTCCTTGAGAAAAGACTCGTCGATGTCTTTTTCGAGTTTGGTGCGAAACTTCTCGACCATCCCCTCCGATCTGTCGAGATTTGCCGCGAGGTTAGCCCGGGTTGACTGGATCTCTATCAGCAGGCCCTGGAGGTTGGCTTTCTCTGCGAGGAGGCTTTTTCGTTTGAATTCGCGGACCTCTTCGGGCTTCATCGAGCCGGACAATTGCAGAGTACGTTCGATCATTTCGGGGCGGCTGTCGTTTTCGATCTGATCGAGGCGGCCCCGGATCGTGGTTTCCTTTTCGACCATTTCAAAAAGCTGCTTTCGCAGGCTCTCGCTACGCTGCTCGGCACGCGTCAGGATGTCGAGATTGAGCAGCATCCGCTTTTGCTTTTCGTCGTAGTCGTTTTTTGGAGCGGATTCTAGCTTTTTGATGCGCTCGGTTAGTTCCTTGATGCGAGCTGCATCTTTTGTCTTCGTTGACGGGTCGACCGACTTGTCCGCCGGATTCGATGTCGCGGGAGCCTTGGTTACGGCCGGGTCCGTATAGTCGCCGGCCTGGCTAATGATCTCGGCACCGCTCAACGGGGTCGCCAGGGGTTTGGGTTTCGATTTGGTCGTCTGGGCCCCGGCCACAACCGAAAACACGCAAAAAACCGCCGCTAGTATCGAAAATTTTACCGCTCCGTCTCTGATTGATCTCATGGTTTCCTTACCTTTTTCTTTTGTCGGGGATAAAATCGCCCCTGACCAACTCAACCGCGTTTTTCGCCAACCCGACGAACGGGATCGCGTCGATGCCCGAATTTACAAGCCCCAAAACGACGCCTTTACTCTTAATATCGGCACCGACGAGGAGAACGGCGACCGCCGTTCCACCAAACGGAATAGCCTTGGCCACATGCTTTGCCACCTGCCAACCGCCCGCGTGCACTAGCTTTCGCTTTATTTCGATCCTGCTGTTCGCCATATCAAACCAAGTCTATACTTGCTTTAATCTGATGACAACAGCATACTTTTCTTTGCACGAAAAACATCGGTAAAAGTTTCATTTTCGACGGATCATGCCGCTTGTAATCGACAAAATATCAAAGCGTTACGGTAATATTTGGGCCCTACGCGACCTTTCCTGCACGGTCGAGGACGGCAGCGTTATAGGCATTTTCGGGCCATCTGGATCCGGCAAATCGGCGTTGCTTAAAGCAATCGCTGGAGCCGTAAAACTGAATGGCGGAACCATCCTGCTTCACGGCAAGGACGTGACGACAGTCAAAGCTAAAGAACGCGGCATTACGCTGTTCTCCGGCCACGGTGATGCCGGGTTTATGGATCTGTTTGGCAGGTTTACCGGCGGGGCATCAAACGGCGAAAAACAATTTGACGGGTTTGAGGCTGCCATCAAAAATTCGGGGAAAGTAATTCTCCTCGATGAACCGTTTTGCGAGATGGACCCGGCCCAACGTGACATTTGCTTTGCCGCTCTGAAGAAAGCGGCTAAGATCCGCGACCGCATCGTGATCTTTGCGTCGAGCGATTTCAGCCAGATAGCGAGCCTAACGGACGAGGTCGCATTTCTCGCGGGCGGCGTGATTATTCAAACCGGAACGCCGCAGGAGATCTACGACGAACCGGTGTCCGTTGCGGCGGCCCGTTTGACCGGCGACTGCAATCTGATAACCGCCCGCCGCGTCTCGTCCACCGACGCCGAGCTGCCCGAATTTCACACCGTCGACGGTGGCCACACGTTATTCGCTCAAAACATCGCAAAAGGCCGCCTCGGTGCGATCAATCAAAACGTAACCCTCGCGATCCGCCCCGAACAGGTCGCGATGTCGATGGGAGCGTCTTTTCCAGAAGACAATCTGCTAAAAGGCAAGGTCACGAGGATACATTTTCGCGGCCCGACGTCGATTATCGAATTTGACGCCGCCGGGCTCAAGATCGAGACACGGGTATTCAAGGTCGTCGGCCTCAACATCGGCGACGAATGCATGCTCGGCCTGCCTCCGCACCGGATCTTGATCCTCAAGGATTGAAAAAAGGCGGTCCGCAGACCGCCCATTGAGTGTCAATTCCGGAATGTCCCCTATTCCGATCCAACAAAATCGACGTTAGTCAGATTGCCGGAAGCCTCGACCGTACGTGAGGCAAAGCGGTATTGGCGTGAGGCGACGGT
>JBBRPZ010000017.1:0-117885 GCA_038227175.1 Pyrinomonadales bacterium | reverse complement strand
GGACCTTTATTTCTATCGCAATCGCACTTTTATTCATCCCCATTCTCAAGCACGCTCCTATCTGGTATCTTTGCTCCTGGGTAAGTTGTTTGTATCTCACTGTTGCTCCTTTTGATCTCGCAGTTAAAAGTCGCTTCAAATCTACTTCGACTTACCCTCTTTTGCGAAATCTCAAAAGTTGCACTTATCATATGAATTTACGTATCGTTGTAATTGGTATTTGGGTACGCAAACCGCTGACCTTTGAACCGGTGCCGGACCACTTAAGAATCGTAAACTTATAGGAGGGTTAACCACCCATAACTGTAAACTTTTTCAGGACGATACAGTGGGACAAGGGTGGGACAGTGCGGGACACTATTTTTGTATAATCTCATAACACTCGTGTTTGCAGTGTTTACGCTAACAGCCGACAAATCGTGTCCCAGCTGTGTCGGGTCGAATCGATGCGTATGGGACATCGGACAAGAAACAAATTGACATGAACAGCTCTCCGACAACCGAACTCACCCAATTCGCCGAAGACGTCCTCGCCGGTCTCTCCTCGACGCCGAAATCGTTGTCGTCCAAATATTTTTACGATGACGAAGGCTCGCGGCTATTTCAGGAAATAATGAAGCTGCCCGAGTATTACTTGACCGGCTGCGAGCATGAGATATTTTCGACGCAAACCGAGTCGATATATAGGGCATTTGCTAATGGCGACCGAGCATTTGACCTGATCGAATTAGGTGCGGGCGACGGCACAAAAACGGCGGTTCTGGTCGAACATTTTCTCAAGCAAAACGCTGATATAACCTATTCGCCAATCGATATCTCACAGGAAGCCCTCGACGCATTGACCAACAAATTTAACGCCAAATTTCCCGATCTGACGATGAACACGTTGAACGGCGACTATTTTCGCATTCTCGAATCGCTCAAAAACGAGTGTGGACGGAGAAAGGTGCTGCTGTTTTTGGGCTCGAACATCGGAAATTTCGACCGCGAACAAGCGGTCGGGGTTTTTCGCGAGCTTAGAGCCGTAATGAACGAAAACGACCTGCTTTTCATCGGCTTTGACCTGCAAAAAGATCCGCATGTCATCGTTCGGGCGTATGACGACGCGGCCGGAATTACGGCAGAGTTTAATCTGAATTTGCTGCGACGGATCAATCGCGAATTGGGTGCAAATTTTGACCTCGACAAATTTGCCCATTACGCCATTTATCGACCTGTCGAATGCTCGGCACGCTCATTCCTGATCAGCCGCGACTGGCAAACCGTACATATCGATGCTCTAAAACGTGATTTTGAATTCGAGCCGTGGGAAGCCGTTTTCATGGAAATATCCCAGAAATACAGTCCGAAAATGATCGCAAATCTCGCCGCCGAGAGCGGTTTTGCCGTCCAGCAAAATTTCTGTGACAGCCGTCGTTACTATTGTGATTCGCTTTGGCAGCCAATCTAAGTTTGGAGTTCCAACTTTAGTTGGCCTCTGTCTCAGCGATTGCCAACTAAAGTTGGAACTCCGAACCAAGAACTCCGAACTTGGAACTCCGAACATGAACTTCAACATCCTTCGTTTCGATTCCGTCGAATCCACTAACACCGAAGCCGCAAATCAGGCCCGGCAGGGTGTTGACGAAGGGCTGTGCGTGATCGCCCGACAGCAGACCGCCGGACGCGGGCGACATGGACGGACGTGGGTTTCTGGAAAAGATTCGGGCTTGTATTTCAGCATCGTATTGCGACCTAAGCTTGAAACGCGTTTTCTTCCGCTGATAACGCTAATGACGGGCATTGCGGTTTACGACACGCTTAAAGAGATCGGTCTCAAACCCGACATCAAATGGGTCAACGATGTACTGATCTGCGAAAAAAAGATCTCCGGCATCCTTGCAGAAACGGTTGAGACGCCCACCGGTCCCGCCGTGATCGTCGGCACCGGCATTAACCTGACAAACGCCAATTTTCCGGATGAAATTGCCGATTCGGCGACATCGATAATGGCCGAAACCGGCAAAGCGGTGTCAGGCGATGATCTGGCGGCGGCTTTAACGCCTTATTTATCATATTTTTATGGAATGTTAGACGATGAAAACGGGCAGGCGGATATTATTCGGCATTGGCGGCAGCGTTCGTCCTATTTCAACGGTAAAAGTGTTCGTATAACACTTGCAGACGAAACTTTCGAAGGCTGCACCGACGGCCTCGAAGAAAACGGCGCTCTCAGAGTGAAGCGGGCGAACGGTTCGGTTACAATCGTTCAGGCCGGAGATGTTGAGAGGCTAAGGTCAGTCTAATCGAGATCATGGACGTTAGGCGGCTCGAATTTAATATAGTTTTTTGTAACCCGAAAAAGAATGACCGCCGAGAATACACCGAGTGCAATCGCGATCCAAAAGAAAATAAATCCGCCAAAACCCGAGCCCATGCCGCTGAAAATAATTGATATAACGATGCCTATCGCCCCTACCACCACCGGAGCGAATATTATCCAGATCCCTATCACGACGATGAGTTTCGGTTTGGTTTCGACCGCCTTTCGATACATATACCCTTCGGTATATATTCGCTGTAGCGGGTCAGTGTTAGCGAGCAAACTGATCGGGGCACCGCATTCCGGGCAAAACACTTCATTGATACCGATTAGGGCCGCGCAAGCCGGGCAAACCGTGCATTCCTCAGGTTGCATTAGTCGATTTGCCAGGTCGTCTTCCATTTTCTTTAGGTCAAACGTAAAACCAGATTGTTATTGTATGAGCTAGCGGCTAGAATCACAATCTTTATTGTATGCGAAAAAGGCTCTCGGAAATACATCCATTTTTCTATCACTCGCGCATCTGGCAAAAGCGAATGTTTCGCCATATTTCTGACTTGCCGCGTATCGGTCGTTTTGCGTCCGAACAAAATGGTGACAATCTGGCGTTCACCTGTAAGAAGCATCAATCGCTGCTCCGCCGCAAGCTCGGGAATTCCGATCCGGAGTTGCAGGAAAACAAGGTGAAAAATCTTCGGATCGCTTGTCCGACGATAGATGGGATGTTAATAAAACCTGGCCAGACGTTTTCATTTTGGCATCAGATCGGCGAGGCGACGGCGGCAAAAGGATATTTCGAAGGGATGCAGCTTTCGCGCGGAGAGGTGGTGCGAGGCGTTGGCGGCGGATTGTGTCAGCTTGCGAATTTACTGTATTGGATGTCGCTGCACACGCCGCTTAAGATCGCAGAGCGGCATCATCACAGCTTTGACCCGTTTCCCGACGAGCACCGCGTTTTACCCTTTGGCAGCGGGGCGGGCGTTTTTTACAACTATGTCGACCTGCGTTTTTTCAATCCGACTGATCTCACGTTTCAAATTCGGCTGTGGTTGACCGACGAACATCTCAAAGGAGCGATCTACTCCGACCGTGAAACGCCGTATTCATATCACATTATCGAGAAAAATCACAAATTCTCGGCCGAGGGCGATAAGAATTTTCGCGAAAACGAAATATGGCGTGAGGTCATCGACCGGCGGACCGGAAATCGCATCGCCGATGAGATGCTGGTCAAAAATCATGCGGAGGTGAAATACGAATTGAATTTCGCGGCACTTGCGTGTAACGTGTAGATACGCAGGGCGATGGAGTTTATGAGTAACGAGTTTGATTTAGAAGCGGATTTCGATTTTGACGACGATCTCGAAAAGGATCTCGTCGGATTCGACGAAGAGTATGACGAAGACCTCGCCGAATTTGACGAGTTTGACGACGATCTCGACGACGTCGCCGTGCGGACCGCCGTCATGCAAAAGGACAACATGATCGCCCTGCTCTGCATAAAAACCGCCACCGCCGGAGCCGCCATCTGCCGCGTTGACCCACGCGAAGGCCGCCCAGCCGTCCAGATATACGACGACGCCAGCGCCGCTGTCGAATGGTTCACCCGCAGCCTGCGCACGAGCCGAAAAAATGGCTGGAACGTCGTCTACGACGGCCTGCCGCTGCAAGGATAGAGTTGTCAGAACCACCTGCGGTAGCGGGTGGTTGAAGCTGATCGGTCAAGACCGAATCGCGAATTAGCCATGTTAAACCACCCGCTACCGCAGGTGGTACTGACCCGAACATGCTGCTTGCCACTGACATTGGTAATTCCTCAATAAAATTTGGAATTTTTGAGGGAGAAGCACTTCTTTCCAAAATCTCAATTCCAACAAAACGCGGCCTAATGGTCGATGACCTTAAATTAGCTGTTGGACGCAGCCTCGATCTAAAAATCTCATCGGCTATCGCCTGCTCGGTCGTACCCGGGATCGACGCACCATTAAGGACATTCGTGAAAACAGTTCTCGGCGTCGATACTTTTTTTGTCGCCAACGATTTCCCTTTTGGCTTGCGCGTAAAATACGAGCCTGTCGAAGCCGCGGGCACCGACCGCCTGGTCAATTCATTTGCGGCCGCGGAGAAATACGGAGTGCCGTGCATTGTTTGCAGCTTTGGCACAGCGACAACCATCGATGTGGTCAGCGGGAACCGTGAATTGCTCGGCGGCCTCATCGCTCCCGGTATGATAACGATGGCAAAGGCGTTGCACCGCAATACCGCAAAACTGCCCGAAGTGGAGATCAAACCGCACGACAGCGTCATCAACCACACAACCGAGACATCTATCCAAGCGGGCATTTTTTACAGCCAGATCGGCCTCGTCGAAAGCTCGGTCGCCCGAATCAAAGATGAGATCGGCGACACGCCAAAGGTCATCGCAACCGGCGGATTTGCATCGATGATAGCCGAAAGCACCGGTGTCATCGACATTGTTGATGAAAATCTGTTGCTCGACGGACTAAGGATGTTATATTCACGAATGTAGATCCGACGAGTTATCCATGGCCAAAGAACCCTCCGACGAACATGTTAGATATGACCCGGAACCGCGCTGGCCGGCAGCGGCAGCCGTGCTTGCGATAGGCGGTTTGTATGCAGCTCTGCCAAAGTCGTTGATCGTTGGTCCGCGTTGGATGTTCTTCACGATTATGGTTGTGCTCCTGATCCCGACGGTCATCTCGCACCGAAAGGCGTATCACAATCTAAATCGCATTCTGGGGTTTATTGTCACGAGCACAATTACCGTTGCGGTAATTCTGTCGGTTATTTTCCTTATATACGATTTGCCTGAATTCAAGGAATTCCCCGCCCGCTTATTAACATCGGCGGCGGCGCTTTGGGCGACGAATGTGCTTGCATTTTCGCTGTGGTATTGGCGGCTCGACGCGGGCGGCCCGCAGGTTAGGGACACGCGATTCGGGCACACCGACGGGGCATTCCTTTTCCCTCAGATGACCCTGACGCAAGAGACCAAGAAAGCGACGGGCGAGGCGGCGTGGTCGCCGAATTTCTTTGATTATCTCTTCCTAGCCTTCAATACAAGCACCGCGTTCTCACCAACAGATGTCCCGGTACTCGCCCGTTGGGCAAAGATTTTAATGATGCTGCAATCCGTCATTTCGCTAACCGTGCTGGCATTACTTGCCGCTCGGGCGGTCAATATTCTTTAGACGTAGCTCGGCAAGAATTTTGGAGGCCTTCGGGCTATCGTCGCTTGTTCAAAGGCGTACGCGATCTTAATAAGGATCGGCTCCGAAAATGCGCGGCCAAAAAATGAAATGCCGACCGGCAGACCCTGAACGTATCCGGCGGGAACCGTGATATTCGGATAACCCGCAACCGCCGCAACCGACGAGCTTTCAAAAACACCACAATCGCCACCGATCAGATCGGTCGGCCATGCCGGGCCGCCGGACGGAGCTACGATCGCGTCGAGCTTGTCCTTGTCCATCACCGCGTCGATTCCCTGCTCCTGCGTCATCAGTTTGCTCTGGAGCAGTGCGATGCGATACGCACGGTCATTTAGATCGCCCTTGTCCTGTGCCTGTATAAAGATCTCCTGGCCAAAGTACGGCATCTCCTTCCCGGCGTTTTTTTCGTTAAAAGCGATCAAGTCTTTGAGAGTCTTGTTGGCCCCGCCACGGCCGGCGAGATATTTATTGAGGTCTTCTTTGAATTCATAAAGCAACACGTCAAACTCGGCATCTCCAAAATTCTGCAGCTTAGGGAACGTCACGTCAATCAACGTCGCTCCGCCGTCTGTGAGAACTTGCAAGTGCGGTTCGATGACCTTGTCGACCTTGTCATTTTTTCCAAAATACTGCCGCCCAACACCGATCCGCATGCCCTTGAGGCCATCTTTTTGCAGGAATTTTGTGTAGTCTTTCTTCTCCTTCGCAGCCTGCGAAGTGATCGCGTCGTTCGCATCAAAACCCGCAAGCACCGTCAGTAACGTAGCCGCGTCCGATACTGTTCGGCACATCGGCCCAGCCGTGTCCTGGCTGTGAGCAATAGGTATGACGCCCGAGCGCGACACTAAACCAAGCGTTGGTTTTATGCCAACAATTCCACACGTCGCCGACGGACAAATGATGGAGCCGTCCGTTTCAGTTCCCACTGCGATAGCGGCAAGACTCGCGGCCATTGCCGAACCCGATCCCGATGACGATCCACAGGGATTGCGGTCGAGAATATATGGATTATGCGTTTGTCCGCCACGGCCGGACCAACCGCTGGACGATTTGGTCGAACGAAAGTTTGCCCATTCGCTGAGGTTTGTCTTTCCAAGAATAACCGCACCGGCTTCCCTAAGTTGTTTCACGAGAAAAGCGTCCTGCTTCGGCGTCGGAGCATCGAAAAGAGCGAGGCTGCCGGCCGTGGTGTGCAATCTGTCGGCGGTGTCGATGTTGTCTTTCAGCAAGACGGGAATTCCATGCAGCAGCCCGCGCAGTTTTCCCGCTTTTCGTTCGGCATCGCGTTGGTCCGCAATCGCGAGCGCGTCGGGGTTGATCTCGATAACCGAATTGAGCTTTTTGTCGATGTCCGCGATCCTGGCCAGATACCCTTCGGCAATCTTTCTAGCAGTTGCTTGCCCCGATGTCATAGCGGCTTGCAGTCCGGCGACCGTGGCTTCTTCCAAATTCACATCCGGAGCGGAGGCCAACGTCATTCTTGATCCAAGTAGAATAGCTGCACTCGCTGTCACCGATGTTTTCAGAAATCCGCGTCGATCAATCATTTTATTTTCTCCCTGCTTTTTAGGCGGATTATAACAGAGATTTTGCCGCAAACAACTGCCTGATAAGAGCTATGCGCAATTTCGGCTATACTTGTGGGAAATGGATCCAAATAAAGCAGAAGTCTCCCCGCCAAAACTGATAACCGCCCTTCGCGGCTTTAACCTTTTGCCTGCTATCGTTTTCTTGCCAACGCGGCGGCGTTGCGACGAAGCAGCGTCTGAGGTTGCCGCCGATAAATCACAGCGAACTGACGCGGAAAGGCAACTGCGGCGGCAAGAGATATTTGAGGATTTTGTATTACAACACCCTGAGATACGCGATCACAAACACGCCGGTTTGATTGTCCGCTCCGGCGTTGCCGCTCACCATGCCGGTCACATTCCGTCGTGGAAACTGCTTATCGAAAAAATGATGTCCGGTGGCCTGCTCAATGCTTTATTCGCCACATCGACTGTCGCAGCCGGCGTCGATTTCCCTGCCCGAACCGTGGTCATTACAAATGCCGACACGCGCGGCAACGACGGCTGGCGGGCCTTGACTGCTAGCGAACTCCAGCAAATGACCGGACGTGCCGGTCGACGCGGACGCGATAATGTCGGGTTTGTCGTACTTGCTCCCGGCCAATTTCAAAACCCGAAAAAGATCGCCGAGCTTCTAAGGGCTCCACCCGATCCGCTCGAAAGCCGCTTTCGAGCGACGTACACAAGCCTGTTGAATCTGCTCGATGCGTTCGGCAATTTCGAGCAGGTCCGTGAGATCGCCGAAAAGAGTTTTGCCTTCCGCGAAAGCCGACGGGCTATGGCTGACAGCCGGCGAGCGGACGGTGCGGAGATGCTGAGCGACCGAATCTGGGAGCCTTTTAAGCATCGGGCACAGGTGCTGGATCATTTTGGCTACATCGATCTCGCCTCCGAAATCGTCACGACAAGCGGCAAATGGCTCGCCGATCTTCGTATCGACCGGCCGCTTCTCGTTGGCGAGGCTCTGAAACAAGACTCATTCGACGATCTAAAGGTGGCGGAGGCCGCCGGCCTCATGGCCTCGGTCGCGTCGGACGCTGATCGCAGCTACGGCGAAATGCGTGCTTCGCGGGCCATGACGGACATCCTAGTCGATTTCGAAGACCTAGTGATTAAAGTGTCAAATATCGAGTGGAAAAACGGCGTCGAGCCGGCCGAGGAGATCAATTATTCAGCCGCAGCGGCGGCCGAACGCTGGACGGCGGGTATGGAATGGGATCAGCTAGTCGACCGAACCCGCGCCGAAGAGGGCGATCTCGTCCGCCTGCTCTCACGCACCGGCGAGGCCCTGCGGCAACTCGCCAATTTAAGAGATTCAAACCCCGTCGCAGCCTCTATCGCGGCGGCGGCGTCCGACGCGATACTTCGCGAACCGGTGCGCTAGGTCACATCGGCCTGATCATCTCGAACTGGCTCAGACGATCGTAAAAACCTCGATGGGCGAAAAACTTCATTGCCGTGTCGATCGATTTGTCGATATTGATGACCTGGAGCGAGTATCCGTCAGCGGTTTCGGCCTGCATTTTTTTGACGAGCTGCGTTCCGATGCCTTGTTTTCGATGAGCTTTACTCACGGCCATCTGAGCTACGCGACCAAACTTGGACGAAAAGACTATATAACCTACACAATCGCCATCGATGAAGGCACCCAATATTCGCTTCAACGCGATACTTCGCATTAGAGCGGCGATTGAGTTTTGCCAGGATGGTTTGCCGTCCCAAAAAGTCTCTAATAATTTCCAATCCGCCCTGATAATGTCACGGATTTCAACCTTTGGCGGCAGATAGCGGCCCGCTTTAACAGGGCCATCGCATTGCAGCAAAGCCAATTCACGAACGGCCTCGAACCCGAGCTTTTCATACAGTCCAATTGCCCGGAGATTGCTGGTAATTACTTCCAAAAGGAACTGCTCGACCCCGCTTGCGGTAAAGACCGGCAGCATCATCTCAAACATCGCGTCGCTGATGCCTTGCCTTCGATAGGCAGGGATCACGCCCGTTCCGGCGTCGTACACCGTCTGCTTGCCCTCCCAAAGCCCAAATCCATTGAGCGAAAAGCCTACCAGCCGGGCACCGTCGACAAAACCGGCTGTTCGCTCAAGATCAACGGCATTCAGATTAATGTGATTTCGAAACTGCGTCTCCGTCAACGCAAATGGAAAAACGTAATCCGAAAATGCCTCGATAAACGTTGCGTAGAGCCGCGAAAAGCAGTCGCCGTGAAGAAACAAGCAACGCCTCGAAATAGTTTCGTTTCCATTGTCCATTTGATAGAATGGGAGTTTGTACCGATAGCGTAAACTAGAAAATACGGTAAAGTTTAACAAAAATGCAAGTACTGCTGGCAAATGAATACGGTTTCTGTTTCGGTGTCGAACGCGCTGTCGACATGGTCGAAGAAGCGATCCAGGACGGCCAAACCGTTCGTGCCCTCGGCCCGCTTATCCATAACGAGCAGGAAATGCAGCGGCTCGCTCATGAGGGTGTAACGACGATCAGCCAGCCTATTCAAATCGGTCGCAACGAAACAGCCGTCATTCGAGCACATGGCGTAACCCCCGAAGTTCAGCGTGAACTCGAAGAAAAAGCCGCGAAAGTTGTCGACGCGACCTGTCCGTTCGTCACCCGTGTCCAAAAACTTGCGGCCCGCGCCGCCGAGCAAGATCGCCACGTCGTCATCATCGGCAGCCCCGATCATCCGGAAATGATTGGCGTCAAAGGCTACGCGCCAAATCACGCTTTTGTTATCAAAGACGAGACCGAAGTAGATACGTTGCCGAGGCTTCGCAACCCGCTTGTAGTCGCTCAAACAACGATCAAAGCTAAAACATTTTTCGACACCGCCGAGGCCGTCCGCTCTAAGACCGACGACGCCGTCCAGATCGTCAACACCATCTGCTCGGCCACCCGCGACCGCCAGGACGCAGCCCGTGCCCTGTCCGGCATGGTCGACGCCTTTTACATCATCGGCGGCCGCCACTCGTCAAACAGCGTCAAGCTGCTGGCCGTCTGCCTTGAGCAGTGCGAAAAAAGCTTCCTCATCGAAACCGAAGACGAGATCAACGCCGACGACCTCGCCGGTGTCAACACAGTCGGCGTCACCGCCGGAGCCTCAACCCCAAACTGGCTGATTGAAAAAATTGTCAAACATCTAGAAGACATCGGCCGAGGCCATGCCGCCGCGTTAAAGCCCTAAACAAAACACTGTCCGCGTCCCAAGTACCAAATGCTTTTCATTTTCAATTTTCCACTTTCAATTTTCCATTTTGTTGGCTGTCTCAAGTACCCCAAAAGCGCCCCATTTTTGCAAAATGGGGCAGGCTAAACATTGTAAATAAGCCTGTTAACCCCAGTTTTGGCAATTTTGTGTGCGCGCATATACAAAAATGGGGCACTTTTCCCCGCCGGTGTCCCAAAACTGTCCCACTTTTGCAAAATGGGACAATCTAAATGCTGCAAATACGGCTGTTATCCCCCATTTCGGTTTTTTCTGTTTGCGCACACATACAAAAGTGGGACACCTTTCCATTTCCCTGTGTCGTCCTGAAAAAAGTCGATGTTTTTTCCGGCAATTATCAAAGAGCATCGGCGAGTGATAAACACACGCCACAACTCTATCTTAGCAAAATGTGCTATCCAGTGTCAAAACTTTTATCTGTGCAACACGCGGTAAAATTCGATTCCGCGTTTCGCGGCACATAGCCCCGCCTCTTAGAGACTGTGTCAAAACCAACGTTGGGGTCGTGTTACTGTTCTAATTATTGCCGTTACCTTCAGGCAACGGAAAGGTTCACAAGAAAAATGACCGGGCTTTAGCCCAACAGTTCTTTGGGCTAAAGCCCATGCGGATTTTCATGCCTAAGCCCGTTGCCTGAAGGCAACGGCAATATTAGAGCCAAATGCAACCTCCAAATAACGGTTTTGACACAGCCTCTTTACGGCGGGGTAATAGCGGATGTTAATTACGAGCCCGTTTTAACGGGCTTACCGGGAGTGGCGCGGTAAAGTGCAGAAGCCCGCGCGTGAGCAAGGGCGTAACGCGAATGTTGGATGTTACGCCCTTACTTACGTGCGGGCTTCCGCATCGGAGGTAAGGACGTTGAAACGCCCTCTCAAATCACCGCCGAACCTGACCCCGCCCTAAAGGACGTGGCTATACAAGAAAAGCCTCGTGAACGAGGCTCCTATATTTAGCATTCAATATTTATTATTAAGTGAATATAGCAATTGGAATGACGTGAATCGCTGGACCGTGGATTTGCACCTCAAGGGTAGGAACATTCATAAAGACAGTGAGCTCTGGGGTCTGAAATGACTCGATCAGCGGTCGGATAGATTGCTCGTTTACGGAGCCAACAAACTCTTTCCTTAGCAGATTTATTGACTCAGATTCATTTTCGAGATGGCGAATGACCTTGCCAACGACCGTAAACTCCCCATCTACTAAATCTGCCATCGAAGGGTCATTTAGACCTCCTGCGGTAGCGGGAGGTTGAAGATGATGATCCACGCCCCTTTTGAGTATCGATATTCGATGTTAAACCACCCGCTACCGCAGGTGGTACTGACTTATCGCCGTAGTAAAGAGTGTTCATGGGTGAAGCAGGATTCACCGATAAGGTAACACTAAGCGTTATTCAGCGCAAGAAAATGACTCCTGCGAATGACGAGGCCTTTTGATCTTATGGCGAACGGGGACACCCACACTTCATATAACTAGAGAAAGTGAATCGTAAATAGTGAATCGTGAATAGAACCTGAGACGAGGGCTATCTCCTATTTCTTCAACCACCCAAACAGAGCATTAACGGTGATGTCGCGGGCAAGTTTCGTAGATCGCGCGGGAAAGCGAGATAAACATCGGGTGCCGATCATCGGTTGTTAAGCCGCGCGTTTTATTTGATCCGCATCGTAACCCGGAAACATTATGATCGCCGGATGAATGCCAAACGCCCTTGCCAGGCTTTCGGCTCTTTTCTTGCCAATATCCACTCGGTCGTTTTCCAGAAGGCTGATGTTAGTCGGCGAGATACCTGAGCGCTCGGCGAGATCGTTCTGCGTCCATTCTTTCAATTCGCGTAGCATCCGAATGACTTCGCCGGTTGTGTTCTCGACCTGTCGTCTGGCAGGACGAAAGTCATTCTTTCTTATCTTATTCATACTTACCTCAATATTTGTGCGGAGTTATTTCCAAAACATAAACCGTCACGACATCTCGGTCAATCGCGTAAATGACCCGATATTGCAAACTTAATCTTGAAGATCTTTCACCCAGCCGCTGGCCTTTGAGTTTTTCGTCATGGTAACCAGGAAACTCTCTAAGCATTTCCGGCCCATCACTAGCTACGATGTCTTTCCACAAGTTATATTTTTTGACAACGCCAAATGGCAGTTTTCGACAGATCTTATCGATGTCATTGGGTTCTAGAATCTCCCACATTATCAGAAATAATAGCCTATCATTTTTGATAGGTCAAGAATTTTTTGGAGAATGGATGTCTTACTTCTTCAACCAACCAAACAAAGCATTAGTGGTGATGTCGCGGTTGGTTTCATAGATCGCTTTGGTGAGCGGGATGCCCATTGGGCAGACTTTTATGCAATTCTGCGCGTTGCCGCAGTTGGTGATGCCGTCATCGCCCATCAGGCCGTTGAGGCGGTTGTCGATGTTGGTCTTGCCGGTCGGGTGCATGTTGAAAAGATGGGCCTGGGCGATCGCCTGAGGGCCGATGTAGTTGTCGTCGCCGTACTGCGGGCAGGCTTCGAGACAGCAGCCGCAGGTCATGCAGCGTGAGAGGGCGTAGCGCTCCTGGGCGGTTTCGTTCGGAATGTGCGGGCCGGGGCCAAGGTCGTATGTGCCGTCAAGCTCGATCCATGCGTTGACCTGTTTGAGGTGATCGAACATCTTCGAGCGGTCGACTTTGAGATCACGGACATTGGGGAATTTCGACATCGGAGCAAGGCGGACCGTGTCGGATTTTGAGGCCAACAGCAGATCGTCGATCAGCGCCGAGCATGACTGCCGCACCTTGCCGTCGATGACCATCGTACAGATGCCGCAGACCTGTTCGAGACAGCTCATGTCCCAAACTGGCGGCGTGGTCGGCTTGCCTTCGATAGTGACCGGATTTTTGCGAATATCCATGAGCGCCGAGATGACGTTCAGATTGCGTCGGTACGGTATCTCAAACGTCTCCCAATGCGCCTTCGCACCCTCTTTTTCCCGCCGCTGGATCTTGAATTTGATCGTCGCGGGCGGATTGTCGAGGCGTTTCTTTTCGATGTGTGCGCTCATAAACTTTCTAAGACTGGAGTGCAAGCATCCTTGCTTGCAATGGATGCAAAGCGTTCATATAAAGTTAGCCGATATTCAAGCATCACGGGCAAGCAAGGATGCTTGCCCTCCAGTCACGCTTTCGCTTTTTTGGACGAATAATCCCTTTTCCTCGGCTCAACCAGCGAGACATCAACCGGCTCATAGCTTAACACCGGGGCCTCAGCGGAATACTCTGCGATCGTTGTCTTCATAAAATTCTCGTCGTCGCGCTCCGGAAAATCAGGCTTGTAATGAGCACCGCGTGATTCGTTGCGGTTTAACGCTCCAAGCGTGATCACGCGAGCGAGTTCGAGCATGTTGTTGAGTTGGCGGGCGTGCGGCACGGCCTGGGTTGCCCATAAATTTGAGTCGTTGATCGAGATCTTGGTAAACCGGTCCTGTAGCGCGCGGATCTTGTCGTCGGTCGCCTGCAAGCGGTCGTTGTAACGGACGACGGTGACGTTGTCGGTCATTACCTTGCCGAGTTCCTCGTGCAGTTTGTACTGGTTTTCGCCACCTTCGTTTGCAACGATGCCGTCATTTATCTCTTGCTGTTTTTTCAATTCTGCGGTATGGATGCCGTTTGTCTCGGTCGAACCGCGTTCGACATTTTTTGCGTAATCGATCGCCGACGGAGCAGCGACGAATCCGCCGTAAACACACGAAACAAGCGAGTTAGCACCTAATCGGTTGGCTCCGTGGATCGAATAATCGCATTCGCCGGCTGCAAACAAACCCGGAATATTGGTCCGCTGCTCGTAATCGACCCACAGCCCGCCCATCGAATAATGAACGCCCGGGAAAATTCGCATCGGCACGTACCGCGGATCGTCGCCGACGAACATCTCGTAGATTTCGAGGATCGCCCCCAAACGCTCGGTTAGCACATCCGCTGGAATATGCGTCAAGTCGAGATAGACCTGATTTTCGCCGCCGACACCGTGGCCTTCGATACAGACCTGGAATATCTCGCGGGTCGCGATGTCGCGAGGGACGAGATTGCCGTAGGCCGGATATTTTTCTTCGAGGAAATACCAACGCTCGGCGTCGGGAATCTCCTTCGGTTTGCGGGCATCGGCCGGATTTCTCGGTACCCAAACGCGACCGCCCTCGCCACGAGCGGATTCACTCATTAGGCGAAGCTTGTCTTCGCCAGGGATCGAGGTCGGGTGAACCTGTATAAATTCACCGTTAGCGTAACGTGCTCCCTGCTGGTAACACGCCGATGTCGCGCTGCCGGTGCAGGTCATCGAATTTGTCGATTTGCCAAATATCAAGCCTGGCCCGCCGGTCGCCATAATCACGGCGTCGGCTGCAAACGATTTCAACTCAAGCGTTTGCAGATTCATCGCGATCAGTCCACGGCAAACCTGATGGTCGTCGAGCACGAGCGAGAGCATTTCCCAACCCTCGTATTTCGTTACCTTTCCATTTGTTTCGTAACGCCGTACCTGTTCGTCAAGAGCATAGAGAAGCTGTTGTCCGGTCGATGCTCCCGAAAATGCCGTACGGTGATGCAGCGTCCCGCCAAAACGGCGAAAATCCATCAGCCCCTCTTTCGTTCGCGAAAACGGCACGCCCATTCGATCAAAAAGATATATGATTTCCGGCGCCATGTCGGTCATGCGTTTGACCGGCGGCTGGTTCGCGAGAAAATCGCCCCCGTAAACGGTATCGTCGAGATGCTTCGCCGGCGAGTCGCCCTCGCCCTTTGTATTTACAGCTCCGTTGATGCCGCCCTGAGCGCAGACCGAGTGCGAACGCTTTACCGGAACGACCGAAATCAGATCCACCTCGTGCCCCGCCTCCGCGATCTTCATCGCCGCCGCAAGACCTGCAAGCCCGCCGCCAACTATCGCAATTTTTAATGCGTTTGATGCCATGTTTTCAGTCTTAATAAACGTCGTTGTGTCTTCCGATCTTCAATAAAAGAATCGCCTCGGCGTCATCTATCTTAACGACCTTGAAGACAATCCGCATATCGAATGCGACCGTACATGACAAACGCCCCTTTTGACTTCCCCTTAATTTTTATGCGTTTTGAGCGCAGGATGAAACATATCCGTTTCCAAAATCCTTAGAATCGCATTAACGCTTTCCGCGAGTTTTAAATCTTTCTTAAACTGTCGTTTTGAGGCTCGGAGAAATGTAGGTGAAAAAAGCAGCATCACGACAAAACCTCTTTCATAAACTCATCTACAGTCATTTCTTTGCACAAGCCTTGCTCAAACTCTCGCTCTGAATTTTCTATTTCACTCAATATCCGGGCGCGACGATAATCACGCAAACGATGTTGTAAAATATCGATCAGATCTTCCTTTTCATCGAGTGAGAGTTCTTCAATGCTTTCCAAAACTTCGCCAAATGTTGCTTGCATATAAACCTCCTAAATCTATCAGCATTAAGAATATCAATTTAGCAGTCCGTGAAAGAAACGTGTTATAGCTAAAACTTGGTCGCCCCTCTCGGCGTCATTTTTGCCGGTTCTTCGCAAACGGCTTTCGGCAACAGTCCGCACGGCCTGACGAACGCAAACGCCGCGTTTATGCCTGCTGCCCCGAGAACAACCGCGAGACCCAAACATCCGTAAAGAACCATTTTTTGAGCCTTTTCCCCGATCACGATGCCCCAATCGACCGCAAACAGGAAAAATCCGTAAGCCAGATGCCAGGCCGTTGCCAGAATGCCGATGATATAAATCAACATGACCCACGTAATCTGAAATTCGCCGGAAACGATCGAATATGCTTTGTCGGCGTTGCCCGCGACCGGGATCAAATTTAATCCGGGGATAAGCCCGAACCGGAAATTGAGAATGTGGAACAACAGAAAGAAAAACAAAAATATACCCGTCGCACGCTGAAATATGTAAAACCAGTTACGCCCGTATCCGTAATTGAGGGCGTTCGGCTTGGCCTCGGCTGAGATCAGGATGCCGTAGACCGAGTGAAAAACGAGCGGCACGAATATTCCAAATATCTCGATCAAAAGCAGATACGGGAAATTATGAATATCCTGAACGTGGTCGTCAAAGACCTTTGGCCCGTTGAGCGCCGCCGAGTTCGTCCACAGATGAACAAAATAGAACATGCCCAGCGGAACAATACCCGTGAGCTGATGGAGCTTTCTTAAAAGAAAGGTATTAGAGAATTTGACCGCCATGCTTTAAGCCAGAAATCCGCTATAAATTTGAATCCGTGATGTCCTGAAATTCTAATTCGAAACGCATCATTCGGCAATACAGAATCTATGCTTTTTATGATATGCCTGTTTTCAGATAAGATAAAATGAAAAATATTGTGACAATTAAACAGTTGTGCTAATATTCAAATTGTTATGAGTATGAATATAGAAACGTTAAAAGTATTTTGCGACCTTGTAGATCTCGAAAGCTTTTCGCTCGCTGCCGAGCGTAATTTCATTACACAATCTGCGGTCAGCCAGCAGATTCGCACGCTCGAAGAAAGGTTCAAACGGCGCCTGCTCGAACGCGTCCGCGGCCGTCGCGATGTAAAATTGACGCCGGCGGGAGAAGTCTTTTACCGCGAATCAAAGCATGTCCTCGATGCATACGATCAGCTTGAGGAGAGCCTGCGTGGCGTCGTCGGCAAGATCGGCGGCACGGTCAAGGTCGCGACCGTTTACAGCGTCGGCCTCCACGAGCTGCCGGCGAAGGTGCGGGAATTTATGACAAAATTTCCGGCGGCAAAGATCGATCTCGAATATTCACGGACCACGCGTGTCGTCCGCGACGTGATGAACGGCACGGTCGAACTCGGTGTTGTCGCCTTTCCCGAACCCAAACGCGGCCTCACCATCACACCGATGATCGAAAATCGCCTCGTGCTGATCGCTCCTCTCGATCACAAATTCGCGAGCAAAGCCAAGGTCAAGGTCACAGACCTCAATGGGCAGGATTTCGTCCATTTCGAACGCGACGTGCCGACGCGCAAAGCGCTCGATAAGATATTCAAAACAAACGGAGTCGAGGTAAAAAAGGTCGCGGAGTTCGACAATATTGAAACTATAAAACGCGCGGTCGAGGTCGGCTTTGGCCTCGCAATCGTCCCGGAACCGGCGGTAAGCGAGGCCCAAAAAGCCGGGAGCCTTGCGGTCATTCAACTTGCGGAAAAATATTGGGTGCGGTCGGTCGGCGTCATTCACCGCAGCGATAAGAATCTGTCGCTGGCGGCGAAAAAGTTTTTACAGCTTTTGGAGACCCCGGTAAAACCATAAACTCTACGAAATAAGGAGAAAGTGCGTGGAAATAATTGACGAAGATGGTGTCCGCGAATTATTACAAATGCAGGCTCTTATCCCCGCAATGGCATCGGCTTTGGCCGACCTTTCGAGCAAAAAGGCCGTGCAGCCCGTCCGTTTGGCGTTAGCGGTAGCCGATCACAAAGGCTTTATGGGCGTGATGCCTGCTTACAACGGAGCACTGGGTGCCAAGATCGTTACTTTTTATCCTGACAATAAAGGCATCCACACACATAACGCAGTTATCTTGCTCTTTCGCCCCGAAACGGGCGAGCCGATCGCGATGATCGACGGGCGGCTCATCACCGAGATGCGAACGGCTGCCGCCTCTGCGGCGGCAACCAAATTGCTTGCTCGTCATGATGCATCAGTTCTCGCGATCCTCGGCTCCGGCGTACAGGCCCACAGCCATCTGGAAGCACTCAGTCTCGTGCGCAAGTTTACTGACGTTCGAGTTTGGAGCCCGAGAAATGCGACGGCCTTTGCCGATTCCCACGAAGGCGTCCGAGCTGTCGATTCGGCTGAGGAGGCCGTTAAAGGTGCCGACGTGATCGTAGTCGCGACATCGTCAATGGCGCCGGTTTTACAAGGTAAATGGCTCTCGCCGGGAGCACACATCAACGCCGTCGGAGCCAATCATCCGAAATGGCGCGAGTTGGACGACGATGCATTGGCCATGTCGAAGATATTTGTCGATTCACGCGAGGCGGCACTAGTCGAGTCGGGCGACGTGATTGCAGCCGGTCATATTTTCGCGGAAATAGGTGAGGTAGTCGCCGGCGTTCTGCCCGGTCGCGAATCGGACGATGAGATCACGCTCTTCAAATCGCTCGGCCAGGCGGTCGAGGATATCGCCGCCGCCGATTTGGTTTATCAAAAAGCCATGCGTATGATATAAGGCTAACCTCCTTATAATGGATAATTTACAGACAAAACCATTCTCTCTGACATTCGAGGATCGAACGGAATATCTTTACGTATACGTCTCGGGCGAAAAGGATAGCTACGAGATTTCAAGACAATACTGGCAGGAAATAAGCGATGAATGTAAGCGGACCGGCGCGTCAAAGATTTTGATCGACGAGAATTTATCGGAAAACGTTACGCCGGTCGAAGCATTCCGTTTTACGACCGACTTTCTCCAGACCAAATTTCACGGTATTAAAATAGCCTTCGTCGACCGGCGCCAGGAACAAGACGAGCTAAACAGATTTGGTGAACTCGTGGCCATCAACCGCGGCGTGAATATGAAATTGTGCGAGAATGTCGCCGACGCCGAGACGTGGCTGTTAGACTAATAAAAGTATCCGAATCTAAATAATCGGCCGATCACCAATCCCCGCTGCCGCGACATAGGTCATCGGCGTTGTGGGGGCCATTTCGTTTAGGGTGTATTTTAGCTTATCGACGATGCCTTCGGCTTCCATGTAGTCGCGGCCAAGGAGGCGGCGGAAACGTTTTGTGCGGTCTTCGCCTTTTAATTCTCTCAGCATGCCGGCGAGAAAAGCGGTCACGAGTTCCGGGGCAAACTGCACGCCTGAGTTTTTCTGCAAATCTTCGACAACATCCTTGGCAGGACGACGCGCCTTGTACGGGCGGTCGGTCGTCATTGCATCAAACGAGTCGGCGAGCGTCACGATCTTCGCGATAAACGGAATTTCGCGGTCGTATAATCCGTCGGGATAGCCTCGGCCATCGAGACGTTCGTGATGATATTTTGCCGCGAGCGGCACGTCGGTGTAAGGGTGATGGATCGGCTGGAGGATGTCGTAGCCGACGCCCGGATGTTTGTTAAGCTCGGCCGATTCCTTGGCGTTGATGCGGTACGGGGCGTTGATGATCTTCCGTTCGACGGTGAGTTTGCCGACATCGTGCAGATAGCCCGCGACGGCCGCTCCCTCGATCTCATCCTTGCCCCAGCCAAGCTCCATCGCGATGATCTCGGAAAACTTGCCGACCCGCACCGAGTGGCCCTCGGTATATTTATCCTTGCAGTCGATCGCCGCCGCAAATGCCTTGACCGTATCGTGATAGGTCGAACGCATTTCGTCGAACATCCGCCGGTTGTCCTCAGCATGGCGTTCGATCTCGGCCATCAGATTGCGTTGCGAGATGGCGACGCCGATGTGCTGGCCCATCGCGCAGATGATCTCTTTTTCGTATTTTGTGTAAGGTTCGGCGGTTGCCTTTTCGCCCAAAAACAGGGCACCGACGATCTCGTCCCGTACGACGAGCGGCACAAACAGCTCAAGCCGCCGCTTGTCAAAGCTCACGTTATGCACCTGGAAAAACGGCAGCACCTGGGCCTGAGCTATCTCGATCGGGCTGAGTCCGTTCGTTAAAAATTGACGCTCGTCCTCGCTGGTCAGCATCAGGCTGAGCGGAAAATCGTCGCCCAAGCCCCGCACAGCAAGCATATTCAATTCGTGGCCAAACCTCGCGTATCTGGCAACGGCCCCGCGCATTATCCCGATCGCTCCCGAGATCAGGTGCAGCGAAGTGCGGATCGTCTCCTGAAAATTATTCTTGTTAGTAATTTCCTGTCCGAGTTCCGCCAACGCGCCAAACGCGTGAATTAGCTTATGATCATGTTCTGCCATATTTTTGTGAGTTGTGGGTCGCTATTTGCGATAGTCACATGTTTAGTTAAACCGAGCATTTCGAATAATTCGACCGTAGTTTCATTTACGTCCGAAAACACGACCGTGGCACCGTTGCTCGATGCCGAGTCGATAACGCCCAGCAGGATTGAGATCCCGATACTGTTTACAAGCTCGGTCTCGGCGAAATTGACAACCAGTTCCTTGCAGCCCGCCTCAAGCTGGCGTTTGCATTCGTATTCGATCTGCTCGCCGCTCAATTTGTTTAAATAGTCTCCCGCCCGGATCACCGATTTTTCGGCGACCGATTGAGCAGACGTCACCGGTTCACTATGGGTAATCACCTAATTCCAGTCCTTGTTTAATTTAGCATGAGCAAGCGTAGAAACCACTTGAGGTATATGTTTAACACAAAGCTTTTGAGAATACAATAGCTTAAGCATTAAAATGCGTATTTTTTTTAAATAGTTATGTTTTACCAGGCTGTCACGGCTCTCATCCAGTATTGACAGGCTTTTCAGGCTACTAACAATATCAAATACTGACTTTATTTTCATAAGGCGTTCGACCAAATTCCGAAAGCAAGTGCTTAAGATGGGCAACAGCCTGATTATGCGCGGCTCCGTTTGTGGCGAGAATCCCGTTGCGGTTTTGGAGGTCCGCACCGTCGTAACGCATCTCTAAACCAAAGAGATCGGTAAAACGCCCGCCCGCTTCTTCCAGAATTATCTGCGGAGCGCATGTGTCCCAAAGTTTTGTTCGCGGGCTCGGGTGAATGTAAATATCGCATGTCTGGTCGGCGATAAGCCCGACCTTGAGCCCGACCGAACCACGTTTTGCGATGTCGGTAAAACCAAAATGTTCGATTATACGGCCCATTCGCGGGCTTGGATGATTGCGCGACATTGCCAGGATCATCTCAGTAAATTGTGTTTTCGACGATACTTTTACTTGTTCGGGCACGCAGCCACTTCGGAGGATAAATGAGCCGCCGCCAGCTACGGCGTAGATCAAAACGTCGTGAGCCGGTATCAAAACGACTCCGAGCACGGCGATGCCATCCACGGCCAGCCCGATCTGGACGGCAAAATCGCCATCGTGCTTAACAAACCCGGCAGTGCCGTCAATCGGGTCGATTATCCAGACACGTGGTCTTGAAAGCCGCCGTTCAAGATCGTCGATCTCCTCCTCCGACAAAATGCTGTCATCCGGAAACGCAGCGCTTAAGCCTTCGACAATGATCCGGCTGGCGTCGCGGTCGGCGACTGTTACCGGCTCGGTATAATTGTCCGCACCAAGCTTTTCCTCGGTAACAAACCCGTCGGCGTAGTGTTTTAATATCGATTTTCCGGCAATGCGGGAAAGGGTGATCGCGGTTTCAAGCTCGTGCTGAAGCATTATTACCAATGTATCACGCGATGTTGCCCGTTCATAAATCAGTGACCATTTGGGTCTGACCGCAACGTGGGCAGATCAAAACTCGACGCGTCTTGTCCGACCATTTAGCAAGAGCCTGATTAGCGAGCATCGGAGTTTTGCTTTCTGCCTCGCCCTCGCGAAAGGCCCGCGACAACGGCGAAGCGTCGTCAGGAGTGGCCAACTTGCTCTCGCAACGCCGGCATACCCATCCCATACCCTGGTTGTAAAAACTTTTTAGTTCCGGCATAAAAAACGGCGGATATTTCTGCCCGCCGATTCGTGTTTTCAGAGCACTACGATCATTGTATCCGACGGTTAGGCCGCGCGGTCGGTTGATTACCCATTAGCTTGACTGGGATGGTCGTGGCCTTTCCGTTTCTGTATACACCGACCTGGATGGTGTCGCCGATCTGCTTTTTATCGAGATACCGGTAAAGGTCATCGAGATCGTCCATTTTTTCGCCGTCGATCGTGGTAATCACGTCGCCAAGAATTACGTTGCCTGTGCCGTCCTGCGACAAACCGTGTAAGCCCGCACTCGCGGCGGTCGTTCCCGGCGTTACATTGCGAACGACGAGGCCCGAATCAACCGGCAGGCGAACACCCTGCTCCATCAGGCCGGCCACGCTCAAAAGTTCGGCGCCGATCTTTGGCCGCTTGACCTCGCCGAACTGGATCAGTTGCGGAATGACATGTTTGGCGATATTTACCGGGATCGCAAACCCAACGCCAACCGAACCGCCGGCCGGAGCCAATATCTGCGAATTAATGCCGATCATCTTGCCAAATTTGTCGAGCAGCGGGCCGCCCGAGTTACCGGGGTTGATCGAGGCGTCCGTCTGAATGGCGGCGTCGATCGGCCGGCCGTTGCGTGCACGGATCGGACGCTGGAGGCCGGAGATCACGCCGGTCGTCAATGTGCGGTCAAGCCCAAACGGATTACCGATCGCCAGCACCTTTTGCCCGACCGTCAACTTATCCGAATCGCCGAACGGAACTATTGACAATCCCGGTGGCGGCGATTCGATCTTGATGACCGCGAGATCCGTATCCGGGTCGCCGCCGATCACCTTTGCTGGATATGTCTTACCACCGCCAAAGCTAACCGTCAGCTTCTGGGCTCCTTCGATCACGTGATAATTGGTCAAAATATCGCCGTTTGCGTCGATGACCGAGCCGGACCCGTTACCCTTGCCTTCCTCGGTGTCACCCCACATGTCGCGGGTATAAGAGGTCGTATTGATGAATGCAACACCCGGGCTAATTGCTTTATAGACCTCGATGTTGTTCGTTTCGTCGGTCACCGCCGACGGGTCGGAGATGCCGCGCGGGGCGTCCTCGGCAAACGCAATCGGCGAACCGCCGTCCGTGTTCCAGAATCTCCCCAAATTATATAAAAGTGCCGCTGCCCCAACAGCGATCAACGCCGACGCAAATGCTAGCAGGAATATCTGCCGCGCCGACATCTGATAAACCGATTTATTTGCCATAGCTATATACTTCCCTTTCACCAATAAAAATACAACTTTTTGATGCCGGACAAAACCGTCTGCGTTGTGTATCTAATTTACGAAATAAAAAGGCCGGATGTTTCCCAAAAAACAACCGGCCGCAAAGCGAAGTATGAATAAATCAAATTATGAGAGCCAAGAAGTTGGCCGGCAGCGTACCGAGGTCATGCAGGAATGTATTCGAAACGTATCCAAAAGCCGAAAGGCCCGTAAAAATATGTATGCCCATGAGGCTCAAATAGACAGCCAACGCGACCGCCAGCCCATAACGCGCCAAGGGCCGGTTGCCCCACCGGTAAAGCACGATAGCCGCGACCGACCCGATCGCGATCTTTACGATCAGGAACGGCCAGTTACCTATATCCAGGAGACCGGCCATCAATTGATTGCTCTCAGTCGCGACGCCGCTTCGTACCCATATGATCGTCAGGAGTGCATCAAGCAGATTGAGTGTGAAGAGCAAAAACGTTGAGGCTAACAACTGCATATATGAGGGCTTCTCCTGCAAAAACTTGTTAAACTCCTTCCCTAAATGACTTGACCCCCGGATTTTAAACCGGGGGCCATTAAAGTCTGGAGATTGTGAATCTGTCGCTGTCGCATTGAATATAGTTCTAATAGGTCCTGATTTCAAAAAATTCGCAATTTATGTTCAGTACCGGACGTTGGCGTGTCGTTGATTGTATAATGTATAAGAATCGCTTTTGAATGTTTTTATTGCAACGAAGTCAGGTTAATTTGACTCAAATTGGGTGCCAGTGGCACGGGTCTATAGAAAGGCCTGTCAGGAGGAAGGATTATGAAACAAATGGTTAATTACAAAAGTATGGCGGCGATTGTGGCGCTGCTGTTGGCGTTCGGCGTAATGGACACGTTTGCGCAAAAGCGCAAGCCTGTGCTGCGCCGAAAACACGTGGTACACAAAACGGTTGCGGCAAAACCAGCCGAGCCGTTGTTTACGGTCGATAAAAGCACGATACTACGCGTTCGCATGAATCAAACGATCACCTCAAAAACGGCGACCATCGGCAGCACGTTCACGACGACGGTTACGGAGCCTGTGTATTCGTCAAACGGCGTTGTCGTCATACCGACCGGCAGCATTGTCACGGGCCGCGTTAACACCGTCAAACCCGCCGCAAACGGCGGCAAGGTCGGCCAGATCGACTGTAGCTTTACCTCGGTCCGTCTGCCAAATGGCCGCAAGCGAACCATTAACGGTTCGCTAACGGACCTGACCGACGGCAAAACAACCAGCGATAACGAGGGAACCGCTTCGGGTAAGCCGATGGATCACCGCAAGCCCATATTCATCGGCGGCGGCGGTGTAGGCGGAGCGATAATCGGCGGAGCCATCGGCGGCGGCAAAGGAGCCCTCATCGGCGGCCTGCTCGGAGCCGGTGGCGGCTTTCTCGGCGAGCGCTACACTAAAGGCAAGGAAGCCGAGGTAAAATCCGGCACCCAGTTCGGGATCATTCTGAACCAGTCGATCGCGTTACCGCGATTTGTCGAAACAACGCCGGTAAACCAGTAAGAACATCTGAATTATTATTCGGCTAAGGGCGGTCTGAAAGGGCCGCCTTCTTTTGTTCCGAGAAACCTCTAAAGCACCAGGATGGGTTGCGTCCCGGAGGTCGAAATTGATTGTCAAAGATCAAACTCTTGCAGAACTATTTATTTACGCTTGTCGGTCATGCGTCCCAGGATTTTGGATCGTTTTTTTCCGGGCCAAGAGTTGCCGGAGTTTGGGTAACGCTCGGTGATATCCAAGTTAAACCACCCGCTACCGCAGGTGGTACTGACTTAAGGCGAGCCGCGTCCCTGGACTGATGGCGAAATGTTTGGGATGCGTGTTGCAGCGAATTCGTTTTCGGCATGTGCCAATTCGCGGTTGAGAGCGTCAGCCATGTACCGGCGAGCCATCTCGGAATCGGGGAGGATCGTGTAGCTCGGCACCGGGCCGTCGATAGTCATGTCGTAGAATACGGCCGGCTTCGGCGATGAACTGAGGTCGATGACGCCCGGCGTCGACCGGCCCGGCCCGGCCCGAAGCGGCTGTCTATCAGCGCTGCGCATACGCTGTGGACAAAGGCTGCCTTTTCGTCGATAGGTATCTCGGAGAGGCGAACGGAGAACGGTTTTGGGCTCTTGGCGGCTGATGGTCTGTTCATAGATTCCTCGTAAATCGTAAATTGTGAATCGATAGTCGGTCTTCACCATTCACGATTTACTATTCACGATTCACGGTTAAATTGAAATGCTATTTTGCGGGGTTTGACGTATTTTGCACACTTTGACGTATTTTTCTCGTTTTGATGCATTCTGCGGATTTTGCCGATCCGCGCCCAAGGTGGACTTATAGCCGCAAAGTTAAGGCCGTAACTCATTGAATACAAACAATTTCATATTGATTAGGTTGCCCGGTTTGTTGTCGCCAACGGCGACTAACATTAAAGCCCATGGTGGAGCAAAGCCGCAGCCCTGGGTTAGGTTTCTAAAGATCTGCGCTCTCTGAAGGAGAGCAACAGTCGCCTGCTCATGAATTGTCTGTCGCCTTCAGCGACGATCTCCTTTTTCGATTTACCCTGGGGTTCCGCTCATTTCATTCGCTACACCCCAGGCTTTATTGTTTGTCGCCGTTGGCGACAGGCCGACGCTCTTATTCCGGGTCCAGGTTGTCAGCCGTTAGCGGAGAATGAGAGAATACATTTCTTTTACGCTTATGAAGCTTCGCTGGCGATTTGGCATTATTGCTGGGCTTTTTATGGCCATTTTTTCGCTGTACCCGCAGTTTAAGATGATCTATCTTCGTGGGGCCGAGTGGAACGGGCATTATGCCTATAACGACATCGACGAGGTCGCGTACGCGTCGTATTTGAAGGCTCTGATCGACGGTAGGCCGCGAAAGAACGACCCGTACACCGGCCGTGACGATTCGCCCGAAAACCCGCAGCCCGAATCGCTATTCTCCATTCAGTTTGCCGGTCCATACACGATCGCTATACCGGCTCGCGTATTGGGCATGCCAGCGACTTGGGCGATGACCATCTCGGGGGCCGTAGCGGCGTTTCTGACGGCGTTGGCTATATTCTGGCTGATAGGGATGATAACCGGAGATTCGCTCTATGCGATGGCCGATGCGTTGATCGTGCTGGCCGGAGGCGCGCTCTTTGCCGGCGAAGGGGCAATCGGCGAGATACTCGGCACAAGTTATTCATACCCGTATTTTCCGGGGTTTAGGCGATATATCCCGGCGATGGCGTTTCCGGCGTTTTTTTTTCTCGTGGGGTTGGTATGGAGGATTCTCCGAAGTGAGACGGATGCGTCTGTTTCAGGAACGTCAAATGACATTGTTCAACCACCCGCTACCGCAGGTGGTACTGACATAGTTGTCCCGGCGTCTCCGCGTCTCCGCGTCTCCGCGTCGATTGCACTGGCCGCTCTCGCCTTCGGTTACACCGTCTTCACATATTTTTACGTTTGGACAACGGCTGCGGCGTGGCTTGGGTGTTTAGCGATTTGCTGGATCGTTGTACGTCCCGACGGTGTACTGAGCGATCTTAAGAAATTGGCGGCGCTTGTCGTTGCCTGCGGAGCGATACTCGTGCCGTATGCCTATTTGCTGTCTCGACGCTCGCAGACGATGGACGATGTGCAGATGCTGGTTCGGACACATGCACCTGATTTAACACGCGTGCCGGAACTTATTAGCTTTGTCGGCTTGTTCGTGATCGTCGTGGGAATACTGATGAAGGTATTCGCTCTGCGTGATCGCTCGACGCTGTTTGCTTTGTCGCTCACCTTCACGCCGATCGTCGTTTTCAATCAGCAGGTCATCACCGGTCAATCGCTCCAGCCGATACATTATCAGGTTTTTATCGGGAATTATGTCGCCGGACTGGCTGTGGTCGTGACTTTCGCTTTGCTTTGGCGAAGGATAGAGGGTCGAGAAAAGTTTGCGTGGAGGCTCGTCCCGGCGGGCTTTGCCCTGATCGCGATCGTGTGGGGCTTTGTCGAATGTCATTATACGGTCCGCGTGCTGGACGAGGTCAACGTCATTCGCGATGAGGCCCTGCCCACGGCCCGGCGGCTCAGCCAGCTTGCAAAAACGTCGCCCGATCCGCACAAACAGGTCGTCCTCGATCTGGGCATTGCCGAGGCCGACGATCTGCCGACCATCGCTCCGCAAGCTGTTTTGTGGGCACGGCACCAGCACGTTTTTGCCGGCGTGAATTGGGATGAGAATAAGGAGCGATACTATCAGCAGCTTTATTACGAAGGCGTCAATGCCCGGGATCTGGCGGATGGTATGAAACGCGGTAACGATTTTGTCTCGATGATCGCCCTGTTCGGCTGGGGACGGCACACCGACCGGCTGGTCGCCAATTATAAGCCGCTGACGATTGGCGAGATTGACGCCGAGGCCGCAAAATATGATGAATACGCCCGGACCTTCGATCCCGCAAAGCCGGGTGTCGTACGTCTCGATTACCTGGTCGCCTCGTCTGAACCGGGGCAATTTTTCGACAATATCGACAAATGGTACGAGCGTTATGCAGGTGAGACGTTTGGCAAATACACACTCTACACGCTAAAACTTCGCTAGCCGATGCAGAGGCCCGCGTGTAAGAGGACGTGTCAAAACCCGATCGGAATGAAAGAATTTTATTGCCGTTGCCTTCAGGCAACGGCAGAATCAGTAAAAAATCGACGGGCTTTAGCCGAAACTAATGAATTGGGCTAAAGCCTCGGGGAATTTTTTGATAGCCTGAACCGTTGCCTAAAGGCAACGGCAATTTTAAGAACAATACATCACCGCCATATTAGTTTTGACACGGCCTCGTAAGCAAGGGCGTAACACGTACATTGAATGTTACGCCCTTGCTTACGCGCGGGCCTCCGCAGATAAAAAAAAGACCGCCTCAGCGGGCGGTCAAACTTTATATTACTATTAAAAATATTAAAACTACTTAAGCGGCCAAAAGGTCGTTCGAGGTTTCGGCAAAAACGCGTCTGCCATTCAAAGCGTCGTCGATGATCTCGCGAACGGCCGACGCATCAGGATTAACATCCATACGAGCACAAGCCCGCAGATGCCTGATGATGCCCTCTGCCGCGATATCAATGGCGTCGCCCGTCAGTTTCGAAAAACGGCGTGCCTGTATATGGTCAATTTGCAGGACTCTATCCTGTAGTGTCATTGGTCTAGCTGCTGCCACGTTGTATTCTCCTTTGTTTCAAAATATTCCCTTTCGGGAGTAACCGCTTTACCGCGACCGGCAAAACCCTTCGTAGGGGCACGAAACATAACGCCCCTCCGACATAACTAAGTTGAATTCTACAACCATTTAGTTGCTGGAAATATGAATGTGAACCGTCGTTTTCAACTTTACAAAAATCTTAACAAAAAAAAAGACGCTTGTCACTACTTTTTTTTCGGGGTTGTGATTTTTTTCGCAAACTGGCCCGAAGCGCAAGAAAGACCGGCAAACCACAAGATTTGCCGGTCCAGCAAAAAACACTCACATTATACGGTATCTTTACGAAACCGCGTCTTTCAGCGCTTTACCAAGACGGAACTTGACCGTCGTCTTGGCCGGGATATGGATAACAGCACCGGTGGCGGGGTTGCGGCCGTCACGCGCCTTGCGTGTTGCCTTGACCAATTTGCCGAATCCGGGCAGGGTAAATTCGCCGTTCTTTTTCACTTCGCTGGTTGCGAGAGCGGCAAGAGCGTCGAAAAGGGCCTTTACTTCCGTTTTCTTGCCACCCGTCGTGTCAGCCAGGTTGCTGATGATTTCCGTTTGTGTCATACGAGCCATAGTTAAATTAACCTCCGATTTTGGTTGTGATATAAAAACTTCTCTTAGAGAATTGTAATGCCTGAAAAAAAGCTTCGGCAAGTTTGCGGGAAATACCAGCCACCTAATTTCTGACTGGTCGGGGCGGCAAGATTCGAACTTGCGGCCTCACGGTCCCAAACCGTGCGCACTACCAGGCTGTGCTACGCCCCGTGTCTGTTTACTCCAGAAACGATTCCAAGTGTCGAATTCTAAGCGGGAAAGCGCTCAAGGTCAAGTCAAACCGCGATAAAATCGCGTAAAAACGGCATTATTTGATCAAAAGCCCGTGCCCGGTGACTTATTTCCCGCTTAATCGCGCCGGATAGCTCGCCAAACGTCTGATCGTAGCCATCGGGAATAAACAGCGGATCATAGCCAAAACCAAGCGTCCCGCGAGGAGCATGCGCTATCATGCCGGCACATATGCCCTCGGTCGTGTGCAGGATGTTGCCGCCCGCATCGGCGATGGCGATGGAGCAGACAAACCGGGCATTGCGGGTCGGGTCGCCTGTTTCGTCCATCTCGCCAAGCAGCAATGCCATTTTTTCGTCAAAGCTCGTGCCCGGCCCGCCGTAACGGGCCGACAAGACGCCCGGCCGTCCATTCAACGCCTCGACCTCCAGTCCAGAGTCGTCCGCCATCGCGGGCAAACCGGTTTGCAGAGCGTATCCGCTGGCCTTTAAACGGGCGTTTTCGATAAACGTCGCACCGGCTTCTTCGACCTCGACGATATGTTCCAGGCTGCCCAAATTTTTGAGCGCGACAGGTAATCCATTGAGGAGAGCTTGCAGCTCGTCAAGTTTTCCGGGGTTATTGGTCGCGATAAGCAGCGTTTTTAATTGATCCGACATATCCTAAGCATGTGAAATATCGCAAAGTACTGACTTTTCTATTGCCTTAAAGGTATCAAACAAGGTATAAAATATGTAGCGGTTTTGCCGCCCTTACCTTTTTCCATGCCCTATCCCAGCGAGGAAGTTCAAGATTTGGCAGCTCTAGTAATCGGAAATCAAGTTGATGCAAGTGTCGACGGGCTCGCGCCCGACGCTGAAAAGCGCCTGTCGCAATATATGCCGCCCGTTCTGGACGATAACGGTGTGATAACCGAACTCGGCATCTGGTGCGCGGGTCTCGATAGCTTTTTGGCAGCTGGTCATTATTCGTTTGGCAGCGCTGACGGGTCGCGGACTGAGGTCATCAAGAACTTTCGGCTTGTCCACTCAGCTCTGCTCCGCGCAGCTGGTCTTAATTCAAAACTACTTAGCCTGCGGAGCGAACGCGAACAGGCGGATTCGCTGACGGGACGCGAACTGGGCGACCTGGCCACGGCGTTTCGCGATTCGATCCTTATCGGCGACTGCATGATCCGCTCCGGATCGGTCGGCCCCGCCGAGTGGACGGCGTGGAGCAATTCACTAGCAGACCGGTTTACGCATCTGTCCGTGTTTCGCAAATTGATCAGAGCGGCCGAGGCGAGCGGTGAGCAATGCCTGCCCGATTACTTAAGAAAACTCGCACACGGCGGGGCCGTGACGCCCGAACAGGCTGAGATCGCATTGGTCCTGCCGCGATTTGGCAAGATCCTCAAATGGCTGAGCGTAGTCGGCGAGATGCTGGCGGCTGACGAGCCGTTGAAACCGGCGCTACTTATCTTTTCAAGTATCAACGAACAGGTTCGGGATCTCATTGGATACATAAACAATCGCCTCGAACGCTTTCCAAACGAAGAGGCTGAGCTGTTTTTATCGCTCGACGCCGCATCGTACACCGCGTCGATCGAGTTGAAAAAAGTTTACACGCAGGAATTGGCGGGCCTCGCGAGCGTTCGGCCTTCGCCGACGATCTATGCCCGGATGGAAACGTCGTATTCACTCCTAAACGAAGGCTTTCAGCAGATTCTGGCTGGCCTTGCCCGCCTCGTCGATCCGGCGCTCACCAACATCGATCTCTTCCCGACGTTCAAGGTCAAGCTTGACCAGTCGCTGGTTTTGCGAAAAGAACTTTGGTCGCTCGGCCAAATCGTCAAGGCCGCGGAAAGCGACCCGATTCCCGAAAAGATCGAGGCCATGCACACATCGCTCCGCGAATTCATGAAAGCTACCGTCCGTTTTCTTTTCTATAAGGATACAGAGACGATCGAGCGTTTTGTCGAAGAGATCCTCGTCACCAAACAAAACAAAGACCTCGTCCCGATCCTTCACAGATTTGGTGCCTATCTGGACACCCTTTTTGGCCAAGTGAATCTGCGGGCCGTTTTGGAAAAAAATCCTTTTGAAAGCACAAATTAAAAATTCAAAATTCAAAATTAAAAAAGCGATCTGATCGTGAAATCGCTGCTGCCCTACTATAGTTCCTATTCTTAATTTTTAATTTTTCACTGCGACCTTAACGTCGTGAGCGGTTTGCGGAACAGAACGTCGAAGCTGGCAGCAACACCGACTATTGTTACGAGCAGAGCCGTAACCAGCACGCCGGCCACCGTCAGCACCGGATCGAATTGCCAGTCGATCTGCATCAAATATTTACAAACGACGTAGGAAAGGCTGACGGCAAAGCCGGTCGCGATCAAACCTGCAATCACGCCCAGCAGACCATATTCCGAAAACAGGATGGTCGCCAGCGTCCGCCTGTTGGCACCCAATGTTTTGAGTATCGCGTTTTCGTAGATGCGTTGAGATTTTGTCAGCGCAACCGAGCCGATCAGGATCAGAATACCGCTCAACAAGACAAAGCTGCCGACAAACGAGACCGCGATCACGAAATTGCTGACGAGCCGGTCAACTGCCGCGACGATGTCGGCCACGTCGAATATCTGCACGTTTGGAAATTTATCGAGCATTTGGCGCTGAAGCCGCTGGCGTTCGGTCGACGGAGCGTGTTTCAAAACGGTCGCGGCAAAACTCTGCGGCGCCGTTTCGAGCGTTCCCGGGCGGAAGACAAACACGAATGCCGTTCGCGCATTTCGAACGTCGATCCGGCGGATATTCGCGACGCGGGCGGTGATCTTGCGGCCTGAAATATCAAAAGTCATCGAATCGCCGGCCGCGACCTTTAGCGTGTCGGCCATCGTCTCTTCGACCGAGACTTCAGGAACATCACCTGTCACGTCTGCCGTCCACCAACTGCCCGAAACAACCGATTCATTCGTCTCCATATTTGGCCGGTATGAGATCGCAAATTCACGCCCGATCTGGCCCTGCTGCTGGCGGATCTCTTTTTGCTGATAGTCAACGCCCTCGCCATTTACCGCCGAAATGCGGGCTCGCACGGTGGGCACGGCCTCGGCTTTTTCACCGATTCCTTTTTCGATGATCTGCATCGCTTCGTCAACCTGGCTCTTTTGAATGTCGACAAAAATGAGGCTCGGCAATCTCTGGTTGCGTGTAAAATCAAACTCGCGCACCAGATTGGTCTGCATCGCCTGGACCGCGATCACGACAAATGCACCAAGCCCAACAGCAAGCAATATTATGCGAGTCTGATTGCCCGGGCGGTAAAGCGAGTTGACGGCCTGCCGAATGGAGAACGAACTGAGCCGCTTAAATTTCTTCAAAAACCAGGTCAGTATCGCAGCCGAAACATAGAGCACGAGGCCCGTACCCGCCAGTCCGCCGAGAAAGAAAGCCCCAACCTTTACCGACCCCGCCTGCCAAACCGCGAGGCCCAGCAATACAGCGACACAGCCGGCGCCAAATATCCATTTGGTCCAATCGAGCTTTGACAGATTGGCATTATTTTCATCTCGAAGCAGCAGCTTTGGCTTGATCATTCGGATCTGGAGCAGCGGCAATGCCGAAAATAAAACTGAGATCAAAACGCCCAGCACGACGCCCTGCCACGAAGTCGAACCAGTCACGGCATAGCTCATTTTTGCCGGCAGTGCATCAACAAATCGCCATTTCGCGATCCACAATCCGCATTGGGCAAGGAAGACCCCGAAAAAGCTGCCGATCAGCCCGAGTGTCACAATTTGCAGCAGATAGACCGTGATTATTTTGGTGCCGCTCGCCCCGAGACATTTGAGTACGGCGACGGTCTTTCGTTTTTGCTCGACAAAGGCCCGGGCGACATTCCAGACGCCGACGCCGCCTAAAACAAGTATCAGCAGACCGGTCAGCGATAAATAATTTTCCGTCCGGACAAACTGCTCGTTGAGGTTGTCTTGCTGCTCGCGGTAAGAGTTGACTTGGACGGTCGTTCCTTTGAGAGCCTCACGCAGCTGCTTTACAAGCTCGGTCGGGTTTTCAGAGGTGCGATATAGAATTCGACGGCGTATACGACTCGTGTTCCGCGTTATCCCGGCCTCGTCAAATGCCTTTTTCTCGACAAACACCCTCGCTCCCAACCGAAACCCGCTTGACCCGCCCGGCTCTTCGTCAAACGTGCCGCGTATCTGGAATTCAGTCTCGCCGATCTTGAGTTTGTCGCCGATCTTTACTTTTAACTCCTCGATGAGGACCTTGGCGAGAATGGCTCCGTGATTTTCGAGCAGTTTAAAGTCAAACGGTTTCCCATCGGATGTCGCAAATGTCCCTACGAGCGGAAACGGCGGCTCGACGCCTTTTAGCTCTACGAATTCAAGGGTTTCGTTCGCAGAATCAGTCGGGCGAGCCATCGAGGCTGTCGATATTGTTTCGTTCCGAGCCTCGACGATCGGAAATTTAGCGATCGTCTCCTCGATCTTGCCAACATCAGTCGGCGAAAAGTCGTTGGTCGAGGTCACCTCAAGATCGGCCGTCATCAAGGCCCGCGCGTCATTGCCAACCACCTTTGTTAAATTCTGTATTAGCGAGCGCAACGCAACTATCGACCCAACGCCCAACGCAATGCACAAAAAGAAAAAGAGCAGCCGCTGCCATGAAGAGCGGATCTCGCGTCGGGTTAGTTTGAAAACGAAATTCATAATTTTTACCGCTGAGACGCTCAAGTCACAGAGGAAAGAAATTTAACCGCAGATGAACGCAGATGGACACGGATAAGGTAAATCCATGGCTCGTTAATCCTGTGTATCCTGTCCATCCTGTTCAAAATTAACTCTGCGTCTCGGTGTCTCGGCGGCTAATTTCGTCGCTTGAAACCCGTCCGTCAGTCAAGATAATTCGCCGCTGCGCTTGTTCGGCCAGTGCGGGATCATGGGTTACGAGCACGAGCGTCACATCATTTTGCTTGTGCAACTCCTTCATCAGGTCGAAGATGTGCTGGCCGTTTTTGGTGTCGAGATTCCCGGTCGGCTCGTCAGCGAGAAGTATCTTTGGAGAATTGGCAAATGCTCTGGCGATAGCTACGCGCTGCTGTTCGCCACCCGAAAGCTCGGCCGGGTAATGGTGGCCACGATTGGTCAGATCGACCTGATCGAGCAGGGCTGACGCCCTGGTTTCGACATCACGCAGCCCTAATATCTCCATCGGGATCAGGATATTTTCATACGCCGTCAAGCTCGGGATCAGGTGGAATGACTGAAAGATAAATCCGATCTTCTCGCTTCGAATGCGGGCGAGAGCATCCTCGCCAAGACTCGTGATCTCGTCGGTGTCTATCATGATCTGTCCCGAACTCGGTGCGTCGAGACCCGCGATGAGCCCAAGCAGCGTCGATTTACCGCTGCCCGAGGCTCCCGTCACGGCGACGAACTGGCCGTCCGGTATCGCGATCGAAACATCGTTGAGGATCGTCAGGTCTTCCGTGCCGGAGCGGACGGTTTTGGTTACGTTTCGTAGTTCGATCATAGGTGTAGATGTAAGATATTAGATGTCAGATATGAGAAATGCGAACCCTTGCACTAATTGATGTGCAATCCGTCTTATCAAAGGCTGGTTGCCGTTGACATTTTGTTGCTAACATCTAACATCTAACTTCTGACATCTCATATTGGTAAAATGCGTTATCTTATTCGAAAAACAGTAGTTGTAAGTTTCATATTTCTTGCGTCGGCGCTCGTTTCGTGCAGTCGATCAGGAGACAAAGCGGGCAACGGCCTGGCGGCAAATAAACCGCTCACGACACCGCAAGTGACGGCAAACCGGCCAAAGATCATCGCCTTTGGCGACAGCCTGACTGCGGGTTTTGGCCTTGCCGAAAAGGAATCCTATCCATATCTTTTGCAGGAAAAATTGAAGGCCGACGGCCTTGATTATGAGGTCGTCAACGCAGGACTGTCCGGCGACACGAGCCTCGGCGGTCTCGAGCGGGCCGATTGGGTTTTGCAACAGGACAACGCGAAAATACTTGTCCTTGAGCTTGGTGCCAACGACCTGCTTCGCGGCGTGCCTGTCGCCAGAATGAAGGAAAATCTCGATCAGATCATCCGCAAGGCAAAAGCCAGGAATCTAAAGATACTTCTCTGCGGCATGCTCGCTCCGCCTACGATGGGTGCCCAATATCAGAAAGATTTCACCGTCGCCTTTCCCGATCTCGCGACCCAATACAAGTTGGATTTCCTGCCGTTCCTGCTCGACAATGTCGCCACAAAAAAAGAACTAAATCAGGCCGACGGCATTCATCCGAATGTTGAAGGCGAAAAAATCATGACGGATAACGTCTACCAGGCTCTAAAGCCTATGTTGTCCAGATAACTTTGCCACGAATTACACGAATGTCACGAATGTTAGTGCTTCCTATTCGTGCATTTCGTGCCATTCGTGGCTAAACTGCTTTTTATGAATGTTACCCATCTCGAATGTGCATTGTGCGGGCTTCGCCACGAGGCAGGTGTTTTGCAGAACCTTTGCATCACGTGTGGCAAACCGTTGCTCGTCCGCTACGACCTTGACGAGGCCGCCAAAACGTTGACCAAAGAATCGCTGAAGACTCGCGACGCCGATCTCTGGCGCTATCGCGAGGTGCTGCCGGTCGCGAATCCTGACAACATTGTCTCACTCGGTGAAGGCTGGACGCCGCTTTTTAAAACCGACAGATTGGCCGCCTCGCTGCCCATACACATTAGTCTCTTCATCAAGGACGAGGGGCAGAATCCGACTCAGAGTTTTAAGGCGCGTGGGATGACAGCGGCGATCTCGATGGCAAAAGAGCTTGGCGTGCGTAAGCTCGCCGTGCCCTCCGCTGGCAATGCAGCCGGGGCATTGGCTGCCTACGCTGCAAAAGCCGGGATGGAGGCTTACATATTTATGCCCTCCGATACGCCGCGGGCCAACATCGTCGAGTGCCGGCAAACCGGTGCTCATGTCACGCTTGTCGACGGCCTCATTACCGACTGTGGCAAGATCATTGCCGAACGAAAGGAAGCCGAGGGATGGTTCGACGTCTCGACTCTAAAAGAACCGTACCGGGTGGAGGGTAAAAAGACGATGGGTTACGAGCTGGCCGAGCAGTTCGATTGGATGCTGCCCGACGTGATTCTTTACCCGACCGGCGGCGGAACGGGCCTGATCGGAATGTGGAAGGCGTTTGACGAGATGGAACGGATGGGTTGGATCGGAGCAAAGCGCCCGCGAATGGTCAGCGTTCAGTCCGAAACGTGCGCCCCGATAGTCCGTGCATTTGAAAAGGGCGAGCGGTTCGCCGACGAATTCGAAAATGCAGCGACCGTCGCCTCCGGCCTTCGCGTACCGAAAGCCATCGGCGATTTTCTGATCCTCGACGCCATACGCGCGTCCGGCGGCACCGCCGTCTCCGTCACCGACGCCGAGTTGGTTGCAGCTGTCGGCGAGATCGGTGCCGCGACAGGCATTTTCACAGCACCCGAGGGTGCGGCCTGCCTGCCTGCTTTACGAAAACTGATCGAGCAAGAACTTGTAAAAGAAAACGAGAGTGTGGTTATTTTCAACACCGGTTCCGGTATCAAATATCTCGAGGCTTTTGCTTGAAAAATCGTTGAACTATATCGGTTTGGAGCCTTACAGAGTAATATGTTCATCGGAATGAACGGTCATGAGATTGACCTGGCCTTTACTTCTGACAAGCATTTTTGAACAGGCAGGATTTAAGAAGGGATTTATGAACAGCCTCGTATTTTCAAACATGCTGCACCGTCCGGCCCGGACGGTTGTTAGTGTCACCGGCATTGGCGTGGGTGTTTTGCTGATCGTCCTGACGATCGGTTTGGCTAACGGCAGCCTGCGCGAGCGGGGCGAACGCGAGGCTAACGTTGGAGCAGAGATAATGCTCCGGCCCGAGGGAAGCATGGGATTGAGCGGCTCAGACTCGCTGCGGCTGCCGGTTTCGAAAGCGGCCGATATCGAAAAGATCGACGGGGTTGCCACTGTTGTTCCGATCGCTCAGGTAACCGTGCCCGCTAAGGAGGGTCTCACCGGCACCCGCATCCTCGATGGCGTTCAGTACGATAAATATGCCGAGATCGCGGGGCTTTCGATCATTCAGGGACGAAGATTTGTCGATGGCAAAGATGAGATGATGGCCGATACGTCGTGGCTTGAGCGTAATAAATTGAAGATCGGCGATAAATTCAGCATCTATGACAGGGATTTTGACGTCGTCGGCACCTACGAACCAAGTGCCGGTGCCCGCATCAAAATACCGCTCTCGACAATGCAGGAACAGCTCGGATCAGGAGAACGGGCGACAACTTTTCTCGTAAAGGTAAAAGACGGGTTTGCGGTCGATGCGGTCCAGGGCAACATCGAGGCAAAATTCCCGGAAATATTCCAGAACATCCGCACCAGCGAGCTTCCGGAGCTTTATACGCAGGGCCTTCCGGCACTAAATGTGTTCCTGAATGTCGTCACCGGCGTCGCCGGCGTGATCGCGGGCCTCATTATTTTGCTGACCATGTACACGACCGTTACCGAGCGGACGCGTCAGATCGGCGTTATGAAGTCGCTGGGGATGTCCAAAACAGGCATCGCCTGGACGATCGTGCAGGAGGCACTGCTGTTGAGCCTTGGCGGTATTATTTTCGGGGTCGTGGCCACCATACTTCTCAAATTTGTGTTTGCCAAATGGACGACCCTGACGGTCGCGATCGATCCGAAAACTGTGGGCACAATTGTCGTCGTCGGCATGATCAGCGGAATAATCGGGGCGCTCTATCCCGGCCTGCGGGCCGCCCGCCTCGATGCGGTCGAGGCTTTGAATTACGACTAAACTATTTACTTGCGATCGACCGGACGCCGGCAGCGGTGTTTGCGTCAAGCTGATATATCTCACCGGAAGTGATCCCCATAATGCGAGTTTCGGCTATCGGGTTCATCGAATTTACCAAATAGTCGATATAGGCCTTGTTGCTCAGATATTGCCGCCCGGTGACCGAAACGATAATATCTCCCGGCATTAGCGCAGCTACCTTCGATTTATCCGAAAACGACACAAACTTCAGATCGTGACGTACGGTCTTGCCAGCGTAGTACTCATACAGCGATGGTGTCTCACAGGCGACCACGGCATTAGGCCGGGCCCGGGCGGCGATGTCGGCGACGATCTCGCGGGTGCTCGCGTCGTAAAATTCGTCGTGGGGAAAATAGGTCCCGACCGGAGCCAGACTTGCTCCGATAACATTGGTAAACAGGCGAAAATGCGGTGCCGCCTGGATCGAGTCGAACAGCGGAAATGCGATGACGATCACCAGCACCGCGATCTGAAATGCCGCCGCGAGCGTGGGTTTTCCGTCAAACCTTTTTGAAAGCCATCGTACTGAATAATAAACAAACACGGCGGCCGAGATCAGTATCAGTGGCTCTGCCACGGCAAAGTAGCGGGTAAATTTGCCGCCCAAAACCGTGAACGGCATAAACCAGAAAAACGCCCAAAAGAATATAAAAAACCGTCCGTCACCGAGCCTTCGTTTGAACATCAGCGGAATACCTGCAAGAAAAAGTAAAAGTGTCGAAAGCGACGATTTGACCGCGATTAATACGTAAAAAAACGTCCACGGCATGCCGGCAAGCCAGTAGCTCGGCTGATTTCGGTAGAAATGGCCGAGAAACTCGTAGCTGTCGTGAGCGATGCTGTTTTCACTTGAAAATTTGAGCATTTCACGCCACGTGTCCGGCAGCATTATCGTCGGGTTCAACAATAAGAATGCGATGCCCATGACAATGAAAAACTTGACCCAACGAACGTGCCCCAGTGCCCATTTTTGTCGAGTGATCCGCTGAAAGATCGAGTAGTAGCTGCTCGTGACCGCCAGCAGAAAAGGATAATACTTCGACGCCATCAGCGCGGCAAAAGAGATGGCCGCCGCCCATGCGTGCCACATCCAATTGGGTTTGCCGCGTTCCGCCGCGGTTTGCCCGCGCACCCAAAATAAATTGGTCAACAGAAAAAAGAACAGGACGAGGCCGTCTTCCTTTGCAATCCGGTCAAACCCGATCGCCATCGGCTCGACCGCCCAAAGCACAGCTGATATCAGCCCGATGCTCCGGCCAAACAGCTCCGAAACAAGCAGAAAGATCAGCAGCGTCGTAAATGTTCCCGCAAGAACGAGCGGAAAGCGCAAAGCTGCCTCGTCCGATATTTTAGATTGTGGGCCGGAGATGGAATTGTTGATCTTCTCGGCCGCAATGACGCTTAGCATTTGCAGACCTTTCATTAAAAACGGATGTTCTCCGTTCCTGCCCGTGAGTCCGTTTTCGCGATAGTCCTGGATAGTTTGCAGCTTATTCAACTCGTCCTCGCTAAGGCTTTCGGCCCCGAGTTGATTGACCCTGAGCGCAAATCCGACGATTAGAAACACAGCGAGAATAAACGCCGATGCGCGCCAGTTTTGAGCAAAAAAAAGGTCGGGGGCGATTTTTTCCGGATCGATCCCGGCGGTCGTTTGCGGAGCTATCTGCACTTATAATGTATTTTATCGTACTTACCCGGCCGTTGGTTTACCCGAAAATCTTTAGTCGAGGCGAAGCCATTTGAAAACTCGCACCTAAATTTGGAGATTATCCGATTGCTGTTTGTTATGTCAAAAATATGAAATCCCGGTTACTCTCGTGTTAACATCACGATGTCCGTTTCGATGCGTAATGTGAGGGAAAATGTCGTTTCTAAAGATCATCGCCGCGTTACTGATTGCAGCGTGGCTGCTTTTGGTTCTGTTGGGAAAAGGGGGTTTGGTTCACATCTTTCTCCTGAGCGGTATCGCCGTCGCGGTCGTCGATTTTACGATAATTTTTCGTTCTCGAATGGCTCGATAATACGCCATCGAACCCAAATCGACACCCCTGCATCTAAAAAATCGATTTTGCCGGTAATTTGTAGATGGAGCTGGAAATATAGCGGCCTCCCTGAACAAAAAAGCTCGATCCGCCGAACGTAAACCATTGATGAATCTGACTAGCATTACTTCCAGAAATATCCCTTTGCGGCTTACGGCTGTTTTATTCTTGGCGTTTTCGACCGTCGCTTCGCTAGAACTGCTGGGCCAGACCGTTGCCGACCCACTCGCCTCCTCGGGAGCGGCCACTAAACCGGAAAGTAATTTCAGAATTGAATCAACACAGGTCGCTGGCGGATCTGAGATAATTACGATCTTTGCCAAAACGAGCAATTCACGAGCGCCGGGTTCCGAAACCATTTCCGAGATTCCGCTGGTCAGCCTTTTGCGCGACACGCTCGCCGACGAGAACCCCGCGAACGACCGACTGCGCTACGTCTGGATGCTGACCTACACCAAACCATCGGTCTGGCAAAAGGCGGCGGCGATCGTACCCTTTCTTTACAGACGTACCACTAATAAGAATATTGACATCAATGCCCCGCCGCCGCCCATCGCGGATATGCATTCAGGACATAATGCTCTTTGGAACAGCGTCCTTTGGGCGGTATTCAAACGGGTCGTTGATGACGAATTTGGCATGTGGCCCAAGGTCTCAGCGGTTCAATACCGGCAAAACGCGATGGACTATAAGCGTTCGTCGATCGCAAAGGTCCAGGCCGTGCTGTCATTGTACGAGGCCGCCGAGGGTGAAAAGGTATGGAGCGACACGGAGCTGAAAAACATTCAGGCCAGGCTGTGGCTTACCGGCAAGACATTTGGCGGCGCGATGCAGAGCGAAAACCTTGAGCGTGCTTATGATAAGCAATTCACGGCGACCGGTGATATTCGCGGCCACAATTGGGAGCTTTTGCGTCAGTATTCCGAGGCTCAGGGCCTCTATTTCGAACCTCTGACGCTGGCCGACGGAGTCGCTCGCAACGCGATCGTCTGGGCGGCGGTCGAGGACCTCGCGGCAAATAAGGGAAGGAAATTCGACAAGCGTTTTTTGAATATCAAAAATCCGTGGGACGATCCTAGACTAGCGAGTTGGAAAGGCTATTCGCAGGTCCGCTGGTTTGACGGGGAAAACCGCATCGTCGATGCCGATACGCCGAACGCTAAACCGAAAACGATGGTCCCGCTCGCTCTTTATGGGCTCGATCATCCAAAGATTCCGATCCTGCTCGTTGATTTTCGTGACAACGGCAATGCGAAGCGCCGCGAAATTTCGAAACGGGTACTGAACGACGTGCTTGGCAACGTGCTTGCGATCTCGCGTTTTAGCAGTATTTCCTATCTACTGGGCCGTTTTGTTTACGACTTTGCCACCCACCGCAGAGGAATGGATGTCAATCAGGAATCGCGGCTGCGTTCATACACCCAGCTAAAAACGCTGCTTGCGCTCGACAACAGTCTCGATCGCGGCTTTAGGAACGAGATCGCCCACCGGCTCGAAAACGTTTCGCTCAACCCGCTCGAAAACAACATCGACGTCGAGGTCGCCCTCGCCCGCCGGCAATATCGCAATTTGATCGAGTATGCGAAAGACCCAAACGGCCTGCCCGCAAAACTTGACCGCGACCGGCGTCAAGAGATGGTCCAGTTTGCACACAGCGGCAAGGAGCGAACCCTCTTTGACATAGCACATACATTCTCTCTGGGGCTTTACACGCACCGCGAGCAGGCGACTCCCGCTCTGGCCACCCAGCTGAACGTGCAGCGGCAACTCGATTATCACGAGCGAATTCTAAAGGAGATCGCATACCGGTCGGCCAGGCCCGAGGTTGACAGTGATACGAACGCATTAAAGCGCTCACTCGAATTCGTTTCGCAAAACGGCGCGCACGCCACGGAAAAAACGACGCGCTCGCTGGCAAAGATATTTGCGATCACGGGCGACGAAAACACCCGCACGCTCTGCCTCGCGGGCCTCTTCCGGATAGACAATTCGTCCGCGAAAAAAGAGCTGCTCGCGATCTACAGCAATACAAACATCGCCAACCAATGGCGCAATCTGTGCGCGCAATACTTAAAACGCGCCTTGGTCGAAGGGCAGCGGATCTCCGCAGGCGACGCCGTCACTATCGCGGGTATAAATCAGGACTGACCTAGCGGTAAATGAGAGTAAAGACCATCAAACCTTCGGCTCTCACCGCGATGTTCCTGATTGCTGTTATTGCTTCCGCAGTTTCGGCACAGGGCGTCAAAAGGGTGGTGATGATTAAAGTTGACGGGCTGCCCGGATATGTCGTCGACAAGTTCGTCAAACAGCGCGACCCGGCGACCGGCAAATCGGCGTTGCCCTGGTTTGACGAAATCTTTTATAAGAATGGATCGCATCTCGAGAATTTTTACACTCGCGGAATGAGCCTTTCGGGGCCGTCGTGGGGACAACTCGACACCGGTCAGCACCTCCAGATCAAGGGCAATGTCGAATACGACCGATATACCCTGCACACATACGATTACCTCTTTTTTTTTCCGTTTTACACGCACTATCTGATCGGAAAAAAAGCCGATATGCCCGCTGTCGAGGTAATGGACCAGTTAAAGATACCGTTGCTGTGCGACGCATTTCCTTACGAACGGCGATACACCGTTCAGCAACTCTACCAACGGGGGAATAGCTGGGAGAACATAGCAAGCGGGTTTCTTAACCTCTATCCGGGCAATGCACGTGACTTTCTGGACGAATGGACGCTCGGGATTGATTTTAGAAACTTTACCGTCAACCAGACGGAACTGGACATAATAAACAAGCTGGCAAACCCCGAAATAGACTATTTCGATTACTACGACACGAATTTCGACCATGTTTCGCATCACAATACCGACTACGCCTCGCGGCTTAGGGTGTTACGGGAATTGGATACCACCATCGGGCGAATCTGGGTCGCGATCCAGGCCTCGTCGCGGGCCGACGAGACGGCCCTAATTTTAGTTTCGGACCACGGTTTTAATTCTGAAGAAAACGTTTACAGCCAGGGGTTTAATCTGGTAAAAATGCTGGCCAGTTCAGTCGGCGGCGGACACCATGTCATCACTAAACGGCGGCTCATGCTTGATTATTCGATCAAGAGCATTTATCCCTTCACAACGCTTATCACCACGAACTCAACCGAGTCATATTACCTAAACGGACAGAGCAGCAAGTATCCGACGGCACTGGTGGATTTTGATGGAAATGAACGTTCGTCGATCCACTTGCGTGAGCGAGAGCTAAATCTGCTGCACATTCTGCTGCAACAGCTTCAGCGAAAAGATCTCTCGCCGGCGATCCGTAAGGCAGGCACCAGTGCTTTTTTTCAGATCGTCGACGATCACCGGAAAAACTGGCAGGAAACCGCCGATCAGCTAACCGAGGAACTCGACGCGCTGCACCGCTGGCGCGAGTCGCAGGAAAAGGTCGCCGCTGTCCGGCCAAAGAAATTTACGCCCGAAGAGATTGCTAAGGGCCTGGACAAAGAAGCACGCCGCATCGCCGCCTTTGATGATATAGCCGAAGAGGAAGAATCAAAATATCGCGTATATCTTGCCACGCTGACGCGATTGTTGGCTTTGCGGCCTGAATCTTTCCGGCCGGAAAAGCTAAATATCGAAGACCTGATCGAGCCGCGTTCGATGGGTGAGCAAAATTCCGTGGGCCAGCTACAGAATTATGTCGTCGGGTTATCTCCCGCGGGGCTGACGCTCGATGCCAACCAGAACCTCAATCTCGATAAGAGCTTTGCCCGTGTAAACTATTTCGATCTGCTGCTCAAACAGATGGTAAGGAACAATCTTCAGGCCAAACTCAGCAGCCATCCCGTCGATTTTGTCGCGGCCCGCATTTCTCAGGACGCCGTCGCAGACGCTTTATCGGGGGATATGAGATCGAGTGAAGACCCGATCTTTATCTACGGCGGCGAGGATACACAGGCTCTGCTGCTTGCGCGGATCGACGCTGATGGGGGCCAGAGCTACCGTTATCTGCCGGTTGGCGGATTTCGTCAGCACGATACGGGCAAGGCAACGTTTCAGGTTAAGGAATGGGGTGCGGGCTTTCCACTAAGGTTGTTTGAAGACATGGACCTTGCCATTCCGCCGTCCGGCCGTGCGTCATGGCTCAGTCAGTGGCATACCGAGAGTGAGTGGCTTCACGCTACGCACAAAACGTTGTATTCGAACGCGATCATTGGTCTCAACGAGCAACTTGACCGCCACCCCATGATCGAAGACACGAACAGCCGTCGATCAACAGACGATCATCTGATCTGGCGTTTCCGTCAGCGGCAGCGTCACCTCACCGAGGCCGACATGCTCGTGCTCGCCAATAATCACTGGAATTTTGACGTGCGCGGATTCAATCCCGGCGGCAATCACGGTTCGTTTTTCCGTGTTTCGACCAATTCGTCGTTAATGATGGCGGGCGGATCGAAAACCGGCATCCCTCGTGGATTGACGATCGAGGAGCCGTACGATGGCCTCAGCTTTGTGCCGACGGTCTTGTCTTTGATGGGTAAGGTCGATGAGAAAAATCGTCCGGCAGCCGATTTGTACTCACGCGACTTCCGCAGATTTCCGGGCCGTGTGATACGGGAATTCAGAGGTCAACAAATCGCCGAGGCCGCTAAATAAGTGTCAATCTTCGGCTCCGACCAGCGTTTTCGTACCCCTTTCTACGGTTCTCCACAATAAGATCACGAGGCCAACAAACAACGAGAAAATTATCGCGACCCGGCGAGCCAAGGCGAGAGCGACTCCGACGACCGCCGTATATCCGAGTGAAACTAAGATAACGCTGTTACCGCCCTCGTAAACCCCGATCGTTCCAGGAACGAAGCTAAAGATGACATTTATGACCTTGGTCAGGCTTTCGATGATGAAGGCTGTCGACCAAAATGCATCAAACCCAAGCAACCTGAGTGCGACATAAACCTCGCAGACGCTCACAACATGCACCAGCAAACTGATGCCGAAAAGCGCGAAAAAATCCGCTCGCCGATTGTAGTAAAACTGAAAAACGTTTGTTTCGACCTCTCGGACGCCCGCCTGTATTTTCAGCAGAAATTTGGGAGCAAGTCCGAGCTTCGCCAGTTTCGCGATAATTCTCGACAGCGGTGTAACACGGAAACGGATCGCTAATATGAGGGCAGCAATAAAAACAACCGACACCGTTACGATCGCCCACATAATGCCGCGAATGCCGTTGCCACCGCTTTCGAAATAGTATGCATATCCTCCCACTCCGGCGAGGATCATTAGCACGACCGAAACATAATAGAGAGCGTTATCGATCAGCACCGCTGATGCCCCTTGGGTGAGCGGCACGTCCTTTTTCAGCAGGAGAGCTTTCGTCGCGTCACCCAGAAAAGGGCCGGTAAATGTAAGGAAACTGACCGCCTCGCCGCCGAATCTGGCGGCAACGGCATTGCGGTATTTGAATGTCCGGTGATCCGCCGGAACCGCAAGATACAGGCTCGAAGCTCGCAAAAAGTGACGGGTGACATTTAGCGCGATGATCGGTAAGAATCCCCAACCGACCCGCGACAGCGACTCGACGATTGCCCGATAACCGAGCCAGTAAACGACTAACACAAGCAACGCACAACCCAAAACAAAGGTCGTGCCATGAACCCAAATGAGCAGGGTTGTCTTTTTGGATCTCGTTTTCCGCTTGTTTTCGGCAGCTTGCAGGCTGGGCTCGAAGTGGTTTTCGCTTTGCATAAAAAACCGAAAAAAATACGCGCCTTTGTCGTCTGTTTTTAAGTATAACTAGTCGGATGCTACGGACATAATGTATCAATCTTTGATTTAGATGCGGTATGATGCCATTTGGACGCCGAAAACGTGATGGTACACATCGCGGCGCATAGCGTAAATCGTGGAAAACGGCACTTCTTTCGCCTTTATTAGCTAAGCGGCCGATGTCGCGTAAGATCAGTATTTATGGCAAAAATCCGGTTCCGGACAGCGTGGCCTGCGTGCTTCGCGATCATTATTTCAGTACTTTTGGCCTCAATGGCTTGGGGACAAAAGCGCATTTATATTGCGCCCGACGATCACACCGATTATTACTGGATCGCCGACGGGACCACTTATCGTCAAGCGTTTTTGACGATGATCGACTATTACCTGAACAAGATGGACTCGACCGCAGGTAACCCGTCCGATACGCAGATGCGATGGTCGTGCGACGGCAGTCTGTGGATGTGGGAATACGAACACAACCGCACCGCCGCGCAGTTTGACCGTTTCCTCGGCCGGATCCGTGACGGGCACATGAGTGTTGCGTTAAATCCGCTCGTCCTCGTCCAGGGCGGATCGCCGGCCGAAGCCGTTCTGCGAGGCATGTATTATCCGGGCCTGATCGAGCGCCGGGCAAACGTGCATTTCCCGATCGCGATCGCGATGGAGGATCAAACATTTCCATACGGGCTGCCGTCTTTGTGGGCCGGTTCGGGAGCCAAATACAGCTGGAAGGGCGTCTGCAACTGTGCCACCCAGGTGCCGCAGCTCCAGAGCCGCGATCGCGAGATCTACTATGTCGGGGGCCGCGACGGAAGCCGTGTGCTGATGAAATGGAATTCGCAATTCGTCGGCAATCAGAGCTTTGGCGGCTACGCCGAGGCTTTTAACGCGGGCCAGTCAATAAATTTTGCCGAAACAAACACTGCCTTTCAAGCAAAATATCCGTATCCGGTCATCGGCGCATTTGGAAGGGGCTGGGACGATCTGCAATATACGAGCGACGAATTCGTTAACATCGCACAGCAAAATTCGAATGCCAACAACCGCGTCATTGTCTCAAATCAGGAGGATTTCTTCCGTGATTTTGAGAGCAATTACAGCGGCGGTTTAGAGACGTTTGCAGCGTCATACGGCAACGAATGGGACGCTCTCGTAGCCTCGATGGCCGAGGTCTCGGCCAAGGTAAAGCGGAGCACTGAAAAGCTGCGCTCCGCCGAGGCAATGGCGACGCTCGTCTCGTTGAACACCCCGGCGTTTATGACTTCGCGAATTACAGCTCGCGATCAGGCGATGATCGACATGGGTCTGTATTTCGAGCACACATGGACCGCCGACGGTCCGGTTGGACGCACGGTCAGGGCCAATTGGAACAAGCAAGTCTCACAAGAGATAACCGACTACGTCGACAAACTAGGTTCGGACGCTGCTGTGGCGTTAGGCCAGCAGATCTCGCGCGACGGCGATCAGCCGCGATTCTTCGTTTTCAATCCGCTTAGCTGGACTCGCAGCGACTATGCCGATATTCCGCTTAGGAAAAGTACGAGGGTGCATGTCGTCGATGTCTCGACCGGGGCCGAAGTGCCATCGCAAATAATCCGATCCGGCAATCAAACGACGCTGCGCGTCTTGGCAGAGAGCGTGCCATCGATGGGCTACAAGGTTTATGAGATCCGCCCCGGCTCCCCTGTCGGGCTGGGATATGCCGCAAAGGTCACCGACCGCACCATCGAAAACGATCTCTATCGCGTGACCATCGCAAATGACGGCGCGATCACAAGCCTGATCGACAAGACTCGCGGCAATCGCGAGACCGTTCGAGCGATTAGCGGCAAGGTCCTAAATGATCTCGGCGGCAACCGCACCGGCACGCTCACCGTCGAAAGTGCCGGTCCCGTCAGCGTCACGCTGCGGGCCGATTCCACCAGCCCGATCGCCCACACGACGCGTCTGACATTTTACCGCGACACTAACCGCATCGATATCAACAATCAGATCACACAGAATTTCGGCAATCTCAGGACGTGGAGCTATTCGTTTAACATCAATTCGCCCGATCTATGGCACGAGGAGGTCGGTGCCGTCATTCGCGGCAAGCTGCTCGCAAACGGCGGACATTACAGCCCGCATAATGCACGCTACGACTGGCTAACGATGAATCATTTCGCCGACATGAGCGACGGCGCGTCAAACAATTTCGGCGTGACGATCTCGAATTGGGATGCCTACTTTCTGAAGCTCGGGGCCAGTTCGACCACGACGCTCGACACAGCGACTCCGCAGATTAACGTCCTAAGCGGCGGCCAGATCGACGGGGCGAACCTGGGAATACCGAATCAGGGAGGCGACTCGCTGTTTGAGCAGAGATTTGCGTTGCAGACCCATGCGGCGTTTGACCAAACAGCGGCGATGAAATTCTCGCTCGAGCATCAAAACCCTTTCGTCGCCGGCATGATCGATGGTGTCGGAACACTTTCGAGGCCGTATCCGTCAAACAACTTCTCATTCGTCCAGATCTCCGACGCGAACGTCCTGCTCTGGGCGCTAAAGCCCGCCGAGGACGGCATCAACCGCGGCATCGTCGCACGGGTCTGGAATCAGGGAAATTCGCCGGTCAATTACCTGCTCGGTCTTTCGCGGCCAATCGTTTCGGCGGAACGTCTGACGCATATCGAAACCACTATAGCTCCGGCAACAGTCACATCCGGCCAACTGAGGGCGAGCATCAATCAGCAGCAGATACAGACGCATTTGCTAAAGATTGGCGGCTCACAACTGGCCGACGATTCAATTGCTCCCGAATAGCCATACGATTAACGCCACAAAAAGTCCGATAAGAGGCAGTCCGTAGTGAAGCAGTGCCAAAACATATGCTTCATTGTGAAATGTAAAATTAAGGAACCTCATCCTCGGATCAAATAAACGACGCTAATTTCTCCAACCCGCTCGCGACATCTTTTCCAAGATGTATCCGCAACGCCCGTCTGCCGCGATCAAGCAACACCTGAAAATCACCGCGCGCCTGGGCTGCTTTAACCACGCCGAACGTAAACTTTTGTTCCGGAACCGCGATGTCAAATTCGTCGTCTGAGGTGATCTGTAGGAACACGCCATTGTTGCCGCCGCCCTTGTAGGCCTGGCCGGTCGAATGCAAAAACCGCGGGCCGAAACCGAGACAGGTCGCAACCGACTTCTTCTCTAAAACACGTTTTCGCAGCTGCTCGAGCAATTGAACATGCTCCTCGTTCATTTCGACGTACGCGAGGATCCCAAAATAGTCGCCGGGGCCGACATCGGAATGGACAAAGTTTCGCAGGTAATCCCGGGCTGATTCATTTTCAACCTCGGATTTCCAAGTCGCTGCGTCGTCGTCGCGAGCATACAGTTCAAAGCCCGCTTCACTGAAAAACGGCGTCTCGTCCGGCAGCTTGCCGGTCTGCTCGTACTCCTCGGTAATCTTGCGGGCCTCGATCTTGGCCGCCTCGACATCGGGCTGATTGAATGGATTGATCTTCATCACCGAGCCGGCAACGGCGGTCGCAAATTCCCAGCGGAAAAATTCCTGTCCGAGATTTTCGATCTTGTCCAATTCAATCGTGACCACAGGATGACCGGCGGCCTCGATATCTGCCTGTTGTTCGTCAAAGCGACTGTCACCTTTCACACTCAAAAACGTAAAAATACGGTCATTGCCATACGAAGCCGCCGGCTGCATCGGCTCGCGGTCAACCGGAATTATCGCGACGCCTTTTTTTCCGGTCGATTCGGCAACAAGCTGCTCGAGCCACGCTCCGAGATCGTGAATCTCCGGCGAGGTGAAGATCGTCAATTTGTCGCGGCCATGTCCGTGGCAGGCTCCGAGGATCAGTCCCAGCAACGCTCCGGGGTTTTCCGCCGGATCGTAGTCGCGGCAAGCATCGACCATCTCGGCTGCCTTTTGCAGAAATTGCCCGACGTCAATACCCATTGCGGCCGCAGCCGTCATACCAAACGCCGAGAGCGCGGAAAAACGCCCGCCGATGTCCGGCCTGCCATGGAAAATATGGCGAAAACCGCCGTCGCGGGCGACCTGCTCCATCTTCGACCCCGGATCGGTGATCGCGATAAACTGCTTTCCGGCATTTTCGCGGCCGACCTTTTCCGCTACGCGTTCGAAGAAATACTGTTTGAAACAATTTGGCTCAAGCGTCGAACCTGATTTGCTCGCCACGATGAACAGCGTCTTCGTCAGATCGATCTTGTTCTCAACTGTCCTCACTTGCGACGGAACGGTCGAATCGAGAATGTGAAAATTCGTCTTCCCAAACGTAAACGCCAACACCTCAGGGCAAAGCGACGAGCCGCCCATGCCCATCAGCAAAACGTCGGTAAATCCGGCCGACGCGATATCGGCTTGCAGGTCGCGGTAGGCCGGGACGTTGGCTAATTCGTCCTCGACGATGTCGAGCCAGGCGAGCCATTTGTTCTCGTCCTCGTCCGTCCAGACGGTCGCATCCTGGGCCCAAACGCGGGCGATCTGACCATGCTGGCCCCATTCAGTGAGCGATACGTTTAACGCATCGTCGAGTTGTTTTGGCAGCGAATATGAAAATGAATTTAGTGACATACGGGGAATGGCCTCCTTTCCTGACTTAAAATTTTCTTTTGAAAATCTATTCTCACGCTAAGTCGCAAAGAACGCAAAGACTTGTTGAAAAGAAATCAGGCAACTGACTCGAAAGAGAGCGGGGGCAAGCCCGCTTTCAAGACTCCCGGTATTTAACCTTGTTTTAATTTTCGAGTAAAATCATATCTATGGAAAAATCCTCGCTCACTGTCGGCCTCGCCCAGATAGCCCCTGTCTGGTTCGACCGCGAAAAGACGCTGGCGAAAGTCTGCGAACGCATTACCGAAGCTGCGGCATCGGGCTGTCAGCTTGTCACATTTGGCGAGGCACTGGTTCCCGGATACCCGTTTTGGCTCGAATATTCGCAGGTGACGGCATTCAATTCGTCATTTCACAAGGAATTTCACGCTGAATACATCAATCAGGCGGTCTGCATCGAACGCGGCGACCTGAATAGCGTTTGCGAAATTGCCGTCCATTGTGACATCGCGATCTATCTTGGCATTCTCGAACGTCCGAAGGATCGTGGCGAAAGCGTTTATGCCTCGCTTGTTTACGTCGACCGGGACGGTCATATCGCATCGGTCCATCGCAAGTTGATGCCAACATACGACGAGCGAATGACGTGGGCGATCGGTGACGGTCACGGGCTGCGTGTGCATGAACTCGGCCCATTTACGGTCGGCGGGCTGAACTGTTGGGAAAACTGGATGCCGCTAGCACGCACGTCGCTTTATGCTCAGGGCGAAGACCTCCACGTGGCCGTCTGGCCCGGGAGCAAGCGAAACACTGATGACCTGACGCGGTTTATCGCCAAGGAATCGCGTTCGTATGTCGCGTCGGTCTCAGGACTGATGCGAAAGAGCGATTTCCCGCCCGACACGCAGCATCTCGAAACGCTGCTTGCAAATACACCCGATTATATGGCCGACGGCGGCTCGTGCATTGCGGGGCCCGACGGCGAATGGGTGATCGAACCCTTTTGCGGCGAGGAAAAGCTGCTGGTCGCGACCATTGATCATAAACGCGTTCGCGAGGAACGGCAGAATTTTGACCCGACTGGACATTATTCACGGCCCGACGTTTTGACGCTAAAAGTAGATCGCCGCCGTCAGACCACGGCAATTTTCGAGGATTGAGGAACTTACTTCAAGGAGGTTTTAGCCACGAATAGCACTAATAATTTTCTTTTTATTTGTGTCATTCGTGTATTCGTGGCTAAAATTCAGTCTTCTAAAACTTAGGTTAGGCAGCGTTGGTGTGAGAATAATAAATGAGTATCCTATGCTCCATCGCTAAACTTTACGTCCGTCTCGTCTTTCGCGAAGACGGGGAATTTGATCCGCTCAAAACCCAGCGACAGCTAAACAGACCGGCGCCGCCTCGCGGTATTGCGAGTCGCTGTGAAAAGGTCGATATTCCAAATATCAAAGCGTTTTGGATCGACAAAGCTCACGCAGACAACGGAGTCCTCGTTTACCTGCACGGCGGCGCGTTCTATTTCGGGCCGGTCAAGGAGCACTGGGACTACATTGCCCGGATCAGCAAACAAGCGGGCATGGCCGCGATCATGGTCGATTACGGCATCGCGCCGCAGGAGCCGTTTCCTATTGGGCTGAATCAAATATTGGAACTCGTTACCACACTCGATCTGCCGCAAAAATGGTTCTTTCTCGGCGATAGCTCCGGGGCGGCGATGGCGGTTTCGGTCTTTTTCAAGCTTCGTGAGCAAGGCAGGGCCGGGCCAAACGGCATGATCCTGATGTCACCGTGGACGGACGCAACGCTGCAAAATCCTGACATCAAACGAAACGAGCATGAAGACCCGATGATGTCGGTCAAGCGGCTCTCAAATTCGGCGCGTGCTTATGTCGGAGAAGCCGACCCGAAGGATCCAGCTATCTCGCCAATATTTGGCGACCTAACAGGACTGCCGCACGTGCTGATCCAGATGGGCACCGCCGACCTACTGCTGTGGGACACCCGCAAATTTTATCAAAAATGCCTTGACGCCGGCGTGGACGCCCGTTATGAAGAGGTTCCGGGAGCGTTTCACGATTTTATGATGCTTAACTTTTTGTCCGAGGCGAGACAGGCATTGAAATCGCAGGTGGCCTTTCTGACGGCCAACTGACCGCTTAAATTCAGGCTGGGGGTAAGCCTGATCCTATGATTTTCCACGACATCGGCCCGGATGTGACGATTTCGTATAGGTACCAGTCTCAACCAAAGTTTTCTTCAACGGTGATAAAGTCGTGTATGATACGAGTGTCAGCATCGAGACTAAAAAATCACTCCAACTTTATTATGAAAAATCTACATTACCTCGTCGTCGTGAGCTTGATGATTGTCGTGTTTCAACCCGCAAACCTGCCCGCACAGGCTCGCAACACACTCGGCTATCCCGCAGATCCTCGCGTCGCTGCGGTGGAATTTTACGGGCACATTCGCCGTGGCGAAGCGGAAGAGGCGTGGAAATGTTGGTTCGCCGACTCGCGGGGCAATGCGAAGTATCAGGAAAATGTGGTTCGCAATACGATCGCGGAATGGATCTCGCAATTTCGGCTGGAGCAGGCGGTGGAAAAGAAATTGCCGCAGCTTTATAAGGAAATGGAGCAGAGTCGCAGACTCACCCCGACGCCCGACGAGATAGCCAAGGCAAGATTCACGGCATATCGACGGCTGGCGATCATTCGGTGGAGCGACGACGAGGACGCCGGCCTCCCACTTGTACTCGATTCCAGTATCGACCCGCCGAAATGGAAAATATCGCTGAGCCATTACCGGGAAACGACTCGTTCATCTGTCGGTGATTCCTTCCACGCGACGGATATGATGGCCCGTGTACTTGATAGCGTCACAAAGGACGTTCTCGACGGCAAAGTCAAGACCAAGGATGAGCTCGAGGAGGCTCAAACACGTTACATCGAGGCGCAGCTGAAAAAAGCAGGGCAATAGTACGGCGCGTCAAACCATGGAGGAAACGAGAGGGGCATTTTCTCAGTTGCCGCCGGTTTCAATCTTTTTTCAATCGGAGTGTGGCCTGCAACGTCGCGATTCTCACTCAAAGAACGGAATTGCGCGAGTCACTAGGTCACGAGTCATCGGTCAGGCCTGCGATTTGTGCGATTCTTCGGGTTTAGCAGCGTTTCGGGTGATAAGCGAACCTCCAGCTAAAGCCGGAGGCAATTCATAAATCCAAAGATTTCAGATTGTATGAACAAGAAACTCCGGCGTAACAATTACCGGTGAGAAAAACCCCGCAGCGGTGTTAAATAACCGCAGCCGGGCCTGCTTTCGGACATTGGCGATGTGGCCAAAATTCCATGTGACCAGATAATCGATCTTGTGAAACGACGCCATCGCGACATGAATCGCATCGGCGATGTATTTCCGATGAAAAATGCCGCGTTCGATATAGCCCTCGGCGAGGATCGCTACCTCCTCGGCAAGTTCAAGCTGTTCGAGCGGCTTGATCAGGTTGAGACAGCCGGTCCGGTATGGCTCGGCAACTCGTTCCAGTTCGCGCTGAACCAAGATAGAGCTGAACGCACGGTATTCTGACAGCTCATGTTCCCACCAACGGATCGTCAGGTCGCGGCGAAATGGTTCGCCGTTGTCAAGATACGCCCCGACGACCGATGTTTCGAGATATAGACTGAGCTTCATCCTATTCGTTTTCGGGCTTGACCGGCACAAACGTGACATTGGAGTTCTTGAAATCAAATGTCAGCCGATAATTCTTGAGAAAATTACCCCCGAGTATCCCGGCCTGCTCAAAACCCGATGCTTCGTTAATTACGTCCAGATCGAGCGCGACGGCCATGATGCTGCTGCGGGAATGTTTTCCAAAAGATACGCGCGGCAACATAAATGTCGATACGTCGTCCGTAATCCCGGCCGAGCCGACTATACGCAGCTTTTCTTCGATGGCAAACGGGGTGATACCCTCGTCTTTCGAAACACGGTTCGAGATAACCGAGACGCTGGCTCCGGTATCAACGATAAAATTTAACGTCGATTCGATGCCCTGCAACTGGACCTCACCGCTCAAAAATCCGCTCGACGTCAGCCGCAAAGGCAGCGAAAGATCGCTGTTTGCAGTAAAATCTTTGGTGTCCTCGTCCCTTTTCGTGAGAGTAAATGTCTGGTCTCCGTAATCGATCGTCGTCAAAAATTTTGAGATCAATGCGAGGCCGATATAACCGTCGACAGTCTGACCGTCACTCTGAAATTTTCTTATGTAGACGGGGACATTACGCAATTTGACAGCACCGATATCGATCCGCCTCAACATTCCGTAAACGATCTCAAACTTGCCGTTGCCGCCGATCCCCCGGGCAAACCCGCCCTTTGTAATCGGGTTGATCTTTAATTTCCTGGCCGTAGCATCCGAAATGACCGAGATCCCGGAACCCGTATCCAAAACAAACCGCAACGGTTCACTCTTTCCGTTGATATACAGATTTACGATCGGCCGGTTGCCGACGAGTTCAAACGGGATCTTTGCCTGGTTCTGTCCGTCGCTGACATATAGACGTCCGGTCTGGCCGAGAAAGCGCAAAAAATTGACCAACCCCTTAATACGCTCGCGCCGCTCGGCGTCCTTGCTGTCGGAAATGTGTAGAAACTGATCGTACATTTCGGCGGCTTCCTGATAATTCTCGGAACGTGCGGCTACCTGTGCAAGAGCAAACAGATAATCGGGTTCGTTCGGCTCGCGATAAACCGCCTCGCGGAGATTGTACAGGCTGTCGTTAATTTTGTTTTCATAGAAATCGAGCAACCCATACCCCGCCCACGCAAGGTCTTCGTTTCTGTTGAGCTGAAGAGCTTTGAAGAGTATCAGCCGCGCATCGCGAAATCTCCCGCCCGTCAGGAGCGTCATTCCCAGCACAGCGAGGGCGCGACTATTCCTGGGATCGGCCTGCGCGATCGGCAGACACATATTATATGCATCACCCAGACGGTGCTCTTTGACATAAACGTAGGCAAGCTCGACCTTGGCCTCCGTGCGGTTTGCATCCAGATCGACCGCACGCCGCAAGAGTTTCTCAGCAGCATCAAACGATCCTGCCCGGGTCAACTTTGTGGCTTCTTTTATTAATTTTTTGACTTCGTCAGTCCCGCTCGGCAAAGGGTTGCCGGCGGCGGCCATCGTGGATAAGATCAGAGCCAAGGCAAAGGCGGGCAAGAAAACTCGTCTTAGATCGGGGGGGAATCTCAGGACATTTGCAATGAAACCGCTATACCTCATACCGTTTGCCTACTCTCGCCCCGTTTCAGCGAGAACTACTTCAGAATGACACCGGTTTTCATCGACCAGAGAACCAAATCCAGCTCGTCAAAGTCGATCTCTGTCATTTTCGTGAGTTGTCTCAGCTTTTCTTCAACCATTAGATACCTTGAACGCGTGTTTGGTGGCTTGGGCTCGTCAATTATTTTTAACTCGGCAAGGCAATTTAACACGTGTTTATCAAGAATCGCGTAGCCCGTAAATCCTATATTTCGCAAATAGTGGCTCGCTTCCTTATAACCAAGCCCCTTAATTCCCTTTTCGCGAACCAGCCAGTCGCGCCGCTCTAACCGGCAGTCAAAGCTATGAAGCACGTCGCGCAACTTGAGATCGCAGTGTTCGCGAAGAAACCCGCGCGAGGCAACAATGTATCGCGAGCGGGCATTTGGATAGCGGTGGACACCGGTTAAAGCCGCTGCGAGCTGGGGCTGATCACCAGTTATCAAAATCGGTTTAACGGCTTCGAGCGAATTCAACCCCATTCGGGCCGAGCAGCCGCCCGTAAAGAAACAGAAAACCATCTCTTCCCAGAGCTGTTTATCGGATCCGTGGGTACCTATAGCGGCAAATTCAGCAAGCCTTTGCTGAATATCGCCGCGTCGCGTCGCGTGTGCCCGTCGTATATTTTCAATGGTTATCGGCTCTCTGACTTTTTTCACAAAAGATAGGCTAATTTTGAAACTATTCGAGTGGTCTGTCAATGAATTTCGTCGCCCGGCATGAAAAAAGGGCCCCGCCAAAGGCGAAGCCGTTTTCGTACCTGTTTTACCGGTGTTAACCGGTCTCGCAGATCCTGGATTTCGCATCTTAGATTCTTGCGAGACGTTTTTCTATTGAACGGTATGCACGGCCCGCACCTCACGCCGCTGGCGCTTTCGTGCGGCCCGCCATGTGCGCAATCCTTCACGCGAAAGGCTAATGATCGGGCGGCGGTTGTCGTAGAGGAGCCTGACCCAAGCCCATTTGCTCATCTGCGGGAAATAGATGCCGCGGAAAAATAGTCGTGCGACCAGATGGCCGATACGCGTATCGATCGGTGCCTCGCGTATTTGCTCGATAGCCTGTTGGTTTCGCTCCGGGCTGTAGGAACGCGACCAGGCGGCGAACGTTTCTTTTTTTGCATCCTCGATCGACATCTTTAAAGGATCGTGGGCCATTACAAACGGCGCGAAATCGAGCCAGTGCTTTACGCGCTTTAGACGACCGGCTTTTTCCAGCCGGGTATATAGCGGCGTCGCGGGGAATGGCGTTAGCTGACCAAAAACGGGCAGCCCCGGAGCCCAGCTTTCGATCTCGTCGACCGTCCGGTCGGCGACACCGGTGGTGTCGTTGTCCATGCCGAATATAAATGAGGTGATCGCGTATATATTGCGTTTGCGAAGGCCTTCAAGCACAGCGGGATAATTTGCGGGCTTAGAAAACGTCTTGTTAACATCCGCCATGTTGGCCGGGTCAATCGACTCCATACCGATGAATATCCATTTCGCTCCGGCTTGAGCAATGAGATCGACCAATTCTTCGTCCTCGAGCAGATTTGCGCTGATCTGCGCCACCCAGGGCAGCGTCGCCTCGGCCGCGATCATGTCGCGAAGCAGCGATTTCAGCCGTTTTTTGTTGATCGCGAGATTGTCGTCAATAAAAAACACGGCCATCTGGCCTTTTTCTTTCTTTGCGCGTGCCTTTAACCGTAAAAGCTCCTCGACAACACTCTCGTTTGTCCGAAAACGGATCGAATCGCCAAAAAATCCAGTGACAGTGCAAAATTCGCAACCATATGGACAGCCGCGGCCTGTCTCAATCGGGACGACGAAGAATTTGCCCCAGCCCTGTCCCATTCTCGAGAGCATCGGCTGAAAAAATTTGGGCACAAGGCTGAATTGGTCGAGATCAAGCGTTTCCCAGGGGATATGGGGATAAGGCTGTAGGTTTGGCTTCTTGTCGTTGCCTTTCGGGTCGATTTCGGGCTGATAAATTTCTTTAAGCTCGCCGCGAGCCGCGTCGGCTACGAGCAGCGGCCATGTTTCGTCGGCCTCGCCGAGGGCGACGGCATCGGCATGTCGCGGGCCGCCGTCTTTGCCGAGAGCTTCGTCAGCGCACTCGGTCACGTGCGGACCGCCCATCACGACCTTAAATCCTGCTTCCCGCAGGCTGTCAGCGACCAGGTAAGCACGAGCGACCATTCGCGTCATCGCCCCGATCCCGACCAGGCCGATATCTTCGTCTTTGCAAAACTGAACAAGCTCCGGCCGCGTCATCGCCTTGGCGTTGCCGTCGATGAGGATTACTTCGTGTTCCTTCGGCGTCAGCGACTGGAGAAGGAACATCCAAAGATGCGGCATGAAATTCCGCGTGATACCGTTATCCGGGTTGTATAGCAAAATCTTCATCGATCCCTCCCAATTCAAAGCGCGTGTATTACTTCGGAAACGTCGCTCAGTTCCGGGGAACTCGATAAATAAGATGGGCGTTTCAAAATCTACCAAGTATTCTTACACGTTTTTGCTATTTTGGCTATCTTAAAACGGCCTTCCTGATAATCGGCAGAAACAAGCTGTCAGGTAAGATTCGTCTGAGCAGGAGTACTGCACGAGAATTCACCGGATAACGCATCTTCCACGAATCGTCCGAAACCGAGTCGTAAATAACCTGGGCGACGACCGAGCCATCCGGTGCTGTTTCACCTGCCTTTTGGAGATTAGGCATTGCTCTGGCCACAAAAGCGTCGTACGCCGTCAGACCCTCTTTTTTGGAAATGCTCATCGAGCGCTCGTAAAAATCGGTCTTGATCGGGCCCGGTTCGATGATCTTGATCTTTATTCCAAAGTCCTTGACCTCGTATTGGAGTGCCTCGCTAAAACCTTCAAGTGCCCATTTGGATGCGTGATAAATACTGTACAAAGGAAATGTGAGGCGGCCCCCCATCGACGCAACGTTAACGATAATGCCGCGTTTTTGCTCACGAAAATACGGCAATATCTCGCGGCAGACGTTCATGACGCCATAGACATTTGTGTTCATCTGGCGCTCGATCTCCGATTGCGAGGCCGCCTCGAACGGGCCGACGACCGCAAAACCCGCGTTGTTGACGACGGCGTCGATCCGGCCAAATTTTTCGAGCGTCGCCGCGATCGCCGTCGTTATCGAATCGGCATCTGTAACATCCAGCCGAAAGCACTCAATATCGACGATCTTTTTCAGCTCATCGGCATTCTCAGGCGTTCGCATTGTGGCGGCGACCTTCCAGTTCTTCGTTTGAAACAACTTTGCTGTGTGCAATCCGATGCCGCTTGAAGCACCGGTGATGAGGACGACTTTGTTCATGTAAGAAATCTACCACAGAAATTTCACTACAGAGGCACAGAGGACACAGAGAAATAAACCAAAAATTGAAAATCACAAGCTAGACATGAATAATTCACAATCCTTCAGTTTTATCTCTGCGTCTGTGTCTCTGTGGTGAATCCGGGTTGTGGTAAAATTCTCTCATGAGGTTCCTCCATATCGCCGACGTGCATCTCGGGTGCACGCGATACCAGCTTGCCGAAAGCCCACGCGATTTTTTTGATGCGTGGGTCGACGTTTTGCAGCGGTACGCGATTGGAGAGAAGGTGGATTTCGTCATCATGTGCGGCGATTTCTTTCATAAGCGGTCGGTGCCGCCCGAGACGATGAACTACGCCGTCGAAGGCCTGACCATGCTGCGCGAAGCCGCGATCCCCGTAATCACGATCGAGGGAAATCACGATCAAAAACACACCGACAATGAATTTAGCTGGCTGCGTTCATTATCGAGCTGGGGACTGGCAAAACTGCTCGAGCCCGTTTCGGTCGGGGGCAAATTCGAATACGCCGCCTGGGATGAGGATCTGAAAAAAGGCAGTTACATCGACATCGGCCGGGCCCGCATTTTCGGTTCCGATTGGTACGGTGCATCGGGCAATTGGGCCATCCCGATGCTAACCCAGGCGATAAAAGAAAATCGTCGGGAAGGAGCTTTTCATATTCTGCTGCTTCACACCGACGTCGAAGGGCATCAGGTACATCCGATTCCGGCGTTGTCGATGGATGCATTGAAGGAGCTAAAGAGCGCCGTCGAATACGTCGGTCTCGGACACACACATAAACATTACGAGATCGATAACTGGGCATTCAATCCCGGCTCGATCGAGGTTACGAATATTAGCGAATTTCGCGAGACTCGTGGGGCATTTGTTGTCGAGATCGACGAAGAGAATAATGTATCGGCCAAGCATGTCGACGAATATCATTACCGGCCTTTTCAGCAGATCACCTTTCCGGTCACCGGCTACGCCGACGCCAAAGATATCACTGCCGACCTGCTCGAAAAAGTGAAAACCGAGGCCCGTACAGCCGAGCCCGGCATGCCGCAGCCGATAATCGAAATATCGCTCCGAGGCCAACTTGGCTTTCCAAATTCTCTGATCGAAATGCAAAAGATCCGGGACGAAGTAAAGATTTTGACGGACGCCCTGCACGTGCGTATCAAGAATCACACGGTCCCGGCCGACTATCTTGAAACGTCCGGCGAGACGGACGATGCGGGTCGCGAGCAGCTCGAACGACGTGTCATTGACGACCTCGTTTTTCGCGACAACCGATATAAGAGCCGCAGCGAAGCAATTGCCGACGCGGTAATCGGTGCCAAACGAATGGCCCTCGGCGATGAGCCGGCGGAGAAGATAGCGGAGTTTATCGCACTGAAATTGGGAAGAGGAGAGGAGGAGAAGGGGAGAGAGGGGCGAGTTTGAACAATTCCTAGCTCCTCCTCACCTCTTCTCCTTTTCTCCTCTTCTCTCAAACTTTATGACAGAAGCCGCACAAAAAGTTAAAGGCATTCGCCAACTGCCGATCTTCCCATTGCCGCTCGTTATGCTGCCGAACGAGTTACTGCCTTTGCACATATTCGAGGATCGCTACCGCAAGATGCTCCGGGATGTCGCGGATGATCGCAATCTTTTCGGCGTTACGCTTTTCGAACCGCAGGAAGATTTCATCGAAAAACCGGCGCTCGGCACGGTCGGCTGCGTAGCCGAGATCCGCGATTCCGAAACGCTCGAGGACGGCCGGTCAAACATCCTGGCGCTCGGCGTGATTCGCTATCGCCTCATCGATTATATTGACGCGGGCGAGCCCTACCTCGTCGGCGATCTTGAGTTTTTCGAGGACGATCCGGACGATCCCGATGTTCTCGATCCATTGGCCGATGAGGTGTTTGACTTATTCGAGCGAATGGCGAAGGCGGCATTTAAAATGGGCGGCAGCCGCGGCCGATTTCCCGAGATCGCGCGTACCGACCCTGAAGCTCTTTCGTTCCTCATCACCGCCGCTTTCAATTTTGACAACGAGAAAAAGTACGAGCTGATGGAACTGACCTCAACCATCGAACGCCTGACTGACCTAATGGGGATCCTAAAGCAAGCCGCCGCCCAAATGGAAGAGACGGCCAATATCCAGACCGCCTCTCGCACAAATGGACACAGCAAGAAAAAGATCGACCTGTAAGCGAGAGGAGGGGAAGAGGAGAAAAGGAAGAAAAGGAGCAAAGCCATGAAAATTACGCGACATCAGGAACTTGATGTTTACAAAAAAGCGTTTGAAACTGCGATGTCAATTTTTGAGCTGAGCAAGTCATTTCCGAAAGAAGAAACTTATTCATTAACCGATCAAATCCGTCGATCGTCGCGTTCGGTTTGTGCTAATCTCGCCGAAGCCTGGCGAAAGAGGCGGTATGAAGCGGCCTTCATCGCAAAACTCAACGATTCCGAGGGCGAAGCCGCCGAAACACAGACTTGGCTTGAGTTTGCAGTCGGTTGCGGTTACATAGATCGTGATTTAGCTCGGGATTTGTTTCGATCTTGCGATGAAGTTATCGGGATGTTGGTAATCATGATCAGCAAACCCAATCAATGGGTAATGCCGACAGGTCGAAAACCTGCAAATACTCGGTGATTTTCTCCTCCTCGCCTTTTCTCCTCTTCCCCTCTTCTCAATTACCGAGCGAGTTACGGAAAAAATCAATCACCCGTTGATCGTAAGCCTCGGACTGCTCTATCGAAGCATTTATGATGCTGAAGCCCGACGGACTTAGGTCGAGTTTGCTCTCGATCTTGTTCGTCGCGGGGAAGCATTTGCTCAGCTTTGATGTCGAGTCCTGAAAGGCTTGGGCGTCGAGGCCGGCGAGGAGGAGGATGTTGCGATTGTCGACCCGCCGGGCCGTGTCGCAGACCGGCTCGTGCTTGTAGCAGCCGTCAAAATAGTAGAGGTACGTGCCAACACCCGCCAGCCGTGTCGTCACGGCGGTGACAAACGGGAAACGCTTTTCGACCGATTCTTTCAGCACGCCATCCGAATCCTGCGGTACGGAATCGATAGCAATTGCCTTGACTCCCGGATCTTTCGCCGCGACCGAAACCGCGACCATAGCACCCATCTCGACGCCAAAGATGCCAATATTCTTGCCAACGTACGACATCTGATTCAGCGTCTTAATACTGCGTAGGAATTCGACTCCGGCGGTCGCGTCCTCGGCCTCGCAGCCGCCGAACGAAGCGTTTTTGACGCCCGGATTCTCGCCGTGGGCCCGCTGGTCGGGCATCAGGACGGTGAAGTTGGTCGATTCGTTGAGTTTGACGCCGAGATTAAGGACGAACGAGCGGTCCGCGCCGTATTTATGGAGCAGGATGACCGCCGGTGCGTTTTCGGCACCGCGCAGTAGCCATCCGCGCGATGTGGTTCCGTCCTTATTAGTCCATGTTTCGTCCGTGACCTGGGCGGCACGCGAACTCAGTTGGCCGTATTTGCCGGGCGTCACGAGATACTGTGAATTCAACGGTCGTGCCGTCGTGTACACGATCCAGACGGATCCGGCCACGATTGCGGCGACGATAAGCAATACGGCCGGAAATAGAAGCCTCGAAAAACTCTTTAAAAGTCGGGTGGTTGTAGCCATAGCGGTTAATACTCGATTAAGAAGAATAAGCCGGAAACCGGCGTGAGATTTGCGAGAAAGCCCTAAAAGTAAGGCTTTCGGATAGACCATATAAATGTTAACATAAGCGCCAGCCATTAAGGAAGAAGTTTTTAACAATGTATAACGCCCGAATAAATACCATATTTCTTATAATTCTTGCAGTTTGCTCCAGTGTTTTCGGTCAGATGCAGTTTGCCGAACCGGTCAAAGCCGAACCCCAGTTATTCCCGCTCTCCGAGATCAAGGAAGGCATGCGCGGGACGGCAAAAACGGTGTTTCATGGGACGGCGTCCGAAGATTTTAACGTCGAGATACTCGGTGTCATGCCAAACTGGATCGGACCGAAACAGGACATGATCGTCGGCCGCCTGAGCGGGGCCAACGCCGAGCGGACATTCGTTTTCGCCGGCATGTCCGGCTCGCCCGTGTACATCGGCGGACGGCTCGTCGGAGCGATTTCGTACAGCTTTCCGTTTGCCAAGGAGCCGATCTGCGGGATCACGCCGATCGAGCAGATGATATCGACAGTCGTGACTTCCGTTTCGGCAAAAACATTTTCAAAGAGCCCGCGAACCTTTTCCTACGCCGAGCTGCTTTCAAACAACTGGCGGCCAAATTACCCTGAAACTCTCGTGCCGCAAAACAGTTATGCGTCGGGATTTTCGTCCGATTCGCGCCTCATGGCCGTCGCCGGTGAGACGTTCCGGCCGATCGCGACGCCTATCGCAATTTCGGGGCTGTCTCAGCGCACGATCGATATGTTTGCCGCCGATTTTGCCCGCGTTGGCATTATGCCGGTGGCCGCGTCGGGCGCCGGCTCGGCGGTTTTGCCGATGAAAAAGGCCGATGACACGACGCTGCGCGGTGGGGATTCGGTCGTCGTGCACCTTTCGACCGGCGACATCCAGATCGCCGCTGCGGGAACGGTGACCTTGCGTGACGGCGATAAAATATACGCCTTCGGCCATCCGTTTTTTAGCCTCGGCTCGACGAATCTGCCGATGTCCGAATCGCACGTCGTCACCGTCGTGCCAAACGCCAACAACTCGTTCAAGCTTGCAGTACCCGACTCGCCGGTCGGTGCCATGACGCAGGACCGGGCGACCGGCATCTACGGCAAACTGGGCGAGCAGCCCAGGATGATTCCCGTGCGTGTCCGCCTGACGACCAGCCGCGGGCAGAAAACGGAGATGAATTTCGCCTCCGCCGTCGATGACACGCTGACCCCGCTGATCGTCAACGCCGGCGTTGCCAACGCCCTTGGCGCTCACGAACGCGGCCTCGGCGAAACGACCATCGACCTGACCGCCGAGATCAAGATCAGGGGCGAACATTCGATCAACATTCGCCGCCGTTTCGCCGGCCTGCAGGCTTCAGCCTACGCCGCCGCCGCACCGGTGGTACCGCTCGCGGCGCTGCTGCGGACCGGTTTTGACGGGCTCGATGTCACGGGCATAACGCTCGATATGACCGCATCCGACGGCAGCAAAACTGGAGCGCTCGACCACGTATCGATAGACCGGAATCAGGTCCGGGCCGGTGAGACCGTCGAGGTTTCGGCCTTTGCACGAACCGAATCCGGCAACATCATCGTCCAAAAGATCCCCGTCACCGTGCCGAAAGACGCGGCCCCGGGAGCGATCACCATTACCGTCGGCGACGGCAACGCCGTCCAGCAAAATTCGGCGTTGACGCAGTTCGTGCCAAAAACTGCCGCCGAACTCATCAGCACCATCAACCGCCTCAAACGCCCCGACCGCCTCTACGCAATCCTCTCGCGGACAAGCAGTGGAGCGATCATCGGCGCCAGCGAAATGCCAAACCTGCCGCCATCCGTCCTCGCCACCCTCAACAACGACCGCACCGCCGGTGGCTCCAAACCCGCCGTCCAGACGATCATCAGCGAGATGGAATTGACGCCGCTCGAATACATCATCACCGGCCAGCAAACACTAACGCTTGAGGTGATCCGCTAACGCCGGAAACGCAGGCACCTTGCCTGCATCGGCGGCGAAGCTCGCCAATCTTTATCGGCCGACGTCTGATTTCTCTTTGTAAAGGGTTGGCCAGAGAGTTCATAGCTAACTTTAAGCGGCTCGTTGGTTCTCCGATATGCGTCTTCGTTAATTGTTCGCATTTTTTGTTGTGAATTAGCAACAGAAATAAATATCAAAACGACGCCAATACAAACAATAAGTTTTTGAATTATTTTCATCGTTTCTCCTTTCTGCTCTTGCGATAGAGCTGCAATGTCTTTTGACAGAAAGGTTGTCGGATCTTAGGAAGGCGGAGAAGCGTGTGAACCGCTGCTGGGTCTTGACAAGGCGAAACAACCTAGGGAAGTCCTTTTCAAGAGTAAATCGATATTTACTGCGCCTTAAAATATTTCATGTGTTGCGGAATGTCAAGGTAGGTGTAGGGCTGGCTCATTTGTCGCCGCGAGACAAAAACGGCCGTAATTTCAGACGATCCGCACGACTGGAGGGCAAGCATCCCTGGTTGCCAGAGGGCCTGGATTTCGGCGGGCGTTTTCATCCGCGCGCGCAGTCGGCTAGCTTCGCCGCCGGGCAAGCAAGATGCTTGCGGCTCCAGTCAAAAAAGGGCGGCCTTTCGGCCGCCCCAATGTGAATAAGAGTACTACCCAGCCTTAGAAATCAAACCTGATCCCCAACTGTAGTTCGCGGTTGTAGCTCGAGTTATTGAGCGAGAATGACGGTGAACCCGAGTAGAACTGTCTCGGCGTCTGGAAATTCGTGGCTGCCGTCGAAAGCCGATTTGGCAATGCCACGCCACTAACCGTCCCTGCCGATGCAAAGGTGTACTGCGTGTTATTCACAGACAACACGTTCGAACGGTTGAAAATGTTAAATCCCTCCAAAAATAACGACAGGCGTTTGTGTTCTCCAAACCGGATTATCCGGCCGATACGCATATCGAAAATATATGCGGGCGGCGTCGAAAACTGATTTCGACGCGTACCGGGAACCCTGTCCGTGCCAGCGACGCCGTCCGCGTTTGGATCGCTGCCGACAAGCGCCGAGTAGGCAATGCCGGACTGAGCCTGAACGATGGCCGTAAATACATAATCGCTCAATAACGCAGAAACAACTTTGCTGTCGCTATGCTTGAATTTCCCTGTATCAAACACCGGGCTGAAGATAAAGCGATGCCTGACATCAAGATCGGAACGGCCGTATTCGCCAGTCAGGTCAAACTGATTCTCGGCGATCTTGCCGTCATCGGCGCCGGGCACGACCGACGTTTGATCCGGCTTGCTGTCTTTGGCATTAGAGAGCGTATAGCTCGTGTTGAACTGCCAATGATCGGCAAACCTGCGGTTAAATTCAAAACTGACCGCATTGTAGAGCGATTTTGCGGAGCTTTCAAACAAGCTGATCCGGTTAAATCCGGCAACTTTTGGACCGGCATAACCAGTTCCGGCAAATCGCTGGAACGTGAAACTGTCGCCCGTGGCAGTCGTGCCATTATAGATCGGGATCGAGGTCGCAACCGGTGCACTCAAATTAGCATTTCGCGTCCGTGTCAGGCTTTGTCCTTTAAACAAAGTGTATTGGACGGAAAACGTCGTGTTTTTAAATACTTCCCGCTCAAACTGGACACGGGCCTGGTGCGTGTATGGCTGTTGGAATTTTTTGTCGAACAAATACAGATTGATCGCCGCAAGCGTCGCTCCCGTCGGCGGGGCGGAGAAAACCGCCGGGAATAGCGGGCACAACGCCGGGGTATTGACGCAGTTGATATCCAAAGCAATAACCTGAATTCCATTTTGAGAGTGTGCGGTTCCCGTCAAGATCGCCGGAGTTCGCCCATAATATAGGCCGTATCCACCCCTGACCACAGTCTTTTCATTAAACGCGTAGCTCATACCAATGCGCGGCGCGAAATTATTTTTGTCTTTTGGTTGAAAGCCCGTATCAAATCCGGCCGCCACCAACCCTGCATTCGGGTTGGAGATCGGCGGTTTAGCTATCACCTGGTAGTCGTAACGCAGTCCCAAATTAACGGTTAGCTTTGGCGCCGCACGCCAATCGTCCTGAACAAAAAAGCCGTATTCGTTATTGTTTGGACGTGTTGTAGCTCCTGTCGTTCCCGACCCGGCAAAACTTTGCCGGTATTGTGCAGCGCTTTGGACCAGGGGATTTGCCAGTTGGTTCGAGAATGTCGTGTAGCTGGCAAACCGATATGAACCGGCAAACAGTCCCGGAAAGAAATTGAAAATACGGTCAAATAACAGATCGACCCCGTATTTGATCGTATGATTACCTGACAGAAACGTCTGGCTGTCAATGATCTGGTTACGTTTGATCGTCGTTTCACGCGGGCTGAAATTGTTGCTGCCGAAGTTGAACGTTCCGTCGTTTATCCCCCCTGCGCTAGCCGCGAGCGTTACCTCGGCTAACGTTGAATTCGCGAAGCCGGGTTCGCGGTCACGTGAAAATTGATATCGAAATTCGTTAAACCAGCGGGGCGAGATCGTCGCTATCCATGCTCCCGTAATAGAGGTCGATTTGACGTTGCTGTTACCTGTGTGTTCAAACGCGTTGAGGTTGCCGCCGCTTTCCAGATTTGTGCCGGTAAAATTCTGCTGGTTAAACCGGACCCAAACTTGGTTGCGGGCATTGATGTTAAAATCGGTCTTGATCAGAAACGTATCCTGTTTCCGGCTTAGATCATAAAATGCAAGTTTCGGGTTAAGGAACGTTTGAACATTGGCCGGGGCGAACGGCAGCGAGCGAAGAATAACCGGGTTCGGCAATTTTGACCGCTGGCCTTCATACGCTCCAAAGAAAAAGGCTTTATCTGTCTTAATAGGGCCGCCAATCGTGCCGCCAAACTGATTTATCTGCCCTTTGTTTCGCTTATTCGGCTGTCCCCTGGACGCCTGTGTGGCTTTCACCACTGGCGAGTTTGCGTTCAACGATTCATCGCGAAAGTATTCGAATGCACTCCCCGTCAATCGATTCGTGCCTGATTTGGTCACAACATTGATCACCGCACCGGCGGCCCGACCATACTCGGCCGAAAATCCGTTTTGATTGACCTGAAATTCTTTAACCGTATCGATCGAAAATTGCGAAGGAGCGCGTCCAGAACCGGTCCGGCCTGACGCCTGCCCGAAAAAAGTATTGTCGCTACTGGCTCCGTCGATCTGGATGCTGTTGAGCGTTCCTTTTTGCCCGCCGACGGCGAGATCGCCGGCTCGCGTCGGATCTCGGACAATGCCGGGCGTGAGTGTCGCAAATTCGAGAAAATTGCGGCCATTTACCGGGAGATTGGTCACGCGGCGTTCGTCAACCGTCGTTGCGATAGAGGTTCGGGTCACCTCGATGCCCTGGCCGTCGGAATTGACGTCGACGACATTTACGGAGCCGCCGGCCTTTAACATCACGTCGAGCGACGTTTTCGCACCGACCGTCACCCGTACATTCTGATAGGTAGCGGCGGCAAAGCCTTTCGCCGCGGCGACATCGACCTTGTAATTGCCGGGCGGCAGCAGCACAAAGATAAAATTGCCGTCCGCGTCGGTCGTGGCGGTCTTGGCAAAGCCGGTGTCCTGGTTTTTGGCGGTCACCGAAACGCCGGGTATAACCGCTCCGTTAGGGTCGGCAACATGGCCTTCGATATTGCCGGACGTCGATGCCGACTGGCCGAACGCCGACAATGAAATTAGTAAAATAACCAATGAAGTCAATAGTTTACGCATAATATTTTCCTGTAAGGGCAAAGTTAAGGGGTTGCCAAAATGGCTCAATCCAAACCGGATCGTACAATTAGAAAGATTGCCTGAATAATATGACAGTTTGACGTGGCGAGCAAGAATCAGTGTTACGATTTTGTTAAATCTTTATTACAAAATCGTCATCTATGCGTTTTTCACGTATGGGCCGCAGCCTAGCTGTTGCCTACTCCAGCCCAACGAAATCCACATCCGTTAGATTGCCATTGACCAGCACCATCCGCGGGGCAAAACGATAGAGTCTTGATAAAACCGTGATCGTATATGCCTGGCCGGAGCCAACATTGCCGAATGTGTAAAATCCGAACGAACTCGTCGTGGCAGTTTGGCGGACACCGCTTGAGTTGGTGATAGAAACCGTCGCGTTTCGTAATCCGATTCCGCCCGGTGTCGTCACCCGGCCCGATACCGTGACCACAGAAGTAACCGGAATTGCCGGCGACATCTGTGAAGTTCTGACGGGAACCGCAACGGTCTGGGAATATGGGCTGTCCGGGCGCATTACGGGACCGTCGAAGAGTGTAGCGGTGGCCGCTAGCGCGGCTGCGGTTCTCGCGCGTTCCGCTTCGTAACCGGTAAAGTCAATCTGGAAAAACGCCGTCCCGTCGGGACCAGTCGTCATTGAACGCGAAATACCTGTTTTACCATGCGATTTAGAGTCGCGTTCAGACTCATGTACGTCTTCCTCATCGAAAAACTCGACTTCCATGCTTGCGTTAGGCGGGCCGGCGACGGTGCCGACGACAGAGACGACGCCGTTCTCGCGGGTCGAGACGGTGTAGTTTGGGAAATTCAAATCGAAGCCAGAAAACGAAGCGACATTAGGACCACTAATATAGAACCCACCCGAAACGATATTGTTTGAACCCGAAGGTGCAATTATATTCGATTGGTCAACAGTCACTGAGTAATTCCTCGAAAACACATTGCCAAGTCCGGTCGATACCCAAATTGACCTTTCACCCGGGAGGCTTAGATTGGTTGTCACCGCAGCGTCGACGCCGGAAACATTGTCGACGACCATGTTAAAATTGCTTCCGGAGAAGCCGCCGAATTCGAGGGCACCCAATAAGAATTCACGGCCCGTTGGCGGACACTGGCAACTGCCGTTGTTTGATAAATCAGCGTCAAGGATACTTATGTTTCCGATGGCGTTACGGATACCAATGTCCGCCAAACCCTTGTCAGCTGGGAAAAACTTCGCGCTGACTGGAATATTGGGGACGGAAAATAATTGTCCGCCAAATGGAAGGTCGAAGATATTTCCGAGCGGTCCTGGGATAAACGTTTCACCGGTTGTACAGTTCCTTGCCGCCCAGTCGCGAGTGAGCGTATCAAATCTGACGAATGATCCGTCCTCTCTACTCTGAACGCATTTCATGCCATTAGCGTCAGGATTCGATACGTCAATATCCTGTAGCGAAAAGCTAGGTTTCTGTTGCGGAACACTGGCCGGATCACCGATGGTATTGCCATTTGAATTTAAGACCAGGATCGAATGGCCAGTCGTCCCGAGGCCGTTGCGTATCGCGGCCGTTCCGGCGGCGTTGAGACCGATATAGTTATATGCGACGACGGTTCTGGTGGCAGTCGGGCCGAGGATAAACACGCCGTTATTGGCGGCTGTCGGACCGTTGCCCGAGATGAGGTTGCATCCGCCAACGCAGCAACCGCAGTATTTTCAGGCAGCAAAAATCTACGCCAGACTCGGCGAAACGGACAAGGCATTCGAAGCTCTCTCAGTGGCAGCCGAAAGACGGGAATGGGACTTTATCTTCGTCGCCGACCCGGTGTTTTGGAAAATGCGGCAGGACCCACGAATGCCCGAACTTACCCGCAATCTATACGGACAAACGCCTTGACCGGGACTTAGTACCACCAAGGAGGTTTAGCCACGAATTACACAAATTACACGAATATTTTTTCTTTTTATTTGTGTCATTCGTGTAATTCGTGTAATTCGTGGCTAAAAATTCATGTCTTCAAAAAATTCCATTACGCAGCACTATTAGTAATCACGACTCTTAAGATTTCTCCGAATCTCCCTCGATCCATTCTTCGCCATCCGCATAGACCTCTTTTTTCCAGATCGGCACCGTACGTTTCAGTTCGCGGATAAGCCATTCGCAGGCGGTGAACGCGGCTGCACGGTGAGGTGCGGCGACCGAGATAACGACGCTCGTTTCGCCGATCTCAAGCTTGCCGAGACGATGGACGATGCCGACGTTTGAAATTTCAAATTTGCCCTTTGAAATTTCTACGAGTTTCTTCATCTCGCTAATTGCCATGGGCTTATAAGCCTCATATTCGAGGTACAGCGTTTCTCTTACTTCGCCGGTTACTTTGTCTTTCGTAAACTTCCGTGCGTAACCATCCAGCGTCACCGTCGCCCCACAATCCGGCGGAACAATGCGGCGGGCGACGGTTGTGAAGTCGATGGGTTTGGTTGTTAGTTCGTTGAAATCCATTTATCGAGTTAGATTCTAACAGGATATACAGGATGGGCAGGATAAAGCATCCTGTATATCCTGTCCATCCTGTTGAAATCAGCCGCCAGAAACAGCGGTGAAGATCGCCAGTTCATCACCGTCACAGACGATCTCGTCACCGGTGGCGTAGGTTTGATTTAGAGAATAAAGAAGTCTATGTCTGCGCAGCTTTGGAAAGGTCTCTAGGACTTGGTTGTACAAACTGTCGACTGATTTCGGCTCACCATGATCGAGTAACATCTCTCGCCTCCCGGTGTCTGCGGCGGTAGCTCCGAAAAATAATACCCGAACTCCCATATCTATAAATTTGATTCGAAAAGTGAGCGTTCGAGGCGGGATTGTCGAATAATAGACATCAATGTGCCCACACGAATTTCGGAGTGCATCGGAACAGGAACCGTTACAGTTCCATTGTCGATTATCTTCTGCATGATCGCGTGGCTTCCGCGTTGACGGGTCAAAATAAATCCATTTTCCGACAGAATCTTGCAGGCATCGCTACCAGATAGATTACGCAAACGCCCCAACTTCAACCTCCATAGGTGAAATATAAAGCTCAGAGTTCAATCGGTCTGAGATCTCGTTTGGATGGGCGGTTTCAAAAAACAACTCGACCGCCTCGCGTAGATTGTTTCTTGCATCCTCGACCGATTCGCCCTGACTGGCAATATCGAGTTCGGAACAAAGCGAAACATATCCATCATCTTCACGCCAAATTGTTGCGGTTAGTGTTCGTAACATCTCAAATTTACCTCGCAAATTATTTTCGCAGATTATGTCAGAAAAATCTCTATTTTATAGCGCCTTCGATCGGGCTCGACGCTGAGGCATAGAGACGTTTTGGCATTCGGCCGGAGAGATACGCGAGGCGACCGGCCTGGACGGCGTAGTTCATTGCCATGGCCATCTGGCCTGGGTCTCGGGCCTCGGCGATGGCAGTGTTCATGAGTATCGCGTCGGCACCGAGTTCCATGGCGATGGCAGCGTCGGATGGGACGCCGACTCCGGCGTCGACGATGATCGTCGCTTCGGGTAATTGCTCACGCATTATTCGTAAATTCGAAGGGTTTTGAACGCCCATGCCGGAGCCGATCGGAGCGGCAAGCGGCATCACGGCCGGGCAACCGGCGGCGAGCAGTTTTTTGGCCATTATCAGGTCGTCGGTGAAATATGGCAACACGATAAAGCCTTCCTTTACTAATACCTTAGCGGCTTCGAGTGTTTGTTCGTTGTCAGGCAGCAGAGTGACCGGATCACCGATGACTTCGAGCTTTATCCAATCGGTTTCGAGGGCCTCGCGGGCGAGTCTTGCGGTGCGGATCGCGTGGTCGGCGTCGTAGCATCCGGCGGTGTTCGGCAATATTTTCATCGACGGGTTGAGGTGGTCGAGAAATGATTCGGTCGATCCGTCGAGCGGAACGCGATTGACCGCAACCGTAACCATTTCGGCTCCCGAGGCCGTATGCGCCGCCTTCATTTCGTCGTAAGAACGGTACTTGCCCGTGCCGATGATAAGGCGTGATGTAAATATGGTGCCGGCGAGCGAAAATGTGTCTGACATATTAAAAGACAATTTTCACGCAAAGGGCGAGAGAAAGCAAAAAGAGGGCCACGGAGGTCACAGAGGTCACAGAGAAAGATGAGAAAAGATATTTGTTTGGAGTTCGTTTTGGCGATCACGTCTGGGAATTGATAAAAAACCATCTCTCCAAATCTCTGTGTCGTCTGTGGCTAATTTCTTTCCTATCCTCCACCCACGAAATGCACCACCTCGACCCTGTCGCCGTCACCAACGATAGTCAGCGGCCAATCCGGGCGTCGGACGACCGTTTTGTTTAATTCGACCGCGATGCGTTGTGAAGGAAGTGAGAATATTTCGAGCAATCGGATGAGATCGGTCGCGGCCGGGATTTCGCGGGCTTCGCCATTGAGGTGTACGGTTATCACCTCCCGATGATAACAAATGCGGAGGCCCGCGCGTGAGCGAGGGCGTAACTCACAGTGTTGGATGTTATGCCCTTGCTCATGCGCGGGCTTCTGCAAACGCGGTTCAGCAAAAACCTAGCCGGGCGTAACGGCGCGGCGGAGTTCGATCTCTTCGCCGTCGGCGATGGCCCGGATCAGCAGGGCGGCTCGTCCAGCCTCGAAATGCGGGAGCTGCATGTGGACCTTTGCGAGGCCGTTGGCGTCAGACCTCGCGTGAAAAATGACCGGGCGAAAGCTTGACCCGAGCACCTTGATCATTATCTCGGCACTTGCGACAACCTTGCGTTCGGTCCCGCGGCAGACCATGACGTTGACGGTCCGGCGGTCGCCGCCTTTGAATTTCGACTCACCCAGCAGTTCGAGGCTGAGTTTCTGATTCGCCGGGCGTTCCTGCCCCGACAACTCGCTGACGACGGCGACGGCCTCGGCCGGGAGTATCTCGTCGTCTTCGATAATGCTGACCGCGTCAAAAATAGGCTCATCGGCAAACGGATCGGCCTCGGGCCGGGGCCCCGGGACCACGATGGGCGTTACGGGCATTTCGACGTGGTGGCTAACGGTTTCGACTGCATCAAGGGATGTAAATGTTACGACGCGTTCGACCCCGACCTTGCCAACCGCGATGGGGATGACCGGGACGCTGACGACCGGTTCCTGGACCCCCGCCTCGACCGCAACCTCAGCCGGGACGAGTTTCGCCCGGTCTTTGCCCGCCATTTTCTGCAATTCTCCGATCCGGCCTGCCTTGATAGCCGCACATATTAATTTATGCTGCTTGTTCAGCCGGTCGGTCAATTCTTTTTCATCAAATTCGCCCGCCGCCAGATCGTCATACGACGCCCGCTTGCTCGCCAGGATCGTGCCCTTGTCATAGACAAGCGACACTATCAACCGCGATTTCAGACCCTTGTCCTCGGTCTGAACGTGGTAAACGGTATCGTTAAACTCAATATCTGTGTTAAACCCTGAGATCACTGTAACTTGTTAATTAAATCGGAGCGGGGAAATGGCGTATTTACGGCACTTTGTGCCATATTCAAGTTAACATACAGCATCGTTTAGGGTCAACGAATAAATGGAAGCCGCCGCGCGTCGCATTCGGTCGTCATATCAGCAACAGCACGCGCAAACTGCCTTGACACTAAATGGCGCTTAACTTAGGATTTAGTTTGTGCCATTATTCTCAAGGTTTTGATGGGAATTGCGGGCATTTCTACGGAGTTTTTCCGTTTTGGCTTGGCCTTGGGCCGCGAGGAATAGATGTCTGAATACAACGTGTTCGATTACGTGCCGATTGCGATGATGTTTTTGGTCGCGGCGGGGTTTGGTTTGAGCCAGTTGCTGGTGACGCAATTGATCGGCCCGCGTAAGCGCACCGCCGTCAAGTTGATGCCGTATGAATGCGGCAAAGACCCTATCGGGTCAGCCCGCGACCGGTTTTCGATCAAGTTTTACACCGTCGCCGTTATCTTCTTGCTGTTCGATATCGAAGTCCTGTTCATCATCCCGTTCGCCGTGGCATTTAAGAGCCTGATCGCCGCCGGCCCGGTTGTTTTTGGCACGGTGGCCTTCGTCGAGATAATGGTTTTTATAGCCACGCTGATCGTCGGGTATATATATGTATGGAAGAAAGGCGTTTTCGATTGGGGACTACAGGCCCGCGCCGAGGTTCGCGAAGAGGCCAAATTGATGGCGAAACAGCGGCGTAATGAGGAGGCACAGCAGAAATTGGCGGCTTGAAAAGTTTATTGAATTCGTTGAGTTTATGGAGTTCGTTGAGATCGAGTAAGTTTCTCTCAATGGACTCAATAAACCCTAAAAACTCAACGAACTCATGGAATTATGGGTTTAGAAAATACATTATTTGAATCACTGCCGGACATCGTCACCGTCAAGCTTGACGCAGTCGTCAACTGGGCGCGTAAATCGAGCCTCTGGCCGGCGACATTTGGCCTCGCGTGTTGTGCTATTGAGATGATGAACACCGTTTCGGCACGCAATGACCTGTCCAGATTTGGAGCCGAGACGTTTCGAGCGTCGCCACGTCAGGCCGACGTGATGATCGTTTCGGGCCGCGTTTCGCGTAAGATGGCACCCGTCCTTCGCCGTATTTACGATCAAATGCCTGAACCAAAATGGGTTATCTCGATGGGTGCGTGTGCGACATCGGGCGGCGTTTTTGATAACTATGCGATTGTGCAGGGCGTCGACAAGATCGTGCCGGTTGATATTTACGTTCCCGGCTGCCCGCCGCGCCCCGAGATGCTCGTTCACGCGATCATGATGTTGCAGGACAAAATCATGAAAGAGTCGGTCAAGGATCGCCGCGACACGTTCGAATCAGAGTCGCGGGAATCGATCGTCCCCGGCACGCTGCCGGTGACCGAGGGCACGGCGCTTGAGAGAGAAATGGAGACGGAAGTCGCGGCAGGCGAAACGTCGCGACCGTATTCGGTGCCGTCGAAGCACGAGAAACGAAGAAGTTCGTAATGGCAAAACGCTTGCTAATCTTCATTGCGGTTTTGATTGCACTTAGCTATTTGCCGCAGACTCTCGCGGCACAGTCTCGCTCCATTTGGACCGCACCACGATTAGGAATCTGGAAAGTCACTGGAAGTGACGAAGAAGGGGTGAAATGGGCCGGGTCAATCAAGTTTGACAGCCGGAAACACGTAGGCTCGCTCGATAAATATCGCGGACATTTCACTTGGCGGTCGTTGGATGGCGAAAACGGAGGCCGCGAGTATTTTGGCGGTTCGTTTAATAGAAAAACGAGCCGGTTCGCGATCGTCGGTACGCGTGTAACACAGGCGAAAGGCAATATTGGCACCGGAACGTATTGGTCGTTTGTAAGAAATAGTGGCCGGCGCCTGGCCAACGGAACGTGGGGCGGAAAAGACGTTGTTAAAGGAAAATGGTCGGCTGTTTGGGTACGATCAAGGTAAATCAGACCTGTTATGAAATCTCTTTTGGATTTCGTCGAAAAACTGAAGGCGGAAAATGCAGCTTGGGTCATAAGCGTAGCGGAAGGCCACGGAGAAGTGACGGTCGTTGTTCCCCGCGAATCGATCGTCGAGGCTTGCCGATTTTTGAAGGAAAAGCATGGCTTTGACCTGCTCGCCGACCTCTGCGGCTGCGACCGCGGCCCCGAAGAGGATCCGCGATTTGAGGTCAATTATCATCTGTTTTCGACCAGGCATTATCAACGTCTTCGGTTAAAGGTATTGCTCGCCGATGACGATGCACACGTTTCGACTGTCACTCACGTTTGGCGGACGGCCGATTGGCACGAACGTGAAACTTACGATCTGGTCGGCGTGATATTTGACGGACATCCTGATCTTCGGCGCATTTTACTGCCCTCGGATTTCGACGGTCATGCGCTGAGAAAGGATTATCCGTTGCGAGGCTACGAGCCTTATAGTTTGAATTAATGATGATAAGCAAGGAGATGTATCAGGCAAGAACAGAGGTTCGTCCGTTACCGATCAGGTACACGGTAGACGACATCGAATTCCTGCCCGACGACGGGAACAGCAAATACGAGCTTATTGGAGGAGAATTATTCGTGTCCCGAGCGCCTCATCTTAATCACCAACGGACGATCACGAATTTGATGTTCAAGATTTGCCAGTATCTGGAAACCCATCCCATCGGAGAAGTATTTCCCGGTCCCGGTGTGATTTTTACGCGTCAGGACGCGGTCATTCCGGACCTGGTTTTTGCGACGCACGAAACTATCGAGACGAAGGTCACCGCTAACGACGAAAAGTTTCCCGGCAAATTCAATGCGGCACCGGAACTTCTCATCGAAGTGCTGTCTTACGGTGATGGAGATTTAGTTCGCGACCGCGTTCGTAAACGAGAGATGTATGGCAGGTTCGGCGTCCGCGAATACTGGATTGTCGATGGGATGCTCAATGAGATCGAAGTTTACCGGCTCAACGGCGAAAATGAGGAGCTCGTAAATCGGTATGGGATCAGCGAAATAATCGAATCGCCAATTCTGCCTGAGTTCTCGTTGAATTTGTCGGACGTTTTTAGGTTTTAATTATGGCCACCGCTGTAGAAAATATTCCGAGCCAGTTTGAGGTGCTCGACCAGTCGCTTGAGTCTGAGATGACGCTGTCGATGGGGCCACAGCACCCTTCGACGCACGGCGTTTTGCGTCTCGATCTGCGGCTCGACGGTGAGCTGGTCATCAAGGCAATTCCGGACATCGGATATCTCCACACGGGAATGGAGAAGCTCTTTGAATACAAAAAATACCAACAGGGCATCGTCATCACCGACCGGATGGATTACCTCAATCCGCTCGGCAACAATCTCGCGTACGTGATGGCGGCTGAAAAGCTCCTCGATCTCGAAATTCCCGAACGTGCACAGGTTATACGTGTGCTGATGTGCGAACTACAGCGGATTGCGTCCCACCTCGTTTGGCTCGGGACGAGCGCCCTCGATCTCGGTGCAATGAGCATATTTTTCTACTGTTTTCGCCACCGTGAAAAGATTCTGAACCTGATCGAAGCCGCCTCGGGCGGGCGTCTGACGCCAAGCTATTTCCGCATCGGCGGCCTGATGATGGATCTGCCTGCGGGTTTTGAACGCCGCGTCAAGCAATTCATGGACGACTTTCCGGAAGCGTTGAATACATTTGAAACGCTCGCCACCGGCAACACGATCTGGCAAAGCCGTACAAAAGGCGTCGGCATTATTTCCGCCGAAGATGCGATAGACTGGGGCTTGACCGGCCCGAGCCTTCGCGGCAGCGGCGTCGAACTCGATATACGCAAAGCTAATCCTTACACAGGTTACGAGACATACGATTTTGACATTCCAACCGAACCGGACGGCGACGTGTGGTCGCGATTTAAGGTCAGAATGCGTGAACTTTACGAATCGCACAAGATCGTCCGCCAGGCCCTGGAACGCCTGAAACCCGGCCCGATAAAGGCCGACGCTCCGAAAATCGTGCTTCCCGACCGCGACGACATGCGCAAGCATATGGATTCGTTGATCCACCATTTCCTGATCGTCGCCGAGGGCTTTAACGTCCCCGAAGGCGAGGTCTATCACGCCATCGAGGCATCGAAAGGTGAGCTCGGCGTTTATATGAAATCGAACGGCGGCCCAAAACCCGAACGCGTCCATTTTCGCGGCCCGAGCTTTGTAAATCTATCCGCCCTGCCCATTATGAGCGAAGGAGAAATGATCGCGGATGTCGTGGCGATTATTGGGTCGTTGGATATTGTGTTGGGAGAAATTGATAGGTAGGTAAACTATGGCCGAAGAGATTTCTGATAACCAGTTTAAGTCCGACATGCTTGATTTCAAGGCGCAGATGATGCGGTTTGTTGATATAGCAGAGAAAAAGTTTGACGGTTTGACTTCCGATATCAGGACAAACTCGTTCAAGATGGATCGCCTTGAGCAGGGATTTGATCAGCTTGGACGTAGATTTGATCAGCTTGAAGGCAAGTTCGAGGTTCTTGGTGAACAGTCGCGGATGATCGACATTAAGGTCGATGAGGTGGCCTCTAAGTTGATGGAGATCGACAAGCGCTTGATGGTAGTTGAGGCCAAACTCAACCTTGTTGAAACAAAACTCACTACTCTAGTAGACGAGACCCATCAGATCAGGTTAGAACTGAATGATTTAAATGAAACCGCCGACATTGGTGCAAAGGAGCGGGCGAGATTGGGCGAACTTGAGATTCGGGTTTACCAGTTAGAAGAAAAACTTTTGAGATAGATAATGGCAGGAGCAACAGCTACAAGTTATACGGATAAGGTTCTCGTCTCGGACGAGGTGGCGGAGTTTTCGGCGACAGTTGTCGCCGAGATGAAGTCGCACCTCGCGAAATACCCGGCCGAACGGAGCCGTTCGGCGTTGATACCGCTGTTGATGCTTGTGCAGCGCGAGCGTGGATGGATCGACAATCTGGGCGTTAACTATCTGGCAAAGTTTTTGAATCTCGAGGTGACGGACATTTGGGAAACGGCGACATTTTATTCGATGTTCAATCTGCAACCCGTCGGCCGCCATCACCTCCAGATCTGTAAGACTCTGTCGTGCAAGATCATGGGTGAGCCGGAGATCACCGAGCATGTTTGCTCAAAACTCGGCATTCACCCCGGCGAAACAACCGAGGACGGCAAATATACCGTCACAATGGTCGAGTGTTTGGGAAGCTGCGGCACGGCACCAATGATGCAGATCGGGTTTGATTATCACGAAGATCTGACGGTTGAGAAGGTGGATAAGATCTTAGCGGAGTGTAAGTAGCATATGCATTACAAAGTCGCGTTACATCACACAGAAGAAGGTTTCAGCGTTTCCTGCCCTGCTCTGCCGGGATGTTGGTCGCAGGGCGAAACTGAGCAAGAGGCTCTCGACAACATTAGGGAAGCTATAAGGGAATATCTCGATGTAGTCGATATGAATTTGCTTGATGCTGAGATCAGAGAGGTGGAGGTTGCGGCTTAATGCCGAAGATTTCAGGCGTTAACCACGTGAAAGCTGTTAAGGCTTTGGAAAAGGCCGGATTTTGGGTTGCAAGACAAGGCGGCCACATTGTGATGACGAACGGAGAACGAATCGTCACTATCCCAAGGCATAATCCAGTAAATGCTTTAACCATGGGTGGAATCGTTAAAGATGCCGGACTAACGGAATCTGAGTTTAAGAAGTTGATTTGATCCATACAAACGGCGAGATTATTCAAGGGATTTACGACGGTTGCGAAAAGTGATGCAGATCGGGTTTGATTATCATGAGGATCTGACGGTTGAGAAGGTGGACAAGATCTTAGCCGACTGTAAATAGGCCGGTGAGAGACATAGAATAATATGATCATCCGAAATGGCGAGATAATAAAAAGCTTGTATGACAATTTTGCCGCCTTAGACATCCCCGGTGTGTTAGGCGCGATGGATCCAAACATCACTTGGACCGAGGCCGAGGGCTTTCTATATGGGGGTACGTATGTCGGCCCAAACGCCATTCTTGAGAATGTTTTTATTAAATTCGCGACCGAATGGGAAGGCTTTGCAGCCATTCCGCAAACGATCGTCGACGGCGGCGACAGTGTGGTCGCACTCGGTACGTATTCGGGCAAGTACCTCAAGACCGGAAAAAATATGACCGCTCCGTTCGCACATGCTTGGACATTTGAAAGCGGCAAGATCGTTAAGTTTGTTCAATACACCGACACCTTGGTGATCGCGAGGGATCTGGGACTATAAGAAAATGCGGACGGCAGTGTCCGCGTTCCGATTTTATGGAAATCAAAGCGATAGGCTGTGAGCCGCTTCAACTAAAGCTGATGCACGTTAAGGACGGGCATACGCTGAAGGTGTATCGCGATCACGGCGGCTATAAGTCGCTTGCAAAAGCGCTCAAGATGGCTCCGGCTGACGTCATCGACGAAGTTAAAAAGAGTGCACTGCGTGGACGCGGTGGTGCGGGGTTTCCGACGGGCATGAAATGGTCGTTTGTGCCGAAAGACTCGCCGAAAACCAAATACGTTGTCTGCAACGCCGACGAATCGGAGCCCGGCACGTTCAAAGATCGCTATTTGATGGAACGCGATCCTCACGCGTTGATTGAGGGCATGATCATCGCCGGATGGGCACTCGGGTCGACGACCGGCTACGTCTACACACGCGGCGAATACAAATATTTGATCGACATCATGGATGTAGCTCTCGCAGAGGCTCGCGAGGCCGGATTGCTCGGCAATAACATTCTCGGCTCCGAGTTTTCAATGGACATCCACACGCACACTGGTGCGGGAGCTTATATTTGCGGTGAAGAAACTGCGTTACTCAGCTCACTCGAAGGCTTTCGCGGCCATCCGCGTCTGAAACCGCCGTTCCCTGCCGTCGAGGGCGTTTATGCTTCGCCGACTGTCGTAAATAATGTCGAAACATTGACCGCCGTGCCGCAGATCATCCAGATGGGCGGCGATGCTTGGCGTGCACTCGGCACCGAAAAATCTGGCGGCACGAAATTGTGGTCAGTCAGCGGACACATCAAAAAGCCTGGCGTTTACGAGCTTCCGATGGGTTACGCCGACATGGAAAAATTTATTTTAGAGGACTGCGGCGGTATGCTTCATGACGATAAAAAGCTAAAGGCATGTATTCCCGGCGGATCGAGCGTTTATATAATGAACGCTGGACAGATCATCGGTAAAAACGTAACGCTTGATTACGAAGGACTTGTCGCCGCCGGGTCGTCAGTTGGCTCGGGTGGATTCATCGTCATGGACGAAACCGTGGACATCATGCAGTCGACCAAAAACCTGACTGAGTTTTACAAACACGAATCCTGTGGCTGGTGTACGCCTTGCCGCGAAGGCACCGATTGGCTGGTGAAAATATTTAACCGCATCGCCGACGGCGGCGGACGGCCTGAGGACGCCAAGCTGATGCTCGACATCTGTGACAATATCGAGGGCAAATCGTTCTGCCCGCTGGGCGACGCAGCGGCGTGGCCGATACAGTCGGCGATCAAACAGTTTCCAGGCGACTTTAAAAAGTGGCTCGTGGATAAAACAGGAGATTTTAACGTCAATCCGAACATCTAATGTCTGAAATGAATATCAGAACACTAAAACAAATTAGCGGATTGTACGCGTATGTCGGCCTTTTTATCCTGATGATGTCGTTGTCGCTTGCCGCCCAGAGCAGCAACCCGGTCATTATCATTCCCGGCATTACTGGCTCGGAACTGGTAAATAAAAACAATGGTCACACGGTTTGGTTTCGCGTTTCGAAATCAAAGACCGACGATCTCCGGCTTCCAATTCTGGCGGATCCGACCCGAATGCACGACAGCCTCGTCGCTCGAGACCTCCTGCGCTCGGTAAAAATAAGTATTTTGCCGAAATTTGACGTTTACGGCGGCTTAATCGATTCGCTCGTCACCCGCGGCGGCTATCACGAAGAAAGTTGGGACAAAGGACGCGGAGCGGATAAGGCTCTCTATGTGTTTGCCTACGATTGGCGCCTCGACAATGTGACAAATGCGCGGCTATTGGTCGGAAAGGTTGAGGCGTTAAAGCGGCGACTCAAAAAACCGGGCCTGAAATTTGATATCGTCGCCCATTCCATGGGCGGTATTATAGCCCGTTACGCGGCAATGTACGGCGATGCGGACTTGGTCGCCGAGGGCCGGGCACCACAGCCGACATGGGCCGGGGCCAGGGATTTTAATGAGCTCGTTTTGCTGGGCACTCCGAACGAGGGTTCGGCGCTGGCACTCAATTCTCTGATCAATGGATTGAGGCTCGGCGGAATCAAGATTGATCTGCCCTTTGTACGCAGCATGTCTAAATTCGACGTGTTTACGATACCGGCGGCGTTTCAATTACTGCCGGCACCGGGCACACTAAACGCTTACGATGAAAAGCTTAAACCGCTGAATATCGATCTCTACGATCCAAAAGTGTGGGCAAAATATGGGTGGAGCCCGTTTGACGATAAGGGATTTTCTGAAGCGTTCAGTTCAGGGGAAAAGCGAAATATCGACATCTACTTCGCGACGGTTCTCAGCCGAGCAAAACGGCTTCATCAGGCCCTGGCGGTTGGGCCAAAGGACGCCAAAGGCGGGGTTTCGATCCACTTGGTTGGTTCCGACTGCAAAGATGCTCTTGACGGCATAGTGCTCTATCAGGAAAAGGATAAATGGAAAACGCTGTTTAAACCCTCGGGTTTTACCACTTCGGACGGGCAAAAGGTGTCGTCCGATGATGTTAAAAAGGTCATAATCGGCCCCGGCGATGGCACGGTGACGCGGCGTTCCCTGGAGGCCACAACCGAGTCGTTTATTACCAAAATTGCGTCGATCTTGTTTCCAAAATCCAGCAAATTTGTATGCGAGGAACATGATCGGCTACAGACTAATTCGGAAATTCAGGATTATGTAATTTCGATAATTAGCGGAAAACCCGTGGAACCGGCCGCAAAACCCGCAGGCGAAAAAACGATACCGCCGGTGGTGAAACCGCTATTTTCAAACTAAAAACAGGAGGGTTTATATATGGGAAAAGGTGATAAACGAACGAGACGCGGTAAAATCTTTGTCGGCAGCTACGGCAAAACGCGGCCTAAGCATAAAAAGGCAGCTTACGTTGCCGTCGAAGTCCCGGTAAAGAAAACGAAGACCAAGTAGTCTGATCTTTGGCGCAGCATGAAATTTGGAGAGTCAATAGAGGGCGGCATCCATGCTCGTCTATCCATACTGGTTGGTGAGTGGAGCGGATCGACGAAAACGTGGTTCGAGCCTGATGTTATTGGCGACGAATCGCCGATGGTCGGCTCGATGAAAGCGATACTCGATGGCAGATTCGTTATGCACGAGTACTCCGGCAGTATGGCCGGAAAACCGTTCGATGGCGTCGCGATCTACGGTTTTGATCTCGCGACAAACAAGTTCCAGTCCGCCTGGATCGATACTTTCATATGTCAACCGGCATAATGTTTAGCGAGGGCGACCCGGGCGAACAGTTTAATGTGTCGGGCAGTTATTTCGCCGGCGACGGCGAGCCGCGTTGGGGCTGGCGAGCTGAGATTGAATGTGTAGACGAAAATAAGGTCGTCATCACCGCATACAATGTGACGCCCGACGGCGACGAAGCTAAGGCAACGGAAACGCGATATTCGAGAAAGATTTGATGTCAACAGAACAGATAAAAGTAACGATAAACGAGCAGGAATTTGAGGTCGACAAGGGCTCTCGGCTGATCGATGTCTGCCGCGAGAAAAGTTTCGGCATTCCGTCGTTTTGCTATTACCAGGACTTGGAAATCCAGGCTTCGTGTCGGATGTGCCTCGTGCGGATCGAGAAGATGCCGAAGCTGCAAACCTCGTGCACAATTATCTGCACCGATGGCATGGTCGTCACGACGCAGAGCGAGGAAGTCGAAAAAGCCCAGCGTGCGATGGGCGAATTTTTGCTGACAAATCACCCGCTCGATTGCCCGGTTTGCGATCGCGGCGGTGAATGCGAACTGCAGGAAGTCATTTTCGATTGGGGTGATGTCGAGGAACGTTTTTCCGAGAAAAAGAACGCTCAGCCCGAAAAATACCTATCGCCGATCGTCGCCAACGACCCGCAACGCTGTATCTTATGCAAACGCTGCACCCGCGTCTGCGACGAATGGATGGGCGAGGACGCAATCGAGGCCGGCAATCGCGGCGTCAATACCGTCATCGGAACCTATGGTGGCTGGTTGAATTGCTCGCAGTGCGGCAACTGCATCGAGGTCTGCCCGACCGGAACGCTGCTTGATGGAGTTTATCGCCACGAAACACGCCCGTGGGAACTCGAACAGACGATCACGACCGACGTTTACGGCTCCGACGGAATGCAGTTGAGCATCGGCTCACGGTCTGGTTTAGTGCATCGCATCGTTGCCCGCGACCGCTACGTCAATGGACTGAACGGCGAATTCCTCGATGTTAAGGCAAGATTTGCTCACGGTTTTATCAACCACAGCAACCGCATAAAAACGCCGATGATCCGCTATTCAAAGGGCGGCAAACTCATCCCGGCGACGTGGGATGCGGCGATAAAATTTGCGACTGACAAGTTCAAAGAAGCTGGTGCGTCGGTTGGTGTCGTAGCCAGCCCGCGTTTGACGAACGAGGCAGTCTTTACGCTAAAGAAATTTGCGACCGACGCAAGCAAATCGAATAATTACGCGGTTTCAGATGTGAGCGATCTTGCTCCGATATTCGATAATCTCAGCGTTCCGCTCTGCACGCACAAAGAGATTCGCTACGCCTCGACCATTATTCTCATAGGCGGCGAACCTGAAGAAGAGCAGAGTTATACGGCAAAACAGATCCGTCAGGCGGTCCGCAACGGCGGTGCAAAATTTATCTGCGTCAATGACACGCCCATCAATCTCTCGCGGCGTGCGACGCAGTTTGTACACGTCAACGCAGGCTCGGTAGACGCGTTTGCTTTGACGGCGATCGATCCGTCCTACGATAAGCTCGCTGCTGAAAAAATGGGCGTTGAAACGGCAGCGATAAACGCCGTTCGACACACCATCTTTGAGACGCAGGGCGATATAATAATAATGCTCGGCGGCGAGCTTTCGGATGACGCAAAAGCAATCTTTGCCTCGTCAGCAGCGAGTTTGGCGGGCGAAGGACGCCGTGTCACGCTGCATCCGCTGCCGAAATACAATAATTCAGTCGGTGCTCACGATGTAACCTCGGGCCGCAAATTGGTCGATGATGTTGTTAAAACTTCAAAAGCATTACTTATCGGCGGTAGCCTGCAAGGCCCGAGTGCCCTCGCTGGCAAGGATTTCGTCGTCGTGCAGGAGCTTTTCCTGACTGAGACCTGCGATTATGCCGATGTCGTGTTTCCGGCGGCGAGCTTTGCCGAGGTTGACGGCACGTTTACCAATAACGCAGGCAACGTCCAGCGCGTCCGAAAGGCTATCGAGCCCGTTCATCAGGCGAAACCAGACTGGATGATCACGGCGTTGATCGCACGCGAAATGGGAGTCGAGATCGCCGGTGATTTTTCGGCTTCGGGCATTTTCCGCACTTTGGCGGACGCCGTTCCTGCTTACGAAGGTTTGCGTTACCCGTCGCTCAAGGACGAATCGATTCCGGTTCAGGCAAAATACGAAATAAGATCGAACAAGGCCGACATTGCCGAATTAAAGAAAGCGGTCGAAAATATGTCAACGGGCGCAAAGAACAATGAGGTGCCGAAAGTCGGCCATAAACTGCACCGTTTGACGACGATGACGAGCAAGACCGATCAGTTTCACCTGCTCGCACACGGCAATCCGAAGCCGGAAAATTTGCTGGTGTCGCCGCTTGAACAGTTTGCTCTCGACGGAACGCCAAAAACAAACGGCGTCGAAGCCGCATCGGTCGCGGCTGGTGATCGCTCAAATCCGGGCGGGCGGTGAATTGCCGTTGTTTTTAGGCAACGGTTACGGATTTAGATTTTTTCCTGGGCTTTAGCCCAACTGAATTTTGGGCTAAAGCCCAATGAAATTTATGTTGTAGACAACCTTGGCTAAAGCCAACGGCAATTTTGATGGAACCTATTCTTAAAACCGCATTTCCGTTCATCGTCATCAGCGTCGGCATTTTGCTTGCGTTTCAGGGCGTGCTGATGATCGTCGCCTACACGGTGCTTGCCGAGCGCAAGGTGCTCGGCTGGATCCAGGGCCGCATCGGGCCGAATCGCGTCGGACCGTGGGGCGTGCTACAGCCGTTTGCCGATCTGCTCAAGTTTATCTTTAAGGAAGACATCGTCCCGGATAAATCGACGAAATTCGTCTACTATCTGGCCCCGATGGTTGCCTTGACCTGTGCGCTGATGCCAATCGTGGTTTACCCGTTCGGTCCGTCGATCACGACGGTTGATTGGAGTTTCCTACCATTTGGCCTGGGTGCGGGCATAACGGCGTTGCCGCTGACGATAGCAAAGATCGACGTCGGTGTGCTGTTTGTGCTTGGTATTACATCCGTCGGCGTGTACGGCATAGCCCTCGCCGGTTGGTCGTCGAATAATAAATACAGTCTGATGGGCGGTCTGCGTTCGTCGGCACAGTTGATCTCATACGAACTGGCTATGGGGGCGTCGGTCATCGGCGTCGTCCTGCTTTCTGGAACGCTCGACCTTAATGGCATCATTTTAGCCCAGCAACAATCGCCGTTTCGGTGGTTCATCATCCCCCAATTTATCGGGTTTGTTGTATTTTTGATCGCTGCATTTGCCGAGACTAATCGCGTTCCGTTTGATTTGCCCGAGGCCGAAACGGAGCTGGTCGCGGGTTTTCACACCGAATATTCGGCACTAAAATTTGCACTGTTTTTCATGGCGGAGTACGTCAATATGTTCACCGTCTCGGTGATGTGTACGGTGCTTTTCCTCGGCGGTTGGTATGTGCCGGGTCTGAGCCATTTGTTTGCAGTCGGCTCGATCCCGTATGCACTCGCCAGCCATATCGTATTTATTGGCAAAATATGCGCTTTTCTCTTTCTGTTTATCTGGATACGGGGAACGCTGCCGCGTTTTCGCTTTGACCAGCTTATGAATTTTGGCTGGAAATTTTTGCTGCCGGTCGCTCTGGGAAATGTGATCCTGACGATCGTGATAGTTTTCTTTTTGAATAGATAAGAAATGGAACAACGGATTAACATCGATTACACGGATTTAAGTCCATTTATTTGTTCACTTTCTGTGTAAATCTGCGTTAATCCGTTGTTGAAAATCTTATGGTCGGTACCGCCCTTTTTTTCTTATTTGCCGGATTTGCGATCGCCTGTGCGATCTCGATGGTCTATCACCGCAATCCGCTCTATAGCGCGATCTCGCTCGTCGGCGTGTTTATCTCGCTGTCGTGCATTTATGTGACGCTGGCTGCTCCGTTTATAGCAGCGGTGCAGATATTGATCTATGCGGGTGCGATCATGGTATTGGTTGTGTTCGTGATCATGCTTTTGAATCTCGACGACGACCGCCAGCAGAGCCGTCTTGCATATCTATACGCACTAGGCGGAGGCCTCGGCGTTGTGTTGCTCGCACAGACGCTGTTTGTTTTTTATGCGGTCATGAAAGCCCCAAACCACGAGGTCGATCCGTCAATGACCGCCGGCAAAACGCTCAGCCTCGGCCAGGCGATGTACACGCAATATCTGCTGCCGGTTGAGATCGTCGGGGTTTTGCTGATGATGGCGATCATTGGAGCGGTAATATTGGCACGAAGATTGGCACAGCCGCAGCTTGAGCTTGTGGTCGAACATGAAGAGGAAATACGTCACCATGAGCAGTAACTTTGGACTTTGGACTTTGGACATTTGACTTAACCCATGGAACCGAATTTGGCCAGCTATCTGGCACTATCAGGAATATTGTTCACGATCGGCTGCGTCGGCGTTATTTTCAAACGCAACGCGATCGGCATGTTTATGTGCATCGAGTTGATGCTCAACGCCGTCAACCTGACGTTTGTCGCGTTTTCGCGGTATTACGGCGACGTTCGCGGACAGCTTTTTGTATTTATGGTGATGTCGGTCGCCGCCGCCGAAGCCGCCGTCGGCCTCGGCATCATCATCGCGTTTTTCCGCAACCGCCAGTCGGTTGACGTTGACGACGCGAGCTTGTTGAAAAATTAATATGGCACTCGAAATGAAAACGGCATGCGAGAAATGCAACATCGATCTCGATACGGTGAGCAGCAATGCATACATCTGTACGTTCGAGTGCACGTTCTGCTCTGACTGCAAAGAAGAGATGAACGGCGTTTGCCCGAATTGTAGCGGTGAATTGGTTCGCCGGCCTAAGAAAAAAGCTTGATGCTGAATGCTGAAGTACTGACATTTCAGGAGTTTGTGATGCACGAACCGCTGCCTTTATCAAAGATCCAAGCCGCCGTGCTTGAGTTTTTGCAAGGGCGGGACGATGCGGTTCTGTTCGGTGCCCAAGCGGTTAATGCCTACGTCAGCGAGCCGAGAGCGACTCAGGACGTCGATATTCTCTCGACACGGGCAAAAGAATTGGCCGAGGAATTACGCGAGTATTTGAGTGAGAGGTTTCACATAGCGGTTCGTGTTCGAGAAGTCGCAGGCGGAAAAGGTATTCGGGTCTATCAGATTCGAAAAGAAGGGAATAGACATCTCGTGGACGTTCGACCCGTATTTGAATTTCCCGATACCCAGTCTTTTGAGGCAATCAAGGTCCTTTCGCCCGAAGAGCTGATTGCGAGCAAAGTGACTTCGTATATTTCGCGATTTGGAAAGTCGAAGTCTTGGACGGATCGCCGTGATCTGACAGTCCTGCTATTACGGTTTCCAGAACTGAAGGCGAACGACGGCAAAGTCCGGAATGTCTTGAATCGGTTGGAGGCAACCGATGCAGCATTAGAATTTTGGGCCGAACTTGTTGCGGGTGATCTCGAAATTGAGAATGACGACGACATGAGTTTTTAGAATGACAGAGAATAATCTCTTAAGCATAATAATTTTTGCCCCGCTCGCGGGAGCCGTTATCAATTGGCTCATCGGCGGACGGCTGAAGAACGAATTGTTTAGTGGCGTGGTCGCTTGCTCGACGATCGCGATCTCGACGATCGTGGCATTTTATATCGCGTTTGCCGCGGGCGGCGGAGCTTTGTTTATTGAAAAGCCGGTTCTCGATCATCTCTGGACGTGGATACAGGTCGGCACTTTCCGTGCGGATTTCGGCCTCGGTATGGACCATCTCTCGGCGATATATGCGTTGTTTGTCACGTTCATCGGTCTGCTGATCCATATCTTTGCGACCGGCTATATGCATGGCGACAAAGGGTTTTATCGCTTTTTCGCTTACATGAACCTGTTCATGTTCTCGATGCTGACGCTAATTTTGGCGGATAATTTCCTGCTGATGTTCGTCGGTTGGGAAGGCGTCGGGCTTTGCTCGTATCTGCTCATCGGCTTTTACCTGAAAAAGGACGAGGCCCGCACGGCGGCGAAAAAGGCATTCGTAATGAACCGCATCGGCGACTGGGGCGTGCTGATCGGCGTATTTTTGATCTTTACGCTGACGGGCTCGATCTCGTTTTACGACAAGGTCGTTGACGGAACGCCGGTTGCGAGTGCCTTAAATCTCATCGCCGCGATGCCGACCGAAGCCTTTGGCTGGGGCACACTGATCGCGGGCGGCATCACGTCGGCGGCTGTTTTGCTCTTTATCGGAGCGACCGGCAAATCGGCACAAATACCGCTGTTTACATGGCTGCCGGACGCGATGGCCGGCCCGACACCAGTTTCGGCGCTGATCCACGCGGCAACGATGGTCACCGCTGGCGTTTACATGGTCGTCCGCTGTAACGGCATTTATCAGAATGCCCCTACCGCGATGTTCATCGTCGCGATCATCGGCTGTGCGACCGCGATCTTTGCCGCGACGATCGGCCTTGCTCAAAACGACATTAAGAAAGTTCTCGCCTATTCGACGGTCTCGCAGCTTGGGTATATGTTCCTCGCGTGTGGCGTCGGGGCGTTTGTCGCGGCGATCTTTCACGTGATGACGCACGCGTTTTTCAAGGCCCTGCTCTTTCTGGGCTCCGGTTCGGTCATCCACGGAATGCATCACGAGCAGGACATGCGAAAGATGGGCAACCTGCGAAAGTACATGCCGGTCACTTTCATCACAATGATGATGGGCTGGCTCGCGATTTGCGGCATCCCGATCTGGGCGGGCTTTTTCTCAAAGGACGAAATTCTCTATCGGGTATTCGCGGCCCCGAATCTGCCCGCCAACTGGAATTACGTTCTATGGGGCGTCGGGCTACTGACCGCCATTCTGACTGCGTGCTATATGACGCGTCTGATGGTGATGACATTCTTCGGCAGTGAGCGTTTTCATGACCACGTGTCAGAACCACCTGCGGTAGCGGGTGGTTTAACGCACGCATCCGATATCTCCGAGTCTGAGGACGCCCATCTTCAAACACCCGCTACCGCAGGTGGTTCTGACTCGCACGATGACGATGACGAACATCATCACATCCCGCAAGATTTCAAACCGCACGAATCGCCGTGGACGATGACGCTTCCGCTCGTCGTGCTTGCAATCCTCTCGACAGTTGGTGGATTGGTCGGTATTCCGTACGCAGTGAGTTCGCTCTTTGGTGGTGGCGACGTAAATGTTTTCGAGCGTATACTCGAACCTGTCATTGCTCACGTCGGCAAAAAGGCCGAGCACGAAGCTGCTCCGGCTACGCTCGGCGAATCGGCTACGAAAGTAGTTGGGCATTCGGAAACAGCCTCTACAAAAGCTGCTGAGCACACGGTTGAGCACTCAGTCGAAGAGATGTCGACCGAGCGTTCGCTCGCAGTGCTTTCGGTGATCCTCGCGGTGTTCGGAATCGCGATCGGATGGTTTATGTTTGGCAGCAATCCGCTGCGAAAGATGCCGAAGATCCTCGAACAAAAATGGCGTATCGACGAGCTTTACAACGGCTACATCGTCGACCCGATCACACGTTTGTCGCGTGAGGGACTGTGGAAAGGGTTTGACGTCGGCTTTGTTGACGGCATCGTCAACGGCATCGGCAGTTTTGTGATTGAGCTCGGCAATGTGGTGCGACATCTCCAGGTCGGATTTGTGCGGAGCTATGCCGCGATCATCCTGATCGGGGCGTTGGCGGTGCTTGGATACTTTATTTATTACGGGTTTAAGCTCGTCGGTTAGTGTTCAGAGTGCAAGCTTTAGCTTGTCTCTTAACCGTTTCGGAAACAAGCTAAAGCTTGCACTCTGAGCTAGTTTTATGGATTTCTTTAGCGAAAATCTAATAACCATTTTGATCCTGCTGCCGGTCGTCGGAGCGGTGTTGACGCTCGCTCACCAGATGTTTTGGAAGCAGGAGAACCAGTTAAAATGGGTGACGCTCGGTTTTACCGTGCTCAATTTTCTGGTCTCGCTGGCGTTGTTCTCAAAATCGGCAATTGCGGGGCCGGGCGGCTTTTTCTTTGAGAAAAACGTGCCGTGGATTAAGGCGATAGGCACCAATTATCACGTCGGCGTCGACGGATTGAGCTTTTGGCTGGTAATTTTGACGACGTTCATAATGCCGATAGCGGTTATCTCGTCATGGAACGCCGTTGAGAAAAAGCGTGCTGCGTTTTACGTCTTTTTGCTGCTTCTCGAATCGGCAATGATCGGCGTTTTTGTCTCGCTCGATCTGCTTGTCTTTTACCTGTTTTTCGAGGCCTCGCTCGTGCCGATGTTTTTCCTCATCGGGATCTGGGGCGGCGACAACCGCATCTACGCGGCGGTCAAATTCTTTATTTTCACGGCATTCGGCAGTTTGCTGATGTTGGTCGCGATCATCGCACTGTTCTACATTTACGCCGACCAAACCGGCCTCGGCGGATCGTTCGATTTCGTCTCCATCCTCGCCGCGATGAAGGCAGGTAACATTGTGCTGCCGCCGCAAACCGGCACGCTGCTGTTTCTCGCGTTCGCCTTAGCGTTTGCCATCAAGGTGCCGCTGTTTCCGTTTCACACGTGGCTGCCCGATGCTCATACCGAGGCCCCGACGGCCGGTTCGGTCATCCTGGCCGCCGTGCTGCTAAAGATGGGAACCTACGGCCTGATGCGATTCAATTTTTCACTGTTCCCCGATCAGAGCCGCGAGTGGGCATGGCTCTTTATTATCCTCGCGATCATCGGCATTATTTACGGAGCTCTCGTCGCAATGGTGCAGCCTGACGTCAAACGCCTCGTCGCGTATTCGTCGGTCGCACACATGGGTTTTGTGATATTGGGCATGTTCTCGTTCACCGAGATGGGAATGCAGGGTGCCCTTTACACAATGTTAAGCCACGGCGTGACAACCGGGGCGTTGTTCCTGCTCGTCGGCTTTATTTATGAGCGTCGGCACACACGTCAGATCACGGATTTTGGCGGCTTGTCGAATGTCATGCCGATCTACGCGACCATCTTTGTCATAACGACAATGGCGTCGATCGGCTTGCCGTTCCTTAATGGTTTCGTCGGCGAATTCCTAATAATGATCGGCATGTTTCAGTCACACGTACTCGGCGTGACCGCGAGCCTCAACTGGAATTACATCGCCGCGATGGCATCGGGTACGGGCGTAATATTTGCCGCCGTTTACCTGCTCTGGATGGTGCAACGAGTTTTCTTCGGCAAGGTGACGAACGAAAAGAACAAGACGCTCGCCGACCTGAGCTGGCGAGAGATCGGGCTGATGATCCCGCTTCTGTTCCTAATGGTTTATATGGGCGTTTTCCCCAAGCCGTTCCTTAAACGCTCCGACGATGCGATCAAGGCGATACAGGAACGCGTAATGCACCAGGCAGGCGGCAGTATTGCAGAGAAATAGTCGAAAGAGTGATAATTGCTTGAAAAGCGTATAGAGGTAAATTTTATGAATAATCAGTTCACCGCAATTATCGAGCAGGATGGAGATTGGTACATTGGCTATTGCCCGGAAATTCCCGGAGCAAACGGACAAGGTCGAACGGTTGAAGAATGTAGAACCAATTTGGCTGCTGCCATTGAACTGATTCTCGAAGACAGGCTCGAAGATGCGATGCGCGGCGTCCCGCCGGAAGCTATTCGCGGTTCTGTAACGGTTGCGATATGAAACGCGGTTCGTTGCTTCGCCATTTGCGGCGGCATGGGTGCTATTTAAAGCGCGAAGGCAAAGAGCATTCGCTATGGTGCAATCCGCAAACGGGAGCCATCGAAGCCGTACCGAGACATACAGAAGTTCCGAATTTGTTGGCGAAAAAGATTTGCAAGAATCTTTCGATACCAACGCCCTAACTAGAATGACTTTTTTGTTAACAGACCTGGTAACGCCGGATGTGGATGTCAGGATCATTCTCCCTGAGATGATCGTCGCCTTCGCGGGCGTTGTGGTGATGCTGTACGACAGCTTTTTCCCAAAACAGCGGACCGTTTCCGGCGTGATTGCGATTGCCGGATTGGTAACTTCCGGCATGGTGCTCGGCACGATGTGGGGCGGCGACCTGCCCGCGACCTCGTGGAACGGCATGATCGCCCACGACAATTTGCGCCTTAGTTTTTCATTCGTGTTTCTGTTCGTCTCGGCGATGACCGTGCTGATTTCGACCGTATGGGTCGAGCGCGAAAACGTTCCGGCAGGTGAGTATCACGCGCTTTTGCTGTTTGCGACGTTCGGCATGATGATGATGTCGGCCGGCAACGATCTGGTCGTCATTTTTCTCGGCCTCGAAACGCTCTCGATCGCCACCTATGTCATGGCCGGCCTGAGAAAGGCCGATCTAAAATCCAACGAGTCGGCGATGAAATACTTCATCCTTGGCTCGTTCGCTTCGGCGTTTCTGCTTTACGGCATGGCGTTGATATATGGAGCGACCGGCTCAACAAACCTTACGCAAATAGCTGGAATACTGGCCAGCCCAGACCGAACGGTTAACTTCCCCGCCCTGATGCTCGTCGGCGGTGCGATGATGATCGTCGGGTTTGGATTTAAGATCGCGATGGCCCCGTTTCACGTTTGGGCCCCGGACGTTTACGAGGGTGCTCCGACGCCGATCACCGGATTCATGGCCGCCGGGCCAAAGGCTGCCGCGTTTGCGTCTTTCATTCGCATTTTCGTCCTTGGCCTGCCGCTCGTCGCTGGAGTTCAGTCATCCGAATATCTCCACCTGACATGGACGACCGCGCTCGCCGTAATGGCCATCGCCACGATACTCGTCGGCAACGTCGCCGCGATCATGCAGACAAACGTCAAGCGAATGCTGGCCTATTCATCCATCGCCCATGCCGGTTACGCTCTCGTTGGATTTATCGGCGCGGGCTTTGCAAAAACGGACGCGGCAAGAGACGCTGCGATCGCCTCCGTAGCGTTTTACATGCTGACGTATTCGGTCACAAATCTCGGTGCCTTCGCGATAGTAACCTTGCTCGCACAGAAAAACGACCGTCGCTGCGATTTCGAAGATTACAACGGCATCGGATTCAAATCTCCGGTGCTGTCGTTCTCGCTCTCGTTATTCATGCTGTCGCTGCTCGGGCTGCCATTGACGGCGGGATTTATGGGCAAGATACTTGTTTTCCGCCCGGCACTTGAGGCGGGAAATCCTTTGATCACTGGCCTCGTCGTTGTAGCCGTGATCGGTTCCGCGATCTCGGCCTATTACTATCTGCGGCTCATCGTCGTGATGTTTTTCAAGGAACGCGTCAGCGAGTGGCTCGAACCGAAAATTTCGGCCAGCCTTGCTGTAGCTCTCATCATCGCGGTGATCGGCGTTTTATACTTCGGAATTTTCGCCGACCGCGTTATCGAAAAATTTGCCCAATCGCCTTCGAGCATTGCCGTCAAAACCGACAAATAACAACCAGAAGGTTCGTCCAATGGGTATTGCCGCCGAAATTAGCGCTTCATTGGTCGACGAATGGCTCCCGACCATCTATAAGGAAAAGGTTCGCTCGCAGCGGACCCGTTCGTATCATCTCGAAATTCCTGTTCGCGAAAATCGGGCTGAAATACAATACACGCTTCTCGGAATAGAGTTAAAGATCGGCAAACGCCGTTTCGCCTGTCCCGATCTCGCGACCGGTAGATATTTGCGGGTGTTTGCACGCATCGGATGTCGCGATTTTGCGGTTCCATATGACATTTCACAGATCTCCGGTATTGCCGACGCACTCGAAACTTCATGGCAGCGTACATTGATTCTATCAGCCGACCCCGTGACTTTGCGGGCCGTCATAAAAGCGATCCGTACTGAGATTACAAAAATCGGACCGGGTGACGCTATGCCGCTTTTCGACCGTGAAACGAAACAGCGAAAAGGATAACTAAAAACTAAAAGGTAAAAACTAAAAACTGAAATCAAATCGGAATTACGGGATTTTTAGTTTTTACCTTTAGTTTTTTCGGAAAGCAAACCAATGCCGTATTACGATGACGACGGAAACGAACTTGACCTGAGTACTATCCCAATGCCGAAAATGTGCCTGATGTGCGAGAAAAAAAATGATCCGCACGAAGAAATACTGTGTAATCTCAATCGCCTCGATCAAAGGGACGAGCCGGTTTTCAAGTGTGGTGCCTTTGTCAGCCTTTACGGTGCGTTGATTGATGATATAATCGAATGATTCGCCTCTCGGAAGCGATGTAACCTTAACGTAATATGCATGACGCCGTAGCAAAAGTGACCGAACCGGAAAGTTTGCCGTTTCCGTACAACAAAAGCACCTTTTGCAGATACGAACCGATCGAGCAAAAGATCGACTACGCCAAGGTTTTGATCGTCAACGATCTGTTGCGCTACGATTCCGATTTGTCAGACCTCGCCCGCAAAGATTGGAACGGCACTGCCGAGGCCAAGCTCGAATTTGAACGAATGGTCGCCGGCATGGCCTGCAACAATATAGCCAAAAATGTCCTGCGGCTCGTCAAAAATCCCAAAACAATGACCGTGCATCTGTCAGAGTTGGCGGATGCAGCGGAAAAATTCGCACCCGATGCGATCGTGATGAGCGGCACGTTTGCGGATTTTGACTATTACAACCCTGAACACATCGTTTCGTTCAAAACATTTATCCACGAAACGGAGATCCCGGTGCTCGCGATCTGCGGTGCCCACCAATTGGTCGCGATCGCCTTCGGCTCGACGCTAAAAACTCTTGATGATCTCGATGTTGCTCAAAAACGCGAAGGTCGGGTTGTCGAATATCAATATCGCTTTGTAAAGATCGTCGACAAAAACGATCCGATCTTCGAGGGCAATGACGACAAAAAATCGGGCATTTGGCAGGAATACACCACGCAGGACGACATCCTCCGCGTCTGGCAAAACCACGGCGTCCAGGTCGATGGCGTGCCCGCCGGGTTCAGGCTTCTCGCCAGTTCATACCTCTGCAAAAATCAGATGATGGTCAAACACGGTGACGGCCAGTTGATCTACTGCGTCCAATTTCACCTCGAAAAATCATTCGAAGACTGGTCAAAAAACCCGACCCGCTGGGAGCACCCAAACGAGAGTCGCGACGGTCGTATCTTGTTTGAGAATTTTCTTAAACTTGCTTTGAAACACAACGAAACTTAACAAGATCAAACACCAAGAAATTTACGCGCTCCGATAATTTCGGGAATATCTCCATCCGCGTCCTTCCAGATATTAAGAAAATTCTGATAGTGACTGCGTGCCTCATCGGCTGCTCCCTTCCCTTGAAAAGCCTCACCCAGATGATATTCGGCTAACGGGTAGGTCGGATTTAGCTGAAGTATTCGCTGGTATTCGGCGATTGCCTCGTCAAAACGGCCGAGTTTGAGATAGCCATTGGCGAGACAATCTTCGAAATCCGCATAGTGCCAAACGGGCGGCGCGTGGGCGATGGTTTGTCGAAAATAATCGAGAGCTTCGGTCGTTTGCCCGTTATGGAGGGCGATCTCGCCACGATAATATAGCTCAAGCCGCGAGTTTGGACGTGTCCCTCGGTCGACTAAAGATATACCGGCAAGTATCTTTGCTTCGAAATCTTTGGCCTTTTTTACCTCGCCGCTCTCTCTTGATACCAGATAGGGGTACCAATAATCATAATTAAAGACCGGAGGTGATTTATAGACAACCTTCCGGGCCGCGTTCAGATCGCGTTTTTGCAGATAAACAAAGGCGACACCATAATATCCGCGTGCTTTTTCCGCACCCGAAGCAGTCTCAATGTAACAGTCATAGGCAGCTATTGCTTGAGCATATTGTCCCAGACGTAAACGGGTGTTCGCGAGGTGTATGATGGCGATCTCAAATTTTGGATTTAGCTCGAGTGCCCGGTTGTAATTTTCTATCGCCTTGCTATAATCTCCCGCCCATTGATACGAAATCCCAAGGCTGTCATATGCATTAGGCTCATTCGGAGCAAGGGCGACATATCGCTCGTGCGCAATTATCGCTTCGGCATGTTTTCCCTGTGCCGAAAGGATGCTGCCCATCGTGTTGTAGAGGTCCTTTGCGTCGGCATCAATGGCCAATCCGTGCCGCAGGACATCGAGCGCTTCATCAAATCTTTCCTCGCCCTTCAACAGCCGGGCCAGCCGCGAATATGCTTCGATCTCCAAGGGGAACCGTTGGATTATTTCACGATATGCCTTTATCGCCGACGCAAAGTCCTGGTGAGCAATCGCGTACCATGCCGCAATATTCATCCGGTCTTTTTCCGTCAATCTCGCGGAGAGTTGAAAGGCTCGTTCCAGATAAGGCTTACCTTGTTCGAGCTGGCCTGCAGTTACGGCGTATGCGTAACCGATGCGGGCGTGAGCCATGGCAAATTCCGGATCGAGGGCGACGGCTTTTTGGAGCAGTTCGATAGCCTCGGTATTGTGGTAGGCTTGCGCCTTTTCGACGGCCAGCGAATAATAGCGGTAGGCTTCGAGATTGTCCGTCATCACGAGGCCCAAGTCGCCGTTTTCGACCGGAGCGGCGTTGAGGCGATTTGAAATCTTTAGCGACACGAGATCGATCTCGGTCAAAAGCCGCTCCGCCTTTTCAACCGTCAGCGATTCCATTGTCAATAAATTTCCCGTTTTCCCGTCGTGCAGCTTAACGTCGAGCCTGATGCTGTCGCCGATCTGGGCAAAACTGCCGGAAACGAGAAAATCTGCCCGGCTCTGACGGGCGATGTCCACGGCGTTTTCGGTGGAGACATTCGCGTTCGCCGATTCGCTCCTCGCAAGCAGAGCATGAAGCTGATCGCGGCCCAGCACATTTAGCTTGTCCGAACGCGAAAGCCCGGCCGAGAGCATATCCGCCAACCCCTCGCGCAGCCAGTCAAAATCGGGACTTTTCGACTGATTGTCGAAAAACATCACGGCCACCGTTTTCCGGCCATCGAGTAGCGGTAGGCGAGCCTCCGAGGTTCTCGACTTGGACGGCCACGCAAAATAGAGAACTGAGGCGAAAGCCAAAATGAGCAAGGCAACAACGAGATAACGGAGCGGATATGTAAAACCGGAATGCGAGCGGGTTTCTTCGCCTGCTGTGGCTACGGGAGTGTGTTCGATATATTCTTCTATCTCAATGTCGTATCGCGTTACCTCTTCGGTAAACCGGCCATTCGAATTTTCTTCGACCTCGCCGATAAACCGGTAACCGGATTTTGGCACGGTCTTGATAAAACGCGGGTGATGCGTGTCGTCGCCGAGGGCCCTCCGAATCTCCTTGACGCATTGGACGAGGCCATCATCGGTGACCGCGGTATTCTGCCAGACCGATTCAAACAGCTCGCTCTTGGTTACAAGACGCTCACGGCGTTCGAGGAGGTAGGTTAGAACCTGAAACGCTTGTTGCCGAAGATGCCGTTCTTCGCCGTCGATACTAAGGCATTCGCGCGACAGGTCAACCTCAACACCTTTGAAACGATAAATTTGCTTATCCGAAAAATACATCACTTAAAGACGAAATTTCGTAAAAATTTCGTATTTTCTTCGTTACGCGCCCTCTATGAGGAGATAGATTTACAGGATAGTGCATTTTTCGCGAAGTTTACAGGAAAAAGATGATCGGTTGCGAATGCGGAACTGCGCGATCGACAAGGGAGTTGGGACTGCGTGGCCCACGAAAGAATTGACTGAAATAAAAAAGGAGAAAAATCATGAACTTGAAAATTAGAATAGTGGTGACATTTGCATTAGTCGCCTTGACCATCGGTTTGTTTTCATCACCGCAATCGGCATCTGCGGTCAGTGGTGGCCAAAAGGCTAAAGGAAAAATAAGCATTTTCAATAACTTCGACGGTACGACCCAATCAGTTTTCACGAGTACCTTTACTCCAACACCCGACCCGGCCTTGTTTGCTCGCACGGAGGATTTAGAGGATGTCATAGTCGGTACATGGAACTGGGCATGCTGCAAAAATGGCGCTTACAGCGGCGCAATCGTGATTCGCAGTTTGGAAAATGGCGAAATCGTTGGCAGTTTTGATGGTGCTGGCGGCGGTTCGGTTGTGGGTCATGTTGACGGACAAAAAATCCACTTTCGCAGAACGTCAGATGCATGCAGTAGCGATGGAAAATATCAGGATTGGACGGGTAACTATAATCCAAGGAACCGTACGATCGCGGGAAAGATCGGGGGGTGCAATGTGAATGCCGACGAAAACATCAAAAGTTCTAACAGCTTCACGATGACGAAACAGTAACAACAAGTATTCGATCCCCCGGTGCCTTTGGAGACGACAATCCAGGGCGGTTAGCTCTCATCCGCCCTGGCAGCTTTTAACAGTTTTTCGAATTCGCCGAATTTCGTGGTCATCTGCTCGTGGATGTGATCGACCTTTTCGTGGAGCTCGGCGACCTCGAGTTCGGCTTTGATGTTGACGTCGTATTCGATGTCGGCACGGATCTTGTCCTTTTCCACTTGACGGTTCTGCGAGATCAGGACGATAGTCGAAAGGAAAATTGCCTCGAGAGAGACGATCATCGTCAGGAGGCCGAACGGAAATGGATCAAACTGATTCTGGGCCGCCGGAATAGTATTGGCCGAGATCCAGATCAAAAACCAAAGAGCATGAAGTATCAAAAATATCATGCTGCCGCTAAACCAGGCCACCCAATCTGAAACATACTGAAGTACGGAGAGCTTTTCTTCCATCTCCTCGTTGACGTTGCGTGAAACGCGTGTCTGCAGCAGCCGGTCAACCTTTCGCAGCATACCGCTCAACGCCGCGAGCATATTCAGCGCGGCATCGGGCTGTTTATTAAATAAGAGGAGCAGATCGTCACGGTCGAGCATAAAAAGCTCGGTATCCACGAGCGCCTGCGCCGTCGCCGAACGCGGGCGCGAATCGAGCATCGACAACTCACCAAAGAGGTCGTTTTTCTCAACGGTCGTAAGGACGATTTTCTGCCCGGTCGTATCTTTGACAAAAAGCTCGACCTCGCCGGATTTGACGACATACAGCGCGTCCCCAAGGTCGCCAGCGTAGAAAATTATTTCTCCGGCATCCGCCATTTTGTGGTCAATGACTGTCGCGAGTTCGGCGAGTTCGGCTCCATCGAGCAGTCCGAAAAGTTCGACTTCGGCAAGATCGTCGGCTTGGCAGGGCATAGTGGTTGAATATCCTTAAAACGGCAATGATAGCCCCACAACGTATGTATTTACAAATCGAGGGGCGAAACCAGGCTTTCGCTAACCTCCCCAACGCCGACGCCCTACCAGACCTGACAACGCGTGTCCCGCACCATCTTGCTGCCGGTCTTACACTGATAGGCCTCGGCAAATTGCGGAAAATTGGACAGCGGCCCGTTTACGCGAAACGCCGACAGCGAATGCGGGTCGGACTGGACAAGCAAACGCTCATATTCCGGCCTGTCTTTTTCGGCCCAGACCTGTGCCCAGCCGAGAAAGAATCGCTGCTCTGGCGTCATGCCGTCGATTGCGGCGGGACGCGGCTTGCCCTCCATCGCTTTTTTGAATGCGTCGTAGGCAATGGCCATACCGCCGAGGTCTGCCAGATTTTCGCCGAGCGTAAGCGCTCCATTGATGTTGAGCCCGGGCGAAACCTCGTAGCTGCTAAATTGCGTGGTCACGCAGTTGGCCTTTTCGTCGAATTTTTTGCGGTCATCGGGCGTCCACCACATTTTCAGATTGCCGGCGGCGTCATACTGACTGCCCTGATCGTCAAATCCGTGCGTCATCTCATGCCCGATCACAATGCCGATCGAGCCGTAATTTAACGCGTCGTCCGCCTTAAAATCAAAGAACGGCGGCTGGAGTATGCCTGCCGGAAAAGTGATGTCGTTGAAATTAGGATTGTATTGGGCGTTAACCGTCGCGGCGGTCATGCCCCACCGTGTCGTGTCGAGTGGCGTGCCGATGTCCTTGAGATCGCGAACGGTTAGAAATTCGTTAAGCCGGACGGAGTTGTCAAAGTACGATTTACGGTTGAGATCGAGTCCCGCGTATCCACGCAGTTTCGACGGGTAGCCGATCTTGCGTTTGATCGCTGCGAGTTTTTCGAGCGCCTTGGCGCGGGTCGCATCGGTCATCCAATCCACCTTGTTGATGTGCTCGCGATATGCGGCAAATAGGTTGTCGATCAGCTCGTCCATCCGCTTTTTAGCGGCAGGTGTGTAATTTTTCTTGACGAATTCCTCACCCAAAGCTTCGCCGAGACTGTTATCGGCCGCCCGCGTACATCGGCGCCAACGCGGGTATTGTTCAGTTGTTCCAACCAAGGTACGGCTGAAGAAATCGAAATTCGCGTCGTCAAAATTCTTTGACAACTGCGATGCGAATGCATTCACCACATTCCATCGGAGATAGGTTTTCCACTCAGCGAGCGAAACATCGGTCATCATCTTGCCCACCTCTTTCATAAAGTCGGTCTGGCCGATCTGGATCTTAGCAAATTTTGGCGTACCGAGATCTGCCGCGTATTTACCCCACGAGAAACCGGGCATCAGCTTGTCGGCGTCGGCGACAGTCATCATATTGTAATTGGCGACCGGGTCGCGCTGCTCGACCGGGCTTTTCGACGCTTTGGCAAACCGCATCTCCATCTTCATCACCGTGTCGGCATTGGCCTTTGCGGTCGCCGCGTCGTCACCGAGCAGCCCGAACATGCGGCCTAAGTGAGCAACAAATTTATCGCGCGTCTCTTTCGATTTGTCGTCGGTCTTGGTGTAATAGTCGCTGTTAGGCAGGCTCAGGCCACCCTGGTACGTATTGGCAATATTGATCGTGCTGTCCTTTTGGTCAGGATACGCGTAAACCGCAAAAGCGACAGGCACGCCAATGCGATTGAGCCGTGCGATCTCAGCTTTTAGCCCGTCAACATCCTTGATCGCATTAATGCTCTTAAAATACGGCTCAAGCGGCTTGGCACCGGCGGCCTCGATAGCCGGCAGTTCCATGCACGAAGCATAAAAATCGCCGATAAGCTGTGCGCTCGTGCCTTTGGCGTTCTTTTCCTTCATCGCGGCCTCCAGCAGATCGCGTGAAACCTCGCGATTATGCGTACCCAAAATGTCCCACGTTCCCCATGACGGGAACGCCGCCGGTATTTCGGCCTTTTTGAGCCAGCCGCCGTTCGCGTGGGCATAAAAGTCCTGACAGGCATCGACGGAATTATCCATCCGCGTGATCTGAAATCCGCCGGTCTGACTAAATATCGAAATACAAAACGAAAGCATTGCAATGACACAACCAACCCTATTGAAAATATTAGCCGCCATGATGTTCTCTCCTGAGTAATTGAATAATACCCTTTTGTTTGGTGTAATACGGAATTCGTGTCAATTGTTTTATAGAATCTTTAAAGAATTTAGGAGGAAGCCATGATCAGGAAACTAAAATCAGGTGAATACAGGTTGTATTCAAAGAAGAAAGACGAAAAAACCGGAAAGCGGAGAAATCTCGGAACCTTTGACACGCGGGAAGCCGCCGAAAAGCACGAACGCGAGGTCCAATACTTCAAACACCAGTAAGCTGGCGACAAACTAATCAAAACACCTCTCCGGCACGTTTTCCAGCGTGTTTTTGATCAGCATATCGACGACGGCGTTGAAATCGCCGCCGGTTTCCTCGTAAACGCGAAGCTGTTCGTCGGCGGACGTGCCGCGCTCAAGAATGGTGTGGATATGCTCGATCTCTTTGCGTGACCCGAGCGGATCGACGACATCGTCAACAAAGTCAAGCAGTTCGCGGATCAGGTCGCGGGCCGGCACTTCTTTTTGTTTGCCAAGATCGAGCAGCATACCGTCGAGGCCGTAGCGTATCGCCCGCCATTTATTTTCGAGAATGAGACGGCGGTGATATATGCGAAATCCTATGTTGCCCTCGTTCAGAACCATTAGCTTTGCGACTATAGCCTGAAATAAGGCCGCGATCGCGATCGTATCGTCTACACGAGTCGGGATGTCGCAGATGCGAAACTCGAGCGTCGGAAACAGATGATGCGGACGCACATCCCACCAGATCTTCGAACCGTTCTGGATGCAGTTCATCTTGACCAGCAGGTCAACGTATGCCTGGAATTGCTGATACGATTCGAACGTGTCGGGGATCTCCGTTCGCGGAAATTTCTTAAAGACCTCGGAACGATATGACTTCAAACCTGTGTTAAATCCGAGCCAGAACGGCGAAGATGTAGTCAGACACAGAACGTGCGGCAGGAAATAACGGGCCGCATTCATTACCTGGATCCGCTTTTCCATATCAGGGATCCCGACATGGACGTGCAAGCCGAAGATCAACAGGCTGCGGGCGACCATCTGTAGTTCATCGACAAGCAGTTTATAGCGATCGCCTTCGTAGATTTTCTGTTCGGACCATTTTGAGAACGGGTGTGTCGACGCCGCGACTATCGCCATTCCCTTCTTTTGAGCGAGGCCGGATATGATGCATCGCAGCTTCGAGAGGTCTTCGCGGGCCTCCTGAATATTGGCACAGACGCCCGTGCCGACCTCGATCATCGACTGGATCATCTCCGGCTTGATCTTTTCGCCAAGCAGGAGTTTTCCCTCTTCGAGGATCTCGGAAACATGCGATTTCAACTCGCGTGTTTCGGGATCGACGATCTGAAATTCCTCTTCAATCCCCAGTGTAAATTGATCGAACATAAGGTTTAGTCCAGGTCGAGTTCATCTTTCAGGAACGTTTCGTCCGTTGGGTCGAGATTCTTAAAACGCACGCCAACGCCGTGTCCCGGGTCGGAATAGACGACGACGCCATTGAGATTCATCGTCCGTGTGCCGATGTCGAGCGTCATCATTATCGGCGCTCCCTGGTCTAGCGGGGCGGTCGTCGTCATGTAAAGGCCGCCGGAGCCAATATCGCGCGTATTCGCGATGCCTGTGCCGTCGCCGCCATCAAATCTGACATCGACTATCAGTTTTTTTCGGTCCGTACTACGTTTTTCCGATGGAGAAAGCACTTCATCGTCTTTTTTTTCAGTCATTATTTTCCAACCCGATACGAATGAATTAGGATTTTGTCTTGTTTCTTCGAAAAAAGCTTTCTGACATTCTAACCCAGAACGCCGTTAATACATAGACGTTTTTTCACGGCAGCCTATGTTTTTCCCAGATCTCTGGCCACCTTCAAAAACTCTTTCGCGGCATGCGACAGCTCCGAATTTCGCCGGTAGATAATGTTTAGCTTGCGCTCGAGCTTCATTTCCCTGACCGTCAAGGCACACAATTGTCCCGCGGCGATCTCTGACTGAGCCGTAAGCTTGGGCACGAGAGCCACGCCGACGCCTCTTTCGACCAGTTTCTTTATCGCTTCGAGCGATGGCAATTCGACCGAGATATTTAGCCTCGTCTTGTGTTTTTCAAAAGATTCGATAACCTTTTGCCGGTACGGCGACGGGGCGTTGTGGGCGACGAATGTCATATCGCCCAGCTCTTTGATCGAGACGCTGTCCCGGCCCGCAAATTCATGCTTAGGCGAGACAACAAGCACAAGTTCGTCGTTCATCACGCTGACGGATCGCAGCGTGTCTTCATTCGGCGTAAACGAAATGACGCCAAGCTCGACCTCGCGGCCAGTGATCTGTTTCGGAATGCGGCTCGCGACGCCGCGTTGGACCTCGATCTTGATCATCGGGTGTAATTTACGAAATTCCTCGATGACCGGCAGCAGGTAAAAAACGGTATGTTCGTTAGCACTGATCGAAACCTTGCCGTGATGCAGATTTCGCATCTCGACCAGGGCGGCTTGGGCGGTGTATCGCAGGTTCAACATCTGCCGCGCGTAATCGAGCAAAACCTCGCCGGCAAAGGTCAACGTCCCGTCCTTCGACGAGCGGTCAAACAGCGTTTCACCAACCTCCTGTTCGAGGCGGCGGACAGCCTGGCTGACCGCCGGCTGGGTCCGGTTTAGCACCTCGGCTGCCCGCGAAAAACTCCGCTCGCGAGCGACCGTAACGAGCACCTCTAATTGGTTGATATCCATACGCTTGTCGAAACCGCCAAACTGTAGGCCGTGCTAATTTTACACCGTCACATCTACACTACGCCATTTGCCAGAGATTATAAAGCCATTACCAATTCTTATGCAAATTAGAACAACATAATCTTGACTTTCATTTCTCAACAGGTCTAAGCTTCTCTCAAGATGTTGCTGTGTCGCGGTTTTTGCCGCTCATTTTGAGATCAGGGACAAGTATGAAAAAAATTGCGATTTTCGACACCACGTTGCGTGACGGCGAGCAAAGCCCTGGTTGCTCAATGTATCTCGAGGAAAAGATCTTGATGGCCCGCCAGCTCGAAAAACTTGGCGTCGATGTGATCGAGGCCGGTTTCCCATTTGCGTCCGAAGGTGATTTTCATTCTGTGCAGGCAGTTGCAAAAGAATGCCGCAATTCGACCATCGCGGGCCTTTGCCGGACTGTACCCAGAGACATTCAGCGAGCCGCCGAAGCGTTGAAAGGAGCGGCTAGGTCACGCATTCACATCTTCCTTGCGACCTCGGACATCCATCTTGAATACAAATTAAGGAAGACCCGCGACGAAGTCTTGGAAATGACGGCGAGTGCTATCAGTCTGGCCCGCGAGTCCACTGACGACGTCGAATTTTCGGCCGAGGACGCAACTCGTAGCGATGTCGATTTCCTGTGTCAGGTCCTGAGCGTCGCGGTTGATGCCGGTGCTACTGTTTTGAATATTCCCGATACGGTCGGCTATACGCTGCCATCCGAATACGCAAATTTGATAACAGCGGTCAAGGAACGAGTTGTCGGCGACCGGGATATTACGATAAGCGTCCATTGCCACAACGACCTCGGCCTCGCCGTCGCCAACAGCCTCGCCGCTGTCGAAGCCGGTGCAACCCAGATCGAATGCACGATAAACGGCATCGGCGAACGCGCGGGCAACGCTTCGCTCGAAGAGCTGATAATGGCGATGACCGTCCGGGCTGACAAGATGCCGTATCAAAACAATATCGATGCGACCCAGCTTTATCCGACCAGCCAGCTTCTTTCGTCAATAGTCGGGTTTGACGTTCAGCCGAACAAGGCGATCGTCGGCCGCAACGCGTTTGCGCACGAAGCCGGCATTCACCAGCACGGCGTTCTAAGCAATCCTTTGTGCTACGAGATCATGACACCTGAATCTGTGGGCGTACCGAAAAACAGCATTGTGCTCGGCAAGCATTCGGGCCGCCACGCGTTGACCTCTCGATACGAGGAGCTTGGTCTGCTGCTTGGTGACGACGATATCGCCGAGATATATCCGCGTTTTGTCGCTCTCGCCGACCGCAAGAAAAACGTTTACGATCAGGACCTGCTGGCCCTGGCTCCGGCAACGGCTTCGCCCGTGGTCGCCTTGTAAGCGTTTCGTGGTATTTTAAGTTTATGAAGATCTGTGTTTTAGCCGGCGACGGCGTCGGTATTGAGGTTACTCGCGAGGCACTACGTGTGCTAAACGGGATCGCTCCGCTTTTTGGACTGGAAATCGAGACGACAGACCGTCTGATCGGTGGTGCCGCAATCAGCGCCGTCGGTGATCCATATCCTGAAGAAACCCGATCAGCTTGCGTTGCCAGCGATGCGGTGCTGCTGGGTGCTGTCGGCTCACCGGAGTTCGATAATTTACCACCAAATCAGCGACCCGAGATTGGTCTGCTGCGGCTGAGAAAATCACTTGGCGGGTTTGCCAACTTGCGTCCGGCCCGCGCCTTCCCGGCATTGATTGGATCGTCGCCGCTGCGCGAAGGCGTTTTTCGCGGGACCGACATGATGATCGTCCGCGAACTGCTCGGCGGCCTCTATTTCGGTGAGCCGCGCGGCGTCAATGAAGACAACAGCGAAGCATTTAACACGATGCGGTATGAAGTTTGGGAGATCGAACGCGTCGCCCGCGTCGCATTTGAAACCGCGCGTATCCGCAATAAAAAACTGACCTCGGTCGACAAAGCCAATGTCCTGGAAACCTCGCGGCTCTGGCGTCAGACCGTTACTAAGATTGCAGAAGACTATCCCGACGTTACGCTCGATCATCTTTTCGTCGATGCGTGTGCGATGCACCTTGTGACCGATCCGTCGAGGTTTGACGTTATCGTCACCGAAAATCTGTTCGGCGACATTCTCTCTGATGAGGCCGCGGTTTTGACAGGTTCGCTCGGAATGCTCGCCTCGGCAACCATCGGCGGCGAGATCGACCTATATGAGCCGGTTCACGGCTCCGCGCCCGATATTGCCGGAAAAAATATTGCCAATCCGCTCGGTGCTATAGCGTCCGCCGCGATGCTTTTGCGATATACTGCTAAAAACGAGCCTGCCGCGACCGCGATCGACAAGGCGATCGACAAATTCCTCGACCACGGCTATCGCACCATCGACATTGTCACAGACGGAGAAGCATCCATTTCAACCTCCGAGGCTGGCGAGATCGTCGCAAAATTTGCCGTCGAATTCGCAAATATTGGCCATGCGCATCACGCAGTTTAGTCAGAACCCCCTGCGTAAGCGGGGGGAACGACGATTGGATCACACCAACCGCCGAATGCTATAAAGACTGTTCCGCACAGACGCACTTGTCGCCCGCTTACGCAGGCGGTTCTGACAATATAATGATGAAAACGCTTTACGACAAAGTTTGGGAATCGCACATCGTGCACGAAGAGGCGGGGCAACCGGCCCTGATGTACGTCGATCTGCATCTGATCCATGAGGTTACGTCGCCGCAGGCATTCGAAGGCCTGCGAGTTGCTGGACGAAAGGTGCGTCAACCGGGCCGCACATTTGCAACGGTCGATCATGCCATCCCGACGCTCAACCGCAATCTACCGTTCAAAGATCCGATAGCTGCTCAGCAGGTCGAAAAGCTTCGCGAAAACTGTAAAGAATTCGGCGTTAAGCTCTATGACCTCGACCGCATCGAGCAAGGCATCATCCACGTATTCGGCCCGGAGCAAGGGCTGACGCAGCCGGGAATGACTATTGTTTGCGGCGATTCGCATACTTCGACACATGGTGCTTTTGGGGCATTAGCTTTCGGCATCGGCACAAGCGAGGTCGAGCACGTTCTTGCGACACAGACTTTACAGCAGACGCCCGCGAAGAATTTCCTGATCCGCGTTGACGGGGAACTGCCACACGGCGTCACGTCCAAGGACATAATTCTCGGCATTATTAACGAGATCGGAACCGGCGGAGCGACGGGTCACGTTATCGAATATGGCGGTTCGGCTATCGAGGCATTGTCGATCGAGGGCCGGATGACCGTCTGCAATATGAGCATTGAGGCCGGAGCCAAAGCCGGGCTGATCGCACCGGATGAAAAGACGTTTGCGTATCTGGAAGGACGGCCATTCGCTCCAAAAGGCGAGGATTGGGAACGTTCAGTCGAATATTGGCGGACGCTGCCAACCGACGCCGGAGCCACATATGATAAGACCGTCGACATCGACGCCGCCGCTCTCGAACCTTATGTGACCTGGGGAACCTCACCCGAGATGTCGGTCAAGGTTTCGCAATCCGTGCCGGACATTTCGAATGCCCGAGACGCAAGCCAGCGTGAGACTTATGAACGGGCATTCACATACATGGGTCTCGAACCGTCGCAAAGGATCGAGCAGATCAGCATCGACGTGGCATTTATCGGCTCATGTACAAATTCACGGATCGAAGATCTTCGGGATGCCGCCCGCGTCGCACGGGGTTATCACGTCAACAATGGTGTAAAAGCGATGATCGTTCCCGGCTCGATGCAGATCAAAAAACAGGCTGAGGATGAGGGTCTCGCAAAAGTTTTTGTCGACGCCGGTTTCGAATGGCGCGACGCCGGATGCTCAATGTGTCTTGCGATGAACGACGACGTGCTGGCCGACGGCCAACGCTGTGCTTCGACCAGCAACCGCAATTTCGAAGGCCGTCAGGGCCGCGGCGGACGCACCCATCTCGTTAGCCCGATGATGGCCGCCGCCGCCGCGATCACCGGACATTTTGTAGACGTGCGAAATTGGACGTTTAAGGATTGAGTCATTTTTTCATTTGCTCATTGATTCATTTTTTCTTCATTTCAATGTAAATTGCTTTACATAAAATGGAGGACAAAAATAATGACCAAACAGGAAGAACTCAAAAATAGATCGAAACAGTTTGCAATCCGTATTATTAAACTTTTTCGCGCTTTGCCAAAAACGGATGATGCCAGAGTTATTGGCAAACAGGTCTTGCGTTCGGGGACATCGGTCGGAGCCAATTACAGGGCGGTTTGCCGGGCGAGATCGTCGGCAGAGTTTATCGCCAAGATCGGAGTTGTTGTAGAAGAGGCCGATGAAACAGTTTTTTGGTTAGAGTTGCTTATAGTAACTGAGATTGTAAGTGCTTCGAAAATGAAAAGTTTATTGGACGAAGCAAACGAGTTGTTGGCGATCTTCGCAGCATCGCAAATCACAGCCAAAAGCAATTCACCCAAATACAAAAAATGAATCAATGATTCAATGAACAAATGAATAAATTCAAAGAACATACTGGCGCCTGTGCTCCTCTCCTCCGCGAGAACATCGACACCGATCAAATTATTCCAAAGCAGTTTTTGAAACGCATCGAACGTTCGGGTTACGGCGAGTTTCTATTCTACGACTGGCGGTTTAATGCCGACGGAAATCTTATTTCTGATTTTGTCTTAAACGATCCAAGTTACAGCAACGCCTCGATACTTGTTGCCGGAGCAAATTTCGCTTGCGGATCGTCGCGCGAGCATGCTCCGTGGAGCCTGATGGACTACGGGTTTCGCGTGATCATCGCACCGAGTTTTGCCGATATTTTCTACAATAACAGCCTCAAAAATGGCCTCCTGCCCATCACGCTCGACGCAGCTGATGTAGCTTACCTCGGTGCAAAGGGCGCCGCCGATCCAGGCTATTCGCTGACAGTCGATCTCGAAAAATGCACTATCACGGACGGTGGTGAATTTACACGTTCGTTCACAATCGACGAATTTCGCCGCCATTGCCTGCTCAACGGCCTCGACGACATCGGCCTGACGCTTCAGCACGAAGCCGCTATAACAGCTTACGAAGGGCAGCTGGTTAATACTTCGCTTCCTTTGCGGGCTTAGCGGCTTTGCGTGAAATCGGATTTTCTCACGCAAAGCCGCTAAGATCGCAAAGATAAAGCCGAGACTATCTTTAATTTCGTCGCGATAATTAGCCCTTCCACGCCAAAATACGGTAAAATCATGTAACTATTCGCCTCGCAAGGTATACTTATGGGTTTTTCGACAACGGCGATCCACGCAGGTAACGAACCGGACATCGCCACCGGAGCGGTCAGCGTTCCGATCTATCAGACTTCAACCTACGCACAGGACGGCCTCGGCAAGCATAAAGGCTACGAATACGCACGCACGCAAAACCCGACGCGCTCGGCGTTGGAGAAGAATATTGCGGCTCTCGAAGGCGCGAAATACGGCTTTGCATTTGCGTCGGGAATGTCCGCGATCGACACCGCGTTGAAACTCGTCAAAGGCGGCGATCACGTCATTCTCGGCGACAATACCTACGGCGGCACGTTCCGGCTTTTTAACCGCATCCTGACCGATTACGGCATCGAGTTTGATCTGGCCGACACGTCCGATATCGCTAATCTCGAAAAAGCGTTTAAACCGAACACGAAGATGGTGTTTGTCGAAACTCCGACAAACCCGATCATGACGATCACCGATTTGCGGGCCGTCTCCGACATGGCTCATGCGAACGGAGCTAAGGTCATCTGCGACAATACATTCATGTCGCCGTATTTTCAGCGGCCGCTCGAACACGGCGTCGACATTGTCGTTCATTCAACGACAAAATATCTAAACGGCCACTCGGACAGCGTCGGCGGATTTGTCGCCTTGAACGACGAAAAAGACGCCGAGTGGATCGGTTTCGTGCAAAACGGCATCGGGGCGATACTGTCGCCGATGGACTCGTTTTTGGTGCTGCGGGGCACAAAGACACTCGCCGTGCGGATGGAAGCTCATGACAAAAACGGTCGCGTCGTCGCTAATTTTCTGGCCGAGCATCCCGGCGTGCAAAAAGTCTACTATCCCGGACTTGCGTCCCATCCGCAGCACGAGCTGGCAAAACGCCAGCAGACGGGCTTTGGCGGGATGGTTTCGTTCGAAACCGGCTCGCTCGATAATGCGCGAAAAGTTCTGGAATCCGTTAAACTATGTACGCTCGGCGAAAGCCTCGGCGGCGTCGAGAGCCTGATCTCGCATCCGGCGTCAATGACGCACGCGTCCGTTCCCGTCGAAACTCGTGATAAACTTGGTATCACGGACGGTTTGGTGCGGATCTCGGTCGGCATCGAGGATGTCGAAGATATTATTGAGGACCTCGATCAAGCCCTTTCATAGTTTCGAGTTCAAAGTTTCGAGTTCCGAGTTTCGGAATTCGATCAGTGTCATGTTAATTTGATTTTAACTCGGAACTTGAAACTCGAAACTCGGAACTTGAAACTGATTATTTATGTTCACTGTTGAGACACATGCCACCTCGCACATAGGCCGCGTCCGCAAAGGCAATGAGGACAATTACCTTTTGCTCGACATCTCCGACGCTAAGGCTTGGACGAGCGATCAGGAGGATGGCGAATTTGTCATCGAAACGCAGCATTTTGAGATCGATGACAACGGCGTCGTCATGGCCGTTTCCGACGGCATGGGCGGGGCCCTCGCCGGCGAGGTCGCCAGCACGATGGCCGTCGAAACCGTCAGCGAAAAGCTGCTCGGCGAGGACATTGACGACACGCTCGCACCCGAGGGTCACGATCACCATCTGATCACGCGGCTCCACGAAGCGACCGTTTTTGCCAACCAATTGATCCACCACCAAGGCCGCACCGACCCGCAATTTCAGGGGATGGGAGCGACATTTACCGGCATCGGCGTTACTCCGGCGGCAGCCGATATCATTCAGGTCGGCGACAGCCGCGCGTATCTGGTCCGCAACGAAAAGATCTATCAGATCACCAAGGATCAGTCGCTCGTCCAACAGCTCATCGACGCCCAGCAGATCTCCGCCGAAGAGGCTGAAACCCACACGCTCAAAAACGTGATCCTCCAAGCCCTCGGCGCTCAGAACGAAATCTACCCAGTTTCAGTACGGATCGTGCCATGCCGAAATGACATTTTCCTGCTGTGCAGCGATGGCTTGTCGAATAAGGTAAGCGCTGCGGAAATGCAGCGGATCGTTAATGAAAACTTTGACAACCTGCAAGTGGCCTGTGCCGAGCTTATCAAACTTGCCAACGCAAACGGCGGCGAAGACAACATCACGGTCATCATCACCAAATTCACCGGCGACGACCTCCCCGAACACGAGGGAGACGAAGTAAAACTCGAACTCATCGACCTCGGCGGCATCCACGACACCGCGGATCAGGAAGTCGTTGGGGATGACGAGGATACCGCTGAAATCCCCTGAGGAGATGAGGAGAAAAGGAGACGAGGAGTGTTAGCTCCTGCTCAGTTTGCGCCCCGTCGGCAGCACCCAAATGTCTGCTCTACTGATCATGCCGATCAGCATGCTGATCACTTCGATTTAGAAATTTCAAATATCGACATCGCCGCTTCAAAAGCCTTTTTGTAAACGTCCAATTCCTGATGCCGGGTTATTTTCACTATCTTCTCCTCTCCTTTTCTCCTTATCTCCTCTTCTTACCCCTCTCGCCATCCCGGCAATTCATTCGTTACCTTTCGGACGTAGATCGACGAACCTTTGACCTCGACAACCTCGACCTTTTCACCCTCGACCAGATCGGTTTCGCCATCGATCGGATAAGCGGTCCATGTCGAGCCAAAGACTTTCACGGCCGCCTGTTGCAAGGCTCCCGCGCTTGGGGCCGTAACAGTACCGACCTTGCCGGGCAGCGAATCTACACCTGACTTCATCGCATTCGCGTCGCCGTGGGGCAGATATTTGGCAAATATCGTCCGCGACATCGCGGTCAGCCCGATCGACACGCCCGCAAACGCCAAAAATTGCCAGATCAATCCAAAACCCAAAAACCCGGCCAATGCCGCCGCCAACGCTCCGATCCCAAACCACAACAGCACGAACCCAAGCGTAAACACCTCGGCGATGATCAACGCAACGCCCAAAATCAGCCAAAGTATCCAACCCGCTTGATCCATATTTTCAACCCATGTCAATTCGGGTCAATAATAGCATAGAACGCCGGTTGCTTTGGGATAGGCAACCGGCGTTCATCACGATGCAATGGGCTAACTACATTGACATATGCGAGCTTGGGTCGCTCCAATCGGATTGTCCGGTCAGGCCGCCGAGGGCGCGGACTTCGATGGTGTAGGTTGTGCCCGGCGTGAGGCCGTTGAACGTGATATGCTGCGAATCGCCGGTATGGACGCTCGGCATCCAGTCGCCGGCACCGGTTTTGGCACGACCCTCGCACATGCTCGTATTGGTGACCGTGGAAACGCTCGCCACCAGTTGGCCGGTGCCGCCGTTTTTGATGTGCAGGAATTGCGGCTGTTCGAGCGGCGTCTGCGACCGATTGGTGCTCATCGCCTGAAACCCTGAACTAAGCAATGTCGCCATATCGTTATTGCAGTTGATCTGGCCATAAGCGGCCACTTTTCGCAGCATGCCGAGCAGAGTCTGTCGCGAATCGTTCTTAGCCGCCGTGTCCATCGGTCCGCCCATCTGCGCGGTGGCGATTTTCGTAGTGAAATCATCAACCGCCGCCTGTAAATTTACAATCGTAACGGGCGGCGTCGGATACGCCGCGTTGCCGGTGACCTCATTTATGACAGCCTGCGCAAAGTTGCTTAATTTTTACCAACTAATTTCACGTCGGCTGGAGAGCGGGGATAAATTTGGGAATGATCTTTGAATCTACCGGCTATGCCGATCAACTCAACTCGCTGGCCAACGGCGAACGCTTTCGGAGATATACCTGTAGATGTCGAAACGTAACCGATCGTCTCACCCGTGCCATCATCGACCGAAACGCGGAACCCGAACGGAGCGACTTCGACGACCGGTTTTGTGACATTTCCTGCGATTTTAATAAATTGGCCTAAGATCGGTTCGCCGATCTTACCAGTCGCGACGGCGACCGGTTTCGGGTGGGAAGTCCCGGATAATATTTGAACTCCTTTTTCATCGGTTTCGAGTATCTGGAATTTCAGCGCGGTCTCACTGACCTTGGCCACGAGGCGAACCCGCTGCCCCACGGTCAAATGCAGGTCCGTTTTAATGGTGACATACATCCCGCCCGTCTTGTCCTGAACCTGAAAGCCTTCGTCATCAAAGCTCGATCTGAACGCTCCCGATGGAACAGTGATCGTCCCCTCAACCGTAACTGCGGTGCCTAGCGATTGCTTTCTGGCATTTTCGATGGAGATGATCCTCGGCTTACCTTGAGCAAGCGAGTTCTCAGGCAAAGCCAATAAAAACGTCCCAACCGAGATGGCCGAGAGTAGCAGGCTGATCCTCAAGTAACGAGGGTATAGTGTTCTATTCATATTTCTCACATAAATTGCTAATTTTAAGAGTTGGTTCGAGGCCCTTACAAATTACAATTTCACCCACTATAATACGGGAAGACAAGCATTTTGTATAAAGAACGATCAAATCGTTCAAGGAGCCACTGCCACACGTCTTCGAAAGCCATGATCTGCGAGTCGGCCTCAAGCCCGCTCTCGTCTTTGAAAAGTACGTTGTTATTGCGGTTAGAATTGAACGGCGGATCGAGATAAACAAGATCGACCGACTCGTCCTTGATATACCGCCGCAGAATATTCAGATTATCGCCGTAGTAAAGAGTGTTCATGGGTGAAGCAGGATTCAGCGCAAACTTTAGCACTAAGAGGTATTCAACGCAAGAAAAGGGCCTCGTTCGAGATGAACGAAGCCCTTTCAATAATAATCACGGATCGCACTTGTTAATGCTTTTCGTTATCTTCGTTCTTCTCTTTCTTGTTGTGTTTTTTATCCTCGGCCTTTTCCTTAGCCTCGTCCGCCGGGTTTTCTGCGGTAACTGCGATCACCGCTCCGGTCACCGCGTCGATATTGACCTCAGTGATCCCGGTGGCAGTCTTGATGTCGAATGAATAGATCATCTTGCCATTTTCCTTTTCGAGTTCAGAGCTTTTGATCGTACCCTGTGCCTGCTGACTGGCGATCTCCTTGGCCTTTGCCATTCCGATGTATTTCGGTTTTGCGGAAACCGCCGCAACGCTGAATAGTGCCAAAGCTAAAACTAATATTGTCTTTTTCATAATTACTCCAGTTATCAAATTCTCTTTCGAGTTTGTTTAGAATAGCGGTTCGATAGTGAATAGAGGATTAACAGACGGCCTTTGACGACGTTGCGGAATTCATCCTCTATTCACTTTTGGATCAGTATCCTACGTTTGAATGATGTGACCTTTGCTCATTCGTAGCGGCGACTGCTTTAGCCATGTACGCTACCGAACGGACAGAGGGGGCATCGAGATGCAAGAATAAGGCAAAAGGGAGCGATCAATGGACAAACTCAGCAAAGTTCCGCAAATCACGCTGTATTTTTGGATAATCAAGGTGCTTTGCACGACCGTCGGTGAGACCGCCTCCGATTTTCTGAATGTTAATTTGAACCTTGGCCTTACCGGGACATCCGTCGTAATGGGAGTTCTGCTACTGATCGCGCTTTTCGTACAGATCAAGACAAAGAGATATACACCGGCGATCTATTGGCTGACTGTAGTTTTAATAAGCGTGTTTGGCACTCTGGTTACCGACAACCTTACCGACAGCATTGGAGTGCCGCTGGAAAGAAGTACAATAGTGTTTACCGTGCTCCTGGCCGTTACATTTGCAGTTTGGTACGCAAAAGAAAAAACCCTTTCTATACATTCTGTATTTACGACTCAAAGAGAAATTTTCTATTGGGTGGCTATCCTCTTTACCTTTGCCCTCGGCACGGCATCGGGCGACCTGATGGCGGAGAGTCTGGGGCTGGGATATTTTACGACGGGTGTGATCGTGTGCTTTGTGATTGCAATATTTGCGATCGCGTGGAAATTGGGGCTCAATTCGATCCTAGCGTTTTGGCTGATATATATCATGACCCGCCCGCTCGGCGCATCGCTTGGAGATTACCTCTCGCAATCGGGGGAGCACGGCGGCTTGGGCCTCGGTGCAACAAACACGAGTGCAATATTTCTTTTCGCAATTCTTCTCACCGTGTTTTTTCTTGCTTTTACCGAGCGAGATGTTATTGCCGACCCTGAGGTGGATGAAGAAGCTGACGAGAAAGGCCGGCATGCCATCGTACAGGTCGCGGCGGTTGCCGTGCTTTTAGTCACCGTGTCTGTAGCGGGATATTATTGGCGGCAAAAGGCGCTACGAGTCCCTACACAAAATCCGGTGACTACGTCGGGCAATACTGGTCCGTCCACGGCCGCCAATGCACCGGCATCGCCCCTTGGCGACGTTTCGTCATTCAAGAAAATTACGCAGGACACTTTAGACTTGATGAACAAGAACGATCTGCCCGGTGCGAAAACCCGCGTCGCTGATCTCGAATATGAATGGGATAATGCACAAGCGCGCCTGAAACCGATGAATCTTGCAAAATGGACAGAGGTCGATGGAGCAATAGATAAAGTCTTGCGTGAACTGCGTTCGGTAAACCCAAATACGCAAAGCTCCAAGTCTGCATTGGAAGCCTTGCTAGTGGTGCTTAATAAGCAATAATCTCCCGCCGGTTAAAATTGAGGCTCGCGATTCGAACTGAACAGCGTATCGAGATCGTGGACCGACAACGAATTCATCGCAAACTTTAGCACCAACCTTGACACTTCGCTCGACGCGCCAGGTCGAACTAAATTAATGCTAGTGTCAGTTTTTTGCGGTTGCATTTTATACGTGCTAATCTTTTTCAGTCGTGCTGGGGTGGCGGAATTGGTAGACGCCCAGGACTTAAAATCCTGTGACCTTAGGGTCGTACGGGTTCGATTCCCGTCCCCAGTACCATATAAAACTCGTGTGTTTATAAATATTTAAGAGCTAGCCGTGGAAACCGGGGAAGCTCTTATTTTTATATAGAACCATTTCGGGGGGGGGGGGGGATTTTCGGGGGAATTTTGGTCAGATACTGTATTGTTTGGGTGCAGATGGCGTCTGTCACGAAAGTCATGCAAAACCTCAAGTTGCCGATGTTTTCCACGATAGCACGAAGTAAGGGCGCGGATAGCGAAGGATAGAGCAGAACACACTTACTTTGTGCGTGTTTCTGCATTTTTGAAGTCCTGCTTCACTAATCCTCAGGCCATTTCACAGGTGTATGCGAATGCTTGGGCGACTTGACGGTC
>JBBRPZ010000016.1:0-120935 GCA_038227175.1 Pyrinomonadales bacterium | reverse complement strand
CAAAGATTTTCGGAAGCAACTCGGACTCGATTCCGCCTCCGGTGTCTTCAATTTCAAAGACACATCCTACATCCGATTGATATGTACGAAGGACAATACGCCCTCCCTGGGGCATCGCCTGTAGCGAATTGATTGCTAAATTTAGAATTACCTGTTTGATTTGCTCTCGATCCGCCATGACTTCCGGTATATTGCGCCCCAGATTTTTTTCAATAATAACCTCTTGTGCCACGCCTTGATTTTCGAGCAGGGAACTAACTGACTCGACGATCGCGTTCAGATCATTCGGCTCGATGGATAAAGTTGCGGGCCTCGCAAAACGCAGGAATTCGCCAACGAGTTTGTCCAAACGATCAATCTCAGTTTTAGCGAGCGTTGCAAATTCCCGCCGAGGGCTATCCGGTTTCAGTTCGTCTTCGAGTATCTCGACGGCGCCTTTGATCGACGCAAGAGGATTTCGTACCTCGTGGACAATACCGGCCGAAAGCTCCCCAAGCGAAGCCAGTTTTTCGGCTTGCAGTAATTGCCCGAAGGTCTGCTGGAGCTCTTCATACGCGTGTCGCTTCTGCTCCGCATTGCGTTCGGCCCGGATCCTTGCGTATTTAAGGCGGTCTCCGAGCGCACCCATAATCCCGCCTACGAGATTAAAAATCACAACCTCTGCGTACTGGTTTATTGAGTAGTCGAAATGTCCATGCTGCCAATGCAAAAAAATGTGCGGGATATACACGACTGTCGTGAAGAGCGACGCTGCAAGGCCGCCGCGAAGTCCGAAGAGAAGGGCGGCGGCGATTATCGGAATATAATAAAGGCGCTGGTAAATCTCGTGCCAGACGATCTGATCGACCGGTGTCAGAAAATGAAGAACGGTTACAAGGACTATAGATACGCCAATGAGAACCGACATCGCCACTCGGCTGCGGCGAGTCGCCGATACCATAACCGTTTCAGGATCGAAACCACTCTCAGGTATTTTAGATTTGTCCTTATTCCAGGCCATGTTTTTGCATACGATAGATCAGTGCACTACGAGTAATACCGAGATAGCGTGCGGTTTGCGATTGGTTTCCACCAAACCGGCTCAAGGCCTCGCGCATGATATCCCGTTCTACAAATGCCAAATTCATGGGTTCTGCGGGTAATGAAAACGAAAGATCCATTGAGCTTGCCGTTGACCGTTCCGCTACTCCCGGCGGAATATCGGCAATCGTTAAACTCTCGCCATCCGAAAGAATGACCATCCTTTCGATAGTGTTTTCAAGTTCGCGGACATTCCCTGGCCAATCATGATCGACAAGGCTCCTGAACGCGGCCGCCTCTATTTTGGGAACGTTTCTTTTGTATCTTTCAGAAGTTTTCTTCAAAAAATGTTCAACCAAAAGCGGTATATCCTCGCGCCTTTCCCGGAGAGACGGCAGATGGATTGGCACCACTGCGAGTCTATAATACAGATCTTCCCGAAACTCTTGTAGCGCGACCCGGTCCCGCAAATTCTCGTTGGTTGCAGCTATTATGCGGACATCAATCGTACGGGGGGTGCTTTCGCCAAGCCGCGTGATCTCTTGTTCCTGTAGCACACGCAGCAGTCGCGGCTGTGCAGCTAAAGGCATGGCGCTTATCTCATCCAAAAAAAGGGTGCCGCCGTTGGCCTCCTCAAACTTTCCCTTAGATTCTGCGTTTGCCCCGGTAAATGCACCCTTCTTATAACCGAATAGTTCCGCTTCAAGTAACATCTCAGGAATAGCCGCACAATTAATAGCAATAAACGGCTTATCTCGTCGTCCACCTGAAAAATGAATGCCTTTGGCAATTAGTTCCTTACCTGTGCCGGACTCGCCCTCGATTAATATCGTTGCGTCGGTTTTGGCAACGCGTTCAACCGCTTGAAACACATTCCGCATTTTCTCAGATGTTCCTATGATATTTCCGAGCTGGAAGCTCTCATGAACAACGCGGCGTAAGCGGCGGTTTTCCGCCATTACGCTCCCAAACTTTAAGGCCTTTTCGACGGTCTGCAGGATCGATTCCCGGTTGAAGGGCTTTGTGATGAAATCAAAAGCACCGCTTCGCATCGCTTCGACAGCCGTCTCGACATCGCCGAATGCTGTAATGACGACAACCGGTATTTCGCTGTTGAGAGCGTTTGTCCGACGCAGGAGCTCCAAGCCCGACATCTGCGGCATTTGCCAATCGGTGATCAAACAAGCGACTTCATTGTTTGAAAACAACTCAAACGCAACCGACCCGTTTTCAGCCGTTAAGACCGAATATCCGGCTTCCTGGAGTTGAAACTCCAGAACCCTGCGAAGACTGTCGTCGTCGTCAGCGATCAGGATTTTTGTATCACTGGTTATCATGTAAAACTCTTGCCGATGTCGGTCTTTCCGGCAGTCAATCAATGACTGCCCACGACACCAGCAATGTGAAGGACTATCACAAGAACGGTGACGCCAACGGCGTGGATTCCGATCACATAAGCCCAGCGAGGAATGCCGGCGGCAGGTCTCGGGACAATCTCCTCATCGGAAACGGTGCCCGCATCCGATATGAACGTACCGCTAGCCGCAGCGATTCGCTGTTGCTGTAGCTTTCGCTTTCCAAATCGTGTTCTGCCCCATGGCTTGTAAACCGAAAGTGCGGTCGCCGCGAGCAGCACCACCATGCCGCCGATCGCATGAGTCAACAACTGGGCACGCATCTGGCGTAGATCCGCAACCGACAATTGCGTTGCAAACGTCCCCGACGAGACCCCGGCTAACATGGTCATCAACTGCATTTTGGACAGCAATACGGACGTGGCAAAGACGGTCAGCAGGAGTTTGGCCGCGATCCAATAGTGGCGAAACAGACCCCACTGTGTGCCAAGCGACTGGACAAGTCCGCTCAACAACGAACCGAACGCCGCAGGCAGGATGACGTACCAGCCGATCATGTACATCGCCAGATCGGCCGACCGAATTGCTTCAGCATCCCCGCCGGCTAACGCAACGATCGCAATTGCCAGAAACGCCGCGACCGCTCCAAACCAGCCGATAGAAAAAATAACATGCACCGTAAGCGCAAACTTTCTTATTCCAGCTTTCATAGTATCTAGAATGTCATCAAGACCATCTAATCTCAAACGCTAGGGTTGCTTCAAAAACAGGTCGTAAGTAAGGACAGGCAGAAGCATGACCGCGCCAATAACGGTAGCAACAGCAAATTTTCTTTTCATCGTAATCAATCTGCAACCAAAGTGGCTTTTTGTAGTCTGATAGTTCCGAACCATGTATTGAAATGTGTTGTTTCCGTCACGTCGCGGAATCCGGCCTGAGTTATGTATGAGGCAAGTAAACCTTTAAAATTATCGCTAGTCGTCTCGTTCCCATCGAGGAGCTTGATGCCATTCGATGCCAATTTCATCAACAGATTTTCGGGCAAGCCCCAATCGGCGATATGTAGTTCTCCGTTCGGCTTCAGAATCCGTCTGACTTCTCGAAACGTTCGAAGCTTATTGTCGCGAGAAAGATGATGAAAAAACAGACTCGACAGTACACTATCAAATGACTCGTCCGGATATGGAAGCTGAAAAGACAACCCAATATCAAAATCAATTTCAACACCCGCTTTGTCTGCCTTATGTTTGGCGAGCGCTAAAATTCTTTCGTCTCCGTCAATTCCCACAACCGAGGCTTTCGGATGAGCGATCTTTAACATAACCGCAAGCGTCCCGGTGCCGCAAGCCAGATCCAGAACACGGTCGCCAGTCCCTACTTTGATCTGCTTGATCAACGCGGTCTTAAAGGCTGTTTCGCGTGTTGTCAGACGCACGATCGGATCGTAGACGCCTGTAAGCCAATCGAAACGCAGAGCTGGGATGTATTTATCAGTTTCAGTCATCACAAATTTATTCACAACTTTAGATTTCGTAACCGCAAAGCGTTCATGATCACCGACACTGAGCTAAATGTCATAGCCGCACTCGCAATGATCGGACTAAGCAGCAAACCGAAGAATGGATACAGTATTCCCGCCGCTATCGGCACACCCAACACGTTATAAATAAATGCAAAAAAGAGATTTTGGCGGATGTTGGACATTGTGGCCCGGCTCAGCGTGATCGCCCTCTCGATGCCGCGAAGATCGCCTTTTACGAGGGTAACACCGGCGCTTTCCATCGCAACGTCGGTTCCTGTACCCATAGCGATCCCCACGTGGGCCTTTGCCAAAGCGGGAGCGTCGTTAACGCCGTCACCCGCCATCGCCACAATCATCCCTTTGGCTTGCAGCTGCCCCACTCTTTCCGCTTTCTGCCCAGGCAAAACCTCAGCGAAAACTTTGTGTATTCCAAGCTTCGCTGCCACCGCGGCCGCTGTCGTGGCGTTATCGCCTGTCATCATCACGACCTCAATATTCTGCTTTTGCAGTTCTTTAACGGCCTCCTTAGCGGACTCTTTTATTGGGTCGGTTACGCCGAGAATCCCGGCGTGAAGTTTATCAATCGCTACAAACATCACAGTCTGTCCATCGAGGCGCATTTTATTGGCTTGCTCCGCAATCTTAGAGTCGATCCCGATTCCAATATCTTCGAGTAGTTTTTGGTTTCCAAGAGCGACGGAATGTCCGTCCACCATTCCAGTTACTCCTTTCCCGGTAACCGACTCGAAATCGGTGACGGCCCCGAATTCCAGATGTCTCTCCTCGGCACCGGCGACGATCGATTCGGCGAGCGGGTGTTCGCTCTGTCTCTCAAGGCTGGCGGCGAGGCTTAGAAACTCATTTTCGTTGATATTGGATACGACGGAGACCAATCGCGGTTTTCCCTCGGTCAAGGTTCCGGTCTTATCAACGACGAGCGTCGTAACTTTTTCCAGGATCTCCAATGCCTCGGCGTTCTTCAACAAAACACCTGCGGTCGCCCCACGTCCGGTTCCGACCATAATGGACATCGGGGTTGCGAGACCCAACGCGCAGGGACAAGCAATGATGAGAACCGCAATTGCGTTCGCCAAGGCGAAAACAAACTGTGGTGAGGGACCAAATATTGCCCAAATTGCGAACGTGACGATCGCGACAAGAATCACCGCCGGAACAAAATACGCCGCAACTGAATCCGCAAGGCGCTGGATCGGGGCACGGGAGCGCTGAGCTTCGCCGACCATACGGACGATCTGCGCAAGCAGCGTTTCACTGCCGACCCGTTCTGCACGCATAACGAAACTTCCGGTCCCATTCACCGTGCCACCGGTGACCTTTGCTCCGAGATCCTTTTCGACCGGAACAGGTTCGCCCGTTACCATAGACTCGTCAACCAGACTTCGTCCTTCGGTGACTTCGCCGTCAACTGGAATCTTGTCACCCGGACGGACGCGCAGCAGCATGCCGGCAATTACATCTTCAAGAGGGACATCTTTTTCGCTTCCATCCGCGTCGACAACACGTGCGGTTTTGGGAGCAAGGCCAAGCAATGCCTTGATCGCGCTCGATGTCTGGCTCCGCGCCCTCAGTTCCAATACCTGACCAAGCAAAACCAACGTCGTGATTACGGCAGCGGCTTCGAAATAAAGTGCCACTTCGCCCATATGGCCGCGAAAGTTCGCGGGGAACAACTGCGGGAAAAATAGCGCGACGAGGCTGTAAATGTATGCGGCCCCGGTGCCGATCGCAATCAGCGTAAACATATTCGGGCTGCGATTCCGTACGGAAGCCCAACCGCGTTCGAAAAACGGAAAACCGCCCCACAATACGACCGGAGTCGCGAGCAGCGCCTGCAACCAGCTAAAGGTGGCCGGCGCTAACAAGCGCATCACCGGGTTACCCGGCAGCATTTCCCCCATCGTTAGCGCCAGTAGCGGAAGTGACAATGCGACGCATACCCAAAACCGTCTGGTCATCTCATGAAGTTCAGTATTATCCTCGGCAGCGTCAAGCGAAAACACTTTCGGCTCCAAAGCCATTCCGCAGATCGGACAACTGCCGGGGCCGATTTGAACGATCTGCGGATGCATCGGACAGGTGTATTCAACATCCGTACGTAGCTTTATCTCTTTTTTCGGTGCAAGAAAAGACTCGGGATCCTGCTTAAACTTATTCAGGCAGCCAACCGAGCAAAAGTAATATGTTGTCCCGTTATGTTCGTAACTACCCGCAGCGCTGTTCGCACTAACCGTCATACCGCAGACGGGATCGACAAATTCGCCTTTCGGAGCAGCCGTCATTTCGCCGTGCTGAACAATTTCCGGTGCGCGGCGGATCTGAACCGGAGCAGCCTGAGCCTTCTTTTCAGCGGTGAACTTATTCAGACAGCCTTTCGAGCAGAAATAGTAGGTCGTACCTTCGTATTCGTATTTTCCTGCTGCGGATTCAGGATCTACCGTCATTCCGCAGATCGGGTCAATAAATGTCGTTGTTTGAGTATCAATGTTTTCTTTTGTCATATCGTTCAATAGAGCCCGGGAAGGCTCCCGAGGCTTCTTTCTTATGGTTGCAGTTTGACTGAGCCGATAAGACACTTTACTAGCTCATCTGGATGGCTCAATTTATTGTCCCCATTGGTTTCTCACATAGCCGCAGACGCGACAGATGGCATCTTGCGGCGCGCGCGCGCCCAAACTTCGGCTCATTGGACCAAAAAGTCCACGCTTCTTCCGAAAGACCCTGACAAATCGATAAACCTGCCCTAAGCTTTTAAGCTATTCGTCAGCGTATTCGACCGGATCTTCTTCAAACTTTGCTTTACAGCCGGTAGAACAAAAGTAATATGTTTTGCCTTCGTATTCAGATTGTCCAGCGGCGTCTGATTCTTCCACCTGCATTCCGCAGATCGGATCTTTATGTGTAGTCATTGTCTTTTTCTCCTTAAATTAGATTTTTCCAGTAACCCCAAGTAAGCAAAAATCTTTATCTTTGTTTTCTCAGAGCGAATATAAACATCCCGATACCGAATAGTGCCAGCACAATGGCATCGTTAAAAAGATACTGCTCATTCATGCCGAACAGTGCACCGCCTGTCACTTGCGTAAAAACAGCCCCGACTAGAAAGACAAATGAGACGGTGAAGAACATTCGTCCAATGTGGATAAGGTGCCTTTTTGTTTTTATGTTGGCCATCTTTTCTGTATATAGCCTCGACCGAAGACGGCCAACTATTGTCATTTGCCCCGGATCGCATAAACCTACCTTTAAAATTGAAGGTGCCGGATATATGGTGTCCCCGTTAGAAAATGACCGAGAAGGGTTAACTTTTCTTAACCGGCGTCGGAGTCGGGCTAGGCTGGCGCCGCGGAGCGCTCGAATGCCAGTGAACGATCCGCCACTTGCCGCCTGACTTTTCCAAAACCGCGGTAGCCAAACCCGCACTGTCAAAATGTTTGCCGTCCGAGTCGCCGGAGATCGTGTATTTCATTGTCGCATAGGCCAGGCTTCCTGAGACTTTGGCCTTTATGTCGGAAAACTCGTATTTCGTATTTTTCATCTCTTTCATTTCCGGTGCGAGATGATTGTCGCGGTAATCCGGCCAGCCGTAATTAGCATGGCCGCTCTCAAAGATAGTGAGAGACTCATCCATTACCCATATCTTTTCCATCGTAGCCATGTCATTTTTGGCAAAAGCGGTGGCATTTTGCCGAAGCACATCGGCAACAGCTTTCTCCTCATTTGTCTGCGCGAAAAGGCTCGTATAAAAACCAAAACCGACGAGCACTGAGACCGCCAAAACTAACCCTCCGACTGAATAACCATTCAAATCAATTTTCTTTCTCATTAAAATTATCCCCCAAATTTGTTTTTCAAACATTGCGCGAATGCCATAACGCATCCAAAAACATTCCGATACCAAAAAGTGAGAGCACAATCGCATCATTAAAGAGATGTTGTTGAGTCATTCCAAATAGTGTCCCGCCATTGAGTTGCGTAATCCATGCACCCAATAAAGCAAAAACAGCCAGGGCGAACGATATTCTTCCCAAATAGACCATAAGTGAAGTTGATTTCTTAGTATCCATTTCTTGATACCGCCAATGCTAACAATCGATAACTGTTACCCCTTATTTGGAGCATAATACCCGCGTTTGGTTCGCACACGCAGATCCTTGTCCTTGACTTCGACCACGATTTGCCGAAATCCGCCGTCCTTTTTCGGATTTGTCGGATAGTAGCCAAGCGTGTATTGCTGTTTGAGTTCGGAAGCTACTTCGGCGGCAGCTTCGTCAACCCTGTCGACGCCGCCTTCGTGTGCCGCCTCCAGATAATAGGCGTTGCCGCCCGTCGTGTCGGCAAATGACCTCAAGACACGCATATCCACCCTATCCTCGATATTTAACCCTAAATGCACATTTCCTTTTTCGCCGTGTCCGATACCGAGTGCATAAATAATAACTTCAGCCGATTTCGCCAACGACAAAACGGTCTGTAGATCTATCGAGCTCTTCGTGTCATTGCCATCAGTCAATAAAAGAAGCGCTCGCTTTTTGTTCTTGCCTTGTTTGACCTTTTGTAATCCAAGAGTAATGGCGTCATACAAAGCAGTACCGCCGCTTGGATTTAGAGATTGGACAGCCCGCAAAATTCGCGTCTTATCGCTGGTAAAGTCCTGCACGATGTCGGCGTCATCGCAAAACTGTATGAGAAAGATCTCATCGTTTGGCGAAACACCCTTAACAAAATGAGTAACCGCATCCTGCACCCCATCGATCTTATCCTCCATACTGCCGGAAGTATCGAAAATGATGCCGAGACTCACGGGAACGCGGTCACCTGTATTGAAATAGGCAATCTCTTGTTTCGTGCCGTCTTCATAAACTGTAAAATCGCTTTGCTTCAGATCGGCCCGGTAGCGCCCCTTTTTATCCGCAACCGTCGCCGTCAGAGTAACGAGGTCAGTATTTATCTTTATAACTTCTTCGTCTTTAGTTTTCGGCAATCGTGTTGGCGAGACTGCCGGAGTAGGAGTCGGGTTCTGCACCCGAGCCTTCGATTCGAATGAAAAACCCAAAGCCGCAATAGAAAAGGGAAGTAAGATCAACGCAATTTTTATTAATCGCATCATACACACTCCTTTGGACAAAACTTTACTCAACGCCCGCGCCTTCGTCCGAGAATATAAATGGCGGTACCGATGATTATCAAAAGCCCGCCGACGAGCGACATTAGCTGGTGATTCGAAAGACCCGACGACCCATAATCAGTTCCATTGACAACCTTGATTGCATGCCAAACGAAAAACATCACTCCGAGAACTCCAACAACGATTCCGGTCATCTTCATACGGGTAACCTCCCTTTGCGTCAATCCCTCACCGGATCGGGCATTCTTTCCCCGAATGGCGGGACATCCGAGTCTCTCGATTGTCGTTCTTCCTCAGCGGCCCAATCTTCGCGTCCTGCGGCTTTAGCCTCGCGTTCGGCAAATATCCGTGTCGCGGTGGGTTTGCCGAATTTGAAGAACAAAGCCGGTCGAACGATTTGATCTAAAAGTGTTGAAAATAGAATCCCGCCGAGTACAACAACAGCCAGCGGATGCAAAATCTCTTTTCCCGGCTGACCCGATGCGATCGCAAGTGGCACTAAAGACAGCCCGGCAGTCAAAGCCGTCATCAAGACTGGCACCAATCTTTCAAGCGAACCTCGAATGACCATCTCTTCGGTAAAACCCTCGCCTTCCTCGCGCATCAGGTGGATGTAGTGCGAGATCATCATGATTCCGTTGCGGCTCGTGATGCCAAAAAGGGAAATGAATCCGACTAGAGTCGCGATCGAAAACACGCCGCCAGTCAAAAGCAATGCGAAGATCGCACCTGTCAGGGCGAGTGGCACATTTGCCATTACCTGCAAAGCGGAACGCCAATCGCCCAATGCTTTCAACAAAATAAAGAAGATCGCGATGAGGGAAAAACCGGTCAGCATCGAAAGCGTCTTTGTGGCCGCCTGCTGAGCCTCAAATTGCCCTCCATACTCAACAAAATACCCTTCGGGAAGTTTCACCTGAGCCGCGATCCGTTCACGCATATCGCCGACCACCGATCCCAGATCGCGTCCGGCGACATTGGATTGAACGACTATGCGGCGTTTAGTATTCTCACGAAGCACCTGATTAGGTCCGGGCAGGTTTTCGATCGTCGCAACTGCCGAAACCGGAATTTGGGTGCCTTGCGGGGTGTCTACGGTCACGTTTTTTAGCGCATCGAGGCTGTTCCTAGCCTCGTCGGCAAATCGGACCACGACATCGAAACGGCGTTGCCCTTCGACCGCCTCGGAGACTTTTTTGCCGTTCAGAGCCGTCTCGAGAGTCTCGGTGATCTGTCCGGCGCTTAAGCCATACTGCGTCGCCTTTGCCCGATCAACATTAAAACGGATCTGAGGAATCAAAACCTGCTTTTCCGTCAATACATCGGTAGCACCATCGACGGTCTTCATTACGTTGCTGATCTCTTCCGCTTTCGAGCGCAAGACGCTCAAGTCGTCGCCAAAAAGTTTAACGGCGATTTGTGCAGTAACGCCGGACTGAAGGTGGTCGATCCGATGCGAGATCGGCTGCCCAACATTGAGACTCACGCCCGGAATGACCGCGAGCTTTTCCCGAATATCGGCTAAAATTGCATCGCGGCTGCGTGCTCCCTCTTTTTTTAGATCAACATCGATTTCGGTGTAGTGGACGCCCTCAGCATGTTCATCAAGCTCAGCTCGTCCGGTACGCCGCCCGGTGGAGATCACTTCAGGAACCTGAAGAAGTAGTTTTTCGGCGATCTGCCCTATGCGATCTGATTCGGTAAGAGAAGTACCCGGTTTGGCCTGAATATTTATCGTCAGCGTCCCTTCGTTAAATTCCGGCAGAAACGATGTTCCGACAAAAGGCAGGGCAGAAATCGCGATAAGGAAAAGTGCTGTGGCGACGCCGATGACGAGCCACGGATGGCGGATCGTTCTGCGAAGAAGCCGTTCGTCCCATTTCTTTAAGAACCGTACGAGAAAACCGTCCTTTTCCTCGTGCATCGCCTTCATTTTTGGCAGCAGGTACGAGGCGAGTACTGGAGTGACAGTTAGACTGACGAAAAGAGATGCAACAAGAGCAGTGACGTACGCAAGCCCGAGCGGAGCCAGCAGCTTACCTTCAACGCCGCCGAGTGCAAAAAGCGGTATAAAAACAAGGCCGACGATGATGGTGGCAAATACAATCGAGGATCGAATCTCAAGGGATGCGTGGTAAATGACTTCGAGCGAGGGGCGGGGATCGTCGATCTTTTTGTTTTCACGCAGCCGGCGAAAGATATTTTCGATGTCAACGATAGCGTCATCCACCAATTCGCCGATAGCGACCGCCAGTCCGCCCAAAGTCATTGTATTGATCGACACGCCGAGTGCCTTAAAGATTAGAAACGTGACCACAAAAGAAAGAGGTATCGCCGTTAATGTGATGAACGTCGTACGGAAATTTAAAAGAAACAAAAATAGAACGATAACGACGAGGATTCCGCCATCGCGCAAGGCTTCTTCAACATTGCCGATCGACGATTCAATAAAGTTTGCCTGACGAAATAGTTTTGCGTTGATCTCCACATCTTCCGGCAGGGACGCCTGAAGTTCCTTTAATGCTTCGTCAACTTTCTGCGTAAGTTCAAGCGTTGATGTGCCAGGCTGCTTTTGGATCGACATGATAACGGCCGGGGTTCCGTTAGAGCCCGCGGAACCCCGCTTTATCCGAGGACCAAACTCAACGTTAGCGACATTACCCACTTTGATCGCCGAATTATTGCGATAGACGACTACGGTGTTCTTTAGCTCGTCAACTGAATAAAAACGTCCTAGATTTCTGACCAGATATTCCTGACTTTGTGCATCCACAAAGCCACCGGTCGAATTAGCATTGGACTTTTCGAGTGCGGCGGCCACTTCGTCAATGGTGACTCCAAATTGCTTCAATTTCTCTGGTGTGACCAGAACCTGGTACTGCTTAACACCACCCCCAATATTAATAACCTGAGAGATGCCTCCGATCGTTAAAAGTCGCGGCCGAATGGTCCAATCCGCAAGCGTCCGCACATCCAGCGGATCTGTTTTGCCCGATTTCGATTTGACCGACACGAGCATGATCTCGCCCATGATAGATGAGATCGGTGCCAGGGTCGGAGAAACACCCTTTGGTAAACTTTCACCTGCATGCTGCAATTTTTCGGTAACAAGCTGTCGATTGCGGTAAATATCGGTTCCCCAATCGAATTCAACGTAGATCACCGAGAGCCCAATGCCGCTCTGTGAGCGCACACGTGATACGCCCGGGACGCCGTTCATTGCTGTTTCGATCGGAAACGAAACAAGCGTCTCAACTTCCTCGGGCGCGAGGCCATTCGCCTCGGTCAAAATCGTAATTGTGGGCTTATTGAGGTCGGGAAGAACGTCGATCGGTAAATTGATAGCCGTGTACGTACCCCAAACGAGCAACAAGGACGCCATCGCTACGACGATCAGACGATTTTGCAGGGACCATTTGATTATAGCGTTCAGCATCTTCTGGAAACAGTTACTATTGAACGATCACTTTCCCGTTCAGCATTCCCATTCCGCATGAGAATGCTAGTTCACCCGCTTCGGTAGGAGTAAATTCGACTATTACTGTTTCACCGACCGGCAGCGGTTTTCGGATATTGAGCTTTGGAAACACCACCTCGCCGCCGCAATTATTCGCGTCGAGACGATTAAATGCGAGCCTGACTGGTTGACCTTTCTTTACATTAAATGAAGATGGTTCGTACCCTTTGCTTGAGACCGTGATCTTGATCGCGTCTGATGGAATGGATTCGTTCTTTCCCGCGTTCGCTTGAGTTGCCTCCGGCACCCTTACTATAAACGACACCACAATGACCTTGCCGCCTCGTTGAAACTGAGCCCACAGCTTGTACAACCCTGACCGAGGAAAAGCTGTGTGAGCCATAACCTCAGAAGAACTTGGTTTTGAATCCGTACCCTTCGTCACCGGGTGATCGTGTTCACCCTTGTTGTGGTCGTCGGCCTTGTCGCCTTCCACTTTCATGGATCCCATCGTTTCGCCCTTTTCCATAGGGTGCGCGTGAACAAAATCCTTCATGTCCTCGCTAATAATGACGAAATGAGCAAGAGCCCCAAGGTAGTTCTGGAGATCCGTTGCCGGCTTTCCACTCGCCGCATCAAATACCTTAAAGTTGATGGTCAACTCTTTTCCGGCCTTGATTTCCGAATCCGGAGTCATCACTACACGCAGCCCATCAAAAGTTTTTTCCAATTTTTGATCCGGTACGAGTTCTACCTTGGCCCGCTCAGTTCCGGCAACCTTTACGTCGATCTGTTCAACAACCTGGGTCGAATCCTTTGGGGTAATATCGGCATATAACTTATATTCGCCACCATTCGGAAAAATGTATTCAACCTTATATGTTCCGTCCGCCTGAACCTCTGGATGGATATGCGCAAATTCCGCCAGGTCTTTCGAAACGATCAGCAAGTGCATTGGTTTTTCATGCACAATTTGCAGATCCTTTACTAGATCCCCTTTTTCGTTCTTGACGGTAAATGTCATCTCGGCCTTGGATCCGGACTGTATAATCGCCGGCTCACTTTTGAATTCAACCTTAAATCCCTTTTTTGTATCCCCTGCGACCGAGGTGTTGACATTAGTTGGTCCCTCCGTCTTCGCCATTCCGCCGCACGCTATGATAAAAATGCCGACCGAAACCAACAACGTAACCCCAAGTAATACACTTGATTTTTTCATATTTCTAATTCTATTTTCTAAGTTGTAGGCGCCGTGTTTCGAAGTTGGTATATACCTTCTACGACGATCCGTTCGCCTTCTTTCAATCCCGATTTTACTTCGTAAAAATCTGAGCCCTCTGAACCTATTGCAACGGGTCTTTTCTCGAACGTTTCCCCGCCGGTTAGTACGAAAACAAAAGTCTGACCTTGCTCATTTACAACTGATTGCTTAGCAACTGCCAAAACCTTTCGATCACCGCTCGTGTCGATAGTTACGTCAACGAACATCCCGTCCTTTAAGCGGCTGAGCGGATTTTTCATTTCATAGACGACAGGAACGGTCCGGGTTTGCTCGTTGACGGTTTGGCCGATCGATAACAGCCTTCCGTCGCCGTCAGCGGTTCCGATCGAGTAAACCTCGCCAGACAACGCTGCGTTTGTAAAACTTGCCCGCGTGGACTCCCGCACCGTTTGCAGATCGCGTTCGAAAACCTGTGCTTCTATCAATACAGTGGACAAATTAACGATTGATAAAAGTTGACTTCCTGCCTCGACCTGTTGACCGGTAGTCGCCTTGATTTCATCGACAATTCCAGTCGTCGGCGCAGTCAATGGGAATATCTTTGTCGGTTGATTCACTTTCGGCGATACAAATATCGCCTGCCCAGCCTGCGTCTGTCTTATTTGGTTTTCAATCAGGCTTACCTGCTTTTCTGCAGCTATTACTTCTTGCTCGTCGACTTTGACGGCTGTCTGTGCTTCCTCAACCCGCTTTTTGGGAGCTGCGCCAACTTCGACCAGATTTTGAGATCGCCGCAGTTCTCGCTGGGCCTGAGCAAGTCGCGTTCGCGCCTGTTGTGCCTTGGATCGTTGTTCGGCCTGCTGTGCCTGAAGTTGCAAAACCGTGTTTCGCAGCTCTAATCGCTTTGCTTCAACCTCTCGCTGCTTCGCTGCGACTTCGAGGCGCTGAGTTTCGAGACCAACCTGTCCGGAAACATCCAAAACCTGCTCGACATAACCGATCTGTTCGCCTCGACCGACCGCGGAGCCAAGGGTCAACCCTTCACGCAAAACGATTCTTCCGGCTACCGCAGGAACCACCACCGCATGAGCGTCAGGTCGCACTCTGACCACACCCGTAGTTTTTAGTCCGCTTGTAATACTTCGCATTGTCACTGGTTCAGTCTTGATTCCGAACAGCAATTGCGATTCCTTTGGAACGGTTAAAACGGTGGCGGTGGACACCGCATTTGCAACAGATTCGTCCGCCCCAATAGGTGGAATATCTGCCGCCGCGCGCGTTTCACGCGGCGGCAGGAGAAATACCAACGCAACTGCTCCGAGAAAAAATAATAAGATTGCCACAACGGCTAGCGGCACCGCTCTTTTATAATTTATTTTGTCTTCGGACCGTCTTCGTGCAGAGTAAAAAACAAGGCCAAGCGCTCCAAAAGTCAATAGGCCTAAAACAAAGAGGCCTACCCAGAAAGAAGTGCGGATGGGGCCCGAAATAACCGTTACAGGGAAGTCGGTTGTAAAATTCCGGTTGTCTTCCGTCGTAACATTAAAGGCGATCTTGTAATCACCAGCCGAGCCAAAACTGTACGATGTGCGGTAGTTTCCATTTGCCTCGGCGCCAACCGTAAGATTCTCAGCCACGACCGTTCCGTCCGCCCGAATGATAGATGCCGTGACTTTCGCTTTTTCTAGCAGCACAGGTCCGCCACCGCCAAAGCCACCTTCGACTTTTTCGCCTATGCGGACAACAAACTGCTCCGTTTCCCCTCCCCGCGGGTCACCCGGGGAGCGTTTCAATACTAGATTGAAATTACCGCTGTCGTTTTGAACGTTACGCTCCGCAGTGACGGTAGTTACCACCGGCTTGGTTCCGGTTGGGACGGTTGCCGTCTTGGGTTCATCATCTACGCCGTTGTGTGCAAACACACCGAACGGCAGAGAGAATGACAAGAGCAGGGCGAGGATCAAAAATGACCCAACCCTAACTCTCGTTTTCCTGACCGACGACTTTGGACTTGTTTTTCTTGACATCAGCTTAATTAGTTCCTAGTGACCATGTGCCGCACCGTAGAGGTTTTGCATCGTCAACGCATCGATCTGGATCGCCAACGCGATCGCCTTGGCGGTTGCTTCGTCAACGCCATTAACTTTTATATCCGCGCCGATTTTGAATTTATCGTCGTGTCCCTTACCCGCAAACTGTGCAAGAAATGGAGCGGGAACACCCTCGCCGCGAACCTCCTTAATATAGGGCGACCCGTTTTTGTTTTCATAGACGACGACAAACTCTTTACCATTAGCCGTCACGACTGTTGCGGCACCGATCTGTTTTCGCGTCCCGCCGGCAGTCGAAAAAGCAAGATAAGAATGATGATCCGTATCAGGAAGTTTTCCGCCTGAATCCTTTTCAACATCGGCGATCACATCCTTCGGAATATCCTTATGTTGTTTTGTAAATGATTGAGCTTCCGGAAAAGCCGCCTTCACGGAGGCCGGTGCCTCTTCATCTTTCTTCGGAGCTTCGGTGGTGTTAGCGGCGGCGGTATTGGTCACGTTTGCTGCCGTTTTGTTTTGATTGCCATTGGCTGTGTTGATGGTCGTCGAGCAGGCGGCCGCCAAACCCACGCTCAAGCTCAGTGCTGCAAGTGTTAAAAGTGTGAAAATTTTCATCTTTGGTCTCCTCGTTTCCATTTTATTTTTCCTTCTTAGGACTTATATCCGAAATAGTAATTTTCGGCTTCTCATATGATTGAATTGATTTTAGAAGTTTGCCCCGGTCAACCTGCGTCGGAACTAGTTCTTTATCGGGTAAAACCGAGGCTCCCGGAGAAAAGCCCGACGCCGGAAGAGTGGTCCCGATTGCTGTTTCGAGTTCGGTAAGCGCGTTGTAATAGTCTCGTACGATCTGGTTGTAATTGGTTGTGTTTTCAGTCAATCGACGCTGTTCATTGACGACTTCGAAAATCGAAAAATCACCCAAGCCGTATGCAGCCCGGACACTTTGCAGATTTGTTTCGCTGCGCGGCAGGATCTGAGTCGAATAAATCACCAAAGCTTCAGCCGCTGCTTTATATTTTCTATAGGCGACTGCCACGTCTCGTTTGATCGTTGATTCCAAAAACTCTCTTGTTCGGGTAGCCTGGACCTTCTCGCCGGTGGCCGACGCGATATTACCCTGATTGCGATTAAAGATGGGAATATCAACCGTTACGCCAAGGGTAAGCTTGTTGTCCATATTTGGAAAACTTCCTCCGCCGAGCCTTGCAGGAAAGTCTATAATCGAATTACTTCGGGAATATTTGACCGTCCCCGCGATATTCGGAATGGCATTCGCCCTCGCAAGCCCGATCCTTGCCGAGCCCAATTCTTCACCGAGCCGAGCCGCCTGTAAATCAGCCCGTGACTGGAGAGCCGTTGCTGTCAGTTCGCTTAGACCAAGGTCAAAACGGGGCGGGCGTTCAGGTTGCGGAGCAAGCCGAAGGGTTTCATTGATATCTCCCCCGATCAGTGTCCGGATTTGCAGGAAAGCAGTATCTAGCTCGCTTCGGGTTTGAATGGCCTGCACTTTCAGACGGTCGCTCTCGACCCGAACCAAATTCACGTCAAGCGGGGCGACATCGCCTTCTTTTAGACGTGCTTCGGTAAGACGTACAAGTTCGTCGTCCGCAGTAATCAGTTTTTCTAACACGTCGAGTTGGCGTGCGGCAGCTAGTGCATTCGTGTATGCGCTCCTGATTTCGATCACGACGGCCCTCTCAAGCGACGCGACATCGGCGCGGGTTTGACTTAATTCAAGTTCGGCTACGGCGACCCGTTTTGATCGCTTTCCCCCGAGTTCAAATGTTTGCGAGACACCTGCGGAAAAATCACTTTCGGGTTCACCACCCAAGAAGCGAGCACTCCCGTATTCAGTATTCAAGGTTGGATTTGGTCGAAGGTCGGCCTGGAGCAACCTTCCTTCCGCAATTGCCAGACGCTGGCGGGCCGCGAGCAGATCCGCCCGGCGGCTAGTGCCGAGCTCAATAAGGCGTTCTACGGTCAAACCGTCAGCGGTGATAAATTCCGAGGAGCTAAGTTTAACGGTGGCTTGTTGCGTCTGGGCAACCGACTGTTGTGAAAAGGCGGAAGCCGTGAACAACAGGATCACGACCGCCGCCAGTGCCGGAAGAAGAGAGGATGAGTAGTCCGGCGAGCGGAAACTCTCAATATTTGATTTTCTTTTTGCTGCGATCATTCGGAACGCCATCAATTAAGCCGAAACAGTTTCGCTCCGAATTTCACCGCTGCCGGCAAAGCGCCAGACGAAAAACATCAAACCTGCAAACAGCGCGAATACCAATGAACCTGTTAGAAGAATCAGGATGGTTCGCAGCCAAGACATGCCCGTCGCCGTTTCTGCTGCCGGATGTTCGACTTTGACACCGGAAAACGTCGCAGTATCCGTTTCACCAGCGAAGGTGATCTTTGCACGCATCGTATAAGACCCTTCCGGCAGAGCGGGTATTTTCAGATTATAGATTCCAGCAGCATCTGTTTTTTCGACAGATACTTGCGTAACAGCGCCGTTAGAACTTTCAATTTCGATGGCTGCGGTTGCCTTGTCAGACGGCTCATTGGTCGCATATTTCGTGAGAAAGAGCTTCGCCAGAGTCGCGGTGTCCGGTTCGAGAAAGGGATGTTTTACCATAACTTCCAACTCACCGATCCGCGACGTACGTGAGATCGAACCCTTTTCGCTTGGCGCAGTTTTAGGTTGACTGTCACCATGATCTTCACCACCGTGGGCAAAACTCATAAGCGGATCTATGATGATCGCAAAAACTAAAAGAGCGGAAAAGATGATTCTTGCGTGAATCGATTTCCGCGTGAAATTCATTTGTCCTATCGCCATAATAGTAAATACTTCATTACAAATTTTCCTATAACTTCCATCAAGAGTTTGCAATAGCCGTGCCAGCCCGGATCAAGAACTCATAAACCGCATTTTTCGCGGAGTATATGTGGTTTTAGGACTTTCCTTACTCCCTAAAACAAAGTCGAGTCTGTTCGACTTGTTTGTTTTCAGACAGAGACCTGATTGGTATCAGACAGTTTTACTGTGTCGGTTTGGTTATGTAAGGCAGAGTTTCGTCGGTTTAATTTTATAAATTCGCAAACCCAGAATGCTGTCATAGAAAATCCCATTTCAGCCGGGATTCCCGCTAGCCAAGCTGAAATGTCTATGCGTGAGTTTAAGACCAGAACAGTGGACGAAAAATCTGCGGCTATTTACTCCTTTAGTTTTCTCAAAAAACCTTTTTCACCAATGACATTGCTATCGAGTCTTTGAGGGATGTGTCCGTTTGATATAGGTGTTGATTATCAGATTGCTGTCTGAGGGTCCTGACGAAGTGAGTTCAATCCAGCCCCACGATACCAAGCGAGTGGCTCTATCTTGTTCCGATCAAAGAAAACCGGCAACTAAAAGTTGGGCATATCACCCATATGCCTGCGGATTATTCCACGGGTTAGACAGTATTTGTTCGCTCAAATGCTTTGTTTACCATTGTTTTGATCGGGCATAACATTTGCAATCTGTTATGGCATTCATGCGGCGATGTCGTCACTTTTTAGATTGTCAACAGATCAAATTGGGCTTTTGTCTTTGTGAAAAATTGGCTGTTGAGAAATTTGGATGGAAAAAAGGAGAAAAATGAAATTAGTGAACTTTTTGAATTTTGAACGGAAGCTTGCCGTGATCATGGCTGCTTGTTTGGTGATGTTGGCGGGGTCCGCGTTTCCAGCCTACAGCCAGCAGATGCCGATGCCTGATAAACCCAAGGCGGCCGCAGCCAAGACGAAAGATAACCCCGACGACAGCGGTGCGATGGACGAAGAAGAACTTCCGCACGCGTTCTTTACGCACGAGGGCTTGCCCGATGCAGTCGGCTCGTTCAGCCTGCGGACCTCCGCGTTGGTCATGAGAATGGACGGAGCGACGAAAGGCGATTTCGCCTTTCACCTCGAAACGGGTCTGACCAAGCGCATCGGCTTGCACATCCGTAACGACAGATTTCTCAACAATACACGCTCGGAAGTGATGTTCCAATTCGCAGCCATCACAAGTAAGAATGGGCAAAGCGGATTTGCGCCAATTATCGAATTTGAATTTCCGACGCGCCGGGGCGGAGGGTCGCGTATCAACACGCTCATCGGCTTTTCGACCAAGTTCGCAAACTCGCGGGCGGCTTTTAATTCGGTCGTCCACTACAACCCCCGTGAGGATATAGTGGAGAGCAGCGCGTCGTTCGTCTTCCAAGCTGGTTCGTCGCGTGTCTATCCCGTAATGGAGGTTCTGACGGAATTTGCTCGCCGCGAGGGTCCAATCATCAGTCTGGTCGGCGGATTAAAGGTGCGCGTCAGCAAGAAATGGATCGTCGGTTTTGGTTTTCAAGCTCCCGTCACCACACGCAAGGACTTTTCCTCGCAGGCAATATTTCAATCGGAAAATATGCTCACGTGGAAACGTTGACGCTAAGACCGGCACCGACCCTTCGTTTCGGCCAAATTGTTTACGCCTTGTGAATAGAAACGAAATAACGGTCATTTGATGGATCTCGGAAGCGGGTTAAGTGAGTATTCTGCGTGGACAAGCCCTCAAAGGGAGAAACGATTATGAAAAAAGAGAATGGAATAGTTATTGTAACCGGCTCGAGCGGAAGGATCGGCGACGCTGTGATGCGGCGGTTTGTAGATCGCGTCGGCGGTGTGGTGGGCTTTGACCGCAAAGCGCCAGGCCCGCCGCCACTTGGATGTACGGCCGTACCGGTTGATATCGCTTCGGATGAAAGCGTAACGGAGGGCCTCCGCATTATTCGTGAGCATCATGGTTCACATGTAGTCTCAGTTATTCATCTTGCGGCCTATTATGACTTTTTCGGAGAGCCGAGCGAGAAATACGACGAGATAACGGTTCAGGGCACTAAACGCTTGATCCGCGGATTACGGGAGCAGAAATTTGAGGTTGAGCAGTTCGTATTTTCCAGCACGATGCTCGTCCATAAGCCGGCTGAGCCAGGGCAGTTTATCAATGAAGACTGGCCGATAGAGCCGACTTGGGCCTATCCCGAATCAAAGGTACGTACGGAGAAAGTCATCCACGATGAGCGTGGAGATATTCCAGCAGTGCTTCTCCGCATTGCCGGTGTCTATGACGACATGTGCCATTCGATACCACTTGCTCACCAGATGCAGCGAATTGAACAGCGCGAATTCACGAGCAGTATATATTCCGGCAGCACATCGCACGGACAGTCCTTTGTACATATGGACGACCTCGTGGATGCCATCGAGTTAACGGTTGAACATCGCGCCGATCTTCCGCCGGAGGTGCCGATCCTGATCGGCGAGGCGGAGCCGCTCAGTTATGACGAGCTGCAGCACACGTTCGCCCGCCTGCTGCACGGCGAAGACTGGGAAACTCTTGAAGTGCCGGGGGTACTAGCGCCGTTGGCAAAGGCGGGTGCGTGGGTCATGGAAAAACTACCTGGCGCCGACCCGTTTATCAAGCCGTGGATGATTGACCGGGCGAATGACCACTATGCTCTTGACATCAGCCGCGCCAAGACTTTGCTTGGCTGGGAACCGAAGCGAACACTGCGAGAAACGATCCCGAAGATGATCGACGCTCTAAAAGCCGACCCGGTCAAATTCTATCGCGCGAATGATCTTGAATTGACCTCTAAGTTAGAAAAACAGGCGGAAACGCAAACCGAAGAACGAGGCAAAAGCCATGACGCCTGAAGAGATGAAACAGCACGAGGGGCATCAAGCGTCGCCCAAACCATCCGCGCCAACGCCAAGCGGCGACGCTATGAAGATGCCCGATGACAAAGCCGAAAAATCCGAAAAGGCCGACAAGGGAGATAAGCATGCCGGCATGACACATTCCGCGGGCATGACGATGTCGCAGGAACAGATCGTCTGGCCGCATTTCGCCAATATGATCCTCGGTTTGTGGCTGATAACGAATGTTTTTGCTATTGGATACGGGAGATCGGCACTCCAGGTGAGCGATTTTGTGACCGGATTGCTGGTAATAATTCTGGCCATTCTCTCGCTGTCGTCGAATCCGTTTTTCAAATTTTGGGCGCCGTGGGTCAACTCTTTGGTCGGCGTTTGGCTGTTTTTTGCTCCGCTCGTCTTTTGGGCGCCAACGGCGGCCGTTTATTTCGGTGATACGCTTATTGGCTCGCTCGTGGTTGTCTTTGCTATCCTTGCGCCCGGAATGCCAATGTCTGCTGGGATGAGCATGGAAGCTGGTCCCGATGTGCCGCATGGCTGGTCATACAATCCTTCGAGTTGGACTCAACGAGCGCCGATCATCGCCCTCGCTCTTGTCGGGCTTTTCTTGTCTCGACAGATGGCCGCTTTTCAGCTTCAGCACATCAGTTCGCTCGCAGACCCGTTTTTTGGTCTCGGTACCCAGAGCGTTCTCACGTCGGATGTTTCGCAAGCTTTCCCGATCCCCGACGCCGGGTTTGGAGCAGTTGCGTACATGATCGAGTTTCTGATGGGTTTTATGGGCGACAAAGCGCGTTGGCGGACGATGCCATGGATGGTCACGTTTTTCGGCATTCTGGTCGTGCCGCTCGGCGTTGTGAGCATTACGCTTATTGTCCTGCAGCCACTAGCCGTCGGCGCGTGGTGTACGCCGTGTCTCATCGCCGCTGCCGCGATGCTCATCATGATCTCTTTAACACTTGACGAGGTTGTGGCGATGATTCAATTTCTCGTTCAGGCCTGCCGCGAAGGGCAGCCGCTCTGGCAAGTATTTTGGTTGGGCGGCAGGCTGCATGATCCGCCCAAGACTGCCGACGTTACCGTCCGTCCCGATGTGGTAAGTCCGGCGGCTATGGTGTGGGGAGTGACGCTGCAATGGAACCTTCTCGTCAGCGTGGCACTGGGCCTCTGGCTGATGTTCGCGCCGTTCACACTTGGCATCACAGGTTCGGCGGCCCACAGCGATCACCTATTCGGAGCTCTCATCGTTACTGCGGCGGTGATCGCGCTTGCCGATGTTGGGCGGGTGACGCGCTTTATTAACATTCTCTTTGGCGCATGGATAATCCTTGCCCCATGGCTTCTAAACGGTGCGTCAAGCACCTCGAAATGGAACGACATGATCGTGGGCTTGCTGGTAATTCTCGTGAGTTTTCGACGCGGGCCGATAGGCGAGCGATACGGTGATTTTCAGAGATACATACGATGACGACTGATTCGAAACACCATCGATGGAAATTAGCGAGTCCTTCAGATATACAGGAAACGAAAGGGTAAGTTTATGTGTTTTTCAGCCCCAGCCAGTTTTATAGCCGGCACCGCCTTGACCGCGATCGGCGTGGCGGCGCTCAGAAGAACGGAGGCGAGATCCGAGATTCCCTTCGCGATGATCCCGCTGCTGTTTGGAATCCAACAACTGATCGAGGGCGTAATTTGGCTAACGTTTACCTATGACGCGCCGATTCTCACACAGACGATGACTTATTTGTATTCGCTATTCTCGCATGTGCTGTGGCCGATCTACGTGCCGCTCGCCATGGGACTTATGGAACCAGTGGCTTGGCGTCGGAAGGTTTTTTTCGGGTTCGGCGTCGCGGGTTTAACGGTGGGAATCTATTTACTTTATTACATCTTTGCAACCCCGATGGTCGCCGAAGTTGTCGGCAGGCACATTGTTTACGATTCGCCACATTTTTACCTGATTCCGGTGATGATATTTTACCTTGCAGCGACGTGTGTCAGTTGCATTTTCTCGAGCCACGGCTTCGTTAAGCTGTTCGGCGCTCTGATGTTTTTCTCGTTCATCGGGGCGTATCTAGTTCATATCATGGCCCTGGTATCGATCTGGTGCTTCTTCGCGGCCGTCTTGAGCCTTCTTGTTTATATTCATCTTAGATTCAGGGGTCTCGGCGGGTTTCCGCGGAAGCTGCGGTCTCGACGGCCATCGCTGCTCGCGACTTAAACTCAGGTTAACGTTTTTAGAGGGTAAATATAATGAACGTTGATACGAAGCAATATCAGAATTTCAACGTAGTTAGCGACAGGCCGCAAAGGACATCCGTCGTTTTATGAGTCGGCTGGGTCATCTTCGATACTCTGGGCAAAGATTGCCCTCCATGGCAGATGGATATGATTCCAAGCCGTCTTTGATAATCCGTTGAGGTGCCGCGATTGAACCATCACCCGGAACAGTATGCGGGCAAATCCGATAAGCAACGAGCCAAGCGATACGCCCAAATGATGGACGCACGTAAATAGTATGTTAATGGAACCAACTGGAATTCGATTTGCGGAGGTGAAATGATGGAAAGTTTCTTTTGGGGAGCGGCCGTGATTTCGATCGTGGTGGTGTCGTGGTTCTTCTACCGGTATGTCGTGCCGAAAAGCTGGCGAGAATGGGCGGGAGCGGGGGTCGTGCAGGCATTCGTCATTGCGTTTTATGCCGAGATGTATGGTTTTCCCGTCACGATCTACTTTCTGGCGCGTGTCTTCAACCTCGATATCGCAGGGACCTTCTGGGACGGCAATCTCTGGGTCTATCTGACGGGCCAGCCGGCGGCGATGTTCGTTTCGATGGGGATCGGTTACACCATCGCCTTTTTCGGGGTCACACTGCTGACTGCCGGCTGGCGTGAAGCTTATAGGGCCAACAAGCAGAAACGTCTTGCCGCCGGAGGCCTTTATACCGTCGTGCGCCACCCGCAATATACGGGAATCTTTTTGGCGCTCTTCGGCGAAGGCGTTGTCCATTGGCCGACCATTTTTTCACTGGCGAGCTTTCCTATTGTCGTCATCGCCTACACGTTTTTGGCGCGAAGAGAGGAGCGGCAGATGACGAAAAAGTTCGGCGACGAATATCGGCAGTACCAAAGCCGCGTGCCGATGTTCGTGCCGCACTGGAGCGACTGGCGAAAGATTTTCGGCAATCGCCAATATTCGGCAAATGATCAACAGCGGCCGTAATGGATGGTTTGAGGAACGCGATCCTGACGACGGGGAACACGACCAGAAATGAGCGGGAAAGCAAATCTTAATGAGGGTGAACACGATCCTAATGAGGGGGAATGCAGTCCGACTGAGGGGGAACACGATCCGAATGGCTTAAAACGCTTTCCACAAGTCTAAATTGTGCGTGATGGTGAACAAAATAGTTATGAAAAAGCGAGACCGCAGGGAAAAATTCGCAAAAGCAGACACTGCTGTAGATTCTTGTACGCTGGTACTCTTTGGTGCTTCCGGCGACCTGACTCAGCGGTTGGTAATGCCCGCCCTCTTTAGGCTGGCGAAGCGCAGGCTGCTGTCACCGAAGTTTCGCTTAATCGGTTATGCACGCAGCACGATGACGGATGAAGAGTTTCGCAATCGAATGAAAAAGGCGGCCCTGAGTGAGGCGGGCGACGAGCGGGCGTGGACAAAGTTTGCGGCTTGTCTGTCTTATATTTCGGCTGATTACGACGGCAACGACTTGCGGGGCTACGCGGAGATTGCGCAAAAACTGGAAAATAGCGGGAGCAAATCAGACGCCGACGATCGGCGACTCTTTTATCTTGCGACGCCGCCGACAATGATCGCGCCGATCATCAAACATCTCAGCGATACCGGTCTCGCCGGCCAGTCTTTCAAACCTGCCGACGGAGGCTGGGCGCGCGTCATAATCGAAAAACCGTTCGGGCGTGACCTCACATCGGCTCGAAAGCTCAACGCCGAGATTACGCTCCACTTTGATGAAAGCGACATCTATCGCATCGATCATTTCCTCGGCAAAGAGATAGTGCAAAACCTCTTTGCATTGCGTTTCGCTAACGCCATTTTCGAACCCGTATGGAATCGCAACTATATTGATAATGTTCAGATCACGGCATCTGAAACGCTTGGTATGGAAGGTCGCGGAAGCTACTTTGAAACCGCCGGCATTGTCCGCGACATGATCCAGAACCATCTGCTCCAACTATGCGCTCTCATTGCAATCGAGCCGCCGGCCGAATGGAATCCGCAGGCCGTGCGTGATGAAAAAGTCAAAGTGCTACGCTCCGTGAGAAAGATCAAACGCGGTGAGGTCAAGCGCGACGCCGTCCGTGGGCAATTCGGAGCGGGTACCATTGCTGGCAAGCGCGTTACCGCATACCGGAAAGAGGACGATGTGTCGGCGCATTCGCAGGTCGAGACATATGCCGAGCTCAAACTCCATATTGATAACATTCGCTGGACGGGAGTTCCATTCTATCTGCGTTCGGGCAAGAGGTTGGCAAAGGCCACGACTGAGATCGTTATCGAGTTCAAGCCCGCTCCGCACACCCCGTGGAAAACGACTGGTTCGGCTCCCGAATTGGTACGTACTAATTTGTTGATCATCAATGTCTCGCCGTATGAAGGCATCGTCATTCGCGTCGAAGCGAAGCAGCCCGGACAGGAAATGCGGCTTCAGTCAGTCAATATTGATTACTGCAATAGCGACGAAGGTGGCACAACCGAGTCACCGTCCGCCTATGAACATCTTCTGCTTGATTCTATGCACGGCGACCCAACCTTTTTCGCCCGCGCGGATGAAGTGGAGACGGCATGGGAGATCGTCGATCCCATATTAAAGAAATGGGCGACAGAAAAGCCATCGGACTTTCCGAACTACGCCGCCGGTTCGTCCGGGCCACCAGAGGCAGACAAGTTGCTCGCCCGCGACGGACGACGCTGGCACGAATTTACGGGTCAGACAAACCACAAAATCCGGCGCTAGGATGTTAGATACGACCGCTATGTTTTGTGCGAAGAATATATGAATAATCTTGCTACAGTATTTTCCCGACCACCCAAACGCATCGGGATCGCGGCGGATCATGGAGGGTTTGAATTAAAGGAACAGTTGGCGAAGCTTTTGAGCGAGGCCGGCTGCGAAGTCGTTGACTTTGGCAATCGCCAGCAAAATTCGGAGGATGACTATCCCGATTTTGTTGTGCCACTGGCCCGAGCGATCGCGAGAGGAGACGTCCATCGAGGCGTAGGCATCTGTGGCAGTGGAGTGGGAGCCTGCATAGCAGCCAATAAGTTGCCCGGCGTGCGGGCATGTTTGATTCATGAGACGTTTTCAGCCCGGCAAGGCGTCGAAGACGATGACATGAATATGATCACCCTAGGCGGGAGGGTCGTTGATCTCAAATTCGCTTGGGAACTGGTTGAGACATTTCTCGATGCGCAATTTAGCGGAGCTGCACGACATCGTCGCCGACTCGCCAAAATCGCGGTGTTGGATTACGAAAAAAAGGAACCCAGCAATGAGCGAATGGAAGTTAATGAGGACTAAGCTATGAGCAATGTAGAATTTCGATTAACTGGGAACAGTCCAGAAAGTCCATATGAACATCCCCAGCGGTAAGCCTAGCTTCCGCAGAGGCGTCAAGTTGAGTGAATAATAGTTATGCCAATATTTTTGAAAGGAGAAGAACAATGACAAAACACACTGATCCCGTTTGCGGGATGAAATTGGATAAAAAGGATGCCGCCGGGCTCGACGAGTACAAAGGAAAGACCTATTACTTCGACAGCGAGGACTGCATGAAACTGTTTCATGATGAACCAAAGAAATATGTGGAAAAGGCTGAAAAGAAAGAAGTCTAACGCCTTCTTGTTAAATGGAATGTCAAGTAGATGGATCCGATGTTAAGCGTTGGATATAAGACAACAAAAATTCGGGGGAATTTATGTATTACATAGTCGAAAGTGACAAATCATTTGAAAGGGCGTCTGCTGACCTTGAGTCTGCGGTAGGCAGACACGGTTTCGGGGTGCTGCATGTCCACGATCTGGGCTCCACGCTCCGCAGCAAAGGCATTGAGTTTGACAACCAATGCAAGGTTTTCGAAGTCTGCAATCCCAGACAGGCCGCAATGGTCATGTCGATCGATATGCGCCTAAATATGGCGCTGCCGTGCCGTATATCGGTCTTCACAGAAAAAGGTAAAACCAAGATCGGACTCATTAAGCCCGTGCAAATGCTATCGGCTTTATCTCAGGATGCCGCGTTAGTTCAGGTTGCCAAAGAGGTTGAGGAACAGACCATTCAGATGGTTGACGAGGCGAAATAGCCACCGCGAGAGGAGTAAATTTATTTTCTTGAAGAGCTTGTTCGCCGAAAGGAGATCCATAATGGACAGACGAAAGTTTTTGCAGTTATCAGGTTTGGCCGCTTTGCTAGGTGCGGGGGGTTCTGCATGTAGTTATTTTGGCGGCCGTCGCGTCGAAACGTCGACTCCGGAGCTGGTAGGTGACTATGAGTTCGATCCGATTAGAGAAGAAAACTTCCAGCAAAAGCTATTCATCCCAGGTGATAGCGGGCCGTTCGGCATTCTGGACGTGGGTGGGCCGTTACAAATTAACGCTACCGCCGCGAGTTTTCCAATCCTCAATGGTCAAGCGTCGCCCTTTCTGCTCTATCAGACTGAACAAGCGGGCAAAGCGTATCAGAATCCGATTTTGCGCGTTGAAAGCGGCTCTCGCTTTCAGGCTACGCTGCACAACCAGTTGCCGGAGCCAACCATTATTCACTGGCACGGCCTGCACACTCCCGCCAAGATGGATGGCCACCCGGCCAGTACCATCGGCCCCGGCAGCAGCTACGAATATGATTTCACCGTGAACAATCGCGGCGGAACCTATTGGTACCACACGCATGCCCACGATTTGACGGCAAAGCAAGCGTACGGCGGTCTCGCGAGTTTCTTTCTGATCGAGGACGAAGACCAGCGCAGGCTGAGCAAGGCTCTCGATCTGCGTTTCGGCGTGACGGATATTCCGCTGGTTATCCAGGATAAACAGTTCGATGCAACGGGTAAGTTACGATACCAACCGAACGCCAACGAATCGATGATGGGTTGGCTGGGGGATATTATTCTGGCTAACCTCACGCCAAATCCCTATCTGACCGTCACCCCGCGCATCTACCGCTTTAGGATACTGAACGGCTCCAATTCGCGTATCTATAGGCTTGCGTTCCAAAACGGTAAGAAGCCACTGAACTTTTCCGTCATCGGCACCGACGGCGGGGTGCTCGACCGGCCCTATTCCGTCACCGAGGCCTTTCTCGCGCCAGCCGAAAGACTCGATGTGCTGTTCGATGCCGTGCAAGCTCCGCACGGCGAGGTCGTTTTCCTAAAAAGCCTGGCATTTGATCCTATGGAAAATGAGGGTTCCGGGATGGGCTCGATGGGCGGCATGGGCGGAATGATGGGCGAGAGCTCGTCCCGCCTGCCGATGGGTGCGGACTTTAATATTTTGAAATTATCAGGGACGGACGGGGAACGCGGTGCCGTCACGCCGCCCGAAACCCTCTCTGAAGTGCGCCCGATCCCCATCGATGGCGCCTCAAAACGAAAGATCGAATTGTCGATGGCGGGCATGCGCTTCCTCATAAATGGTCGAAGCTACCGCCCGGACGAAATCTCACTCGAAGTGAAACGCGGCGCGGTCGAAATATGGAGCATCAGCAATCCGGCGCAAGGGATGCCGCACCCAATGCACATCCATGGTTTCAACTTTCAGGTGTTGGAGCGTTTGAATAGTCCGCAACAGGTTTCCACAGGTGCTCGTTTCGGCGGCGGACGGACGGTTAGTGACCTTGGCTGGAAGGATACCGTTCTGGTATGGCCGGGAGAAACAGTGAATATTGCCCTCCACTTCGCCCATGATTTTCCCGGCAGTCAGACTTACGTTTTTCACTGCCATAACCTCGAACACGAAGTCGGCGGGATGATGATCAATTACCGCGTCCAGGCTTGAATACGGAGAGTCGCAAGACACTCGGGTAACGGCCTGATGAGGAGAAAATCCTATGGACGATAAGAAAAGAACATTTCTCGTTGTTGTGCTTGTTGTCGTTAGCGTTGTTGTATTGCTTTTCTTGTTTTGGCTCGCTTATCGTCTGCACACAATAACTTTCGGACCATGATCGGCTCGCATTTTCAGATCGTCGCCCGATTTCGCATTGCTTCTGCCCGAATAAATGCCGATCGAAAAAAACGCCGCGAGCAATGTTGTTGTTGAATGTGCGCTAACGTACAGATGCACCCTGAATTATCTTTTACACTGAGAATAAGCCATAGAAGCCGTTCGTTTTCGGGTGGTGAAAATTGAGTATCCGCTAGGGTCTCAGGTTCAGAGATATCCAAATATTGTCAGGATTTCGGTGGCTAAATTAATCGCAAACGCGGTATGAAGAAGGGTGAATTATGATAATTATTTCCATTTATACAAGGGGATAATTCGCCGATCTTAACCACCTAAAAACGATTGCGATTTGGGAGGATGGAGTTATCAGTAACGATTTCCATCTTCCTTTTTTTATTCACCTTTGCCGGAGGCTCGCGGTTTGAGAATTTAAAGCGGACTCATTCATACTCCGTGCGTGCTAATTTTTTATGATACAAGCAGCTGCAAGAGAAATAATATCTGACGGTCCGGCGTTAAAAAATAGCTTGACAGCAGGTTCTGTGAACGTGCTTCAGCGAATTGCGGGCGGCGATCAGGCCGCTGTCGACGAGTGTACTCGACTTCACGGACACTTGATTTGGGATTGGTCCAGAAAGTTTACCGATTCGACTCAAGAGGCGGAGACGGCGGCACGGGATATTTTCGCCGATATTCTCGACTCGGCAAAAGTTTTCGATTCGATGAATTGCAGTGAGACGACTTTTATTAAACAAATTTGCATTCGGAGATTGATGGGAAGTACCATGCGGGCGGCAGGTAATACCATTTAACCTGGTCGCCACAAATAACGCTAAATTTTTAATCTACATGCGCTTCGAAATTGAATATGTTTGGAGCATTTCGGCGTATTTTCTAATCGCCGAACGCCGGTTGGCTTTGTATGACAACCGGCGTTCTAATGTATTTATTTAGCAAGGTTGATACACTCGCCATTAACATTTGATCTTTACCTACATTTCCATCTTTTTCTCGGGCATATTCATCTTTTCAAACTTCACTAGAAGAACTGCGGCGTGCATTTCTACGTCCGACGCATTTGGCGCATTTGCCTGCAATGCCTTTTCGAGAGCAAGCACATGACCCTTGAGTGCGGCTTTTTCCGCATCCATCTTGTCCATCATTGGTTTCATCTTTTCCGTCATCGCGGCGTCCATCTTGCCCATACTGCTCATATGCGATTTCTGGATCTCTTCCATCTTGTCCATGCTTCGCTTTATCTCGGCGAAGGCAGCCCGGGCCAGATCGACGTTTTCTATCTTTCCGTCCGATGTCATATCCAACAGTACTCTGGTAAAAGCCAAAGCATTGTGGTGGTACGCCATCATCAACACATGATGCGGGGTCTTACTCATATCCGACATTTTCATGTCGTCTTTAGGCATCGGCTTCATGTCCATTTTATTGCCTTGAGCAAGAATGGAGCTGACCGATAAAAGAATAGTCACCAAGACAAACCATATAACCAAATTCTGTTTTTTCATTTTATTATCTTCCTTTAATTTAAAGCAGGGCATTCAGTGTTCCGGCAAAATGTGCCGGAGCGTGTCCCCGTCGATCAAAAATTTAATTGTCACTAATTCGCCATTCGAATTTAGCCGGATTCAAGCTTATTCCTTGATACTGGAATTGTGCATCCATACCATATATGCCCCGAAAATAATGGCAAAGACGAGCATATATACAAATCCCAGTATTACGCTGCCGATACTTATCCACGTAAATCCTGGCATAGTTTCAAATAGCGTATGATGGAGTTCTGTTCCTTTCGAACTGCGATCCACAAGAAATGCTCCAAGCAAACAGACAAAATAGGCCACTTCCCATCCAAGTACACATTTCCAAACATATGAAACAACTGATAGTTTTCCCATGAACCCTCCTAACTGGATTCGATATCGTTACAAATGGATGACGGCTTACGCATTACGGACCAAAATAGTCCAAACGGTCTAGATTGAGGTTCTCGCCAGATCGGTTTCCAGAATCGTTTTTTTCTGATGATATTCCTCGGTTGTTATCTCGCCCGTTGCGAAACGCTTTTGAAGAATATCGAGCGGTGAATCCCTTCTGATCCGCTTCTTCGGAACGGGCTCAAACCATCCGAACATAACGAAAATAAGCGCTACCCAAAACACCCACCAAAGCAGATGCATTCCGACAAAATTATACTCGTACATCATTTAGGTTCCTCCCTTTGAAGTAAGAATTTACATTCACACTTACGACTATCGCAACAGGCATGCCACGCCGGAACGTCAGCAAATCCGAGTATTTTGTACCGGTATAGTCCAAGAGTGGGTGAAACGACCCTTTTCGGCGCGGAATTTTTCACTGAAGGCAGCGTAATGTTGGAAACGGTTTAGGTACAAGCTTCCGAAGCTGTGGTCTATTAGTTGTGGAAACGCTGTGCTGTTGCTCGGGCGGATTTCCCGCAACGTATTCCGGCGGTTTGTCCGAGCGCTAGCTCATGCCGATGCCATTTTACCTTTGACCGCCGATTCAAGCAGCGTTCCGGATCCGCGGCTTGTCGCTGTTGCAGGGTCATCGACTACGATGCCGCCGGCCAACTTAGGATCTTCTCTGTCTTCGACGACGAACGAGCAAAGGCCGTCCATATTTCGCATTGGGTGGAGAGTTCCGGAGGAATACCCGACATTGTCAGGACGCGTCTGTACTTCAACTTTTTCGATTAGATCCGCAAGCCAACTCATAGCTACTTTCCCCTTGATTCAAATCGCACGGCGAAAACCGTTATTGGTTATCGTCGCATAGCAATCTGCGATTAAGACAAAGCTAACTTAAACCAAACGCGGTCACCGTACGTTTACGCACATATAGGAAAAAGTTTTTGCTGATCAATTCCTAAGCTGAAACGCTTTGTGGAATATAGCCAAACGAACCGCGGGTTTACGCCCGCTGACGAGGCCGCGATGACAAATCATCCATACGAATAAGACAGCAAACGGCAGAAAATGCGGGGTTCCTCCTTCACTTAGGAATGGGAACGTGAAGTGCATTTAGGATTTTGAGTTGTTCGGCAACGATTATCGTAAATAATTTCATTTCAAACGTGGCCCGTCTTTTTCCATGCGATTTGTTTGCGTGCGATTTGTTGTATGAAATAGATCCGCTGACTTTATAGCCAGCCTCCGTCAAATCCCGAACGCCGCAAGCCGGCGATGATATAGGGGCAATTTCGCATCAATCGCCACAATAAGCCGGTACGATAGTTTTCGATCATCAGGATGATCGGCCCCTCATTCAGCCCAAAGTGTATTTTGCAAACCCAGAATCCGCCCGGTTCGGACGGGTCAGCAAACGTTGGGTTAAAGCTCGCCTTGAGTCCCTCCGCAGTGAGCGTTTGCGGGTATGTCTCCTGACAATGGCTCATCGTCGGCAGGACGATCTCCGGTGCAAATGGAAGCGAGGCGACGACGGCCCATGGGGCGAGCGTGCCGTCGTCCGGGCCGTCAGGTGCGCGGGCCAAGTAATCAAAAAAATGACGTTCTACACCGTCGATAAGCCGGACACCTTCGCCGGGGCCGTCGCTAGCAGTAATTCCCCAGCAATGTTCGCTGTAACCCGCGAATCGCCTGGGATTACGGATCGCATATTGCTGCTGCACATATGTTGCGCGGCGGCTGTTCTCGAAGTAGTCGATGCCCTTCGCTCGCATGTAGCCATCCTGAATCCCTCGAAAATCCACCCACATATGTGAGAATTGATGAATAAAAAATGGTCCGGCGAAGAGAAGCTCCTGGCCGTACAGAGTCTTCCACTGATAGGTTGACGTCCAGGCGGCATAACTCGACTGGTTAAGCGGATATGTAGGCGAACCGAGACCGAGTATGTAAAGCAGCATGGCCTCGTCGTAGCCTTCCCAACGGTACTTTAGAAAGCCGCTCTCGGGTTTCCACCCGTGCGTGACCGTCAAGCCATGATTCTGAGCCCACTGCCAATCGGCTCGGCGATAGAGATCATCGGCTAGCTTTCGAATCTCGCTTTCGTCCGCCGAATCCTGAGCGAAATACATGGAGGCGGTAAGTGCTCCGGCGAGGAGGAATGTGCTGTCAATAGTGGAAATTTCGCATTTTTGGACCCGCCGTCCCGTCTGCATATCTAAAAAATGATAGTAAAAACCCTTATACCCGGAGGCGTCCGGTTCAGTTCCTTGCGGGCTGTTCCAGAAAAATCGCAGGGTCGCCAGAGTCCGCTCGATAGCCTCAGCTCGCGTGATAAAGCCGCGCTCGACGGCAGCCGCGTAAGCAGAGAGTGCAAATCCGACTATGGCGATGCTCGCGGGAGCTCCATCGCGCGTCGTATCCGCGATCAGCCCGTTTACGGGGTTGGCGTTCTGCCAGAAGTATGCAAATGTGTCCCGCTGGAGCTTTTCGAGCTCGGCATCATTGAGTGTTGGGTGACTCATATTTAATTCCTCCGGCCGCTTCGCCCGCGCCGAACTCCACGGTGAAAGCCGACACTAGCTGCGGAACTTTCGCTCCATGTGAAATGTTCATAAACGCCTGTCCAATACAAGCCGAATGCAAACCCAAAGAGCAATTCCTCCGCCGGGATGCCGTAAATCAGGCCGCCGCTTAAGGCGGCAAGATTCCAGACCTCCGCAATATAACCGGGAACCAGCCCGACGAGGCTCAACATGAAAATCGCGTAGATGACGAGGAAAAGAAAACCGCCGATGACAGTCTTATTCCACAGACGCGGGCGGCAGACAACCGAAGCGGTAGCTCCGGCCACGAGACTCGAAATGCCGGCGTAAATCGGATTCCAAGCTAAGAAATAGAGCGGGACGAACAAAACAAAAGGCACGAGCAACGCCGCCAAATGAATGCGATGATGCGGTTTGGAACGCTCCTCGGCAGCGACAGGAACGAGATGTTGTCTGGCGAGCGTGTTATACAGAACGACGCCGATACCGCCGATCGCGAAAGAGAAGATCAGGCTTTCTATGTCAAAGCCCGTTTGCCTCGCAAGTTCGAAAAGACTTGGCGGATTCCAGTACGCCGGAACGAAAAGCGGCTCTGTCAAGCCAAACAGGGCAGTCGCGGCACTCGTCCGCCACATCGCCACGCGGAGTTGCGGATTGATCAGATACAGCAGAGTCCATGGCACCAGAAATGCTATTGCCCATACTAGCCATACGTAATGATGATCCATCTAACCTCCCCCGATCTTCCCCTAAATCCTTAAACAGCGGGCGCGTTGGTCCGTGACACAAAAATCAGTTTTCCGGCAATTATCAAAGCGAGAGCGACAAGTACCCCTCCGCTTAGAAAATATGGCGCATTTATTTGCCAGACGAATAGAGCTCCGCCAATCAGCGGTCCGCCAGCTTGGCCGAGACTATTGGCGGCATTCTGAATGCCGAGCGACGCTCCCGCCACTTGTGCGCCGCCGCGCTTCGAGATCAGAGCCGAGAGATTCGGCGCGATAAAAGCCATGCCCAATGAGAGCAGCCCGACAAAAGCAAACACGAGGAATCTCGTTTGGGCTGTCGCCAACAAAGCGATGCCCACTCCCATAAGAGCGAAGCCAGTCCCGATTTGATAGATCTCGTCAATTTTTCCGGCTAGAAATCCAACGGCACCGGCTTGAAAGACGGACATCACGCCGCCACAAACGACGAAGACCATTCCGACCTCAAAAGGTGTGTAGTCAAACTTTGCCTGCGCGAAAAGAGCGAATGTGGACTCAAATATTGACAGGGCAAATTGTCCGGCAAGCGCCATTGCGAGCAGTGGCGACAAAGTTTTGACCAATGACAGCCAATCCGTTTTCTTTTTTTCAACTGTCCCGCCTGGCGAAGTTTTGGGCAGCGATTCCGGAAGCCAACGCAATGCCGCGATCAGCGTAACAGTTCCCAAAAATGCCGCTGCGAAGAAGGGAATCGAAAAACTATCAAGTGCAAAATGCCCGTAGCTCCAGTTAAAATGCCAATCCTTGCGTGCGAGTAATCCGCCGAATGCGGGTCCAACAACGACGCCTAGACTTACAGTGGTGCCGAGCCACGCCATTCCGCGACTCCGTTCTTTTTCAGTCGTCAGATCAGCAACGTAAGCCGCCGAGACCGGAAGGGTCGCCGATGACAAAATGCCCCCAACGATTCGCGCCGCGTAAAGCAGCCAGAGAGTATTGGCAAGTCCAAAAATTACCTGAGCAATAACGTAACCGCCGATGCCGATTAATATTAGCGGTCTTCTGCCGATGCGGTCCGACCATCTACCCCAGAACGGCGCGAAGATGAACTGCATCAGTGCGTAGATGCCGGTCAGCATTCCGACATTTAATACGACCGACTGGCGTGACACTCCTTCGGCCAGCGCAAGGCGCTCCACGTAGAAGGGCAACACCGGCAGCGTGATGCCAAAGCCTATCATCGTGACAAACAGGCACGCGAGCAGCACGAACAAGTGTTTCTTCATTTCATTATTTCCGAACCTATGCGACACGATAATCCGTCGTTCACACTTTGCTCTACAATGTATCGTCCAGCCAATCAAACAGAACCTGATGCAGCAGCGTCATGTTTCCCATCTGACAATGTTCCGCAGCGCCTTCCTGTTCCGTAAATACACGAACCGACTTTGGTGCCTTCAACGCGGCGCAAAGCATATCTAGCTGCTCTCGAGGGATAAAGTGGTCGCTTGCTCCGTACAAAATCAAAGTCGGCTGCTGAATCAGCCCGACCGTTTCGCTGAGAGAATAGCGTTTCATTTCGCGTACAAGTTCGACGGGATTCTGCACGCCCAGCACCCACATTGCTGTCCTTATAGACCACCGTAACTCGCTGCTGAAACGCGCTCCTAAGTTGAGTACCGCTTGGAGTCCTCGTGGGGATTTCCACCTGCCCAAAAGTCCGAGCAGCGGTTTCGTTTTGGTCTGCGTAGCCCAAAAATCAAACATCATGCCGTGAATGATCAATGCTTTAACACGCGGTTCTAACGCCGCCGCTCGCGCCGCGAAATAGCCGCCCAGGCTTGTTCCCATTAAGGCAATGCGCGCGTGGTCCACTTCTGGACGCATTAGCAAATAATCTACGGCCGCGCGCACCGGGACTTCGTAATCGGGCCGGGTCGGCAGGTGCTGCATACGCAGCGGTTCGCCTTGTCCTGGTCCTTCAAAGGTGAGGACGTTGTAGCCACGTTCCAATGCTGCCGCTGCCGAGAAGAAATACAACTCTTCGCCGGTCGAATCGAACCCGCCGAGTGAAAGGAGCGTGGTCCGCGGCACGCCCGAGTCGTCCACTCGATAAAAGTAACCCGGCAGCGTTGTTCCTTCGTATGGAATGCGAATCAGCTCGACAAGGATCCTGTTCAATTCAAGAAATTGCCAGAAGGTTGATCGGCTTTTCTCGAAGGCGACCATTCGGCGTGGATCGTCAGGCACAAGAAAAAACTCTGCTGTACGGTAGTAATTGCTCGCCCTCAAAAATGCCTGCCCCGCACTGACTCTATGTCCTTCTTGAAGCGTGTGGGCCGCGAGCGCCTCAATACGTGCCGCCGTGCTCTGCCATGCGATATACCAGCTTTCAAAATTGCCTTCACGAATCTTTTCCGCCGTCGCCAAGACTTCGCCAATTTCTGAACCGCCGTAAGACCCGTAACTTGCTGTACGCAGTAGTTCAAATGAAAATGTTTGATTGGTAAAATGCAGCTTCATCCTAGATTTCGTATTTCGCCGTCTAAATATCAACGGTCAGATAGCGAAACGTCGCCGAATTATATTCGGGTATTCACGATACACACTATGAATGATGCTCCGACGCCTCTGCTTCCGCCTTGGTCTTATGCACTGTTCCGTCAGGGTGATTCGGCGGAGAATAGAGCGTGTATAGCCTTAAGGGCAACGTCTGCGATATATTGATCACGTTATGGAACGTACCCGCTGGAACGATGACCGCATCTCCGTTGTGCACTATGTGTTCCTCGCTCTCGTCGAAAACAAACTTTGCATCCCCCTGTTCAATCCGGAAGAATTGATCAACATTAGAATGGATCTCCTTTCCGATCTCCTCGCCCGGCTGGAGGCACATCACTACGAGCTGAGAATGCTTGGTGGTAAATAATACGTGCCGGAAGTAGTCGTTCTCATGTGTTTTTGTCTCAATCGATCCAACATAGCCGATCATTGTATGTTCTCCTTTCTACAGCTGTTGCCGTTCGGATTGCTGGTTCTCGAACGCCACTTTTCCGATTAGTAACGCGTGGCCGTCGCACCCCATCGCCGCCCTAGAAAGTTGTAAATTGGAACGAACACGAGTCCGACGTAAACACCGTACAAAAAACTTTCAACCAACCCCAGAAAAAAACCCGAGATAGTCAGCCATTTGAAGGCCGGCAATAATGCTTCTAAGGCTGACGCCATATGCAAATTGGGCGGCACGATTAGTCCATAAATGACGCACAGAACGAAACTTGTGGCGGTAAAAATGCCCAGTGACCAGGCGACGACTTTTATATTTAACATTTCTTATTCTCCTTTTTTGTGCGCAACAAGCCGATGTATTGCTCTACACAATCAATCGCTGCCAACAACGCTGCCGGGGTGACAGGGATTCACATAACCGCTTGAGAGGTAATGCTTGAGCAACTGATCTACTAAGTTTTCAGGGTTCTGCATGTAGATGACTTTTGCCCCGGTAGTTTTCCCGAGACTCTTCTCCAATGCCGGCAACACCGATGTAATCCCGCCCGTGCCCGTTAGAACGCCTATCAGCTTGCCTTCCTCATAAGCAATCGCAAACTCGCCCAGTGTGCCCGAGCGACCGCCTACAACAACCACTATGTCGCTGCTGCGGATGTTCACTATTTCGCGACCCATAAGGCCGAGTCCGGTGAAGATCAGCTCGTCGTACTCTTTATAGGGTGAATTAAAGATCTCTACATGCTCTTTAAGGCTCGAGGCGGGCGAGATGCCTACGATATGCCCGCCGGCGTCTCTGGCTCCGAGCGCGGCCGCATGCGGCAATCCGGTGCACGCGCCCGTCAGCAAGCAGCAGCCATGTTCGGCGACCGCCTTGCCCAACCTCTGACATAGGTCAAAAGTCACCGGGTCAAAATCCGTTCCCGCTGAGCCCATAACGCCCAGGCGTATTTGAACCCCGGTTAGCGGGTCTTGTACCCCACGCTCATGATTTTCTACTGCTTTTAGGACATAGCTACTTTGCCTCATGGGATGCTCCTATCTAATAAATCAGCTCCCGTTGAATACGATCTATCTTCGCTCGCACTTCAGTTGTCGATCGAGCTTCTCTCAATTCATCCGCCGTAAATGTCCTCGCGCGTGAGCGGCAGATTGTTAGGTTTTCCACGCGAAACGAGGAGCTGATGTACTTCGACGGCTCCTTCACGAAAAGCTGCGGACGAAACACGCAAGTATAACCGCCACATTCGCACAAACCTTTTATCAAAACTTTCAAGTACGGTCGGCACGGCTTGTTCAAACCGCTCGGACCAATGGTCGAGCGTCATGCGGTAATGCGGTGCGAGGTTTTCGACATCCCAGACGTGAAACTCACGCGCCGTTAGATGTCCGATTATTTCCGGCAAAGTCGGAATGTAGCCACCAGGAAAAATGTTCTTTTCGACCCAGTGGTTGATTGGGCCTTCTTTAACGCTGGTGATCAAATGAAGCAGAGCCAAGCCCCCCGGCTTGAGGAGCTTCTCGACAGTCTGGACAAATTCCGCGAGATTTTCCCTGCCGACGTGTTCGATCATGCCGATGCTGACGATTTTGTCGAATTGCTTTCCTTCTTCCGGCAGCGCCGCATAATTGAGCAATTGCACATTCGCCTTGTCCTGCAAACTGTATGCTTCGATCAGAGCGTTCGCGCCTTTGTGCTGCTCTTCGCTCAGGGTGATCCCAAGCGCGTTTGCGTCGTAATTCTCGGCGGCGCGTATCACCATCGATCCCCATCCACAGCCTATATCGAGCAGCGTTTCGCCCGGCTGAAGCCGTAGCTTCCGAAGCGAATGGTCTATTTTCTGCGCCTGAGCCTCGTCAATTGTGTCGGAAGCATTGCGAAAATAAGCGCACGAATAAGTCAACGACTTGTCGAGCCAGAGGCGAAAAAAATCATTGCCCAGATCGTAGTGGTGTGCGATGTTCGCTTTTTCGTGGCTGAACGATCGAATCTTGCCCGCCGCCCGCATCGCCGCACCGGCAAAACCATTCGAGTTTTGATTGACCTTTATCAGACCGCTTCGAAGAGCGAGCGACATTAGATCCGCAAGGTCGCCATCGACGTCCACGTGTCCGTCCATATAGGCATCGCCGAAACTCGATAACATGTCGCCACCAATCACGCCAAAGATATTATCGTCGTTGAGCCGTACCGTAAATTGCGGCTCGCCCTCATCCCCAAAACGCTGTGTCGTGCCGTCTTTGTACATTACCTCAAAGGTGCCGCCGTGCATCTTCGTAAAGAATTTCTCTAATGCGTGTTTTGTTAATGCCTGGGCTGCTCTCATTGGTTTTTTCGCCTCCTGGTAAAATCTTGTTGTTTTCTTTTTTCTGTCATGGCTAATTGAACATCGACTTCGCCGAACTGAACAAAACACTCAGGTCGTATTGCCCCTTGTAAATCGGGGACACTTCCTTGTCCAATTTGAGTAGTGAATAGACGCTCGTCTGGGCCGATCTAACCGAATATTCGACTGTAAAAACCACATCGTCCGGTATTTCGCAGTATTGGCCGATAAAAGCCAGATTGGTAAAGCCTTGCGGTATGACCGGAGGCCGGTCTCCTTTTACGCGAGGCATAAACTGGCTGGTGATAAACGGCATCATACTTGGAATGCAGATCGCCGAACCGAGAATCGAAGATGCGTGTTTCTCGAACCGCAGATGCGAAAGAAGTTCGGTCAAGATTTCCGCTCCTGTACATTCGGACATCTTTTTTTGCACAAAATTGCCCGGCTTGTTGGGGAACAAACCGTAGCCCCAACAAACATTGATGTCTTCAGGTTGATTCAGAAAATGCGGCTGATGAGGCAGCACAACTGACATCAACCAGTTCGAGTCCTTAAATGTCACTAAACCGCCCGTTCCGGCTTCGTTTCCGGTAGATTCCTTCATCAGCCTGAAAAAAAGCGGATCGCTGAAGGTTGTCGTGAACGATTCCCACATTGACTGCTCGATGTGGTCATCGAAAACCGATGGATTGCCAAATTCGGGATGATTTTTAGCAATGGTTTCCCATAGCGTCCACGAGCCTCCTGAATTTTTAGAGCCGAGAACCGGAGCGGTCGTCATCGAGCCGAGACTTGACCCAGCGGTCATCGAGCCGAGGGTAACGAACACAAGATCGTCGGGGCCAACCGCGATCTCCGCTTGTTTACCATCGCGGGCGTAAAGGATGCGGGTTATCGTCGTCTCACTTTCCGACGGATGGTAATCCAGATCAGTCACCTGAGTGTTCATCTCAAAGCTCACACCCTGCGCTTTCAGCCACTTGACCAACGGCTGAACGATCGAATCGTACTGATTAAAAGGCGTGCGGCGGACACCCGCCAGAGTGTCGATACGCGGAAATTCCTGGATAAATCTAAGAAGGTAACGCTTGAATTCGACCGCGCTGTGCCACGGTTGGAACGCGAAGGTGGAACACCACATATACCAGAAGTTGGTCTCGAAAAACGCCGGCTCGAAAAACTCGTCAATCCTCATCGCTCCGAGCGAATCCTCGGATTTAACCCCAAGTTCCATCAAATCAATGCGGTCGCGGGCGCTGAATCCGTTTGAGGAAACATCGACCTTTTGGCCGTTGGCGACCAAACGGCTCCGCGAATGCGACTTGAATGTTTCGTTAAATTCAGAAAACTCGTCCTTGATCGTCTTTGCCGAATCATTCAGCGACGGGATAAACGACATAAGATCGAAAGTGCAGGTATAGGCTTCCTCGTCAAACATCCTTCCGCCCCGCATGAGATAACCCGATTCAGGCGTACCGTGGGCGTCGAGAGCACCGCCCGTCTGATCGGATTCTTCAAAGATGTGTATGTTGTTCCCTAGGAAATGGCCGTCGCGAATAAGATAGGCGGCGCTCGCGAGGGACGCAATTCCGCCGCCGACAAGATACGCTTTTGTTTCGTTAGAAGTATTCATAGTTTATGCATCGTGTTTAATCTGCTTTCCAAATGACGGTCTCTGTTATGGGTTTGTTGGCTCGGGCAGGATTTTCGGTATCCGCACGATCTCCACCGAACATTGAGCGTGTAAGGCTACCGCCTGTGAAACTGAGCCGAGCAAGAAGCGTTCAATCATTCCGTAACCATGTGAGCCAACAACGATCAAATCGGCGGCGAAGGTTTCAGCCTCATCGAGGATCACTTGTTTTGGCGAACCGGTGAGGACCTCTGTCGTTACGCCGAGTTCACGCCCTTCATGGCTAGCTCTAAGTCCGTGTGCGGCTTTTTCGACCGCTGTGCTGGCCCGCTGAGTAAAGCTCTTCAACATCTCGTCATACAGATTCATATCGTTGAGATTCGTGCCGTCGCCAGTCCAGATCCCAGTAGTTGGATAGGGCGGATCAACCACGGAGATGACTCGCACTTGGCTACCCATCGGGAAAGGTCGCTGCGCGATTTCATCAACCGCCGCTTCACTATGTTCAGAACCGTCTGTCGCTAAGAGTATTTTCATCGTCAATTTTCCTTCCGCAGATTTTTATTGACTGCATTCCTCCGCCTCAATGCTGGTGCCCGCCCGAACTGCTGCTCTGCGTCGGGAGCCCAGCTTCGTCTTTTTTCACTTCATTGGCTTCCGGTTTATTATCACCGCCGCCGTGTCGGGCGTGGCCACCATGACCTCCGTGCCCAAATAGGTGCATCCCGATGAAAAGAATGCCGATTAAGATCCAAAACCAGTTTGCCGTGAGCCATTCCATAATTCTTCTCCGATTGATTTCCAGGTCATTTGAAGCCCTCAAGCTAGCCGATTACACCAAAACGCCGAAGCGATCCCATAGAGAACACCAACCAAGAACCCGACCACGATGCCGCATATACAGTCCAACTTGAACTTCTCATTGACATCATCCTAAGAACTTTCTCCAAAACCTGAAGCTAAAGCGGCAATGAAAACGGACGACGCAGTTATCACTGCCCCCCCCCTTGAAAAACTCAAGCGCAGCAAGAATGTGATTTCATTCCCTGGTGCTTGGTCGTGCCGAGCGCGGTTTCCGCACTGGACACTTCTCCTTGCGGGCCATGGGCGATAACGAGGTAATTACCTGCCTTGATCTGCGTCTCATACTCGATCGCGTCTTCTTCGGAAATCCCTAAGCTGTACAGACCCGCACCGAGAGCTCCCAAACCGCCGACAACGACCGCTCCCTCAAGTGCACCCACGATCCATCCGACTATGGGACCGGCTGCAAGCAGCGGTCCGATGCCGGGGATGAGAAAAAATGCAGAGCCAAACAGCAGACCCCACAGTCCGCCCCAGAAGGCGCCAGTTTTGCCCCAGGACAGCATGCGGTCGCCCGTAGTGTAGTAGCCGACCACATCTTCTTCCGTTTGGTAATCCTTGCCGACTATCGACAGTTTTTGCATGTCAAACCCTGATCTTTCGAGTTCACGGACGGCCTCCTCTGCCTTTTCATGAGTGTCATAGGTTGCGATGACGGCGATCTTCTCGGCTGCTGCCGAGTCTTCTATGTTTTCCGACGTTTGTGCTTCGTGTGCATGTGCTGACATAAATTTAATCTCCTTTCTATTTACGACCTTAAAACCTGTTTTTCCACCTTTCAGCGGCCAATTCTTAACCACTCATCCTTTCATCTCACTGCGTATCTTCGCCCGCCGGCGTTTCCGGCTTGATCCGGACGATCTCGACCGAACATTTGGCGTGCAAGGCGACCGACTGCGAGACCGAGCCGAGCAGAAACCGCTTGAAAAATCCGTAACCATGCGAGCCAACCACGATCAAATCAGCCTCGAATTTTTCAGCCTCATCGAGAATCACTTCTTTTGGGGAGCCACGGATGATCTCCGTCGAAATACGGAGGTGGCGGCCCTCGTGACAAACGCGCAGTTTCTCCACCGCCGATTCCACAGCCAGTCGTGCCCTTTCATGTGCGGCGTCCTCGAGTCCTTGATAGACTCGCATATCAACACCGCCGTCATAGGGCCCAGTAGTTAGGATCGGCGGCTCAAATATCGAGATGACAAGCACTTCGCTATTTGCGGGAAAAGGTCGTCGTACAATCTCATCAACTGCCGCCGCACTGTGTTCGGAGCCATCTGTAGCTAAAAGTATTTTCATCGCGTTTTTTAAAATATCGGTCCTTATCGACCGTAACTGCTTTACCTGGCATCACGCCGCCGCGTCGCGTATCAAGAGAGCCTTGCGCTCCTCATACTCTTCCGTTTTGATTTCGCCCGCCGCATACCGACGCTGCAGCAATTCCAAAGGTGTAAACCGATAGAGTTTCGCTCTTTTACGTGATACGGGGGATGAAAATGAAAAGAATGAGACGAGCAGGATTATCCAGAAAAACCACCAGATCAAATGCATGCCGCCCCAAATCCCAGTATCCCAATGACCAAACATAATATTTCTCCTCTTTATTTTTTGCCGGATATTTTCATCCGGCGACAAATCCTTCGCGGCGATCAGTCATTTAATTCGTAAAAGATCGAACAATAAGTAACGGTCGCCCGAATGTCTCTACAGATTGCAAGACGTGTGCCAGCTAAAAACGACGCAAAACAGGATGTTTGAGCTGGCAACGCGACCCGAAGCTGTGGAATCCTTCGCATATAATTGGGCTATTTGGCTCATAACATTATTGCCCGGACTCGCGGCTCTGCGATGGAACGAGGCATCGGCCCTCGCAAACACGTGGATTAACACTCTGAACGGGAAGTTGGTTGGAAGAATAAAGGTTTCGTCTCAAATGCTACGAACGAAGGTGAGAAATCGAGGTTCGCAGGACGCATAGTGGAGAGCAGTTAATGTCTCGAAACCGGTAGTCAGGATTTCGCAGTCCGCAGTCGCCGTTTTGACAATCGCAGAAGGGTTTTCAACGATTGTGGAATAGTTTTCTTATTTCACCGCGCCGCTTTTTATCAATACCAGGACGCGTGCTTCACGGTTGTCCTACTCCCCCATCCTTACTCAAGGTGTTTGGCTGCGGGTGAGACGGCGATCATGATCGAGAGGACGATGATCGTCACCAACAACAACGCCCCGAGCACGGCAACCACTCGCCGGTGTCGAAGACTGCGAAACTTTGAGCGATCAAGAAACGGCCCCAACGCAAGCAGACCAAACACGCTCACGGCCGCATAGAGGATGCCGGACACACCGAACCAGTCTTCGAAGGCGTACATCCAGTAGAAGAGGAAAGGTGGCTTAGTGACCTCGATCTCCGGGTTCGGGGCCGGACCGATTGCCAGCGGGGCGAGCACCCCAAGTGTGCCAGCCAGCGCCGCGAGCACTAACCCGTAGCTGACCATCAGCCGCATGTGAGTCGGATAATGTCCGGTCATCTTGTCCTCGGGTAGGCGCCCATCTGGTGCGGCGCCGGCGTCGGCCTGCGCAGCTGTGGGCGAGATGCCGTGGTGCTTGATCAGCAGGATATGGACAAGGATGAACACCGCAAGAATCAAAGGCACTATGCTTACATGAACGGTGTACAGTCGCGGCAACATCCCGGCTGGCAAAAAGGTGTCGCTAAATAGACCGCCCAGTGACCCGAACAACGCGGCGATCTCCATGTTATGACTCATCGCCTCATAAGATTCCTGATCCCAGCGCAGCACAGTGCCCGTGAAAACGGAGCCGAAGAGCAGCAAAATCAGGAGACCGAGGCCAACGAGCCAGTTGAGTTCCCGTGGCCTCTTGTACGCCGCCGTAACCACAATGCGGATGAGGTGTAGCGTGGCAGTGATGACGACCAGGTAAGCCGTCCACCCATGAATGCCGCGAATTACGCCGCCCAGCGTCGCATCGTTCTGTAGGTAGATGACGCTCGCCCTCGCGTTGGCCGGGTCTGGATTGTAGTACTGAGCCATCCAGAAGCCGGTTACGACCAATACCACGATCCCGATAAAGGTAATGCCGCCCAGCGTATACCAAAATGTATTCGCATGGGCAGGAACAGGGTAGCGCAGCCCCGAGAGGCCGAGGCGGTCGTCGATCCACCCCCAGATACGCCACCTCGCAGGTCTCGCCACACTCCTCGATTGTCCGCCCTGATCGAGCAGATGCATCGCGGCGAGGGCGATGCCCACGATCACCCAGAGTGAAATTACCGTTAACCATTCCATAACCTTTCTCCTTCCGATTCGTTTCTCAACGTCTATTCAAAACCTCATTACGGCAACGACGTTGAAAATAGTTGTGATATTTCTCACTAAAAGTATTTTCATAGGTTTCTACTCCTAAAATCCGCCTGAGGCTTTAAGACGGCCAATTTAAGTTCTCGTCGCTGGTGGCTAATTGGCCTCCGATCTCGGAAACTCGTTCCCGTCCCCGCTTGACGGCAAGTCCACATGACCACCCGGCTTCCACCGAAAGTCGCATCTCGCCGCCCCCGAAGCGATGGTTCCGGTGCGCTGCAACTTTCCGCCCCACTTCTCCGCCAGCGGGAAATCTAGCCGACACCAGGTTTGGACGCATAGTTCCGAGGAATCATGGTGAGCAAAGAATTCAGCCACCGGGCATTTTGTACAATCGAAGGCAATTGTGCCGTCGACACTGGGGACATCGCTCCACTCGTAACTCGGCGCACCGAATGGAAAGGCGCGGAAAAGGTCAGTGGCGAGCTTGAGACGCTTGTGCGGATCCCGCGTAAAGGCGCTCGCCACGAGCAACGGGGGCTCACCCATCTGTACATATATCCTCCAGCCGATGTCGTAAATGAGTCGGTGCGACTCAGCCGCCGAAATTCCGTGTCGAAGCAGCGTTTCATGCATGGCAAGCGTGGCGGCCGCCAGATGGGTTGTGAAGACCGCGCCCAGACTCGGCTCGATCGCGACGGACGGTTCCAGTTCGTAATAGCGCTCCCACACTTCACTCAAGAACTTGCTGACGGGTATGCCGAGGGGCGTCGCCTTCAGAACCGCCTCAACGTGGGGTTCGAAGATCATCTCCCACAGTCCACCGTGCTCCAGCGAGCGTTGGAGTACGCCATCAAAGCGATCGTGCAGCTCGTCGAAGATCTCAACGGTTGCATCCCAGTCCCATGTTTCGTCCACGGCTTCCGGCGGTAGAAACTCGCCGAGGAGCAGGAGTTCGGGAGCGAGCTGAGATACACGTCGTTTGAGAAGATCGAGCGATGCCGTGCGGGCGGCGTATTCGCGTGCGATGAACGGACGAGAAAGCTTTTCGAACCGCGCATCGGGAGCAAGTACGAAGATCAATGTTTCGGCGGTTGTGAGGGCTTTGGCATGCAACATCAGTTCACTTGGAAAAAGGAAGCCATACTCGTACCCCGCCGTCATCATCTCGAGGTACACCTTCGTAAAGCTCATCTCGCTTAACGGGGCGGCATAGAATTTCTCCGCAAGCACCGCGAAGCGCGCGTAGAATGCCTCTTCGTTTGCCCCCGGCAATATGCGCGTCTGGGCCTTGAAATGGTGGAATGCTCGGCGCGTCTGGCGTTGAACTACCGCGAACCAGTAGAGGATGAACCGGTCGCGTTGCGGCACCGTGAGCTCTCCGTACATGCCAAAATCGAGCATCGTAAAGGTTCCGTCGCGGTGGAAAAAGATGTTTCCCGGATGGAGATCGGCATGGAAAAGTCCATCGGATACAAACATTTGAAGCATGACGTCGACGAGCAGTGTAACTAGCCGCTGCCTTTCCTCTTCTTCGAGAGAACCGGCGGCCTCGCGGACGCGTAACCCCTCCACCCAATCCATCGTAAGCACACGTTGGGTGGAATGGCTCCGGTGAACCTTAGGGAACTTGACATCGGTGCGTCCCGCGAAATTTGCACGGAAGCGGTCGATGACACGTCCCTCTTGCGAGAAGTCCAGCTCTCTTAGCGTGTAGCGGCGGAACTCGGCAAAGAAATCGAGTAGATTCGTTCGTTTCATCCGTCCCGGGATCAGACGGTAGAGCCACCGCAATCCCGATTCCATTGCGTCTAGATCGCGACCAATCAGGTGCTCAAGATCGGGCCGTTGAACCTTGACGGCGACGTCCGTCCCGTCCGGCAGAGTTGCCCGGTGAACCTGCGCGAGTGAGGCTGCGGCGATAGGCATTTGGTCGAACGATGCAAATAGCTCTTGGACAGGCTTGCCGAGTTCGCTCTCGATGGTTAGGCGAATCTGCTCAGGCGAAACCGCTGGCCCTTTCTCTTGGAGGGTTGAGAGAGCCTCAACATAAGCTTGCGGCAGCACGTCCGGGCGGGTACTCAAGATTTGACCCAGTTTAACGAATGCCGGGCCAAGCGCCACCAGTCGCGCTGCGAACCTGATTGGCGCTCCGTCGTTCGCCGCGCCCCTGGAAAATCGTCGCAATCCGCGATACTCTTGCAAAAACGCCCAGCAAATAACGGTCAGCCGCAACAGGTTCTGAATCGAGGTGCTTCTTCTTGGCGGAGCATTCATACTGTCATTCCTGGGTTGTTATGAACTACCTGTCGCTGCCGCTGTCGGCTCGCTTTGTTTCGGACGTGCCGTCCCGGTTGCTCCAGAGAAGGTGTTTTTGCCCGGCCCCTGGTTGTCCGACAACTTGATCCGCTTCAACAGCAGGGCGTTGGCGACCACGATCAAAGTCGATCCGGACATTGAGAACGCGGCGATTTCCGGACTCAACAACAAACCGAGTGAGGGATAGAGCAGACCGGCAGCGAGTGGAAAGGCAATGACATTGTAACCGGCAGCCCACCATAGGTTTTGGCGCATCTTGCGGCGCGTTGCCCGACTGAGAATTACGGTGCCGATAACGTCGAACGGGTCACTTTTCATTAGAACTACATCGGCAGTTTCCATTGCCACATCTGTTCCCGCGCCGATGGCGATGCCGACATCGGCCTGGGCACGGGCAGGTGCATCGTTAATGCCATCGCCGACCATGCCGACGCGTAGTCCACGACCTTGCATTTCCTTGACCTTTTCCGCTTTCTGTCCCGGCTGGACTTCGGCAAAAACTGTCTTAATGCCGAGTTCTTTAGCAACCAGGTTTGCGGTGCCTTGATTGTCGCCGGTCAACATCGCTACCTCGATTCCTAGCGCCGACAGCTGTTCTATTGCCTGTTTTGCATTCGGGCGAATCGCATCGGCGATGGCGATGAGTCCGCCGGCTGCATTGTCAATTGCGGCATAGACAACCGTATTGCCTTTTTCCTCAAGGGCCTTCGCACGGTCATTCAATGCGTCAAGCGAGATTTTGTTTTCCTCCATTAGCTTGCGATTACCGGCAAGCACGGCACGGCCGTCAACATTTGCGCGTGCTCCCTGGCCCGGAACCGCTTCGAAATTTGTCGGAGAGCTGAGCGCCAGGCCGTCCGCTTTAGATTTCTCGATAACGGCTTGTGCGAGCGGATGCTCGCTGGATTGTTCGAGCGAAGCAACGAGCCGGAGTAATTCTTTATCCGTAACAGGTTTGCCGTCGGCGACTATCTCAACTACTTGCGGCTGCCCGATGGTAAGCGTCCCCGTCTTATCAAAGATGATCGCTTGCAGCCTGCCCGCGTCTTCGAGCGCGGTGGCATTCTTATAGAGAATTCCGTTTTGAGCGCCTTTGCCGCTGGCGACCATGATAGCCATCGGCGTAGCGAGCCCAAGCGCGTCAGGACACGCGATAACAACGACCGTTATCGCTAGCAACATGGCGAAAACGAGTGTCGAGCCACCGATCCAGAACCAGCCGGCGAATGTTGCGATGCCGATGACGACGGCAGAAATGGTCAGAACCTGTGCCGCGATGTCCGCGACTCGCTGCGACGGTGCTTTCGAGTTCTGGGCCGCTTGAACGAGTTTGACGACCTGGGCAAGCGCGGTATCCGCGCCCACCTTCGTCGCCTTGAACTGAAATGTGCCCGTCTTATTGATCGTTGCGCCGATAACCTCGTCGCCGACCGCCTTTTTGACCGGCATGCTCTCGCCCGTGATCATTGATTCGTCCACGTTCGAGGATCCCTCGGACACGATGCCATCTACGGGTAACTTGTCGCCGGGACGGATCATTACGATGTCATCCATCACAACTTCAGAGGTCGGCACCTCGACGCTCTGGCCGTTGCGTATCACGGTCGCTTTCGGCGGGGCGAGATTTAATAACGCCTGTACGGCTTTGGATGATCCGGCACGTGTTCGCATCTCCAACCAGTGACCGAGCAAGATAAAGACGAGCAGTACGGCGACCGCTTCATAGAACACGTCGGACTTAAAAAAGAAAGTTGCCCCCACACTAAAGGAATAGCCCGCCAGCACCGAAAGCGAGACCAGGACGGCCATATTCGCAACGCCTTTGCTAAGTGCTCGCCACGCGCCGACATAAAAGACCCAGCCTCCGTAAAAAACTGCCGGGGTTGTGAGTATAAACCCCATCACCTCCTTCGAGATACCAAACGGCGTGGGCATCTCAACACCGATAATTTTCAAGAACATTGGAGCGTAAAGAAAGACGCCGAGGGAGAGTACAAGCGTGACGAAGAAGCGATTACGCATGTCGCTCACAAGCGCGTCCATGTCCTCTCCTCTACCGTGGCCCATCTCCGCCGCCATAGCCGCCTTGTCCTTCGACATTTCGTCAGTTTTGTGACCTTTGTGGTCTTCCGCCTTCGCATCCGCCGCCGGTGGCTGAGTTTCGGACTTGGTTTTGTCGCCCGGCGGTGTCTCAACCGGCGAAGCCGGAGGGGTTTCCGCGTCGGATTTCCTGTCTTCGGTTTTGGCGGTCGGTTGCAGAGGCTTTGAAGCCGAGTTTGGTTTCGCGTCTTCAGATTTCTCAGTCTCCGCTGGCGGAGCTGTGACCGCGGCCGGTTTCTCTTCTTTTGGGTTGGCAACCGGCACCGGCTTGTCTTGTTGTTCGATGCCGTTGGAAGCGGCGGACGCAAATCCGCTTTGCCGCACGCCCGACTTAATGTCGGCGACATGGAGCCGGGTTTCGTCGTACCGCACCGTAGCGCTTCCGGCGGCGTAATTCACCGTTGCGCTTTCGACACCCGGAACCTCGCCGATCTGCTTTTCCAAATCATCCACACTCAACACCGACAGCATGTCGTGTACTTCGATAACGCTCGTTTTCATTGTGTTTCCCTAATCGGTTTCATCTTCGGCCGGGTCAGCCGATCAGGCCTTGCGACTTGGCCGAACCGGCCGTAAATATGAAGAGCTATGCTAATTTCCTTTTGGCATTTTATGCTTGACAGTGGGCTCTGTATCACCAGATCCTTCCTGCCGGACCATTTCGCAACCTGCGGCGACTGTCGCCGCACCTCTGCGCCAAAACCATGCGACAGGAAGAAATTGTTCAGTTTTCTTTACGATTTCGTCCGATGGCTGGAAGGACACCTCCAAACCGGATTCCACCTGCATAACTGTATCGGGAAGCGGCTGGAAGCCACCGGTTTCTTCATCATGTATGTGCGGCATGCAGACACCGAGTCTGTATTCCGATAGTCTGCGAAGCATATCTTGTACTTCCGGAAAATGGATCGCGTCTTGTGCGGTTCTCAACGCTTGCGGCAAACCGTAGGCGTTTTTTTTTGAAACAGTAGTTATTATCATGATCGTTTTACTCCTTAAGAATGGTTGACCCATTGAGAATGGCCGGGTCGGGTGCCATGTGCTTGTGTTTTCGACCTAATCACAGCCTCGCGAAAGCACGTGCGCAAAGCGAGGGTTTTACTAAACTTTGTCCGGCTCCGTTTGGTCCTCGTTTTCGTCGTCCGCAGGAGGGGCGTCATCCGGGGCAGACGTTGGAGCAGCGTTAGCATCCGGGGGCGCGGCGTCGGGAGGTTTCGGTGGAACAGCTTCCGGTGCTGGCGGATCAGCGGGTGCGGGAGTTGCAGGCGGAGAGTCCGCTGTTGTGTGTTCTTCGTGACCGTCACCCGCCGGAGCGGCTGCGGGCAGGTCAGTCTCATACCCACCTTGGCGGACGCCCGATTTGATTTCGGCGACATCGAGTCGGGTTTCGTCATAACGCACGGTGGCGTTTCCCGCAGCGTAATTCACCGTTGCGCTTTCGACGCCCGGCACCTCGCCGATCCGCTTTTCCAGGTCATCCACACTTAATACCGACAACATGTCATGCACTTCAATAACGCTCGTTTTCATCTTATCTCCCTTATCTATCTAGTTAATTTGTAATGTAATACCATTCATATCCGCACTCTATTCATTGACCGGTTTATGGTCGTACTACTTCGACCGAGCAAGAAGCTCGTGTCACTGCCGCTGCCGAGGTGCTGCCCAGTTGAAATTTTTCCATACCGCTGCCCGAGGAAATGGCGCCAACAAAAATCGCACTAGCGTGCCATTTTTCGGCTTCCTCAATTAAAACCTGTTTAGGATTTCCGGCGGTGATATGAAGGGTTGCGGCTATATCCGCGTCGCGCAAAATTCCGAGAGAATTTTCGGCAAGTTTTCCAAGCCAGTAGCTTTCGGCTTTGCCCTCACCATCAAGCTTATGGGGAGTTAGCGGCACAAATCGTTCGAGGGTGGCTGGCTCAATTTGACTGGTCGCCGCAATCAGACGAATTTCAGTGTTTTCGAGCCATTTTCGTCCCGCAACAGCCTCAACCGCCGACTTTGCGCCGGCCGAGCCATCAAAACCGATAATGATGCGTTCGGGCAGGCGATCAAATTCGACTTTTCCACGGGCCACACGCACGGAGCATTTTGCCTGGCTCACGACCTTATATGAAATACTGCCCAGAACAAAACTGCCCGAGCCGAAGCGTCCGCGCGAACCGACAACGATCAAATCCGGCTTGAATGTGTCCGCCCTATCCAAAATTTCCGTACCGGGAGAGCCAGATGTTGCAGCTGTATCGATTTTCCAGCCGGGAAAAATCGCCCGCAACCGTGTCTGTGCATGGCGGGCAAAGATCTCAGCTTCGCCGATAGTTTGTTTGGTTTTTTTAAATTGCTTTTGCAGGAGTTCTTTTGTTTCGGCATCGAGCGTCACGCCTGATCCGTTGCCGTTAAAACTTGGGGAGGGAAGCCACGTTTCGTTAACTGATAGGACTAATGCTTCACAATCTGACGGCAACCCCGCGAGTTGTAAATCATCGAGCGTTGCCTCCGCTGATTTGGAGCCGTCGTAGCCAATAAGAATCTTCATTTGGTAATACTCCGTCCGAGAACAGTTGATTACAGGCAATCCATGTTCCAAGCCCCAAATGCTGTGCATAATGGAAATTTATGCTCTAAACACAACGCATTTCCTTTCTCACTGGGTCATTTTCCGCGCCATACCACGACAAATGCCGAAAATATGGTTAAATGGTTGTTACCGTCGGGGATCGCAGAACTGTTTTGCAAGACCTGACGCCATCCAAGGAGAAAAAGCCGCTTGCCGACCGCGCTCGAAACAATTTTGATAGTTGACGACGACCGTCAGATCAGACGGACGCTTGACGCAACGCTGCGTTCGTGGAATTACAACTGTCTGCAAGCGGAGGATCTTGCCGAAGCCCGGCGGATGTTTTTGGCGGAGGACCCTGGCGTCGTGCTGCTCGACATTGATTTGCCGGACGGTTCCGGGCTTGATTTTTTGAAGGTCATCAAAGAACGGCAACCTGAAACCATCGTTGTGATGATTACGGGCAATGTTGACGTTAAAAACACGATCGCCGCGCTTCGAGGCGGAGCCCACGATTTTATCAGCAAACCGATTCGGCTTGAAGAGCTTCAGGTTACCCTGCGAAATGGGACTGAAACACGCAGATTGCGTCGCCGGGTTAAACAGCTAAAACGCGAAAGCGCCGAACAGTTCGGTTTTGAACAGATCATCGGCAAATCCGACACAATAATCAAAGCAGTCAAACTCGCGAAAAAAATTGCATCAAGCGATATTAACGCCGTGCTTTTACAGGGTGAAACCGGCACTGGAAAGGATCTGTTTGCGAGAGCCATCCATTATGCTTCGGAGCGAAACGATGCTCCGTACCTTGCGATAAACTGCGCCGCTCTACCCGCAAATTTAATTGAGTCCGAGCTTTTCGGACACGAAAAGGGAGCGTTCACGGATGCAAAGGCAAGAAAGGAGGGGCTATTCGAACAAGCCGACGGCGGAACCCTGTTTCTGGACGAAATCGGCGAAATCGATATTTCTCTGCAAGCTAAACTTCTTCGTGTGTTGGAGGACGGAATGTTTCGCCGGGTCGGCGGTCTCAAAGAAATCCCCCTTGACGTGCGAGTAATTGCGGCATCAAACCGCGATTTGAAAAAGGAAAGTGCGGAAGGGAACTTTCGGCTCGATTTGTATTACCGTTTATCAGTGATTCGGATCGATATTCCGCCTTTGCGTTCTCGGGGCGACGACGTTTTGATGCTCGCTGATTATTACATTGATAAAACGAATACGAAACGCCGAGGGAATAAAAAGCTGCGGGGTCTTACGCCGCAGGCGACGGAAATCTTTCGCCTATGCGAATGGTCGGGCAATGTCCGCGAACTGAAAAACGTCATTGAACGCGCTTCGATTCTCGAAGAAGGGGAACTTGTGACGATAGAACATTTGCCTTTTGAATTAACCGGTAAATCGGTGTCAACGGATTTAAACGGCAACCTTTTGTTCACGCTTCCGGCGGATGGTATTTCGCTCGAAAGTGTTGAAGTTGATTTGGCACGCCAAGCATTGGATCGAACAGGGGGAAATCTGACGAGAGCGGCCCGCCTTTTGCATATTTCGCGTGATCAACTGCGCTATCGTTTGAAAAAACCAAAGCATGATGAACTCCCCAACACAGAGATGGATTAACTCCAACCATGTTTGATTCTATGTTTCTCTCTGTTCGTTAACTATAAAGCGTCCCATTAGTTTATTAAAAACTTTGCCACTGCCTAACTTCAAACCGTTTCATAAGCCTGAAAAAGGCAAAACTTTCATTCTGATTGGGACCTCAGTCATCACGCATAAACTTTTCCGATTCCTTAAGTTGTTTATCTGAAAACAGACAGGTAGTGTCTGATAGCAAACATATTTTCACGTTCAAATTGGTTCAACCTCCCATAAACATTGAGAAACGATTCTGGAACGGTCTTTGCATTATTCTTTTGCAAAGTTCTATGAATGTAGGCTGAAAAGTTCAGTAAGAACTTTGGGAATCGCTTATTTTTGTGTATCTTGCCGTGATGAAAGTTTTAATTTTCTTCGGTTTTAGAGTTGTGTAAAGTTCTAATATGTCGGACGAAGCAGGTACGAAAATAGAAGGCGAAGCCAAAAACGGAGCCAGCGATCTCGATAAATCACTCAAGGAATTGAGTGACATAAAATTCGCTCTCGACGAATCAACTATCGTAGCGATAACCGACCGCCGCGGTACGATTACCTACGTTAACGATAAATTCTGTGAGATCTCGCAATATTCACGCTCCGAACTCATTGGACAAAACCACCGCATAATCAATTCCGGATTTCACCCGAAAGAATTTTTCCAAGCGATGTGGGGGACGATCTCCAAGGGCGAAATCTGGCGCGGCGAAATTCGCAACCTGGCTAAAGGCGGAGCCTATTACTGGGTCGCGACGACAATTGTGCCGTTTTTGGATGAACACGGGACATCTGATCAATACATCGCCATTCGCCATCTCATTACGGAGCGCAAATTGGCAGAAGCAGCCTTAGCCGAGAGTGAAAGCCGCTTGCTTGAGCAAACGGATCTGCTCGAACAAACGCATGACGCTATTTTTACCTGGACTTTCGAAGAAGGAGTAATTAACTGGAACAAAAACGCCGAACAGCTCTACGGCTATACGCATTTAGAAGTTTTGGGAAAGAAACATTACGAGTTGCTGAAAACCGAATACCCCGTGCCGTTCGATGACTATATCGCCGAACTTAAACGGGTAGGCCGCTGGGAAGGCGAATTCAGGAAGACGACGAAAGCCGGCAAAGAGATTTTTGTCGAAAGTCGTCAGGTCATTTCCGACACCCTGGACGGAAATTTTATCGTTCTTGAAACGAGCCGTGACATTACTAAACGCAAACTCGCCGATGAACGTATTCGCCAGCAGGCCTCTTTGCTCGACAAAACGCAGGACGCTGTCATAGTGTGCGATTTGAATCATCAGGCGATTTTCTGGAACAAAGGGGCGGAGCGCGTCTACGGTTGGAAAGCGGAAGAAATATTAGGCAAAGATATCTGCCAGGAGATTTGCAATGGGGACGACGACGTTATCAACAAAGCTTGGGATGCCCTCGTAAACAATGACGAATGGCAGGAAGAAACGACCCAATATACAAAAGACGGCCGGAAAATAATCGTGGTCAGCCGTTGGACGCTAGTCAGGAACGACCTGGGACAGCCGGATTATTTCCTTATTATCAACACGGACGTCACGGATCTCAAACAATCGGAAGAACAACTGTACCGAGCCCAAAGAATGGAATCAATCGGTACTTTGGCGGGTGGCATTGCCCATGATTTGAACAACGTCTTGTCACCGATCCTGATGTCCATTGGCATGCTGCAAGGCGACGAATCCATCGAAAAACTAGGGGAGCCATGGCTTTCAATTATCAGAGAAAATACGGAACGCGGTGCTGATCTGATCAGACAGGTCTTAACCTTTGCCCGCGGCGCGGAAGGCGAAAAAGCCTCGGTTGATTTGAGCCCTCTGGTTAAAGATCTAATCCAAGTTTTGAAAGAAACTCTTCCGAAAAACGTTACGGTTGAATTCAACATCAGACCGGAGCTAGCCTTGGTTTCCGCCGACCCGACGCAAATTCACCAAGTCTTGATGAATCTCGCCGTTAATGCCCGAGACGCGATGTCGGACGGCGGAACGCTGACCATTACGGCTAAGAATACTACGCTCGACAAAACCGACGTGCGGATGAATTCGGAAGCTCACCCCGGCAAATATGTCTTGCTGGGGGTTAAAGACACGGGTACGGGAATATCTCCGGCAGTCATTAACCGCATTTTCGACCCATTTTTCACGACGAAAGAGATTGGCAAAGGTACGGGCCTGGGACTTTCGACGGCCCTATCCATTGTTAAGAGCCACGGCGGATTTATCAATACTTACAGCGAACAAAATCTCGGAACCGCCTTTTCGGTTTATCTGCCCGCTTCTGAAAGCGAAAACATCCAAAAGGAAACCGCTCAAAGTGTGCCTTTCCCAACGGGAAGCGGCGAACTCATTTTAATAGTTGATGACGAAGAAAATATCCGCAAAGTAACCAAAGCGACGCTTGAAAAGTACGGCTACCAAACTTTGACCGCGTCCAACGGCTCGGAAGCACTTGCAGTCTACGGGGAACACGCCGCAACGATTGCGTTGGTTATAACTGATATGTCGATGCCGGTCATGGACGGTGCAGCGACGATTGAAGCTTTGCGGATGCTCAATCCGCAACTGAAAATCATATCGGCCACCGGTCTAACACTCCAAGACCCAGCGAAAATTGACGTTAACGCTTTTTTGGTAAAGCCCTTTACGCCGGAAACACTTTTGAAAACCTTGGCTGAAGTGTTAATGAAATAAATAATTAGGTCCCAAACTCTTTAAGTCTATTTCTCCAAACACTTTTTTTGTTCTACCGAATGACTTCTACCGAACACGCGGCCCGAGCTGCAATCGCTGACGAAACACAGCCAAGATCATGGGGTTGAAAGTGAGCTTGAAATGAGTTTGCTCCCACGAAAATCGAATCAGCCTGCCAAACTTCGGCTTCCTGGGCTAGTACCAGCCGAGGATTGCCGCTGCAAACGTGGAACGTGGCGGAGAGACCGGCGTTACTCAATATTTGCAAGGCTTTGGCGGCAAGGGCTTCAACCCATTTTTGTTCCCCTTTCATTCTGCCCTCCGAGAAGCCGGGAATTGGTTGAAACACCCTGCCGGGAATAAGTGGGATAAGCAGCTCGGTAACTGTTACAAGCCGGATTTCAGGTTTTTCAAGCCATTTCCGCTTAGCGACGGTTTCAACCGCCGTCAGCGAACCCGGTGAATTGTTAAAGCCGATGAGAATTCTTTGCGGAAGTGGAGTCACGTTATCCTTACCGCGTGTCACCCGCACTGAACAGACAGCATCACTCAAGACCTTTTGTGAAATGCTGCCTAATCCTGTTTCACTGAATGAGGAGAGACCCTGCGGCCCCATTACAATTAGGTTCGGTTTAAATTCGATTGCCCTCGACAAAATTATCATTGCCGGCGAACCAAAGAATGCTTCTGTTTTAATCGTCCAGCGCGGAAAATATCTAGCTAGTTCCTCTTTGGCCTGTTCGGAAATTACTTTAGCTTCAGCTAAATCTCTATCAGCCTGATCGTAATAATTTTGAAAATAGTCAGCAATGTCGCGATCAGCGATAGTTACGAGTTCTTCTTGTTTGATTGCGGGCGACAACCAAACCTCCGAAACTGAAAGTATGATGACTTCGGCCACTGGTGGCAGCCCTGCCTGCCGTAAATCACCCAACGAGCCGCGAGAATACCCGGACCCATCGTATGCAATTATAATTTTCATGATTTAACCGTCCACGTTCTTTTGCAATAAATCGCGAATTTTCATAGTTGCCTTTGTCAGAAATGGCAGCGGCATCGGCCATAAAAACTCGCGTATATTCCGGAGAGTATTCCAGCATTGATTGCAATTGCAAACCAGGTAGGTTCGAGTTCCACCTTTACCTTCGTGCTATTTACCGGTTCTAAGAGGCGTTCTGCCTGCGGAATTCCCTTTGTAAATCTAAACAAATAAAACTACTTTTTTGATTCTGGAAACCTCTCCCACAGGAGCAAGATCTCTCTCCACACATCGTAAAAGTTCCCAAAAGACAGGGTGACATCTTCCAAAATCGTTCGGAGAGGTTACTAAAAAGGGAAATGACTCGCAGAAAAGCGCGGATCTTTCCACGGTCAGGCTTCTCAATCAACACTAAAGCACAATAACAAAGCAGTTTTCGTTCAGGCACGATGGTTGCAGTGTCTTGAATAATAGGTATGGAATAAATATACGAAGAAAAATGCGGCTTTATGCGGAACTCCTTGCCAAAGAAGCCACTACGAAATAAAAAGGAAAAAATCAACAAATCCTCCTGTGCGGGGAGCCGATCCGGTTAGCGAAGGTTGGAGGTAAGTTTTTATGAAAATTTTGATTGCTTATGACGGCTCAACCTGCGCTGATGCCGCGATCAATGATCTGCCGCGTGCCGGATTGCCGCGCCAAGCTGATGCGTTAATTGTTCATATCCAGGAAAGGTGGTTGCCGCCGCCGTCAAGTTATGAAATTGTCGAGGAGATGGTGGTTTTATCGAATTCTGTTGCAGCGCAGCCGGCGCGAGAAAAACAGGAGCCGGAAATTGAGGATAAAGTTGAATACATTGAGATGCTCGAACGGGCTTCGGTGCGTCTAAAGTCATTTTTCCCCGAGTGGACGACCCAAACCTTGAATTTGCACGGGTCACCCGCGCGTGAAATAATTCGCCACTCGAAAGAGTGGGAAGCTGACCTAATTGTCGTCGGCTCGCACGGACGCACCGGTATTAAGCGATTCGTGCTGGGATCGGTCTCTCAAAAAATTGCCAACGAAGCCGAATGTTCCGTCCGAGTGGTGCGTGGGGAGACCTGGAAGAATGGTTCGCCCAGCCGGCTTTTAATCGGCTTAGACGGGACTAATGGGGCAAAAGCGGCCGTCGAAGAAACAGCGCGGCGGATGTGGATCATGGGCAGCGAGGTGCGCCTTGTTGTCGCTCGTGATGAGCCTGAAAAACATTACAAATGGCTCTGCGAACATGTCGAAAACAACAGAAAGGTTTTAGAACGAGCCGAACTTTCTGTAACCGAATTTCTAGAAGAAGGAGATCCGAAACAAGTTATTGTTTCGGCCGCGGAAGAATGGGGGGCAGATTGTATCTTTCTGGGCGCAAACGATTCCACAAATGAGTTTGAAACTCAGCTGCTAGGCAGCGTTTCCACAGCGGTTGTCGCCCGTGCTCACTGCACGGTTGAGATTGTGCGAAAGAAATAGCCGACACGAGCTCAACAATGTTTGATTTTTTGAAATTCGGCACCGCCGATGATACTCAACAAAGTTTTCCGGTGGAAGACGATGCGTCGATTGATCGCGAAATCTTCAGTCTAGAGCGTTTGCAAATGCGCGCCGCGGAACTTGCCTCAACGCACCGCATCGGGATTCATAGAAAGATAGGCTTCGATCTGCTTGGGCGGCTCGAAGAGAATAAAAACGAACTAGTTAAAGCCTATCGAGACTTGAGCGATCCTAATCTGGTGGAACCGCTAACGCCTTCCGCTGAATGGCTGGTTGATAATTTTCACATTGTCGAGGAGCAGTTGCGCGAGATCCGGCAGGATTTACCGCGAAAATTTTACCGCGAGCTTCCAAAACTCGAATCTTGGACATTTGAAAACTATCCGCGTATATACCATCTCGCCTATGAGGTTGTCGCCCATACCGATAATCGCCTTGATGCGGTTACGCTAGAGGCGTTTCTCGAAGCCTACCAACAACACGCGGCTCTAACCATCGGCGAAATCTGGGCGTTTCCGATTTCTTTGCGGCTGGCTTTGATCGAAAATCTACGCCGTTTCGCCATTAAGATTCGGCAAGGGCGCCGTGATCGTGCCGACGCCGACAAACTGGCCGACGAATTAGCGGAATTTACAGGAAAGGATTTCTCAGGCAAAACTTTTGAGCTGCTCTCCAAAGACTTTGACGACGGCCGTCTGACCGAAAGATTTTCCCGAGCGTTTCTCGTCAGACTTGCTGCCAGGCTATACGAAGGCGAGGATTTCGTCGGGTACGCACTTGAAAAATTAGATCGGCGACTTCGACCCGAGGGCACTACACTCGAACATCTCGCACAACAGGAATACAATCGGCAAGCCGCCGCCCAAGTATCGGTTGCCAATATCATTACGAGCATGCGGCTACTGTCGACGCTTGACTGGCGCGATTTTTTTGAGAGTGTCAGCCGCGTTGACCGCATACTGCGAAAAGATCCGGCAAATGCGTATAGCGGAATGGATTTTGCCACCCGCGACAGGTATCGCCGTCAAATCGAACGCATTGCCAAACGTACTGGTGCCGACGAGACTGCGATCGCACAAAAGGCTGTTGATTTTGCGACGAATCAGGCTAGTGACGACCGCACCCGGCATGTCGGCTATTTCCTGATTGAACAGGAAGGCTTGATAGAGATTGAAAACTCCTTTAATTATTCCAGAAATTTACGCGAGAGGTTCGAAGGCTTGTTGCGGCGGCGCCCGACAGCCTCTTATTTCACGTCAATCGCCGTTTTGTCGGTCATTTTCCTTATTTTTACTTTAGCAATTATTCAAAGGCCGAACACTTCTGTGTTGGCATTCCTTATTGTCATACTTTTAGCCGTCATTCCGGCAAGTGATCTGGCGATAACTTTCGTCCATAGAATAGTCAACGCCATTCTTAAACCTCATCTTTTGCCGAAGATGGATTTGAAAAATGGCATCCCGGAAAGAGCGAGAACGATTGTCGTCGTTCCGACTTTTTTAACTGATAAAGCGATGATCTCGGAACTCATTGGCAACTTGGAAGTCTATTACCTCGCCAACCGGGATGAAGAGCTTTTTTTCGCATTACTAGGCGATTTAAAAGATGCGGAGGCCGAAATTGTATCGACGGATGCTGAACTTCGCGAAGCAGCCCGGCAAGCTGTTGCGGAGCTGAATCAAAAATACATCGAGCCGGATACCGAGCCGCGTTTTCTTTTCTTTACACGCCTGCGGACCTGGAACGAGGGCGAAGGCAAGTGGATCTGTCCTGAACGAAAACGCGGAAATTTGCACGCCTTTAGTCAGCTTTTGCGCGGGAAGGTGGGCGCGAATTTTGTTCTTGACGAAGGGGTAGATTTCAATTTTCTCAAAACGATCCGCTATGTCATCACTCTCGATGCTGACACGCAGATGCCTCGCGGCGCTGCGCGAAAACTCATTGGCACGATCGAACATCCTCTTAATCGTCCGGTTTTCAACGCAAAAGTCGGGCGCGTTACGCAAGGTTATGCTGTCCTACAGCCGCGCATCGAAATCACCTTAACCAGCAGTCTACTTACGCCGTTTGCACGCATTTTTTCGGCCAGCAAAGGTTTCGACCCTTACACAACCGCTGTCTCGGACGTTTATCAGGATCTATTTGCCGAAGGCAGTTACGTAGGGAAAGGTTTGTACGATGTAGATGCATTTGAAGCGGCCCTCGACCGGCGGGTTCCCGACAATAAACTACTCAGTCACGACCTTTTTGAAGGTCTCTACGCCCGTGTCGCCCTGCTAACAGACGTCGCTCTGTATGACGATTACCCGACAACCTATGAATCTTTTGCTCGTAGGCAGCATCGCTGGATTCGCGGCGACTGGCAAATAGCGCGTTGGCTTTTGCCGTTTGTGCCGGACGCCGATGGGCAAATCGTGTCGAACGGCCTTCCCTTAATTGCGAAGTGGAAGATACTTGATAATCTACGCCGGAGTCTGGTTGCCCCGACGCTCTTGCTTTGGCTCTTTTCAGCCTGGATCTTTGAAATCATCTCACCGCTTGCCGCTACAATTTTTGCCTTGGTTGTTTTAACCGCTCCGCTTTACCTGCACGTCGTAACTACTTCGGTTCCGGAGACAGAAAGAGATAGGTGGAAAAACCTTCTGATACATGTTTCAAACCTCTGGGACGACATCAAAACGATTGGCACGCAAATGTTTTTTCGTCTTGCGTTTCTCGTGCACGAAGCGGTTTTCGCGACGGATGCAATCGTTCGGATTTTATATCGCAAGTTGGTTTCGGGAAAACGCTTGCTCGAATGGGTGACAGCGGCCGAGAGCGAGCAACGCAACAAACAGAGTTTACGCGGGTACTTTTTATTTATGGCGGCATCGCCGATCATTGCTCTTGGACCGTTCGTTATCGTTTCATTATTTCACCCGTCGAGTTTAATTGTGGCCGGACCGTTTTTGCTTTTATGGGTGATTGCCCCCCTTATCGCATTTCGCCTAAGTCTTCCGAGAATCGAAAGCACGGAAATTAACGAACTTGGGGATTTGGATATCAAATGGCTGCGGCTCGTGGCTCGACGAACGTGGCGATATTTTGAAACGTTTGTCGGTGAAAGCGATCACTGGCTGCCGCCCGATAATTTTCAGCAAGATCCACAGGATATTATCGCTCACCGTACGTCACCGACTAACATTGGACTGCTGTTGCTTTCGACGCTCGCGGCGCGGGACTTCGGCTACACTGGAACGCTTGAAACCGTTGAACGTATCGAATTGACCTGCATGACTCTTGAACGTCTCCAGCGTTTCCGAGGGCATTTTTATAATTGGTATGACACGCAAACCTTAGAGCCGCTGGTGCCGGAATACATTTCCACCGTTGATAGCGGCAACCTCGCCGGACATCTTATCTCAGTGGCCGAAGGCTGTCGGGAATTCGCCGATGAGCCGCTTTTTGGTGACCGCACGCTAAAAGGGTTTCTGGATACGATAGATTTTATAAAAAACGAAGTCGGGCAAATCCAAAAAATTAATGCGATAAACTATTCCGCCCAACTAAGAGCCATTAAAACTGCAGTTGAGGACTGCGAAAACGGTCTCAATAAAAAACTGCCTTTAAGTCACAATGAGTGGCAATCCCTTTTTGCTGGTTTGATCCGGAACGGCGAAGTAATTGCCGACATTATTTCGAAGATCCCGGAAACACCGGAGGAAATCTCGGAATTAATATTTTGGACGACGGCATTGGTGAGGCTGGGGAAAAATTGCGATCGCGATTTACAGACGCTGATGCAGCCGGATCCAGTGAATGAAAGAAAAGAACAGGTTGAAACGGCACGACAAAATTTTAGGACCCGCCTCGAAAGCATTGCGGGCTTTTGCCGACGAATTTGTGACGAAACGGATTTTTCGTTCCTTTACGACGACGAAAAGAAGGTTTTAACGATCGGCTATCGCCCCACCGAAAATGTACGCGACAATTCTTTTTATGATTTGCTCGCCTCAGAAGCCCGGCTTGCGAGTTTCATTGCCATAGCGTCCGGCTATGTTGAGCAGGAGCATTGGTTTCGACTCGGGCGCGGGCTGGTGAATGCCGACGGCGGCCGCGCTCTAGTATCGTGGTCGGGCACGATGTTCGAATATCTGATGCCGTTGCTCGTGATGCGAAATTACGAGCGCACCTTGCTCGATGAAACTTACCGGACGATCGTGCGACGGCAAATTGAATATGGCAAAGAAAATAAAGTCCCGTGGGGTGTTTCCGAGTCGGCCTATAACGCCCGCGATTTGCAGCTTAATTATCAATATGCCCCGTTTGGCATTCCCGGACTGGGCTTAAAACGAGGTCTTGCGGAAGACCTCGTGATTGCTCCGTATGCGACTGCCATTGCATTGCCATTTGCATCGCAAGCTGCCATCGCGAATCTGCGCCGTCTTGCAAACGAAGGAATGTTTGCCCGATACGGATTTTTCGAGGCGGTGGATTACACCCAAAACCGGCTTCCGCCAAAACAGGTTTCGGCCCGTGTCGAGACATTTATGTCGCACCATCAGGGCATGACTCTCGTGGCTCTCGATAATTTTCTGCACGACAATATTATCCAAAAGCGTTTCCACAGTGAACCGATGATTGAATCCGCCGATTTGCTTCTTCAGGAACGCGTACCGCGCGTTACTGAAGAAACCTCACGTGAGCGCAGTGCCGATGTTTTGCGTGGCAGCCGCAGCGATCGTCCCCGCGCATTAATTTCTCCGATCCCTCGGCGATATACCTCGGCAAATCAACCGACACCACAAGTTTGTCTTTTATCAAACGGTAACTACACCGTGATGCTGACGACCGCCGGTAGCGGTTTCTCGCGTTGGGGCAACCGGGCAGTCACGCGCTGGCGTGAAGATATTGTGAGTGACGATTGGGGCCAATATTTCTACCTTCGCGATGTGCGAAGCGGGGCAGTCTGGTCGAGTGGTTTTCAGCCGACGCTTCGGGAGCCGCAGGATTATGAAGTAATTTTTACCGAGAGCAAGGCTGAATTCAAGCGCCGCGATGCGGGAATTTCCACGCATATGGAAGTCATCGTGACAACCGAAGACGATGCGGAACTTCGTCGCATTACCCTAACTAACGATTCGACCCGCACCCGTGAGATCGAAATCACAAGCTACGGCGAAATCGTCCTTAATGAACAGGCTGCTGACGAGGCCCATATGGCTTTCAGCAAGATGTTTATCGAGACCGAATATATTGCGGGGCAACAAACGATACTTGCCCGCCGCCGCCCGCGGTCCACCGACGACTCCGAAATTTGGGGAGGTCAGACTGTCGCCGTCAGCGGAAATACGATCGGCAAAATCAGTTTTGAAACCGACCGCGCGCTGTTTCTAGGCCGAAACCGAACCGCTCAAAGCCCGCTTTCGGTTTCGGAAGATACTGGTAGGACGGGAACAGCTGGGGCGACTCTGGATCCTATTTTTAGTATGCGTGTCCGTATTTCGATCGAGCCTGGCGAGTCGGCGATTTTGGTTTTTTCCACTGTTGTGGCCGAGTCTCGTGAAAAAACGCTCAGCTTGGCAGATAAATATCGTGACACAAAGGCCTTTGATCGGGCCGAAAAGCTCGCCTGGACCCGCGCGCAGGTAGAATTGCGACATCTCGGAATCTCAACCGACGAAGCCAATCTGTTTCAACGGCTGGCCGGACATCTAATCTACGCCGATGAAACTTTGCGTCCGCGTCCGCGAGTTTTGAAACTCAACAAAGGAACCCAAAAGGATTTGTGGAAATACGGCATCAGCGGTGATTTACCTCTGATGATAGTTAGGGTCAGCGAGGGCAAAGACGCTCGATCAGGCATTCGCCAAATTTTACGTGGACACGCTTATCTACACGGCAAAAAAATATTGTTCGATCTGTTGATCTTGAACGACCAACCGGCCAGTTACGAGCAATCGTTTAATGAAGATCTACAAGCGATGATACGTTCAGGCGGGATGCAAACTCGATTAGACACGCCAGGCGGGATTTTTTTGAGGCGAACGGATATCATGACGGAAGCCGACCGACTTACTCTTCATACGGCGGCACGAGTCTGCTTTGTCACGGAACGCGGAACGCTCGAAGAAGAACTGGCCCGTAATATCAGGGAAGCGAAACTACCATTGCTATTTATTCCGAAAAAGTCTTCCCACGTTTATGAGGACCCGGCACAAATCACACCCGAAATTGAGTTTGCGAATGAATTTGGTGGTTTCGGCAAGCAGGGAAGCGAGTACCGTATCAAACTGGAAGGTTGGAAATCAACACCGGCTCCATGGACCAACGTGGTTTCAAACGAAAACGGTTTTGGCTTCTTGACGACGGAAACAGGTTCAGGCGTAACCTGGTCAAATAACAGCCGGGAAAATCGTCTTACTGGTTGGTCTAACGATGCGGTCAGCAATTCGCCGCCGGAGTGCATCTTTTTGCGTGACGAAGAAACGGGCAGTTTCTGGACGCCGACTGCGCTTCCCGTACGCGAAAATTCACCGTATGTGATAACCCACGGAAGCGGGTTTTCAATGTTTGAACACACGAGCCACGGCATCGCACAGGAACTACTCGTTTTCGCTCCTACGGACGCAAATGTAAAAATCTCTCGTCTGCGAATAAAAAATCTAACTGCACGTACGCGCCAAATATCAATAACCTATTTTGCTGAACTCGTGCTCGGAGTAAATCGGGCGCAGTCCGCGCCGTTTATCATCACAGAAGTTGACGCCGCGACCGGGGCGATTCTTGCTCGCAATCCTTATAACAACGAGTTCGCTGACCGCGTTGCTTTTGCCGCAACGAGCGCAGAAACCCGGACATGGACCTGCGATCGTCAGGAATTTATTGGCCGTAACGGCAATCTGGCGCGTCCCGCCGCGATGCTGCGAACAAGTCTGTCAGGAGCAAACGGAGCCGGACTCGATCCGTGTGCCGCGCTCCAAACCGACCTCGAACTTCAGCCCGGTGAAACACGCGAAATCGTTTTCCTTCTCGGCCAGGAAGATTCTCTCGAAAACGCACGGCGAAGCGTCGCACACTTCCGCCAAAAAAAGAACGTGGAGGGAGAATTTAGCCGCGTGAAAGAGTTTTGGAATAAAACCCTAACCGCGATTCAAGTCAAAACGCCCGATGAATCGCTGAACTTAATGATGAATCACTGGCTCATTTATCAAACGTTGGCGTGCCGGTTCTGGGCACGAACCGCGTTTTATCAATCGAGTGGAGCATTCGGTTTCCGTGACCAACTGCAAGATTCAATGGCGCTTGTTTATACGCGCCCGGATTTAGCGCGGGCCCATATTTTACGAGCCGCTGAGCACCAATTCAAAGAAGGTGACGTGCAGCATTGGTGGCACGAGCCGTCAAACGCGGGAACGCGGACGCGCATTTCCGACAATTTGATCTGGCTCGTGTATGTTACGTGTTTTTACTTCGAGAAAACCGGGGACGCGACTATTTTTGATGAGGTGGTTTCGTTCCTTGACGCCCCCGTCTTAGCGGACGGGGAAATGGAATCATACATTCGACCGATCGGTTCGTCGGAGAGTGGGACCATATTTGAACACTGCGTTCGAGCCCTTGAAAAAAGCTTGGCCACGGGTGCAAACGGTTTGCCGCTCATCGGGGCGGGGGACTGGAGTGACGGCTTGAACCGAGTTGGCATCGGTGGCAAAGGCGAGAGCGTCTGGCTTGGGTGGTTTCTGGCAAAGAGTCTCGATGATTTCTCTAAGGTTTGCGACCAACGCAAAGAGACCGAACGATCCGAAAAATACCGCCGACATGCCAAATTTCTCATTAAAAATCTGGAAAAAACCGCGTGGGATGGAGAGTGGTATCTCCGGGCATTTTTTGACGACGGAACGCCACTAGGCTCTCGGCAAAACGACGAATGCCAGATCGATTCGATCGCACAGAGCTGGAGCGTGATTTCCGGCAAAGGCAAACGGGAACGCACCGAACGGGCGATGCAATCGGTTGATGAGCGTTTGATCAAACGGGAAGAAAAACTTGCCTTGCTGCTCGACCCGCCATTTGATAAAGGGAGTCTCGAACCGGGTTACATCAAAGGCTATCCGGCGGGAATTCGGGAAAATGGCGGACAATACACGCATGCTGCGACCTGGACAATCATGGCGTATGCGCTTTTAGGCGACGGCGACAAGGCTCATGAGCTATTTTCGCTTTTGAATCCTATCAATCACACGCGATCAAATGAGGACACCGCCAGATATAAAACCGAACCTTATGCGATCGCGGCTGACGTTTATTCCAACTCCATGCACATCGGACAGGGCGGTTGGACCTGGTATACAGGTGCGGCCGGATGGATGTATCGGGGCGCCCTCGAAAACATTTTGGGCTTCAAAAAGCACGGCGACACCCTTTCAATCGAGCCGTGCATCCCACACGACTGGAAAGAGTTTGAAATCGTCTATACATACAAACGGGCGACTTATCATATAAAAGTCGAAAATCCTCACGGAGTTAGCGGCGGAAGGGCAAGCGTTGAATTAGACGGTGAAATTCTAGCCGCCGATCAAATCGAGCTTGTTGACAATGAAGGAACGCACAACGTGCGGATCTTACTTGGAAAAACCGAAGCCAAAAAAGATACCGCAAAAGTTGGGTAAGCAAGAGAAAGTTAGAAACTTCTACTTCTTCGAAGTGAAACCGATCACAAAATAGATGTCAAGGGTATTTTTCTAGCCGTAGACCCGGAAGACACAATTTTGTGGCCGCGAACATTCACCCAATATTAGGGCGTTATTTCACACCTGGACAAGAAGATCCACATAAAATAGCCTTATTCAAGGACAAACGATTAACGGAATACGAATTGCATATACCTAGACTTAAAGGCATTCGGCATAAAACGAAGATATATCTCGTTAGCCACGAATAACGGTGATGCCCTTTGGGAGTGGCGATAAATCATGTTTGTCAAAGAACTAACAAACAGTGAGTGTTTAGAGATATTAACTGAAAAACGGTTAGGAAGACTGGCATCCGCCCGCGAAAATCAGCCGTATATCGTACCTTTTCATTTTGCTTTTGACGGGCAAACACTAATTTATGCATTCTCGGCGCTTGGTCAGAAGATTGAGTGGATGCGTGCAAATCCTCTGGTTTGTGTTGAGGTCGATGACATCGTCAATCAATCTGAATGGACGAGCCTTGTAATTTTTGGTCGTTATGAAGAGTTACTTGACACGTTCGAATTTGAGGCCGAACGAAAACACGCTCACGAATTACTTTCTTGCCACCCAATGTGGTGGGAGCCTGCGTTCGCCACCGGAACCGTTCGCCGCCAAAAGGCAAACGAAAAGCCGATTTATTATCGTATTCATATTGGAGCAATCAGCGGACACCGGGCACTTCCCGGTGAATTGGTGGAGGAATTATGAAGATCATTATCGGGACGGATGGTTCGGATTTCAGCAAAGCGGCGATTGGTAGTTTAGCCCAAATCATCGCTCACCCTGAGAATACGAGCGTAAAGATCATTTCGGCGCATGAACGCCAAACACCGATTGCACCTGAGCCGTTTGCGATTTCGGCAGAATACTTTGATGAAATCGAGGAAAGGGACCGCCATCAAGCGAGGGGCTTCGTCGAACAAGCCGAAACGCAGATTCGCGCGCTGTTTCCGAATGCAGCGCCCGATTTGAGCACAGAAGTAATTATGGGTCCCCCGCAACGTGCGCTTGTGGAAAGAGCTGAGGAATGGGGTGCGGACTGGATTGTCGTTGGTTCGCATGGTTATGGTTTTTGGTCGAGAGCAATGCTCGGCTCGGTTTCCAGTTCGGTCTTGCATCATGCGCCATGTTCGGTGATCGTGGTGCGAATTACCCAGGATTCGGCCAAACCGGCCTAAGAGGTTTCGGCTTTGAAATGGAAATTACTAGAGCAAAATGTCTGGGCAGGATTGGTCAATGATTAAAGATAAAACAATGGTGGAAGTTGAAGAAATGAACGATGAGGACAGCAAAAAGCTTCTCGGACGCATCGGCTACGGACATTTGGGGATGGTTCGCGACACCCATCCTTATGTCGTGCCGGTTAATTATGCTTACGATGATTTGCACCTATACATTTATACAACCGAGGGAAAGAAAACGGAGATTATCGATGGCAACCAGGAAGTTTGCCTGCAGGTTGAAGAAGTAACCGACAAACAACATTGGCAGAGCGTGATTGTTTTGGGAGATGCCGTGCAGCTAACCGAAAAAAAAGGAATTGCCCGGGCAATGAAATTTATTCGAGCGACAAATCCGAGCTTAACACCCGCGTTGAGTATTCATTGGATGGACGCCTGGGTCCGCTCAAACCATCAAGTCGTTTATCGTATAACACCCACCACAATTACCGGCCGCGAGACGGTAAACCGCAGTGCGGTACCAATTTCCAGTCAAGTGTAGCGATCTCGCCAAATCTACGACTGCACCTGTATTCTGCCTACAATTCAACCGGACAAATAAATCCGTCCTTGTTGGAGCAATTTTTGAACATCTTGCGATGTTTCCGCTTCGGCGTAAATGCGGACAAGGGGCTCGGTTCCGGACGGCCGCAGCAAAAGCCAGGAATCATTTTCAAAAATAAACTTAACCCCGTCGAGGCGATCGATCCGGACGACGCGGCGACCGTCGAGTTTCTGGGGGGAGCGTTGGAGTTTTTCGGTTAGTGAAGTTTGCATATCGGGTGTTAACGGCACACCCGCGCGCCCTGATTCAAGACGTCCGACTCGGGCATATAATGCTTCGAGTTGTTCGCCGACGCTTGCACCGCGAGATGCAACCGCCTCCGCAGCGAGAAGGCAGGCGAGAATGCCGTCCTTTTCCGGCACATGACCTTTAATGGACAATCCGGCCGATTCTTCGCCGCCTATGATTATCTTGTCTTGAATAATGTACTCGCCGATATATTTGAAACCTATCGGCGTTTCATACAACGGAAGGCCGCGTTCGGCGGCGATGCGATCAACGAGATGCGAAGTCGAAAAAGAACGTGCTACACCGCCGGTCCAACCACGCGATTCAGCCAGATAATCGAAAAGCAAAGCAATTAGCTGATTAGCTGTAATAAACGAGCCGTCTGCATCCACGATACCAAAGCGGTCCGAATCGCCATCAGTTGCGAGTCCCAGCGAGTATTTGTTCTTAATTACCGTCTCGCGCAGCTCGTCCAGTCGATTGGGCCCGGTCGGGTCGGGTCCGGCTCCCCCGAACAATGGGTCTCGAAAATCATGCAAGGTTTCGACGGCAAGCCCGTTATCATGCAAGATCTTGTCGAGATAACCTCGTCCCGTTCCCCAGAGCGGGTCGTATGCGTAACGTCCGGTGGCGCGGGCGATCACGTCGAAGCGAATTTTGGTTTGGAGATCGGCAAGATAGTCCGGACGCGGATCAAATAATTCGGGTTGAACACCCTCACTTTTGCCTGTCTGGGCGTGCAATTGCGAATCATCCTTCTGCGTGTTAAGCAATTCTTCAATACGCCGCGTAACTTCCGGCATCGCCGGTGCCCCGTCAGATGTAGAGAACTTCATCCCGTTGTACTCGGGCGGATTGTGTGAAGCTGTAAAAATGATCCCGCCCGATGCTTTTCGTTCGCGAATGGCGTGAGCAACCGTTGGTGTCGGCACGGGGCTGTCGCACAAGACGGCATGAAAGCCGTAACCGGCAATCACCTTTGCGGCCTCAGCGGCAAACCGCTCGCCGAGAAAGCGCGTGTCGTAGCCAACGATTATGGGCGCGTCCTTAACGCTAACCGTCGTCCGCAAATATTCACAGATAGAGCGTGTAACCCGCCGTGCATTTGCAAATGTGAAATCGTCGGCAATAATACCGCGCCAGCCTGAGGTTCCGAATTTTATTGGCATCATTTGGTTTCCTGGCGTCGTTTACGCCTTACATCTTTGCTCGCATAACCAATGGCGACCAAGACCCAACGTTTAAACAGAAAATGTTGGCGGCGGCGTGATTTATATTTAATCTCTCGCTCTTAAAGCTACCGAAGTTGGTTAAATGTTGCCAAAGCAATTTGTCGTTCCTCGTCGGTCGGAATCACCCATATTTGAATCCGACTGCCGTCCGAGCTAATTCGCGTGTCGGAGTTTCCGGTTGCCGCTTCGTTAAGTTCCGCTTCTATATTGATCCCGAAAAATCTCAGTCGATGGCAGATTCTTCGCCGCATCGAAGCCGAATGCTCGCCGATTCCGCCCGAGAAAGCGATTGCATCTAATCCTTCGAGTACGGCGGTGAAGGCAGCAATGTATTTGGAGGCGCGATAGGCGAAAATATCGAGAGCTAATTCCGCTCTTTTGTTTCCGTTTCGGGCCGCTTCCTCTAAATCACGGACATCCGAGCTCAGATTCGATACACCAAGGAGACCGCTTTTGTTATTGAGCAAATTATCAACCGCGTCCGGAGCCATTCCGGCGGCGCGAATCAAATATAAAACTAGGCCGGCATCGACATCGCCTGAGCGCGTTCCCATCACCAAACCTTCCAGCGGTGTGAAACCCATACTGATGTCCACGCTTTGGCCATTATGTACCGCACAGACGCTCGCGCCGTTTCCCAGATGACAGGTGATAACTTTTGTGCTCTCTGAGACGCTCTCCAAATGTTCTATAAGACGTGCTGATACGTAAGCGTGCGAGATACCATGAAAGCCGTAGCGACGCAGGCCGTAGCGATCGCTGAGGTTTTCGGGCAGAGCATACGTGTAGGCCACGGGCGGCAGCGTGCGATGAAACGCGGTGTCGAAAACCGCGACGAGGGGAATGTCAGGCAGCAGACGCCCAACCTGTTCAAGCTCGGCAACGTCAGCCGGTATATGTAATGGAGCCAAGTCACTTAAATTGCGGAGATCGTCAATTACGGACGTCGAAACACGGGTTGGCTCAAAGTATCGGGGCCCGCCGTGAACAACTCTAAATCCGACTGCCTCAATCGTTCCAGACGTACTGTCACTCTTATATGCATCGGCATGCAGGCGGCGGATGATGTGTTCCGTTGCCTGCGCCGCCGTCCTCGCTTCGATTGTTTCGCTCAGCGGTCCAGTTTGTCGCGGCGCCGATATTTTCAGCGTGGATTGTGCCGCGCCGATCGAAGCGACGCTTCCGCTCAGTAAAACGGTTGAGGTTGGTTCTTTACTCACACTGGACAGGGCAAACAAGCCAAACTTGAGTGTCGAACTACCGGGATTGAGCACAAGAATATTCATTCAATCTAAGGTTTTGGGCCACGGCTGACAAAGTGAACATCTTGGCAAATCACAAGTCTAGAGAATCCGACCGTCACATCTCAATATGTCCATTTCCAATCTTTAATCTCCGGCATATCATCACCATGTATTCGAATGTATTTTTTATGTTCAAGCCGTTTGTCGAGCATCAATTGGTTCACATCCGCCCCGGTTTCTGCGAGTCCTGGCACACGAGCGATAACGTCCATTACCAGATGAAAACGATCTAAGTCGTTTAGTACCACCATATCGAAGGGGGTTGTCGTCGTACCTTCCTCTTTGTAGCCGCGAACATGCAAGTTGTGATGATTGTTCCGCCGATAAGTAAGGCTGTGAATCAAAGCCGGGTAACCGTGAAAGGCGAAGATGATTTTCTTGTCGGTCGTAAACAGAGCGTCGAAGTCCTTATCGGACAGTCCATGAGGGTGTTCGCTCTCAGGTTGCAAGGTCATTAGGTCAACGACATTGACGACGCGGATCTTAAGTGTGGGGATATGCCGCCGCAAAAGATCAACTGCGGCTAGTGTCTCCAAGGTTGGAACGTCTCCCGCACAAGCCATCACCACGTTGGGTTCACCATCAGAATCGTTGCTTGCCCACTGCCAAATACCGGCACCTGCGGCGCAGTGTTTGATTGCAGCGTCCATATCCAGATACTGCAATTCAGGTTGTTTTCCCGCGACGATGACATTGACGTAGTTACGGCTTCTCAAACAATGGTCCGTAACGGACAACAACGTGTTAGCATCGGGCGGCAAATACACCCGCACCACTTCAGCCTTCTTTTTAATGACGTGATCGAGAAAGCCGGGATCCTGGTGGCTAAACCCGTTGTGATCCTGCCGCCAGACGTGCGATGTCAGCAGGTAGTTGAGCGAAGCGATCGGTCGACGCCACGGGATGTGACGCGTGACCTTTAACCACTTTGCGTGCTGGTTGAACATCGAATCAATTACGTGGATAAACGCTTCGTAGCAGGAGAAAAATCCATGCCGACCGGTCAGCAAATAGCCCTCAAGCCAGCCCTGGCACATGTGTTCGCTCAGGATTTCCATCACCCTCCCGTCGAGTGAAATGTGGTCGTCAGTTGGCAAGATTTTCCCTGTAAATACGCGATCTGTGGTTTCGAAAAGGGAATTGAGACGGTTTGAATTCGTTTCGTCAGGTCCCATTACGCGGAAGTTCTTATTGTCGTCGTTGAGACGCATCACGTCCCGTAAAAATTCGCCCATTACGCGTGTTGCTTCCGCATTGACCATTCCCGGCTTGGGAACGCTAACGGCGTAATCGCGGAAATCCGGCAACTTCAAGTCTTTGAGTAACAGCCCTCCGTTCGCGTTGGGGTTAGATCCCATCCGGCGTGCGCCCTTTGGCGCTAATGCAGCCAACTCAGGTAGCAATGTTCCGTTTTCGTTGAAAAGTTCTTCGGGTTTATAACTTCGTAGCCATTCTTCTAATTGCCGAAAGTGCTCGGGATTGGTCGCGAGTTCCGCCAGCGGGACCTGATGCGAACGAAATGAGTTTTCAGCCGGGAGTCCATCTACAAACTTCGGCCCCGTCCACCCTTTGGGCGAGCGGAGAATGATCATTGGAAACTGCGGTCGCTTAGTGAATCCATTCTCCCGGGCGTCCTTCTGGATCGCTTTGATTTCGGCGATAACTTTCTCTAACGTCGCAGCCATCAATTGGTGCATCGTTTCCGGATCGTCACCTTCCACGAAATAAGGTTTGTAGCCGTAGCCGACAAAAAGACTTGTCAATTCGTCTTTGCTTATACGCGCTAGCACCGTTGGATTTGCGATCTTGTAGCCGTTCAAATGGAGAATCGGCAGCACGGCACCGTCACGCACCGGGTTCAAGAATTTATTGGAGTGCCAACTCGTTGCCAAGGCACCTGTCTCAGCTTCGCCGTCACCAACGACGCAAGCCGCGATTAGATCAGGATTATCGAAAACCGAGCCGTATGCATGCACAAGAGCGTAGCCAAGTTCTGCACCTTCGTGGATGGATCCGGGCGTTTCGGGCGCAGCGTGACTCGGGATGCCGCCGGGAAACGAAAACTGCTTGAATAATTTCTGCAAACCTACAGCATCCTGCGAGATATCCGGATAAACTTCGCTGTAAGTTCCTTCGAGGTAAACATTTGCGACTACCCCGGGTCCGCCGTGTCCGGGACCGACGAGATAAATCGCATTCAGATCGTGAAGCTTTATAAGGCGATTGAGATGCAGGTAAATAAAATTTAGGCCCGGCGTTGTTCCCCAATGACCAAGCAGCCTGGGTTTGACGTGCGCCAGCGTCAGCGGTTCACGAAGCAGCGGATTGTCATATAAATATATCTGCCCGACTGAAAGGTAGTTCGCTGCCCGCCAGTAAGCATGCATCAACCGCAATTCTTCATCGGTTAACGGTTTGGTTTCATTTATTCCAACAGCAGTCATTTTTTCTAACTTTCTTTTTATTACTGATGTATTCGGACTATCCGGTCGGCTGGCTTAATTGCCGGTGGATTTTTTCACGAATCATTGCCCAAAAGTTTGTCCGAGCCTGGTTGTTGTCGGGCGGCGATGGTTCCTTCAATTCGTTAGGTGTTTTATCAAGAGCATGATGCCGCGCTATGAAGGATTGCCACAGAAAATCGTCGTGCAAAACCAGTTCTTTAATCTGCTTTAGCCGAATGTCGGTTATTTTTTTCGGTCGAAAACTCCTATGCGATTCATCGGTAAAATGATTCCAATACTCCGATTTCAGGCCTTCATCAATCATTTAATCAACATCCTTTTTCCCGAAGTGTTCTATTATCGAATCTTTAAGAAACGATAAAATCCAATAGTTTTCGCGTCGCGACGGCAACAATTACTATCCAGTCGAAATTTTGACTTTCCCGTCGCGAAGCATTCACGAATTCTGATCCAACCGTCTTGAGCCCAACTGTCCCCGAAGGCAGCCATTATCGTCGGTGCGGAGGAGAGGTAATTGCTGCTCAACCTGACTTCTAATTATAAAAACCTGGCCCGAAACAATTTGGTTAAAAACCGTCCGATAGATGGGCTCATAGGTTTTGCGAGCTGACCGTGCCGCAACAGCTACCCGCTTTGTCCATCACCGGCAAACTCGTTGTTTGATGTTCGTGCATCTTATGACGAGCGTCCTCAACGGACTCATCCGCGCCGCAGCACGAGGAAGCGGGTTTCATAATGTCCTTAACCGGTATTTCAGATGCTTTTCGATCGTTAGCCGCGACGTGGTGGGTTATATCATGCGCTGTGACCACACCGACCAATTTAAGGTCCTGTTTATCTTCGACGACCGGTGAGCATCCACAGCCGGTATTTCGCATTGCCTGTGCCGCGTCGTGAGCCGTGTCCTGCGGCGTACAGCACGATTCGACCTCAACGTTTTCCATTACATCTCCACAACAACTCATTTTTTCTCCTTGTATCCTTAAATAATCAATTATCCGTCTTACACGCGTACTCACGTCGAATCGCGTACTCGAATTTCTAAGGGCAATACTCATGCCGCACTTAAGATTCGTTTTTAGCTCGACAAATTAGGAATTTTACTTTTTTGCGGCGGGCCTTGTGGATTATCGCCAAAGAAAACGGGGATTTTCCCGCGCCCAGAAAATTCATTTGTTGAAGCGAAGAGAGGCAAATTCATACGGAAAGGAGTGAAATCAACAGAAGCGCCTAACCTTGCCTGCCGGGCGTAGCTGCCTGTAACTAGCTAGCCACTGGCCCTCTTCTCGATCTATTCTATTTCTGCGTAATAGCCCTTTCTACTACGTATAAACAAGCGTGGCGACTCAGTTGGGAGAGACAACTTGATCTTAAGGAGATGCCACTTGCCATCTACTGCCAAGGGCCGCCGGATAGTAACCGATCATTCTTGTGATCCCGGCCGGCCACAAAGTTCGGAGGCAATAACGTATTTTACCGCCATCGGGGCCGTGCTCGCTTTTTCAACTTCGCAACTAAAAGAATGAGACTAGTATTTTGGTTTCATTTCTTCGATCCGCCGATCCATGTCGCGGAAAAAGCCTGAAACAACGGTAGACATCATACGAAGGCGTGCCGCTTCGAGTGCTGCCCCTTGGTTGATACCAGCGGAATCCATCCGGCCTTCGAAATTTATCTTATTCGATTGCCGTTCAAGAGCGGCGGACCGGTTGATGCCAGCGAGTTGAATGCCAGCACCCACGCGGCTGCTCCGCGATGAAATACTACTGCCGGTGTTGATAGCGCCTATCGTTTGGGAAGCCTGAGTGCCGAGCGCTGCATTAATATCGCTTTGATAGGTTTTGGAAGCGTCGATCTTCTGGTCAGCTACCTGCTGAGTGTTTTCATTTTGCAGCCCCGCCGTGTCAAGCGTTGTTGAATTCATAGTCCGGGTTGATTTTTGTAGTACATGATTATCATTGTTCCAGTCGTAAAATTCGACGCCTTTTCTTATTGGCACGGTCGTGCCGGCGATCGAGGTGCCGCCCGGGATAGCATCGTATTTCATCATCCCGAACTGTTGATTCGTTCCCTGGCTTCGCAGTCCAGTCTCCTTGGCCGCATCTAATATCCTTCCCGACTGCGTACCTTGTGACTCGGCGTTCATACCGGTGATCTCGCGTTTGGTGGCGGCACTGCTGCTGAGCATTCCAAAGTTCTTGTTTGCTTGAGTAATGAGGGTCTGGGTCACCTGATTAGCTCGGATTTGGCCGAGACTGCTCACAAGACCACCTTCGACGCCGGCGATTGAAGAGGTTTGGCGCGCCTGAACCGAAACATTTGCAGCTTCAAGTGATTTTTTAGCTCCGGCCTGTTCGCCGCTATAGATTCCTTGAATCTGGGTATTCTCCGCCTGGCGGTTGATAGCGGCGCCGGCGACAAGACCGTAAGTCTCAAGGGCGGTTCCGACCGAAGAGAGCATCCATCCCATTGAAACCTGAGACACGCCCTCGTAAATCTGACCTCGCAAAACACGGTAGCTAAGCCACGGAACAAGGATAAAGCACAGGCTGGAAACAAAAAATAAAAGGGTAACAATCAGCGCACTCGCCGCCGGATCGTACGCCCTGCTGGTGATTATCTGCGCGGTTGCGGGATCGAGAGTGAACACGCTTTCACCGTTGTAGATCGAAAGGCCAATCAGCCCGATGCCATAGACGACGTAAAGAGTAATTTCTTTAACGAGCGGAAAGGCGAACGCAAACGTAGCAACTCCCCAGCAGAACGGATAAAAGATCTGATTCGCAAATTTCTCGTCAAAACCAAACGCCGACATAACGGGTGCGGCAAGCTTTAGACCGATGAGAATGAATAGCCCGGCAATCGCGAGAAACAGACCGCCGAATTTAATGATATTTTGGCCAATGACCATGAACGTAAACATCCTCGGCATGTTCCAGCCCAGAACATTCAGCTCGCCCTTTATATCTCTTACCGTCGATTCTTTGTCGGTAATGATTCCGACGATTCCGGGTTGGCCGTTCGGTAGGCGCTCGGCAAGCAGGGCATTCGGGTCTTCGACGCCAAAATTCGCCACGACATATTTCTTCATTTTCTCGTCGAATTCGGTCATCATCTGCTTGTTAAAAGCTTTGACCGGTCTGGCGAAAAACTTTCCGGTCAGAGTCAGACCGTCGATTATGAAAGGGCTCGCACCTATGACAACCATGAATATGACCGTCCTTGTTCCCCAGGCCACAAGCTGCTCAGGGCTAATCCCTTTGCCCTCGTGAAATCGCCGCATGAATCCGAGAATCAGAACGAAGCTCGCGATGATCCAGGCAAGAAATGTCAGGATCGGCATCAACGGCTTGATTATCGTATCGAGCACAGATTTGAAAAGCCATTCCTGCCCGGTGCGCATCAGGTTTTGAATTTGTTCGCTAAAACTTGGAGCGGCAGTCTTTGGAGGAAGTACCGGACTCGGCGAAGGGTTCGGTGGAGTAGTGGGGTATTGAGCCTCAAATTGCTGTAGTGCCGGTGCCGGACTCCCGTCGAGCGGCGGCATGAATGGTGAATCAGTATTAATGTTGTTTATCAGATCATTGGCCGTTACGGGCTGACCGTTGACGGTGCCGATCTGTGTCTGACCCTCAACTCGTGGCGGGCGGTGACGAACTCTCTGGCCGTAGGAATCACTCGCGGCACTGATGAGAACTAAAGACAGCAACAAAGCGACAAAAGCGGTATGTCTGAAGAAATTGCAGTACGTATTTTTCATATGTTCAGCCTCGGTCCTGGTGCCTTAGGGTAATGGGTTGTCGTAGGTGTCCTCGTTCCACACTTCGTATTTTTCAAGCTCACGCTGGAAGCTATCAGACGCTCTGGTAATACCGGTCATCATTTCGGTAGTCCGCCTGATTTCGTTGCCGAATGTTGTCATCTGTTCGATCTTGAGACCGTAAGCGACGAATTTTTCCTGAATCTTCGCTTCGAGATTCCTTAGCTGCCCCTCAACAGTCGTGATCCGAAGGTTCACTGCTAACATTTGATCGATCAAGGATTGGATACCGTCACGATTGGCCGGAGGATTAGCTTCGAAAGCCCTTGTCTCGTCCGCTATCCGCTCACGCTCTTCATAAAGCTTTGCAAGATCCAGCAAAATCATTTCGCGGTCGTAAAGCATTCGCTCAAGTTCGGAATCGAGCTTGGCTAGTCGTTCGAGATTTGCGAACTGGGCATCCGCCCGGCGCCCGATCGAGTGACGAAGAAAGTCATCGAGGTCGCGTTTGTTCGCGTCCATGTCAAAAATTCCGTTCCTGAGCCGACGTGAGATATTGACAACCGACTGGATCTGGCTCGTTATAGTGGTTTCAATCCGTCGTTTCAGTTCGAAAGTTCCGCGAATGAGTCGGCCGAGCGTGGCGTACGTCGTGATTAGCAGCTTGTGACGCATTATCTGCTCCTCGGCCTTGTCAAGGATGCCTCGCAGGGAAGTGACGCTCTCAACCATCTTCTGATACTGTTGGGCGGCCTTTTCGTACATCGAGATGTAATGGTTGATGGTCTCAACCCAGCGGGCGGCTTCTTCGATCTTTTTCTCGACCTGTAGGACATACTGTGACGGATCGAAGACAGTCCACTGTGCCTGTGCCGGCCTGATCTCAAAACCTAAAAAAATAGAAGCAAGCATTAAACTCATCAACAATTGTTTTCCAAAGCCAAGTTTTTGCGTTTTCATATTAAATTCCCCCCGACGAGCTGTGCGAGATCCGACTCCGTGATACCGGTCAACCCATCCGCCGTTAGACCGTTCGGATATTTACCGGCCAGCCAAGTAACGATCACCGCCAATGGAAGATCTGGACGCAGGTTTTCGACCATCCGTCGGGCATTTGCCTCGTTCGTGTCATTTGTATTTGCCCATAGCATGACAGGGGAAAGATGAACCTCAGCCATTTCGACGATCTTGTCGTTTCCGCTGCCTATGACCATTACCCATTGCGTATATTTGCCGTAGTGATTACTGATGGACCGGACCGCTGCAACCGTCTCTTTGGAAAGCTCACAGTCGTCCGCAAGCCGGTCGAAACCGCCGATTTGTTTGCCAATGATCTTAACGCCGGAATTCTTAACAAGATCGATTCCGATCTCGTTTGGCCTTTCCCTTGTACCGGTGAAATGCTCGTATGCCTGTGAAAAAAGTAACGTCACCAGGCCTTCTTTGCGTCCGGTGACGGAGGCTTCCGCCATCAATTCCTGGATCGCCGGAAAATGCTTGTTGATCTCGCGAACCTCGTCGCAGATGAAAAGGATCGGTGTTTTCTGGTTCTGTCCGTCTTCCTCGCCAATTTCCTGCATGATCTGAGCGCTGATTCGAAAACCGACGCTCTCCCTGATCTTTTCGTCCAAATTACTGATCGTGGAAAGTTCAAAAACGTCGAACATCGACCCCGCATCGTATTCGGGGTGAGTAGGAGCATTCAACCATGGATCTTTCCGGTAGATGTTCAGCTTCAAATAAAGCTCGCCCGCCTGTCTTTTCTCACCCTCGCTCCAGTGGTAGCTTTTTAGGACGTCGAGAAAATGCCCAAGCGTCGGCTGAAACTTCGGTCTGCCCTCGCCATTTCTGGCCGAACTCATCTTGTAAACTTCGTCAATCACTGTCGCCGCGATCGCGCTCGTTATGGCGTCTGTTTTTGCCGTCTTGCTGAGGATCAGAATGTCAGTTAAAACCATTGATAACTGACGCTTTGTAGGCGCTTTTCCCGTCTCGATTTCTGGATAGTTCCAGATATTTATCGGTTTGGGGGCCTGTTCGTTGAATTCGATATGACGGCCTTCAAAAAGTCGGCAAATCGGTTTGAAGGAATAACGGTAATCCATCACCCGGACCTTGACCTCACCCCGATGCGACCTGATATCTGTGATCAGCATAGTTGCCAAAAATGACTTGCCTTCGCCTGAAGCGGCCGTGACGATTGCTGTTGGCGATTTTATGAGGAAGCGGTCATAGAGATCGAGGCCGAACATCTGGCCGTTCGGCGTCGTGAAGACACTATGCGGACGGGGACTTCCTCTCCAGCTAGTCTCGGTCGGAACGAAAGCTATGACGGAATCGGCTGTTTCGGTGAGTTCCTGGCCTGTGCGGCGTGGCGAAAGTTCGCCGGCCAGCATTCGTGGATAGATAGCCCGCTGACGGGCGGGATCCTCGCGGATAACATCGGCACCGGTCTTTTTTCGAACGGCCGAAACTACAGCATCGCAACGCGTTTCTAAAATCTTTATCTGCTCGTATAACTCTCTTCGGCTTGAGTGCTTTCCGCCAAAAACTATGACATTGAACCGGATCTGGCAGATCTCCTCGTCGTCGGCTTCGACTTGCTCAAGCAGGTTTTCAAGGTCGGCTTTTATGACCACGGCATCCTTTTTGAGAGGCCGGAAACCAAACCAAGTACTGCGGCTCCCGTCAATTCGATTGATGCGTTTTTGTAGGTCTTTCTTAGCCGCTATCCTTTCCGTCGTTGTCAGATCGACAACGATCTCATGGGGAAACAAAAGGCTTCTTGTTGCAGTCAAATACCGCATTGTGTCGGCGGTAACAAAGCCGTTCGGGAGCGTCTTCAGGCTGACCAGACTGGCGAGCTTTCCGTTGTGAACCATATAGGATTCCTCACCACTTTCGATACTGGTGCTGGTAAGATACCGTCTTAGATCGACCCTTCTTTCGGCTAAAAGAAGCGGAGCTGCATTGTGGTCACGTCTGTGGCTTGTAAACATTTCCTCGAAAACTTCTTGGGCGGTCATTTCGCAAAGGCGCAGTTCTTTTGGAAAGTTCACCTCAAATGCCTGGAACACCCGTTTCGCTTTTTCGCGACAGATCTTCTCGGCATTAGCCTCGCGGCCCAGATAACTTTGCGCCCGAAGATTCTTTCCGGTGATTACCGGGCGGACAAGCAAAGAGAAAAAGCCTTGTTCACGAATTTCCCTCAACAGGCTCGGTAAGATTCGTCCAATAAAACTTTTATCCGAAGCATCACGCGTCGGAACACGGATCCAAACGCTCGCCGTCTGCGTCATCACACGGCCGCTTCGGACTGCCTCTTCATAGAGGGCAAGATTAGTGGCTTGGAGCAGGGAAGCGAGAGGGTCGCTTTTATCCGTGTTGCGGGTCCGCAAATGATTCTTGAGTGTCGTACCTTCATCCGACTTATTACAGAACCGAAACTGAATGATCGTTCGGTTTGGCTTATCGAATTTCAGGAGTGTTTTCAGCTCTTCGATTCTTTGTTCGGTGAGCCTTTCATCATCGTAAAGCGTATTTGCGGGTTCGAAACGGTAGGCCTTCCCAAAACTCCCGTCCGTGTAGCGGATAGTGTTTCCCTCAAGCCCGAGAATCTCGGTCGGGAACAGCCGTCCTTCGCCAACACCGCGGCTAAGCGACCGGGATGTAGAAATCTCGGTAGGCTTTACGTCGCTAGGGCTGTTTCGGTGTGCATTCGAAAGAGTGAATACACGTCTGCCTATTGCAAGTCCGATCCCCGCGAATAGAAAGCTGCTTGCAAGAGCGAAAAGTATATGTGCGTATGAAAGATTTGCGTTGTCCATTTGCTACCTCTTTGTTTTTGTAACCCAATCAACTTTCTCGAACTCGCGGCCAATCGGGGGACGAAAGTCGGCCCAACCATCGGAAGCGGCGTCAAGCCGATTTTTCATCCAGCAATCCGGTTTGCTCACCCGCAAAAAATTGAACGTACCGAGCAGGATCATAAAGGTGAGTAATCCAAGTGGGAAGCCAAGCGGGACATGGTAAATCCATATCCCAAAGGCGAACGGTAGGAAATACACCACGGCTGTCGGGGCCAGGATGTATTTCCAGTCCGTCGAAAATACGCCGAACCGTTTGAGGCCGCGAAAGACGTTGGGCCGGGTAAGTCTGCGTCTCATAGATTTCCTTAAAAGTTTGTGTCAACACCAACGGAACGTCCCTGAGCGATCTGCCAGAAGACGGCGACGATCGTTCCGAACGCGAATGAGAGGATAGAGCCGAACGCCTGGCTCCCCCACTCCTTGCCGGTCATCTTGTTATAGATAGACCATGCGATTCCGACAGCACCCAGGCAGAACAGAACGATCGCCATTAATTTGAGCGCCTCGCGAATGATGTTTGAAAGATTGCTCGCGTCGCCGGTAAAGATTGGCCCTTGACCGAAGACATTGTCACTGATGAGCAAATTAGTTCCGATGAGCAGAAACGCCGGAAGGCACGATCGGACGGCCCTCCAGACCTTGCGTTTGAAAGATACCGACTGGTTGACGCAACCCCCCGGAACGGTTGTTAGGTTTACTGAACAAATATTCTCTTGCTGTCTTTCCATCTCAAGTTTTCCTCGCTTTATTTGTGATTTAGGAACCACGCATTTTTTCGTTTTCGAAAAGATGCGTCAGTTTTCAGAGATGCTCTTGAGCAAAATCCGTGCCGCTTGAAGCGTGAGGCACTTTGGAGGCCTTTTTACGGCCTCAGAGACGAACTGGCACGCCCATTGCGACAGGCAGCGAAGCAGGCCGCGCTTTTAGACAAAATCAATTTGTCGATGAAAGCAGGTTTGTAAACATTCGAAATCGGGAGAACGGGAACAAAATGATCTTGCGAACAATAAAGAAAGGAATGATATGCGGGTTTTTAGTGGCTCTATCCAGCGTTTTGGCGGCGGGACAGCAGCAACAAATGACTCGTCAACAGTTCTCGCGGCTTAGTTTGCCCGCGCGTGCTGCATACTTCGAGTCAACAATTTTGGCGGCGGCGAATTCAGAGGGTGTTGATCCGAAACTCCTTTGGACGATCGCCTACAACGAAACACGGTTTAGGCCGTGGCTTACAAGCAATAAGGGAGCTCAAGGGTTGATGCAGTTCATACCGGGAACGGCCGCCCGTTTCGACCTCCGAAACCCCTACGATCCTTCGGCCGCGATCCGTGCCGCAGCCCGCTATGTTGGATACTTGTCGAGAACAGTGGGTAATCGTTTAGATTCCGTCCTTGCTGCCTATAATGCCGGCGAAGGCACTGTTTTGGCATACCAGCAGGGGAAGCCGCTTCGGATCGGCACAAAGACGATTAACGCTGGCGGACAAAGGACGGTGGGAGGTGTGCCACCGTATAGCGAAACGATAAGCTATGTTGGACGCGGCCTAAAGGTTTTCCGGTGGCTTGAGAGTCGTGGAATGTTTCCTAACGCATCTCCGAAGGCCAATTTTCCAGATGTAATTTCGGCATCTATTGAGCGGGTTCCGCTATTAGATTTTGAACTCGCCGCGATACCTCAGGTTAAGACGGAAGGCCCGCAAAAGCCCCGAATTCTTCGAACTTCGCTCGCTACGCAAAAATTCGACAACACCCCGCGAGATAAAAGGGAAGACCCGATCCCGCTTAACCTCGAAGTCTATTACGATCCGCGTTCAGGCAAACGATATTTGTTGAATTCGGAGCGCGGGCGTATGGAGAAACTTGATGAAAACGGTCCGGTAATAATAGCTCCTAATATCCGGGCCGATGTTTCGAGCCCTGCACGCTCGATTTATGTTGGCTCGCCGGCCAAAAAATAATGTCTTCGGCGAATTGCCGCACCAAACGGCTAATTTGCGCACCGGTTATCTCTAAAGAGTCCCTAGTTCTTGATGAAAATAAAGCGTGTCAGCCTCAAATACGTTCTGGCACTGATCTTGCCATAGCTCTCATCGGACAGGGACAAAAGTGGTCCTGGAATCGGAGAAACTATGAAGCAGAAATTTCAAGACGAAAGTGTATTTCAGACCGAGGCGTCGGAGGGCAATGCCCCGGCTATCGCAGAATGCACCGTTGACAGGGTTTATCTGACACGCGATCCCGAAGATGTTGTAACGATCTCTTCAATGTTTCGTGCGGTATGGGTCCTTCTCATCATCCTGACGTTAAGCGTTGGTACTAATGTATTTTTTGCGTTTCGCAAAGCCGACCGAATTATCGTCGACAAGTCCACGGGTCGAGTTACTGAGATCAATAACCGCGACTACGGCATGACTGAAACCGTGAGCATGTCGCCTGACATTCCGACCGACACTGACAAAAAGTATGTCGTAAAGGAATTTCTTACGGCTCTTTATGAGGTGAAACAGACTACGAGGGAAGCCCAAGTAAACAAGATGCTTCGCATGCTTGACCCTGATCTATCGCTGTCGCTTGCCGGTAAGCTGAAACAAACCGGCGTGCTGACGGCGGAAAAAACGGAAAGCGTCAATTCTTCCTGGGAACTTCAGGATCTGACGATCGACGAACGAGACCCATACATTTTGAGGGCGATTGGGGTTCGTCATATTCGTCGCAAAGCAAGCGGGCAGGATGTCGAAGAATCGATGCAGCTTAAGTGTAAATTTCTTCTCAAGGACAGTCCTTCCTCGCCGGCTCGAAACGACAACAACCTACGAACCGGTTTCGTGATCCTCAGATTTCGTGTCGAGCCGGTGAATGGTAAGAGCGTCTCACCGATAGCTCTTATTGCGGACGGAGACGCCCAGGAGCCTGTCCCTGACTCAACAACTGCGAGTGAGACCGAGGCTGAACCGAACGGTTCCGGGAATAGTAATACAAAACGATAGAAAATTGATTTATAGGCGTCGGTCTCGTTGGACGAATGCGACGCACGGCAAACGAGGTAACCATATGTATAAATACAAACAAGAAAATAATCTTCTAATAGACCGAACCCGCCGAATAGTGTTGGGAGCCGTTGCGGTTCTTGTCTTACCAACGCTATTCAATGGCTTTCCAACAGTTTCGGCTCAAACCCAACAATCGATTAACAAAAGGCCATCCGTTGGATCAACTCGACATGGACGACTCCGCCGAAAGGTCGTCAAATCCAATGCAGCGCCCGAAATTGCTCAACCAGCGAAAGAGATTAAATCCCTCGCACCAGTGTCAGTGGTCAATCTGGTCGAACCGGATTTTCTGTCCGGGGAGGCCAGTGTAGCGGTCAATCCAAAACAGCCTACGGTCATTCGTCTTGGGCTGGCTCAAAACGCGGTTTCGATCGTTGAATTCCCGGCGTCCGATGGAATCTATTACATCCATGAAGGGAATCCCAAGCTTGCCTCGGTTTTTCAATCACCGACGAAAGAAACTGACCGGTCGATCACGATCTATCCGGGCGAGGCTTTCCTGTCCCAGCGTGAAGGGGTTTCAACCGTCCCTTCAGCGGCAATCACGCTCCAAATGCGTTCCGGGCTCGTCCTTATCCTGGAACTCGTCCCGGTTGGTGATATTCGGAAAAATGCTCATCGCTGCGTTATCAATTACAATCGCGAGGAAGTAATTGCTGCCAGACGTAGCGCGGGGCTCGCCTACGATCTGGGGGATGAAGTGAAAACGGTCCCGAGCCGGAATACCAAAGCGGCATCGAAGCTCGTGGGTGGCTCCCAGCCGTTGCAGGACGAAGAGGCATCTACCCCGAGCGACTCATCAACGGAAGTTCCTGTCCGATCCGCATCGATAGATGTAATTAGGCGAGCGGGACGCAAGGACGGCAATAATGCTCCCTCTGTACCAAAATCCGGATCTGAACTCTCGGTGCTCGCCAATAAAAAACTCGCCGATTGTCTGAAAAATCCAAAAAAGCAACTTGGTAAATGGTCGCAAACCGCCTCCGGTCTCACACTCGCCGTTTCACAGATAACCGAGATCGACGCAGATCAAAGGCTGGTAGTAGTTGCTGTTAGAAACGACACGGCCGGGAACTTGCGTTTGATACAGGGTTCTCCAGAGTTTCAGGTACAAACTTCTGATTCAAAGGGAAATGCACTTCAAACCGAGCGGCTCGAACGTCTGTATGTCGAAACCACGAGCCTCGAAGGAATGATCCTTCCCGGATCAACAGTCTATTACGCCCTCGTATACAAGGCTCCGATAATTGGCATAAATCAGCGCGTCCGTATTCTTGTTTCACACCGCGAGGCCGCTGACGCTCCGGTTGCCGTTTCACTACCGACCGCGAATTCTGAAAAGGAGTAATTAACATGTCTGCTGCAAATATCAATTTTGCCGAGGTACCGCCCGTGCTGCCCGGAAGTGAAAACGAAGAAATTCGTGAAAAACTTCTGGAACTAGCTGCTCAAAGTTCGGCTGATGAAGAAAATGACACCGTTCTTGAGGATGAATCAGATGAGTCGGATGAATTAGAAAACCTGCGGAAGGAGAAACCGTCCAAAAGAAAGATATTAACCGCTTTTGCCGGGTTCGTGCTCTTTTTCTTATTGCTCCTGGCAGCTATCTGCTGGTTTTTCGGGATAGGCGTTTTCGCGGCGTCCAAAACTCAATCCGTTGACCGCACCACAAAAACAAATTCAGCTACCACACCGGTCACAGAAGACGAGAAACTGAAAATTGCCCTTAATATGGTCGCGGAGAAGAATCCGGCAGCGAGTACAGAGCCCCACGATCCAGCTCCAAACTCACAAACCGCAGGCCCAGAGACATCAATAACGCTTCCGTCCGACAATCGGGCGATTCCTTCAACATCTGGATCTCCAACGGAATATTCTACGGCAACCGATATAAGAAATGCAGGAGCAAACCCCGCCTCAGATCAAGATCAGGCGAAGCCAGTCTCAGCGGGACGGAACAACGCCCAAGACGGGGAGTCCAAAGGCAATCTGACCGGAAAGAGGACGACAGAAAGTAATTCGTCCAACACCGAGATCACTCCGACCGGTCGTTCTCTATTTTTTGGTATTGAGCCGAAAAAAACTTCCGAAATTGTAGGTTCGAAGCCTGTTTATCAGGCGGCCGCGGCCGTAAGAGAAGTTGCCAATAGTCCGTCAGATATTGCGTTCGGGAGTCTTCTTCCGATCCGCCTCGTTGGAACAGTGTTTACCTTGCGAAACTCGTCCGGATTTGTGCGTATGGAGCTCACAAGAGGTATCGAGGGTAAAGGCTATGCGTATCCTGCTGGTACGATCGTAGTCGGGACGCTCCGCGGAAGCGAATTTAAGCGGGGCTTCATAACCGTCGTAGGCTTAATCGATCCGAAGACCGGCCAGTTGGTTAAATTCAGTGGTGAAGTACTGGGCCGAGATGGAGCCTCGGGTATATCGGGGCGACGGCGAACGGTCACAAGTGCATGGACGAAGGCTCTTTCGGGTCTCCGGGAAGCGGGTACAGCGGCGCTCGGAGCGTTTGGAAATCTTCGTTCGGGCGGCACGGTCGTGATATCGGATTCTACGCAAAAAGCCTCGGCAGTGTTTTCGGATCAAGCTTCGGGTTTGATCGGAGGCAAACAAAAGTCGGACGAATTTGTTGAGATCGCCGCAGGCACAACCGGTTTTGTGTTAGTTACAAGTCTCCCGGCGAAAGAGCAATCAGTTTCCCTTGACGATTCGATTACAAACGGTTCTGCATCACTAAACAAGTCGCCAACGATCAGCGGTCTGTCTGATGAAGAACTCGCCGATCTGTTTTCGGAAGCATCCCCTGAGAAATTGCGGGCCACAATGCCTCGCATGACACCGGCGTTTCGTAAGCTTGCCGAACAGGCACTTACGAGTCTCAAAAGTGAATAAGAAGAAAATTTGAAAAAGCTATGATCCCGCATGACTCAACTAGATCTCAGATAAACCCGCGCAGACTTGTCCTCGATGGTGAAAAACACCAACTTTACGGTCTAATTTGTGACCAAGGGTATGTGCCGGATGATCAAAATTTCTCGGACTTTTGCGAAGCCTTGAAATCCGGTAGGCCATGGCTGATATCAGGAACGCGCGGAAGCGGCAAAACAGCGTTCCCGGAGGCGGTCGCGGCGGCGTGCAATCTAACAATATGCATTGTGGCTGGACGGGACGGTCTGAAACAGGAGGAGATTCTTTACGATTGGGACCGCGAGGAACAGGCCGAATGGATGACCGAAAATCTGCAACTTGCCAAGGCTTTACCGGAGATCGAGCAAGAAGCTTTCCTCAAGCGTGCCCGCCGCGACAAATGGAAGCGTGATTTTCTGGTACTCGGTGAAATGGGTCTGGCCTACGATCTGGCGGCAAAAGCTGCCGCAGAAGGCCAATGGGCAGCTCCGCCGATCTTGATACTTGATGAAAGCGATAAATTCGGTGCGAGCTTGGAAGACTCACTTTTGATGCCGCTTGAGCGCGGTCTTATTTATGTGCCGCGACTAAACGGCGGTTTTGTCGGTGTACCCGACTGGGAATTCCGACCCGTGGTTGTAACAACATCTAACGACCTGCGTCATAAGCTGAGTGCTCCGTTCGTTTCCCGCCACGTCTTCAGCCGTTTTGCGACACCATCACTTCAAAAGGAACTTGAGATACTAAGCGCTCGATGTGACGGAGCAACCTCGGCCCAACTCGCACTCGCAATAAAATTGCTTGACGGAGTACGCGGCATTGCCGGGCTCGAGGATTATCCGAGCCTAAGGGAATCCATCGACATCGTGGGAGCTTTTCGACGCGATGGAATCGAAGATCTTGATGAAAGCAGTTTGACCCGGTACTTCTGCTACTTCGTCAAAACCAGTGAGTCGCAGGAACTTCTCAAGCTACAACTTGATTACCTTCTCCTCTTGGCAACCGGATTTCAACCCGAGGTGGATGGGTGGATTGGCGAACGTGATCCGGAATGGGCAGCAAGATGGCTCGCTCGAAATATTGGTCAACGACCTATCGATGCGACGGAGATTCAAGAGGTGGCGGGATATGCGTAAAGAACAAAGTGCTCCGAAAAAACCGCTTCCATCGAAAAGGGCCGGGAGTAGAGAGGATTCACCATTACGGGCTACAGTGCGAAAAGCATTAAAGTCGTTCTCGATTTTCACACAATCGCCGATCTTCAACGTTGCCATACTGGTTGCGATTATTCTATGTGTTTTCGCAGGCGGGCGCCTTCTAATCAAGCGGCCGAAACCAGCCCAGCTTAGCTTCGTCGAACATGCAGGTCCGGATGGAATATTGCCGGGCGACTCGAACGGCATGACGACCGGCATTCCCGAGATCTTCGCGGGCGAGGTCTATGATACTTCGGTAAGGCTCAAAGAAACGGCAGCCTTGGGAATGGCGATCTCGCTGGTAGTGTTCGCTGAGTACAGAGATCAAAATAGACCACCCTTTACACTGAAAGACATTTTTACGGCGATCTCTCGGCAAAACATGGCCCCTCCAGAGTTCGTAATCGGGGAGAGTGAGGTTTCGACACCTTCAAGCATGCTGCTAATACGCTACCAGTCACAGCCATTACGATTTGAGATCGTATCGATTCCAAAGGCCGGTATTAAAGGGACTACTGTGATGATTCGGTTTCCCTTGGCTTCCATGAGCGGGCAGACGGTCCCTTATTACCAGTCGGCGACAACTGGGCGGCCGGATATCCCGACACCATTTGCTTCGCCGGATCAGATCGTCGCCTACGGCTGGACCCTTGAGCAATGGCGAGGCGAACTGTTGCCTCTTAAAGACGATACGGTCCAGGCATTGAACGAAGAACAAAGCGAATGGAATGCCAAGAATCGTTAGCCGTTAATTTCGAGCGTTATATATGGCCTCTCAGGAATGGATTGAAAAACTTGATGCGTCTCGGGGTATTCCCCGCAAGGCGAATGAACAGTATCTGCCTGCATATCAGGCCTTTTGGAGCTGGGCCGGCGACGTTGGCCAAGCTGTCTTCTACTGCATATTGGGCTTAACTGGAGCCTTCTTGAGTCTGTTTGCCGGATTTCTATTTAATGTGTCGGGATTTGTCTGGTTGATCTTCTGGTCGATGGCTCTTCTCTCTTTAGCGGCGGCTTTTTTAGATGTCTATACTCTTTGCTGGTCATATAGGTTGTGGACAATGAGTACATCGCACGGATCCGCACGCTGGGCGAGGGCGGCGGATCTTATACGATGCCGACTAATCAATAAGATACGGAACATGAGACTGCCAGGGAACGCTCTCCCGCTCGCGAAAGTATTTGGCGGGCGCGACCTGTATTTGCCAAAGGATCAATGGCTTAGGCATTTCGCGATGTTTGGACCGACCGGATCGGGCAAATCCAAAACATTCTTCATGGCCATGATCCGGGCCGTTTTGCGCCGCTCCTCGTGTCTGGTCTACGACCCCAAAGGAGAACTATTCGAGCAGACAGGGAACTATGCCCGCCGTGTTTTCCGGCTCGATCTGAATGATCCGTCAAAGAGTGATCGTTGGAACTTTGTGCCATTTTGCCGCGACAACCCGGCGTTCGCCTGTCAGGTCGCGGGCATGATGATAGGTGTCGAAAACAGGCGCAAGACTAACGCTGATCCGTTTTGGGGAGACGCCGAACAGATCGCCCTGACGGCAATTCTTCTTCACCTGGCGGAAGTACACCGCGAAAAAGCGATCCCAGGTTTTGCGGCTGATTTCCTGCTCACCCTTGATGATGAAGAACAGGACGCGTTCGGGGCCGCGATGAAAGCTTCGCCGAGTTTCTATGCAAAACAGGCCTATTTGGCTTTCCGGCAAGCACCTTACCAAACTCGCGGATCGATATTGATCGGCCTGTACAACAAGCTGCGTCCATTTACATTGGCTCCGGCCCGGATGATAACCAATTGTCCTACTGCCGAAGAAGTGGCGCGCGGTTGTAGATTGATCGACTTTCGCGAGTTGCGCAGGCCCGGTACAGCCATCTATCTGGTCGTGGCCGAAGGCGCGGCGGATATGTATAAAGAGTTTATCGCGACATTTTTAGGGCAGGCCGTCCTTGAGATGCGGCTGGATGGCGTAAATGAGCCAAAATACCCGTGTTTCGTCTTGATAGACGAGGCCTATCAACTAAATGTCGCTGAAGTAAAACGAATATCGGGCATTGGGCGCGGGCGTGGCGTCGGTTTAGGACTCGGATATCAGGATCTACCTCAGATGTACGACCAATACGGCAAAGAGCAGGCGAATGCCATTCTGGGTACGGTGATGACGAAGATATTTCTGCCCGGCCTCGATGATGTTACGGCCGAATACGCGTCGCGACAGCTCGGGGATACCACGATCTTCGCAAAGACTTACCAGGATTTTCCGGGAAAGAAAAACGATAATATTCGGTATGCAGAGCAAAAACGATCACTTATGCACGCCGGCGAGATCCGCCAAATCGCGGCCCACAAGGAACTGTTAATAGTCAGCGACACCGCGCCCCCGATAAAAGCCGCGTATCCGCCTATCGCCGTCACCCCGTTAAAATTCCAGACTCCAAGCTACGGTCAGCCGCGGCTCACTCATCTCGGCGATATCGATCCGGCATATAGGTTGGGCGAGCCGACAGATTCCGAAAATGACATCTCAAGGATTGAACGTGAGCGGGATGCCGGCACGTTGAGCTCTCGACACGACGTAGATCTTCAGAATCTGGTTTCGAGAGCAGTTGACAGTGTCTTAACGGATGCGGTTTGGCAATCCGGATTCGAGGCCGACAGTGTTCAAGACGACGATGAACCTTTAGAAGATGGGGAGGATATTGCTTCCCATATTTCGTCCGACTCTACCGGTTCTAGTTTGACTTCACAGATCAGCGAGCCGGTTGTCCTATCGAAAACGATCGAGTCTCGCACTGACGATAGTTCCGATTCGCCTTCCGCATTGCTAACGAACGCTCTCAACAATCTTACCGAAGATCTCCGCGTCAGTCTTCAGGCTCAGTATGACCGATCAATTAGAGATATGGGTAGGAGCTTAATTTGACTTATGATGAATAGACTCAAATTGTCGATCGTTCTTGCCCCGCTTGCACTGTTTCTCGTCATCGGAGCGTACGTTTATTCACTATGGTCAGTAGAAAGGAAAAAAACGAATGATCTTCCCTTTGACGGCGTAAGCATGATGATGCGTGACGTGCTTCGGTTTCATGAAAAGCGGGGCGGTTTTCCTAAGAACCTTAGAAATCTGGAGGGCGTCGTCTGGGAGAAAAAGGACCGTGATTTCTCAATCGAAGATCGAGCTCTTAACCATAGGAACTACTACTATTTCTACTCCCGTATTTCCGATCACCAATTTACACTTTGGGCCATTCCGGCTGGCAAGGAGCGCGAGGAAGCCCCGAGTTGGTACTTGGTGGTAACGCCGGACATTTGTAGACGCTGGAAGGGAGCCGCGTTGCCGTACGAACAAATAAGCCACATTGATCCAAATCCATCTCTTAAGCAGCTCGGCAGTTTCGGTCTGATCGAGCAGCCTCAAGTAGATTTTAAATCTGATCGTGATTCTACGTTTATCAAGGGTCGAGATTCCGGTCATCAACCTCGCGTCGATAGTAAAACGGAAATTAAATGACCAGGTATTTTAGCGAAAGCACACCGCGACGTGACAATAGAAGCATGTCTAGAATGTATAGACGGTTACCATCGCGCGATACGAAAGGGTAAAGAAAAACCAAAACTGGATTTTCCGCCAACCCGAGTTTTTCACTTTTCAGAAGAAACATTTGCGGTCGGCATCGAGCATCATTCGCTGGACGAGAGCCAGATCAAGGTCTACTCACGGGAAAAAACGATCGCGGATTGTTTTAAATTCCGCAACCGCATCGGTCTGGATGTTGCGATAGAAGCCCTTCGGAGGTGTATAGACGAGGGCGGATCGCGTAAAAAGATCTTTGAATTCGCACGCATATGTCGGGTGGAAAATGTTATTCGTCCATACCTTGAAGCAATGCAGTATTTGCAATGAAATGTATTTTAGAGACATACCTGTGCCGCGTTACCCATTTGTATTTTATCCGAAAAGTTGCCGATGATTTTTCGACCGGTCAGGCGAGGAAAGGCGATCAACAATTGTCACTTTCCTGAAAATAGTTATTTTCTTATTTAAGAAAATAAGATAAACTAGGAAAGTTATGGAGCCTTTGAAAGACAATAGAATAGCCGCTCTGATACGAAATCTGGATCTAGCACCACTCAAGCTCACAATAAGCGAAGCCAATTCGGCTTCGCCAGTCCCAGACTTCGACCGCAATTATCGACCAAGATACATCATCGAAGTCGAATGGAAAGGGAAGCGATTTCAATTTGCAGCGGAAGCAAAAACGATTTCGACACCGAAGGCAATCGATGAAGTGATCTGGCAATTAACTCGTTATCTGGAATTTGATAAGAATCGAACCTCCCCCCAGGAATACTTTCCGCTTATTATTGTCCCATACCTGAATGAAGAAAAGATCGGCAAACTGATTCATCAGGAAATCAGCGGAATCGACCTATCGGGAAACGGGGTGTTTATCGTGCCGGGGCAACTTTTCTATTATAGAACCGGCCAACGGAATAAATTTCCTTCTAATGCCCCGATTAAAAATGTATATCGTGGTAGTAGCTCGCTAGTGGCCCGAGCCTTACTAGCGAAAGAAAAGTTCGTGACAGTCAATGAAGTATTCGACGAAGTAACCTCTCGTGGCGGTCAAACATCTCTGGGTACTGTATCTAAAGTGTTAAAGGCCCTCGAAAACGAATTATTGATTTCTCGAAAAGACGGAATTAGCCTGATCGACAGAAAGGCTCTCCTTGATAAATTAAGTAAAAACTACCGGCGGCCTTCTCTTAGACGAAATATGGTTGGAAAGGTAGACGATTTGGAGAGTGCTCTTAAAAGGATTACCGAAAACGGCAACGGCCAGGATATTCTTTGTGCCATAGATGAACCCCGACAATACGCGGTATTTCCAACCGCAGGGAGTCCGACCAAGATATACACCGAGAATATCGACAAATTACTGGAAGCGGTTGAATTTAACGAAACAGACCGATTTCCGAATATCGAGCTGATCGAAACCGATGATCCGACCGTATACTTTGACCGTCATTTGGAGATCAAAGAATCCCTGTATTATACCTCGCCCCTTCAGGTGTTCCTGGAACTATCGGCCGGCGGAAAACGCGAAAGGGAAGCGGCCGACCAAGTCGCTGAAGTCATATTGAATTTCAATAGTAGTTTTTAGGATTTCCGGATTATGGAATTTGACCCGCTCAAAGAACAGCTCATTATCCTGACACGAGCTCTGCAAGGCCACGACATTAAACTGATCGTTGGTGGCGGATACGGGTTGCTATTGCGAACTGAACATATTCTCAGGACCCGGCCAGTTACCAGGGCCAGGGAAATACCGATAGCTCGGTCGACGGAAGACCTTGATCTTTTTTTGAGTGTTGAAATAATCACCAGCTTAAAGAAAATGGAGACAATAAGGGACACCCTTGAGAATATTGGATTTATACCAGAAGCCGAATATTTTCAGTTTAAGATACAGGCTGAACCGGAACGGCCGGAACGTGTGGTAAAGGTTGATCTTCTGGCAGCTCTGCCGGAAACCGAAGATCAGTTGCGAATGGTAAGAATAAAGCGTCCCCGTATTCGACCAAAGGACGCGAAGAAAATTCACGCATTCCTTACGGATGAAGCCGTAACTCTTGACGAAGAATTATTCCCGATCAATATTTCGCGGGACGGTTCTCCGCTTTTTGTGTACCTTCCGCATCCTTTCACCTATCTTGTTTTGAAACTCTTCGCATTGCGAGACCGGATCGATGACGATACCCGTGCGCCGTATCACGCATATGATGTCTACAGAATAATTGCAATGATGACGGAAGAAGACTGGAATCAAGCTGTCAACCTTTCCGAAAAGTACGAGAACGAACCGAAGATCCGCGAGGCAGGCGAGATCGTTAAAAGCCTCTTTGCAAACGATGAATCGCGGGGAGTCACCCGCATTTATCAGCATGCAGGACGCGACGCAGTCATGGATGAAACGATCGCAAAACTTTTAACTGATCTAAAAGGCCTCTTTGTCAGAAACTGAATTACGTTGTACCCCGTCATCCGCCCCGAACTGAATGGCCGTTTGCTTTTGTGTCAATTCTTGGCGTTTTGAAGTCGTTTTGAAGGTACTGATCCTTCGATCTGGCCTGTTACCTAGAATGGACAGTATTCTCGGTTGACGGGCCGCTCTTTGGCAGTCCTGCCGCATCACGAATAAATCCACGATCCTTTGGCCCGGGCAAGTGTATACCGGCTTGGTCGTGGGTTCCTTTTGAATTTTCCTTATCCGGCGTCTGCCGTGGACCGTCGATTCGCTCTCCGATCTCGCGGCTCAGTTGGATTATCGATTCACCGTCCCTTACAACTTTGGTCAATTCCAATTTCTCAAGGTTCCGTTCAATGATCTCGGCGGTTTGTTGCGCTATATTTGAACCGGACTTGTCCGATTCGTGCTTCAACAAATCTAAAATATCTGAGCTGACTCGCTCTCGGAGTAATGCGACTTTATTAGTCGTTTCATTGCCGGTTCGCATCTCGTCGACATTTGCCGGTTGCTGATCGAGGCGGACAGAACTCGTTTCGGGGCGGTCCATTATCAGCGATTTAGTCTTAACTGCATCCGCTATTTCTTGGGCCTGTGAAACATTCTCAAATATGTCCCGGATTCTAGAGGTATTTTGGCTCATTTGTTCTTCGTTGGTCTGGTGCCGTCGAAAGTCGGATATGGTTATCTCGTTTTGAATCGCTCTGAAAAATAAATTACTTGATCTAAGTTCCGATGCAAGGCTGCCTACGGTCCCGCCAAAGGCGATGGCCGCAAGTACCTTGCGCTTCTCAATTGGAGGGATGCTTTGCTTTTGTTTTTCTAATTTTGCGACGGCTCTTGAAATGTACTTGCCAATGAGAGCTTCATTTTCCGCGCGCGCAACTCTGCCGCCGTCCTGAAGCTGCCTTATCGCAAGCAGGCTTTCCCTTAATTCACCATTTGGGTCGAAAACCTTTTCTGAAGGATCCGCAAGAGCATTTTGCTCGCCAAGATTACTTATCCAGTTTTGGATTGTTTCATTTTGTCCGCGAGCCCTCGTTTCTTCAAGCATTTTCCGCCCAAAGTTCGCCAGTTTGTATTTCTCATTTTCGCGATCGTCATCTGGATGAAGCTTTTCGAGAAGTTCCTTGTATGTGTCTATCTCTACAATTCGACTTTCCGGCAATGTTATCGTGATGATGGTTTGTCGCCCTTCTTGATCGAACCTAGCGTTCGCAATTGTTTCCAGCATCTCAGCGGCCCGTCTATCGTCCGATGCATTGCTTTTGCGCAGTTCACCGCTGACCAAATTAACACTGTCAACGGAATTGCTTTTGAGCACGATTGCGATGGCATTGAGTTCTGACTGTTGAATATCGCGCGAATGCAAGTCGGAATCCGGAATCCTATTACCCAGTAATCGCGCCTGATTGAATTGGGTTAAAAGATGGAACCTTTTTTCTGCTTCACTGACCTCCGCGAGGACACTGGTCGCAGGCGCGGTTTCGCCAGCTTTTAACGGCTGTTGGGCTTGAAATATCTGTCGGTACTCGAGATTTTCTTTTTGCAGCACCGCCAGTTGGTAGACGTAGTCTTTTTCGGATGGTGGTAGTTTTTGATAAGTTTCCCTTAAATCGAAGGGATTTTTGTAACGGAGATCCGCATTCGGCGTTTTGATACTTTGGAAAAAGTGCTTGGTTGCGGCAATCGAATCTTTTAGCTCTTCCCGACCTAGTCGAGATTCAAGGCTCGCGACCAGCTTCTGGGCTTCTGGGCTTGGCTGGATATCGCCTTTGATAAGCGCCCCTACCGTAAGCCTGCGACTGGCTCCCGCATGAGCGTAGGCAAGACGCGTGACGGTCATTTCGGAGGTATAATGAGCCGGGGATACCTCCGTGAAAAGAAATTGCATCTCCCTGACGCTCAGGGGCTGAAGTTGGGCCTGTTTTTCGTTCGGCCCGAGGGTTTTCCAGTTGAGGCCATGACTCGCATTCTCTGCCCGGATCTCGGACGCGGCATCCATCAGATCGGTTCTTGACTGCGCTTTTTCAAGTTTAGCGGCGTAACTTCGGTATCTTTCATTTTCGTGCCGGAATCTGGATTCAGGTTGTTTTAACTGATATCCAATGTAGGCCCCCGCAAAACGGAGTTCTTCGACGGCTTTTTCAGAGGGTTTACCGGTTACTTTCTGCTCACTGTTTTCAAGTTTATACACGACAGAAAGGTTCCGTTCTAGTAGATCATTGAGCTCCTTTTTTTGTTTAGTAGTAGGAGCTCCAGTCGCATCAGAGAGGGTTTTAGCTCGCAGTTCGGACATCTCCTCGCGCAAAGAACTGATTTCTATTTTTTTCTTACTTTGAAAAATATCTTCCGCCGCGCCCTGTGCCTTCCGAAAATCGGCGGGAGTGGAGAGGGAAATGACAAATGGTTTGCGGATGTCCATCGCCTCGATGGCTTTATACAGATTCCGAGTGTTGTCCCGTGGGTTTTCACTCAGTTGAGTGATGGTTTTTGTCTCTTTCAGGTGCCGTCGTTCAATATCGCGTTCACGCAGATCAGTTAACCTGGACTCCAATTCCGCTTTGTCGCGTGGGTTGGCGATTCGTGCTTTTTGTAGATGATCGATCTCCTGGTGCTCTAAAATAATTTGCCGGATCTCTTCCTGCGTAGGAGTTAGGATAGCGTTTTGCCAACGTGAAATTTCAGCTTGATCTTTTTCTCGGGCCTCGCTCGTTTGGGATGCGTCTGAAAGCCGTTGTTCAATTTCTGTTATCTTTTCAAGCTTATAGATTGTTTCGAGTTTGTTTAACGCATCATCCTTCGCGCTTTGGTAAACGCGATCTCGGTATGGCCTGAGAATGTCGTTTACCGGCGTTCCGTTTTCAAGCTGTCGGTCTAGCTCCGGCAAGGTACTTTCCAGTAACTTGTCCAGTACGAAAATCCCCATGTCAGACGGAATCTGCGGAACGGTGCGGCTCGCAAGCTCGATCCTCTCAAAACCCGAAGAATTGGCGGCGGTTCCAACTTCTTTGTCGTGAGCGAGTTCGGCAACCGGCTCTTCCTGCTGCTCGGTGTAGTTCGGTTCATCAATATTTCGACTGATTGCCTCGTCATAGAGCTGCTCTAAGGCCAAGCTTTCTTCGTCAATTATTACTCGGCCGCTTTCTTCTATAACTCGCAGCGGCTGAAGCTCTAATTTATCGGTCGGAGCAAGCTCGTGCATTTCGTCCGCTAGAATGCGTATCTCTTCGAGACTACGGGCGAACCGGTCCTCTTTGGTCTCGACCCGTGAAGGGTCTTGTTCACCTGCGAGAAATTCGGCTTTGCCTTCCAGAGCCTGATACATCCAGGTAAAGACTTTCACTTTTGTTTCGCCGTCAGGTGCCGGTCCGGCAATCTTGTTACCGTATTCAACAATCAGCGGGGCTAGTTCTTTTGCACTCACCTTTTGTTTCAGGATCTCGGTGACCTTGCTTACCGCATATTCCTGTGTAGAGACCCGAATGGGCTGGGAAACCGTTGGCCGCTCGGTAGGCACAATAAGGTTCCCGTCGACAAGGTTCGCACCCCGCTCGTAAAGATCCCGGACAAACTGCGATGATCTCCCAAGATGCGATGCTTGCTCGCTCCGGCTGCGGCCGCTGGTCTGGTTAATTGATTCCAGAAGCCGATCGTTTTGGGTGACGCCAAGGATTTCCGTGACCGCACGGGCGGTTCGGGGATTAACCGTTCTTGAATCATGCGATTTGACATCAACTCGGCCCTTTGGGGAAGTCTCTGGCCTAGTGCCTTTGATGTCATGCGATTCGGCTTCGAACTGCCGTTCGCGATAAGCCGCAACCTTCTCGACCGCCATTTTAACCACATCCGAGTGGCACATCTCACCGGCGTTGCATGAGCAGGATATTTTTATCGATTGACCGTTCGCACTGGTCTCACTCAGAAGCTTGAGGCCGTCCCGGAGTCCAGTCTCGTTCTTCCGGTAGCTCTCGCGGAGCCGATCCGCGTACAAAGTAAGCGCAAGGGTAACGTCGGCTTGTATCGCAGAAACCTCTTTCTCGGTTGGCGACAAAAGGGATAATTGGGGCGTTGCGATATTGTGAAGGTCCAGAAAACGGCCGGGCAACGCCGGATTTTCATAAATACCTTCAACTACCACAAATCGTGTATCGACGGCTGCGATCATGTCTGTACCTGCATTCGCTAATCAACCAAATGTACCCGGATTTCCGGTGGAGAGACCGGATCAACAATCCAATGGCAACTATCGTGCCTGTGTAGGTAGTTCATTCGCAAAAATAAGGCCGTTATCTGCCCGCTCGCTGATGATCAATGTGGTCGCGGCTTTTGTGTTCGATCTCCACGGGTCGTTCCGGAAGAGTAGTATTCATTTCATGGGAAACTTCCGACCTATTCGCCTTATCATGCTTGTCTGAACGTTGGTTTTCTTGACGGGGTTCGGGATCACCCGAAAAGCGCCGCTGAATAATCTCAGTTTCTCTGAGTTCGCCAAGTTCTTTATTTGGCGCGAAATTGGCAAGAATCATCGCGAGACTTGCCCCAACGGAATCCCCAGTTAATTGCAGCATTTGGTTTAGCCTAACTGCTTCCGACCGGTCCTCAGTTCGTTTTATCCTCAACTCCACCGCCGCAGTCTCTTTAGGCGTAAAAATGGGACTGTGTGTCAATATTGTGCGGCCGAACAGGTTACTCTTTTTATAGTCGCCCGCTTCTTCTGATGCGATTTGCAATAGCTCCTTCGTCAAACGGGCTTCATGCTTCAAGGCTGACTCCTTTTCCTTGACTATCGTCTTCAATGTATTTCTGGTGCGGCGTCGCTCACTGCTCTCAGTTATGTACTCGATCGCCTGGTCGAAAATTGAACCATTTCGGCGAAATTCTGCGTCACGCAGACTGACTAATTTCGATTCGCCGGTCTTCTCGTCGAGTACCACAAATTTTTCAAGGTGCTTTGATTTTTGAAATCTGAGCAAATTCTCACTCATTTTCTTAAATTCCATCTGGCAAATTACTTCCCGGGCAACCGCACGGCCAGCGATAACATTCTCCTGGGTCGAAGTCTTCGGCTGTTCCTTAACGGAAGATCGGTCTGGCTTGTCATGTTGGCCATTGGGAATGGCCGTCTGAGTGATGAATCGCTTTTGATCGAGCCAATTTTGTTCATAGGCTTCAGGAACTCTCAGTTGAAAAGCAAGTGACTCAATTTCCGCTAGCTGCCAGGCTGAATAATTAGCGGCACTTGTATTCTCGCCCGACGCGGGCTCTCTTTTGCAGATCTCTTCGATCGTTTTTACGCTTTTCTTTTCTTTCGCGAGTTCTCGTTCAAGCCCGTGTCGGTCAATTTCGATTTTCTCTATCAGATCCCGATGAATTTCGGCATAGGGGACACGAAGGGAGTCGTGACCTCGGTCACTCTTATTACCGAGAATTTTTCTGATTTTGCTTATGACACCGCTTGAGGTTTTTGAATCATTCCGGACCGCTTGGTCGATCTTTGCCAGGGACCACATCTCCCCACTTATCTCAAACTTCATTATTTGCCGACGACCCGCAAATGTTTTCAGCTGACTTAGCCGGAATTGGAGTTGAAGATCCTGCACGGTTTGAACGGCCCTTAGGATCTGGATATCGTCCGCAGTTCTTGGTGGTATGTCATGTCTGGCAACCAGATCCTTGCGAATTCGTTCGAAATAGTTGACCGCCCTGACATCGCGATCAGAAATGCTCTTTTCCTGGAGCACATCAAGCTCATCTTTAGTGAGAGAGGGTGTGGGCAGTTTCTGATTTTGTTTTCTGAAGTGATCGCGGATTTTTTTGGCTTCCGGCCCAGCTAGATTATGCAGGCTTTCCCAATGACTATGGCTTCTTTGTTCCTTGGACGCCGTTTTCAGAAGAATTGTACGAATGCGGCGAATTCCGTTTGAGTTTTGCTCCAGCTCCGCGTCGATCAAGCTTCTTCGATATTCGGCAATGGACGCGGCGTCCTTGAGTTTTAGTTTCCGCAGCGCCAGGGAGGCATGTTCTGCCGCCCGGCGCTCCAGATCATCCAGGGACATTCGACGTTTCTGCTGCGTTAAAGCATCAAAAATCACGTACCTTCTTTTGTGGCCAGCTTCGACTATCGAGTCCAGATTTCCGAGCGATCGCTCCATAAAAAACTTGGTAAGAATAGCGGTCGCGAGCACTCCGCGCTCATATGAGTTTTTATCAGTTTTATTTGCGATCTCCAGCCGCTTTTTATCTCTGGCATCGGGGTCGGTCTCCCGTTCTTTACCGTCGCGGTCAACCGGCCGATTTATTCGAGAGATCTCGGCGGCTTTTTCCAAAACAATCTCGTCGAGTTTCTGGCTCGCGGCCTCGATCAGTTCGCCTGCCACAAAGGTCTTTTCACCTCGAATAAGCTCGTAATGCGGAAGGCAATCACGAGGGATCTTCGACAAAGATTTTCGGTTTAGCTCGTTGTCAAAATACTCTTTCTGAAGTGCGATATGGACGTGAGGATTATTGGTATTTCGGTGAACGCTGGCGGCCCATGTGAGATTTTCTGCTCCGACAGCCTGCTCAAACTTTGTCATCGCGCTTCGGACAATTTCTTTGACCGACTTGATTCGATCTTTTTCATCGACACCGAGCTTTTCGTAATCCTCCGGTTTAAGAGAGAGAACCAGATGATGCAGCTCGTCATTGGAAGGCCGCCGGTTAGTGACGCCGCTTTTTAGGAGTTTATTTGCATGTGTGACGTCAATTGAATCGGCAAAGCCAGTGAACAATTCGCGGGTTGTGGAGCCTTCTTTTTGTTGGTCGATCTTACTGTGTGCGACGTAATGGACGAGGCCGCGCGAACTGCCGCGTTTTGACTGTACGCTGACGATAACTTTCATTCTCTATCGTCCTTCATTGTTAACTCAGAATCGCTCGGATTTTCAGCGGCAATTCGTTCTCGAATCTTTTCAATTTTTGTTTGGAGGTAAAGGAAATCAGGGGTATCGTTATCGGCGATCAGATTGTGATGCGCGCGGCATTTGTCGAGTTCCGATAACGAGTGTTCTATTAGGCCAAGTATGTTACGGCTCGCGAAGTCAGAGCTTCTGGTTCGTTCAATTTCAATCGGCGACAGGTACTCAAGAAGTTTTGTAAATATTTGATTCAGGTAAGAGATAGTGACATTTGTCATACAAAACAGTTCAGATAAAAGGGTCTGGATCTGTTGGGAGTTTTTTGTGAGCAATTCGAAAGATTCTTCTATTTCTCGCCCATGTTCTTCAAGGCGGATAATCCGAAGGTCAGAGGAGCCGTTTTCCGCCGCGCGATGCTTCTCTTTTTGTATCAACCAATCGAGTTTTTCTTCCGTACGGTTCTCCCCAATTTTGACTTCACCACCGCTTAAGGCAATACGGATTAGTTTTTGAGCAACTGCGGACTTTTTTTCACCCGTGGATCTGGCAATTTCCGCAATGGTTTTGTCGTCCCCCTGATACGGTCTGAAGTAAAGAGGTTCGCCAAATGAGTCACCTGAGATGTCATTCGATTTATTTATGACTTTTTGCAGTTCTCGTTTCCTCATATTCGGCGGCGGCAGAAGACTCGGGCCCTCTTGCCGTTAGAAATCTCCGCTGAGGATCTTCAATGCAATCATCGTTCCAATTCAAATGTTTTCAAGCATTTATCGCTATAGGGAATTCGTTTTTCCAGTTTAATGTCTTCGACTAGCGGTCCCGTTAGAATCTAACCGGGAAATCTTCAACAAACACCGAGCTTCGCTCTCTAACGGTTGGTAAAAAGGCTCCTATCCTGTCATACAGGCAGCTCAATTTTTTCGTACACGTTGGAGTTTGTGGCGCATAGTCCGATCTACGTGTACTTTTCGAGCAACAACCCGAACAACAACCGATATCAGTTTCGATTGGCACGCAAGTTGAAAGAGTGTAAAGCGGCCGCTCCAAAATGGAACAAATTTAAGCCACAACAGGAGAAATCAAATGTCTGATAACAATCAAAGAACACCCGACCGAACCCATTCTGCCCCTTCAACCGAACCGCCTATACTCCAGCTTTACCGCCTTAACTATGTTAAAGTCGGCGGCAAAATTCTAGACACAACAGATGCAAAACTCAATAAATATATCCGGTTCGCATCACAACATATGAGCACAGAAATAACCGCCAGTGACGTGATCGAACACGCTCTTAAAATGCTCTTTGACCGTGATGCGGGATTCAGGAACTGGCTAAAACTAAACTAGTACCCCAGATGTGCCCGACTGGTAATTCAAGCGTGTCACAAACATTTCCTGCTAAAGCAACAGGACAAGCTGGCCATCAATCACTGCGATCTGCTTCCTATATGTAGTAAGGATCTGCCGCCCTATCAGAGCCTCGACCGGAGTGAGCTCGTCTCTTTCCGCAAAGCTGTGGCCGAGTGCGCTGTCGAGTTTATTGAAGCCTTGGTAGTCGAGCTCTTGTGCCCCGTCACACACCGCCGCTACCGCTTTTAGACCATCGTGAATCATTTTTACCGTCGCCTCGTCCGGCTTGCCCTGCAGCAGGCCCGCGAGGCGATCCAGCGTTTCTTTTTCAAGTGTTGCCCTTGCGGTCGCCGCTGCCCGTGAAAGCCGATCCGCAGTTTCCTGAAATACATCGCCGGAGTGTCCGCGAACCCAGTTCCATGTCAGATGATGCCGATAGCACGCTTTGATCAGCCGCTGCCAAAATGCCCGATTTGTCTTCATACGGTTGATACCAAGCATTGTGTCGACTACGTATTTGGAATCCGAAAATATTTGTACGCGGGCAGGCTCCTTTAGATCTTCGAGAGCGAGTGCACAAGCCATTATCTCCGCTTGCTGATTCGTGAGGGAACCGAGGTAATACGCCTTTAATTTAATGACCTGGCGTTCGTCATCTCGTATTACCGCACCGGCGCCCGATTGTGAATCAGGTGTTCCGTTTCTAAGACAAGACCCGTCCGCGTAGATCGTAATTTTGCTTGCCGAATTCTCAATTCGGTCATCGGCGTTGGTATTTGAATCGATCCGTTCTCTGTTCATATGGGTCTCCTTGGATTGCAATATTCGGGTAAAGGGAAGGGAAGTCCGCCGGACTCCCCTTCGCTGAGTTGCTTTCGAATAGGTTTTAGAATTGATCTACGAACTGTTCGACAACCGCTTCATTTTGATGCGATGTCTCGGGCATAACGGCCGGAACCTGCCCCGTTTCTGAGGCCTCTACTGGGAGAGCGTCGCCACCGGTATAGGCTTCAGTGTCAACGTTCGATTCCGCCGGACGAGTCGACGCAGGCAAGCGGCCGGCAAACTCGAAGTCCTGGAGAACGACGTCGGCTCCGACTCTCGGCTCGCCGTCACGAGACAGCCACGGATTGAATGTCAACTTACCCTGAACCAGGAGTTGGCTGCCTTTCCGCAAGTTCTTTGCAAGCGTTTCGGCGACTTTGCCGAACGCGGTCACGTTGAACCAGTCGGTTTTCTTTTGTTTCCCCTCGGGGGTGTTACGGATAGTGTTCGACGCCATCGAAAAACTGGCGACGGGAAGACCCTGAGGTGTGTAGCGAAGTTCAACCTCGCGTCCGGTGTTTCCAAGAATTGAAATTGATGTAGACATGATTTTTTTGCTCCTTAATTGTTGAGTTTGTACCCGGCCGGATCAGCAGAATTTGTGTCCCGGCCGGTTATGTTGTTTTGATAATTCAGACGAAGAATTCTCGTCGATCCTTCGTCACTAAAGTCGACCAAGATTTCCGGACCAACTCCATCGGAGAGGAAAACGGACCCTTGTTTCGGTTCGACTTGCACATGCCTGCCTGCCGCATTTTTTTGGATTTGTCTTCGCAAAATCTATACGGTATGCGGCGTAACTCGAACGAACTGTTTGGACGAGCTTTGGGACCTGTTCAGTGCCAGCTGGGAGCTTACTTCAAACGGAAGGGTCTCTTGTTGGACCGATTCCTTTATGGCTGCATCACGAAGCCGCACCGCGTCCCATAGCCGCTGCTTCTCCTGACGGGTCAACGACTGAACTTCTTTGTCATTGTAGAGCGAGAATTTAATAAACCTGAGTCGGTTGGCTGATGACTTTGAGATCGAAGAGAGCCACTTCCGTGTAACTTCTGTAATAAGTCCTGATAGCCGAGCCTCTTGAGATTTAGCCACGGTATTGAGGGCGGTAAATTCTTTCAGAGAGATCGTCTTTTGCTCTTTGAAACGGCCATACGCTTCTTTTTTGAGGCCAGCGACAATGGCCGTGTCGGATGTATTCCGCAGATCCAGATAGAGATCCTGATATTCCTTGTGACGGAGGCTGCGAAGGTGAAAGTCGGACCGTTGGCGGTTCCATAGGATCTGGCAAACGGCCGTAACGTACTGCATTTCTTCGTAGTCCGGGTTGACCTCCTGAACCGTTGTATATTCAAGCAATTGTCCAAGACGATTCTGCTTGATCCGCCTGGCTGTCCGAACGACTCGATTTGGATATAGTCGATTGAGTTTTGCGGAAAGCCATTCACTGAATTCACCATCGGTAAACGGGAGATCCGAAAACTGAGCGGCAGGCGGCAAAGTTGCAATAGGGATCGAGTAGCCGTTTCTTTCCGCATGTATTTGGCTCTGTTCTTCGTCGTATTCAAGAATGAACCTCCTTTCTTCTTGAGCCGTCTGTCCTCCTATTCGGTGACCGACGAAAAGCAAGTTCATCTCACGGCCGATCGGGCGAGCGTCGATCGGTAGATATGTCGCATCCACTTCAGCCTCGAAATCATATACGATCTGCGAGTGCTGACCGCCGCTCATCGAAAAGCCTATGATCCCGTTCTCGTCATACTGCTCTAATTTCTCGAAAGTAAGAAAATCCGCGTCGAGTTCGTCGATCGTTTTTCCTTTATCATCGAGCAAGAATTCTGCAAAATCATCGTAGATCATCCGCGTTGCTTTCGAACCACCGGCCCGCCGAACGATGGCGGCCAGTTCGGCATCGAAATTAGGCGTAGGTATGGGAAGCGGACAGCGATTTTTTGCGATTTCCCGACACCTGCGTTGATCGGCCACGGTCAGTTTTTGCTCAGGAACGTTACGTTCAGAAGTACTGATATCCCGTTCCTGAACAGTCTTAGTAACAGCTTCGAGCTGCATCCCGAGAAGTCCCATCTCTTTCAACACTTCACTCGTGCTGCGGCGACGTATCTCACCATAGTAATATGAAGCGATCTGCTCGAATTCGAACTGACTCGCGTCGGGTGCTGCTATCGCCCTTGCACATCTAACAAACTCTTTTGCGTCTATTTCGTCGTTCAGAACTTTGAGAGCATATTCGAGTGAAAGTATCTTCACCCTCTCCAATGGGTCCGGCTCCGTGCCGTCGACGATCCGGACGACCACATCGCCAACAATTGCAAACTCTTCGAGTTCGTGGCGGCGGAGCTGGTTGCGTTCAAGGTGCCGGCACCAATCCTGCGTGGGGGAGCCGGAATCTTCCGGCCTGAACGCTAGAATTGGACTTTGCGGTGCGAATTGTTGAAGTTGATAAATACTGAGTTGTCCTGCCATTTGATACCCCATTTTTCCAACCACCGCCTTTTTCACGGGGGCTGGGGAAGCGCGTTTTTGTAGGTTGCACTTCCATTCACCTAAATTAAAAGCACCTATTTGCAGGCCCGAAGATCCCTTGCCTCACTTTTTATGAGATCGTTGGGTCAGAGCATTCAAGCTAAACACGTTCAGACGCATCAAATATGTTGAGGGAATCCAACGGTCGCGGTTGCAGTTCCTGGTCGACACCAAGGACCGCTAATTTTCTTTTGACGTATTGATAAGTTTGAGGAGCTTTGGAGGGCAGTGCGGCAAGACCCGTTCCGAGTCCGGCCGAGGGAATAACTGTTGCGGAATCTACTGAGAGTCCGAACAAGCGACCAAAAGCCTGGTCGATGGCCGCCTTATTTTGATCGAACTCGTCGTCGTTGAAAAACGCGTCCGCCTGGTTTGTCGGTTTTTTCTTTGTCGGAATTCCAATCGCGTTCGGCTCACCCCTCATCGCCCGCGCTTGACCGGATGAAGCCCAAGATGCCGGTCAGGACGGGCAGCGGGGCAAATAGCAGAAGCAGATAATAATTAGTCATCGTCTTTCACTTACCCAAAGATGAGGTCATATTATCACATCGGGCGTAGTGCGAAAGATTTCAGGATTGACTGAAAACCTTTTTTGGTCATTGCCCGTATTAGCGGTGTTGTGCGTGATATATGGCATAGTGTGCGGATCTGAAGCTTTTTTTTGCGACATTAATAATCGGTGCTCTCTATTCGGACCCGGCCCGTGCACAACAGCCGGTGGCGCCCGGTACGAAATGATTTTGTGCTTTGAGGTAATAACACTTTGGCTCCTGGCAATTCTCGGAGATTAGTGGCCACGGCAATACAACACAGGAGGATTTCCAATGACCAAACCGATCTCTCGACGCACATTTGCGTTGATCTCAGGCGGTGCGCTTATCGCCGCACCTTCAATTATTAATGCGCAAAAAAAGTCGCCGTCGGGCGAAGGGCTTTCCGAGGCATTCCTGAACCACTTGCCGTCCCTCATGGAATGGGCAAATGTGCCGGGCGTTGCTGTTGCTACAATCAAGGATGGCCAGCCAAATTGGTCGCGCGGATTCGGAGTTAAAAAGGCGGGCGCGGGCGAAGCAGTGGACGCCGATACCCTCTTCGGCGCCGCGTCTCTTTCCAAGGTGGTTTTCTCCTACGCTGTTCACCGGATGCGGGACGAAAAGCTGATCGACATCGACCGGCCGCTCTGGCAATATCTGCCCAATCCCGACCTGGCCGACAGCGACAATGCCAAACTGATCACCGCCCGACACGTTTTGACCCACAGTTCGGGTTTGCAGAACTGGCGATTTAACCGCGACCAGCATCTCGAGCTCGCATTCAAACCGGGCGAACGCTTTTCTTATTCAGGCGAAGGCTTTTATTATCTCCAGCGGGTCGTCGAAAAGATCGCCGACAAAGGATTTGAGGAGTACATGCGCGAGCGGGTAATGAAGCCGCTCGGAATGACAAACAGCACATACCTATGGAGCAGCGACACCGAGTCTCGTGTGGCGTCGGGTCACAGTTCTCGGATGGTTCCCGCCGAAATCTTTAATGCCCAGCAGGGACGGCGAATGATGCAGATCGCCGAGGAATGGAAAAAGCCCGTCGAGACCTGGAAATACGACGATGTCGTCCGGGCACAGGCGATCATTAATAAAGATCAGCCGCCGTTGCCAAATAACCTTATTCCAAACACTGCCGGCAGTCTTGTAACGTCAGTAAACGAATACGCAAAATTCATGACCAGGTTGATGGGCACTCGACGACGTGACGATCTCGATCTGGTGGATGCGACACGTCGCGAAATGCTCACGCCGCAGATCAAGGTCAATAGCGCAATTTCGTGGGGCCTCGGCGTCGGTCTCGAAAGGGAGGCCGGCCGTACTTCGTTTTGGCATTGGGGCGACAACGGCAATTTCAAAGCCTTTATGATGGGCGATCCCGTAAAACGCACTGGCGTCGTTGTTTTTACCAACGGAGCCAATGGACACCGGATCTGGCAGCGAGTTGTTGCTGAAGTTACAGGCAGCGATCATCCGGCGTTCTTGTTCTGGATGGTCTAAAAAATTCAAAATCTTGTTTCCGTCCGCATCGCCCGCGCTTGACCGCCGTATCCTCTTCCAAGTAGATTATCGCCAAATAGAAAGATCTTATGACAATTTGCCCGAACATATTCGCGAGTAATAAAGTCCATCTTTTCGATAGAGAATTTCATTTCTTTCACAGGTTCTTCTAAAGAAGGAGGATGGCCACTGGACCATCCTCATAGGCAGGCATTTTGGGGTAAGATAACCGGCGGAAACGATCAGTAAGCTGCTGTTTGGGCCTCAAGTTCCTGAACGTCGCCCGAGAATTCGGTTTCAACCGCGTAGCTCGGAATCTCGGCGACGGATGAATCAGTTTCAGAATCTTCCTTACGGCCGTCGGAGACGAAACGGAACTCTTGAAGAACGATATCGGCGCTGACCTGCGCGGCTCCTTGGCGATCAAGCCACGGATTAAAAGTAAGTCTGCCCTGGATGCAGAGCCTGCTGCCCTTGCGGAGGTATCTAGCAAGCGTTTCGGCCTGTTTGCCGAAAGCAGTCACCCGAAACCAGTCCGTTTTCTTGACCTGGCCCTGGGCCGTGTTTCGAACCGTGTTTGAAGCGATCGAAAAGGTCGCTATGAGCGTCCCGTTGTCACTGATCCGTGTTTCTGGGGCCGTCCCCAAATTACCAAGTACTGAGATATTTGCTGACATGTTAAGTTCTCCTATTTTGTATATTTTGTGTGTTATGTGCGTTTTGTGCCGCGAACCTATCAACTCCGTAGTTGTTCATGGCCTACGACTCCATCCGCCGCCTTTTTGTTTATCTCAGCGCCTGAAATAAATCATGTGTAAGGAAAAGCAAGAAAGTCATTATGCCCATGAATGCTCCACAGCCGACTACCTTTAGCAAAAACACGATGGGATGGTCAGCCCTGACCATCTTCCAGAAGACCCGCCAAAACAAAAACGATTCAAAATCCGAACGCGTAAACTCAGCGCTGCGACGATCACTTTTCATATTTACCTCTTTTAAGAATGAATTTTCAGTCGATCGCCTGCCGGCAGCCTAATTTTTTACTGATTTACTTTCGGAACGAGAATGATGAAAGGTTTTGAAGTCCAGTCTCAAAAGACGGGCTAAAACGAGTTCGGCCGTGCCGCTTGGGCACGGGGAACCGTCGCGCCAAGAATGAACTCAGATGAAGTCAGCGAGGGAATTAAGGTAATTGGGAATGATCGTCCGGGTAAGGCTCTGAACTCGGTGATCCCTGCGCATTGCGGTTAAGGAGTAGAGTTGCTAGATCGCTGTAATTTGTCCTAGTACCCGGCAATTTGGCGAATTTTTGCACCAAATTGGACTATTTATGCACCAAGGATGTTTTTTACACCGATAATTTAATCCGAGGGTGGAACATTGGAAGAGCTTAGTGGCCCATCCTCTTGAGTTTTTTAATTAGCCCCGAACGGCTGATGCCAAGTTCCTTAGCAGCTCGAGTCTGATTATTATTGTGGGCGTCCAGCGCAGTGCGGAGAAGGTGAGTTTCGATCCTTTCTAAATACTCCTCCATTTTTTCGCCGGTCGGCAATGCGTGGACTCTCTCATTCCCGGTGAATGCCTGAGCTGCGGGAGCATAAACACTCCTTTTTGAGACCTGCTTTTGAAGGATTTCGCTCGAAAGAACTATGGTATCAGGGGTTTCATGTTCGGAATCTGCGACGAACATAGCTTCAAGACAAGCCTTTTCGACAAACGACCGCAGCTCCCGAATATTTCCATACCAATCAACCGACTCAAGAAGTTTGAGGGTTGTTTCTTCGGCTCTCACGTCGCGGCCCGCCTTCGTACTGAAGTGCCTCAAAAAAAGCCTTGCAAGTGGGGTTATTTCCTCCCTGCGTTCACGTAAAGGTTTGAGATATATCGAGTGAGCCGCGACGCGGTAACGCAGATCTTCGCGAAAAACAGAAAGGTCTCGGTGGGTTGCATATACAATGCGGATGTCTACGGGTCGCGAACGATTACCACCGACACGAGTTACACATTTTTCCTCTACTACTTTAAGAAGCTTGGCCTGGAGACTGGGCGAAAGTTCTCCGATCTCATCAAGAAACAAGGTCCCGCCGACAGCGGCTTCGAACTTGCCTTCTTTTGTGGTTACCGCTCCAGTAAACGCTCCTTTTTCGTATCCAAACAACTCCGCTTCGATGATCGACGGTGTAAGTTCCGCACAATTTACAGCCACAAATGGCCGGCCAACTCGCGGACTAAGGTCGTGAATTAACTTTGCGGTATGAGATTTGCCTGTACCTGTTTCACCAAGTAAACATATGTCCAGAAAGTCATAACGGGCAAGAATGGAGAGGTTATCGGTTTCGTTGTGAGTATTTAACATTTGACTTGTAAATATTTGATAATGCAAAATTTAACTAAATAAAAACTATTTACGGCTGGATTTTCCTCCAAACCTCACGGAAACTACGGCCGAAATTTAAGGTTCTAATTATAAAAACCCTGTCAGGAAGACAAGGTTACTTTTAGATTCAAAAATATTTTTGGGCTTTTGGTTTAATTAACTGTTTTTGTAGCCCTAAAAAAGCGTGGGTGAATCTCGTTAACTGATTCGCGTTGCTTCGCTTTTCGGAGTTTGTTTTTATCTTCAAATGATTGAGTCGCTTCTAGAAGAAATTCCTTCAACAACGATTGCGGTCGATGATCGGCAGAAATCGCTTGGCGCCGCGAAGAACTCAGAACGTTCGCTTCTGGATGCATTGTCGATAGTTCGACTTATTGTAGGTCGCCGCCGAATTTCCTTTCAATATTTAGATGTTTCGGATATTGCCCAAGGAATCGCACTACGGCTATGGAGATGGCGAAACAAAAATGTCGAAAAGAGTGAGTCGATGTCGGACGAAGAATGGGCCTCATATGCTGCAAGAACTGCTTACAATGAGGTTAACCGACACATAACGAAATCGGCACGAACGGGTGTTTTTTTAGACGATGCAGATTATATCGCCGAATCGTCTGTCGAAGGTGAGACCGAAACAGAGGTTTTCTCCCTTATTCGTTCGGTATGGCGAGACGTTTGCGGCTTGTCGTTGAGCCAGCGCCGGGCGCTACTGCTCCATTCCCAGGAATTGGCTATCTATTTTCTTCAAAGTGGAATTAGCAACGAGGATTTGTCCCGGATTTTGGAGTTCGGTGAGAGCGAGTGGAACGATATTCGCGGACGGATTCCATTATCCGATGTTCAGATCGCCAAGTTAACAAAAGAACCGAACGAAAAGAGAGGCGTCGCAGCGATCGCAGGAGCGATCAAAAAGTCCCGTTACGATGCTCGGAAAAAATTAAAGGGGGTTGGAGGTAAATGAGAATATTTGGACATTTAACAAAGAAACAGCTCTCCGACTATTCGCTCGAATCAATCGGAGAATCGGCACTTCATGATGTCGGAAGGCACCTCCTCGGTTGTGAATCCTGTCGAGCGGAGTTGCCCCCCCCGACCTCGCTACAATTCCGCGGGGCTTTGCTAAATGAATCGGAGCGTGAAAACGAAGAAATAGTTCAGGATGAACCTTCCGGCCTTTACGAGGCTATCTCAACCCTTATCTATACCCTGCGACGTAAACCGACATTGGCATGGACCGGCGCAGCTTTACTCATCCTATTGGGTCTGTCCTTCTTGATGCTTTTCAATGGCTCGTGGCAACCAAATAGTGATAGGGATGTGGCTCGATCGTTCGAACCGGATGGTTCTCTACGCAAATTCAATGAAGATGAAATTCGGCAGCCAGTTCAGAAGGAAACTAATGAGAGTGTACCGAACACAGCAAATCCGAAACTCTCAGACAGCAGTAACAATTTATCTAATTCGAAAGAAAATAGAAAAAGTCCAATCTTCTCTTTGCCGAATCGAACTGAAAAGAAGACTAATGGCAAATTACCAGTAGCGGGAAGGGAAAATGTATCGGCATCCCGAGGGGTTTCTCCTACGTGCGGTGATCAGACGTCTATCGGGTTTGAGCTTGCTGCAACAAATGAAACGATCTTGTTGAAATGGGAAAAAGTTCCGAAGGCGGTCAAATACCACCTTTACATTTCAGATGACGAGGAAATTCTTGTTGACGAATATGAAACGAGCCAGGAAACCTCGTATGTTCTGAAGAAAACTCTTGATAAGGGAAAAGTCTATAAGTGGAAGGTCGTAATCGAGTTAGAAAACGGCCAGACCCTGTTCGGTGTTTCTCAGAAATTCACGAACAAGGATTTTCAGCCAAATCAGAGGGGAATCATGAAACGACTGAGCACCGAAATACGCTGCTCATCGATCAATTAGGAACACAAACTATGGAAAAGATCTCTGGAAAAATAGCCTCGCCCCGTTCTGCGAAAGTGAATCCAACAGTGTCCGCTAATAACCGCGGCCCATGCCATTGGCGTATTGTGGTTTTCGCAGTGTCGGTCTTGTTTCTTAAGGTCACCTTTGCAATCGGACAAGGAACGGGTGATTTTCCGGTTCCGGCGAATATGAAGGTAGAAGGAATTCCCGCCTTCAAAAACCAGGACGTCGAGCGACTGTTCTTCGATCCTTCCCAGATACGAGCCAACCTGCTATGGGACGTAGATAAAAAGAACCGCGCGCTGCTTGTCACCGATGAGAAGAGTCAAATCTACCTCGTGCGGTCTCCTTTGCTCCCACCAGAGAAACTTACTGAAGACCGAGTTCCTTATTCCGTTCGCGTCAATCCCAATGGATCTGCGTTTGCCTTTACCGATGACAAGGACCATCGAGACAATTACGAACTCTATTATTGGTCGAATTCGGATATGGGAAACAAGGGTACCTTCAGAAAACTATCGAATCTTTCCGGAAAGGATGAATCAGTCGAGTCGATTCTATGGAATCGGGACGGGAGCTCTCTCTATTATGCCCAGATTGATTACGATGCGAAGACGACAAAGATATGCCGTCACGACCTCACCGCGGCTACATGCATGCTTGCGGGTTTAAAGGGCATCTGGAATGTTATCGACTTATCAGAAGATAAGCTCCTGCTCAAGTATTGGAAGTCATCGAGTCAGCAGAGTCTTTATCTATACGATCTTGTAACGCAGAAATTGAACCCAATCGAGGAAGATGGTAATGCTACAAAGGGCTCCTTTGCCTCGGGGCGAGTGTTTTGGATCGCCGAAGGATCAAAGGCTTGTGTGTCTGACATCTGCGTATTTTCGAAGGATATAAAGACAGGGGTAAAGAAATCAATTTCCCTTCCAGGTAGCTCTGGAGCCATTCAGGATTTGAAGCCGTCACCGAGCGGCAAGTATTTCCTTATTCACGAAACTCGAAATGGCATAGATAATCTGCGTATCGGGAGCCTGACAAAGAATGCGATCGTAGGTCGAGCAGCTCCTTTCATCAAGGGATCGTACGTCGTGTGGAATACCAGATGGCTGTCCGACCACGAGGTCATATATTCCACCGAGAATATATCTAAACCAGCATCACTTCAATCTTTCGACTTGGATTCCGGGAGGACAACTTCATGGACGAAGGAAAGACTTCCCGAGCAACTAGACGGTAAAGCGTCTTCTCCCGAACCAATTACCTGGCGATCTTTTGATGGGAGAGATATCTCGGGCTATGTCATAAAACCGCGTTCACCGAACAAACAGCACCCCGTACTAATTTACGTTCATGGCGGCCCTCAGACGATCGACAAACCGGTTTTTAACGCCCAGGACTTGAGACTTATCGCCAACCTCGGCGTAGCGATTATACACACAAATATCAGAGGTTCTTCCGGGTTTGGATCTCCTTTTATGGATTCCGACAACGGTGCAAAACGTGGGGATGCAGTTAAGGATATTCGGTCGTTGCTGGACTGGATCTCTAAACAGAGTGATTTCGACTCTCGACGGGTATACATTCGCGGTGAAAGCTACGGCGGGTTCGTTGCATTGGCCGCCGCAATGCAGGAACCTCAGCGGATCAGAGCTGTAATTGCGGAATATCCCATTGTCTCCGTGAGAGGCTATCTTTCTCAGAGCTGGATCGACGAATTCGCGAAAACCGAATATGGGGATCCAAAAGATGAAGGGCTTATGTCGGATCTCGATAAGCTTTCACCGCTGAATAATGCTTCCCAATGGAGCGGGGCACCGATTTTTCTGACGAGAGGCAAGCTTGACACGAGGGTGCCCGAAAAGGATGTTCTCGATCTGAAAACTCAAATGCAAGCAAGGGGGACGGAAGTATGGTTCATATATGCCACAGAGGCCGGGCACGGTGTCGGTGGACGCTACGTAACTGCAGCCATGTATGAATTTTTGAAAAAACAAATAGAAAACAATAAGGAGAAATAAAAATGAAAAATCTAAAAATGTTCTTTTGTGTGGCGGTTTTATCCACGCTGCTCGGAACCAATGCACTTGCAACGGATTTCGTCACCGTGGGGACTACAAGCATTCTCAGCAGCGTAGTAACCGCTTTGTTCGGCAGCGGCGAGAATTGCCCGGTTCGCCAATGCGGGGATTGCCGTCCGATCGTTACGGGGGAAGAGGGCGATGTATGCCGCCCACCTGCTGAATAAGTGGTTTACAAGCACAATCAATGACGAACCTCGGAGCGGCAAGCCGTCTGCTCGCAGTCGGCCTGCCGCTTATTACAATACTCACCTTGTGGTGCTCACCGATCGATGGGCAGATGCCGCAGCGATCGGGTCAAATCGGGCTGCAGAACGAATTCGACAATGGACATTTTGCAGTCGTCGTCGAAAAGATAGCTGTTTTATCCGACCCGCTACAGGTAAGGCCCGGGACTAAGGTTTCTGCTGAAATTCTCCTCTTGTACGCGAAGGCCCTTATATCCTCACAGCGGTATGAAGAAGCCTTGAAGTCACTCGATCAGGCTCTTGTCAGCATCGAGGGGAGGGCCGGAGGGCAGACCAAACAGAGCGCGGAGATACATTTTGCGTATTCCATGCTCTACCGCGCGAAACGTGACTTCGGACGTGCCCTCGAATCCGCACAGGAAGCTCTTTCGGTCTCCCCTAATGATCGACAAATTCGCTGCGAGTACTACCTTAGTGTAGGAAAGATTCTTTTTTCGTTTGGCTTTGATCTGTCCGCGGCGGTCTGGATGGAAAAGGCCGAAAAGCTCGTGGATGCAGGGACGGATCCCAGCATCCGCTTCGAAATATACCGTTTTCTCAGCCTCGCATGGGAATCGAAATTTCGCTACGCGAAAGCGGAGTCTTATGGTGAAAAACTCGTGTCTATGGCCGAAAAGACGCGGTTTCAGTACAGATACCGCGTTGGATTGTTAGACCTGGCGAATCTGAAGAGCGCGAGTGGTCAGAAGAGAGACGCGATGGCAATGCTGGAAAAAGGGGCAAAGCTTTCCATCGCCGCCGCCGACCGCAACCTTGCCCTTAGCTTCCTGTCGAGGCTGATGTTCAATTCCCTTTACAACGGCAATATTGATGTGGCTGAGAGCTACTTAGGGCGACTTGAGCAAGTAGACTTGGAGAAAAGTTATCTCTTTGAAACGACTCTTGGCCGCGCCATAATAGCCGCATTTCAGGGTCGAAGAGAGCTTTCTGATAACCACTTTGCCGAAGCCGCCAAGGTCAAGCATTATTCCAACCAACTCATTTCCTATTGGAAATCGACGATTGCTTTGCGGAATCGGAACTGGGAACACCTTCTGAATCAAACCACGGAGCTTCGAAAGCTCGTCGAGGAAGAGAACTTTCGCGAAGATCTGCCGGGAATATATCTAAATTTCGCCAGGGCCCTTTTTGGACTCGGCCGGATTAGCGAAGGAATCGAGTATGCACATAAGTCCATCGCCTTAGTAGATGAGATGCGGCCCACAGGCGAGGCATCCCTATCGCTTGGTCTTACCGAAACTTACCAGGACGCCAACCGGCTCCTGGCCGAACTTCGGGTCGGGGAACCCGAGATCTCATTTGCTTTTGCTGACTACGTGAAAGGGAGAGTTTTACGAGACCGTATCGATAACTCGATCCTCCGACCTACGGGTGATATTCCTTCCGCTCAACAAGCAGAGATCGAGAGGCTTGTCGAGAGATTCGTCGAATCAAATGGAGGGGATAAAGATCTCGGAAGCGAGATCGAGCGGCTGGAAAGATCGATCACGGCTAACATCCCGCCGGTTAACTCGGGGCTTCCAAATCTTCAGGATCTTAACAGCGTCAACTCTTTAGGCGACTCGGCGATCGTCTCATATTTATTCACAGTTGACGGCAAATTGCTCGCGTACATCTGGGAAAGGGATAAGCCAGTTCGCGTTGTACCCCTTTCGCCGACCGAAGGCGAGGTCGGCAGACTTGCAGTCGATACTCAGCGTAAGATTAATAACCTGCTGTATTTCAAGAAAGATGCGAAAGAGATTTACGACAAATTGCTTCGTCCGCTTTCGCTTAAAACGAACCATCTGATCATTATTCCGGATAAGGCGCTTTGGAAGGTCCCGTTTCATGCGTTGAGCCCCGATGGGGAAAAATATCTTATCGAAACTACCGCGATCAGCTACGCGCCATCGGTTTCTATCCTCCTTGAACAACTGAAGTCACCAAAACTGACTCGTAAATCCATGCAGGCATTTGCAAGTCCTTCCTACAAGAATGAAGTTTTGCGTTATGTGAATGCGGAAGCGAACGGCGTCTCAGAGCTTTACGATTCCAAACCGTTACTGAATGCAACCGACAAGGATTTCGAGCGAATCTCCGATAAATTCGATATTTTACATTTTTCTATGCATGCGCAGGTAAGCAATGACCAGCCACTGGATTCTTTCTTAGCATTCAAACCAGTTGGAAAGAATGATGGTCGTTTGACGGTCGAGGATATCTTAAAGATAAAACTGAAAAAGGGGAGTCTCGTATTTTTGGCATCCTGCGACACTAACAATGTTCTGAATGGGGAAGGTCTAGTTAGCCTCGCCTGGGCAATGATGGGATCGGGTGCTACAACCGTGATTTCAGCTCAATGGGAGGCAAACGACAAATCGACGGAGATTTTCACGAGAACATTTTACGCCTTTTATAAAGCGGGCAATTCATCTGCCGCAGCCCTTCAAAAGGCGTCTCTAGAGATGATCAAAAACAAATCCAGAAATATGCACGAGCCTTATTATTGGGCGGATTTTACCGTGAATGGGGATTATCGTTAGAGTTAATCAATTTGCCATAACTTCGGCATCTAAAATAGTATTCATTTCCATAATCGATGCGTTTTTAATCGGCCACGTAAGAGCACATACATTTTTATCGATTGTCCAGAGGATAAGTCACTTTTGTGAATCGTCCAAAAGTATGAGATCGATTGAGATCTACGCTACCAACTTATAGCAGAAGCATGCTATTGAAACACCTCTTGATAGATTTTTGAAACACCGGATCGGCCTCCGAGTCAGTGTCTAAAGCCGCTAACTGTCCTATTTCTTGCGTTGTATCAAGAAAATGCATTACTATTCCCTTTAACATTTACAATAACATCTCTTTATAGGGCTCCGGCGATATTGTGCCAAAAAATGATCTAAATATCACTAACCAAGCTGTCCAGCTTATCTCAAATCCTTCTGTGCGCGGCGTCACTACGGGTAGAACTAAAACGTTTTCCTCTGTTACATATATCGAAATAGAGATTGGAATAAATGAGAGAAAGTTCATCCCGCAGGACGATCTGGAAACTATCCGGACGAGTTTAAGCGGCATAGAGGACGCTTTACAGAACCGGCAATTCGGTAATATTCACGATCTTGCCCGCTTACTAATTTTCCAAAAGATCTCGTCAAATTTATCGAACGTATTCTACGCGATGCATGCTAGTCGTACGGACTTCCACGCTTACCAGTTCAAGCCCGTTTACAAGTATATCGAATCGTTCAATAACAGGATTTTGATTGCGGATGAGGTTGGTCTTGGCAAAACGATTGAAGCTGGATTGATTTGGTTGGAAACGAAGGCTCGGACCGATGCCCGAAGACTATTGGTAATCTGCCCGTCCATGCTTCGGGAAAAATGGAAGAAGGAACTCCGATTTCGATTTGATACAAAGGCTGAAATCTATGATGCGAAAGGATTGCGCGCATTGGTTAATGACTTCCTAGACGAAGGCGCTGGGTTCCAATGTGCGGCTGTATTTAGCCTAAACTCAGCCCGTCAAGATTCGGTACGGGAAGCATTTGAACAGCTTGAGACCACGCCATTTAAATTCGACCTGATTATTATCGACGAGGCACATCATTTAAGGAACGTCGGAACAAAATCGCACACAGCGGCAAGAACCTTGGCGGATTTGACAGAGGCAATGGTGCTCTTAACAGCCACGCCAATACACCTTGGTAATCAAGATCTTTATCGTCTATTGAACGTCCTTGACCATGAGGAATTTAGTGAGTTATGGCAGTTCAACTCTCTAATTAAGGAAAATGAACCGATCGTTTTGGCACAGAATCTTCTCAGAACATATCCGCCCAAAATAGAGGAGGCGCTTGAACAAATAAAGCTTGCAGCAGGTTATCGATCGTTCGCGGGAAATTCAAATGTAGGCCGCGCCGCAGCTAAACTTGCAGAAGTCTCTCTCGCAAGTTCAAATCTTGTCGTCCCGACCAATAAATACAGGGCTTTTGAGGAAACTCAAAAGCCCCTTTTCTTCGCATTCGCCCAGCCCGCGAGAGGGCTGTATCTCTAAATCACTGTAAATCAACGGTTCATCGTGCTTACTTGTTTTCAAAACTGCCACCATCCTGCAACCACCTACAGAGAACCTCTCGATTGTGTGCCATCCGGTGCACAGCGATACATGTTCGTCCCGAAAAAGACACCAACAACGGGGCTGTCGATGAATGTCGGGAGCCCTGCT
>JBBRPZ010000015.1:0-123760 GCA_038227175.1 Pyrinomonadales bacterium | reverse complement strand
TGTCACTATCGTCGACCGCAACGGCTTTGCACGAACGGTGACAACCAGTTCGTTCGGCTACTACACGTTCGACGACATCACAACGGGTGCCAGCTACACGATCGGCGTCTCATCGAGGCAATACCGCTTCGCAAGCCGCACCATCGAACTAACCGACAACCTCGCGGATGTCGACTTTACCGGACTGGAATAAATTCCCGTCCATAACCTTCACCAAAAAGGCGGCTTTCGGGCCGCTTTTTTGTGTTTAAAGTCATTGACATTTTCCGGTCTCAAAACCTATCCTTTAACTACATCTTTTTGCAGACTTTCCTACGTATAAGATCGTCAAACATATTGAAAAGACTGGCTTTAGACTTTTTGCAATGGGAATTATTCATCGTAAACGAACCCTCATAAAACTCGCGGTGACCCTTATTTTCTGTGGCCTGACGCTCGCCATGGTCTTTTTGAACGATCGTCAAAAGGCAGCGGCGTCCGCCTCAGGGCCTTCGCCATCGTACACAAATGCTCCCGGCGAAGGCAATTGCACCGCGTGTCATGCCGGTACGGTTAACTCAGGAACCGGGAGTGTAAGGATCACGGGGATTCCTCCGACCTATATTCCGGGGCAGCCGATATCCATTACCGTAATCACACGCGAGGAGAACGCATCGGCCTACGGATTTCAGCTGACGGCGATAGACGGCCAGGGTAATCAGGCTGGAACGTTCACGGTACCAACGGCTCCTCCTGTGCAAACGCAGGTGGTGACCGGCTTCGTAATCGGTGTTGCTCGAAAGTATGTCGAACACACCAGTATCGGTGTCCAGCCGACCGAGTTCGGCTCGAAATCATGGACGTTCACATGGAACGCCCCCAGTCCGGCAAAAGGAAAGATCGACTTTTACGCAGCGGGAAACGGTGCTAACGGCGATGCAACAAACGATGGCGATTTTATTTACACTACCTCGACCTCAAGTTCCCCGGCACCCTCGTATTCGATCAACGGCCATGTTTACCTAACCGACGGAACCCGCGGCCTGCGCAATTCGAGCATCGCCCTGATCGATCAAAATGGCGTAACGAGAACCGCCACGACAAGCTCCTTTGGCTTTTATAGTTTCACGGACGTTTTCCCCGGAACCTACACTCTAAACGTCAAATCAAGGCTCTTTCGGTACGCTCCTAAATCGGTCGCAGTTGCGGCAGATGATCTGTCGAATATCGATTTTATCGGGCTTGAATAGCACCGTTCTCTTAGACGATGTTGTTGGGAAGACGTGGCTTTAATGTACGATTTTTTTGAACGCGGATTAAGCGGATCACAACGGATCTGAATTCGACCTCAGAAAGATATCAGGGTTTTATCCGCTCCCATCGGCCCGATCCGCCCAATCCGCGTTCAAATGCCTCTTACCTAAAGTTCTGGACAGCCTTTGTCACAGATTAATAAAAAAGATCCCGTCAGGTGCGTGAACATCTGACGGGACCCCGGAAGAAACACGAGTTAAGTTATAGACAAACTATGGCTTGTCCGTTTTGACCGGTGTTCCGGTCTCCGGTTTCGCCATTACCGGGGCGGCCTGGAGGATGATCGGGTTTGGCGTTTCGACTACCGGCAGCGAGTTAGACGCCGGATTGCCCATCGGAACCGGCTGCAGGATTGTTGGTGGTCGAGGAGCGACGCCGCTTTGGTTGGCGGCCGCATAGTCGGGCCGCGTTATGCGTGGCGTGATGAAAAAGAGTATTTCATTCGTGTTACGCTGAGCGACTTGACGCTTAAACAGGTTTCCGAGCACCGGAATGCTTGCGAGACCCGGCGTGCGGTCCTGACTACTTCGTTCGTCGTCGAAGAGCACGCCGCCGACGACGGTCGTTCCGCCATCCGGCACTATTACCTGCGTCGTCATGCTCTGCGTATTGATCGCCGGTGGGGCTCCGCCGACAATGGTGGCCGTTGAGCTGTTTTCCGCGACAACATTGAGAATGACCGTGCCCAGATCGGTTATCTGCGGGGTAATCTCAAGCCTGAGAGGGACATCGACATATTGGGTGGTCGCGATCGGGGTTACCCCCGTCGAACCGGGCTGGATCGTCGTGATGGGGATCTTGGTGCCGCTCTTGATCTCGGCCTTGTGGTTGTTCAAAGTCGTCACGCGCGGCGTGGCAATAATCTTAGCCTGGCCCTTCTGTTCACCGGCGGTGATAAGTGCACTGATCTGTGCCGTACCGAAAATACCGGTCGTCAGACCAATCGCGGTGTTGGCGATCTGCGAAGCGAGATTGCCGTTAGGATTGCCGCCCGGCAGATTTTTCGGTGCACCGGTGGTCGGAAGCGTGCCGCCCTGGGCTCCGCTGCCGTGGCTGCCGAGAACCAAACCGGCAAGCTGAACACCGATGTCGCGACTAAAGTTTCGCGTACCCACGACAATTCGTGCTTCGATCTCAACCTGAGGCTCAGGCTGGTCGAGGATCCCGACGAGTTGCTTGACCGCCTGAATGTTTGACGCAACGTCCGTGATGATCAGCGAATTGCTTCGCGAATCCAGTTCGATCGAGCCGCGTCGCGAGAGACGTCTTTTGATGATAGGCAGCAAGCCATCCGCACCCGAACTGGCGCTTGCAGAAGATCCAGACTGTGCGCTCGGTCCGCCGCCGATCGTGCTGGTGGTCGTTCCCGCGGTCGTGGATCCCGAAGCCGAGCCGGCACCGCCGGTGGCATAGTTGAGGCGGATAAGTTCGGTAAACAGAGGCGAGGTGTCAAGCTGATTGTTCTGCCGCGCGCGATAGAGATCACCCTCGACCGCAAGGGTTTTGGTATCGGCGATGCGCAGGATGGTTCCATTTACCTGCACGCCCAGCTCCTGCGCCTGAAGCACCGAGTCGAGGGCGACGTTCCAGGGAACGTTCGCGACCTTGACGGTCACCGGCACGTCTTTGACGGACTTGTCGATGACAAAATTGATGCCGTATTGCTCGGTGATGTACGAAAGTATGTCTCGAATATCAGCATTTACAACGCTAAGGTTTATCACTTCGCCGCGAAAACCGGGGTCGCCATACATCTTGCCCTGCGACTGAGGGTCAACCTTTTGCGCAACGGCCGCAACAGCAAGACTGCTGACGATCGCGAGCATAATGACGGCTTTTTTCGCCGCTTCCTGTAATTTGTTAAGAGAATTCATGTTTCCTCCGTGACTAAATCAATCCTGGGTCGGTTATTCCGTCCCGCTATTCTTGGCAACCTTGACCGGTGTTTTGACGGGTTTCTTTGCCTTGTCTTTTTCAGAGGCGGGTTTGCCGTTCTGATTGTTCATCTCGTCCAGAGGCGAGAGAAATGGGTTACTTGACGACGGTTTGACGGCTTTGTCTCCGGGCGTAACGGCCGGGGTGGTTTTTGCAACGTCGGTCTGCTTGTCCGTCGACTGAACGGGCGCGGTGCCCTCAACCTGAGATTTCATCGTAAACTGCCTGAGAGCCTTGTTCTCGACTGAGGCGACAAATTTGCCATCGGCAACCTTTGTCACCCGACGAAAAACAAGACCGTTTTCCTCGACCGCGACGAGCTGCCCGTCAAAGAATTTTTCGCCGGGATAGATCATGTAAGAAAGCTTGATGGGCGTCGCTTCGACCATCGCGGCGTAGCCGCGCGGTGTCTTGAATATGCCGGTCACGGCCATTTCGCTAAGCGTCAGAACGCTCGTCACCTTTGGCGGCATAGCTCCGTTGGCAACGGCAGTCTCGCGGAGCCGCTTGAAATATTCGATACGTGCTTCGATCGGCGGCGGACCGTAATTCACGATCGCGGGCGGCAGAGTCGATTTAACCTTGGCCGTCGAGGGCGAAACGGGTTTCTTCGGCACGGCCCAACCAGCTTTTTTGAACGGATCACGCTGGGCCTGAATTGGCGAAAAGCTCCCGCTGACGAGTACGAATGCGGCGGCGATCGCCGATAGGCAAGCGAGGCGTTTGATTGTCGATTTGTTGATCATGGCTTTTTTTCTCTATCCGGGGTCTATTACGTGAGAGGTGTTTCTATTTCGCTGCCGGGGCCGGAACGGCGGGAACGGGAGCGGCGGGCTGACCGGGAACTGCCGGCTTGGGTGCGGCACCGGGAGCACCTGGAACTGCAGGCTTATTAGGATCGGCGGGGGCCGAATAATAGGCCGTCAGTAAAAATTGCGCATGCAGCGTCTTGGCATCGGTCTGTTTGTCGACCTGATTCAGCTTAAAATCGGTAACGGACACGATACGCGGCAATTTCGAAATGCTTTCAAAGAAGGCCCGCAGGTTGTTGAAGTTGCTGTCAACCTCGACCTCGACCGGCTTCGCAGAGATCGAGTCCTGCATCGTATCGTCGCGCGGGGCAAATCGCATTACGATCAGCTTGCTGCTGTTAGCGGTATCCTGGAGGCCCTGCAGCACGTTGGTGATCTCACGCTGCTCGGGCAGAAGGACCTTGAGTTCTTCGTATTCCGCGGCTTTGCTGGTGTACTGGGCACGAAATTCGTTGATACGCTGGGTCGCGATCCGAGCCGTCTCGTTTTTTGCCTGGAGCTCCGCGATCTGGTCATTCAACGTAGCGACCTCAGCCCGCGTTTCGCTGGTAAAGAAGTACCAGACACCGGCATAAAGCAACGCAGCTATGGTGACGAGCATCGTCAACTGGAAGTACCACTGGAGTTTTTTGATTTTCTCTAACATGTTCGTTTCCTTCTTTTTTTGCTAAATCCGTCTACGATTTCTTTGGAGCCTGAGCGGGTTGTGCAGCCTGATTAGGAGCCGCACCGGCGGGTGCCGAAGCGGTCGTCGGGTTTCCCGTATCAGCTCCCGGGGCCTTGGATGGCACGTACGAGCACTTGATCGTAAAGTTTACGAGCGCAACCTTGGGCGTTTCGCCTTCGGCATTCGGTTTGGCCGGTGCATTTTGATTCTGCACCTCGGTACGCGATGTCTCGATATTCAGGTTTGCAAAAAGTCCGTTCGAGAATTCGAGGCTGCGGCCAAATTGCGTGACCTGAGCTTCGTCCGGCGAATTTCCTTTTAAAATTAAACCCTCGCCGGCCTGCTCGATGCTTTCGAGATACAGTCCCGGCACCATCGCGACACGTTCACGCATTGCATCGAGTACCGCACTCGGGCCAGCCTGCGAGACGCGCAGTCTCTTGATCGCGTCGATGCGGCCGTCGATATTCTGGATCTTGGCTTCGAGGTCTTTTTGCTCGGCCATTACGGTCTCGAGTTCGGTCGCGATCCGCTTTTGCTCGTCGAGCTGATGCTCGGCCTCGGTTTTAGCCATTTGGGTCGAGATGACATCCCAGCCGACCACCGCAGTAAGTAATACCGCGACGACGACCGACATAAGTATCATCCTCGAAGCCGCGCTCGAGACCTTGCGGTCAACGGCGACAATGGCTCCGCCCTGTCTTTCGGTAACTGAATTGAGTAGATTGATCTTGATCATCTTATTACACTCCCCTAATGGCCAATCCGACGGCTACTGCCATTTCAGGCACGATCTCGCTGAGATAATCCGGGTCGAATTTGTTGGTATCAACTTTAATGTTTCGGAACGGGTCCAATATCTCAACCGGCAGTTCGAGCCGCTGCGATAATTCCTGGGCCAGACCGGTAAGTTTCGAACCGCCGCCCGAGATAAGGATCTTTTGAACAATAGTCTCGTTATCCTCGGTCGTCGCACGATAAAAATCGAATGTCTTCTGTATTTCCATCGCGACGATCTCGGTCACGTTGTTCATCAAGGGCTCGATCGATTTTTCTTCGAGACCGTCGACTGCTTCGTGGACGCCGCGTTTGACCGCTTCGGCCTGCTGGAAATTGAGTCCCAGGCTTCGCTGCAAAACGTCGGTAAACTGGCTGCCGCCAACCGTAATGTCTCGTGTAAAGAGCGAACGCGTACCCTGGACGATATTGACGTTCATCGTCGAAGCTCCGATATTTAAGAGCGTGACGACATCCGTATCGGCCGGGTTGTAGTTAACTTCGTAGCAGTTTTGCAGGGCAAATGTGTCGACGTCGATGACGACCGGTGTTTTGCCCGCAAGCTGGATGGCTTGTTTGATATTGTCGATGCGGTCGCGTTTGCAGGCAGCGATCAGCACGTGGGTCGAATTGTCGGTTTCGGCGGTCACCTGATAATCGAGGCTGACATCGGCGAGGTCGTAGGGGATATGCTCCTCGGCGTGCCAGTCGATCGACTCTTCGAGTTCCTCGCGGCTCATGTGCGGAAGCACGATATTTTTTAGGATCACCGAGTGTCCGCTGACTCCCGTGACCACGTTGGTTGCGGTGACCTGGTGATTCGCACAGACACTCTGGATAACATCGGAAACGACATTAAGCTCCATGATCTGGCCGTCGATGATCGTGTCACCGGGCAGATTTTCAAAGCCCAGGCTCACTAGATTAAGATTGTTCAATTTGCCTTCGAGCTCGACCATCTTTATCGAGCTTGATCCGATGTCGAGACCGGCCACACTTTTCTTTTTACCGAACATGGTTTTTTACGTTGCTCCTTATTAGCTGCAATGTTTCCTTAAGTCGAAAGTTTTCTTCAAGTTCCCATCCGAAAGGCGTTTTTGAATGTTGAAGATTTTGTGCCACCAGATTGATCAAACCGGAAAAATCGAAGGTTATTCATTCGACAGGTCAACTCTAAGATGTGCCAAAAACCGCCTTGTTTCGGATGTTTCGATCACGAGCCGTGATCATCAGAACCAACTGTTAAGAAAACTTTGCCGCTTGCTTGGTGGCGAAAGGTGCAACGACCTAAGTAGTCGTCACTCTTAAAAGTTACAGGAACGTTTGGTATCTGTCAACATTTTTTTGCAATGTTTAACGCAGAATGGAAGAAATATATTCATGCTGATTTGAGTGGTCGGTCAAAATGACCGGTGTTTGTTGAGCTTGACGGTGTTTTCGATGATGCTGACAGGCAAAAAAAATAAACCAGATTACGCATTGTGGAAAAAGATCCCGGACTGGAGCTGCAAGCGTCTCGCTTGCAACGTTCGAGAGCGACGCGATCCGAACGTGTACACGGCAAACCGATTTGAATGGCTTCGCATCGTCCGCCGGTCGTGCAAAGCCGTGGGCAGCGGACGGCAAGCGAGACGCTCGCGTTCCAGTCGTCTATTGCGTAATCTGCGATAAATTATGGGTAATTATCTATTTACGGAGGATCAATTCCCAGTAACCGACGTCGATCCACCGATCAAACTTACGCCCGACCTCGTGAAAATGAGCAACCTTAGTCATGCCAAATTTTTCGTGGAGCTTGACACTCGCCTCGTTTGGCAGCGAAATACCAGCGATAACGGCGTGGAAATTCTGCTTGTTTAGCTCGGCAAAAAGACTCTCGTACAATGCCTGGCCAATTCCCCGCCGCGCGTTTTCCGGCCTGATATAAACCGAGGCCTCGACCGAACGCTTATAAGCAGCCCTGGCCTTATACTGATGCCCATAAGCATATCCGGCGATCTCACCGCCATCCTGGGCAACAAGAAACGGATACCTGCCGTCAATGACCCCGGCCATCCGCATCTCCATTTCAGCCGCGTCGATCGGATCAACCTCGAACGTCGCTTCGGAAGTCTTAATATAGTGATTGTAGATCTCTGTGATCTTTGCGGAGTCGGAAAGCACGGCAGGACGAATTTTCATAACGAAACTCTACGCCTCGTATCCAAAGAACTCGCGAACAACCCTTCTAATCCGTCCAGCGTGAGCAAGGGCGTCGGCAGCATCCTGCTCGGAGGTTGTGAAAACGGGGTATCGATGTTCAACAGCAAAGTCAGTCAGTTCAACGCAACTTTCTTTTAGACTTGACCATGTCGGTTCGTCAGGAATGATCTTGTCCAGCAAAATTTGGAGGTTATGAGTACGCTCAGGGTTAACTCCTTTTTCCTGAAGATATGCTTTAAGATATTTTTCGCCGCATTGTTGGGCATGAAAAGAAACCGCCTTGTAATTAGGGTCGGTTTCAACGCTAATTTCGCGATTGGCGGTTGCCCAATCGCCATCGGCGATTCTTATCCACTCAAGCGTGATCGGCTTTATAAAGTATCTTCCCCTGCTCTACGATCTCACGCATAAAGAAATCTTCCATATCAACACGCTCACGAACCTGCTCCGGAGTTCTAACTAATAGGTCAAGCGGCATAGAAGAATCTAAAACGCGCCTGATCTTAACCGCTTGTTCATGAATGCGTCCGTCGAAAGGCATTATGACCAAAAGATCGATATCAGAATCGAACGTAGGCGTGCCATACGCATAGGAGCCAAAAAGTATTATCTTCTGAGGCTTAAAACTATCGACAATAACCTTACATAATCGTTTTATGTGCTCTTGAACATCCATCATTTAGTATTTAACTCCATCTTCGCGACAGATTCAAGATGTACTTCGTCGGGGCCGTCAGCGAGGCGGAGAGTCCGGGCGTAGATCCAGAATTGTGCAAGCGGAAAATCGGGCGAGACGCCGCCGCCGCCGTGGACCTGTATCGCGCGGTCAATTATTTGAAGGGTCATTTGTGGAACCAAAGCCTTGATCATCGCTATCTCGCGGCGGGCGGCTTTGTTGCCGACGGTGTCCATCAGCCATGCAGCTTTCAGGACGAGCAGCCGCGCTTGGTCGATCGCCAGACGGGCTTCGGCGATCCACTGGCGAATGACGCCTTGATCGGCGATCGGTTTGCCGAACGCCACTCGGGCCTTTGCCCGAGAGCACATCAATTCGAGCGACCGCTCGGCAATCCCAATGAGCCGCATACAGTGATGAACACGGCCCGGACCAAGACGCCCCTGCGCAATCTCAAATCCGCGGCCTTCGCCGAGCAGCAGATTCTCTTTCGGCACCCGCACATTAATAAAGGAAATCTGCGAATGCCCGTTCGGAGCATCGTCGTAGCCAAAAACATCGAGTTGCCGCTGAACAATCACGCCAGCCGTATCCATCGGTACGAGTATCATCGACTGCTGCAAATGACGCGGCGCCGAGTCGTCGGTCCTGCCCATAAAGATCGACAGTTTGCACCGCTCATCGCCGCCGCCGGTCGACCACCATTTTTCGCCGTTGAGAACATAGTCGTCGCCATCGCTTACGATCGAGGCCTGAATATTGGTCGCATCCGACGAAGCCACATCTGGCTCGGTCATCGAAAAACACGAACGAATCTCGCCATCGAGCAACGGCCGCAGCCATTTCTCTTTCTGCTCCGGCGTGCCGTAGAAATGCAACACTTCCATATTGCCGGTGTCAGGAGCCGAGCAATTAAAAACCTCGGACGCCCACGTAACACGCCCCATGATCTCGGCCAGCGATGCATATTCAAGATTTGTCAGCCCCGAAATCGATGGTAAAAACAGATTCCACAACCCCGCCACCTTCGCTTTTTCTTTTAGATCTTCGATCAATCGCAGCGGCTGCCAACGGTCGCCGGTGTTTATCTCGTCCGAGTACGCGCGTTCATTTGGATAGATATTCTCATCCATGAATGCCGACAGCCGATTTTGCAGTTCGACAGATTTTGCTGAATAATCGAAGTTCATAAGCGTAAATTAGCCACAGATTAGCACAGATAAAGACGGATAAGAATTTGGGAATACTGTCATCATCAGTGATCTATGATAAAGGAAACAAGGCAAATGCGAGCTGGCGAAGAGATTGATCCGGAGAAACTCGCGGTGTATTTACGGTCGGACTTTGATGCGGCAGCCGGGGAAATAACGGTCGATCAGTTCCCCGCGGGGAGCTCGAATCTGACATATCTTGTGCGTTTCGGCGATGCAGAATACGTGCTGCGCCGTCCGCCATTTGGCAACACGGTCAAGTCGGCACACGACATGCAGCGAGAGTTTGACGTGCTCTCAAAGCTGTCCGCCGTTTACCCGCCCGCCCCGAAACCGCTGCTCTTTTGCAGTGACGAATCGGTCATCGGCTCCGAGTTTTACCTGATGGAACGCCGCAACGGACTCGTCATCCGTGGCAAAATTCCCGGGACGCACGACGGGTCAGTGCCACCTGCGGTAGTGGGTGGTTTAAGTCCGGCCATCGAGATCGAAAGATCGCAGGAGTACAGGCTTGCCGTCTGCCGTGCTTTCATCAAGAACCTAGCCGACCTCCACTCGCTAGACCCCGGGGACGCAGGATTGGAAGGCCTGGGAAAACCCGAAGGCTACAACCGCCGCCAGGTCGAGGGTTGGACGAAACGCTACTTCACGGCCAAAACTGACGAGGTGCCGGAACTCGAATCCGCGATCACATGGCTGAACGCAACCATCCCCGCCGAATGGGCCGCGTCCCTGATCCACAACGATTACAAATTCGACAACGTCATGCTCGACCCGGCCGACCTGACAAAGATCACCGCCGTCCTGGACTGGGAAATGGTCACGATTGGCGATCCGCTGATGGACCTCGGCACGACATTAGGCTACTGGATGTCAGCCGATGCGGGGGATGAGATGCTCAACATGCCCTTCAACCCGCGTGTGCTGATGGAAAATATCTCGCGATGCGATTTGGTGGAAATGTATGCCGCCGCGTCAGGTCGGGATGTTTCGAACATCATTTTCTATTACGTTTTTGGAACATTCAAGATCGCGGTCATCGCCCAGCAGATCTACGCTAGGTATGTAAAAGGTTTTACGAAGGACGAGCGGTTCGCCTACTTCAACAAATTCGTCGCCGCCCTTGGACGCATTGCAAGTCAGGCAATTCAAAACCAAAGAATAGCCTAACGAGCAGTAGCGAGTTTGCCCTCTTACCACTCGTGTAATGCCTAGGTTCCCGCCGTCGCTTCACGCCGCCTAAAAAGAGCGATCATTATCAGCGTATATCCTGACAACGACAATATGGCCTGTAATGTTTGCTGCCCCCATGCCAATGTTTCAGCAGTGTCGTAATTGCCGGATTTACTAAACACCCATACCAAGAGCGCGGAATACAATATATAGGAGAGATTTCCGACCATAAGAAGGAAAAATCCAGTCAAAGCTGCTCCCCATACTCGCGGCAACCGCGACCTTAAGAACACCGATAAAACAAGGCCGACAAATTGAATGAATACATACGGAATGCTAAAAACGGTACCCTTTAGAAATAGACTTACATCTTCCATATGCCTCCAAATACGAAAATAACCTATTGTGTTGACGTTCTCTCTCTCCAACTTTGCGTTGGACCACCGGCATCGACTCGTTTCATTGTGATCGCACCGGGAGACGGGCAGACGAGAGCGCACAGGTTGCAGCCGACGCATTCTTCCTCGATCACAAAGGGATACTTAACGCCGCCCGATTCCTTGAATTCAAAGCTCTGGTGGGCACCGTCCTCGCAGGCAATGTAGCAAAGGTTGCAGCGGATGCAGTGTTCGTTGTTGACGCGGGCCTTGACGTCGTAATTGAGGTCAAGATTGCCCCAGTCGGTCATGCGATGAACGGATTTACCGATGATGTCGTTAACCGACGCATATCCTTTGTCGTCGAGATAATTGTTGAGACCGTCAATCATGTCTTCGACGATGCGGTAGCCGTAATGCATCACGGCCGTGCAGACCTGGACATTTCCGGCACCGAGCAGCATAAATTCGACCGCATCGCGCCATGTGTTGATGCCGCCGATTCCCGATATCGGAATATTAAATTCGGTGTCGCGGGCAAGCTCCGAAACCATGTTGAGAGCGATCGGTTTGACCGCCGTACCGCAGTAGCCGCCGTGAGCGGCCATGCCGTTGACGTTCGGATATGGGATGAGCGTGTCAACATCGACGCCCATCACCGAGTTGATCGTATTGATCAGCGAAACAGCATCGCCGCCGCCTTTCTGAGCGGCCCGCCCCGGTGGAACGATATGCGTGACATTTGGCGTGAGCTTGACGATCACCGGAATATCCGAGACTTCTTTGACCCATTCGGTGACCATGCAGGTATATTCCGGCACCTGGCCCATCGCGGCTCCCATGCCGCGCTCGGACATGCCGTGCGGGCAGCCGAAATTCAGCTCAAAACCGTCGCAGCCCGTGTCCTGTGTCTTCTTGGTTATCTCCTGCCAAGCCTCTTTTTTAGATTCGACCATCAGGCTCGCGATCACGGCGTTGTTCGGGTATTTTTTCTTACACTCGTAGATCTCTTTGAGATTAACTTCCAAAGAGCGGTCGGTGATCAGCTCAATATTATTAAGCCCGATCATCCGTAGCGGCCCCTGATCAAGGCCAGCCAGCCGCGAGGAAACATTGACGATAGGCTCGCCAAGCGTCTTCCACACCGCCCCGCCCCAGCCAGCGTCAAAAGCCCGCTCAACCATCGACCCCATATTCGTCGGCGGCGCGCTCGCGAGCCAGAAAGGATTAGGAGATTTGATCCCCGCAAAACTTGAAGTTAGGTCTGCCATAGTTTCAAATTACTCTCCAATCGCAGTTAAATATTCTACCGGATTAACAATACGAAACTTGAATTTCTTTTTATCTACCTCAGAAATATGCAAAAGGTCTTTGTCGTTAGTTATCAAAAATTCCGCCTTGCCAACGAGTGCGGTTGCTAAAATAAAATTGTCATCCGCGTCACGGCTTGAGGTTGGAATCTTTCCAAGCGAAAATTTAGAAACTGTCAGTCGCTTTTCAATTCTTTCTATAAACGCATTTATTTTCTTTGACGGAATATTCAAACGTGTCAAAATTTCAAGATATTCTTCAACCGTTTCATTGCTGACAATCAGTTGCAGTTTCCTTTGCTTACGCCATAGATCGAAGATTTTCCTGACAGCCGACTTTGGATTTTTGCCCAAATAATTTGCAATCAAAATATTTGTATCGAAAACGACCGCAATTCATTCCTTACGAGGCGGCACGTTCTTTTTTCTCCCGTCGGTATTGACGCACGAGTTCTACGGCATCGTCTTCCGTGTAGCCGCTTTTTTGCGCTTCGAGGCTGATTTCGTTATCTAGCGTCTCGTCTTCCCAGATTTCTATCTGCTCTTTGATTAAATCAAGCACGAGTTTAACCGGATTGCGCCGCCGCTTCCGCGCTTCGGTTTCAAACTGCTCCCAGAGTGGCGAATCATTTACGGTATTAGCAGTCATAACAAATTCATCTTATTTCTTTTTGTCGATTCCGGCAAAATTTGCACTTATGTCTGCCATATTGTCTATAGGGATCGGTGTCTGCTTCCCCACATCACCTTGCTCTTCGACAATTTCTTCCCCGCGATAGACCGTCACCTTCACCTTCCCGGCTTTTCGCAGTTTTTCGGCCCAGGGATTACGACGAAGTTGATACTTTCCAGGCCTTAACACTTCCTCATCAGTAAGCCCACTTGCAATTTCGGCGTCGTATTCTTCTGGCGTGACCGTATAGGCCCACCCCTGATCGTCAACTCTCATAGCCTTTTCTAACATATACGATACAACAGGATTCTCAGTTATTCACCAGCTTCCAGTTCTTATAAAAAACGCCGTTGATGCCCTTAAAAAATAGCCGGATCAAGCTGACTGCAAAATCAAAAACAAACGGCAGATACGACGGCCTGATGATGTCGACAAACAGGCAGTATCGCGGGGCGTCGGTCTCGTTGAATGACTGGTGCAGCAGCGTGTCGTCGAAGATGAAAAGCCGCTTGTCACGCCAATGATTTTCGACCGGCCCGACCTTGATGTAGGCGTCCTCACCAACGTTATCGTTCAGGCAATACAGGACACGCAAGGTTGGTCTGAACGGTCCGAAATGCCGCGATGTACTCTCACGCTCCTTAAACGCCGAGACGCCGATTGTTCTGACGAATTTGTAATCGGCGTGAAATTCCGGCATCTCAACCGGGCTTTCGACGTTGCGACCGTACCATTTGAAAAAAACCATCGCCCGCGCCGAGCCTTCCATATAACGTTCGAGGCGTTCAACGAGACGGCCGTCGTCCGCGGTTTTGAGCAGGCCACGGATCTCGCTTTGGTAAGCCTGCGTCAGATCCGTCAATTCATAAATACCCTTATTCAAGTAGGGCAGGGCGAGAATATCCATCAGGATATTCAGGGGCGAGGCTAACCATGTGCCGATGCCGTTCTTCAAAAAATACTGCCTCAGAACACTCAGATCAAAGCCGCGATTTCTCGTCACATCCCACAACCCACACAGAAACAACACAAGCAACGGAAGCGGAGCGAAGTACGCCAGAGCGACAAAAACAATGGCCGCCCCGACGTATTTTGCTGATTTCTTGAAAACTCGATTCACAAAATCTACGACGCTCGCGAAACTATATGCTGCCTACAAACTGCGCGAACCTCGCCGGATCAACCGGTCCGCTTTTAATTGCAGTCTTTCCCGTCATCCTCAACGCACGGCGGATGATCCTTGGTCCATTTTGAAAAGTCGACCTCAAAATTGTCGCCGACCTTCATGCTGAGTGTGTTAGCGTCAAACTTGATCTTAGTGCCATCGCCATTTTCCCGCTCAATATGGATCTTGAACCCTAATTTTTTGCCGTCATTGTCTTTGACGCTTACCTTGCCGGCCTTGATATCGACGGACACTGTGAGAGTCTTTCCGGCTTCGAGCGCAACACCGCCGATATCAAAACTATAACTCGGTTTGTTAGGCCCATCCGCGGTCGTTATATAAATGGTCGGTGTTTCGCCATCGGCGCTTGCGGTAAACGTCAACGTCCGGCCATCGGGCGATATCGCAACATTCAACTCTTCTTTTGGATCGAGCGAGATGTTTTCAAAACCCACGACAAAACCAGGGCCGGTCACATCGAGATCGGCATCGACCTCTTTCGCCAGATCTTTTCCGGAGATGAGCACCTGATACGGTTTTTTCGCCGTTTTGCTATAGGGCAACGCATACGCGGGCGACAGATTCATATCCAGGCCGCCATCGTCATAAATTATCTCGCCACCCGGGACCTGATTTACCTCGGCTTTTTTCTTAAAGTCGTAACCGATCTGCTTGCCGTTTTGGTCCGAGATCAACAGATCGCCCTCGCCACTCAACGAAAACTCGATTTGCGGGGTGCTATGAGGGCTTCTTTCACCGCCCCCGCTTTTGCCATCGTCAGAGGAGGTTTCCTCACAGAACGGGCATTCATATCGTGCAAGATTACGATCGGACATTTTCTTGAGCGACAATGTTTCGGTTTTGAGGCTGCCAACATAGTCGCGAGCGACATCATTCGGATCGCTGGCGGTGCGATAACGCCAGGTTTGGGCATTACCGTCAACCGTCACATATTTTGTCTGCCCGGGAAAGTTATTGTCGTAAACGTGTATCCGATAGACGCCGTCTGACATTTCCTCGATCGCAGTAGGTAGGATCGAATGTCCCCGCGTATATTTGCCATCAACCCGCATTCCAATGCCCAACGTGTAAAATTCCTTCTTATTTTGAAACGAATCCACCAATAACTTAACGATAGTCGACGGCGGCATTTTGAAGGTCTTCACACGGAATGTATAAACCTCTTCCAAGTTTTGCAGGATATGATAATGCGCGATGTAGTTAGCCAGATTGTGGTCAAATTTTAGACCGAACGGGTCCTCCGCCCCAGACTGCCATTGCTTTGGCTGGATCTTGCCCCGGAAGGGCAATTCCAGCCAATTTCGCATCGTTGTCACCGAAAATCCATCACAGTGACCGCCCTCCATCCCCTTGATCTGCTCTTCCCGCCACTGGTCGGCAGTTTCGTACAAAACGCAGTCCGCAGCCGTGCTGCCCTCGATACACACGTTTTCGGCCCCAAAGATACTGATCATATCGGCCGCATCCAGGTCCTCGGATCCGTCGTGATTACCACCATAATTACGAAACGAGAAACCGTCCCGCCCCGGATCAAAATCGATGTGTGCGATGATCTTCCCCTCGGCTCCCTGCGCCAAGATGTACGTTGAAAGGGGTAAAATGGCAAATATCGCAATGGATATAGCGACCGCCAAGTAAGTTTTCTTCATCATGGATTTGCTCTTCTCCTATTTTTTAGTCCGAACTCGTTTTTCCCCTTGCTTAGAAAACCAAAAAACCAGTAAAAAGTGATCACGGTTTTATGCCGGCAAAATTCGCTTCGACCCCTAATATTGCCAGTTGAATTCCGCGTGCCGCGAGCTTGCCCATTTGCGCGGCATCGACCGCCTCGGCGCCGCCATTCGCACAATCGCCGCCTGAAAATATTTTCGGATCCGATGTCTGCATGTTTTCATCAACGATGACGCGGCCTTTTTCGTCCGTCTTGACCCCGGCGACTGTCTCAAAAAATGAGCGCATCTTTTGCTGACCGACGGCCTTGACGATCATGTCGCATTTGATCTCAAACAGTTGGAGCGAGCCGTCCGTTTTCTCACATCGAAGACCGGTCGCGCGTGAATTGCCATCGTCGGCCATGATCCCGATCGGGGCGGCCTGCCACACAAATTCGATGCCGTCTTTGCGAGCCAGTTCGATTTCGTAGTCGTAAGCGGAAGCATCTTTTTCTGTCCGGCGATAGACCATAATAACCTTTTCGGCACCGAGGCGTTTTGCCTGTGTGACCGCGTCAATGGCCGTATTTCCGGCCCCGATGACCACGACGGTTTTGCCGAGCGGCACGGACTTCCAATCACGCGTTTTGATCTTTTCAATGAAATCCAACGCGTCATAAACGTTTTCGAGATCCTCACCAGGTATGTTGAGTTTGTTCGTGTCGCCGAGTCCGACACCAAGGAATATTGCATCGTGCCATTTCGCGAGATCATCAAAGGAAACGATCTGTGGGGCCGGGATGTCGGTAACAGGAATAGCAGGAACGTCATCGTCCACCGCTTTTGCCGCGGCGTCCTTGATCTGTGCTTCCGCTGCGGCCGGCGACTCGGAGATCTTACCGATCTCGGTGTTGAGCATAAATTTGACACCCATCTGGGCAATATGCTCGACCTCACTTAGCGAGACGGACTGGGGCATTTTGTACTCGGCCATGCCGTATGTGTCGAGGCCGCCGGCAAGTTCGCGGCGCTCATACACCGTCACGTCGTAACCGAGCCGGGCAAGATATGCGGCACACGATAGCCCCGCTGGCCCTGACCCCACGATGCCAACGGACTTGCCGTTGGGCGCTCCCTTTTCGAATATTTGCTTGCCACCGTCCATTGCATAGTCCGTAGCGTAACGCTGGAGACGGCCTATCTCGATCGGCTTTTGTAAGAGCGTTTTTTCCACACACGCACCTTCGCAAAGCACCTCAACCGGACAGACGCGGGCACAGGTTGCACCGATAGGATTTGCGTCAAATATCACGCGGGCCGAGCCGAGCAGATTGCCGCTCGCGATCTTTTTAATGAACGACGGCACGTCGATGTGCGTCGGGCACGCGTGCATACACGGCGCGTCATAACAATATAGACAGCGGTTCGCCTCGTGCATCGCCTCAGGCGCGGTAAGCGCCGGATTGATCTCCGCGAAATTTTGCTCGATCTGGGTGATGTCGAGCGGAGTGCAGTAGTCATTTGCCATACATATCTCTCAACATTTTGCGCACGGTTACCGCCAGCAGGGGAATTTTATTGATTGCGGCGTCCCAGACTATATCGTGATCTACGCCGAAATATTCGTGGATAAGTTTGTCGCGCATGCCAGCAATTGCTTTCCACTGAATTTCCGATATTGCTCGCGAATCTCAAACGGAATCTGCTTACCCGATTCGCCGACTACCTCCCAGACTCCTTACAAAGGCCGTTTGGCGGTCTCATCGTTAAGGAATAAATGCTCATCGAGCGTTAACGTTTTTGCCGCTAAGAACTCGGCCTCGTCAAGAATATGTCGAAGATACTCCTCAATCGATAATGCCATACTCAACCTCGGCTAATATTTTCGGCCCCATATAGGGGCTAAGCGATTCACGTGTCACAAGGTCGACTTTGCGCTCCAGCAATTCTTCGAGTAGATAGGCGAGGCTCATAAAGCCATCAAACGATTTACGTCCGGGCTCAAATTCAACGAGCAGATCAATGTCGCTATCCGGCTGTTGAGTACCTTTGACAAATGAACCAAACAAACCGAATCGTCTCACACCCATATTTTCAAACGCCTCTCCGTTTTCAAAAAGCGTCTTAAAAATCTGTTCTTTGTTTTCGATCAGCATCCAAAAAATTTCCCGATCTAAACTTTAACAAAATACTTGCCATCAAAACGATACGTAATGAACCTATTCGTGACCCTGCCCTGAGGCGTTTTTTTGTCCTGGATAACTATCGGAAAACGAAAACTCTTTTTAGAGTCGTCAAAGTAGAAAAGCTTGACGGGACGCTCGGGGTGATCGACCACCGAAAAGAAATCATATTGAAACGAGATCGAGCTTTTTAATCCTGACGTCGTCTTGATCACCTTTGGACTACGATCCAACGTTTCGCCGTCGATCTTTAGCGCTGAGATCGTCTGGCCCCCCAGCGATGTCGAGCCGATGACCGTCGAAACCGTAAGATAGATCGGCCCCGAGCCAGTGTCTGTCTGAAATATCTGTTCCACAAAACCGCCTGCTCCGCGTTTTTCAAGATCTCGAGAATATGGCTCCGCCCATGCATGAACCTTGCCGCTCCGGCTGCGAAATTGATACACGGTGTAAAAATCATGCATCGTTCCGCCCTCTTCGCTATCCCAGGAATAGGTACGGAGATTGCCGTCTGTCGACGTCGTCAACGTTACTTGTTTGCGGAGCCGTGCAAAGGCAAATTTCAGCACGTCAGCCCGCAAGCCGTATTTGAGCAATGCCGTGCGGATCGCCTGATTTTCCTTCCCCAGCACGTCGTAGTCGGACGCTCCATCGTAATTGTAATGCGATGCCTTGCTGAGCTTTTGAAAATGGCCCAGCAACTCATCCTCAATTTTGGTCAGAGTTTGCGCCGACGATGCCGACACACAGACAAGAATAAGTGTGGTAAAGAAAAATATTTTTCTCATAGTCATCTAATAGTCAAAATAACGGTCGGCTTCTAATTTCTCAATCTGCAACGATCGGGCCGTACGCATCGGGCCGCCGATCTCTAAAGAATTGCCACGTATTGCGAACCTCGCGTATCTTATCCATGTCGAGGTCGGCGACAACGAGTTCGTCATGGTCGCGCGATCCCTCGGCGATGATCTGGCCGCGCGGGTCGCAGAAATAGCTCTGGCCGTAAAACTCACCGATGTTCCACGGGGCTTCCATGCCGACACGATTAATAGCTCCGACAAAATAGCCATTCGCGACAGCGTGGGCCGGCTGTTCGAGTTTCCACAAGTATTCGCTAAGGCCGGCGACAGTCGCGGACGGATTGAAAACGATCTCGGCGCCGTTGAGCCCGAGGCATCTCGCCCCTTCCGGAAAATGCCGGTCATAACAAATATAAACGCCGATCCTGGCAAACGCCGTGTCGAAACATGGGTACCCAAGATTGCCCGGCCGGAAGTAAAATTTCTCCCAAAATCCGGGGTTGACGTGAGGGATGTGCGTCTTGCGGTATTTGCCGAGGTATTTGCCGTCGGCGTCGATGACAGCCGCCGAATTGTAATAAATACCGGTCTGTTCTTCCTCGTAGATCGGCACGATCATCACCATGCCGTGCTCTTTGGCGACATCCTGCATCAGCTTGACGGTTGGGCCGTCCGGGATGCGCTCGACAGCGTCATACCAACGCGTTTGCTGCTCGGCACAAAAGTAGGGCGTCGTAAAGATCTCCTGAAAACAGAGCATCTGAACACCCTGTCGAGCGGCTTCCTCGACGAACTTCATCTGATGATCGATGTTCGCCTTCCTGATCTCCGGGATAGGAGCATCCGTCGGCGCTACGTTATGCGCCTGAATTAACCCGCATTTGATTATTCGTGACATAGTTTTTCGTAGGTTTTTACCCACGAATACATGAATAGTTTCAACACATCTTATTCGTACATTCGTGGCAAATATTTATTTCATAAATTTCGCATCCTCGACCGGAGCGTTAACCTTTGCCTCGACGATTTTTCTGGTCCATCTAATGTTCGGCATCGAATATTTTACTGTCATCGGCATTTTAACACCACCGACCGCCTTGTAATCGGCGTAATCGACCTGATAGACGAAACGTCCGAACATCGTCTGGGTCGAGGTCGTCCGCCGCACGAGCAGGCCCGTTTCCACGTCAAAGGACAACACTTCCCGGACGTTCGATTTAGTCGTGCCGACGACAACATTTACCTCGCGGCCGTCTATCCGGTCAACTCGGTTAAAGGACATTGTCGGATAAATCGTTTTCAAGTTGGCCGGGCGGAAAAACTCCGCTTCGCGTTTGATCCGCTCGGCCTCGTCGGGCTTGAGCGTTATGTCATGCGCCGGTATCGTCTTCACGGCCTCGGTGCCGTCAAATCGCTCGGTCACGACATCCTTGCCATAGGTCGTCGTCGAAAGATACTTGTTTCCTTTGTACCAGATCATTTCCGGTTCGGTGGCCTTCCCGTTTGACTCGACGCGGGTTGCCGTGACGGCGAGCGAGGTGATTTTCTCAAGTTTTTCCGTGCCGCCGAGAGCCGTCAGATACTTATCGACGATCTGGTCAACGGTCGGTTTTGTCGTGGGCTGCGTCGGGCGACCCGGCTCCTCAATCGGCGAAAGGTTCGGCAAGTTTGTCGGCTGCTCGTGTCCGTTATGGCAAGAGTTACAGGTGACCTGCGGGCGACCGTTAAAATGGTCCTTGTTGATGCCCAGGGTCATTTTTATCATATTGCGGGCCGTCTCTTTTTCACGCTTGCCGTCTTTTTCAAAATCGTCACCTTCGTGGCAGTAGTTACAATTCACGCCCAACGAAGCGGAAAAAATGTTCATCACCTTGCCAAGCTGATCGGCAGGCATGTCGCTGAGCACTTTTATGTTCTTGAATTTTTGCCCGGCGGTCTCGACCTGCTGTGGCGTGGTCTGCGTCTGCATCATGCCTTTCGGCACCAAAAAAGCGCATACAAAAACTCCGAATGTGAATACTGCTGTAACTTTGATTTTTGTCTGTAAATACATCTATTTCTTATTTTTATTTTCAATCTAAAATCCGCAATCCGCAATCGCCTAGCTCATCCAATTAACACCTGCTTCCGGGTTCCATTTTGTCGTAGTTTTCTTCAATTTCGTCCAAAATTCGATCGAGCTTTTGCCCGTAATATCGTTCGCCCCAAAACGCGAATCATTCCACCCGCCAAACGAAAACGGCTCACGCGGAACGGGAACGCCGATATTGACGCCTATCATGCCGGCGCTTGCGTGTTCCATCACATATCTCGCCGCGCCGCCGCTCTGGGTAAATACGGCGGCCGCGTTCCCATAAGGATTTTTGTTTTCAATCTCGATCGCCTCATCGAGCGTGTCGGTATGCATGATCGAAATGACCGGCCCGAAAATCTCCTCGGTCGCCACCGACATCCCCGGCGTCACGTGATCGATCACGGTCGGGCCGACGTATGTTCCATTCTCTTTGCCCGCGACGACGGCTCCGCGTCCATCGACTAGTATCTTGGCTCCGTCGCGTTCGGCGGCGGTGATGTAGTCCTCGATCCGCTGTTTAGCGGCCCTTGAGATGACGGCACCCAGATTCGTGCCGGGGATTATCTTACGCGCTTCGTCGCAGATCTGCGCAATGATCGGATCGACATTGCCGACCGCGAGCATCGCCGAAGCCGCCATACACCGCTGCCCCGCACAGCCCGACATCGACGCGGTCACATTCGAGGCGGTCATTGCAGGATTTGCGTCCGGCAGTACAAAAAGATGATTTTTTGCGCCGCCGAGAGCAACGCAGCGTTTCAAGCTGTCGGTCGAGCGGCGGTAAACGATCTGCGCCACCTTGGTGGAGCCAACAAAGCTGACGGCCTCGATATCAGTATGCGAACAGATGCCTTCGACGATCTCCTGGCCGCCATTAATGACGTTGAAAACGCCGTCGGGCAGACCGGATTCTTTCAACAACTCAGCCATGCGGCCAACCGACAAAGGCACGAGCTCCGACGGCTTCATTATCATTGTGTTGCCGAGCACGAGAGCATTCGGCATCGTCCAGTTAGGCACCATCAGCGGAAAATTGAAAGGCGCAATCGACGCAACAACACCGACCGGAAAATGTTCCGTGCGGCATTCAACGCCGCGGCTGACCTCCAGGATCTCACCCGATACGAGCTGAGGCATCGAACATGCAAATTCGGTCAACTCAATGCTCTTTTCGACCTCAGCCTTGGCCTCGTCGTAAGTTTTGCCATTCTCTTCGGACACCAATGATGTCAATTCATCGAGGTTCTTTTCCAACAGGTTTCGATAGCGAAAAAAGATTTGGGATCGCTCTTTTATAGGCGTTTTCCCCCATGACTCCGACGCCTTTTTTGCCGACGCGACGGCCGCGTTTAGCTCATCGATGGTGGACATTGGAACCGTCGACAACAAATTGCCGTCGAGAGGCGAAACGACTTCGAGATCGCTGTTTGACGTACTTTCGACAAACGCACCGTTGTAATAATTCTTAACTCTTTCGTATTTCATAGAAATGCTTTTGTGCTCGTTATGGAACCTTTATAGTTATGGCGAGCGCGTTTTTGGAAGCCTGATTCATCATGCCATTGTCTAGCGTTAGAAGCTCGACAGTCTTATTGTCCGCCAAATCTTCGGCGAGTGCGAGGTAAAAGCTATCTGAGGAACGACTACAGCCGTAACTACCGAGAATCTCAATCGCTCGCTTAACCAGCGAAGCATTGCCTTCTCGAAGCGAAATATTTTTCATTATATCCAAAAATAAATCGACGGCATTGGCGTGTTCGAAGGCGGTCAATACTCCGGCCCGAACTTTTTGACAGAGTGCGAAGACTACCTCACCAACAACCAGACTTGGAGCAAAAAACTCGGCTCCACCTATCGTATATGCATCAAGTGCGGTTCGGGCGGCACGATATGACGGTTTTTCTTTAGAGCAGATGGAGACCAAAATGCTGGCGTCAATGACGACAACCTCTATATTATTCGCTGGGCTCATAGCCAAACATCTCTCCCGCACGCCCGCGCCGAATTATATCGACGCTGCTTTCGCCTGACGTTTCGCGCATATCTTTTTGTCTTTCCTTCACCCGGCGTAGAGCTTCAAGCATACCTTTATTCGGTTTCCGGTTTGAAGTTGGCTCGTCATCAAAAACGGTCACGCTAACCCGCTTACCAATCAAGTCTTTCGCGTGTTTTGCTACCTCTTCCCAAGTGCCTTCAAGTACATGTGTCGTCATAGCAATCTCGATTTTACCACAGAATTTTATCGATTTATCTCACTCGGCGGAACCCCTTTCATCAAAGCCCAATGCCCAACAAAAGCGACGCCAAATCCGACAAACCAGCCGTAGTCGTAAAGTACGCTTAGACTTGGAATTATCAACCCTACCCACGCAAAAAAGCAACCCAGAAGCGTCGCGATGACCGCGCGAAAGTTCCAGCCGCCGTAAACGCCTTTGGTACGGTAAAGATCGCCGAGATTGAGATTTTTTTTACGAACGAGCCAGTAATCGGCGATCAGCACCCCCGCTATCGATCCCAAACCACCCGAATAGCCGACCAGCCAGCCAAAAATATACCCGCTCGGGTCGGCAAGCAGTTTCCATGGCTGCATCAAAATGCCGATAATCCCGGTGATCAGGCCGCCAGTGCGGAACGAGATTAATTTTGGAAAAGCGTTGGCAAAATCATTCGCGGGCGAAACGACGTTGGCCGCGATATTAACCGACAAAGTAGCCACAACAATAGTAAACATCGAGATCGCGACCACAACCGGCTGCGAAAATTGGCCGACGAGCTTGACCGGGTCCCAAGCGTCGGCGTGGTTGATATTAGGAAAAACGACGACCGCCGCCGATGTGATCAATATTCCCATCGCGGCGAAGATGACCATCGTAGTCGGCAGAGCGACCGTCTGCCCGATGGCCTGTTCGCGCTGGCTCTTACCAAATCTTGTAAAGTCCGGCATGTTCAGCGATAGCGTCGCCCAAAAGCCGATCATGCCTGTCAATGAAGGTATAAACACCGGCCAGAACGTATCAAAAGTCGTAAGTTTGCCCGGCTCGTGCAGCAAAAAGCCAATGCCGCCCGCCTGATACAGAAACCACGCGAGCAAAAGACTCGTCATTACCAGCACATAAGGGGCCGCCCAATTCTCGACCATCCGCAATAGATCCATGCCGCGATAGATAATGACGATGTTCAGCCCCCAAAACAGCATGAACGATAGCCATTCGGTGGGTGTGTGGCCGCCGATAGGGCCGCCGAACAGTGTCGCCCAACCGGGAATAAACGCCGCGAAAAATGTCTGCAACGCCTGCCCGCCGATCCACGCTTGTATGCCAAACCACCCGCACGCCACGATCGCCCGCATCAAGGCCGGCAGATTCGATCCCAACGTTCCATAAGCCGCACGTGCGAAAACGGGAAATGGGATGCCGTACTTCGTCCCCGGATGCGAATTGAGCAAGATCGGGGCCAGCACTATCACATTGCCAAGCAGGATCGTAAACAATGCCTGCCACCAGTTCATCCCCGCCGAGATCAGCCCCGACGCCATCATATAAGTCGGTATGCAATGCGCCATCGATACCCACAGCGCGGCGTAGTTATACGTCGTCCAATTTCGTGCCCGAACCGGCACCGGGGCAAGATCCTCGTTGAATAGCGACGATAAGCGGATACTCTCTTCAGCGTCGGCATTCAGCTCGACTCGTCCGTCAGGGTGATTTATCGTTTCCATCTAATTTTCCATTTACGGGCCACTCGTTCGACTAGAGTCTAAATGCGGGCCTAACCATCGTCCTAAATTAGGCTTGGCTTCGATGCAAATAGACTTACCTCGGTTCTGAGATCAAGACCGCATCGCTCGTTACGGGTCCCCTCGCGAGAGCGAGCTGCTTACCATCATGCGAAAACGCAAAATTCTTGATCGTCTCGGACGTAAAGTTAGTTAATTGTTTAGGTTTGCCGCCATCGAGCGGCAGATGCCACAGATTTGAGACCCGGCCGATCGTGTCTGCATAGATCAACGACTGCGAATCCGCGGCCCAGTGGAAATTTGTTCCGAACGTTTTCGGCAGATCAAGGGTCTTAAACGGCATGGGAGCGTCCCCTTCCATCTTGAAAATATTGATCTTGGGCTCGAGCTGGGCGTCGTAACTGTAACATGCAAGATAGGAGCCATTAGGTGATATCTGCGGAGAACCAATCGAGGTTGACGCTGTGTTCACGAGGACCGTTGGCTCGCCGCCGTCGATCGAGACCCGCCGAACGGCGCTGTCGATGGAGGTAAATAGTATCCAGCGTCCGTCAGGTGTGATGGACAGGCCGGGTGACACTAGGACACCGTTAGTCAATTGCTTAGGATTGCCGCCATTGATGTCGGTCCGCCAAATGTCCCACGAACCACTGCGTTTCGAAATAAAGACGAGGTATTTACCGTCCGGTGAAACTGTAACGGTATCGATTGCCGCTTCTTCCATTACCGTCTTAGGAGCCGCGCCACCTGGTTCGATCATCCATGTCTCACTTTTGTTCTCGTCCTGAGAGACCGAGAAAAGGCGGCCGGTTTTATCCCAGCTCAAGCCCCATACCCCGTCATTTGCCCCGGTACGCGTCGAAACGCGACGAGTATTGCTCAAATCCGGGGCATTTGCCACGTATATATTTGACGACGATTCGCGTTCCAGAGCAACAATCGTACTGCCGTCCATTGTGGGCATCAAACTCGTGTCGCTATAGGCGCTTAGGCCTACAGTCAAAAGTCGGGGAACAGCTCCGCTCATCGGCAAGTACCAGATCTTCGTCGCTTCTGACGCGTGCTCTTGCGCAGCAAAGACCAGCCCCGCGCGGTCGGGCAACCACCTGATCACCGCCACATTGTTAAATTTCTTTGGGGTCAACGGCGATATAGTGCCGTCTGCCAATAGTATAGTTTCAAGGGATATCTCCGGCCCCGAATTGTACCTGTCTATCGCAAGTGATTTGCCGTCGGGAGACCACGCCGCACCATAAGATCCGATGATCTCGGGCAGCTTTGGTGAGGCGATAATTTGCTCGTCCGAACCGTCGGCGTGTGCGGTCAACACCGTGATACCGGTTGTCACAGGGTCAAACCGGGTGAAGGCGATCTTCTTTCCATCCGGACTGAACGAGACACTTGCTGCAATATTTGAGATGACCTTTTTTCCAACGCCTCCCAGTACCGCGACTTGGTAAAGATCATACGATCCTGACATTTCCTGCTGGACACCATAGAACACGTAGTTGCTATCGGGGGAAAAGACTATCGCATATATTGCGACCGATCCCGGCGGTGCCGCTATCTGCACCCGGCTGTTCGTTGGCAAATGTTTCGTCCATAGGGCATATGTTGGCCCGACCACTGTTACATAAGCCAGGTATTTGCCATCGGGCGAAATAGTTACGCTTTCAACATTGCCGTCATTAGTTGCCCGAGAGACCTTTATGTTTTCGAAGTGATTGGCGGCGCGGGCGCCCGCGAAACCGAGCCAATAGACCGCGTAGGAACCCGCCGCAACAAGCAACACGGTAAGTGCAACGGCGATCCATACGAACCTGCCTCGACTCACTACCGGGGATCCCGGGCCAGCCGCCAGTGTTAGCGTTTGATCCTCAGTCTTGACCGCCCCACCCAATGGGATCTCGCCCGACAACGCTGATATCTGGTGACGGGTTACCGCCGTATCGTTCCCATCCGTTTCATGGAAAACGGCAGTTCTAGGCTCAAGGGAGCCTGGTCCTTCAAGCAGCGCATTTCCATCGTCGAGACAATACAACAGCGTATCGTCGTAATAATCACGTCGGCATTCAGGGCATCGTTTCATAGATTGAGGTGCAAAAGTATCGCACGCTATTCTAACCCATTAACTGCCATTTTGTGCGTGTATAAGCGATATTGAATCCGTTTTTCTGAGCGTTGATCTGAGATTGGCTGCCCGGCAGGGCTCCCATGATTGCGAGTGTGCAGCCCGTTTCCGCCGCTGATCTCAACCGCGATGAAAGCAAAGCATTTTGGGCACCGCGATTGCGTTCTTCGGGAATTGTGCTTGCTCCGGCTAATATTGCAACCCCCTCGTGAACGAACATCATCCCCGTCGCGATCGGTTTGCCGCCGCGTTCCGCTAACCAGGGCTGTGACCCGGGACAATTTGCGGTAATTCGCCCAAAATTTAACATAAAATCAGCGAGACTCTCATGCTCGGTCGCCCAAGCCGCCGCTGATGTCGCTGCCCACATATCGACCTCATTAGCCGTGATCACGCGAGTCGTGATCTCTGAATTTGATCGCGCGCTCTCGACGGCTATATCGACCGAGCGATACAAAACGCTGGTCATCTCGATCGGCCGATAGCCGCGTCCGTTGAGCAACGCCAGCAATGAAGCATCCGCCATCGGACTGACCTCGTGAAAAACCGGTGCTTCGCGTTCGTTGAAAAATGCCTCGATCTCGTCAAGATGTTCGCTTGTCGTTTCCTCAAACATTCCCATGCCAAAGGTCTGCGTACACGGCGATTCCGGGCCGTCAAACATCGCATACGCTCCGCCGACCTCGATCCACGTCGCTCCGCTTGCAGGAAATAGCCGGACACGTGTCTCGACAAAATCCGCATTCGCACGGGCTTCTGTTCGTTCAAGTTTTTGGGAAAGGGCTTTGTCGGAAAATATCATTTTTGAATGTTAACCCAAATATCGCGTTTCAGGAATTTACGTCATCCGGCATTCACAAAATATCTTATCTTCGGTACGATTGATAAACGGCCAATTTTTTTAGAAATCTCATATTACGAAATGAACCACTCGGTTTCCCACCGGAATATCAAAAGGAAACAACAGATGAATCAACAAAACGAATCTGGAAAACGACTCGATGGAAAGGTAGCGATCGTCACAGGGGCAACGGGCGGTATCGGCGAGGCGACGGCGAAGCGATTCCTTGAGGAAGGCGCGAGCGTGATGCTCGTCGGGCGTTCGGCGGAAAAGCTAAAAGAAACTCTGGAAAAGCTCGCACCAGTTGGCAATGTGGCCTCGTCAGTCGCCGATACGACTGACGAACAAGCAACTGCCGCTGCGGTTGCCGCTACGGTCGACACCTTTGGCGGTGTCGATATTCTATTGGCCAACGCCGGAACGGAGGGCAAGATCGCACTCATCGAGGATCAAACTGTAGAGAATTTTGAGGAAGTTCTTCGCACCAACGTGATCGGCGTTTGGCTGTCAATGAAATATTGCGTCGAGCCGATGAAAAAACGAGGGCGGGGTTCGATAATTGCAATGTCTTCGATAGCGGGTGTGATCGGTGTGCCAGCCGGTGCTCCATATTTTGCCAGCAAACATGCAGTCATTGGATTGGTCAAAACAGCAGCGCTTGAGCTCGGGGCGTTCAACATTCGCGTCAATGCCATCGGACCGGGACCGATCGATAATCGAATGATCCGCTCTATCGAAACGCAATTATCACCAGACGATCCGGACACAATGCGAGCAGGTTTTTCGGAATCGATCGCTATGAAACGCTACGGCACCAACGAAGAAGTCGCAAATCTCGCTCTTTTCCTCGCGAGCGACGAAGCCTCTTACTGCACCGGCAGCATCCACATGATCGACGGTGGATTTACGGCGGCCTAGCGGTCTGACGAACTACGAAGGAGTGTTATTTCGCAGCCACATCAATGCATGTTCGGCGTCCGCAAAGAATTTGACGCGGACACCGCGTGAGGCAGCAATAACCTCATAAAGCTCACTCTGCGCGGTCGGGACAAAGTCTTTGAGGTGATAGGCCAGCCATAAATTTGGAACGGTCGCCGTACGCTGCCCGGCCTCGATGACTTCGGTGGTGTCGCGTTCCCCGCTCGGAACAAAACCCTCGACGAGCACCCGCCGCGTATTATGCTCGTCGCATAGCCGGCGAAGCTGATCCCAATATTGGTTCTGCTGCTCAGGAGTGATTTTAAAATCCTTGTCCAAGGTAACGTGAACGTGGTCGTCGCGAAACTGGACATTGAAACCATTTTCCAGAACGAGAGGAGATAGCCACGTCGTGGGATCGATGTATTTTTCGCTCATAACGGTATGTTCCTAGCAATCGTGAACTTTCCCAGGGAATCACCTCTTCCATTTACCGGGCGCGGCTGCCTCCGATCGTTTCGCCGCTGCACATCCGCTGGACCTCGATCCGGTCGGTCGAGCCTTTGACCATCATTACCTTCCAGGGAGTCCCGTCGGCATCACTTATGAGAATGCCGTCGTGAAACTGAGTTCCCGAATCTGTCCCAGGCACCTTCGCATCCGTCGTCCATTTGCCTTTCACCGGTGGTTTCCCTTCTCCATGGTTCCAAGTAAACGTGCCGGTCGGGCCGATCTCGATGCCGCCGTTGCGTCCCCAGGCGATCGCGGCGCTCGAAATACCTACCTTTGTCAGCGTCCATCGGCCCATTAACGACTCTATACCTGGATCGTCCGGCGTGACCGTCGCAGGGTCATGCAAGAGCGATCGATCGACTGTTTCATCCTTTGGGCAGCCAAAAAACCGCACCTTGGCAATATTACCGTTCAGAGCCGTGATGATACCGCGGTTTCGCCCTCGAGTGGCATCATAGTAAACATCGGTCATTGTTCCGACCGCCGCAAGCGGATTACTGAGCTGTGCGCTGCCCTTGGCGCGAATATTCGGCGGCACAATGTGGTTAAAGAGGGTGGTCGGAGCCTTATCGTCATCGAGTTTTACGCGATAGTAGACCCGGTCCTCATTCAGAATCCCAATTACATGACCCTCCACCCAGAAGCCCGACGTATCGGGAACCTCGACCTCGTCTCCGACCTTGAACTGAAGGGGGTCATGCTCCCTGGGAGCCGCCACGGCGACCGCCTTCGCCGGCGGGAGCGGAGCTTGCTTAGGTAAACCTCGTCCACGGACGCCTTCCGGCAAAACATGGTTGAAGTAAACATTTGGAGCGTTCTCGTCATCCAGCTTTACGCGATAGTAAAGGCGATCCTCATTCAGGATGCCGATGACATGGCCGGGCATCCATACGGCGGAGAGATTTTGGATCTCAACCTCGTCACCAACCTTGAACTGAGGTTGGTTCTGACCGTACATTTTAAGTGACGTCGCTATAAATACCAGGACGACGATGAAAAAATAGGACCTGTAATTCATACTAATTGCTAACTGTTTCATATATTTTAGAACAACAATTGCTCTGCCCCGACACCCTTTGAGCCTGACATTTACAATTGTTGGCCGTTAGATGCTTTATTTGGACAGACACCGATTTAAAAGATCACACCTTTACGCATTCACCGCGTTTGAGGAATTGACCATCGCCCGCCTTGCCCTTATGCTCGCCGTTCTCGATGACGACGCGGCCGCGTGAGAGGACAGTTTCGACCTTGCCTTTCATCTTCCAGCCCTCGTAGGAGGAATAATCGACGTTCATGTGTTCGTTGGCAACGCCGAAGGTGTGTTCTGTGTCGGGGTTGAAGATGACGATGTCAGCATCTGAACCAACCGCTATCGTACCTTTTTTTGGGAAAAGACCGAACATCTTTGCCGCAGCGGTCGAGGTCAGTTCGACAAATCGGTTGAGCGAGATACGACCCTCAGCCACGCCACCGTTGTAGATGAGGTTCATGCGGTTTTCGACGCCGGGAGCACCGTTCGGGATCTTCGAGAAATCAGCGATGCCGAGTTCTTTCTGCTCCTTCATACAGAACGGGCAATGGTCGGTCGAGATGACCTGAAGGTCGTCCATCTTGAGGCCTTTCCACAACTCCGCTTGGTTGTGCTTTTCGCGCAAGGGCGGCGTCATCACGTACTTCGCGCCTTCGAAATCGTCGCCGTAATCGTCTATCGAATGGAAAAGGTATTGCGGGCACGTCTCTGCAAATGCCGGGATGCCGCGATCTCTTGCTTGTCTTACTTGATTCAAAGCGTCCGTACAACTCAGGTGAACGATGTAAACCGGTGACTCTGCCATTTCGGCTATCGCAATGGCACGATGAACGCCCTCGGCCTCGGCGATCGTCGGTCGCGTGAGAGCGTGATATTTCGGAGCGGTGCGGCCGTCGGCCAGGAAGCGTTTGATGATCTCGTTGATGACGATGCCGTTTTCGGCGTGCATGCAGATCAGCCCGCCTCTTGCACCCGCCGCCGACATTGCACGAAATATCGTCGCGTCGTCCGCGAGGAACACGCCCGGATACGCCATGAACAGCTTGAACGAAGTGATCCCCTCGTCCATCAGCTTGTACATTTCCTTCTCATCGCCGTCCTCAAACTCCGTCGTGATCAGATGAAAGCCGTAGTCGATACAGGTCTTGCCCTCGGCCTTTTTGTGCCACGCGTCCACGCCCGAGGTCATCGATTCGCCCTTCGTCTGCACCGCAAAATCGATGATCGTCGTCGTCCCGCCAAACGCCGCCGCCCGCGTGCCCGTAAAGAAATCGTCCGACGAAGCGGTCCCGCCAAACGGCAGCTCCATATGCGTATGCGGATCGATCCCGCCCGGTATCACCAGCTTCCCGCTCGCATCAATGACCCTATCCGCCTCGACATTGATCTCTTTCCCGATCAACGAAACCGTCCCGTCCTCGATCAAAATGTCTGCCCTATAATCATCAACCGCCGTAACAACGCGTCCGTTCTTAATCAGTGTTTTCATAACCATATCCCCTCAGATCAATGCACAAACTCTTTCGCTTTTCTTCAAATATCCCCCGTTCGAGCTTACTTCCCGCTTCTGTCAGCGTTTGCAAAGTGGGTTACGAATCTTCAAATTACTCGTTCTTCCGGCGTGGAAGTCTTTCGATCACAGGTGTTGAAGTTTCATTCTGTAAATACGGGGCAACATCCTTGGGATATAAGTTCAATTGAACGCTAAAACGGTCTTGTCTCGGGCCGATGATCAACTCAAGCTTATCTTTATCGAATTTCCACTTTTTATTGAGATAATCCAAGGCTTTCTTTCCTCGAACACTAGCAGCTTTCTTATTTACGTCATCTCCCGGATAAACAATGATGTAACCTTTTGATTTTTTAGAGTTCTGAAGTTGGTATCCGAAATTGTTCAGTCGAGCTCTTTCTTCGTCCCATTTAGAAATACCGTACTCATCCACTGTCGGGAAGAAATCTACTATTCGGCGAATAAACTCTTCCGGGGTTTCAGAATACCTAGGACAAAGATGCTTATCGTCGGTTGAAGCAAAATAATCTATTTGTTCGACTATATCATCGCTCGTTAGGTAAACGACGCCATCTTTATCGTCGATGTACCCCTTATATCCAATATTTGGTGGCGAAGAAGGATCGACGATCCGAAACTTCGACTCGTCAATTGAATAAGCTGAAAGCGGCAATCGTTTCTGTGGTCTAACTTCGATGAGAACCACCGTGTCAAAAGGCAGACTACTGGAACATTCCGGGTAGGAGTCTAATTTCGAAGAAAAAACCACATATGCATGCTCCCCCTCGACGTCGTAGTTCGCTCGGATATGATTTTCGTCGGGCGATTTACCAAACGCCTTAGTCAAATCCGCCCTCGTCGAACGCAAGGGTGTAATTCCTCGCCATGATTTTCCAAAAGCGAAAGGAGTAATCGTGAGAATCATCACGATGCTTAAGATTGTAATTAGCAAGCGTCCAGTCACAGCGTTTGCGTCTCCATTTTTTTTGTGGCTTTTTCAACCCGCGAGGCTGAAAGCCAGGCTGCGAATCTTTCCCAAGTCGTTTTACTATTCCTTGGGCTTTGCCCATCGATGTGCGGGAAAGCTATGCTTTTCCGTCACATTTAATAAATGATCCAAGCGGCTATGCCGCCCGTCAGGAGCGGCCGCTTGAGCCGTCATTCCGCGTTTCGCGGGCTGTTAGCCACGTCGTTCACGGCGTGGTGCGGTCGCCGAGTGATCTCGAAGGGCGTTTTAACGTCCTTTCCATTCCGATGGCTTAAGCCGATTCGGGTAAGGGCGTTGAAACGCCCTATGAGTCTCGATCAACCGATCTCCACGCCCTAAAGTGCGTGGCTATTCGCCCAAAGGGCAAGCCCCGTGAACGAGCCTAACCACAACTACACCGTCGGCTTCGTCTTCCGCGTCAGACCGAACGCTCTTTCTGACTTCCGTACGAAGCCCACGGCTCCGTATAGTGGGCTGTTGTTGCCGTAGGCCGACTTCTAGGCCATTCAGAACACGAATTATGTCGTTCCGAACGCATTTTATGTCATATAGTTTGCGAAATATGTCTTTTATTTCGTAAATAAGCCATTTAATTCACGAATTATATCGCTTAATTGGCGTTCCAAGTCTTTTAATTTTCAATTAAGCCGCTTAATTCCTTTTCTAGGTCATTTAATTTTCAATTTATATTACTTAATTCGCTTTCCTAGTCGCGTATCTAGCTTTCTAAACGACGAAATTCAACATTCTAACGACCAATTTCATTTAACAAAGAGCCAAACCTGCATCGAGAGCGGCGATGCATTTATCGACGGTGGCTGTTGTCGAATTCAAAATCAGGCTGGTGCGGATGACGTTGCCGTATTGAATCAGACTGCCAGATCAACGTCGATTTTTGCCGTTTCAGCCTTTCTCGACCTAAATCGTTCAATCGCACGCTTTGCGGAGACCTCAGGATTCGTTTCGCGCAGTCCTTTTGATATAAAGAACTTGAGAACAGACTCGACTGAAAGTTCTTTTTCTTTAGCTATCTCTTTCAGCAGTTCCATTGTGTCAGTGCTGATGTTAAGTGTTACCTCAACCGATTTACGCTCGCGAAAAGTTATCTTATGCCCTTCGGGTGTTATCAATGTTTTATTTTCTTTTTGCATAATGTCTTTCCTCTTCATTTGTTGCCCGTCTCGCCGAAATTATCCGGATTCTCTCGCCTCGTTCGACAAATACTGTGTAGAGCAGATTGAGTCTGAAACTAAACCCGACAATAAACTCTCTGGCTTCGTCGTAAACGGACGCATCGCCCAACTGATATTCCTCGTCAAAGAAAACTTCGGCGGCTTCTTCAAATTTTATGTCATGTTTCCACAGATTAGAAGCATATTTCTCCTCATCCCATTCAAATTCTAGCTCCTGCAAAACAAATATCTTGTCCATAACCTACAATGTCGCCAAACCCGCATCGAGAGCGGCGATGCATTTATCAACTGTGTCTGTCGTCGAGTTGAGCATCAGGCCGGTGCGGATGACGTTGCCGTAGAGGCCGCCTTTGCCGACTAGGACGCCTTGGCGTTTTGTTTCTTCGAAAACGCGGAGGACGAGGTCGGGTGCCGGCTCTTTTGTCTGGCGGTCCTTGACCAGTTCGATGCCCTGCATCAGGCCCATTCCGCGAACATCACCGACACAGCGGTGTTTTTCCTGAAGCTTGAGCAGTTCGTTATGAAAATAATCACCGACGACGCGGGCGTTGGTGCGGAGGTCGTCTTCCTCGATCACCTTTATGACCGCAAGGCCGACAGCCGATGAAACGGGATTGCCGCCAAATGTCGAGAACGTCAGGCCCGGAAACGCATCGGCGACCTCAGGCGTCGCGATGGTCCAGCCGATCGGGGCACCGTTGCCCATCCCTTTGGCCGAGGTAATGATGTCCGGCTCGACGCCCCAATGCTCGATGCCGAACCATTTATCGCCCGTCCGGCCCCACGCAGCCTGGACTTCGTCTGCGATAAACAGTCCGCCGTGACGGCGTGCGATCTCGGCGACACGCGGGAAATACTCTTTCGGCGGCACGATAAATCCGCCAACGCCAAGGATCGTCTCGGCCATAAACGCCGCGATATTGCCCGTTGTGGTCGTGTTGATCAATTCCTCGACATCGTCCGCACACGCGACGCCGCAAGATGGATATTCGAGCTTGAATGGACATCGGTAGCAATAAGGCGCGACAGCGTGAACAATACCCGCAACCTGCGAAGCAATCGGCTTCCACGTCTTGTGTCCAATAGTCGAAAGCGCCGTCGCCGACCGTCCCGCATAGCTGTGCCGCAGCACGACGATCTCGTTATTCCCCGTCGCGATCTTGGCCGCGAGAATGGCCGTATCATCCGCCTCCGTGCCGCTGTTCGAGAAGAATGACTTCTTCAAATTGCCGGGTGAGATCTCCGCCAGTTTCTCCGCCAGATCACCTTGCGGCTCGTTCGCATATAGCGTTGACATGTGAGCGATCTTATCGACTTGATCTTTCCACGCGGCATTCACCCGAGGATTAGCGTGCCCGACGCTGACCGTTAGCACACCGCCGAAACAGTCGAGATATTTGTCGCCCTTGTCATCCCAGACGTATTCGCCCTCGCCTTTGACCAGGGCCAGCGGCTCCTGATAATAAGTCGCCACGGCCGGAAAAAGAAATTCCTTGTGCTTTTCGACAGCACTCTTTAACGAAGATTTTTGTTCTGCTTGTGTCATATTTTTGGGTTTGGCATATCTATTGGTCACTGAAGATTTGAATAAGGTCGCGTGCGCCATGAAGAACACGATAGATCTCAACACCACCGGCAGTTGGAACATAAAAGACATTGTAGTTTTTATGCGGAAGTTGCCGGACACGGATTCCGATGTCGAGACGAGAGCGTCCCATCTGCGAATTTGCTGCTAGCAAAGAAAAAACATGGTGTAGTTCGTCGATCAAGCCGTCCGCCGCAAGAGATGAGTCTTGAGCAATGTAATACCAGATTTCATCGATATCCCGTTTTGCTTCCGGTGAAAGTACATAAATGGAAATGTGCTCAGCCATTCTTTTCCGCCAGTCTTTCTCTACCTCTGCGTTTTACGTCTTCAAAAAATTCTTTGAGCTCATCAGGGCCGTTTAAGATGATACCTTGTCCGTTCCGTATCTGTTCGACTCCGAGCAATATCTCGCGTCTTAACTCATCGTTTTGAAGAGAACGAAGCCCTTCGCGCATGACCTCGCTGGCCGAATTATACCGACCCGTTTTTACTTTATCGTTGACGTATTTTTCGAGTTCGGGCGTTAATGAGACATTCATAGATCGTTACTCTCCTTACGCAAAGAATAGTAAGGAAAATAACGATCTATGTCAATCTTTGTTATTGGGGGCCGTGTCAGTAGCCCGCACGTTAGTAAGGGCCGCGTGGCTGAGTAGACAGCCTCGGAAAAACCAAGTTGCGTGCATATGACGACGCCATTACTCACGTGCGGGCTACTGACACGGTCGGCTACCGACTAAAACAACGATCCTTTATCATCCGCGCCCATCATCGCTTTGCGAACGAGCGGGATCGGGGGGCCTCCGTATGAAAGAAATGCGTCGTGAAACTGTTTCCACGCCGTGCGGTCGCCGCGTGTCGCACACCAGTCTTCGCGGAATTTGCGGATCATCAGTTTGCCCATCGTGTAGTTAAGATAGGCCGGGTCGAATGTGCCCCGATTGGCCTGCTGCTCAGCGTTGGCCTCGTCCTGAAAACCCTGCTCGATGAACATTTTTTTGGAATCCGCGACGGTCATGCCCTTCGTGTGAAGGCCGATGGCCGAGACGAATCGCACGTTTCTGAGCAGAGCTTCCTGCAATTGACCGATATGCATCTCGGGGTCGTCACCGCCTAGGCCGGCGTCGTGCATCATCTCCTCGGTATAGTGGGCCCAGCCCTCGGCAAAGGCGTAGCCAACAAAGACCTGACCAAACTTTGACTTCGAGCGATTGGCGTGTAGAAACTGGACAAAATGGCCCGGATAGACTTCGTGGGCCGAGGTGAATAACAAACTGCCCTTGCCGGGAACGTATGCGTCCTGTTTTTTCTTGTCCCATTTCGGATCAGGCGGCGAGACATAATACGTGGATGGCAAATTGGTTTCGTACGGGCCGGGAATATTGATGTACGCAAAGTTCCAAGCCTTGTACGGCGGAGCCTGGCCTACTTTTGCTTCTTCGGTGCCCGGAATCGTCATCAAGTCTTTATCGACGATGAATTTACGAAGATCGGCAAGCTGATTTGTCGCCGCTTCGACGACATCCTTGCCCGGTGCTTTGTCCGCCGAGGCCTTTGCCATGCACTCGGTGAGCGTTTTGCCCGGAGCCCATTTATCGCATTCGACTTTTAAAGCGTCGGTGTTTCGTTTTAAATCGTTTTGGGCGATCTCTTCAAGTTTTGCAAGATCGATATCGACGCCCTCGGTCTGTTTGAGCATCAGTTTGAACTTGTCAGGCCCTAAAGCAAAATTATCGTTCGCCGTCTTTTCTTGCTCGACGAGCCACGCGTTAAATTCTTTGATCGCCTTGATCGCTCCGTCGTTTGCCTCTTTGAAATCTTTTTGCGACGAGACATCCTTTACCGGCTCAAACACCTTTACGACGTCCTTGCCCATAAAATCAGCAAGGCCGCCGATCGTCTGTTCACCGATCTTGGCAAGGTTTTTCGCCATCGGCAATTTCATCGCCGATTTGATCTGCTGCAATGCGGCAGGCACATTTTTGGCATACGTCGTATACGATTTGATGCGCGTCTCAAGCGGTGCATAGGCACGCGAAACGTAAACGTCCGGGTCGATCGAATCGGCATAATAATATGGGTTTATATGCGGTTGATCGGCCGTCTCACGCCAATACAGGTCGTGATCGATCTGCGCTACTAAATAGTCGCGTTCAAAACGCTGACGCTCATCGAGATCGACGTCCTTAAACGCCGAAGCCTTTTCCCGCTCAGATTTTAGCCGCGCGTTCTCTTTTTTTAGACCGTCTTCGCTCCAGTCGGGCAGCTTGCCGTCGAACTCGTGTTTGCCCGCGTAGGTGGCAAATGACGGGTTCGCGGCGAAGTAATCATTGAGAAACTGATCTACGTAGCCGTCCCAATTAGCCTTCGCGGCCGGGGCTGCATTTGAGGCTTGATTGGAATTGGTTTTCGGCTGACAGCCCGAAAAAGCCGTAATAGCGACAACGATAAAAGCAAAAACTATTTTTTTCATAACGCTAATACGCAAAATTAGGCGCCGGGTTTTGGGTCTGATCGATCATTACGGTTTTTTCGGCGGGCCGTCGGTTTTTGCGGGGCCTTTAGGAGCACCCATTTTCCATTCGCTGCCGACTTTTTCAAAGTCCATGTTCTGCCACTTGCCGTCTTCCGCGAGATACTCGATCGTCGCCGTGTCACCGGTGATCTTTTCATTGCGAGCCTCGGCGGTCGCGGCTTGCGGCCTTTCGCACAGTTCCTTGAGCGTATCGTCGATGGATTTCTTGTCGTCGTCGCCCATCATCTTGAGGAAATCGAGAATGTCCTTGGACATGACCTTTTTGAGGCACTCGACATCCTTTCGTTTTCGGCAGTCATATGCCGTTTTGTAGACATCGGTCGGGGTGGCGAGCGAACCAACCGAACCGCTGTCGGTATTGGCCGGGGCCGTCGCATTTGTATTCGCGGACGCATTGGCGTTGGTGGCCGCTTTATTTGCGGACGTATTCGCGTTGTCGCTCTTTGAACAGCCGGCGAGACAAATGCTGAGCACGGCCAGAGCGAAGATCGATAAGTATTTGATATTTTTCACTTTTCTCCTGAAATTTACTGAATCTGTGGATTGTACAATGTTCGGATAAGCGTCCGCAAACAAGCCCGGTTTGCGTGAAGCGAAAAGCTTCTTTAGACTTAATAATTATGAGCCTGCTGGAAATGATAGTCGCCGACATGACGGTGGCGATGAGAGAAAAAAACGTCGACAAGCTGTCCACATTACGCATGGTCAAGGCCAATCTGATGAACCGCAAGATCGATAAGGGCGGCGAGTTGACCGACGAAGAGGTGCAGAAAGCCCTGCAATCGCTGGTCAAACAGCGGCGCGATTCGATCGAGCAATACGAAAAGGCCGACCGCGCCGATCTCGCTGCAAAAGAGGCCGTCGAGATCGGCGTGATCGAGGTTTACCTGCCGCAAGGGGCAACACCTGAGGAGATCGAGGCCGCCGTTGCCGCCGCCGTCGCCGAGACTGGAGCCGCGTCAATGAAAGACATGGGAACGGTGATGAAGGCCGCGATGGCTCACCTCGCCGGAAAACCCGCCGATGGTAAGGCTGTGAGTGATGCGGTGAGAGGTAAACTAACGTAAAGTGGAAAATGGAAAATGGAAAGTGAAGAACCGGAGGTGTCTTCGGATTTTTACTTTCCATTTTCCACTTTCAATTTTCCACTTACCCGAAGATATTCCTCACCTTGTCGATAAACGATTCATCGGAGAAATCGACATCCTCGATCTCAGCAAGCTGTTCGAGCAGCTTTCGCTGTTCTTTGGTCAGTGTTTTAGGCGTCACCAGTGTGACCGCGACAAAAAGATCGCCGTGGCCGCGAGCGGCGAGGTTTGGCATGCCTTTTCCTTTGACGCGAAAGACCGTACCGGTCTGCGTTCCGGCCGGTATTTTCAGGTCTTCTTCAATGTCGAGTGTTTTGACCTTAATGTCGGCACCGAGGGCGGCTTGGGCAAACGTGACGGGTACGGCCGAATAGAGATTGGCTCCCTGCCGTTCGAAACTCTCGTGCTCGGCAACATGCAAAACAATAAACAGATCGCCGGACGGCCCACCGTTTACACCCGCTTCGCCCTCGCCGGTCACCCGCAATCGTGAACCTGTCTCGACACCCGCAGGTATCTTGATCTCGATCGTCTTTTCTTTTTCAATGCGACCCGCACCACGGCATTTTTTGCACGGCGATTTGATGATCTGGCCCTTGCCTTGGCAATTGGCACAGGTCCGCATGACCGAAAAAAAGCCCTGCTGATACCGCGTCTGTCCGCTTCCCTGACAGGTGATACAGGTTTCGGCGGTTGTGCCTTTTTCGGCGCCGCTGCCTGAGCATTCGTCGCACCGTTCGAGGCGGGGAATGCGGAGTTTCTCATCTTTGCCGGTCGCGGCATCCTCAAGCGTGATTTCCAAATCGTACCGCAGATCGGAACCTCGCTGAACGGTCGTCCGGCGGCGCGTCTGCTGACCAAACATGTCGCCGAAGCCAAACATGTCGAAAATGTCTTCGATATTCGAATATCCTGCGTCGAAACCGCCAGCACCCGCACCGACGCCCTGATGACCAAAGCGATCATAGGCTGCCCGCTTTTGCGAGTCGGAAAGGACGGAATAGGCCTCGGCGGCCTCTTTAAATTTATCTTCGGCGGCCGGGTCGTCAGGATTCTTGTCTGGGTGATGCTGCACGGCCAGCGTCCGGTAGGCACGCTTTACCTCTACCTCGGTCGAGGTTTTCGTGATGCCTAATATTTCGTAATAATCTCTCTTGGACATAAATCATTTGTCCAATGTCTAATGTCCATAGTCCAAAGTTTTAAGACTTTGGGCATTGGACTTTGGACTTTGGACCTCAAAAAATCAGCGTCAGCCCAACCAAATGAACTGACGCTCTATTATTTTGCGATATTCGTCGCATTTTCTCAAGTAGTGGGTCACACGGCGAGATTATCATTCCTCAACCGACAACCGACCACTGACAACCGACAACCGTTTTAAGCCATCGTCAGCATGGCGGCGGTGATGCGGTTTGCTGCGCTCTCGACGTTGCTGAATTCTCGCTTGATCTCGTCGAGATTGGTTGATGACATAGCCTCTTCGGCGTCGTTCAACGCACCGTTGATCGACTGCTGATCTTCCATTGCGAACGACTTGCCGACCTCGGTCATCGCTCGACGCGCGTTTTTTATGAGCGAATCGAGTTTGTTCTTTTCGACGATCAGCTCCCTTTCGTCGCGATCTTTTTCGATCGAGGTTTCGGCCTCTATGATGAGACGTTCGATCTCGTCCGGAGCGAGACCGGACGAAGGCGTGATCTGCACGGCCTGTTCGAGGCCGGTCATCTTGTCCTTGGCCGAGACGCTGACGATGCCGTTGGCGTCGATCTCAAATGTCACATCGACTTGCGGCACGCCGCGTGGCGCGTGCGGAATGCCGACCAACTCAAATTTGGCAAGACTGCGGTTTGCGCTCGCGATCTCGCGCTCGCCCTGTAGAATGTGGATCTCGACCGACTGCTGGTTATCGACGACGGTCGTAAAGGTCATCGTGTTCTTGAGCGGAATCGTCGAGTTACGCGAAATAAGTTTGACGTACAATCCGCCACGCGTTTCGAGCCCGAGGCTAAGCGGCAGCACGTCGAGCAGGACGATATCCTTAACGTCGCCAGTCAAAACACCGCCCTGGATCGCGGCTCCCATGGCCACTACTTCGTCAGGGTTGATCTCGGCTGACGGCTCTTTGCCGAAAACCTCGGTAACCGTGCGGGCGATGATCGGCGAGCGGGTCTGCCCTCCGACAAGAATAACCTTGTCAACGTCGGTCGGCTGAAGTTTGGCGTCCCACAGAGCTTTTTGGCACGGCTCGACCGATGCTTCGACCAGATCCTTGACCAATTCCTCAAATTTTTCGCGGCTCAGTGTCGCGTTGATATGTTTCGGACCGGTCGGATCGGCCGCGATAAACGGCAGGCTGATATTCGTTTCGGTCACGCTCGAAAGCTCGCATTTTGCGCGTTCGGCGGCTTCTTTCAGTCTCTGTAGTGCAAGACGGTCGCCGCGAAGATCGATGCCGTGCTCGGTCTGAAAACCTTCGACAAGCCAGTCGATAATTCGGTGGTCGAAATCTTCACCACCAAGAAATGTGTTGCCGGATGTCGATAAAACCTCGAAAACTCCGTCGTTGATCTCAAGAATAGAAATATCGAACGTTCCGCCGCCGAGGTCATAGACGGCGATCTTTTCGGTCTTGCTTTTGCCAAATCCGTAAGCAAGAGCGGCAGCCGTCGGCTCGTTGATGATGCGCTCGACCTCGAGGCCGGCGATCTTACCCGCATCTCGCGTGGCTTGACGCTGCATGTCGTCGAAATAGGCGGGGACGGTGATGATCGCCTCGGTGACCTTGTCACCCAGAAACTCCTCAGCAGCCTGCTTGAGTCTCTGCAGCACAATTGCCGATATCTCCGGCGGGCTGTACACGCGGTCGAGGACGCGGATATGAGCGTCGCCGTTCGGAGCCTTGCAGATCTCAAAGGGCACGGTCGTTCGCATCTTTTCGACCTCAGGCGAGTCGAACTTGCGTCCGATCAATCGTTTGACGGCGTAAAGTGTGTTGGCCGAGTTGGTCACGGCCTGACGCTTGGCGATCTGGCCGACGAGACGCTCGTCCTTGTCGGTAAAACCTACGACAGACGGCGTCGTGCGGCCGCCCTCTTTATTCGAAATGATCTGCACCGTGCCGCCTTCCAAAACGGAGACGCAGCAGTTAGTCGTGCCTAAATCGATTCCAATTACCTTGCCCATATAGTTAAGTTCCTTTGATGTGATTTGCGGGGAGAGCCTATTATTCGGCTTCACGAGTCGAAGCGTCTAGTTCAGGAGTGTTGTCGAGATCGGGGAGAGGTTGGTTAATCTCAGGACGAGCGGCGGAGAGCTGCTCAGCCGAGGGTTCAGAGCTTTGGTTCTCAGTTTCGTCGGCTATTTCGAATCTGCCCTTCTTCTCCGACGCCGGGGCTTTGATCACTTTGACCATCGAATGGCGGATGACGCGATTGCCGATCCGATAACCGCGCAGCATCTCCTCTGTGATCGTGTTCGGAGCAATATTGCGATCTTCCTCGATCGCCACGGCCTCGTGAAAATTCGGGTCAAATATCTCGCCGACCGTCGCTATATGCTGGACGCCCATGCCCGAGAAAATTTCATTGACCTGCTGATTGACCAGCCCGATGCCGTCATAAAACTGCTGGAAATCATCGCCTTTTTTGTCTTTAAGACTTTCGACCGATGCCAACGCCCGGTCGAGATTATCGAGAACGGGCAGCATCTGTGAGGCGAGATTGGTGATCTGGTCGATAAACGCTCCGCGGCGTTCGCGATCCATGCGGTACTTATAATTCTCAAAATCCTTGAGTCGGCGGTCGCTCTTTTGCTGTATCTCGTGCCTTTCGCCGCGAAGATCAACGATGCGTTGCGATAGTTTCGCAATCTCCAATTCCAGCTCGTAAATCCGCGTTTTCGCACCGGCGGTTTGAGCGATTGGCGGTGCTGCCGGCTTTCCAGACGAAGGCTCAATTTCACGCGGAACAAAATCTGGAACTTTACGCGGGTCAAATTCGGAGTCCTCGATCTCGATCGTCAGATCGGCGGTGATGTGCAGATCTTTCTCTTTTGCTTCGAGTTCCTTGATGAAATCGTCAACCGACGAGATCTCGTCCATATCGATCTCTTCAAGCGATTCTTCGGGCTTTGGGATTTGTTCTTTATTATTCATGGGTCGGCAGTTGGTAAGTTCAAGATGTTTTAGCCACGAATTACACGAATAGCACTAATGATTTTTCTTTTTATTTGTGTCATTCGTGTAATTCGTGGCTAAACTCATTTCTTCAAAAACTTAGGTTACGCAGCACTAGTTCTTGGAGATGTCGACTGACATCATTTTTTCAAGTGTGCGGGCCACGTAACTGACGATCGAGATCATTCGTGCGTATTCGATCCGGGTCGGGCCGAGGACGCTCAATGTTCCTATCGCCGAACTGTTGCCTATTCGGTATGGGGCCGATATCAGCGTGCAGTTTTGAAACGACGGTGTGCGGTTTTCGGTACCGATCATGACCTGAACGTCGCCCTTGGCCGCCACGTCCCGTTCGATACATTCCGTGAGGATCTGCATCAGACGCGACTTTTCGCCTATTGTGCGAAGCAGTTCGCGTAGGCGTTCGAGGTCGGCAAAATCGCTTTTCGTCAGGATATTCGACGTGCCGTCCACGAAAACTTCACCCAGCCTGTCCTCCTCGCTCTCAATGCTTTCGGAGCAAAGAATAACGGCCGTTTGAAGCAATTTGTCAAAAAGGGCTTTCTCCTGATGCATCAGAGACATGATCTCCGACCGGATCTCAGCCAAGCTCTTCCCCATAAACTCGGCGTTCAGGTAATTAGCCGTTCGCTCGAGTTCCTCGCGTCTAAAGCTCACGTTGAGCCGAATTATCTTGTTATGGACAATATTCGGCGCCGAGACGAGCACGACGAGGATGCGGTTGTCGCTCAAGTTGACAAACTCGATATGCTGCAGGCGATCACTCGCCAAACTCGGCGATACCACGATGCCCACATTATTAGAAAGAGCAGAGAGCAAGTGGGAAGTTCGCTCCATCAACCTGTCGGGCGTGTCGGATGGATCGAGCGGGTTCAAACCGTATTCCGAACCGATACGATGCAGATCGTCGTTTGAAATGCTCAGGACGCCTAACAAATTGTCAACGTAGAACCTGTAGCCTTTATCGGTCGGAACGCGTCCGGCGGAGGTGTGAGGCTGCTCAAGCATCCCCCGTTCTTCGAGTTCACCCATCACGTTGCGAATCGTTGCCGAGCTCAAACCCGTGGCATTGGCAAACTTTTCTGCAAGCACTTTCGAACCGACAGGTTCGCCCGTGACAAAGTGTTCATTGATAATGGCTGTGAGGATTACCTGCCCGCGTGAATCGGGAAAATCTACGTTTTTCTCAATTCTATGGCCGGGATCGCGGTCAGGCATCTTGTTGTTGGGTGAGTTTGTCGCACACCGCCCGTCGGCGGTATGCTTTTCCCAGATAAAAGAATAACCGCCGTGACGCGGTTATGTCAAGATTTATTAGTTAAACTTTGTACAACATCTTTGTGGCCGCTGAAATCGAAAATATCCGTGCGTTGTACGAGGAAGCATTTCGCTGGTACGACCCAAAGCGAAAGGTGCCCGAAATCGCCATCTCGTTCTACCCCTACGTCGGCATAAACCACACGATTCGCATCCGCGACAGCAAAATTTTCGTCCGCATCGGCGAGATCTGCCGCGAGATGTCGCTCGGCTCGCACAAAGGCCTCGCCTACATTCTGCTCGGTAAACTGCTGCGAAAAAAGATCCCGACCGGCGCCCGCGAGGTCTATTCGAAATACGTAAAAACCACCGAGATCCGCGAAAAAGCCACCGACAACAAACGCGCCAAAGGCCGCAAGGTCGTCACGACTTCAAAAGGCTCGGTTTACGATCTCGACGAGATATTCGCTGATCTGAACAGCAAATATTTTGGCAATTCGATCCCCGAACCGGCTCTCACATGGTCGGCCAAAAAAACCTACCGCATTCTCGGCCATCACGACGCGACACACGATCACATCGCCATCAGCCGCTCGCTCGACACGCGCGACACGCCGCGATACGTCGTCGAATACGTCGTCTTTCACGAAATGCTCCACATCCACCACCCGACCAAGCACGTCAACGGTCGCCGCTACAACCACACCGCCGCATTTAAACGCGACGAGCGGAAATTTACTTATTACGATCAAGCCGAAAGCTGGATCGAGCGAAACGTTCTGCGGCTAAAAAAAGCGGCAAAGAAAAATTAGCCGCAGATAAGCGCAGATCGAGCCAATAACCAGATTGCTCATCATTGCTTTGTTTTATCTGCGTTTTCTGCGTTCATCTGCGGCAAAAAACTATTTGATCTTGCCGGGGCTGAGCACTGATCGACCCATTCAAGCCGAAGTTTTTTGTCGGCTATTACGGATCGGCAAAATCAGCAAAATACATCAAAACCGGAAAAATAGGTCAAAGTGTGCAAAATACGTCAAACCCCGCAAAATGGCATTTCTTTTTGGTCGTGAATCGTGAATAGTAAATCGTGAATGGTGAAGACCGACTATCGATTCACGATTTACGATTCACGATTACGAGGAACTATGAACAGACCATCAACCGCCAAGAGCCCAAAACCGTTCTCCGTTCGCCTCTCCGAGATACCTCTCAACGAAAAGGCAGCTTTTGTCCACAGCGTATGCGCAGCGCTGATCGACAGCCGCTTCGGGCCGGGCAGATCGACGCCGGTCGTCATCGACCTCAGAGAAATGCCCAAGCCGACCGTGTTCTACGACATGAGCATCGACGGCCCCGTGCCGTGCTACGCGATCCTTCCCGATTCGGAAATGGCCCGCCGGTACGTGGCAGATGAGTTGCTCCGCGAAGTGGCATATCTCGAAAATGAATTCGCCGCGATCTGCGGCCAAACCCGTTCACCTTCAACCCTGGGACGCGGCTCGCCGTAAGTCAGTACCACCTGCGGTAGCGGGTGGTTTAAGATGGGGTTTCGAGTTCTTGTCGTTAACCTGATGTAGTTGATTGATCTAATTATACCTGATTGATATTCGGCTTCAACCACCCGCTACCGCAGGTGGTACTGACCGGGCCCGTCAGTCCTGCCCAAGTTGAGCAATGATCGACCCGATCAGGCCAAAGTCTGAGACGGTCCGCCGCTCGATGCCGGTGCGGGTGAAGCGAGTTTCGGTAAGATATCGATTCCCATCCGACGTGGTGTCATTTGTCTCACCGAACATCTCAACAACTGCTTTTACGGAATCCCGGTCGCGCCCTGCGGTAACTATTGCGGTAGGCTTTCCTTCATTGAACCTTCCGTAGAAAGACTTCATTCCAAACTCCCACTTAGAAACGTCTTGTTGAAGACAGGCTTCTATAACGACTGGATCCCCAAGGATAAAATAGTCGTCGAGGAAAACAATGGCCGTATCTCCGTCCGCAGTTTTAATAGTAGTATTCTTAACTAGTTTGGATGGTTCTTTGGGAAGCGAAAAATCTTTCGAGATAGCCTTAACGAATTCCGAATAATTTTTCACAGCGCCTATGACTGCAACGCCGGCATCCTCGTTAGAAATTGTGATCAATTGTTGTCCGACCGACCCAAAAAAACCTTCAGAGTTCACAATGCCGTAAGGCCCGAAAACCACAGGGGACAATTCTGTAGCCGCCTTGGTTGCAATAGGATCAATTTTACCTTGTATTGCGAACATAATGCTTCGCCAAGCGATTGGAAGGCTCTTTACATTGTATCTTGTTGCGGTCCGGAAATTTTTGGGAATGAACGACATACCCCCATTTGGATCGCCAACTGGAGAAAGCGTCTCGCTGAACACTGCCGAGATATCCGAAGGCATTGAAATCACATAATTGTCTTGAATACCGCCCGGCCATACATCGATCGATTGTTTCCAGCTTATATCGGTGATCGAGCTTCGTAAAAGCTGCGGCAGGATGCCGGCGATGGCGGATTGGACTTGCGGCTCGTCGCCTGCCTCGCTGGCAAATTTTAGGCTCACTATATTCGCGATCTGGGCGATGCCGTCGGTGGAGACGTAGCCGGAGGCAAGAGTTTCCTGGGACGCGAGCGAGACCTTGCCGGTTTTGATAATGCTGTCGGCCTCGCCGCGGCGGACGGCCAGGCATTTGTCGATCGCCGATTCGTCGTTGCCAAAATAGATAAGGCTGCCCTTGACGAGGGCGTAGGCCTTGCGGCCGTCAGCGGACGTCCAGGTGAAAAATCTGCCGTCCCTTTTCTCCGACTTTTCAAGCGTCGGCTCGCCGTCGTACATCTCCGCGACAAAGGCCCCGAGCTTAGTCTCGGCAAACCTTACCGTTTGAAACTGCCACGCATGAGTTTCGGCAATGGCGACAAAATGAGGTTGGACGCTCCCGACGCTGTGTTCGTCGGTGAGCTTTTCTTCGGATGTCTCAAATCCGGTCACGGCGACCGCAAGTTGCACGCCTTTGAGAGCCGAGAAGTCAGGCTTTTTCTTAGCGACCTCGGTAAAAGGTTTGCTGTCAACGATCGGCTGTAATGCGGCGGCGAGGTCGTTGGTTTCGAGATAAACGAGCGTCTCGGCGGGTGCAAGCGTTCTGAGATCTGTCGGCTTCGTTGCGCAGGAAGAGAGGAGAATTAACCACAGATAAACGCAGATGGACACAGATAAAAACAAGATGCGATGAACCGCAACATCTCTGATATTTACTTTTTTTAATCTGTGTTTATTTGCGTTCATCTGCGGTGAATTTCTTGTGTTAGAATCCAAACAATTATTATGACCCAAGTATTCAACACTGACATCCTAAAAGACAAGGTTGCATTTGTAACAGGCGGCGGCACGGGAATCACGGGCGGCGTTGCACGGGCGTTTGCCGAGCACGGTGCAAAGCTCGCGATCACGAGTCGTGACGCGGAGCATTTGATTCCGAAAAGGCAGTTTATCGAGGAAAACGGTGGTGAGTGTCTCGCGGTCGCTGCGGACGTTCGCGATTTCGAAGCGGTGCAGGCCGCTATCGCGCAAACCGTCGAACATTACGGCAAGATCGATATTGTGGTGAACGGAGCGGCGGGTAATTTTCTTTGTGCGGCCGACCAGCTTTCGCCAAACGGCTTTGGCACTGTCATCGATATTGACACCAAAGGTACATTCAACGTCTGCCGCGCGTCATTCGAGGCGTTAAAAGAATCGAAAGGCCAGATACTGAATATCTCGGCGACGCTCCACTACCTCGCGACGCCGATGCAGATACATGTCTCCGCGGCTAAAGCCGGCGTCGACGCGATCACGCGAAATCTGTCGGTCGAATGGGGCCGCCACGGCATCCGCGTCAACGGCATCGCTCCAGGGCCGATCGAGGATACCGAGGGAATGAAGCGGCTCCTGATGCCCGAACTGAAGGACAAATTGGTGCGTAAAATTCCGATAGGCCGTTTCGGTCGCATCGCGGACATCGAGAATGCAGCTCTTTTTCTCGCGTCGGACGCCGCGAACTATATAAACGGCGTAACGCTCGTCGTGGACGGCGGTTCGTGGTTATTGGGAACCAGCCTGATGTAGGAAAACTAGTGCTCTGTAATATAAGTTTAAAGAACTTTTAGGCACGAATGGCACAAATAGCACAAATAATTTTCTTCTTATTTGTGGCATTCGTGTAATTCGTGGCTAAAATTCATTTCTTCAAAAACTTAGGTTACGCAGCACTAGCGTGACCTGGCGGCGGGCGGCCCGGAACCGTCGTCATCGTCTGCGGCCTTTACCGGATCTTCTTGTTTTGGCGATTCCCTCTTATCCAAAGCCGCGCGGAGCACGAGCATTTTTGCTAAAACTCTTGTCTCTGTCCGGTCAAAGCTGTTGGCCAGGCTCTTTGTTTTCGTAAAGTCTGCTTTGACGAGAGATTTGATTGTCGAGCTTGCCATGCCGAGTTCGCCGGTCAGTTCACGGATCATCGATCCGCCAAACATGCCGACCTGAATCTCGCCATCGACGACATACTCGTCGTTAACGTCAATAAATTCAGCAACCTTAATGGCGGCTGTGATCGTGTCGTTCGCTCTCAAAATGGTCGATTCGAGCAGCGGGAAAGCCTTGTCCGGATTGGCTTCGGCGTATCCGCTAGCCAGCATCCAGCTTAGAAGAAAATCCTGATAATTTTTCGGCTGCGGATTAACGAGCCGTTCGGCGTCGCGCATCACCTCGTCAGCCAGTTCCCTGTCGCCGGCGCGCGACACTTGGGCCGCAAGCAGGCTGAGGGCGACTATCTTCTTGTCCCTGCCGGGCGTTTGCGAGATTATTTTCCGCGCCTGAGCGACGACCTTGTCCCGTTCCTCTTTTGCAAGCGGCTTAGTGCCGAGATCTTTGATGTCGTTCATCATCTGCTTCTCGGTTTTTACGCGCTCTTCGTAGGCGGTGTTTGCATTGGAACTCACGGCTGAATTACCACGTCCGTAAGCGGCTGTGTTTGCCGCATTTGCCATGGCATTGGCAGCGTTTGCCATCACGTATGATGTGTTGCTGCTTGTATTGCTGTCATGAAACTTCGACCGGATCTGAGCGGCTCTCCCCGGCGCATATTTTTCTATCTGTCGAGCGTAACTAATGGCGGCGTTGCCTAATTCTTCGTCGCCTTCGAGAATTGTTTGGCCAAACTGGTCGGCAATATCATGTAGGTCATTTCGGTCGTAAACGGCCTTTTTGGCACCCGGCTTTTTGGATTCCTCAAGGTTTGCGGCACCGAACGTGAGGAGGCTGTTGTAAAAATAGATGTTTTCGACGCTCGATTTATCGCTTTTCAGACGGCTCAGGATCGCCGCGCCAAACTCAACACCCTTGTCCGCGTCTTTCGCATAGATCTTCTTCAAAAGCTGGATATGATTGGTGTCGAGGCCGTTTTTGATCGAGGCCTTGCCATATTCAAACGCTTTTCCGGGGTCTGACTCGGCGATCTGCTTCATCAACTGGGCCTCGAAAGATTTATCCGACTGCTCGGTTTGCTTTCTAAATTCCGGATTCGAGATCAGGTTCAGGCTGTCGTAGAAAAAGTTGTAGGCAAGATCGGGAGCGTGTTCGGCAAGGCTCATTGCTATCTGTTGCCGGACGGCCATGCTCGTGCGAAATTTGCGTTCAACCTTTGACCGACCATAGCTGCCAAAAATACCACCCATCGAATCGGAATCCTCGTCCAACGGCGCATCAAGCGAATTCATCTGCGCGTCAAACTGCGATAGAAGCTGCTTAAAGTCGCTGATGACGGCCCCATACATCACTTTTGCCTCTTTTTCGTCGTGAAACCACATCAGCGAAGCAAGCTCGGAATTAAAGCTGATGCGGTTTTCGGCGGAGCGAAGCCGGCCCACCTCAACCGAAGTCTCGCGAAGCAGCTCTACCGCTTCTTTTTCCAGCTTCGCGTCGGCGGCGGGTTTCGCAGGCGGCGGGGCTGTCTGAGCCAACGCCGAGATCGACAGGACAAAGAGTAGGGTTAGAAGGGCAAATTTATTTTTCATCTTGGCTTAGAGTACGGCGGTGACCTTGGGGTTGTTCATTTTGGTGTGTCCTAAAGGCGACGAACGTGTTTATGATAAAGTGATTGTCGTCAATAGTAAATAAGGAACGCGCTATGCCTCGGCGTCTTGCGTTCGTGAAAATATGCTGCTGGTTATCGACAATTACGACTCATTTACTTACAACCTGGTCCAATATCTGGGTGAGCTTGGCGCCGAGATGAAGGTCGTTCGCAATGATGAGGTTACGGTGGATGAAATAGAAAACAACCTCAAACCGGAGCGAATATTGATCTCGCCGGGGCCCGGAACGCCCGATGCGGCGGGCATCTCGCTCGGGGTCGTCGAGCGGTTTGCGGACACTTTGCCGATTTTGGGAGTTTGTCTCGGCCATCAGGCGATCGGGCAGCATTTTGGCTGCAATGTCACGCGGGCACCGGAGCCGGTCCACGGTAAGCCGGTCGAGATCCGCCATGACGGAAAGACTATTTTTAGCGACTTACCACCGACATTTTCGGCCGGGCGGTACCATTCGCTGATCGTGGAGCGGGACGGCATGCCGGAATGTCTTGAGATCTCGGCGACATCTCCTGACGGGCTTGTGATGGGTTTGCGGCACAGGACGAAAAGGGTCGAGGGCGTGCAGTTTCATCCCGAATCGATCCTGACTGAGCACGGGAAAAAATTGTTGCAAAACTTTCTCGAACTCTGACATAGTAGATATGGGTACTTCGCTTCTGCCCGCGCCCGCATCGGCCGCCTCGTTCTTACATCAAAAGCGTCGTAATATGACTGGTTCTAAATCCGATTGGCTGCTGTCCGCGCCGGTTTCCGCCACCAATGCAAAGGCCGACACGCCGTTGTTTCCATTCCTCGCGCGTCTGATGCGAGGCGAAGACCTCTCGCGAGACGAGGCCGCCGAATTTTTTAAGGCTCTGGCTGTGGGTCAATGCGGATCGATACAGATGGCCGCCGCCCTGACGGCGTTGACCGCGAAAGGCGAGACGTTTGAGGAGCTGGCCGGAATGGCCGGCGTGATGCGTGAACTGGCGATCAAATTAAAAGCCCCAAAAAATGCGGTGGACATCGCCGGTACAGGCTCGTCTTCGGCAAAAACATTCAACGTCTCGACCGCCGCTGCTCTGGTCGCCGCCGGTGCGGGGTTGATCGTCGCAAAACAGAGTAATCGAGGGGTAACAACAAAGGCCGGCAGCGCGGATGTGCTTGGAGAGTTGGGCGTCAAGGTATCCAGTGAGACCGACATCGCGCAGACGAGCCTTTCCGGCATCGGGCTGAGTTTCCTGTTTGCCGCGAAATTTCACCCGGCTCTCAATCGCCTCGCCGATGTTCGCGGCAGGCTGGGGATTCGCACCTGTCTCAACGTGCTCGGCCTGCTCGCTAATCCGGCGATGGTCTCCCGCCAGCTCATCGGCGTCTGGCACCGTTCGCTGATCGAGCCGGTCGCCAAAGCTCTTGCATTGCTGCGGACGGAAAAAGCCTGGGTCGTACATGGCGAAAACGGGATGGACGAAATATCCGTCTCGGGGAAGACCTTTGTCGCGGCCGTGTCCGGCGAGAAGGTCGCGACCCACGTGATATCGCCAGAAGATTTTGGCTTAAAGCCCGGCGGCATCGACCATCTAAAAATCAATTCCGCAAAAGAAAGTGCTCAAATCATCCTCGACGTTCTTGCCAGCCGACGCCGCGACGAGGCCCGTTCGCTGATCGTAATGAACGCCGCCGCCGCTCTCGTTATTGGCGGCATGGCCCGCGACCCGATGCACGCCGCCCGCCTCGCCGAACAAAGCATCGACAGCGGCCAGGCACAAAACAAGCTCGAAAGACTGGTTCAACTTACAAATAAGAAATAGTTCGCGTTCGTGGTTGGTTGCTCGTAGTTGGTATTATTGACCACGATGCTATCGCTGCTGGGCAATATTTACGGTAAGGTCGCCAACCTCCGCAATCGTCTCTACGATCGCGGTGTTTTGGACTCCTTCGACCTCGGCTCCAGAACCATTAGTATTGGAAATATCACGACTGGTGGAACAGGCAAGACACCGCTGGTTGCCTATGTAGCTAATATACTCGCCGAACGCGGAGAGAAAGTTTGCATCCTGACACGCGGCTATGGGCGCGAAAATCCAAAGCAGAGAGTTTTGGTTTCGGACGGCAATGAGATATTCGCATCGGTCAGCGAGGCCGGTGACGAGCCTTTTGAATTAGCGCAAAAGCTCATTGGCAAGGCCATAATCATCGCCGACGCCGACCGTGTCGCTGCCGCCGAATGGGCAAAACGCAAATTTGGCGTAACCGCCTTCGTGCTCGACGACGGTTTTCAACATCGTCGGGCAAAACGCGATGTAGATATTGTCTGCATTGACGCGACGAATCCGTTCGGCGGCGGCAAAATGCTGCCAGTGGGCCGCCTCCGCGAACCTCTGAAAAATCTTGCCCGGGCAAACGCGATCGTGATCACGCGGGCCAACATGATCGAAAATACTTCAGATTTCAAATCTCAAATTTCAAATTTTGCACTTGGCGCACCGGTCTTTGAAGCCGAAAATCTGATCAGCAATATTATTGTTCTCGAAGAATTTCACGCAGGGGCCGCTAAGACACAAAGCTTTGACATAAAAAAGTGTGCTTTTGCGTTTTGCGGCGTCGGCAATCCCGACAATTTCTTTAACCAAATCCGACTGGAAGGGATCAACGTAGTCGCCTCTGACCACTATCCCGATCATCATCGATATTCACAAAAAGACATTCAAAAACAAGAAAGTGCGGCAAATCGGGCAAATGCCGATTTTCTGATTACTACGGCTAAGGATGCTGTAAAATTATCAAATCTCAGATTTGAAATTCCGATTTATGTTGTCGAGATTAAAATGAAACTGATCGACGAGGTTTCTTTTGCCGCCCTGCTCTAGCGTTTTTTTGTGGGCGGTTCTTTTTTGTCGCCCCAATAAAACGCCCGCACGACAAGCACGTAAACGAGAATACTCAGGAAAAGCAATACAAAAAAGAAAACAATAAGCCAGGAGATAGATGACATGTTAGACGACATCCTCGGACGGCGACTCGACTTCGGATTCGATCCATCCGGACAGCAGGCCCCGGCGGCCCTGGTGTTCGAGGACGTGCTTGTAAATCACGGTCGCGACCGCGACGACCGGAATCGAAAGGAAAACGCCGGGTATCCCCGCGACCTGATCGCCCGCCAACACTGACAAAATTATCGCCAGCGGATGCAAATGCAGTCCGCCGCGAACGATACGCGGATAGAGGACGTAATCCTGAAACATTCGCATGACGATCAGGAATATGAAAACATACAGGGCCTTCCACGGCTGATCGGAAAACGCTGCCGTCAGAATCACGATCAGCCCGATAACGGCTGGCCCCAAAAGCGGCACAAATTCAAAAATCCCGGCGAGGATTCCCAGCAACAGAGCGTATTTAAGCCCAATGATCGAAAACCCAAGCGTACATAAAAGCGCAATCAGACAGCACGAGATCAGTTGCGCACGGGTGTAAGCAGCGAGCGTCGTGTTGACGTCTGACATCACCATTTCGGCCCGGATGCGATACCTTCCGGCCGGAAACATACGCAAAACCGCGAGCCTAAATTTGTTTACGTCCTTTAGAAAGAAAAACGCGAGGATCGGCACCAGCAAAAACCACGGCAGGTACGATGCCGAGACGAGGACGAAATTCCCGACCGCCGCTGTTATTTCACCACCAAGATCCGAGGCTTTTTTGTTGAGGTCGGCCTGCACATCCTCGGGGATGCTCAAGCCCCTAAACCGCTGCGTTAACTCTTTCGCCCGGTCTCGAAACGCATCGCCGTAGGCAGGCAGATTCTGGCCGAATTCCTTTGCCTGATCGACGACCCGCGGCACGATATTGGAAATCGCAATGCCCACAACCGTAAAAACAAAAACATAAGCAATGACGATCGCAAAGGATCGCGGCATCCACTTTTCGAGATTCCGCTCCTTAAAAGGCCGCCGGATTAATCGAACCAGTGGATCGATGAGGTAAGCAAAAAAAACGGACAAGATGACCAAAAAAACGAGGGAAGCTATGCTCGAAACGATGTTTTGGACCGAGCCGGCAATGAAAAGCAGCAAGAGCGTGATTACCACGACCCTGACGATCGAGCGGACCGACGGCGAGGATGGATCGAGATAAACGCGGCGGGCCGTCTGCTGGCGCTCGCGTATCGCCTGCTTGTTCGTCTTTGCGGTGTTTTCCGGTTGATGCGGTTCGGCCATATCTCTAGATAATATACGCTATTTCGCGTTTACGTTCGCGTTGGCCGGTTGCGGCGGCGGAGAATAGTTCTCGACTGCGAAACGGTCATAGAGAGCGATCATGTTCGGCGGCGGGATCGGAGTATTCGTGCCGATAATAAAGGCTTTGTCGTCGTCGGCCGCGACGCGGCGAGGGGCGGTCGACGTATTCACCCGAATCACGCCGCGATCCTCGGCGTCGATCTTCCCGCCGTCCTTACGCCGCAGGACGTAGACGAACTGAAAATCGGCGGTGCGCATCGCCTCGAGATCCTTCTCAAAAGGCGTCTTACTCTCCACATTAGCCTGCGGCGAAGCGTCCTTGCCCGAACGTAAAATACCCTCGTTGGCTCCGCAAGCCGCCGCAATTATCGCGAAAATCACCACAGCAAACGTCTCTGTCCAACCTTTCTTCGTCATATTTAGATCAATATTTCGCTCCGTCTTGCCATTCTTTCGTTCCGGGAAGACAATATTTCATTCCCGGGCATCAGGATTTCGTTCCGGGGAGACAATATTTCATTCCCGGTCATCGGGATTTCGTTCCGGGAGGACAATATTTCATTCCCGGTCGTCAGGATTTCGTTCCGGGGAGACAATATTTCATTCCCGGGCATCAGGATTTCGTTCCGGGAGACAATATTTCATTCCCGGTCGTCAGGATTTCGTTCCGGGGAGACAATATTTCATTCCCGGTCATCGGGATTTCGTTCCGGGAGGACAATATTTCATTCCCGGTCATCGGGATTTCGTTCCGGGAGGACAATATTTCATTCCCGGGCATCAGGATTTCGTTCCGGGGAGATAATATTTCATTCCCGGGCATCAGGATTTCGTTCCGGGAGATAATATTTCATTCCCGGGCATCAGGATTTCGTTCCGGGAAGACAATATTTCATTCCCGGACACCGAGATTTCGTTCCGTCGGTCGATTGTCGGTCTAATTTCCCTCATCCTCATCGTCAACGTTCGCATTAAGGTTTCCGCGGTCCTTGCGTTCCTCGTCGTCGAGTATCTTTTTTTCCTCCGGCGTTTCCGGGGCCCCGTCTTTTGCAGCGTCGGGAGCGTCGCCCTTTTGCGCGCGGATCTTAAATATTCGGGCTTCGTCGTCTTCGTACACAGTTTCTACCCAGCCGCTTTCGAGGGCTTTGGCAGCCATGTCGGTGTTCTCTTTGGCGTCGGTAAATATGTAATTCGCCCCAAATTTGTCGCGGATCGACGGTGCCGGATCGTCGACCTTGCCCTCGGTCAGGTCCTTGAGCAGTTTGTATAGGTCCGGGTTTTTCGTATAAAGATAATTGGGGTCGAGACCGTAAACGTAAGTGTGTTTGGTGTCGAGGAAAAACAGCTTCGGAAAATCGTCCCAGTTGCAGTTAAATATCCGCTCGCCCTTCGGAATGTTTTCCGCCCCCGTCTCGTCCAGGCCCGTGGCCCATTGCATCGCACGGCGGTATTTGCCGTCCGGCTCGTTGGTGACGATATTGTCGATCATTCCGGCCTCGTCAAAGCCGAATTTGTGTAGGCCGATCAGGTTGTAGAGCCAAAAAACACAGAGAAAAAGACCGATGGCCCAGACCGAAGCCTGACGCACCAGATTCCAGGTCGCCTGACGTTCCGTCGGTTTTTCGGCATCGAGGTACGGATCGATGTCGCGTTGAAATTCGTCGGGAAGCTCAACCGATTTTGGCTCCGTGAAAGCGCTCCACGCAAACGCCGCAAAAAGGATCGCGAACGGCGGGAAATACTCGGCAAACCGCTTTGACCGAAACTGCGCCGCGATCAAAATTGTCGTAAATGCAAGAAAAAAGGCGGCTTTCTCAGGCAGCCTGCTGCTCCGCGGGACAAACAGGATGTAGCCAATGAGCATAGCCAGCAAGGCGACCGGGAAATTCATCAGCAATTCCATGCCGGTGTACGGATACCATTCGCCCCCAACCGCGACCACAAAATCGCTGCCGATCTTGAATTTCTCCGTAAAATGCTCGGTAAAAAGATACAGGTTGTTTGGAAAATAAGGATTGATAATATTGCCTAAGATCATCCCCACCCCAGTGTACGCAAGCGGCCGCCATTCGAACCGGCGTTCGTTCCAGCCGATTATCAGCACCCAAATGATCGCCGCAAAGAGCAGCAGCGGAAACAGGCTGTAGGTCCACACAAACGCAAACATCAGCGGCAGCAGCCACTTGTAATTTCGCTGAAACAGCAAGTGCACGCCGAGCACCGTGATGATGATCGTCAGCGGCGGGGCCTTGCCCATGTTCATGCGGTAAAAAAAGGCGTTTGAGCAAGTCATGATCGCCGCCAGCCAGATCAACTGGTGCTTGACGCCGTAGCGGTAGAGCATCCAGTAGAGCGAAAAAATCGCAAGAGTCGCGTAAACGACGGTCGCAACCTTGGCCGCCGTAACAGGCTGGAAAAACCACAAAAACGGGATCTGGAGCAGGTGAAAAAGAAAATGATGATCCGCGTAATCCGCCGGATTAAGCACGGTCAGCGGCAGCCATTCAAACGTCGGCAGCCATTTAAAATGCTTGAAATTTTCCCACAGCATCGACGACCATTTGATGTGGTAATACCCATCCCAATCGCCGCAGCAGATCGCGTCCGTCCGCGACTGTAGGAACGACATCACCATCAGGATCGCCAAAAATCCGAATATCAAATAGATCACACGAACGGCATGCTCCGTCTCGAGATATGAGCTCCAGGATTGAGATTTTGCGGGCTTCCCGACCGGCTTTTCTTCCGGCTCCCTAGCCGTTTCGTTTTCGTTTTCGTCCATTTAATGCGTGTATTTCCAGAAATGCCAAAATGATGAGATTCAATTGAAAAAAGTATCACGAAAACGGGGTAAATATCTAGAACTGCTGTCGCGGATATCAGAGCGACGCCTCTATAATTCCTAGCCCGCGGCTACCGGCTCAGCCGCGGATACGGCATCAGATGCGTCAAGACCGTCAAAATTCCCAAAACCCCGTCCTCGACCGGGACGGCTCTTGATCCATGAACCATCTTTGCATCTCAACCTCGCGATTTGCTCTCGTTGGTCGCTACTCCCTAGGCTTTAATGTCCGTCGCCGTTGGTGACAAGAGCTCGGCCTGCGATTATTCGCTGGCTATTTTTCTTATCGACACGCACGTGGTATTTATGGTATTTTCCATTTCATAGATTAAAGCTATGCATTGATGCCTTATCCCGACAGTGGTACCGCTTCTTTTGATTTCCATAGGTTCGTTATGTTCCGTCCTCTGAACAAACTACATTGGCTTTACTGCCTTCCCCTTTTCTTCCTGATAATTGGCGTGCCGTTGCTAATAGGAATAAATGACGGGAATGACTCTGTAAGGTTGCAGATGCATTCAGTCCAAAATCCGCCAAGTCAACCTAATCCAGATGCTCCAATACTGACCAGATCGTTACGTTTGCCAAACGCTCAAGTTAGTCCTCCAAAGATCCCTCGCAAACCCGGTATTCGAATTGAACGCGAAATCGCAACCCAGAAAGCGGCGGGCACCTTCAGCGAGAAGGAGGGATGGTTTTATCAAGAGCGAGCATTTCCGTTCGACACAATTCCGCAAGGTGCCCGTGAACGTGCGATGAAATACGCACGCGACAACATGCGAACGGGCACTGCGAACGTAGGATTGCAACAGCCACAAGTAACGGGTGGTTCATGGGTGCCCTTCGGTCCATCTCCGAATGCTCCGTCTCAGCGGGTCGGTCGTGTAAATGCGCTCGCCGTCAACCGGAGCAATCCTAATGTCATCTATGTTGGTGGAGCTATTGGTGGGGTTTGGAAAACCATTGATGGTGGTTCTAACTGGTCTCCTCGGACCGATTTCCAAAACACGTTGGCTACGGGAGTAATCACGCTGGATCCGGTCGATCCAAATGTCATCTATATTGGCACGGGAGATAAAGATCAGGGATACCTCGGCCTTTTAGGGGCCGGGATTCTCAAATCGACTGACGCAGGGAATAGTTTTACGCAACTGGCGGCTAATACCTTTCAGGGATTGGACATTACTGGTTTGCTCGTGGATCCGACAAATACTCAGGTCTTATACGCAGGTGCCAAGGGATCAACGCCATCACAATGTGGTGTCTTCAAATCTACCGACTCTGGTATGAGTTGGATTCGCCTGAATGGCGCGCCATCTAGTTTCGTATCAGAAATACGGATGCTGTCGACCAACTCACAGACAATCTACGCTGCCTACAACTCATTTGGCAACTCCTCATTGCCGTCAGGTATCTACCGCACGACCAACGGCGGCAGTACATGGACAAAACTGACTACGGGCTCTTTTCCAACAACTGGCGTTGGCCGTATCAGCTTTGCAATCGCGCCAAGTTCACCGAATATTATGTACGCGGCACTCGAAGGAACTCAGACGGGCGATCTTTTGAATATCTACAAATCACCGGATGGCGGAGTTTCTTGGTCACCTGTAACTAGACCGATACCGGGAAACGGGATAAGTCAAATCTGTTTCAGCTGCGGGTATACCAATGTCATAAATGTGAGTCCGTCTGACCCAAACACTGTCTGGTTTGGAGGTCAGGGGCTCTATCGATCAACTGATGGTGGAACATCGTGGATCGATATTTATTGGCGCGACTTACTGAAGTGTGCTCTTGGCATGCAAGGTGATTTGCACGCTATTGAGTTTGATCCTACCAACTCCAATCGTGTCATTGTGGGAAGTGACGGTGGAATTTATCAGAGTACGAACGGCGGAGAAAACTGGATTCCTATTAATGGGAATTTATCCATCACCCAGTTCTATTCAATAGCACTACACCCTTCAGATGCAAATTATGTTTTTGGAGGGGCCCAGGACATAGGAGACACGATACGGACGACAAACAATGTATGGACCGTTTCACATGGAGGGGACGGGGGAATTGTGCTAATCGATCCTTCGAATCTGAGTACTTTGTATCATAACGACAGCTTCTTTATCGAATTTGAACGCTCTGACGACGGTGGAATCACCTGGAAAACAAAAGAGATCGGGCTAAACAAAAATGATCAATTTGTATACAACCCGCCCGTGGCGATGGACCCGTCAAATCCTCAAACGATCTACTTTGGCACGCAACGACTATATCGGAGCACCAATCGTGGCGATAGCTGGACTGTGATTAACAACAACCCGTCTAATCAGGGATTCACAATTTCAACGATTGCCATCGCACCCAATTTGGTATCGACAATCTATGTTGGAATAGACAATACCATATATGTCTCTAAGGACGGTGGTCTGACTTTTGAGAATGTTGGTTCCGGCATTCCAAACCGCGTCGTAAAACGCATTGTCGTGGATGCAGGCAATTCTTTGATGGCTTATGCGGCAGTTTCAGGGTTTGGCAGTGGCCATGTTTTTAAAACCAGCAATGGCGGTAACACTTGGACCAATATCAGCGGCAATTTGCCGGATATTCCGACTAATGCGTTGGTTCTTGACACCTCCGCGTCGAATAAGCTGTACGCGGGCACTGATATTGGAGTATTTGTAACCGATGATGGAGGGATAACATGGACGGAGGTCGGCCCGGACTCCCTTCCAAATTCGCCAGTCCTTGACTTAAAGATTAACAACACCACAAATTCGCTTTTTGCCGCAACGTATGGTCGTGGAGTATTTAGATTCGGGCCCGCCTGTACATATTCGACGGGGTCAGGGAGTCAGAATTTTTCAGCGAGTGGCGGTGAAGGTACTGTCATAGTTAACACTCAAAACGGATGCGTACCGCAACCGGCGACGAGTAATAATAGTTGGATTTATGCGGTCCCAAGCGATACAAACATTACACGTTACACAGTCACAGCTAATTATGATTCCCAACCCCGTACTGGAACCATCGCGGTTGCGGGTCAGACCTTCACCGTTCAGCAAGCTGGTGCAATTACAGCGTGCGCAGCGCCCCCAACTGGGTTAGTCGCATGGTGGCGTGGTGAGGGCAACGGTCTTGATCAGACAGGGACAAACAACGGAAATGTACAAGCGGGAATGTCATATGCCGCAGGAAAGGTCGGAGGGGGGTTTCTGGGAATACCCGCAAGTAGCTTCAGAACCAATAGAGTTTTAGTTGCGGATTCGCCTTCGTTAGCGCTCGATAAGTCTATTTCGGTTGAAGGGTGGCTGCGATACGATTCAATGGGGTTTCCCATTATTCTGGATAGAGGAGATGATCGAGCCGGTAGTGGGCCATACGGAATATCCCTAAATTCTGGACAGCTCGGTTTCACAATCAGGGCCGCACCTAACGGTGATTCTCGGTTTATTGGGAGTCAAGTTTTACCCATAAGCCAATTTAATCATTTTGCGGCAACTCTCGATGATACGACAGGGCAAATGAAACTTTACGTTAACGGCAGCCAAGTATCGCAAGTCGTGACAAGTATTCGTCCTTACCACGATCTGGATCCCTCGATGCATCCGGGAATAGCTATCGGCAATTTTGCCTCTTCAACTCAGCAGGCTAGTTCTTTCAGCGGCGTGATAGATGAATTAAGTATTTACAACCGCGCCCTTTCTGGTTCTGAAATCCAGGCTATTTATAACGCTGGAACAGCAGCAACAGGAGCCGCCAGTAAATGTCTTTTGGCGCAATCACCCGCCACCGTGGACGGTCGCGTATTTACGTCCGATGGGCGAGGTTTAAGGAACGCCACAGTGTCACTAACGGATTCGCGCGGCGTCGTACGAACCGCGACGACCAGCTCATTCGGCTTTTTCTCGTTTGACAATGTCAGTACGGGGGAGTCATATACGGTCAGGATTTCCTCAAGACTCTACCGTTTCGCGCCGCAGACTGTGCAGGTCAACGGCAATCTAACCTTGCCGGACTTTGTCGGACTTGAGTAGATCGACTATTCGTTAAAATCCCGACTCCATAAATCTCTCAGTCAAACCGGGACAGTCCCGGTCGCGACCGCTCCCGGTACTGCCAGGTCTCAGATTGTGCTAACATATTTTCGTTATGGGATACGTAATTATCGAATTACCGTCAAAGATCAAACGCCGTTACGAGTTGACGGACGCCGGTCAGATCGAAACGCTACTTGATGTATTGGATACCAATGCCGCGCGTTTGAAAGACAACCCTGACCTTTTTCTTACGTCCGAAGATATCCTTGATATTAAAGCCGCCAAGGCGGCCAAGAAGGAAAAAGGCTCGATTCCGTGGAAAACTGTCAAAACTGAACTTGGTTTATGACCTACAGTGCCGAATTCAAACGTTCAGCAATGCGGCAACTCAAACGGCTCCCCAAAAACATCCAACGCCGAGTCGCCCATGCCGTTGACAGACTTGCGGAAAATCCCCGTCCGCACGGCTATATCCAATGGAAACCGACGACATTCTTTACCGCATCCGCGTCGGTAACGATCGCATAGTCTACGAAATTATCGATAACCAACTGGTTGTTCTCGTGATCCGCATCGGTCACCGCCGCGAGGTTTATCGATAAAGAACCGTATCGGGCTGCTGTCACCACGAGAAAACTGCGTTGTTTGCGATTCACCTGACGACCAACTAAAATCGTAGTTTCGACATGTATCCAAAAGGCAATCTATTTATACCCGCTTCGCATGGACAGCTTGAGGCGATAATTAAGGAACCGGCGGGCGGGCGGCGGGGAATCGGGCTTGTGTGTCATCCGCATCCGCTGGGCGGGGGGACGATGCATAATAAGGTCGTCTTTCGGGCGGCGGCGGGGTTGGTTGATGCGGGGCTCGCGACAATACGGTTTAATTTTCGCGGGGTCGGGGCTTCGACGGGTGAGCATAATGAGGTTACCGGGGGCATTGAGGATATTTGCGATGTGCTTGATTACATCAGCGCTAATTATCCGGATGAGGAAGTGACCCTGGCGGGGTTTTCGTTCGGTTCGCGGACGGGGCTCGCGGTCGGGATCGACGATGAACGGGTCGTAAGGCTCATCAGCATCGGGACGCCGGTCGACAAATATGTCGACTACGAATTTTTGGCGGGGCTGCGAAAGCCGATACTCTTTGTCCACGGCGACAGGGACGAATTTGGGTCGGTCGAGAATCTGCGTCCGCTGGTTGAAAAGGTCGCACAGAATGCCGATACGGAACTCGTTATATTCGAAAACTGCGGCCATTTTTTTGACGAGCATTTGAATGAATTGCGGGACACCATCGCTAAATGGACGGAAGAAAAATTAACCGCAGATGAACGCAGATAGACGCAGATATTGATTTATGATTTTCTGATCCGCGCTTATCTGCGTTCATCTGCGGTTAAAATTTCCCGGCACAAATTTAAGATTATGGAACAAGAAACGATACGAGACGCCGCGATACGACTGACGATGATGCCGCGTGACACTAATGCCCACGGGACGGTTTTTGGCGGTGTGATATTGAGCTATATCGATGTCGCCGGCGGCGTTGAGGCAGTAAGGCATACTAAGCACGAGCGGTTTGTGACCGTCGCGATGAAGGAGGTCATCTTTCACGAGCCTGTGTTTATCGGTGATCTGGTCAGCTTTTATGCGACGACGCTGAATGTCGGCAAGACCTCCATCACCATCCATGTCGAGGTCGAAGCCGAGCGGTTTGGCAATAAGGGGCAGAAAGTGCGTGTGACATCGGCGGACATTACATTTGTTGCGATCAACGAAAAACGCGAAAAAGTACAGATCGGCGGAAATTAACTATCTGTGACTTCTCGAAACCCTTCAACTTGCGCTCAGCCGTTCAATATGACAAATTCAAATTAGTAAATAGGAGAATTTTTGATGCCAAATATTACGGCCCACACGGCCACTGGTGCAGTCACATTTGAGGCTGCCGATGGCAAGAAGCTTGTTCTTGCGCTAGAGGACAATGGTGTAGACATTCTGCATCGCTGCGGCGGAAATGCTCGGTGTACCACCTGCCGCGTAGAGATTTTGTCGGACAATGTAGGCGAAAAGACCGACGACGAGGTTGCGATACTTTCTACTAAAGAAGGCTTGAGCGAAAACACGAGACTTTCATGCCAGATCCGCCTGTCAGGCGATCTGGAAGTAAAGGTCATAAATCAGGCGAGCATCGCCGGCATCGACGCGGGGACGCGGCCGGAGGACTAAGAGACGCGGGGGCGCGGGGACCCGGGGATTTATCAGAACACTTTTAAGTAAAAACAGAGGGAATATGTTAAATAAAATTACTGCAAAACTAACGGCAAATATTGAAACTGCGGAGGCCCATTGCGATGCTCCGTGCGGCGTTTACGACCCGGCTTCGGCTCGGATCTCGGCTGAGGCGGTGCTCTCGATGACCAAAAAGATCCTTGACCTCAAGGCTCCGGACGGCAGCGACGCCAAAGCAACGGCGAATTATCACAACACACTGACGCGGTACATACTGGTCAAGGAAGAGCAGGCCCGCGTCGCTAAGGACGAAATATTGATCCTGTGGACGGATTATTTCAAGCCGGCCCATCTCGAAAAATATCCACATCTGCACGACACATTTTGGAAGGCGGCCAAGCTCTGCTCGGCATGCAAGGTCGAGGTCAGCCTCGAACACGCGACCGAGCTGATGGACGCGATCAAAGAGATCCATGGCATATTCTGGTCGTCGAAGGATCGCGATGTGGCCTGGTACACAGCTTCGTAAGCTAGTTGGGTTTTAGTTAACGATAGCGCACGGTTTTAGTAGCCGTGCGCTATCTTTTTGTTATGCGTAACAGGGTGCCGGTCGCCGGATTACGAGAAAAGCTCCTGCTTATTTTGCGCCGCCGCGAGGCGTTCGCGGTGGACGGTGATTCGATGGTGCCCTCATTGACGAGCGGTGACAAAGTTCTTGTCGATCCATCGGCTATGATCGCCGTCGGCGACATCGTTCTTGCCAAACATCCGTATAAGCAAAACACCCGATTGATAAAACGAGTTACCGAAATCTCAGCGTCAGGCGAATATTTCCTCGCTGGCGACAATCCGGACGAGAGCACCGACAGCCGCACGTTCGGTGCTTTACGCCCGGCAGACATCATCGGAAAGGTCGTTTGCAGACTTTAGGTGTGGTACCGCTTCTCTCCCGCCTTGATCCCGACCTCAAGGCGGTTTTGCTGCGGCGGCAGCGGACAGGTCGCGAACGCCGTGAACGCACACGGCGGATTTTCGGCCTTGTTAAAATCCAGAATAACCTTACCGTCATTTGCTGCGGCAGCGTAGAGAAAGCGCCCGGCTCCGTAGGTCGTCGTCCGGCTGGTCAGGTCACGAAAGATGATAAAAAGGTGGTCTTCCTCAATAACCGGCTGCAATCTGTATTCCTTGTCGCGAAGTTTGAATTTCAGGATGCCGGGACTTTTGTATGGAAAGGTCCCGCCGAGCACGTTCGGGACGTTGACGTCTTTGGGTACGGGATACGGTTCGAGTTCGGCGGTAACTTTCAATGCCGGATCGATCGGAAACCATTTCAGGCCTTTGAAATTTACCCTCGGCGGATTTTTTGTGTCTTTCAGCCTAATGCCAAAGCGTTCTTCGCGCTTGATCAGGTAAAAGGTCTGGCTGCCGACCGTGACCTTGGTCGGCTTGCTCTTGTCGTCGGAGCCTAGATCGATGTTTGAGACGCTTTTGCCCCCACTGGTCGCGACGACTCCCGATGCGACATTCAGAGTGGCTTTGCCATTTGAAAAAACAATCTCGCCGAATTTTCCCAGTTTGAAATTATCCGTCAGCTCAACGTCATAACCATTGCCGGCTCCAACTGTATTGAGCCCATCTTTTAGCCAAAAGAGCCCGGCGACCGAAAACCACCCATCTTCTGTCAGCAGCTCAGCCTGATGGTCGGCCCGCCATTTTTTGATCGAATCTGCATATTCGGATTTGGCCTGGCCAAAAATGCTAAGCCCCAAAATCGCTATAATTAGCCCGATAATTATTCTTTTCATGCTCCAACCCCTACTTGCCGATACTCGATGACCGCCTCGGAAAACCGCTCCATTTCCTCGATCTGCGGGCTGCACTGCAATAAAAGCAGGCCGACGCCGACTCGTTCGAATTCGTCCACTCGCTCCGCAACCTGATCAGGTGTGCCGATCAAGCCCGAACGCAAGCCGCGATTTGATACCGAATAATCCTCTAGCGAAACCTGTTGCTCAAGTTTAGTATTACTCAGCCAATCCTGATAATTACCGTAACCGGCGGCCGATTGTTTGACGTCAGTGATGCGTGCAAGCTCAAGTTGGACCTCGTGCTCATTTTCCCGCACTATCGTATATCCGGCAACACCGTACGTCATCGACGGCATACCTAGCTTATCGCGTCGGCGTTCCATATCGTCGATCTTCGCTTTGACTTTTTCCGGCTCGTCGCCGTGCATCACGTAGGCGTCGCATTGCCGGGCAATAGTCTCCTTTGCCTTTTCGGATTCGCCACCGGCGTAGATGACCGGTTTTTTGATCGGTTTCGGCTGCATTACAACATCCGCTACCCGATGATAATTGCCTGAAAATGAAAAATGATCTTCTTTCCACATCCGGTCAACGATCTCCAGCCATTCCGCCGTTCGGGCGTACCGGTCGTCGTGCTCGTCAAATTGGACGCCAAACTTTTTCGCCTCCTCCGACCACCACGAAGAAACAACATTTAACGACAACCGTCCGCCACCGCCCATGCGGTCGATGTTCGACGCCTGTTTGGCAAGCAACGCCGGGTTGTGAAACGTCGGACGCACGGCGACCATTAGCTCCAGACTGTTCGTGACCGCTGTGATCGCAGCGGCAGTCGACCATGCGTCAAGCGATGGCGCATTGACGCCCTTGATGTCATTGAGATTCAACTCGGCGATCAGCGAGAGGTCAAATCCGATCTCCTCACTGCGTTGGGCCAGCCGTTTGACATACGCCCAACTCGCCTCCATCTGTTCGTCATCGACGTTTCTTAACCAGCCGCCAAAGACCGGCATCCAATATCCGTAACGCATTTTTCAATCTCCTTTTCTAAAAAATCAACCAGCAGTTCGTGCGGGTCAAACCCGACGATATTAACCGCATCCGCGACAAAATTTGAGAGAGCATTGATGTCGTAAAACAAAGCCTCCCCACTATCGTCGTCGATCAAATATTCGACGCCGCCAACGTCGATCTTCGCCCCGGCGACGATCCGCTCGACGGTTTCGATAATGTCCGGCGGCGGGACAAAATTCTCGATCCTCAATCCGGCTTTTGGACCGTCGGCGAGGCAGACCTCACCGCTGCCTGGGATGGGTTCCGTCAGACAGACCTCGGCCGGGCAGAGATTAAAGTTTTCGCCAGTCGGGTATATCTTCAATGCGTAGAGAAATTTGCCATCGAGCGTCTCGACGCGATTAATATGCTCGCCGCGTTTCGCCACAAATTCCTGAACAATTAACGTGCCGTCGATGCCAAAATCGATCAGGTTCTCGTCCACCGCCGCTTGCAATTCAGCCAGCGTGTCGAATTTAATAATGCCCGCACCGCGACCGCCGATATTCGGTTTGACGAGTATCGGAAAGGCAAGCTCCGCCGCTGCCTCGATCAGTTTTTTGCTTGAATTGACGATCCGGGTTTTGGGAAACTTGATACCGAGCGATTTCAGCAAAGCGATCTGCAACGCCTTTGAGATCTCGATCTGAAACGCCTCAAATCCATTGATGACCCGGATACCCGATCGCTCCAGACTCGCGAGCCGCCCGCTCGTATAAAAGATCGCGTTGCCATTGCCCCGAAGATACGCCGACGCGCTCATTCGATTAAAGACGACCGGAAACTCTGCCGCCGCTTCCGGGTTGTAATAGTCGCTCGCTGCGTCGATCTTTTCATAACCGACGCCGCGAGCATCCAATGCCCGGAACAATGGCCGGAACCAATCCGAGTGTTCGTAAAAAATGCCGATAGTTTGTGTCATGTTGTTCTATTTATTCACCAACTGCCGCTTGTTTTACGGCCGGCTTTCCGGCCTCCGTCGCCTCTTTGACCTCGATCAATCGGCCGCTTTGCACGTCGTAAATGTAGCCGTAGATCGGTATCGACTTGGGCACGAGCGGATGATTTCGAACACGTTTTACATCGTCAACGACGCTGCCGAGCCGGTCCGCGATGGTCAGAAAATTGATGTATCTGCCTTCTTCCGAACCGGGGCCGATACCGACATCATGAAAACCATTTTCGTCCAAAGTGGCGGTTTCGAGACTCTTCGACAGCAGACCGCCGATCACTTCGTTCGTAAAAAATTCCATTCCGCAATCGGTGTGGTGGATAATGAAAAACTCTCGTGTCCCCAGCAGTTTGTACGAGATAACCAACGAGCGGATAGCGTCGTCGCTGGCCCGCCCGCCGGCGTTGCGCACTACGTGGGCATCGCCCTCGGCCAGACCGGCGTATTTTGCCGGATCGAGCCTCGCGTCCATGCAGGTCAGGATCGCGAACCCGCGTGCCGGGGGCAGGGCGAGATCTTTTTTATCGCCGAAATTGGCTGCGTAATTTTCGTTTGCCGTTAATACTTCCGTTAAAATTGCACTCATAATAGTCTCCTTCTTTATTTAGTCTGCGTTCCAAAATTGGTCATCCAAATACTTTCCGCCGCCGTCGCACAAGATCGTTACGATCACGGCGTCACCATCCAACTCCCTGGCCAGTCTGACCGCCGCCAGTACATTTGCCCCGGCACTGACGCCGACAAAGAGCCCTTCTTCGCGGGCGAGACGACGCGTCATTTCCTGTGCATCCTCGGTCGCGATCTCGACGTTGCGGTCGGCGACCAGCGAATCGTAGATGCCGGGAACACGAGCGGTGCCCAAATGTTTCATCCCCTCGAGTCCATGCAGCGGTCTATCGGGCTGCATTGAAACGGCAACCAGCTCGGGGTACAGTTCTTTCAATCGTCGGCTGGTGCCTACGAAAGTGCCCGTCGTACCGAGACCCGCGACAAAATGCGTTACTCGTCCATCGGTCTGCCGCCAGATCTCAGGAGCGGTCGTATCAAAATGAGCTTTCCAATTGGCGTCGTTGTTGTATTGATCGGCGTAGAAATATTTGTCGGGAAATTTTTCGGCCAGTTCGCGGGCGACGATCTGGGCGCCGTCGGTTCCATTTAGCGGATCGGTTTCGATGATCTCTGCGCCATAAAGTTTCAGGATGCGTTTGCGTGCGGCACTCGCGTTTTTCGGGAGAGCGAGCGTTACGCGATAACCGCGGGCCGCTCCGATCATCGCGTAGGCGATGCCAGTATTGCCGCTTGTCGCGTCCAGGAGCGTCTTAGCGAGTGTAAGTTCGCCCGCCGCTTCGGCGGCCCGGACAATTGACAGAGCAGCCCGGTCTTTGACCGAGCCGCCGGGGTTTAGGAACTCGGCTTTGGCGTATATTTCGACGCTCGACGGCAGGCCCTTCGTCACTTTTCTCAGTCGGATAAGCGGCGTATTGCCGATGGCCGATTCGAGAAAATGTGTCGAAATCTCGCCAACATGTAGCGGTTTCGCTGTTTCGATTTCTATTGCTGCTGCACCCATTGTTTTGTTCCCCAAAAAGAAAACCGACCGTGAATCTTGATTTAAGATGTCACGGCCGGTCGGATTTTATTCCTTTGATTGCGTTAGAAACGGATCACTCGTCCACGCAAAACCTCAGCCGGTACGCCATACAGGCGCACGTCATACAACAACAACATGCATGATTTTTTGACTGAGCGATTTGGTTCATTGAATCCTTACTAAAAAGTCGATATTCTTAAATTAATGAATCGCGAAATAATTGTCAAGTGAATTTTTAGTAATCGAGGTGTTAGACTGATATTTCGCAAAATGTGAGCGTTCCTATGATCGAAGAAAAGATCCTGATCGAAAAATTTGTTAACCGCAAAAACCGCGAACGACTCAAAAAGCCCGATTGGCTAAAGATCAAACTCGGCGACCCGCGCAACCAAAACGCGGTGCTTGACTTGATTAGCGGGCTCAATCTTCACACCGTATGCCAGGAAGCGAAGTGCCCGAACATCTTCGAATGCTGGACCGATAAGACAGCGACCTTCATGCTCGGCGGCGACACTTGTACGCGACACTGCGGCTTTTGCGCGGTAAATAAGGGCCAGCCGATGGATCTCGATCAGATGGAACCAGCCCATGTCGCCGAAGCGGTCAGGCATCTCGATCTAAAACACGCGGTCATCACGTCGGTCAACCGCGACGACCTCGCCGACGGCGGCTCGATGCACTGGGCCGAGACGATCACAAAGGTCCGCGAATTTAATCCCGAATGTAAGGTCGAGGTCCTCATCCCCGATTTTAACGGCGATGAAAATGCTTTGAATAACGTTCTCGTCGCCCGTCCCGATGTTCTCAACCACAACACCGAAACGATCGCCCGCCTCTACCGCCGCGTTCGCCCGGACGCTGTCTATGAGCAGTCGATGGAACTGCTCGCACGTGCCGCTCATTTTCGCGACACGCAAGCTCCGGCCATGCTCACCAAAAGCGGCATCATGGCCGGCCTCGGTGAGTCATTCGAAGAGGTCGTCGACCTGATGCGTGACCTGCGAAGATCGTCCTGCAACATCATGACCATCGGCCAATACCTGCAACCCTACGAAAAACGCCTGCCCGTCGAACGCTACGTCACACCCGAAGAATTCGCCGAATGGAAGCAGATCGGTGAGGCGATGGGCTTCAAACACGTCGAATCGTCACCGCTCACGCGGTCGTCTTATCACGCACGGCAGCAGACTGAGAGTGGATCACTGAACCTGCCTCGCTAAATTAACACTAAATTTAACAACATATGGTATATTAGCTTCATGAAACTCACTCGAGACATTCAAAGCCTCAGCGTTTTTAAGAGAGACAGTTCAAAGTTTATCAAACAGATGAAAAAGACGGGTCAGCCGATAGTACTTACCGTAAATGGTAAGGCCGCGGCTGTTGTACACGACCCCGATAGCTATCAGGAATATCTTCACGTCAAGGATCGGATGGAAATGAGAGAAGGTATCCGTCGAGGTAGGGAAGATGTTGAGGCCGGCCGCGTTCGCGACTCCGAAGAATTCTTTGAAGAGATGTTTACCAAGTATGACATTCCGTGGAATGAATGAAGTACACGGTAAAAATAGCAAAATCCGCTGAATCTGATATTCTCACGTCATTGGAATGGGGCATTCGTAATTGGGGTGTCGCTGAAGCCAGACGCTGGGCTGTACAGATCAGGAAAGACTTAAAGACCATTTGTCTCGATTTCCGCTTACCTGTCCGCTCGCACCAGACCGTAATCTTAAAGAACCAGATGTACGGCACTTAATTATTGGTAGATATCGGGTGCTGTTTGAAATCGATAGCTCAGTTGTACGAGTTTTGCATGTGCGGGGACCCTATTTTGAACCCATTAACGATCAACCAGCAGACGAAACATGAGCGAAAACGAAAATCAAAATGAGTTCCAGGTTCTTAATAAGATCCTCGAAACCGAACGCCTTATAATCCGAGAACTCCTAACGGACGACGATGCGGAGTTTGTTTACGAACTGCTCAACACGCCCAAATTCATCAAATATATCGGCGACCGCGGCGTAACTTCGCCAGAGGACGCTGCTGGATTTATCGAAAGTCGTTATCGCGTAAGCTATCTGAATAATGGGTTTGGGCTGTATGTTGTGGAGCGTAAAAGCGATGGCGCGGCAGTCGGGCTTTGCGGTTTTGTAAAGCGTGATACGCTGCCCGGGCCGGACTTGGGCTTCGCATTTTTGCCCGAATTCGAAGGAATAGGCTACGGCTTTGAATCGGCGGACGCGATGATGAAGTATGGCCGCGACACGCTCGGTTTTACGCAGGTTTTGGCGATAACATCCCTTGATAATGGCGCGTCGATCCGGCTGCTCGAAAAGCTCCGATTTACCGAAACCGGCGTGACTGATGCACCGGACGGCGAAAAGCTGCGGCTCTTTACGTCAGAAATATGACCGCGAAATACGCGAAATATACGAAAAAAGATCTCCATTTTTTGCGTATTTCGCGGTGACTTGTCTTAATTCCCTATCAACTGTTTTACCGCCATGTCGAGCTGCGAATCCTTGCCCGTATAGGTCTCGCCGATGGGACGGCTGACAAGCACGTCTACAGGGCGTGGATTAAGCTCCATGCCCCTACCGTCGCTGCCGAAGATCGTCGTCCCCGGCAGGCGTACGGTCGTTCCGTCAAAGAGAGTTGCGTTTGAGGTAAAAATGATCCAGCCCGATGTCGGTTCGCCGACGACCTTGCCGAGTTTGAGCGTACGATAGCCCTCGGTAAAATCTTCGGCGTCAGATAGCGAATGCTGGTTCGTGATCAGCACGGTCGGCTTTTCGAGAGCTCGCTGGCCGAGAGCCGAGCGGGCCGGCACGTTCCACTGATCGCGTCCGCGCATTGTCAGATAGCCACGCCGCGAAAGCACGTCAATTACGTAAGGATTGATAAATCCGCCGTTGTTGTTGCGAATGTCGATGACGACGCCGTCTTTTGACTGGTTTTCGGCGTCAAGATCGATATAGAGTTGATCGAGAGATCCCTGGCCCATGTCCTGCAGATGAACGTAGCCGATCTTGCCGCCGCTGACCCCGGCAACGTAGGCTCGATTTGCTTCGACCCATTGGCGATAGAGCAAAGCTTTCTCAACGCCTGTCGTGACGGGTTTGACGATGACCTCACGTTTGTTTGTACCGCTCGCGGAGGTGGCAACGACTAGCGCGATGCGCTTGCCGACCTTGCCTTCGAGGACCTCGTCGATGTTCATACCTGCGGCGATCTTTGTGCCGTCGACACTCAGCACGTAATCGCCAACGCTGACCGTTTTGGCGACCGCCGCTGGGCTGAGCGTGATGACCTCGGTTATCTTGAGGTTTCCATTAGTTTCATATTCGCCCCGGTCAAAACGGAGACCCAGTTTTCCCACCTGTGTCGCGACAAAGGCCGGCGGCCCGTTAACGCCTAGATGCGATGCGTTCAATTCGCCCACCATCATATTCATCAAGCGGCGGACCTCATCCATAGATTTAGCGGCGGTGATGAGCGGTTCGTATGTCGCCCGGACGGCGTTCCAGTCGACGCCGTGAAATTTTTCGTCGAAGAAATTGTCACGCAGATACCGCCACCCCTGCTTAAACACCTCGACCTTTTCCCGCGCAAAATCGACATTAATATCAATGTTGAGATTCAACGGTTTCACGTCGCGCCGTTCGAGGTTGACGATGTTAACGCGGCCATTTTCGACGTAATAGACGTCTTTGCCGTCCGGCGAAAATTGGGCTTGCGATTTACCTCCCGGCGTCGAGGTCAATTGCCGGGCCGAAGTGTCGGTCGCAAGTTCGTCGAGCGAAATCGTGTAGATATTAAACTGGCCCTCAGCGCTGGCGAGCACGAGCAGCGTTTTGCCGTCGGGACTAATAACAGTGCCGCGCGGGTCGACACCGGTATTGATAAAGCTGAGCCGTTTGCGAATGTCGTCGAAAACGATCTCGGTTGCCTTCGATTCGTCTTTCTTTTCAGCCGCCGGCGAAGCCGCCGCCGCTGGAGTCGGGGCGGCCGAAACCGGTGGAGGCTGCTGCCTATCTCTCGGGTTTTCCTGTTTGAAAAGATCGCGAAACTGGTCCTCGCGGAATTTCGGCGTTTTCAGCTTAAGGTCGATCCGGGCGACATTGCTCGTTTCGGTTCGTTGGCTCGTGTCGAATAGAATGTATGCTCCGTCGGGGCTCCATGAGAGTGAGCGTGCTCCGGAATTCGCCAGGAAACTGATCGGTTTTGGGGCACCGCCGCTCGCCGGAACGACGCTGACATTTGTGTACGACCTGGCATCGGGGGCCCCCGTCAAAAACGCGATCCATTTGCCGTCCGGCGACCATCTGAAAGTGTCATCGCCAATAAACGGGGGCGGATCGGAAAAGAATTTACATACATCCCGCTCCTGCTTTGATTCCATTTCATAAATCATCAAGCTCCGGGCATTGCGAATAAAGCCGAGGGATTTGCCGTCGGGTGAAAAAAGCGGAGCCGTATCCGTGTTTGTCCCGTGGGTTAGCTGCGTCTCTTTCTCGGTGGCAAAATCGTATTGGAAAATGCCCATCGCACCATCGCGTTCCGATGCGTAGACAATCTTTTTGCTATCTGGCGACCATGTTACGAAAGATTCTGCGGCAACGGTGCTAGTAACACGGGTCGCCTCGCCGCCATCCTTGGCCGACGCGGCAAAGACCTCACCGTGAGCGATCACCGCAATTTTTTTGCCGTCCGGCGAGAGAGCAAGTTCGCGGATCTGCGTCCCAAGACTGACGCGGTCATTCATCGGGCTCGATGCCGCACCGCGTAAAACGATAGGCACCTCAGCGGGCTTGCCGTCGCCGGTTTTCATCTTCCAGATGCGAAAGTTTCGTTCGAAAACGATCTCCTGCCCGTCATACGACATACTGGGCCATAGAACACGGCCATCGGTAAAATTCGTCACCTGTTTGGGCTGACTGCCACGGAGCATCGACCAGATGTTTTGTTGGCCGCTGCGATCTGACATGAAATACATTTTAGAACCGTCCGGCGTCGCCATCGGCCACATTTGCTTGGCTCCGCCCTCGGTCAGTTTCGTGTAATTGTCGCCGGTCTTTTGCCAGATCTCGCTTTGGTCGAGATGGCTGCTACCGCGTCGCCACCATTGTCCGTTGGAGTTGCCGCGGGCTGCGAAGATAATCGAGCCGTCGACAAGCGGCGTGGATTCGAATTCGTTCGTGTAACGATCGGAGCTGATCTGCATCGGTGTTCCGCCAGTCGCCGCGACGCGAAAAATGTCGTTCATCCCCGAAATATCCCGGCTGCCCGAAGTAAAATAGATCCACTTCCCGTCACGCGACCACGCGTCGATCTGTTCATTTACATCGTCAAAGGTCAGGCGGCGAAGATTACCGGTTTCCAATTCGAGGATGTAGATATCGCCGCTCCCTGTGCGGTTTGAGCCGAACGCTAAAAATCTTCCATCAGGCGAAAACAGCGGCCGCGATTCGGTAGCCGGATGCGAGACGAGCAACCTCGCCACGCCGCCCTCGGCGGGCACCGTCCAGATGTCGCCACCCGAGACAAAAGCGATCTCCTTGCGATCCGCCGACAGCGACGGCTCCGTCAGGTACGGCGTTGCGGTCTGGCCAAACGACATCAGGAACATGGATAAAGCAAGAGCAGTCAGGCCAATCAATTTGAACATCATATTTTTCAGTTGTATCGTTGGAATAGCTTTATGAAATCAAAACACCGTCTGTTACGCAAATCTTCTGCTATTGTTTTCGCAGACGATCGAGGCACCGATTATACTTGCACAAGCAGAATCACCGGAATAAATGATAAGTTATAACTGAAAAGTTTGAGCGAACTTATCATTTTTCACATTTCACTTATCACTTATCCCGAAGCGGTGCCGGTTTTTAAAGAACTCTATGAACTACGGTCTGATCGCCGGAAACGGCACATTTCCTTTCCTCGTCGTCGAAGGTGCGCGTAGGCAGGGCATTTCGCTCGCCATTGTCGCGATCAAGGAAGAGACCGAACCGGGCATGAACGAGATCGCCGAAAACATCATTTGGGTCGGGATCGGCCAGCTTGGGAAAATGATCTCGTTTTTTAAGAAGCAGAATGTCGAAAAAGCGATCATGGCCGGGCAGGTCAAGCATGTCCAGATCTTTTCGGGGGCGATGCCGGATCTCAGGATGGTCAGGATGCTGTGGAATCTGCCGCGTCGCAACACTGACGCCCTGATCGGCGGCGTCGCCGACGAAATGGCCAAGGAAGGCATTGAACTTATTGATTCCACATACTTTATACAAGATCAACTAGCGCCGGAGGGCGTGCTGACAAAGCGAAAACCGACCGATTTTGAACTCGGCAACATCGAATACGGCCTGCACATCGCCGACGAGATCGCACGATTGGATTTGGGGCAAACCATAGTCGTTCGGGCAAAAGCCTGTGTCGCGATCGAGGCGATGGAGGGCACGGACGCGACCATAAAGAGAGCAGGCGAGCTGGCGAACGGAAAATTGACGGTCGTAAAGGTCGCCAAACCGTACCAGGATATGCGGTTCGACGTGCCGGTCGTCGGCGTTCCGACTATCGAAGCGATGGTCGCGGCCGGAGCGACTTGCCTGTCGATCACGGCCGGTAAAACGCTGATCTTTGACCGCGATGATGTATTAAGACTCGCAAATTTGAATAAAATCTGTATTATTGGATCGCCGCGCGAAACAAACTCCGTGCCGTTTGCGTAACACACCGAAGAATTTGCACCACAAAGGCACAAAGTACACAAAGTTTTCTGCATATTCAACCGGAAATTATTAACCGGCTTGTTTTTTCTTTGTGTACTTTGTGTATTTGTGGCGAGTAATTTTTGAGGAGAAAAAATGAAGAGAAACTTTTTTGGATTTCTGCTGCTTGCAGTATTCGTATTTCAGTCGGTCGGCTTTTCGCAGACACCGGCGGCGGCGCCTGCGCTGAAAATATCATCCGACGAGAAAAAGATCGCAGAGGGCGTTACCGCCAAGCAATTGAGCGATTATTTATATTTCGTCGCGTCCGACGAAATGGAAGGCCGCGACACGCCGTCGCGAGGGCTCGACACGACCGCCAAATTTATCGGCATGAACCTGTCGAAATGGGGATTCAAACCCGCGGGCGATAACGGCACCTTCTACCAGAAGATCGCTCTCAAGAGGGACAGCATTGATCCATCCTCAACGGCCGTCGACGTCGCGGGCCAAAAGTTTTCGTATGGTGACGATCTGGTCCGCGTTTCGGGAAACACAACATCGCCGATCTCCGGACAGGTAGTATTTGCCGGAAATGGCTGGCTGATAAAGTCAAAGAATCTGAACCCGTACGCCAATCTTGATGTTAAGGGAAAATTTATCGCTGTTTTTGCCGAGGGGCCAGCCGGAGGTCGAGTCCTTGTGCCGCTTCCAGAAGGCGTAACCCAAGCCGACATACCGAATGCGGGTCGGGGAAAGGACTGGTTCGACGCGGTTGGCTATGCTGCGGCAAATGGCGCCCTCGGCGTTATCATATTGCCATCCAAATTTTGGACCAGCATTTGGCCGAATCTCACCCAACAATTTGGACGCAGCCGCATGACGGTTGAGAAGTTTGCAACCGCACAAGCAGCTAGCCCGCAGGGCAACCGCGCTCCGTCGGTCTTTATTGCAAGCCCGAAATTAACCTCCGCTCTTTTTGCCGGCGAGGCTGGCAACCCGATGAGCGGAGCCGCTAATTCGTTTGAGCTTTCGGCTGCAAAGACCTTCACCTTCAACATTGCCACCAAGCCCGAAACGGCCTGGACGCAGAATGTCGTCGCGCTCTGGGAAGGCAGCGACCCCAAATTGAAAGAGGAAATGGTCGCTATCGGTGCCCATTACGACCACATCGGCCTCCTTACGGATCCGAACGCTCCCGACAAGATCAACAACGGAGCAGACGATGATGGGTCGGGAACAGTTTCGGTGCTCTCGATCGCTGAAGCCCTCGCGAAAGCCCCCAAACATCCGAAACGCTCCGTTCTTTTTGTGTGGCACTGCGGTGAGGAAAAAGGTCTGTGGGGCAGCCAGTATTTTAACAAATATCCGACGGTCGATATCAAAAAGGTCATCGCGCAGCTTAACATCGACATGATCGGCCGCAGTAAAAAGCCCGGCTACATGGCTCCGTGCGACACCAATCCGGGACCTCGCGGGCCTTGTAACGCCACGCTGTCGGGCGAAAATCAGGTCTATGTTATCGGCAAAGACATGATGAGCTCGACGCTCGGCAACATCGTCAGCGGCGTAAACGCCGGTTATCTAAACCTGAATTACGACACGCGGTACGACGACCCGAAAGATCCGAACCGCTTCTTTTTCCGCTCGGACCATTTTAACTATGCCGTTAATGGCATTCCGATCGCGTTCTGGTTCGACGGCGAACACGAAGACTATCACAGGGTCGGCGACGAGCCGCAAAAGATCGACTACGTCAAGATGGAAAAAGTCTCCCGCTCGATCATGATAACCTTGTTAAAACTGACCGACCTCAAGGAACGTCCGAAGATCGACAAGACGCTGCCGCCGGAACTCAACCAGCCGAGGTAAACCGTTAAAGGCAAAAGTAAAAAGGCAAAATTGGCGTCGAGTTCCGGTTTTGCCTTTTTACTTTTGAATTTTTACTTGCGTAAGCCGGTAGGCTTCGGATTTACTTAGGCCGAATTCCTTAGCGGCTTTTTTCAGAGCGGTCTTAGTATCAACGCCTTCTTTTTCTAATTCTTTTAGACGTTTGGTTAGCGATTTTGGCGTCTTGGCGTCGCTCCTCACGACGCGATCTTGAACGCGGTCGATCACCAGCACGATCTCACCTTTAACTGCGTTCCTGCCAAATCTTTCAACCAACTCGCTCAAGTATCCGCGGGCGAATTCTTCGTGGAGTTTCGTGAGTTCGCGGGCCACCGCCGCCTGTCGGTCTCCCAAAACCTCAAGACAATCAGCCAGCGATTTGCCCAGCCGATGCGGCGTCTCGTACAGCACGAGCGTCGCCGGAACATTGGCGATCTCAGCAAGGCGCTTTATTCGTTCGCTCTTTTTTGACGGCAGAAATCCACCAAAAAAAATCGAGTCAGTCGCGATTCCCGAACCAACCACCGCGTCGACAAACGCCACCGCACCAGGAATCGGCACGACCGCGATCCCGGCCTCTCCCGCCCGCTGGACTATCCGAAATCCCGGGTCGCAGATGCCCGGCGTTCCGGCGTCCGAAACGATTGCAATCGATTCACCCCCAACCAACCGATCCACAAGTTCTTCGGCCCGCTCCTGTTCGTTGTGTTCGTGATAGCTAATCGTCCGGTTAGATATTCGAAAATGGTTTAGCAGATTTCGCGTGTGCCGCGTGTCTTCGCAAGCGATCACATCCACGTTGCGCAGCGTTTCGAGCGCCCGCAGGGTGATGTCCTGCAAATTTCCTATTGGCGTTGCGACTAGATAGAGCGTTCCGGCCATACGTTTTGAGTTCCAACTTTAGTTGGCCTAATTTTACCCGAAGGAGCGGCTAAAGCTGGAACTCCAAACGGAAAAAAGGCCCGCGTCTCGTGAACCCGGGCTGCTTAAATCGCAATTCAACTTGCTTAGAATGGCCACCAACTGGGCAGATTGCGTCGGCCGTTGGTCGTTGGGTAGTTATTAGGGTAGTTCGTTGGATAATTACGGTTGTTCCGATTATTTCGGTTGTTGCCGCCGTTGTAATTGGAGCCGTAGGTGTTGGAAACGACCCGCAGGTCATTTTGGATGCGGTTCCATTCGTTTTGGAGATATCCGTCCATGCCGCGGTTATACAATTCCTGTTCCAACTGCGATCCCAAATTAAGAACCTCATTAGCTTCATTGGAGCCATTGTTCGCATTGCGGCCATTGCCATACTTACTGTTTAACCGGTCAGCGGCGTCGCCAAATCTGTCGGCCAGTTTTCGGACATAACCGGTGTCATTGCCGTTTCTGTAACCCCCGTAATTTCCGTAGTTGCCGTTGCCGTTCTTGCTGTAGATCGGGCTGCGGTCGAGTTGCTTTTCAAAATTCCGCGAGCGGTCCTTCAGATCTCGAAGCGTCGAGCGAATGTCGCCATAATAGCCATTATTTCCATTTTGGCCATTATTGTAACCACCATTTCCGTAACCGCCATTGTTATAGCCGCCGTTCGGATTATTGGGCGGATACTGGCCATTGTATTGAGCCGAAGCGATGGCCGGCAAGCATAAAGCCATTAAGGAAAATGCCGAAATTGTTATCAAACTCTTTAGTCTGTTCATTGTTTTCTCCCTTTTCATAATCTTAGGCAATGATGTGGCCATTGCTCGACCTCATTTATGGCAAAGCGCGTGCCAAAATCGATGCCAGGAACGAGAAAAATAAAAAGCCCTATGTTTACAGGGCTTTACAGAAATAATGGATTTGTTTTTGAGGACGATTTTCCATGCTGCACCTTAAACGATTGTCGCAAATCGTTAGTCCAATGTTGCAGATGGTTTATTCGCTGATACCGAGAGCTTTTGCCGCGCATATGCGGCCGCCGCTCGAAACTTTGCCGTCGAGTGAAGCGATCTTGTCGACCGACTTCAGAAGACGCTCGCGGAGCTTTTCCATGCTGATTTTCGGTTCGTTCGCGACGATGAGGGCCGCGACACCAGAAACATAGGGCGTTGCCATCGATGTGCCCGAGGCTTCGCGGTAGTCGTCATTCAGCCAGGTCGAAAGAATTTCCTTGCCAGGCGCGGCAACATGCACGGTTTTGACGCCAAAATTCGAAAAACCCGCAAGCTGGTCATTGCGGTCGAGGGCCGCGATGCTAATGACGTTTGGCAGGTCATAATTTGACGGGTAATGCGGTCGGCTGTCGTTATTCGAACCATCATTACCGGCAGCCGCGACAAATAATATGCCCGCATCGCCCGCCGCCCGGATCGTGTCCTCAAGCGCCTGCGACCGGCTGGTCGAACCCCAACTTGCGCTGATGATGCGAAGATTGACGCCGTGCTTTTTACGGTCAATGGCGTAGTTGATCGCCTCGATGGCGTCATCGACGGAACCGCCGCCGCTGCGTCCTAAAAACTTGAGCGGCATTATCTTTACGTGCCAGTTGATACCGGCAACGCCCTCGCCATTGTCGCCCTCGGCACCGATTATACCGGCGCAATGCGTACCGTGGCCGTTATCGTCCATCGGATCGGCGATCTTGTCCGTGCCGTTAAAACCGTTGATGTCATTAAATGTACCAAGCTCAGCGTCAGCATAGGCCGGAACGTTTTCGGGCCGGAACCACATATTTTCGCGAAGATCGACGTGCGTAAAATCGACGCCCGTATCGAGCACCGCGACGACAACATCGCTGCTGCCTTTTGTCTTGGTCCACGCTTGTAGAGCATCAATATCTGCCCTTTGCTTCCCGCCATCCTGTCCGAGATTGTTCAGCGCCCACTGATCGGCAAATTGCGGATCGTTAGGATGCGCTGCCGTTGGCTCACGGAAAACACCATCGGTTAGGATCTCTTTCTGAATAGGATCATCGAGCCTTATCTGAAAATTCGGCTCGGCGTACGCAACCGTATCGGTCATCGCGGCGTATTGATTAGCAACTGTTTGAGGGTCGGCATTGTCTAGATCGTCAATGACCGAAAGTCCGCTGACGGACTCGATCTCATCGGTCAGACTGTCATGATTGGCTAAAGCTATCTGGCGAATGCGTTCGAGGCTGACACCCGGTTTGAATCTAACGAGAACCTCCGGGTGGCCGCTTTTTGAAGTCCGGTCGGTCTCAAGATTCTTCACGGGGACCGATTGGATTGTAAAATTTTCGTGCACCTGCAGTGCCGCTCTCCAGCGTCCGATCTGCCCCAAAACCGCCGCCATGGTGATCAACACCACGGCGATGCCGACATGTATCCAGATATTATTGCGATTCATTTGTACTGCTCCTGTTCGGAGGTGCAAGCTTTAGCTTGTGCTTTCCCTTGCACGCCGAAGACACAAGCTAAAGCTTGCACTCCAAACTTATTCTATTACGTAATTCTTACCATTAAAGTTGTGCAGCCGAAGCTGGTATTTGTCCGCTCGATACTCGTACGAATTATCGTCCGCCCCGAGCTTGATCTGCCATCCGCTCGATATCATCTGCGCCGACATTTCGCCGTCAACCGGGGCCCCGAGCGACATGTCCGGAAAGTCGTGGTCGGACAGGCTAAGCTCCCTGACTCTGGCCTCGTCAATATTTAAACGCTTTGCGAGATCCTCTCTTGCAGTCTCGACGGCGGTTTTTGGAGTAAATCTCATCTAATTTTCAATATTGCTCTGTTTACGAATCTAAGTCAATAAAAGTTCGGTTGCCGTCCGGATCCAAGTCAAAAGTAAAAAGGCAAAATTTACGAGGAATACCGTGTCACGCGGGTCCTCGACGGCGGGCGTTGAGATTGCGCGTTATCTCGACAATCGCAGGCACGATGTAGGTCGCACAGGCGACACCCAAAATAAGGCCGGTGATGAACCGCGAGAGATGTGTATTTTCCCAAATGCCAAAGATCGTGAGGGACCAATCGACGGAGATCGGAATCAGCGATAGAAACAGCCAAAATCTTGGCAGCGGCTCGATCTCGGTGATATTTCGCCAGAGCGGGTAGATTACAAACCCGAACAGCAGCCCAAAATAAACCCCGAAACATCGTGAACAGACGGCGAACTGTTCGCCTTCGACATGAAAAGAGCGAGCCGAGATTTGATGACAGATAAATCCGAAAAAATGATAGAGCGGCGAGGAAAATGTGACGAAACCACTAGCTTTTGCCAGCGGAGCGGCGATAATCGCAAAAACCCAGACAAATACCACGGCCAAACCGATCACCCAGGCCCGTAAAGCCTGTTTTCGCATTATTTGAGCAAAATCTAAAGAGACGTATTTCCCGGCAGGTTCGGTCATTAAAAAAATAGCTGCCTCAACCTCTCAGACTCTTTTCCGTCTCAAGAATGTAGCGTGTTGTCTGGATCACGGTGTCCGGGTTTAAAGAAATGGAATCGATGCCGCGTTTGACCAAAAACTCGGCGAATTCGGGATAATCCGAAGGTGCCTGACCGCAGATGCCGATCTTTTTGCCGGCCCGTTTGGCGGCGTCGATGGCCATTGCGACCATTTTTTCGACCGCGCCGTTTCGCTCGTCGAAAAGATGGGCAACCATTTCGGAATCACGGTCAAGCCCCAACGCAAGCTGCGTCAGATCGTTTGATCCGATCGAGTATCCGTCAAAAACCTTAAGAAATTCGTCGGCAAAAACGACATTCGCCGGCAGCTCGCACATGGCATAGATCTCGAGGTCGTTTTCGCCTTGTTTCAAGCCGTGCTCGGCCATCAGGGCGATCACCTTTTTGCCTTCTTCGACCGTGCGGCAAAACGGGATCATCGGTTTGATATTTATCAAGCCCATATCCTCTCGGGCACGCTGTAGCGCGAGGCATTCGAGCCTAAACCCGGCTTTGTAACGGTCATCATAGTAACGCGAAGCACCGCGAAACCCGATCATCGGATTTTCTTCGATTGGTTCAAATTCCTTACCACCGATCAGCATCGCGTATTCGTTAGATTTAAAATCCGACATGCGGACGATTACCGGTTTTGGATAAAACGCCGCTGCAATCCGTCCGACGCCTTCGGAAAGCGAGCGGACAAAGAATTCTTTCGGGTCTTCTTCCATGATCCGGCCGGCGATGGTCTCGATGTCGGCCCTGTTTCTCAGGTTCGGATAATTAACCAACGCCATCGGGTGAATGCCGATGTGGTTGTTGATGATGAATTCGAGGCGGGCGAGGCCGACGCCGTCGTTCGGCAGACGCGACACGGCAAATGCGTGATCGGGGTCGCCAACGTTCATTAATATCTGAGTCTTTGGCCGCTCCTTGTCGATGATCTTTTGCTTTTCGATCTTAAAATCTATCTTGCCGTAATAAACATTTCCGCGGTCGCCCTCGGCGCAGCTCACCGTTATGTCCGAGCCGGTGCGAATCTTTTCGGTCGCGTCGCCCGTGCCGACAATACACGGAATACCAAGTTCGCGGCTGATGATCGCGCTGTGGCATGTGCGGCCGCCGCGTTCGGTGACGATGGCGGATGCGCGTTTCATTATCGGCTCCCAGGCCGGGTCGGTCATTGAGGTGACGAGGATCTCGCCTTCCTTAAATGTCCGTAGTTTTGACGCATCAAGCATGACATGGGCCGCGCCGGAGCCGATCTTTTCACCGACGGCAACGCCGCTCGTCAGCGGAGCTCCGTGTATGCCGGTGAGCTTGTATTTCTCGATATAGTTTGTCGTATTCTGCGTGTGAACGGTTTCGGGCCGCGCCTGCAAAATAAACAGCTCACCGGTGATGCCGTCCTTCGCCCACTCGATGTCCATCGGCTGGCTCTTGCCAGCACGTTTCGAGTAGTGATCCTCGATCTTGCAGGCCCAATCCGCAAGCTGCAAAACCTCGAAACCGGCGAGACAAAATCGATTTCGCTGCGTCTCAACAACATCGCGAACCTGCGTACCGGTGCCGTCATCGGCAAAGACCATTTTGACTTCTTTGACACCGAGTTTACGGGTAATGATGGGCCGAAAACCAAGCTTTAGCGTTGGCTTAAAAACGATCCATTCGTCCGGCGTCGCCATGCCCTGCACGACCGCCTCGCCGAGGCCCCACGCGCCGTTGATAACGACCGCCTCACGAAAACCACTCTCGGTATCAAGCGTAAACATTACACCGGAGCAGGCAATATCGGAGCGGACCATCGGCTGGATACCGATCGAGAGAGCAACCTCGAAATGATCGAAATCCTTCGCCGTCCGGTACGAAATCGCACGGTCGGTCCATAGCGAGGCGTAGCATTCGTGACACGCCTCGATCAGACGTGCCTCGCCCTGAACATTCAAGATCGTGTCCTGCTGACCGGCAAACGAGGCGTCCGGCAAATCCTCGGCGGTCGCCGACGACCGCACCGCGACCTCAAAATTCTTTTTGCCGATCCGCGTCCCAAGTTCGCCATGAGCTTTGATTATGGCCGTCTCGACATCCTTTGGAAACGGCGTTTCGAGCATCAATGCGCGGGCCTCGCCACCGACGCGGGCGAGTTCGTCCATGTCGTTGACATCGAGACCTTTCAATAATGTCTGGAGTTTTTTGCGAAGACCATCGGTTTCAAGCAGTAGATTATAGGCGTGGCTAGTCGTCGTAAACCCGTCAACCGCCCGCACGCCCTGTATCGTCAATTCACGAAAAAGCTCGCCGAGGCTCGAGCATTTACCGCCGACCAGCGCGACGTCATCGGCGGTGACTTCGCTCAAATCGAGGACGTATGGTTTTGAATCGCTCATAGCTGTCGGTTGTCGGTTGTCGGTTGTCGGTTGTCGGTTGTCGGAAACTGACAACTGACAATCGACTACTGACAACTAATTCAGAATCTGATTACCGCATCCGGGCCACCTTCGACATGGACGGTATCGACGAATCGAATGCTCTTCGAATCCGTTGTCATCACAACCGAATGCGTCCGCTTGCCCGCCCCGAAGAATCGCACGCCGCGTAGCAAAGCACCGTCGGTTACGCCTGTCGCCGCAAAGATGATCTTTTTGCCGGGTGCGAGGTCGTTGGTGTCGTAGATCTTGTTTGGGTCGGTGATGCCCATTTCGTTGAGGCGTTTCATAACCTCTCCGACCGGCGGCACCTTTGATTTGTCAACGCCGAGACGTTCCGGATCCCAAACGAGCTTGGCTAGTATCTCGCCGTTCAGGCATTTCATCGCGGCGGCGGTAATAACGCCCTCGGGCGCACCGCCGATGCCCATGAGGGCGTGAATATTCGTACCGGCAACCGCCGCCGAGATACCGGCCGACAGGTCACCATCCGAGATCAGGCGAATGCGGGCACCGGCCGCGCGAACCTCGTCAATTAGAGCCTTGTGGCGTAACCGCTCAAGACACATAATGGTCAGATCCTCGATGTCACGACCCAAACGCCGGGCGATATTCTTGAGATTGTCGGTCACCGGCGCTTCGATATCGACCGCGCCGCGGCACGACGGGCCGACGACGATCTTGTCCATGTAAATGTCCGGTGCGTACAATAGCCCGCCGCGTTCGGCGGCCGCCAGCACGGCGATGGCGTTGTTGGCGCCGAGAGCGCAAAGATTGGTGCCCTCAAGCGGATCGACCGCGATATCGACCTCAGGAAACTCCTGCCTTGCCTCGGCCGAAAAGATGCCGCCGCCGACTTCCTCGCCGATATAGAGCATCGGCGCTTCGTCGCGTTCGCCCTCGCCGATCACGATGCGGCCGCGCATCGGCACGGTGTCCATTACCTCGCGCATCGCTTCGACGGCGACGTGGTCGGAATATTTGCGATCGCCCTGACCCATCGTTTTGGCGGATTCGATAGCGGCGGCCTCAGTCACGCGCAAAAAATCGAGCGACAATTCACGTTCAGCTTTAATTGGTTTCATCTAGTTTCCTTCGGAACAAAAAAAGATTTTACTTCTGTTATTGAAGGCATTTTATCACTTGTCTGTCGTGATTTGACAAGTTAGCCGCAGGATATTACGGTTTTAATTTGGCTTTTGCGCTTGAGGCTCCAAACTTTAGTTGGCTTCACGCAATTGAGCCAGCGAAACTTGGAACCAGAAACTCGGAACTCGGAACTTTTATCATGACCTATATTGTCACCCCGCCGTGCGTCGAATGTAAGTACACCGATTGCGCCGCCGTCTGCCCGGTCGAGGCCTTTCACGAAACCCCCGACCGCCTCCTGATCAACCCCGACACCTGCATCGACTGCGACGCCTGCCTCCCGGAATGCCCGGTCGAGGCCATCTATTCCGATATGTCGATCCCCGAAGAATACATGGATTGGCTCGAAAAAAACGCGGAAGCCGAAAATTTCCCTATCATCAGCACAAAAGTGCCCGCCCTCATGGGCCCCGGCTGCACGGGACCGCCAGAATAATGCAGAAGCCCGCATATGGCAGGAGCCCGCACGAAGTAAGGTCTCCCTAAATTATTCGTCACTTAACGCAGCCACCCGGCTGCTTTTTTCATTGTTCCCACCTAGTCGTCCAGCCACCCAAACGAATTTAAAAACAGGCATTTGAGCAACCGTCCCTTGTCTACTACGCATCCAGATTACTGACAGGAATTCAACACTCAGCATCGAAATTTACGGAGGCAACATGTCTAAGCGCAACCTATCACTTCTTCTCGGTTTCTCGGCGATATGGTGTCTGACAATAGTTTTTTCCTCAAAGCCCATAGCTCAGGTCCGATCAGCGATGCCACAAAAAGAGAATGCCACGCTGGTCGAAGAAGGCGTGATGACCGCTCGACAAAAGGAACATGCAAAACTTTTCGGCGGTGATGGTAGTGGGACAAAGTTAATAGACCTCGCTAAACAATATGGGAGCATAAATAGTGTAATTGGATCCGGATGCACAGGTAGCAGTTCTTTTCCGTCTGCGAAACCTACCAGAGAGGAATCGATGAGACAGGCAACGTGCGACGCTGACGCCTCATTGTTGGCTCTGTTCTGAGCATGGAATCCCAACTGACAACATAGATTTTGTTTTCTCGGATTATGTAGTGCGAATTGACAGCATGGGCAAGGAGGATAAAAGCCATTCCCCCAAACAACAAGGCACCCTTATCATTACCGGGCCCGGCGGTTCCGTCGTAGTGAAAGATCTGTGGGTGTCCGCTGAGGATCAAAATTCACCCGCCCTTACCGTCGGACAAACCTATTTCTTCTTTCTGAAGAGAATCCCCGCAACCGGAGCGTATGTCGCCAGGAATACAAGCGTTATCGTAAAAGAATCGCAAAAACTGGGGGGATTAGGCGGCGATGCCCACAACGAATTGATGAACAACACAGACGTATCGCTTGAACTCGAAGAGGTTCGAACCGCAGCAAAGACCTGTACGGAAAGGTCAAAATGACAATTTCATGCACCGATAATATCGCTGCCTTTGTCTCAGAGATAAAATACTTGGCTTTAGACGGTACAATATGGTATGATCATTTTGTATTTTGTGCTCCAAACGACCGTGCATAGAAAATGGTCTTTGAAAATAAGTATTCGCTAAGTGGGGCAGACTTACCCATTTGTTTTCAGTGATTTAGGTAGATTTTGGGACGTAAAATGCGGATTATGTGCATCTACGCGCACTAAAAAAGCCAAAACCCTACCTAAGTTCAACACTCACAACATTTAAACTGCCCCATTTTGCAAAAATGGGGCGCTTTTTGGGGCACCTGAGTGGAGCCGCAAACATCTTGCTTGCAACGGCGGCGAAGCTCGCCGACTGCGTGGTAGGCAATAACGCTGCTGAGACCCAAGCCGCATGGCAAGCAGGATGCTTGCCCTCTAGTCTTCTACTTGATTATCTCAAACGGAAATATCTGCACGGCCCGTTTCTTCGCGGCGGTATCGTTGACGATCACCTGCAGGACATAATCACCTGGGGCAAGCGTATCGCGGAGCATGACGGCGGCGCTGATTTTTATGTGTTTCATGTCGGTTTGGGTTGAGGCATCAAATTTGTTGACGGCCCCTTCGACGACGACCTTGTTGTTTTGCAGGATCCTGACCTGGGTTTCGAGACGCGGGGCGGGGCCGTCGAGTTTGGCGTTGTAAACCTCAAAACCGTATCGCAGCACGTTGCCGGCGACAAACTGCTTCATGACGGTGTCGTAAAGCAGCGTCGAGGCGACGTGCATCTGGCCCGGGTTGTTGCCGACCTTGCCCTGGGTGATGTTTTGCCAGATGGACGGGGTCACGCCTTCGACGGCGAGGCTTGAGATCGCGAGGCCTTGTTTTACGAGATTGGGCACCTCGACGACCTGCGATGCCGAGCCGATCTTGCCGGTGTCGGCATCACGCAGGGCAACGCGGTACTGGTAAACTCCCGCCTTCTTGATCGGCATCATCAGGACGTAAACAAAGCCGTTCTTGAGCATCGAATCGTATGTCGGGCCTTTGGTTTTGATCGTATATTTCGAATCGGCGCTCTCGACCGGCAGGCCGTTATCGCCAAAGGTCACGGCCGATACGTCAAACGTCGCCTTTTTCCAGCCCTCGGCATCGTCGTTAAATTTCAGGCCGCTGGCGTCGATATGGATAAACGAACGGATATACGCCCCGTCAACTGGATCGTCCGCGTAGAGAGCGTTGATATTGAGCGTGATCTCGTTTTGGGTGAATGGCGAAGTGAGGGCCTTAGCGATAGTTCGCTCGACAGACAAAGTCTGTGCGGCGACCGGCGAGGTATTTGTGTTAAAAAATCCGCTCCGATAGCTTACTTTCAAGTCGGGCCGATTTACCCTTACCTCCAACTTGTTATACCGGCGTTTTACGGGGTCAAAGGTTTCGGTGTCGGGAATGTAGCCAAGAAGGTAATAGCCGGCTTGTTCGTCCAATGCCCGCTGCATGCCGCCATTCATATCGTTGCTGTCAAGCAATGCCTTACCGCCGGTTTGGTTCGCGAGAAAGACAAGGCCATCCTGGCTGTCTTTAAAATCCCGCGTTCGCTGGGCTACCTTTTGTTCGCGATGGCCGTCGATTATCTCGTAAGTGCTGTCGGACGCCGTTATCGCCATTGATTGCATCCCTTTGGTATCAAAGGTGTAAACGACCACCGAAGAGCGGTTTGCGGTGTCGGTCAAATCCCGCAGATAATCAAGCACACTTGAGGCGCGGGACTTTTCAGAATCGCTTTGAATGGTGATGCCGTCCGAAAAAAGCATCATCGCCTTGCGGCCCGGCAAGCTTTCCATCCCGGCGATGACATATTTGATCGCACCCAGTGAGGTCTGCATATAAATGCCTGCTTCCTGTGCGGCTGAATTCCTTGAATCATTCTTGGCCGCCGCCTGCACTTGGTCAACGTTTTCGTGGGGGTGAACAAGCGTATATTGTTTGGGGTTGCCAGAAGCCATCTGCTCACTTTCGTTACCGAATCGCTCGGTGAGATCAGTGTTGTTTTGGCTGACGGAGGCAAGAGCATCCACGCTGCCGCCGAAAGGGTTCCAGCGGATCTTTTCGATCGCAGCCATAAGGAGAGCTTTGTCGGACGTAAATTGCTGCAATGAACCGACGCCGCCACCCGTGCGTATGATCGCAACCTGATCGCCGGACTGCATCTGATCACCGACGAATTTCTTTAACGCCTGCCGCGTGTAATAGACACTCGCGAACGATAAGGTCAGATCGTCGACAACTATAGCGATCGTCCGGCCAACCCGTGCAGATGAAAGGGCCGGCTGTGCAGCATTGGGATCACCGGTCGTCGCCGCGTTTCCATTTTCGACCGTTGCTCCGCCACTCGTTTTTGAGATAAACGACAGGTTCGATATCTTTTGACGTTCGCCGTTCTCAAACACGTCAAAATCCGCTGGCCCGAGGCCCGGGACGACCTTGCCGCTACCGTCGGTAACGGTCACGTCGATCTGGATGAGAGCGGTCGAAATCTTAACGACCGGCTCGTCCTTTGGCGGGGTGCCCGACGGCTGCTGGGCGGTCATAGAAATAAACGAGACCAAAATGATCGACAGCGAAATAAAAAGCTTTTTCACGAGGAACCTCCAAATGGCAGCCAAATTTGAATTCAAAATGTTCCAGTTTGGACACGGTATACATGTTTTTGGTTGCAACAAAAATATACCGCACTTTGGCCTCACGGCAAACAACTATTTCCACCGGACGCCAATGCGGAAGCTTGCGGGCGAGCTGACTTCCTCGCGTGTCGTGGTGAGGGTCGACTGCGGTTCCTGGTACGTCGCAAACCCGTAAACCAGAAGGACAGAGCAGTAAGAAACGGATAGCTTCATAAAAAAGATTGCAAAAAGGAACCTTACGATGTTTGAATGTATATTATCACGGGAAGTTTCCGTGAAATTAGTACCTAATTATCTATGTTCGATACCGTGACTCCAGGCGCGAGCACAAGACTGCGCAGTGCCGTCGATTGGCGCATGAAAGTATTGGTTCTCTTTGGCACCCGGCCCGAGGCGATCAAGCTTGCGCCAGTCATCCACGAGTTGCGCAAGAAATTTTTCCAGACCATAGTAGTGTCGTCCAGCCAGCACAAGCAGCTTCTCGCTCCGTTTCTGGCGTCGTTAAATATCGACATCGATTTCGACCTTGGCGTCATGCGACGCGATCAGACGCTGAATGGTATTTGCTCCAAAGTAATGGGAAAGCTCGACAAAATACTCGCCTCCGAGCAACCCGATCTTATTCTAGTACAAGGAGATACGACGACAACACTGGCCGGGGCCTTGGCCGGGTTTTACCGTCAGATCCCTGTCGGCCATGTCGAAGCCGGGCTGCGTTCGGGCAATCTCATGAGCCCGTACCCGGAAGAAATGAACCGCCGCGTAGTGTCGCAAATAGCGTCGTTTCATTTTGCCGCAACCGAGAAAAATCGCCGCAGTTTGTTGGCCGAGGATGTGCCGAGCGAAAAGGTTTTCGTGACAGGAAACCCGGTCGTCGACGCCCTCAAGCACATGCTCAAAAATCTAAAGGTCAGCCCGCAGATAAGCGAATTGATCCGGGCAACCGAGGGCAGAAAACGCCTTCTCCTGACGACCCACCGGCGCGAAAGCTTTGGGTCGGCCATGACCGCAAATCTCAAGGTTATCGGCGATTTTGTCGAAAAGCGAAGTGATGTGTGCCTTTTTTTCCCGGTGCATCCAAATCCGAACGTAAAAAACATCGCAAAAAAGATCCTCGGGAAACGTGAACGCATCCATCTGCTGGAGCCGCTCGACTATTCGGACTTTCTAGCTATTATGAAATCCGCCTGGCTGATACTGTCAGATTCGGGCGGCGTTCAGGAGGAAGCTCCGAGTCTTGGAAAACCATTGCTGATCTTGCGTGAAAATACCGAGAGACCTGAGGCGATACGCTCCGGGGTGGCAAAGCTCGTGGGCAACAGCCCCGGCTCGCTAAAGCAATTTCTCGAAGAGAATTATGCGGTCGAGACCTGGATCAAGTCGATCAAAGAAGTCGGCAACCCCTTTGGGGACGGTAAATCGGCCGCCCGGATCGTCAGGATCATCGAAGAAAAACTCGCTTCCAAACCTATCATCGCCAAAGCCGCTCAAGGCACACTTTTCTAATCCGTAATGGAACCCATCGCCACAGGCAATAAGCATCTGCTCACCATTTTGGTGGAGGACTATTTCCATGTTGGGGCCTTTGAAAACCTCATCCAGCAGCGGAATTGGCAAAATTTTGAGCCGCGTTACGAAAAAAATACCCTGAAGACGCTCGATCTGCTCGATCAACACGATACAAAAGCAACATTTTTCGTTCTCGGCTGGATCGCCGAGCGAAATCCGGGATTGATACGCGAAATAGTCTCTCGCGGCCACGAGGTCGCAAGCCGCGGATTCTATCACCGCAGCCTGAAAAACCTGACCGACGAGGAATTTCGCGAAGATTTGCGGCGTACCAACAGGGCAATTGAGGATGCCGCCGGACAGAAGGTCATCGGCTACCGCGCCGCCGAAAAGCTCGCGTTCGACAAAAACGCATGGATAATGGACGTGCTCGCGGACGAAGGTTTCGCCTATGACGCCTCATTTTTGCCGTCAAAAAAGATTGAGAAAGCTAAACGTTTTGCCCATCAGGTGCATACCGGCGGCAAAGCGATATGGGAATTTCCCTACGCAACGCGTGATCTAGGGCTGGGGCTGCTGCCGATCGCGGGCGGCAATTATTTTCGGCAAATCCCGTATACTCTAATGCGCCACGCCGTGCGAAACTGGCACGAGCGACACGAAGCTCCCTTCGTTTTTTACTTTCACGTTTGGGAACTCGACCCCGAGCAGCCGCGGATCTCGGCCGCGTCGAGCTACAACCGCATCCGCCATTACCGCAAGCTCGACAAGATGGAATGGATAATCAACGAGCATCTCGATCTCTACGATTGCGTCGGCGTCGCCGAGCATCTCGGCCTTAGTGAGGAAATTCAGGCAGATATCGCGACACGCATTGTCAAAGACCGTCCGCTGGAGATACAAACCCCAAAATCAAAAAAGCAAACGCCCGTTTCGATCATCATTCCCTGCTACAACGAGCAGGAGGCGCTGCCGTATCTCGCAAACACGCTGCGGGCGGTTCAGGCGAATCTGAGCGAAAACGGCTACAAGCCGAGCGTTATTTTTGTCGACGATCGGAGCAAGGATGAAACTTTTACCGTGCTGCAAGAGCTTTTCGGCAAAGACAAAAACGTCCGCATTCTCCAACATGAGACAAATCAAGGCGTCGCGGCGGGCATTATGACCGGTCTGCGGGCCGCAGAGACCGAAATAGTCTGTTCGATGGATTGCGATTGCACATACGACCCGCACGAGCTTTTGAACATGCTGCCGCTGATGACAAAAAACGTTGACCTCGTGACCGCTTCGCCGTATCATAGAGATGGCGGTGTGCGAAATGTTCCCGGTTGGCGTCTATTCCTGTCCCGCGGCGCGTCGTTTCTTTACCGGCGGGTATTACGTTCAAAACTCAACACGTACACGAGTTGCTTCCGCGTTTACCGACGAAGTTCGTTCACTGGCATGGAACTTCGAGAGTCGGGCTTTCTCGGCGTAGCCGAAATGCTCGGCCAACTGGATCTTAGCGGCGGCAAGATCGTCGAATTTCCCTCGGTTCTCGAAGTCAGACTTTTTGGCATCTCGAAAATGAAAACGGCCAAGACCGTCTTCGGCCACCTAAAACTACTTTCACACCTCACAAAATTGCGTTGGTTTCGGAAATCTCCACCGATTAAAACTTCTTTAACGAAAGAGAACCTAACAGTGGTTTCCGAAAATTCGACTGAACTATAACTATTTATTATGACACCAGTTACAAACCCCGAACGGCTCATGATTTTGCCATCGGATCAGGATGCGTCCGGACGGACGTTTGGCAAGCAGGAAATTGCATACGTCACGGAAGCGCTTGAGAGCGGAACGCTGACGACAACGAAGGGTAAATTCGGCAAAATGCTCGAGAAAGCGTTCGCCGAAACATTAGGTGCTAAATACGCTTACGCCTGCACATCAGGCTCGGCGGCGATCCATATCGCGGTTGCGACAGTAAATCCAAATCCGGGCGACGAGATCATCACGACCTCGATCACCGACATGGGCGCCCTGACGCCGCTCATGTATCGCGGGGTCGTCCCCGTGTTTGCTGAGGTTGATCCAAAAACATTGAATGTCACGGCCGAGACTATCACAGCCAAGATCAGCGAACGCACAAAAGCGATCATTGTCACGCACCTCTTCGGAAATCCCTGCGTGATGGAACCCATCATGGCCCTTGCAAAAGAGCACAATCTGCCCGTCATCGAAGATTCGGCCCAGACGTTTCTCGCAAAATGCGGCTCCAAATTTGCCGGCACGATCGGCGACATCGGCTGCTTTTCGCTGCAACAGGGCAAGCATATGACCACCGGCGAAGGCGGCATGGTCGTCACCAACGACGAAAAGATCGCCCGCCATATGTTCCTGTATATCAATAAGGCTTGGGGTTACGGTGACGCTAACGCGGATCACTATTTCATGGCACTGAACTATCGCATTAGCGAGCTTCAGGCAGCGGTCGCCCTCGGACAGCTCGAAAAGCTCGGAAATACAGTCAGCAGCCGCCAGACGACGGCCGCGATGTTTGAAGAATTGCTCGCTGGGATAGACGGCATCGAAACTCCCGTTATCGAAGACAACGCGACACACGTTTATTGGAAATACTGCCTCACCGTCGACGACAGCAAGATCGAAGGCGGCTCGCCCGCACTCGCAAACCTGTTGAAAGAAAAGAACATTTTCTCGGCACCGCGTTACATCGTGAAACCGGCATTTATGTGCATGGTTTTCCAGGAAAAGAACACGCTCGGTACGAGCCAGTTTCCATTCAACCTCGCCCGCGATGGTGCCGTCGATTACGCGATGGAAAACTATCCGTTGACGGAAAAAGCTCTGCACGATGTGCTGGTTCTGCCCTGGAATGAAAAATATACCGAGGAACACGTTCGCTATATCGCCGAAAACGTCCGCATCGCTGCTTCGAAACTGAGGAAATAAATTAACCGCAGATGCACGCAGATATAGGCAAATAAAAAAGCCAAATCTGGGTCCGTCTGCATTAATCTTCGGCAAAAAACTCTTATATGAAAAAACTTAAATTTGGACTGGTCGGAGCAGGGGGTATCGCACAGGCATACGCTCAGGCGTTTAACGAAAGCAATTGCTGCGAGCTCGTCGCTGTCGCGGACGTTCGCCTGGAGGCTGCAAAGGCCCTGGCCGAAATCGTCGGCGGCAAGAGCTATGGCGACTATAAGCAGCTCGCCGACCTCAAACTCGACGCCGTGATCGTCGCGACGCCTCCGGTGTCGCATCCGGAAATTGCGTGTTTCTTTATGGAACGCGGAACACCCGTGCTTTGCGAAAAGCCGCTCTGCACAAGCGTTGCCGACGCCGAAAAAATGATCGCGACGGCCGAAGCGAATAACGTTTTGTTCACGATGGCGTCGAAATTTCGCTTTTGCGACGATGTCGTTAAGGCAAAAGGAATTCTGGCGTCGGGAATGCTTGGCGACGTTCTACAATTTGAAAACGCATTCACCGCCAAGGTCGATATGTCGAAGCGTTGGAACTCCGACGCAGAGATGTCCGGCGGCGGTGTACTGATCGATAACGGCACGCATTCGGTCGATATCATCCGCTTCTTTATGGGCGGCATCGATTCCGTTCTCGTGGTTGACGCCGGTGGAACGCAGGGTTTGTCGGTTGATGAAAACGTCAAGATGTTCGTTAAGACCAAGAGCAACGTTACCGCAAGCCTCGATCTAACGTGGGGCATCAATAAAGAATTGCCCTATTTCATCAGCATCTACGGCTCAAACGGTACGCTCCACATCGGCTGGCGCGAATCTAAATACAGGCTCAACTCGAGCCCCGACTGGACCGTGTTTGGAAAAGGCTACGACAAGGTAGCGTCGTTCAAAGGCAAGGTCGAGAATTTTGCCCGGGCACTCCGCGGTGAAGAAGAGCTTTTCATCAAACCCGAAGACGCTCTCGCTTCAGTGCGAGTTATCGAGGCGGCATACAAGTCGCTAAACCAAAACCTCTGGCAGCCCGTGGTTGAAAAAACTCTGACAGCAAACTAAGAATGGTCCGCGAAATACGCGAAACATACTAAAAAGAATTCTTAATTTCGCGTCTTTTCGCATATTTCGCGGGCAAAAATCTTATGGCTAGAATTCACCCAACAGCAATAATCGAAGACAACGTCGCCCTCGGGATGGGCACGAGCATCTGGGACAACGTCCACATTCGCCACGGCGCGTCGCTTGGGGACGAGTGCATTGTCGGTGAAAAGAGCTACATCGCCTATGACGTGAAGATCGGCAACCGCGTCAAGATCAACGCGATGGTCTATATCTGTGCGGCCGTAACGATCGAAGACGGTGTGATGATCTCGGCAAGCGTGACGTTTACGAACGACCGCTTTCCGCGTGCCACTTTCCCCGATCTCAAATCGCTTCGCCCCTCGGAACCCGACGAACACACATTACCAACGTTGGTCCGCGAAGGCTCGACCATCGGCGCCGGATGCATCATCGGCAATGACCTCGAAATTGGCCGCTGGGCGATGGTTGGTATGGGTTCGGTCGTAACCAAATCCGTGCCGGATTTTCATCTTGTGCTTGGTTCACCGGCACGTTCGGTCGGAGCCGTCTGCAAATGCGGATTGCTGTTTCATAAATTCGCTGACGGCGAAAATGCCAGCGTCGAATGCAGCTGCGGTCTCGCTTACGAGATCGTGGGCCGAGCAGTAGAAGAAAGGTACATAGCCACAGAGACCACAGAGATCGCTGAGGAAGAATTGGTAACGGTGCCCTAGACATCCCATCTCTATGCTCTCTGTGTCCTCCGTGGCAAAAACTCAAAATGACCCAAAACATCGCCATCATCGGTTCCGGTTTTCTCGGCATGACGCTCGCGTTGCGCGCTGCGAAAGCGGGTGCGAATGTGACGCTGTTTGAATCGGGCAGCGAGATCGGCGGGCTGGCTTCGACGTGGGAGATCGGTGATGTCACTTGGGACAAGCATTATCACGTCACGCTCGCCTCCGACAGCCATACACGGAAGCTGGTAGAGGAACTCGGCCTCGGTGACGATTTTAACTGGGTCGAGACCAAGACCGGCTTTTACACCGACGGTGAACTGGTTTCGATGTCGGACACGATGGAATTTCTTAAATTCCCGCCGCTCGATCTTATAAGCAAGCTGCGTCTCGGAGCGACGATCTTTTACGCTTCGCGAGTTAAGGATTGGAAAAAGCTTGAGAAGGTCACCGTCGAGAAATGGCTCACCAAGCTTTCGGGCAAAAAAACATTTGAAAAGATCTGGAAACCGCTCTTGATGGCAAAACTCGGCGAGGCATATAAAGATACTTCCGCCGCATTTATCTGGTCGACCATCCAGCGGATGTATGCGGCTCGCAATTCGGGACTCAAAAAAGAGATGTTTGGCTACGTTCGCGGCGGCTATGCCCGCGTGCTTGAGCATTTTGGCGAAGCTCTGCTCGGAAACGGAGTTGAGATCAGGCTCAATTCGCGTGTCGATTCGGTAGAGAAATTAGAAAACGGCAAGATTCGCGTCCGGATGGCCGCCGCCCGCCGACACAAAGACGTAAAGCCTCGCGTAATGCCGCAAAAGACGAAGTACTCCAAATTTCAGGCCGCGACGGCGGTCGTTCCCGGTTTTTCGAGTGCATTTATGTCCGAGCCCGACCTCAGGGCTGATCGCGTAGTTGCTTTTCCGCGCACACGGTTCAGCGACACGTTCGACAAAGTTATCCTGACCTGTCCGTCGAACGTCGCGGCAAAAATCGCTCCCCAGCTAACAAAATTCGAGAAGCAAGACCTCGAAAACATCCGTTACCAGGGCATCGTTTGTGCTTCGGTCCTGATGAAATGTTCACTGTCCAAATATTACGTGACAAACATCACCGACGAAGCCCCGTTTACCGGCGTGATCGAGATGTCGGCCCTGGTCGACAAAAAAGAATTTAACCGCAACGCCCTCATCTATTTGCCCAAATACGTGGCCCCGGATGACGAGCTGTTCGACAAAACGGACGACGAGATCCAGCGCAGCTTCCTCGCCGGGCTCGAAAAGATGTATCCGCATTTCCGGCGAAAGGACGTGCTGGCGTTTAAGGTCTCGCGTGTCCGCCAGGTATTTCCGCTGCCGGTTTTGAACTACTCGCGCGACCTGCCCCCGGCAAAGACTTCCGTTGACGGCGTGTATGTCGTCAATTCGTCACATATCGTCAACGGCACGCTAAATGTTAATGAGACGGTGGCGTTGGCCGAAAAGACATTCAGGGAAATTTTTTAATGAGCACTAATGCCCTAAAACTAAGCCTGCTTCCCCAGTCAGCCCTTCTAAAAACCGGCGACGTCGACCACGCGGATTGGAATTACAAACCGGTGCTGGGTACAATATCGCGGGCTCGGTTTCGGCTGATCCGCCAGCTTATTGGCAGCGGGCGCGTCGAGCGGCTGCTCGAGATCGGTTACGGCAGCGGGGTATTTATGCCCGAACTGGCCAAACACGCCGATGAGCTTTACGGAATCGACATTCACGATGACCATAAAAAGGTCGAGCAAAACCTCGCGCAATTCGATGTTACGGCTAAACTCGCTTCAGGCGGAGCCGAGCAGATCGCTCATCCGGATGCCTTTTTCGACACGGTCGTCGCGGTCAGTGCTTTGGAATTTGTCGCCGACCTGGATGCGGTCTGCTCGGAAGTAAAGCGTGTTCTGAAAACAGGCGGACGCTTTCTGATTGTAACGCCCGGCAATTCGCCGCTTCTCGATTTCGGCCTGAAAGTCCTGACCGGCAAGAGTGCAAAGGACGATTTTGCCGACCGCCGGGACGCGATAATCCCGACGCTTAGCAAACATTTTGACGTTCGCCAAGAGCCGACTTTTCCGAAATACGGCTCGTCGCTAATCAAACTTTATACGGCTCTCGAACTCACACCCAAGCGGTAATTTTCGGTGTTTGAATATGAAGCAGATCGCGAGCTTGTCGCTCGACCTCGACAACCAATGGTCTTACATGAAGACGCACGGCGATGCTGGCTGGGAGGCGTTTCCGTCATATCTCGATGTGGTTGTGCCCCGCATTTTGCAATTCCTGAAAGAGCGCGATCTGAATATCACATTCTTCATCGTTGGCCAGGACGCGGCGCTTGAAAAAAACCGCGAGGCTATCGCCTCGATCGCCACCGCCGGACATGAGATCGGTAATCACAGTTTTAGTCACGAACCGTGGCTGCATCTTTATTCAAAAGACGAGTTGGTTGAGGAGTTTGATAAGACCGAAAAAGCCCTCGCCGATGTGACCGGTAAGCGTCCGGTCGGTTTTCGCGGACCGGGCTACAGCCTCAGCCCGACGGTTTTGCAAGTTTTGGCCGAACGGGGTTACGAATATGATTGCTCGACCCTGCCGACCTATATCGCACCACTCGCCCGCGCCTATTATTTTTTTAAGTCGCCAGAAATGAGCGATGAGGAACGCGAAAAACGTAAGAAGCTGTTCGGCAAACTGTCTGATGGCTTCCAGACTTTGAAACCGCATCTTATCGACATCGCGGGCATGAGCATGGTCGAAATTCCGGTCACGACCTTTCCGGTTGTAAAAACGCCGATCCACCTGAGTTATTTGATATATTTGTCAACGTTCTCAGCGGGCCTTGCGATGATGTACTGGAAAACGGCGTTGGCAATGTGCCGCGCGACCGGCATTCAACCTTCGCTCCTGCTCCATCCGCTTGATTTTTTGAGCGACGACGACAATTCGGAGCTAAAATTTTTTCCGGGCATGAATATGCCCGCAAAGCGTAAATTGTCATTGGTGAGCGGATTTCTCAGGGCGTATACAGATTCTTTTAGCGTTGTGACAATGCGTGAGCACGCCGATTCATTCAAAACCGGCCTTGCGGTAGAGTCGCGGCAGACCGCGGTTTCATTGTGAAAACGTTCGAAAAAAACTGCCGCCGTTGATCCGTCTATCCAAACGCCCCCGATGTCCGCACGATCCGACAAATCCAATACTTTTAACGTGATGTGGCTGATCGTCCTACACCTCGCGATCGTGCTGCCGCTCGCGTATTTTCTCAATATCTGGTCCGACGAGGCATCGACGCTCTATTCTACGCAGCATGGATTCCTGAACGCTTTTCAACACGCCGCAACCGACGAGAAACAGGCCCCGCTTTATTTTTGGATAATGAGCCTGTGGCGGTCGTTGAACGATTCGATCTTTTTTGCCCGATTGTTTGCGGTGATGGTCAGCTGCGTGTCGATCGCGTTTTTTGCACGGCTCGCCAAGCGAATGTTCGAACCGCGTGCGGCCTTGCTGGTGACGGCGTTCTTTGCATTTCATCCGTTCTTGGTCTGGGCGAGCGTTGAGATCAGGGTCTATTCGTCGGTCATCTTGCTCTCGATCCTGCTGATAACATTTTTTCTGTCCGGATTTACGGAAGAATCTCACCAAAAGCCGCAAAGGAGAGACAAGATTATATTTTTGGTCACGTCGGTCATTGCTCTTTATACGAACTACTATCTCGGATTCCTGCTCGTCGGCATGTTTGCGGCACTGGTCGCGACGAGGCAATGGCGGGCGGCGAGAGACTATTTCCTGGTTATGCTGGTCACGGGCATCGCTTTCGTGCCTCAGCTCTTCACGATCAAATCGCAATTTTTGACCAATATAAGCGGCTTTCGTGAGCCCATATCGATGACCGAAGGGCTGCGCGCGGTTTGGCATCATGTCGTGACGTTTCTGCTATCGACCGGTATCCTTCGCGATGGCGATGGATCGGCGATACAGATTATTAGGGCGTGGATCGTACGGCTGGCGTTGGTCGGATTGGCTTTTCTCTCGGTCATATTTCGGCGAAAATTGAGCCGCCGCACGCTCGGGACAGGAGCGATCATGGCGACGATTTGCAGCTCCCTTTTTGCCGCATATTTTTTGGTCGGCCTCGAATATATCCAGATACGTCACGCCTCGGTGCTGTTTGTACCATTGATAATTTTTGCCGCGTCGATCATTTCGGACTTGTCCGGACAGGGCGAAAGTAAAAATCGCGGGGTCCTTCTGGTTCCCACCGTCGGGATCGTGGTGCTGCTGGCGTTCTCGTATGCAATCGTGACGCTTTACCCGAACATGACAAAGCGCGGCGACTGGGCACGAATCGGCGAATTTATTCAGCAAAACGAATCGGCCAACCAGCCGATTGTCGTCTTTCCCGCTTTTGACGCCGTCGCATTGCCTTATCATTACAAAGGCGTCAACCAGATATTACCTACGAGCGGGTTTTTCGACTTCGAACAAGAAGCCGCGTTTGGCACTGAAAACAGCCTGAAACGGCAAATAGATTTCGTCACGTCTCAGATACCGGCGGACGCCGACCGGGTTTGGCTTGCGGTTCACGAGCAGTGCCTGACCACCGAGGCATGCGTTCCATTGGAAAATTTCGTTCAGGCAAACTACACTATTGAAAAGGAACAGGAATTTTATCTCGAAAAGGTTTTCCTATTAAGAAAGAAACCGCAATGATCGAATCGAACGACCCAAAAGCGATGGACAAGCCAACCGTCAGATGCGCGGAATGCGACCGCGAAGTCGAGCATTACAATACGTTTTTGTCGCCGACCAACGAACAACGCGTCGTCTGCTGGGAATGTACCGGACGAGACGAAAAAGGCTTTAACGCAAAGCGTGATTTCCGCCGCGACGCTCGGTCGGGAGTAATTCCAAGATAGGTATGGCGCTTCGGAAGATCACCGAATATCCGACACAGGTCCTTGCCGATGTCGGCAAGCCCGTAACGGAATTTGACGATGAACTGGCCAGTCTTTGCGCGGACATGTTTGAAACGATGTACGACGCGGAGGGCGTCGGGCTTGCGGCCCCGCAGATCGGGTTAAATTTACGGCTTTTCGTGATGGATTGTGAGGGGATAAAGCTGATCGCCGCAAATCCCGAGATCGTTATTACCGAGGGCGAGCAATCAAGTCAGGAAGGCTGTCTTTCGCTCGGCAAGGTCCCGGCGGTCGTCGTCCGTCCGCAAATGGCGCGGCTGCGGGCACAGGACGAGCACGGCGAGTGGTTTGAACGCGAAGCGACCGGCTATGCCGCCCGCGCCTTCATGCACGAGACCGACCATTGCAACGGCAAGCTGTTCATCGACCATCTGCCAAAATTGCGGTGCGACATGGTAGTCAAAAGATTTCAAAAAGAAAAGCGTTGGGTGTAAGTCGGAAATAGGTGGCATCCCATACGAGCCACAACATCATCGAATGCAGCGGCGAATACCTCGCCCTAATTGTTTACATTTATCTTTGGGTTCACAAAGGACCCGGCGGAGGATCTATCATGAGAAAAGTTTTTTTTACAATGAGTTTTGCGTTTCTGATCGCCCTAGGCGGCATTTCGGCTGTCGCTCAGTGCAATCCGGCGACGGAATCGCCGATCAAATGCAGCTATTACAACGAGGGCTATCAGGACGGCACTCAGGATGCCCAAAATAATCGCGTCAACGACTATCGGCGCTATAAGGACAAATACGAGCGCAAATACGAGAATAACTATAGTCAGGGTTATACCGCCGGGTTCGCCAGCGTTCGGCAGAACGGAAACGAATACGGCTCGGGCCCATGGACGAGGCCGCAGCGGATCTCATACGATTCCGGCTACAACCAGGGCGAAAAGGACAAGCGGGCCGGCGGCGAAAACAGGTCGCAGGAGCGCACCGCGATGCAGTACGACCCGGAACTCGGTCGTTATTACCAGCAGGGCTACTTCGACGCGTTCTATAATCGCGGACGGCAGTACGACGTCCCGCTAAACGGCGGTCAGAATTATCCGCCGCAGTATCCACCCAACCAATATCCGCCAAACAACGGTGGCGGCAATAATGGCGGCGGATATAACAATACAGGCACCGCTACGTGGAACGGCCGTGTCGATGACCGCGTAAACATCATGGTTCGCGGAAACACGTTGTGGGTCGAAGATGTCAGCGGAAATGGTGTGCAGACGGCTTATCAAAACGTGAGCGGCTCGCTGCCGCGGCGTGGGACCGTCGTAACCGCACAGCGACGCGGCGGACGCGGCAGCGTCACCGTCATCCAACAGCCGGACCGCTCGAATAATTTCACGGCGATCATTCAGGTTTCCGATCCGAAAGGCGGAGCCGACAACTACAAAGTAGATATTTCCTGGACCGGCAACGGCCGGAGCAATGTCGAGGAGACCTACCAGTCCGGCAGCGTGACCTGGCGTGGACGTGTCGACCAGACCGCGAATATCGTCATTTACGGCGCCGATGTCCACACTCAGGACGCATCCGGCACAGGTATCTCAGGCGTCGACTTTCGCATAACCGGCTCACTAGCGCGGCGGCCGGGCTCAGTGACCGCCCGAAAACGAAACGGCCGCGGCACCGTAACGGTGCTCCAACAGCCGAATCGTGATAACGACTACACAGCGATCATACAAGTCTTTGATCCGAACGGCGGAGCGGACAACTATGAGGTTGAAATAACCTGGTAACCTTTACCGAAGGTCGGGAGCTAAAAACTCGCGGCCTTTTATGCTTGCTACTATAAATGGCCGGACACATAATCTGGCTGAGGTTCTTAATCGAAGATACAATTGACTCTCATGCCTATTAGATCGCTCACGCTCACATTTTCGTTCTCGTTTGTTTTGGCGTGTTTTCCATTTCTTGCGGCTGGGCAGGGCAAACCGGAAATGGTCGAATTGAACCAACAGATCGTCGCGCTCTATCAGCAGGGAAAATTTGACGCCGCAATCTCAATCGCCGAAAAGGTCGTCGCGATAGAATCCAAAAACGCCAAAAACTCCGAGATTCACGCGATGGCCCTGACCAATCTCGCACAGCTGTATAAAGAAAAATCCAAAATGCTTAGGTCTAACATGGACCGGATTCCACAAAAGGACCGTTTTGCCGCTTTTCAGACCTTTCGCGATTCGGCTGAACGGGCAAAAAAATATCTTCGCGAGGCGTTGGAGATATTCAGGTCAAACAATGCCGAAGACTCAATCGCTGCGGCGGGTGCAAAAAATGAGCTGGCTTGGCTTGTGTTCAATTTTCTCGTCACCGATTCGATCGCACAGAGCCGCGAGCAGATAGACGAAGCGGAAAAGCTCTATACCGAGGTTCTCGCCAGTGAAGAAAGGCTTGGAACCACCGCGACCGATCTTCAACTTCGCACGCTGCAGGACTTTGCCGATTTTTACGTCAAGTATGTTAATTTCGAAAAAGCTCTTCCGCTTTACGAGAGATACGTCACCATTGCCGAAGGTAAATATGGACCGCAGTCGAAAGAAATTATTCCCGGACTTCGCGGCCTCGTCAACATTTATGCGTTCACCGATCGCGAGAGCGGAGCCAGAACATTTTTAAGCAGAATCCAGGCTATTACCGGCCAGCCGGAGAAATATGCGGTAACGTATTTGCCGCTGACCGCTCGTTCACGCGGTATCGCGAAGGTGAAAGCAAACGATTTTATCCCGATGAATTTCACCGATCAATACAGGTCGTTTTCACAAACGAGACAGCAGGAAAGTCTGATCTCGCCACCCGGACAATACAAGGAAAAATCACTCGAAGTCGAGGTATTGGTTAACGAAGAAGGCGATGTGATAGAGGCAAAGGCAGTCACGGTTTCCAAGTTTCAAAATCAAGTCGAGGAAGCGGCATTGGCGTCAAAATTCCGCCCGTTCGTGTACAACGGCGTGCCGCATAAACTGCGCGGAAAGCTGGTTTTCCGTTACCGCGAATATTGATCCGATCTACAAAACATCGCTCGATAGACCGGCAGTTCTTTATCCTCAACAGCCTTTTCCCGTTCCGTTCGTACTGGAAACGGATTTGCCTCTATCCCGATCTCGTTCAACCTGTTCTCCGCCCGGAAAAGATCGAACATCTCGTCCGCCAAAAATTCGATATCCGTTTGCACGAAAATGCGACCGCCTGCCGCAAGTTTACCCGTGACCGCTTCAACGAGTTCCGTATTTACCATCCGCCGCTTGGCGTGGCGTTTCTTAAACCACGGATCTGGAAACTGGATCGTCACCATCTGTAGTTGGCCCTCAGGACCGGCGCCGAGCAGGTGATCAAGCCATAGCATCGCGTTGCAGAATGCATAATGCAGATTTGTCAGGTTCGCGTCGGCCGCGAGGCGGTTTGCCTCGTCCACAAGCGGTTCGCGTATCTCGACACCCAAAAAATTCCACTCCGGCTCGGTCTCCGCCATTCGTAAAATAAATCGTCCCCGGGCGCAGCCGATGTCCAGATGCAGCGGCAACGACGGATCGGCAAAGGCGGCTGTCCAGTCAACCGACTCGGGCGACTGGGTGTAGTGCGGGGAAAGTGGATTAACGTGTTGATGAACGCGAACGCGGCCCATAAAAAAAAGCGTGTCAGTAGCCGAGGCCGTAAGGGAGGACCTAAATTCTAAACAACCCCAAGCATCAGCAATATACAAAAACAACAAACGGCAACATAGATTCCCACGGCACCTAGCCCCAGCGTCTCGACGACCGATCCCGCCTCTCGCGGATCGGAATAAGAGTCGCCCGAAATTTGAATAAACCCATACACCGCGCCGGTTATCAGTCCGCCGATATGCCCAAAATTATCGATCGTCTGATAGAGAACGAGGCCGGATACAAGAATGAAGCCGATGTTCACCAGCAGGTTCTTTCTAAATTCAGGCGAGATAAATTGACGCCGGCGAAAGGCATAGACCGCCAGATAACCTATCAGTCCGACAATGCCGCCCGAAGCTCCGACCGAAATCCCATCAGGCGAAAGCACAAGGCTCAAAACACCACCCCCGAGAGCCGACAACAAAAACACGATCGCCAGATGTGCACGATTCGACAACATCTCAAAGATCTTGCCAAAACTGTAAAAAGCGTAGCCATTCATCGCGACGTGCAGCAACCCGCCGTGCATGGCCGCACCGGTGAGTATCCGCCAGTATTGATGATCGTGAAGAAACGCCTGCTTAACAAAACCGGCTAACAGGATCGACCGGTCGAGCCCGGTTGCCATCTGCACCGCCGCAACCGCCGCAAAAGAAGCGATCAGGATGATCGTATAAACGGGAACCGGCGGACGCGGCTGCGCGACAGCAGGCCCGGCGTTTTGCTCGTCCTGTACCGGCTCTTGGGTCTGGTAAGTAAATGACATTAAACAGCCTACATCGCCAGGCCGCCGTCGGCCTGGATCACCTGTCCGGTGATATAAGTCGCCGACGAGGACAGCATAAAGCAAGCAATATCGGCAATTTCCGCGGGCGTACCAAGCCGCCCGAGCGGGATCTGAGCGAGGATCTTTTCGCGATATTCGTCGTTCATTTCCGAGGCCATGTCGGTCTCGATCAGCCCGAGCGCAAGAGCGTTGACCGTGATCTTGCGGCTTGCGATCTCCTTGGCAAGCGATTTCGTCAGACCGATCATGCCCGCTTTCGACGCCGAATAATTAGATTGCCCAAGCATCCCGACAACGCCGGAGATCGACGAGATATTCAATATCGAACCTCCGTTCTCATTCCGCATCATCGGACGGATCGCCGCTTTCGAAAAATTCCACGCGCCTTTCAGATTTGTATCGATCACCGAATCCCAATCTTCTTCCTTCATGCGAAGTATCAGCTGATCGCGCGTGATACCGGCGTTGTTGACAAGATAGTCGACCGAGCCGAATGCCTCTTTGACCTGCCCGACAAATTCCGCAGCCGCCTCCGTATTCGCCACATCACATTGTGCCGCTAATGCCTTTACACCCAACGCCTCGATCTCAGCTTTCAGCGTTTCGGCCTCGTCGGCGCTTTTCGAATAATTAAACGCGACATTAGCTCCTCGCCGTGCCAGTTCCAAAACGATCGCTTTCCCGATGCCACGCGTACCGCCCGTTACCATCGCTGCTTTTCCTTCAAATTGTTTCTCGCTCAATATTTTAGTCTCCGTATTTGATTGTTCGATTTTAGTTTTTGCGACCGCGCTACGTCAAAGCGGCGTTTTTTGCCGTTGGACTCAAATCCGGTTTTTATCTATGATTCCTGTACTTATGAAAATCCGTTTTGGAGCTAAATTGCCCGCAACCGTCGTCATCTTTTTGCTGTCGTCATTTGCAATCACGGTCGATGCACAAACCCGTCCGATACTGATCCAGAATGCGACGATCATTGACGGCTCGGGCCGTCCCGCGTTTCACGGCGACCTGCGGATCGCGGGCGGCACGATCTTAAAGATCGGCAAGATAAAACCATCACCTGACGACGAGATCATAGATGCCAGCGGGTTGATCATGGCTCCGGGTTTCATCGATATTCATAACCATTCGGAATCGGGATTGCTGCGCGAAGGAACGGCGGCGAATCAGGTTTCGCAGGGTATCACAACCGTTCTCGTCGGGCCGGATGGCGGCGGGCCGTGGCCAATTTCGGATTATCTTGCCAAGCTCGACGGCAAAATTGCGGTCAATGTCGGTGCGTTTGTCGGCCACGCGACCGTCCGCGAACAGGTAATGAAAAAAGACTACGTTCGCAAGGCGACGGACGCGGAAATAAAACAAATGGCGGCTCTCGTCGAGCAAGGCATGAAAGAGGGGGCGTTTGGGCTATCGTCCGGGCTCGAATATGACGTTGGTTTTTCGGCAACCACTGAAGAGCTGATCGAGCTGTCGAAACCCGCCGGGAAACATCATGGCATCTACATGACCCACATGCGGGATGAGGAAGAGACGATGCTCGACGCCCTGCGCGAAGCGATCAGGATCGGCCGCGAGGGCAAGTTGTCGGTACAGATCTCGCACATCAAAATGGGCAACCACAATGTGTGGGGCAAATCGGTCGACGCGATCGCAATTGTCGAAGAGGCTCGCAGATCGGGATTCGACATCACCGCTGATGCTTATCCGTACACGGCGTGGGCGTCGACGATCACGGTGCTCGTCCCCAGTCGAAAACACGAAGATCGAAATGAGATCGAGACAGGATTGAGGAATGTGGGCGGTGCTGACAAGGTGCTGGTGACGAGCTGCACGGCTCATCACGATTACGAAGGCAAAACGCTCGAGCAGATCGCCGCGATGAAAAACACAACCCCTGTTGACATCTACATTCAGATCGTCAAGGACGGCGGAGCCGGCGTCGTCTGCAATTCGATGAACGAGGCGGATGTCAAAGCGTTTTACCAGCAGCCGTGGGTCATGGTCGCCAGCGACGGCGGCATCGGCAGCCGGCATCCACGCGGCACCGGGACGTTTACGCGCGTATTGGGCCGGTTTGTCCGCGAAAATAAATGGTTCAGTCTCGAAGAGGCCATCAAAAAAATGGCCGCAATGCCCGCCGCCAGGCTCCGATTAAAAGATCGGGGAATGATCAAAAAAGGAATGAAAGCCGACCTCGTCCTGTTCGACAAAGACAAGGTTATCGACCGCGCGACGTTCTCGTCACCGCAGATATTTTCGGACGGTATTCAGACCGTTTTTGTTAATGGCGTGCGTGTTTGGAACGGCGGTAAAATCACCGGCAAGGCGCCTGGTTCGATACTGAGGCGAAACTAAAGGAGGACGCCGAGAATCGGCTCATCGCTTTCGGGGGGCGGAGTGGAAACTTCGACACGGTCGTAAATCTCGGACATCGCGATTTTACAGCCAATCGATTGAATCGAGAAAATCGCGTCCAAACCCTCGATGACATTAAACGTCCAGCGATTGTCGGCCATTTTTTCATGGTGTTCAATAAACGCAATATCTTGATAAATCAAAATGTAGTCGGTCAGGCTGGGTATCTCTTTCCGATAACGATAGAATTTTTTAGTCTGGTCGTATCGCTGCGTCGAGTGTGAAAGCACCTCGATAATCACTTTTGGGTTCAGCAATACATCTTTCTTGTCATCGTGAAACTCAGGCTCGCCGCAAACGACTGACAGATCGGGATAGGCGAATAGTCCTTTGGTTTCGGCCCGCACCTTCATATTTGGGGAAAGCGCCTGACAGTTTGACCCCTTAAGAATCTGCCTCATTTCCCCGGCAATGTTGATACAAATCTGGCTATGTACCAGGCTCTCGCCCGCCATCTCATAAATTTCACCGTCCAGGTACTCGTGCCGAAGCTCAGCCGCACGCTCAAATTCGAGATACTCGTCCGAAGAATATAGGGTCTTTTGTTTCAGGGCCAGTCCCATACCAATAATCTAGCACAACTTTTACCCTATTTTATAGATTTAGAGCATTCCGCTGTATCTCAAACAGCTTGTTCACGCCGATGTCGGCGAGGATCAGCATTTCGTCCATCTGCTCGCGGGTAAAAGGCTCGCGTTCGGCAGTGCCTTGCAGTTCGATGAATTTACCGAGGCCGGTACAAACGACATTCATATCAACATCGGCGTTTGAATCTTCTTCATAAGCGAGATCGAGGATCGGCACGCCATGGATAATGCCGACGCTGACCGCCGCGACCTCGCTTAATATCGGCGAAGTCTTGATCGTTCCCTGCTTGACCAGCTTTCGACAAGCCAACGCAAGCGCCACGTATGCTCCGGTGATCGAGGCACATCGTGTCCCGCCGTCCGCCTGGATGACATCGCAATCGAGATAGATCTGGCGTTCGCCAAGCAGCTTTGTATCAACCACGGCCCTTAAAGAGCGACCGATGAGGCGTTGGATTTCCTGTGTGCGTCCCGACGGTCCACGCTGCACCTCACGCTGCGTGCGTGTATTGGTCGCACGCGGCAACATTGCGTATTCGGCAGTAACCCATCCAAGCCCCTTGTTTCGCATAAACATCGGCACGCGGTCCTCGACCGACGCCGTGCAGATGACCTTTGTTCCGCCGACCTCGATAAGCGCCGAGCCCTCGGCGTACGGCGAGATATTCGGCGTGATCTTGGTATTGCGGAGTTGGTCGTAGGTTCTTTTGTCTATTCTTTCGTAGCTCATTATTTTTTTTGCCCGCGAAATACGCGAAAAGACGCGAAATAAGAAATAAATATGACCGTCGTTCGCCAGCAGTAGTTATAAAAGCGGGATATTGTCTTAACTTGCCCACTCTTTTTTCGCGTCCTTTCGCGTGTTTCGCTGGCTAATTCTTCTTTAATTCGTCAACGCCGTACACCTCGATCGCCTCTAGCTTTGACGGCTTTGTGCCTAAAAATCGCTCGGCGACGCGTCCAAATCGGTCAGCGGCGTCGGTGACGTAAAAATGATCGAGGTCGTCGCAGAGCATCCGCTTGCCGACGGTTGGGTTCGGATTCTCCAAGTTCTTATCCTTCAAAAGCAGTGCGACCTCGTCTGCCGTCGCCTCGCCGGAATCAACAAGCTTAACATTTTCGCCAACCGTTTGCTGAATCACGTCCCGGAGGATCGGATAATGTGTGCAGCCGAGCACGAGAACGTCCGGCTCAAATTCTTTCATTTTCGCGAGGTATTTTGCCGCTATCGAATAAGTCTCTGCTTCTTGCGTCCAGCCTTCCTCCGCCAACGGCACAAACAGCGGACAGCCTGCTTGAAAAACCTCAGCCGTGTCGGAAGCACGCCGGATAGCCTCAAAATAAGCGTTGCTCGCAACTGTCGCTTCGGTTGCGATCACCCCAATCTTTGCGTGTTGTTTATCGCTCGTGATCTCAATGGCTTTCCGCCCGCCTGGACCGATCACGCCGACCACGTCGAGGCCGATCTTTTCGCGTATTTTTGGCAGAGCAAGAGCCGACGCGGTATTACACGCCACCACCAACACCTTAATGCCGCGCGAGGCGAGAAACTGCGAATTCTCAATCGCATACCGCTCGACCGTCGCCATCGATTTTGTGCCGTACGGCACGCGGGCCGTGTCGCCGAGGTAAATAAAATGCTCATTCGGCAGCCGGTTATGCAGAGCGCGGTAAACCGTTAGGCCGCCGACGCCGGAGTCAAAAATACCTATCGGTAAAGTGTTTTGCAAATGCGTTCAGAGTTACGAAACAAAGCGTAACATTACAAATTTATCACGGCTAAAGCCGCAACTCTAAACGCGCGAAAAAACGCCGGACTTGAAACAAGTCCGGCGTCTGACACCATAACGAATAGGAGCGGCGATTTCGACCACTTGCTTATTCGAGTCCCACAAAATCCGGGAGCGTCAGATTGCCGTTGACTTGCACGGTTTGCGGGGAAAAGCGAAAGAGTCGTGATGAGATTCTAAACGTATACGTCTGCCCCGTACTGACATTTGCAAATGAGAAAAACCCAAAAGAACTTGTCGTCGCCGTTTGCACAACGCCTTGGGAATCGGTCATTGATACGGTGGCATTTCGCAGCCCGCGGCTGTCGGATGTCAGCACCTTTCCGTCAATGGTTGCAAACGCCGGTGGTGTCGGAGTCGGACTCGGCGTCGGGGTTGGCGTCGGGGTCGGGGTCGGGGTCGTGGTCGGGTTCGGGGTTGGCGACGGGGTCGGAGTTGGCGTCGGCGTTGGCGTTGGCGGAGGGGGCGTGGCCGTCGGAGTGCCGGCAACGGTCACGAATATTCCTCCCTGAAAGGACTGCGGATAAGCTAAGAAGCTTCTGATCTGTAAACCTGTGGCGCCGCTAAAGATCCTAACTTGCGCGTCGGCGTCCGGACTGGCCGGGAGAAAACCTTGCGGCTCCGCGAGCAGCGGGCCGGAGCCCGGACCAGGACCCACAATTATATCCGCCTTGCCGTCGCCATTCACATCACCGCCGGCCACGCGAACGCCTCCTCCGAAACCTGGACTATAGGCGAAGAATGATTGAAGAACAATATTCTGATTAACCCCACTAAAAACTTTTACCTGCGGCCCTCCGCCAGGACCGGCGCCGGTGATGATATCCGCAAATCCGTCGCCGTTGACGTCGCCTGCCCCGACATAAACCCCACCAGTAAAATTAGGATAGGGAATGAAATTGCTAGTTTCAGTCCACGTTGCCCCGCCGTCTAACGACCTGAAAACCTTAACAATGGCTTGAGAACCCGATCCCGTGCCCGTAATAATATCCGCTTTACCATCGCCGTTGACATCACCGGCGGCAATCCTGACGCCGCCCGTGAAGTTCGGATCGTACGCGAAGAAGGAACTTAGAAGGTTCCCATTGACCCCATTAAAAACTTTTACCAGTGGCTCGCCGCCCGAATCCTCACCCACGATGATGTCGGCCTTGCCATCGCCGTTGACATCGCCCGCAGCGACACCGACACCGCCGGTAAAGCCCGGAAAGGCCTGGAAGTCTCGCAAAACCACCGTCGTATCGGCGCCGCTAACAACCTTTACTCTGGAATCGCCGACGCCGGACCCGACAATGAGGTCAGGTACGCCATCGCCATTGACATCACCCACGGCGACGCGTACGCCACTCGTGAAGTTGGTACCGAACTTCGCTTCAAGTTGCGTCCGCAGATTTCCCTGAAAGTCGAAAATATTAACATTAAGCGGCGTCCCCGCGTCCGGTCCGGTCACGATGAAGGGGGGCGGTGGGACATTCAGTTGCGGGCCCAGCGCGATCCCGTTAATCTGTACTCCGGGTCCGAACCCCCCTACAAGAGTTCCCCGCCCAGTTGTCAGGTCGACAATGTAGAAATTGTTGTTGAACTCTGCGTACGCGATTCCGGTAATAGGGTCGATCACAAGGTCACTAGATTGGAAAAGGGGCCCGATGCCAAGAGGGCCGATGGTGGTCAACAGCCCGGTGTTGGCGGAGGGGCTGCCGTTAATGCCGCCGATACGCACTACATTGCCGGTTGCGTCGTCAACTCCCAACAACGTAACACCCGCATTAAACGCAATCGAGTCGACGAGCGGATTACGTCCAACATTGGGGTCATTGGGGACGAAGGCCAGAGGGGTATCTATCGCTATAACTATTCCCGTGTCCGGATCGATGCGAAGATTTTGGCCGTTAATACCGTTATTAAAGGTTGTAACCCGAAGCTGGTCCGTCACGGGGTTGAAAGCGAGACCGGCAAACGCAGTTATCGGAATCGCGGGCGTAAAACCCGGACCAATGTTCGTGACCGCACCTGTTGTAGTGTTGATATTGAGGAGCCAGCTCTGATTTCCAGTCGTCCCGATCCCAATAAGCTCCAGGGTTTTCGGTCGTAGATCAATGCCTAGCACCTGCTCGCCAGGCGGGAGGCCCGTGAACACCATGTCCGTACGAAGTGTACCCGGCGAATCGGCGTAAAAGGTGACCAGCCGGTTATTAGCCCGGTTGATGCCATAAATTATCGTAGGAGGAGGAGTGGGCGCATCGCTCTGCGCCCTTGCCTGCCATGCCACAAAGCTCGCAGCTACTCCGATGAACGGAATGCCAGCAAAGAGTATGAGTTTGCGCTTCGAAGCAAATATCGATCTTATGGATTTTTTCATGACTGGTGTGGCCTCCTTCAAAAAATTCGGGCATAAAACGCGATGTTAACGGGTAACGGTCTCAGGATAAATGCGAACCGGAGCGCAAATCGTTATACAATCACGGCGTTAACTAAATTTACAAGAGATGATAATTCAAGTGCCCCCCTGAAAATCCCGTATTTTTCCGAATTTTTCCGAAATCATGCGATGAACGGAGAGCCGAGACATTTTTTTGAATTCGCTGCGTTTCGCGCCGCGTTCGGAGATCTACATCGACATATGAGAGCTGGCGTCTGACCAGTCGGACTGGCCGGTCGCTCCGCCGAGGGCGCGGACCTGGATGGTGTAATCGGTGCCGCGCGTCAGGCCATCAAACACGATACGCCGCGAATCGCGACTAAAGACGCTTGGCCGCCAGACGCCTTCCGGTTCTTTGATGCGGCCCTCGTAGATGCTTTTGTTCTTGACCTTTGCGACGCTCGCGATCAGTTGCCCGGTGTTCCCGTTTTTGATCGTCAAACTCTGCGGCTGTTCGAGCGCCGTTTGTGCCAGGTTCGTGCTTGCTGCCTGAAAGCCCGAGCCGAGCAGCTTGGTCATATCGTTTTGGCAATGGAGCTGAACATAACCAGCCAACTGCCGCAGCGAGAAGATCAACCCCTCCCGTGAATTCTGCTTTTCGGCAGTTGCAAGCCGTCCTCCCATTTTTGCCGCGCCGACCTTAGCCGTGAAATCGTCCGACGCAGTTTGCAACGCGGCCATCGTAACCGGCGGCGAAGGATAATCGGCGTTTCCGGTCATCTCGTTAACGACCACCTGAGCAAAGCCGTCCAACTCAGAATCGACAAATCTTGCAAATGCCATCGATACTCTACATATCATCACTCATCTCCTCTTTTTACTCCGACATCAAGCCGTCGGACTCGTTTACAAGCCAATGTTCAACAATAATCAGCCTTTCAAAGCGAAAAATGTCATATGATAATCGTTCACCATTACGTTATTCACGATTTTGTAAGTTATCTTTGCAGTAAAACAAAATTGTTTTAGCATAAAGTCATGTTGCTATTTACTATAACAAAGTTATTTTATAATAAAATTACATTGTCATAGCAAACAACAGCTATGTTATTTATATAGTCTAATTTGTTATATTATAAAATCAAGCTGTTTTAAGATTAGACAATATTGTTAGACTGTCAAATTAGTATGTTTTAGAGTGCAACAAATCTGTTTTGTCTCTTTGTTAGCTAACAAAACCATTTCGTTTACCTTCTTTGAAGCAATGACGGTCTTCTTTGTCGCTTTGTAAGCTTACAAAATCATTTCATTTACCTTCTTTGGAGCCGCGGAGACAAAGGTCACGGTTGAGAATGGCAGGATGTCAGTGAGAACGATGTTGGTCGCGGCGAGCGTGCCAATGTTTGCGGCGGTAACGTGCAAAAAGGACATGCGTCTAGCTCTCAATCACTGCAAGGAAGAGGTGATTCGGCTGCCCACTTATTCGAGTCCCACGAAATCCGGGAGCGTCAGATTGCCGTTGACCTGCACGCGTTGTGGTATTGCAGCCCGAATCTGTGCTGGGGATATTGAACGTTATGGTATCCGCGCCTGTATTAGCGTTGGCATCGAGAATCGCCTGACGGAGCGAGCCCGCCCCACTATCGGCGGTGTTGGTCACCGTAAACGTCGCGGCTTTAACAACCGGAACACGGGTGAGAACAAGAGACAGAGCCTATGTTAGCGGCAGCATCAGCAACACGAAAAGAGTAGTTAAGAGAGAACGTTTTACTTTGATTCTTTTCATAACAGCCTCCTTTAAGGCTTGCCATTATCGCCCAAATCGGTCAAAATCACGACAATTACTATTTATCTTATCTAGAAAACTTAACTCAATCGGCCGGGAAAATCCCGTAAAATCCCGAATTTTTCCGAAATCTTCAGATGAACGGAGAACCGAGACATTTTTTTGAATTCGATACGTTTCGCGTAGAGGTCGAGAATCGTCGTCTGCTGCGTGACGGCAAGCTTGTCACGCTAACGCCAAAAGTTTTTGATATTCTGCTCGCATTGATTGGAAATTCGGGTAAAACGGTCGCGTAAGAAGACTTGATGGAAGAGGTGTGGTCGGACACCTTTGTCGAGGAAGGCAACCTGAACCGGCACATCTCGACCCTGCGAAAAATACTCGGCGACGACCCGCACGAGCAAAAGTTCATCAAAACGATCCCGAAACACGGTTATCGATTTACCGCCGATGTGCGCGAGGTGGTGGAATCGAACCGCACGCTTGCAGCCAAAAATATTTTTCAATCAAACCCGTCTTTATCGCAAACCGCCTATGAAAATTTCTGGTCGGTGACTCGGATCGGCATCGCGGCCCTTGCCTTGATCTCCTGCGTTCTGTTGGCCGCGTGGGCGGTGTCGTCCCGGAGCCAGGCGAAACGGCAGAGTGGATCGGATCAGACATCAAGCGCTGAGGCTTATCAGGACTATGTAGAGGGCCGTGCCCTGTGGCAGACGCGCAACGCTCAAGATCTGCACGAAGCGACTCTCCTACTCGAACAAGCCGTTAAGCGTGACCCCGATTTTGCTCTTGCACATGCCGCGCTTGCCGACGCTTATGCATTTGATTTGGTGGATTGGAAAAAGGCCGAGCGAGAGGCAAATGAGGCGTTCCGGCTTGACCCGGGCTTAGGCGAACCGCACGCCGCGATAGCTTTTGTGCGGATGTTTTGGGAGTGGAAATTACCCGAAGCTGAACAGGAATTTAAGCAAGCCGTCAGTCTTAGCCCAAATTACGCCACGGCGCACCAATGGTTTGCCGTCAATCTGGCGGCCACCGGCCATAAGGACGCGGCGTTGGCGGAAATGAGAAAGGCTTTGGATCTGGAACCCAATTCGCTTTCCATCAACGGCGATATGTGCCAGACGCTTTACTTCGCCCACCGTTATGATGAGGCAATCGCTCAGTGCGGCAAGACGCTCGAAATGAATCCGAAATTCCTCAATGTTTATCTATATTTATATGAGATATACAACGCTAAAGGCATGACCGACGAAGCCGTCAGCACCTATTCCAAAATTGAGGAGATGGAAAATGACGCCGTGCCGTCGGACCCTGAGAATAAACTACGGGAAGCATACAAAACCGGCGGCATCAGGGGGTTTTGGAGAATGCAGACTGAAATCCTGTCGCGTCCGACGCCGAGATACTACCAGATGGCTCAGTATAACGCACGGCTTGGCGAAAGGGACGAAGCCCAAAATCTGCTGGAGAAAGCGTATGAAAATCACGATTTCGAAGTGACGCTCGTGCTCGCGGACCCGGTTTTCGAAGAATTTCACCAGAACCCGCGCTTCATACATCTTAGGTGGCTGCTCTTGCCAGCTTCAGAGTAGACGGAAAATTAAACTGGTTTTGGAATTTTGCAAGGCATGAATTGACGTGTTTAGAAACCTCTCAAATCCGGAATATTGAGAAACCGTCGAAGACGGTGTTATATTTGTAGACCACATCGCAAGATGTGGGTGGAATCCATAAAAAATAGGCGAACCGTCGAAGGCGGTGATATATGCCGCCATCTTCGACGGTTTGGAACGGGTCGGGATTATCCTCATAGTTTGCACTGTGGGCTACAAGTATGACGTCGGCTTTGCCGACTCTATTTCGATCATCTTTATGAAAGAAGATCAGGACCAACGAACGTCAGAATTCGACGCGGAAGAAAAACGCGTTGAGGCTCAGAGCGCGACCTTCAAAAAAGAGCTGGGCCTCTCCGACCTTGTCCTAACGCAAATCTTGTTTATCGTCGGCCTGCCGTGGGTCGGCGTGGCAGCGAAGCAAGGGCCGTCGCATGTTGTGCTGTGGCTGGTGGCGATACTTCTATTTTACATTCCGTCGGCGGTCGTCGTTATTTATTTGAATCGTGCGATGCCGCTTGAGGGTGGGCTTTATCAATGGGCCAAACTTGGGTTTAGTGATCTGGTCGGCTTTATGGTCGCGTGGAATCTGTGGCTTTTTGCGATCCTCAACACGTCCGAGGTCGGGCTACAAGTGACGCAATATTTTGCCTACATTGCAGGCCCGGGCAGCGAATGGCTGACGACCAATCCATTTTTCATTGGAGGTGTCAATGTTGTGATCATCGGAATGCTCGCGCTGATAACCGTCATCGGGCTCAGCGTCGGGAAGTGGGTCCATAAGGTTGGCGGTGTATTGATGCTTGCGATCTTTGCCGCGATCGTGATCCTGCCGCTGCTAAATCTTGCAAAAGGAACGATCATCGAATATCACCCGATAACATTTGAGCTGCCGGTGATGTCGCTGCTCACGTTTAATCTGCTCGGCAAGATGGGTTTTGGTGCTCTCGGCGGTTTCGAATACGTGGCCATCCACGCCGGTGAGGCCCGCGACCCCGGCCGCTCCATTGGCCGCTCGGTAATTATTGCCGCGCCGATCATTGCCCTGATGTTCATTCTCGGGACCAGCTCGGTGCTTGCTCTGATTCCCCAAGACCAGATCGATCTGATCGCCCCGATCCCGCAAATTTTGAGCGTCGGCTTTGGCCCGCTCGGCCTCGTCGCCGGTATTGCAACGCTCACGATTGTCGCCATGCTGTCGATCCGTCTTGCTCAAGCGAGCGTCCAGTTTGGCGGCAACACTCGTCTGCCGATGGTTGCCGGTTGGGACAGCCTGTTGCCCGTGTGGTTTACAAAGCTTCACGAACGTTACCGAACACCGGTTAACTCGATCCTCTTTGTCAGTGCTGCGACATTATTTATGGGCATCGTCGGTCTCATCGGCGTCGGCAAACAAGAGGCCTTTCAACTGCTGTGGAACGCATCCGGCGTTTTCTATGCACTGACGTATCTAATAATGTTTGCGATTCCACTGTTCGGATTGAAAGCGTCCGGGATGAAGGTGCCTCTATGGCTCCGCATCGCTGCTTTCAGCGGCTTTGCAATGACACTCCTTTACGTGGCACTCTCGATTGTCCCGATAGTAAAAGTCGAGAGCCAACTACTCTTCGCCGTCAAGATCGGCGGGTTAATTATTGTAACCAATCTAATTGGGCTGGGATTTTACAGTGTCGCCAAGCGCCGACATTCGGCTGTCGCAGAATCGGAAGTCTAACTGTTCTTTTGCCGTCGCAGAACCGCAAGCGGCTTGTCGGATATTTTTCCGTTCAAGTGACGCAAAATCTTTTCGACATTTCGCTCCAATGATTCTTCGGTTATCTGCGTAGTTTTCGCAAGAGAAGATATACCGCAAACAAAATCACCCCGGCGACGATTATGAATACGCCTTGAACAATCGGATTTATTCTCTCATCCCAAAGAATACCAAGCATGCTTTGGTCGCTGGACGGGCGTTCGGATACTTGTTCGGCGGACGGGGTTGATTCGAGACGCGCCTTAGCAAATTTAAGAATATCCTTAACGTGTTCTGTCGCTTCGGTTCCGATCAGGCTTCGTTTGACTCCACCTAATGCTCCGGTTAGAGAGTCGGACCTCGAAAAATTTGTGAATATCAGGTAGGTGTTCGTCGATCCGTTTGCCGGTACGGTCAAGAGCATCGACAACGCGAGCGACGAATCAAGATAGTGGCTTCCGTAGATCTGTTTCGTCGCCATCAAATACTGCGGAGCAGTCTGATCGTAATGCGTGTAAGCCGCGACCTGAGCGACAGTTATCGTAGGTTTGAACCCGAATGTGATCTTTGACCAGATGAGACTGTCGTCAACGGCGGAAAGCTTGAAGGCGGGGTAATTACCGAGATATTTTGCGAACTCAGGAGCAAAATCTTTTACAAACAGCGCTTCGTCAAGCAATTCTCGGTGCTCATCGGCAAGACGGATCGGCGTCTTTTTATCACTAAAAATCATCAGCGCATCGTTTCCGCGTTGTGAGTAATCATTTATATAATCGAATAGCTCCCGTCGAAACCACTGTGTCGCCAGCTCTTTGCTATCCGCCGAATTCCAGTCCACTTCGCGTTGCAGCCGCGTGATCATCGCGGCGGACATTTTCAGGCCGCAGTCGCCGACGGAGCATTTCTTCATGTCTTCGAAATCGCGTTTGTCGAGTTCGAGCGAATTTAGATCGGTAAGCGCGGGCGGCTTGCTAAAATCACCCCCGTCCAACATCGACCGGTTATTCCTCGGCGAAACGCTCTCGCGGAATGCCGCCATCGAAATCTCACCCGGCTTAAGCAAACGGACAATCCCGCAAACGCCGATTTCCCGTTTGTCGCTAACCGGAAAAAGCTTGATCAAGACAGACCCTTTGTCGAGTTCCGAAAGATCGCTTTCATCAAAATTAGCCTTCTCGCGCAGTAGCTTTTGAAAAGCTTCGCCGGAAATCTGAGCAAAAGCCACATTCGCTCCGGCAAAGATAAGTACCAGAAGAAGGATTAGCCTCGGATGTGTTTGTTGGCAATTACACGGCATCGGATTTCGGTACGTCAATTATACCGATATTCGTGGGTGGGCGAGAACTCTACATTTTTTGGGCCAAGAATAAACCGGCTGACCGATAGGTAGAAAAAACCCTGAAATAAAAGATGGTGGAGGCGGCGGGAATCGAACCCGCATCCAAAGGTTGCGACCAGTAAAATCTACACGTTTAGTCTATTCACTTGAATTTCGCCGCGAGTGAGCAGATGAATAAACAAGACCTCATCCGCAGCTAACCCGGCTAACTTTAAGCCGCGTCCGCAGGTGGTGAACGCGCCCGAGCCTGAACTGAGTTATGCCTAGTCGAGTCGCATCAGGCTGACTTCCCGGTAGACATTGCTGTAGCTAACGTTAGTTAGGCAGCAAGAGCTAATTCTTGATTAGCATTTGTTTTTGCAAAGTTTTTTTAACGAGCTAACCTTACAAGCCCGACGTGCATTCAAAGATCTATACAAGCCCCTGTCGAAGCCTGTCGCCCCCAAAGTTCAGAGTGCGCGATTTATCGCGTTTCCGAGAGGACTGCCAGTCTACCCTATTGGGATGAAAATTGGAAGGTCGAGTGTCAATAGCCCGCGTGTCAGTAGCCCGCACGTAAGTAAGGGTCTGCTCGCCGCCCACTCTACTTGGAGTATCCGTAGACTTCCTCGTAATCCAAGTGGCCCTTACTCACGTGCGGGCTACTGACACAAGGCGTAAAAAAGGGGTGCCGCCTATCGAGGCTGCACCCATAAGGAGGAAGGAGGTAGTATGAAATCTTAGAATCCGGTCGTGTCGCTCAAGATTATGTGCTGGACGTTTGCGCCTTTGGCGATGATCTTACGTTCGGCCTTTGTTTGCGGGATCTCGATCGAGACCGTATCGCCGGCGATGATGATCCGTGAAAGGTAGTCGACGCCGTCAACGTTGTCGAAAATCAACGCCGTATCCTCAGCCGCAGTGTTCGATTCCTTGGACATCGTGTCAAAGATCACAGCCGTTTTCTCGCCTCTCAGCACCATCAGCGAGGACGAATCAACCGTGCTCGGCGTCCGCTCGATCGTGTAGGTGCCCGCCGGAAAGGTCACGTCCCTGAGAACAAACGCATTAGGAATCTTCGCCTTGATGACTCCGCCGCTGACCAATTGTGCATTCGCAGCCGAAACGCCGCCGATGAAAAGAACCGCCGCCGCTAACATGAATTTTACTTTAAGATTGAACATGATAATTTCTCCGTTTTTGTTTATAAATTTTTGTAGATGAATTCGATTCGTTGTATAAAAATTGCCCTCGAATAACGCCCACATGTAATATGACGCATTTTAACCCCCCGGATGTCAGGATTGCGATAAAGTGTGTAAAGTTGTGTAAAAATTCAAGGAATGCGGGAAACGGTGGTATCGATTAGGTTTTCCCCCGTCGCGGTCAGTCCACAAGATCGATATGGTCAATCTCTTTCATTGCCCTGTCCGTCTCCGTCAGGGCGACGATTATTTTTTGGTAATGCTGGATGTCTTCAAAATCGAGCGTGCGGCCCTTGCGGTCTTTGAGCCATTTTTGAGCGGGCTGGTATCCGCCGAATGTAGAAATTCCAGGCGGTTTCCGGCACGTTTGCGAAGTATTGGGTGAAATTGATGTAAACATCGCCTGTTATGTCAGTACCGCCTACGGTAGTGGGCGGTTGAAGATGGTGGTCCGCGTTCGTTGAGTTGTCTGCTCTGCGCGTTAAACCACCCGCTACCGCAGGTGGTACTGACTTGAACTCCGGCCTCTCTACGACATTACTACCGCCGACGGGATAGCCGGTGATAAATTGATTAACCTTTAGCGAGTAGAGCAGATGTATCTGCCTTAGCTCACCACCAAGAGCGACGAGCTGCCAAAACGTGTCTTTGTCCGTCGGATACGGAACACGCGGAAAGTCGATCTTTAGAAACTCCTTGTACTTATCGCGGTAACTCGGGCAATGCAGAACGGCGTAGATGTAATCGAGGATGTCGATGGGCGAGAACAAGTCCACCTGCGGTAGCGGTGGTTGAATACGGTTATCCACGCTCGCCGAGTTGTCCGTGCCGCGAGATAAACCACCCGCTACCGCAGGTGGTTCTGACACGAACGTTAGCCCGAGTCCTGCCGCCAGTTTTTCGACGATCTCAAAGTTAAGATTCGGGACCCGCTCCTGCCTCCTGCCTGCCGTCGAGCGTTGGTTGGTTCAAGTTGACCTGTCCCACGAGGGCGTGGGACAGCTGCGGGACGCTTGGGACAGCGGTTTTGTCGCAATCTGGTAACCGCAAGGTCTGCAACAGTTACGGTGACATCGAGGTTGATCATGTCCCACGGGTGTTGCCTCTATTTCACCTTTAGCCGCATCGAGAATTTGGCATTATCAACTGCTTTTTGCGTCGAGACGGCCAGCCGAACGCCGCGTTCCTCGGCTTCGCCTTTATCGACGCTGCCGGGTTTGCCGGGGGCAATAAGGATGTTTTTTTCGATCTTCGAGTCATAGGCGAACGGTGACAATATCTCGGCGATGAGGCTCGTGCCGCCGGGTTCGAATTCGAAAAGGCTCTTGCCTCGTTTGACGATTTTTGTGTCGCTGTGTAAATAGGACGTGATGATCTGCGGCTTGGCGGTTTTAATCTCGTCGGTTATGAGCCAATCGCCGGGGGCTGTGAATTCAAACCGCCGGATGAACGACGTTACGCCGAGTCCGGGCTCATAGGCTGAGGTTAAGTCGGCGGTCAGCGAGAGTCGTTTGTCGTCGGATTTCACATCCGAGAGGTGAATGCGGTCGAGCCGCTCGTAGGGAACATCCGTCCACACATCATGTCCGGATCCCTCTTTAGCCTGACCTTTGCCGCCAAAAACGACGGTGTTGTGATGCTCCGTCAGCGGCACGCCTGCGTAGCCCGAGTCGCCCGTAAGGTACTTGCCCTTCGACCAAATGATAAAGCTGCCCGCGTCCGGATGGGCGTGGCCGCTCGACAGACGCCAATCGGGGAATTGCTCCAGCTTTGCTTTTGCCGAATGACTTTCCGGCGGCCCGGCCTTAAACGAGAAAGCCGTCGCGTCGTCAGCCCAGCTCGAACGCCAGTAGACGACCTCGTGGTCGGCAAAGTAATGCGACTTCTCCTGCCGCTCGATGGGCGTGGCCTTAATGGTGGAGTTATGCCAGATGAATGTCCAAAATTCCTCGGCGTTGACCTGACCTTTTGCCTTTAGCCAGTCGGCGACGCCCTGGGCCTCGGGGTTGTTATAACGCGAGGCGAGGTTGTAGAGGATGTTGTAATTGGAGCGAAAATGCCCGTCGATGCGCTCACGTTCGTAGTCGTCGCCTTTGCGCGAACGCGTGATGTTGCCAGAGTAGATGTCGCCGTAATCGAAGTTAAACTCACCTCCCGGCAGCGTCGAGTTGGCGACGTATTTGTGAGCGAGTTTGAGGCCCGGCGTCGTTTCGTAGAGGTTTTCGCCGGTCGCATGGAGTTGGGCATCCATGTAGTGGGCTATCCAAGGGGTCGAGAATATCCAGTATTCCATCCCCTCGTAGTAAAAGCCGTCCTGCGAATACGTCGCCAAAACGCGGTCAAAGATAGCCCGCGACAACGCCGCCCAGTCCTTAGCCTCGGGCGTTTCGCCCATCAAGGCATAGGCCGTGATGGCGAGGCCGGAGATCGGAATAAAGGTATGATTTTGGCTGTAGGCGTAGGTTTTGCCCGATTTGGGCTTGAAAAACTCAAACATCAGCCTTGCCTGACGGATCAGCTTGTCGCGGTATTTTATCCGCTCGGCCGGTGTCAGGTCGTTGTAGAGCAGGTCGTATCCCCAACCCATGCCGTACAAAAGATGCCCGGCGGCGAGGTCCGTGTCCGGCTTATTCCACGAATAACCCCAGACGTTATAGGAGACGGCGGCGTCCATGTACTTTTTTGCCGCATCGAGATACTTCTTCTCGCCCGTCATCTTGTAAACAAACGCGGCCTCAGCGATGCCGATGCCAACCTCGTTTTGAGCGCGACGCTCTTCGGCCGGCGGCGGAGACGGCTCGACCGACAAAGCCCGGACCCGACTCACAGCTGTCTGCCAAAGTTCTTTGTCCGTTTTCGTCTTTGCCTTCTGAGAGTCGATCTCGCCCTGCGTCAGAAAGACGCGCGGATGCACGCCCTCAAGCTCCGGTCTGAGCGACGAAGGCTTTGATTTCATCAAAGCGACGAGCGGATGCTCGCCCTTGAATTTCTTACTCGGCTCACGCTCTTTTGACAGTTCGCCGCTGTCTTGGGCAAGTGCGGTGGAAATTAAACAGGTGGATATAAGAGCTAAAACAAATACTTTTTTTAACATTATCTAAAAAATAATCTGTGCGGCTTTGGCGCCGTTTATACGGAGCGGCGGCAAAGTCGCAAGGGGTCACTATAAGTTAACGGCGAAGCCCGGCTTC
>JBBRPZ010000014.1:0-132042 GCA_038227175.1 Pyrinomonadales bacterium | reverse complement strand
TGTCCTTTTAATACTGGCGACGATGGCATTTTTCATGGCGAATGTCGTGATACCGAGCGACGCCCATTTCGTCTCCGGCATCAACGTCATCCTGTTTTCGATCCCGGTTTTCTGGGCGTCGGTGATGTGGCTAGGACGACGGGATGCAATTATTTTATTCGTCATTTTCGGCGTTTTGGCTTTGCTGATTGAGACGAGTGCGATCGTAACTGGCTTTCCGTACGGGCACTTTGGGTATTCGGGGCTGCTTGGCTACAAACTGTTTGGCTACACGCCGTGGACAGTTGCGCTAGCTTGGACGCCGCTTGTTTTGGCGATCTACGCCGTCGTCCGAAGGACGGTTGGAAATGCGCTCTTGCGAATTGTCCTGATCGCGGTCTTTCTCGTTGTTTTCGATCTGGTTATCGATCCCGGAGCGGTCAAGATCGGTTTTTGGCGATACGAGGGCGGCGGGCCGTTTTACGGGGTGCCGGCTTCAAATTATGTTGGCTGGATGTTTTCGGGAACGATCGCTGGCATCGTGATGGAGATGTTTGCCGCGTTACGAAAGCCGCTGCTGCCCGCTCCGGTGCAGCTTATATCAAGCGCATTCTTTTTGTTGTCTTACTGGACCGCACTCGCGTTTTTTTCCGGTTTTATTGTTCCGACGCTGATCGGTGTTGGTATTTTGGCGGGGCTTGCGGTCTTCTACGCCGAATATCACTACGCCTTCGACGACATGGTCGTGATGGTCGACGAAAACGACGTTCCGATCGGCACCGAGCGTAAACCACCTGCCCACGACGGCGACACCAAACTCCATCGCGCGTTTTCGGTTTTTCTATTTAATGAAAAAGGCGAACTGCTCCTCCAGCAACGAGCTCTGACCAAAAAAACCTGGCCGGGCGTTTGGTCAAACTCGGCTTGCGGCCACGTCATGCTTCATGAAACTGTTGAAAAGGCGGCAAAACGCCGTCTGAAATACGAGCTTGGCGTCACCGGCGTTGAGCTAACCGTCGTCCTGCCCGATTTTCGCTACCGTGCCGAAAAAGACGGCATTGTCGAGAATGAGATATGTCCGGTTTTGGTCGGCTTTCTCAACATCGAGCCGCGTCCGAATGCTGCCGAAGTGGCCGCCACACGTTGGGTCAATTGGGATTCGTTTGTCGCTGAGGTCGCCGATCTTGCAAACCGCTATTCGCCGTGGGCTATCGAAGAGGTTGCGTTGCTCGTAAATGACGCTCAGTTCGAAAAGATCTATAACGCAGGTATAGCCGAAAAACCCTGAGTTGTTGTAAAATCTTGCATTAATCAATAATACGGAGGGACGATGAAAACAGTATTTGACGCAGACACATACACCGAAATTCTCGAACGGCTCAGTAAGTTGGAGCCGAACACCGAGCGGCAATGGGGCAAAATGTCGCCGTCGCAGATGATGGAGCACACGGCACGTGCCCTCGAAATGGCGACTGGCCAAAAGCCGATGCCTCATGCTTTTATCGGTAAAGCAATCGGCTGGATATTCAAGAATAAGTTTCTCGGCGAAGAGCCTTTCCCGCAAAATTCGCCAACCGGCCCGACGCTCATCATCAAGGACGAACCCGAATTCGAGACGACCAGAAAGAGACTAAGCGCTCTGGTGACCGACTTTCACGGATTAAGCGAGAGCGGCACCGAAGGCAATATCCATGGTTTTTTCGGCCCGTTGACCGGCAAACAATGGGGTGAGACGCAATATAAACATCTCGATCACCATCTGCGGCAGTTTGGGGTGTAGAATATCGACATGGCGAAATATCGAATAGGTTTGGGTGTGAGCGGCGGCATTGCGGCGTATAAGGCTGTCGAGGTCATGCGTCTGCTGCAAAAGTCGGGCTGCGACGTGTCGGTGGCGATGACGCGGCATGCGACGGAGTTTGTGCAGCCGCTGACGTTCCGGGCTTTGACTGACAAGCATGTCATTGTCGATGAATACGACCCGCAAAATCCAGACCCGATCGCTCATATCAATTTTTCGCAGAATATCGACTTGCTCCTGATCGTCCCGGCGACGGCGAATATTATCGCCAAATTTGCCAACGGCGTGGCCGATGATTTTCTGTCTTCGACTTACCTTGCGACGACGGCCCCGGTGCTGGTCGCTCCGGCTATGAACACGACGATGTGGGAGCAGCCGTCGACGCAGCGGAATGTCAAGCAACTTAAAAAAGATGGGGTGCAATTTGTTGAGCCGGTTGCAGGGGAACTGGCGTGTAACACAGTTGGGACGGGAAAGCTCGAGGATGTTGAGAATATTTTGGCTCAGGCGATGCAACTGCTGACAGTACCACCTGCGGTAGCGGGTGGTTTAACTCGACCGTCGATCGGTGAGCAAAAGAATAAGTCAAACGTTGATCTAATGCCATCTGAAGCCAATCATCAACCACCCGCTGCAGCAGTTGGTACTGACCTATCGGGCGAGCAGTTTCTCATCACCGTTGGTGGCACCCGTGAGGCCATCGATCCTGTTCGCTTCATTTCAAATCATTCGTCGGGCAAGATGGGCTTTGCTGTTGCGGAGGCTGCTCTCGCAAGAGGAGCCAAAGTGACGGTTGTTGTGGGTGTTACGACGATTGATCCTCCCGAAAACGTCAACGTCGTTCGAGCGGTTTCGGCAACCGAAATGTACGCAGCGGTTGTCAAGGAATTGCCGAAGGCAACCGTTTTTGTCGGTGCGGCGGCGGTGGCGGATTACGCCCCGGCAAATGCCGCCGAGGGTAAGATCAAGAAAGACGGCCGCGATTTTATGATCCTCGAGTTAAAGAAAACGCCGGATATTTTGGCCGAAGTTTCAAAGAACCGAAACAAAGGACTGTTGGTCGTCGGATTTGCTGCCGAAACCAATGACGTTATTGGGTACGCCAGATCAAAAATGAAGAAAAAGCGCCTCGATATGGTCGTCGCGAACGACATTACAAAGCAAGGGGCGGGGTTTAATACCGACACAAATATCGCCACCATTTTGACGCGAAAGGGCAGTCAGATCGAACTGCCGCTGATGTCAAAACGCGAGATGGCGGATCGGATACTGGATGAGGTCTTGAAATTGCGGAAGATTTGAACGCGGATTAGGCGGATCGAGCGGATAATCCCAGAATATTTTTCTTAAATGGAATTCAGGTCCGTCTTTATCCCGCCCGATCCGCGCGATCCGCATTCAAAAAATAGCCTATGAATTCTGAGTTTAATCAACTCATCGCTGATGTCCGCGAGCAAGTCCTGTATTTACAGGAGCTTGGCGTCGGGGCGTTGGACGTCGATCTCGCTTCGCTCGGAGTGAAAAGTGGAAGGTTGAAAGTGGAAAGTGCGGAGATTCCGAGGCCTGATTTCGCCCCGTCGCCTCAAACCAATTTCAAATCTGAAACTACAGATCAGAAACCGCCGCGACTTGCGGGTTCACGTTTAGCGGCATTGCCATCGTTGTCAAAACTCGGCTCTGCCGCTCCGCCGCGAAAGCCCGAAATACCTATAACGGAACCCAAGAACGAAGCTGTTTTGGTCGATATTATGCCCGCTCTGCCTGAACCAACCGAAACAATCGAGCAGATCCGTGCCGAGATCGGGCCGGACTGCGCTAGATGTAAATTGAGCACGCTTGGCCGAAAACAAGTGGTAAACAGCACGGGGAATTTCAACGCCGACCTGATGTTTTGTGGCGAGGCTCCGGGGGCGGACGAGGACGAGCAGGGCTTTCCGTTTGTCGGCCGAGCCGGACAGCTATTGACCGATATTATCGAAAAAGGTCTGCGAATACCGCGAAAGGACGTGTTTATCGGCAATTTTAACCGCTGCCGCCCGCCCGGCAACCGTGCTCCGGAACCTGACGAAACGGTTGCCTGTAAACCTTTTCTCCAACGCGAGATCGCAGTGGTGCGTCCAAAGGTGATCGTCGTTTTAGGTGCAACCGCCGCGCAAAATCTGCTCGAGACCAAGGTGCCGATCGGCAAACTGCGCGGCCATTTTCATGACTATCTCGGCGTCAAGGTGATGCCGACATTTCATCCGGCTTACTTGCTTCGCGACCCTCATAAAAAGCGCGAGGTCTGGGAAGATATGAAGATCGTGCGCGATTACCTAAACTCCGAGCGTTAAATAATTTATGAGAAGTGCCTGGGTCTTTCTTCTTACCTTTTTCTTGGCCGTTTTTCCAGGAGCTACCTTTGCTCAAAAGGGAAGTTTCGGTGAGGTCAAACAGCTCCAATCGCCGCAAAACCCTGCGGTCGGTTTTATGATCCACGGCGGTGCGGGCGTGATCGCAAAAGGCTCGATGACGCCCGAAAAAGAAAAGGAATATCGGGCAAAACTACAGGAAGTCGTGCTCGCCGGTTACAAGGCTCTGCAGGACGGCAAATCGAGCGTCGAGGCGGTAGAATTGGCGATCCGCATGATGGAGAATTCGCCGCTTTTTAACGCCGGAAATGAGCGTGACGCGTCGCTCATGGACGGCAAGACCCTCGTCGCCGGTGCCGTCGCCGGACTGTCGCATGTCAAGAATCCGATAACGCTGGCGCGTGCCGTGATGGAAAAATCGCGGGATGTGATGATGATCGGTGACGGAGCCGAGAAATTTGCAAGGGAGCAAAAGATCGAACCCGTAGACCAAACGAGGTCAGAACCGCGAGCGTCTATGGGTCGTGGAACTGGGTCTTCTGCGAATCAGCAGTCTAAGGTGTTGTTCAACAAATTCGACACCGTCGGAGCAGTTGCTCTCGACCGGAATGGCAATATTGCATCGGGGAGTTCGTCGGGTGGAATCGCGAATGAAAAATACGGACGCGTCGGCGATGCGGCTATAATTGGGGCCGGGACTTATGCAAACAATAATACTTGCGGTGTTTCCGGTACTGGGTCGGCAGGTTTTTTTGTCCGGCTTACGGTTGCTCGCGATATTTCCTCACAGATAGAATACCAAGCCCAAACCGTGCAAGGCGCAGCCGACCGGGTCATCAAACAAAAGCTACAAAAACTTGGCGGTGCCGGCGGCGTGATCGCAATGGACAAGTTTGGAAACATGGCGATCTCGTTCAATACCGTGGGTATGTACCGTGCTTACATAAACATAGACGGAAAGGCCGTGGTTGAGATCTATTAGAAACGGAAAGTGCAAAATGGAAAATGGAAAGTGAGGACAAGGATCTGATACTCCCTCTAACTTTCCATTTTCCATTTTGCACTTTCCATTAAAATCCTATGCTTTCTGCTGAAATTATTGCCATTGGCTCCGAGCTTCTTACGCCGGACAAGACTGATACGAACAGTCTGTGGCTGACCGAAAAGCTCAATGACATTGGGATCGAGGTTATGCTCAAGACCATCGTCGGTGACGATGGGCTGCGGCTTGAGGAGGCGGTTCGCGATGCGATGCGGCGTTCGGATATTGTCATCACGACCGGCGGCCTGGGGCCGACTGAGGATGATATTACGCGGCAATTTACGGCGAATGCTATTGGCCGAGAGTTGATCTATCACGATGAGATCGAGGCCCATCTGCTTGCGCGTTTTCGCAGTTGGGGCCGCGAAATGCCCGAGATCAACAAACGTCAGGCATACGTGATCGATGGCGGCGACATCCTGCCAAATCCAAACGGTTCGGCCGTCGGGATGTTGGTCGAGGTTGATGGCAAGATCCTCGCCATTTTGCCCGGGCCGCCGCGCGAAAATCAGCCGATGTTTACGGACCACGTATTTCCGAAATTAAAGGCCATCGCGGGCGAAGTGTTTGTAAAGCGTCGTATTTTGCGAGTTTCGGGCATGGGCGAATCGGCGGTTGACGAGATCGCGGCACCGATCTACACATCTTATGCAAATGTGCAAACCTCGATACTTTTCAATAAAAGCGAGGTCGAGATCCACATCGCGGCCCGCTGTGATTCGTCGGCAGAGGCCGAAACTACGGCGAACAGACTGGCCGATCAATTAGCCGAAGCCTTGGGAAAAGCCGTTTTTTCGACGAACGGCGAGACGATGGAAGAGATCATCGGGATGCGGTTGAGAGAGCGTGGCGAAACTCTCGCGGTCGCCGAAAGCTGTACCGGCGGCCTGATCGGGAGCCGTTTGACCGACGTGCCGGGTTCGTCTGCGTATTTTCTGGAAGGTGCGGTCACCTACTCGAACGAAGCCAAAATGCGCACCCTTGGCGTGTCTCTTGAACTTTTGGCCGCTCACGGGGCAGTCTCCGCCGAGTGTGCCCAGGCGATGGCGTCGGGAATGCGAAATTACGCTGGCACCGACCACGCGATCTCCGTAACCGGCATCGCCGGCCCTGAGGGCGGCAGCGACGAGAAACCCGTTGGAACCGTCTTTCTCGGCTATGCCGGGCCGCACGGCGTCAAATCGGTAAAATTTACCCTGCCCGGCGACCGATATTTGATCAGGTGGCGGGCAAGTCAGGCGGCCCTCGATTATCTGCGGCGGCAGCTCAAGTAGAGGATGTGTGAAAGTCCCTGAAAGGGATGGATATAATAGCGTCGGGAGAACTCCGACGATCCAGAACAATAATGAACCTGTCCCTGAGAGGGACGAATGACGCCGATATGCAACAAGCCAATCCGCCCCTTCAGGGACGAAAACGGGTTTGGCTCGAAAGTCGTCCGGATGCTCCCGACGCTATTGCCTTTGTGGCTTTCGGCCACGGGGCCAGACATTTCCGGCTGACTCTACTTTTAAGTTGCTTTTTCCCGTCAATAAACCCAAAATTACATTGTTATTTGCTGGAAATATTTGCGGTTAATATTTGGAACTTTACCGTAGGTCATACGTGTATATTTGTTGGCTACCACGGATTTTACAGGTTTACATTCAGAGTCGATCTCAAACTGATATGAAAAAATCAACGACCTTAAGCTTTTTTGTTACGTTGCTCCTTATTTTCTCGATGCTTTCGCCGGTAGCGGCTGCGGTCTTTAATGACGGTAAAAAGCATTTTAACGACGGCCTGAAGCACGAGGCGGCGGAGGAATGGGACAAAGCGGTAGAGGAATACGCCCTCGCTGTTTCCGACAGCCCGAAAAACCCCGAATATCGTCTGCATCTAACGCGCTCGCTGTTTAATGCGTCGCAGATGTTCATGAAGAAAGGTAAAAACGCCGCCAACGAAAAAGATTACGTCAGCGGTTACGCGGCGTTTCGCCGGGCGTATGCGTTCGACCCGACCAATGAACTGGCAAAAAGCGAGATGGAGCGGATGGTCCGCCTCGAGAAGGACGCCAACGACCCAAACCCGAGTGACAAGAAAAGCGCTGATCCGTCGGTGAAAATGGTCCCGACGTCCTACTCGGACAAAAAAGGTGCGGATATACCTGTGCCGCAGCGGTTGGAAAAATTCCGTGATCTGCCTTTCGGAGCCGGTATCAATCTGCAGTTTATTATCAAGGAACTGGCAAGAGATCTCGATCTGAATGTCCTGTTCGACAGGGAGTCATTCACCACGTCAGATAAGAAAACTTATATTGAATTAAAAAATGTGACGGCCGCGCGTGCTCTGGATTATATTTTTCTCCAGGAAGGCCTGTTTTTCCAGAAAGTGGGGCCGCGAACGATCCTCGTTGCCAATCAGAACGGGCGAACCAAATATCAGCAGCTCGTGCTGCGTACATTTTATTTAGCCAACGCCAGCCCGAAGGACGTCGCGAAAGTGGTGCAGACCGCGATCCCGCCGCAACCGGGCCGCAGCCAGACCATCGTGCTGACAGACGACGCAACAAACAGTATTACGATCCGCGACACCGAGGAAAATATCCGTCTCATCGGTAGCCTTATCGGGTCTCTGGACAAGGATCGCGCCGAGGTCGTGATGGATGTCGCCATTTATGAAGTAAACAGGAGCGACCTGCTCCAGCTGGGAAATCAGGTCGGAACTCAGAACCAGTTAACGAACCTCGGTGGAACGGGGACCGGGCAAGTAACGGTCGGGCCGAAACGTTTGTTTCAAGCAGCAGTCGGTACTGTTGCGGCTGCGGCCCTTCCGACATCGATTCCCGCAGGCATTATTCTTCCATCCTTGAATTTGAGTGCTTTTCAGAGTAAGAACGATACCAAACTCGTCGCGTCGACCCAGATCCATGCTTTTAACAACGAGGACTCTTCAGCAACTATTGGACAACGAGTGCCCGTCAAGTCGGCTACTTTCAACACGGGCGCCCAGAACACGGGTAGCAACGGAGTGGTCTCCGACGTGATCAATTACGAGCAAGTCGGATTGACCCTTAAATTCAAGCCACTGGTCTTTCCTAATCAGGACGTCCAGGTTGCAATGGAGATAACCTCAAAGGATGTCGCCGGTGCTCAGACATTTACCCCGACATTTACCGAACGAACTATCAAGGGAACCGCCCGTATTCAAAATAACAAGACGCTTCTTCTGGCGAGCGTCGCAACCGGGAACGATTCTGTCGGCAAACAAGGGTTGCCGCTGCTGGGTTTGATCCCGATTATCGGTCGGCTCTTTACGGCCCCGACCCATAACAATACGCAGATCGATATTGTCATCGCCGTTACCCCCCGAGTCATCAGGGCGCCGGCTATTTTGCCGGAAGACGAAGTGGAACGTCAGACAGGCAGTCTCGCAACGCCGACAAACAGCTCGCTTGAGGCAATGATCGTTGACGAGGATCGCAGCGAATATCTTGCCGCCGCCCGCAAGGTGCAGAATACCGTTCAGGTTCAGTTGCCCGATCAAAAGACGACGGCAGAGAATTCCGCCCCGGAATATGTCAAGAACGACGGGGCTACCAACAATTCCGAGACATCGGCTGTAACTGCCGCTCCGGATACGACGACGGCCAGGGCTGTCGAAACGACAAACCCTCTGCTCAAGCCGATCGACAATACGGTCAAGACGCTGCAGTTAAAGGAAACTTCCGACAATGCGCCGTCTGCGGACATTAAACCGGTCGAATCCGGCCCGGTCGCCGAAACGAGCCAGAGCGTAAGGCTTCGTTTGGCACCCGACATGCCCGATATGAAGGTTGGCGACAAGATAAAGGTCCCTGTAATGATCGACGGAGCGGGTAAATTCCACTCGGCGAATCTGGGCATGACCTTTGACAGCAAGAAGATCGTCGTGCGAAGCGTGAGCCTCGGCGATGTGTTCGGCCCCGCCGTGAACAGCCTGGCGACGCCTTATATCAACCAGAACGGGAAAACGTACGTCACGTTAACCGCCGCGGAAACCGCGAATACGTCGGGGGTTCTGGCCTATCTTGAGATCGAGGCACTGACGGCCGGGCGTCCCGAGATTTCGTTCGACAAGGATATGCTTAATTTCCTGAGCGTCGATGGCAAGAACTTTGTGATAAAGGTCAATGAATAATAACGTGCTCAAAACCAACAAAAAGCGCGCGTCAATGGGCGGATACAGTCTGCTCGAGCTGACCATTACGCTCGGCGTGCTGGCGATCATGGTCATGGGGACCATTCCGATGGCCCAAAACGCGGTCAAACGTCAAAAGGAGATGAAACTCCGCGAGACGCTGCGAATGGTACGGAGCGCGGTCGACGAATTTAAGCGCGATACCTTTGGTGCCTGTCCGCAGGGTGCTGTGACCTCGACCAATCCGACGATTCCCGGCGGCGGAGGCGTACCGGCACCGACCGATCCGCGGAGCCGCGTGGTGATCGACGACTGCACGATATTCGATTCGCAAAATCTCGACCGCTATCCGCCAACGCTCGATTTATTGCTAAGCGGCGTCCGCGTAAAGGCCCGAGGCGTAAACCTCATCTCCGGCAGCGGTCTCGCCGCCGGATCCAAACAGGCGACCGAGATAAACGAGGACAAGGAGATCATCAAGGTCTACTTGCGTGAGATACCGACCGATCCGATTACCGGCGATAAAGAATGGAACCTCCGTTCGTCATATCAGACGGCGGATTCGGACAGTTGGGACAGCGTTAACGTGTTTGACATCAGGTCCAAGTCCAAGGATGAGGCGTTGAACGGGGAGAAATATAGTGACTGGTAGGCTTCGAAGTCAAAAGTTAAAAGGCAAAAGGCAAGAGGGCTTTTCGCTGCTTGAATTGATGATCGCGATGTTTATCATGATCATTCTGCTGTCGATCGCCGTGCCGACCTTCGAGCGAAGCGTGCGGCAGGCACGAGAGACTGTTCTGCATGAAAATCTGTGGCAGATCCGCCGGTCGATAGACCAGTACACGGCGGACAAAGGGAAGTTGCCGGGGACGGTTGACGACCTGGTTTCCGAAAAATATTTGCGTGAAAAACCGATAGACCCGATCACCGATAAGACCGAATGGCAGGAGATACAGGGCGAAGATACAAACTCACCCGACTCCTCACAGGGTCTGAAAGATGTCAAAAGCATGGCCGAGGGCCAGGACAGCGACGGCAAAGCCTTTAGCGAATACTAAGCAAATTATGTTTTCTTCGATAACCCAGCCCAAGTTTCCAAATGCCGCACTAGGCATTGCAAAAACGGGTCTCTCAGCCGTCTCTCTACAGGGAAACGGTCGACGCCAATACACGATCAGACAGGCCGCGACGGTCGATATGGCCCACGGTGTCGTTGAGCCTAATTTTCTCGACGCCAATATCCTGGCCCCGCACGAATTCGCGTCTTGTCTGCGAGAAGTTGTCGAAGTCGCCGGGCTTTTGAATCAGAAACGCTGGTCGATCGCTCTTCCGAGCAATACGGCCCGCACCGCGATACTTGCGCTCGAAAACGTGCCGGCGTCGAAAAAAGAGGCTGAAGAAATACTCGACTGGAAGGCGGAACAGAGTTTCGGAGCACCGGCCCGCGAGCTTCGCATTGCGATGCAAAAGATCTCGCCCGACAAAGACGGTCGCGCGAGGTATTTCGCGACCGCCGTTAAACTAAGCGTGATCGATGAATACGAATCGCATTTCGAAGCCATGGGCTGGAAGGCTGGCCTGATATTGCCGCGAGCCGTTGGTGAGGCAAATTGGCTGATGGAGACACCGACGGGCAGCGATTCTCTGCTTATAAGCGCGAATAACGACGGATTTACGGCCTTGCTGCTGCGCGGAGCGGAGCCGGCCGTGGTGCGTTCGGTCACATGTTCGACTGACGAGGTTGAGGACGAGGTTTACCGTTTGGTGATGTTTTACAATGACCGGTTTGGCGGGCCTGCGGGTAACGGTCTGCTCGAACGGCTGATGGTCGTCGGGTCAAATTTTGTTCCCGCCCGGATACAGGAGATCGCCTCCGAGGCTCTCGGCCGAACCTTGCGGGTACTGACACCCGAAGAGATCGGCCTCGGCATCCCCGGCGGCGGCCTGAATTTTAACGAAATAGCCGCCCCGGCGGGTCTCGCCGCGTTAGGGTTTTAGTTCCAATGCAGAGGCCCGCGCGTGAGCAAGGGCGTAACACGAATGTCGAATGTTACGCCCTTGCTCATGCGTGTGCCTCTGCATTTGGACATTATCTTTTCAATCAACTTGCGTCTCTGAAACAATTTCGATAAAACTACCGTAGTATCTGACACATGGCTGCTCACGCTTTTCTCTTTGAGAGTGTTCAAAAACTGACCGACGGTGAGTTGATCGTCGGCGCTCTAAGTGGGCGTACGGACGGGTTTGAAGAGCTGGTCCGCCGCTATCAGCGGCCAATCACGAGCTACGTTTTCCGGATGCTCGGCGATTACGAATCGTCGCTCGACGTCACCCAGGAAGTCTTCATCAAAGTTTACAATTCGCTAAGCAAATACAGCTCGGAATACAAATTTTCGACCTGGCTCTACCGCATCGCGCATAACGCCGCGATCGATCACATGCGCCGAAATACCGTCTGCCCGCAGAGCCTTGAGGCCGAAAATGCGGACGGCAGCTATCAGATCCAGATCGAAAGCCGCCGCCCGTCGCCGGAAAAAGACCACGAGATGAGCGAATGGCGGGCCGAGATTGACTCGGTTGTGAGGCTCCTGCCGCCGGCGTACCGCGATCTGATATTGCTGAGGCATTCGCGGGACCTGAGCTATGACGAGATCGCCGAGGTTACCGGATTGCCGCTGGGCACGGTGAAAAATCGGCTGTTCCGGGCGCGCGAAATGATGCGTGAGTTATTTGTGGAGCGGGGATTCACGGGGGTCTAACATGAGCTTTCAAATGCAGCCGATGCCGATAATGTCGCTTCAGACGCAGGAAGAGCGGCAGATGGGAATGTTTTTGCACCTGTCGCTGCTGGCAAGCATTATCGTGCCGGCGGCGGGCATTATTCTCCCGGTCGTCTTGTGGCAAACCCAAAAGGAAAAGATGCCCGCGCTCGATCCTCACGGCAAAATGGTCGCCAACTGGATGATCTCACATCTGATCTATGTTGTTGTCAGTATTGTCCTTGCGTTCTTTATCATCGGGATATTTACGCTGCTCGCGGCCATGGTTTTGGGCATAGTTTTCCCGATCATCGGCGGGATCAAGGCAAATAACGGCGAGCTTTGGCAATATCCGTTGACGATCAAGTTTATTAAGTAATGATGACAGAGTTCGATCTCAACACGTGTCCGGCCGGCGAGATCTCCGCGTATATTGACGGGGAACTGGAGCCTGCGCGCGAGCTTGATATGGATAGGCACTTGGCGGGCTGCGACCTGTGTTTGCGGGAGCTTAACGAACAAAAGCGTTTCCTGCGGCATCTCGACGCGAGCCTCGGCCGCGAACGCGAGATCGAGCTGCCGGCCAATTTCACCAGATCGATAGTCGCCAATGCCGAGAGCACTGTCAGCGGTCTGCGGCGGCCGCGAGAGCTTTTCAATGCGTCTTTCATTTGCGCCGGATTGCTGCTTTTCGCGCTTTTTGCGATGGGAGCCGAGGCGGGCAAGCTGTTTCAGGGGCTTTCGGTGATCGTCGAACAGGTCGCGGCGGTCGGTTCATTCATCGGCCATTTGATCTACTCGGTTTTCGTTGGGCTTGCGATCATTATTCGCACCGTTGCGGGCCAGTTTCGGGCTGACGTCGCAGCGATTCTGGCGGTTGCGATCGTGGTTGCCGTGTTTTCGATCTATATTTTGCGAAAATTTCCGGGAGCACGCCGGGCCTGACAAGTTTTTACCAGCCAACGTGAATAACTCATCAGAAATTACGATCCTCCGTCCAACATTTCCGCTGTTTCGGCCAAAATTGATTCTTTTGTTCATCGCCCTGCAGATCCTGTGCGTCTGCATTTACGCCCATCCCGATATTTCCACCTCCGACGACCAAACGACGGTCATCGTTAACGACGCGCCCGATCAGCAAATAATTGTATTCGGCAAATCGGTAGTCATCAAAAAAGCTGCCAAGAGCGCGTTCGCGATGGGCGGTGACATCACCGTGGAAGGCCGCATCAAAGGCGATGTCGCGACCATCGGCGGCAACGTGATCCAGAAGGAAGGCTCCTACATCGGCGGCGACATCATCGTCGTCGGCGGTGCGTACAAGCCCGAGGGGCAAAATCCGCTCCGCGAAGCCGGCAAGGAAACTGTGACGCTCGGAGTTTTTGAGGAGCAGCTACGGGATTTCGGGCAAAATCCGTCGCAGATATTTTCGCCCACATTTTCCATCGAATTTGTCGCCCAGCGTCTTGTCGTGGCCCTTTTTTGGTTCGTTATAACGCTTGTTATCACGACGATAGCCCCCGGAGCGATAGGCCGCGCGGTGGCGCGAATACAGCTTTCATGGCTCAAGGTCTGTGCGCTGGGAGCCGCATGCTTTGTCCTCGTGACAAGCTCAATTATCTTCGGAGCGACCGCGTTGCCAGATTATCTCGGGGCGACGCTCGGCTTGATGGGGATGTTATTGCTTATTTTGGGATACGTTTTCGGACGCGTTTCGCTCCAGGTAAGCATCGGCAAGATGGTGCAAAAGCATTTTGTGTCGGAAAATAACCGCTCCGAAACCCTCGCTACGCTCTTCGGCGTAATGTTCTGGACCCTCCTTTTGTCCCTTCCATATATCTGGCTTATCGCGCTGTTTACGGTCTTTACATTTGGTATCGGGCTCATCCTCACCGCCCGCTCTCCGGCTAAGTGGCAGACCACCTAAAGCGAATGCTTGCACATTTTTACATTTCTTTACAATAAGCACCGAACCTTACTGATAGAATTAACGTCTATAAAGTTGGATAAGCGCAACTTTGAAAGGTTCAAAGCGTATTATTTCCAAGGAAACCTTAATAAAATGCTAAAAAATATTTTTGCAACGCTATTGATATTTCTATGTTCGGGGTGCGTCGGCTACGTTTTTGGGCAGAAGACCGAAGGTGGCGTCAAACCGACGTATATCATCGGCGATGCTCTGGCGATCGCGGACAAAAAGATCACCGTTAGCGTCGCCAAGACCGGCCCGGTGGAAATTGCCATTACCGACAAGACGACGTTCAAGCGTGCCTCGGCCGAAAATCTGAGCCTCGCGACCGCGACCGCGGGCACGATGAGCGATATCTCGGTCGGCGATAAGCTGACGGTCAGTGCACTTCCCGCTGCGGACGGCAAATCGATGTCCGCCCGCGCGGTCTATTATGTGACCAAGGCTGATATTGCGGCGAAGAATGCAAAGGAAACGTCCGAGTGGCAGACGCGCGGTATTACCGGCAAGGTGACCACGGTCAACGAGCAGACGAATCAGATCAACGTCGAGGTTCGCACGCTCACCGGCAGCACCAAGCTCGTGCTGACGCCGAAACCGGATGCAAAATATCTGCGTTACGCCCCCGATTCCGAGCGGTTTAACGAGGCTAAGACGAGCACTTTTACCGAAGTGAAGGCCGGCGACATGATCCGGGCACTCGGCGACAAGAGCGCGGACGGCACGGCATTTACGGCGGATAAGGTTTTGACCGGTGCTTTTCAAACCGTCGCCGGAACCGTCAAGTCGATCGACGTCGAGAAAAATGAGGTCGTTATCAAAAATCTCCAAACCAAGAAGGATGTAACTATCGTCGTAACCGACGCGTCTTTGTTAAAGAAATATCCGGTCGAGATGGCCGAACGCATGGCCGGGTTTCAGACCGGTGCCGGTGGCGCCAGGCCTTTCGGCCAGGGTGCAGGCGGAGCAAGACCGGTTGGACAAGGCGGTGGTCAACCGCCGGCAACACCAACCGGCGGACAAGCCACGCTGGGTGGCCGCGGCGGTTTTGGCGGATCCAGACCGGCGGGCGGCGGCGGCAACATCGACGAGATGCTCGACCGTTTTCCGACGATCAAGCCTGCCGACCTCAAGGTCGGTGACATGATCGCCGTTTCGAGCACAAAAAACGCCAATGTCGAAAAGATACGAGCTATCAAGCTCCTGGCGGGAGTTGAGCCGTTCCTCAGAATGGCTCAGGCCGGAAACGGCAGACAAGGACAGCAAGGCGGTGGAAACGACAGCGGGTTCTCAATACCCGGTCTGGACGGGATCGGTTTCCCGTAAATTATAATTCCCGGGCGGGAAACACGTGATTTATCCCGCCCTTAATTTTTATTATTGATAAGGCCCTTTACACATGAAACTCTTAAAAACATTTTTTATAGCTGGATTAATTTCAATCATTTATGCCGGAGCGGTGTTTGCTCAGGGAAATGGCAGTATTACAGGAACCGTCACTGACGCGGCCGGAGCGGTTATCCCGGGTGCGACGGTAACGGCGGTGGACGTTGGCGGCAAGCAAAAGCAGATCGTTGCCAATGCACGCGGCGAATACACTATCACAGGATTGGCCGCCGGGAAATACACCCTCAAGGCGATCGCAAAGGACTTTGGCCTTTATCAAAACGCCGAGCTGGTCGTTACCGCCGGTGCAAAGACCGAGCAACTCATCACTCTTATCATCAGCGAGATCAAGGAAACGGTCGATATTGATAATTCCAAGATGGTCTCGACCGACGCGGATAATAACAAAGACGCCACAGTACTGTCGGGCAAGGACCTCGACGCCCTGCCGGACGACCCGGACGAACTCCAGGCCGCTTTGCAGGCCCTCGTCGGTGCGTCGGCCGGCCCTAACGGTGGCCAGATCTACATCGACGGTTTCACCGGCGGCCAACTGCCCTCGAAGGACCAGATCCGTGAGATCCGTATCAATCAGAATCCGTTTTCGGCGGAATTCGACCGTCCGGGCAACGGCCGCATCGAGATCCTGACCAAGCCGGGCTCGGACAAATTTCGCGGCAGCGCCAACGGTAACTTTAACGACGAAAGCCTGAATTCGCGCAACCCGTTCGCCCCGAATCGTGCCCCTACCCAGACCAGGCGTTTTGGCGGTAATTTTTCGGGTCCGATAAAGAAAGGAAAATCGTCCTTCACCATCGAAGCAAATGAAAACTCGACCGATAACAGCGCCCTGATCAACGCGCAGATTCTTGATCCGACGTTCGCGATCACGACATTCAGGAAAGATATCGGACAGCCTACCAGACGATTCAGCATTAATCCGCGACTTGATTTCGCGATAAATAGCAAGAATACAATGGTTGCTCGTTATACGTATACTCAATCGAGCAACAAGAATCAGGGCATAGGCGACACTTCGCTATTATCGAGAGCGTCGGCGAATACTTCGCATGAACACGAGATCCGTATTACGGAGACGATGATCATTAATCCGAAGACGGTTAACGAGACCCGGTTTGAGTTCAGTAAGTCCAGGCGGGACACGACAGGCGACAGTTCGATTCCCGGGATCAGCGTTGCGTCGGCCTTTACGGGTGGCGGAGCACAGGTCGGTCATAGCTTTAACGACAACAAAACCTTTGAGGTCAACAATTTTACGAGCACGTCGTTTGGCAAGCGTTTGCAGCACTCATTTAAGTTCGGCGGCAAATTGCGGCATGTCAGTATTCTGGACAGGTCTGAGAGCGGTTACTCGGGAACGTTTTCGTTCCAAGGCATCGTACTACCTACTGGCACGACCGATCCTTGTGACATCGACAGCGATAATGTCGTTACGTCGATTGAGCAGTATCGTTGCAAGGTCCAGGGCATAGGCGGCAACAGGTACAATCCAACTGTATTCACGATCACGACGGGCAATCCGCAGCTCCCCATTTCGCAGCTCGAAGGTGCTCTCTTTGTAGGTGACGACTGGAAGGTGCGGCCTGATTTCCAACTCGGCGTCGGTCTGCGTTATGAGAATCAGACAAATATCAGCAGTAAGTTTAATTTCGCACCACGGCTCAGTCTGGCCTATTCGCCGGGAGCGGGTGGAGCCAAAGGGCCGCATTTTGTCGTACGTGCGGGCGCGGGTATTTTCTACGAACGGTTTGGCGAGAACAATTCGCTCTCAGCCTTGCGTTTTAATGGTCTAAATCAGTTTAACCTGCGAGTCAGTGCGATTGATAACGACCCGGCACGTCGTGCGATAGCCCTCGGTCTGCTTGCACAGCCCGTGTTTACGTTAACCGGAGTTACAAACGTGCCAACCGGGGCCCAGGTTCAGGCTGCCCTACCATCGGCAAGTACGCTTCGCCAGGTTTCTCCCCTCCTGCAGGCACCTTATACGATTCAGTCGGTTTTCTCATTCGAAAAGACACTCTCACCAAAACTGACTCTGAGTACGAACTTTCAGCTTGCTCGCACCCTTCACGCGATTAGGACAAGGAACGTAAATGCTCCGATATGTCCGAATTTTTATGCCCTGCCGCTTGGAGCAACCTGCACCGGAGCTCCGCGTCCGCTCCCGGCATTCACGGATATCAACGCGTACGAATCAAGCGGTGTCCTTAATAGAATGACCGGCGGTGTTTTTCTGAATGCTCGTTTGACGACCAAGGTCTCATTCTTTGCGAATTACAGTATCGTGTCGATTAAATCCAATGCGGACACGCCCGTTTATGCATACGATCTGTCGGGAGAATATGCTCAAATAGGCGGAGTTCCGAGACATAATTTTAGCCTTTTTGGAAGCTTTACGCTTCCTTGGGGACTATCGCTTAGCCCGCAAATTGGTTACCGGACCGGAACACGCTTTAACATTACGTCGGGTTCGGATAGTAATGGCGACGGTAATTTCGTTGAAAGGCCGACTTTCGCGGCACTCGCCAATGCGTGCGTCAAGAATAATATTACGGCTTCGTTCTGCAACGTATCCGGCTTTGACCCGGCGGCGATTATTCCGAAGAATTTTGGAATTGGTCCTTCGGCGTTTACGACCAGTCTGCGTATCGGCCGGACGTTCTCGTTTGGCAAAGAGGCGCCCACCCGTGCTGACACGGGAGCCGGTGGCGGCAATCGCGGCGGCGGCGGCGGCAATCGCGGTGGCGGTGGCGGCCCCCAGATGGTTATGATGGGCGGCGGCGGCGGCGATCGCGGCGGAGGCGGCATGACGGGCGGCTTTGGCGGTGGCGGTGGTGGCCGTAAACCGTACAATCTGAACCTTAGCATGCAGATCACAAACCCGCTTAACAAGGTAAATCTGAACAATCCGGTCGGTAACATTACCTCATTCCGGTTTGGTCAGTCGACATCGACATCGGGTTCGTTTGGAGGCTTTGGCGGATTCGGCGGCGGCGGCACTGCCGCGAATCGGAAGATTGAACTTCAGGCCCGCTTTAGCTGGTAATCACCATCAATTAAATAATTGAAACGAAAGGGAGATGAGAACGTATATATTTTCATCTCTCTTTTGCTATTATTGTCACCTAAGAGGTTTTACTATGAATAGATCGTTTTATTTGATCCTTGTTATTGGTTTATTTGCCTTCAGCTCTGTTGCCCAACCCGGCGCGGCGGCGAAGCAGCCTATTGCGGACAAGCCGGTCGCAGCCGCCATTGCTCCGAACGCTTCGCTCGACATCGCAAAGGCAACGCTTGCCGCACACGGCGGTGACAAGCTGAAAAATCTAAAGTCGCTGGTCACAAAAGGCTCCGCCGACCTTACGTTTGCCGGACAGGCGATACCCGGAGCATTCTCGATCGCGGTCAGCGGCGACAAGTATCATTTCGAAATCATCACCGCCGTCCAATCGCTAAAACAGGTCTACGACGGCCGCAATACATATTCGTCGCTCCCGGGATTTTCCCTGCCGCCGATCACGAGCCTCGGATTTCCGCTCCTGACCAGGGTCGGCGATGCAGGCTATTTGATATCCGCCGTCCCTGACGATAAAAAGAAACGAAAAAGCTTTCGCATCACCACGCCCGAAGGTTTTTACACGGACTTTTTCGTTGACGACAAGACAAGCCAAATAAAATCCTACGAGTCGAAATACGAGTCCGGCAACAGCCCCGTAACGACCGCCGTCGACATCGACGAATTCCAAACCGTCGAAGGCATCGTCGTCCCAAAGAAATTCTCCCAACGCTTCGACCTCGGCCAAATCACCGCCTACGCCAATTTCAGGACAAAAGAGATCCTCGTAAATTCGGCAATGACCGACGACGCGTTTGCACTGCCGAAATGAAATGGTCGGAGTTCCAGCTTTAGTTGGTCCACCGCCAGAGAGGGAACTCCAAATTTATTTCGCAAATCTACTGCCCTTCCACCATTCGATCGTGTTTCTGAGGCCTTCTTCGAGGCCGATAAGTTGGGTATAACCGAGCCACTCAGTGGCTCTTTTATTGTCTGCCTGGGAATCGCGGACGTCGCCGCTGCGTGGGGGTTGGTAGTCGGGTGTGACGTCTGTTTTGCCGGTGATGGTTTTTAGAACGTCGAGCAGGGCGTTGAGGGTGATGCGGTCGCCGTTGGCGACGTTCAGAGTTTCGCCGATACCCTGGGTGGCCTGGGCGGCTTTGATATTGGCGTCGACGACGTTGGCGATGTAGGTAAAGTCACGCGAATGCTCGCCGTCGCCGAAAATGACGGGCGTCTGACCGGTCATGAGGGCGTCGATAAAACGCGAGATGACGCCGGAATACATCGACGAAGGATTTTGCCGTGGGCCGAAGACGTTGAAATATCTCAACGCAAACGTCTCAAGACCGTAAACGCTGTAAAATGCCCGGCAGTAATGTTCGCCTGTCAGCTTGGCGACGGCGTAGGGCGACAGCGGGTCGGGGCGCATGGTCTCGACCTTTGGCAACGTGGGCTGGTTGCCGTAGGCGGAGCTGGACGCGGCGTAGACAAAACGCCGGACGCCAGCGTCTTTGGCCTTGATCAAAAGATTGAGCGTGCCGTTGACACACGCCTGGTGCGTTTCAGCCGGGTTATCGACCGATCGCGGAACGCTCGGCAGGGCAGCCTGGTGAAACACAACCTCACACCCATCGATAGCTTTCATTACCGCAGCGTCGTCATTGATGTCGCCTTCGACAAAATCGAAATCGCCCCTGATCTCCTCGAGATTTTCGCGAAACCCGGTTGTGAAATTGTCGATGATCGCAACGCGGGCACCCTGTCGAATCAATTCATCCGCCAGATTCGACCCGATAAACCCCGCACCGCCGGTGACTAGCACTTTAGTGGTTATAGCCATGTCTTTTCAGAAGAGAGGGAAGCTGTTTGAAGAGGCGAGGAGGTGAAAAGGTGAAGAGGAGCGAAAACCCGCATTAACGACACCATCTCTTTTCTCCTCGGCTCCTTTTCCCCCTTCTTCTGCTCCTCTCCTCGTCTTTCCCTCACCGTCCTACGCCGACGTATTCAAACCCAAGTTCACGCATGTCTGCGGGTTCGTAGATGTTGCGGAGGTCGGCGATCTTTGGGCTTCGCAATAATCCCTTGACCTTTTCCATGTCGAGGGCTCGGAATTGGTTCCATTCAGTGATGATAACCAGAGCGTCGGCGTCGAGACAAGCGTCGTATTCATCGACGGCATAGCCGATGTCTGGTAAATAATGCCGGGCCTCGGGCATCGCGACCGGGTCGAACGCCTTGACGGTCGCGCCACGTCCGACGAGTGCTTTGATAATATCCGTCGCGGGCGATTCGCGCATGTCGTCGGTCTCGGGTTTGAACGACAGGCCGAGAACGCCGATGTGCTTGCCTCTGAGATCGCCGACGAGCTTTTCGATCTTTGGGATCATGGCGCCACGCTGGCGTTCGTTAGCTTCGATGACGGCGTCGACGATGCGCGTTTCGACGCCAAATTGGTCCGCGACCGTCGTCAATGCCCGGGTATCTTTAGGAAAACACGATCCGCCGTACCCTGGCCCCGGATGCAGGAATTTGCGGCCGATGCGATTGTCCATACCCATGCCGCGGGCGACATCGTGAACGTCGCAACCGATGGCGTCGCACAGGTTGGCGACCTCGTTGATAAATGTGATCTTGGTCGCGAGAAAAGCGTTGGCCGCGTACTTGATTAGCTCGGCGGCCTCGAGCGATGCAATAACCACCGGAGTTTCGATCAGATACAGGGGGCGGTAAAGCTCCTTCATCACCTCGATCGCACGTTCTTCGTTGCTTCCGATGACGACGCGGTCGGGCCGCATGAAGTCAGCTATCGCTGCTCCTTCGCGAAGGAATTCCGGGTTAGACGCTACGCCAAACTCGGTCGCGACGTTAAGATTGGCCGTGACAAATTCGCGCAGCCACTTTCCTGTGCCGACTGGAACGGTGGATTTTGTAACCAACACTTTATAGCCGTTCATCGACTGTGCGATATCGAGAGCCGCCTGCCTGTAGTAGCTCATGTCGGGCGTTCCGTCCGGTTGCGGCGGAGTGCCGACGGCGAGGAATACAACCTGTGCATACTCGACAGCACTTGAGATGTCTGTGGTGAATTGGAGCCGGCCGGCCACGGCGTTCTTTGCGACGATCTTGTCGAGGCCGGGTTCGTAAATAGGGATGATGCCTTTGTTGAGATTCTCAACCTTCTGGACATCGACATCGACACATGTGACCTCGACGCCAAATTCGGCAAAACACGCACCCGTGACCAATCCTACATATCCGGTGCCGATAACAGCTATGTGCATAACAAAAATATATAAAGCAGCTTTCCTAAAATCTATCGGATGGCGTACAAATATAAACAAAATTATGCGGGTCACGTAATTCACATGACCCGCATAAATTAAAACCTTAAATTCCGCAATTAGCGAGTGGGGCTGGCAACGTTAATCGGAGTGCTATCGCCTCTCGTGCCGAGGTAAATGCCGACACCTGCTGCACCCGCAGCAAGGAGGAGAAGCCAACCCAAGTGCGACGGTGCGGACGCATTGGATTTATCCGGACGTATACAGGGCTTGCAACCCGTCTGAACCAAGTTTCCGGCAACTGCCGTCGTTCCGGCGACGACCTGCTGAGAACTCCCAGCTTGTTTCATGGTGACAATGCCGGAGGTTGTATCCACATGTGAATGTGAACATTCGGCCAAGACCACAAAGTTGTCGGCTTGTCCGGCATCGCCGACAAACGTAGCATTCTTTGTAGTAACTGTTGAGCCGATACCGGAATTTGCCGATACACGAACCGTACCTGAATCCAACATCGCAATTACGTCACCGTCCGTAAACCTCAAGCTTAGGCTCGAGTCTTCCTGAACTTCGACCCGGCCGAGTTTGCCGAGACTGACAGTCGCCCTTGATCCTATTGCAGTCGTAACCGTTGCTCCAGACATGATCGTGGAGTTGGAAACCGCAGGCTGGCCGTTAACCATAACCTGACCGGTAATGGTAATAACACCCGTCGGGTCGGTCGGCACTGCTAATGCGACCATCGAAAATAAACACCAAACCGCGGTAAGTGTGCCTAAAGTAATGAGTTTGTGAATGATATTTTTGCGAACCATCTGATTTAATCTCCTCCTATGTGAGCCCTTTTTAAGAATGTTACCTTAAAATGAGCAATTGGCAAAGCCTAATGTTTCAAAAAAAGCAAAAAAACAACTATTTAACATGACTGGTTACATCGGTTGCATCTTTTCGTCATGAATCGAATCCAAAACCGGCCAGCATCCCGCTAGGACTAATGGGCAGCTTTACTTTACGGTATTGATCGATTGCCGTCCCCGTCTATCCAGTGCAAATAACGGTTGTAACAAAACTATACGGGCCACGTAATTTACATGACCCGCATAATTAAAACGTAAACCTACGTAATTAGCGAGTGGGGCTGACGACCGTAACGGTACCGTTTATGCCTTCCTCGCCGCGGGTTCCAAGCCATATGCCGACACCTGCCGCACCAGCAGCGAGAATGAGGAGCCATGCCATGTTCGAGGTGTGGGGTTGACCGCCCTGCGACTGACGCGGGGTGCAGCCAACCTTTGCGAGTCCGGCCACTGCCGAATTACCGGCAACGACCTGCTGAACCTTTCCGCCTTCGTTCATTGTGACGACGCCGGAGGTTGTATCAATGTGCGACTGCGAACATTCGACTGAGACCACAAAGTTGTTCGGTTGTCCGGCATCGCCGACAAACGTCGCATTGCTGGTCGTAACTGTCGATCCGACGGCAGATACGCGAACCGCTCCTGAATCCAGCATCGCATTTACGCCACTGTCCGAAAATCTCAGGCTCAGGGTCGAGTCTTCTTGAATTTCGATGCGGCCAAGTTTGCCCAGACTGACGACCGCGTTTGAGCCTTTCGCAGTTGTAACCGTTGCTCCAGACATGATCGTCGAATTGGAAACCGCGGATTGGCCGTTAACGGATACCTGGCCCGTAATCGTAACAACACCTGATGGAGCGGTCGGCACAGCCAACGCGACCATTGAGAAAACACACCAAACCGCGGCGAGTGTGCCTAAAGTAACTAATTTGCGAACAATATTTTTGCGAAGCATTAGATTTAATCTCCTCCTAACTGAGTCCTTTATCAAAGATATCAAAGAAAATTCCCTAACAAGATAGACGTGTCAGCAAAGCCAGACGATCTAAATAAGGGTAAAAAAAACAATTATCTGACAGGGCTGGTTGTGTTGTTACCGTCATGGGTAGCAATAAGAATGACCGCCACGGCACCGCCTGCGATAGCGGCCCAAACCCACCAGTCAAGACCAGCCGGTCCCGGTTTCTTAGCCGCGGTTTTCGAAGCAGCCGAAGCCGTCTCGCCCGCCTTCACATTTACAACCTCACCCGACGCCGTCTTTACCGCTACGGCATCAGACGCATTAAGAACGGTGAGGCTTCCTTTAGTCAGTTCTCCGCCAATCGAATCCGCAGCCAGAGTAAAGGTCGTGTCCGATCCAATCTGGATCCTGCCGGCCTTTCCAAAATTAATAATAGCTTCCGTACCTTCCGGCGTGTTGATAGTACTGGACGAAAACACTGTGCGACCACTTTTCGCAACTTCGCCGTTAATAGTCACCGGAGACGTTTCATTAGCGGACGCGCTTCTGATCACGGTTAACTCTCCAACCGCGTTACCCGGAACTGCGAGAGCAACCATCGAAAAGGTCACCATTAACGCAAACACCACGGACATCGTAAGTGCCTGTTGAACCCATACTATGCTTTTCATACTTTCCCTCTTAAACTGATCCTACTTGCTAGCCCGAAAAAAGAATCTCTTGTAAACTTCTACACGAATTATTAGGCATTGTCAATAAAACTGACGGGTTGACCGTGCAAAACAATTAGATAAGTTCTTTTGTTGCTTATAAATTACTAAGCTAACAATTTATAGCATATTTTGATTTTGAAGCAAAGGTAATTTTTCAAAAAATCATCTGGAATTGGCATTTTATAGTTTGCGGGTCCAATTTGCCCGGGTTTTGATACCGGATCGAATAAAAATATTTGAATGCCGAGGCCCCTAAACTGGTATAAGGCCAATGATCCTATATATTTACATGTGCCGGTGCCTGTACCGAGCGACCCTTGAATCTTCCTTGTAAAGCGGCGACGCTTCAAGGAGTCGGGGTTGGACTTTGAAACTCATTTCCGTTGCTTGTGCAATTGCCGAAACGGGTGTTTTTTGTTCTAATCTCCTCAGTTCAAAAATATTTCCGGAGAGACATCATTATGAATACAAAAACGCTACTGGTTTTAGCGGCCGCGATCATGGCGGTTTCGTGCTCAAGCGCCCCGAAAGAAAAACGTATCAAGATAGGTTTTGCGATGGACACCTTAAAAGAGGAGAGGTGGCAGCGCGATAAAGACGCATTCGAGGCCCGCTGCAAGGAATTGAATGTCGATTGCGAGATCACCGTCGCCGACAATAAGGCCGATAAACAGGCGAATGATGTCGATAATCTTCTGACCAAAGGAATCGACGCTCTCGTGATCGCGCCGCACGACGCAACGCAGGCGGCCTCGATGGTTGATAAAGCCAAAGCACAAGGCGTGCCCGTTATCAGTTACGACCGGCTCATCAATTCCGACAAGATCGACGCGTACATTTCGCATCAGGTTCCGGTCATCGGCCGCAAGATCTCGGAATATGCGCTTAAAAAAGTGCCAAAGGGCAATTACGTAATGGTTTACGGTGCCTCAACCGACAATAACGCGGTTATTATGAAGAAAGAGGAACTTTCCGTTCTCCAGCCCTCGATCGACAAAGGCGACATTAAGATAGTCGCGGATAATTTCATCACAGATTGGAAGCCGGAAGAGGCGTTGAAAATGGCTGAAAACGCTTTGACGCAAAATAATGACCACGTTCAGGCTTTTGTCGTCTCAAACGACGGCATGGCCGGCGGCGTCATTTCCGCCCTCGAAAAACGCGGACTGGAGGGAAAGGTGCTCGTCACCGGCCAGGACGCCGGCCTCGAAGCTCTTCAAAACATTGCCACCGGCAAGCAGTCGATGACCGTATACAAGCCAATAATCCCGCTTGCGAACGCCGCCGTCGATGCCGCCGTCAAGCTTGCGAAAAAAGAAGAGCTCGTAACTAATCCATTTATGAACGACGCGATCAAAAAGGAAGTGCCTTCGATCCTGCTTGAGGTGAAGACCGTAGATAAATCTAATCTGATGGATACTGTAATTAAAGACGGCTACGCCAAATACGAAGACGTTTATAAAAACGTGCCCGAGGCAGATAGGCCGAAAAAGCCGTAATGCGGGTGTATTCTTAAGAAATTGTCTTTGAATTTGCCTCCACCTTTAGGTGGGGGGTACAGGGCAAAAGAAATTGGGCTTTAGCCCAAGTCTGAAAGATATTACCGAGCGGCTTTAGCCGCAGTCTGTGTGGCTAAAGCCGATAGTTGTCGATAGGGTGACCTCCAGCTAAAGCTGGAGGCAATTAATGATCCGCCAAAACAAATGAATAACGTTGTCTACGCCGCCGATCTGGGCGGAACAAATCTGAGAATGGCCGCCGTTGACAGCAGCGGCGATATCCGCCATTTGACTAAAAAGCCTGTGCCGCACGGCATTTCGCCGAAGCAATTGATGTCACTGATCGACGCAATGTCAGTCGAATGTCGGGGCACGATGTCAGAAAAAGACTTTAGCGCGGTCGCCTTCACGGCTCCGGCTCCCGTGGCAAAGGATTTCGACGGCGTCCTCACTAAACTGCCAAATTTGCCGACCATCACCGGCATGAACCTGAAAGAGGAGCTGCATAAGCTCTTCAAATTGCCGGTTTTTATCGAAAACGACGCGACCGCTGCCGGTATCGGCGAGCACTGGATCGGAGCGTCAAAGGGTATCGAAAACGCTGTGACCGTAACCCTTGGAACCGGGATCGGCGGCGGCATCATTATTAACAACGAACCGCTTCGCGGCAAAGACGGAACCGGCGGCGAAATCGGCCATATCTGTGTCGAACCCGACGGCCATCCGTGCGGCTGCGGCAGCCACGGCTGCGTCGAACAATACGCCTCCGCTACCGCCCTTGTCCGCATGGCCCGCGAAGCCGGCCTCAGCTGCAATACTGCGTTTGACCTTTACACCGTCTGGCAAGCCGGCGACAAAAACGCCGCCGCTGTTTTCAACAAGATGGCCCGCTACCTCGGCATCATGCTCGCCGGTCTGATGAACGCCATAAACCCTGAAATGATCGTAGTTTGCGGCGGTGTAACCAACGGTTGGGAAGCTTTCTATTCGCCGCTGCGCACGGAAGTCTTCGCCCGCGCCTACAAGGTCGCCGCCACGCGCGCTCCGGTCGTCCGCGGCACCCTCGGCGACAACGCCGGCATCCTCGGAGCCGCCCGCTCCGCATTTTTGGCTGCCAACTGATAGTAATCGAAAAATATTGACTGTGATGCAGTGATGCGATAGCATCAGATGAGAACTACATTGGATATCGAAGACGACGTGCTGCAAGCGGCTAAGGAGCTTGCCCGTCAGGGTGGCGGAACCGCCGGAAAAGTTATTTCCACTCTAGCCAGACGTAGCATGGCGGTTTCTTCCGGGCAGGAATCAAAGGTTTCGCCGGTATCTCGTGGTGGCGTGCCAGTATTACCATCGCGAGGCGAAGTTATTACATTAGAGCACGTCCAAAATATGATGGACATTGAAGGTGTTTGATCAATGCGCGGATTGCTTGATGTAAATTTCACCATTGCTCTTTTCGATTCTGATCACGTTTTTCACGAACGAGCACATGAGTGGTGGGCGGGGAACTCAAGCTTTGGCTGCGCTAGTTGTCCCCTTACAAAGAACGGCGTCATTCGTGTAATGTCTATTCCAAATTATAGTCGGAAGACCCGATTCACCCGCTGAGTTAATTGGATTATTGGTGAAATTTGTAAAGCGAACTAATTACGAATTCTGGGCAGATGAAATCTCGTTTCGCAGCAATAATATATTCGACTCCAGCCGAATTCACTGTTCAGGACAACTAACTGACCTTTACCTATTGGCTTTAGCAACAAAGAATGGTGGGCGGCTAGTAACATTCGACCAAGCCATCCCGCTTTCGGTTGTTTCGAAAGCCAAGCCTTCAAACTTGTGCGTTGCTTGAATAACTGTGCAAAAAACCCGATCCGCGTGCCTCGTCTCATAGTCGGACACGTGGCTCCGGGCGTGCCATTTTCAATTCCAAAACCCGCAATTCTGTGCTAACTTGTATCGCCACCCGATAAGTTTAATTTAAGATGGACATTTCAAAGGGGTAGAATTCGACTCCTTTGAAGTTCGAATCGGGAAATTAAATCATGGCGAAAAATAAAATCATACTGGTCAGTGGCATAGAGATTAAGATTTCTAATCGCGGTGAAAAAGACTATATTTCATTAACCGATATTGCCCGCCATCGAGATGCCGAAAGAAGCGACTACATTCTGCAAAATTGGTTGAGAAATCGCAGCACAATTGAATTTATCGGATTATGGGAGCAGCTTAATAATCCAAGTTTTAATTCCATCGAATTCGATGGGTTTAAAAATCTCGCAGGTTCAAATAGCTTTTCGCTGACACCAAAACGATGGATTGAATCTACGAACGCCATCGGCATAATTTCCAAAACTGGACGCTACGGCGGAACTTTCGCTCATAAAGATATTGCCTTTGAATTTGCTTCGTGGATCTCATCGGAATTTAAGTTGTATCTGATCACTGAATTTCAACGCCTCAAAGATGATGAAAATAGTCGCCTAAATCTCGAATGGAATCTGCAAAGAACACTGGCAAAAATCAATTTTCGAATTCACACCGACGCGATTAAAGAAAATCTAATTCCGGCGGAACTTTCAAAATCTCAAATCAGCAATGTTTATGCCACCGAAGCTGACCTTTCGAATATGGCATTGTTCGGCAAAACCGCGAAACAATGGCGTGACGAAAACCCCGATGCAGACGGAAATATCAGAGATTGTGCGACGATTGAGCAATTGGTTATTCTGTCAAATATAGAAAGTATCAATGCGATCCTGATCGGGCAGGAATTGTCGCAAAGCATACGTCTACGGCAGCTAAACGCAATTGCAATAACACAAATGACCTCGTTTATGAATAATTCGAACATCAAAAAATTGAAATAAGCGTTATCAGGGAAACAGAATTCGCTTGGATTCCGCTTAAAAAAATATGAAAAGATGCCCTGAATGCAGACGGGATTATTACGACGATACGCTGCTGTATTGTCTCGATGACGGCAATGCGCTGCTCGAAGGCCCGGCGACGCTTGGTGCTGACGAACCGGCGACGGCGATATTGCGCGGTTCTGAACTGCCGAGCGAATCGCCAACTAAACCGCAGATCAATACGACCAACGAAACCGCTATCTTGCCGTCAGGTATTACTAACGTGCCCAAGCGTGGTTTCGACAAGCGTTTGCTCGCTGCTCTAGTTCTGCTCGCGATCATCGTCCTCGGCGGATTCTTTGGTTACAAATATCTATCTCCAACCAAGCAGATCGAATCCATCGCCGTGATGCCGTTTGTTAATGAGAGCGGCAATGCCGATGTCGAATACTTGAGTGATGGAATGACGGAGACGCTGATTAAGAGTTTGTCGAATCTGCCGAATCTTAATGTCAAGCCGCGTTCGTCGGTGTTTCGCTACAAAGGCAAAGATACAAATTTACAGACGATTGGCAAAGAGTTGAATGTGCAGGCGATTTTGAACGGGAGAGTTGTTCAACGCGGCGATCAGTTGACGCTTTCGTTGGAATTGGTTGACGTGCAAAAAGACAGCGTGATTTGGACGGAGCAGTATAACCGGAAACAATCTGACCTTGTTTCTTTGCAGAGCGAAATTGCGAAAGATGTTTCAACCAAACTCCAAACCAAATTATCAGGCACGGACGAAACAAAAATAACCAAGACCGGAACTGTTGACGCAGAAGCATATCAAGCCTATCTGAAAGGTCGGTATTATTGGAATCGGCGAACGGCTGAGAATCTCAAAAAGGCGATTGAGCAATTCAAATCGGCAACGGATAGAGACCCGAATTACGCTTTGGCACTTGTCGGTCTGGCTGATTGCTACGCCCTTTTGCCACAATACGCGGGAACTCCAGCCAGCGAATCGCTGCCGCAAGCGAGGAGTTACGCCGAGCGGGCAATTACCCTTGATGACCAGTTGGCAGAACCACATGCATCGCTCGGCAACGTCGCCAAAATATCGTGGCAATGGGAAGAAGCAGAACGGGAATTCAAGCGGGCTATCCAACTCAATCCTAATTACGCGACGTCATATCATTGGTATGCGGAACTTCTCAAAGAGTTCGGTCGCTTTGACGAAGCAGCCTTGATGATCAAACGTGCAAAGGAACTTGACCCGCTCTCGGGTATTATCGGCATCAATATTTCGGAGATGTATCAAATCCAAAACGACCATCAAGCGAGCATCGAAAACTCACTCAAATTAATTGAACTCGATCCAAATTTTCCGCTTGCGTATGATTATTTGGGTCTGTCATATCTAAAGCTCGGACGCAATGCAGAAGCCATCGCAAATATCGAAAAGGCAGTAGAACTGAGTAAAAGAGATGGCAATATTCTTCCAGATCTTGGCTATGCGTATGCCGTTACGGGAAAACGCTCCGATGCTATCGCCATTGCGAAAGAGTTAGAAGGAAATTATGCGAGAAAGGAATCAAACGGACTAAATGTTGCTGAAGTTTATTTAGGATTGGGTGACAAAGATAAGGCATTTGAATGGTTAGAAAAAGAAGTTCAGAAGAGAGAGAATGTGGCGGATATACGATTTTACTCCGCGTTTGAATCTCTCCGCGACGACCCGCGCTTCAAGGATTTGCTGAAAAAGATGAATCTGCCGGAATAGAATTTTATGAAACGATGTCCCGAATGCAGACGAGATTACTATGACGATACTCTGGGGTTCTGTCTTGAGGATGGAACTCCGCTCGTGCAAGGCTCGGTTCCGGTTAATCAGGCCGCTTCCGATGAACCCGCGACGGCGATATTGCGTGGTTCTGAGCTGCCAAGCGAATCGCCAACTAAAGCGCAGATCAACACGACCAACGAAACTGCTATCTTGCCGTCAGGCATCACTGACGTGTCCAAGCGTGGTTTCGACAAGCGTTTGGTCGCTGCTCCGTTTCTGCTCTCGATCATCGTCCTTGGTGGATTCTTCGGTTACAGATACTTCAAGCCAGCCGATTCGCAACAGATCAATTCAATCGCCGTTCTTCCATTTGAAAACAGAAGCGGGAATACGGACACGGATTATCTTTCGGACGGACTTGCGGACTCGTTGATCTATCGGCTTGCGCAACTGCCAAATCTAAAAGTTAGCCCGACGAGCTCTGTGATGCGGTACAAGGGCAAGGAAACTGACGTCGCTCAGATCGCCAAGGAACTGGAGGTCGACGCCGTAATGTCGGGACGGCTCGTTCAGCGAGGCGATGACCTGTCGATAAGTGTCCAATTGATCGACTCGCGGACAAAGAAATTGATCTGGGCAGAGCAATACGACCGCAAAATGGCCGACCTGCTTGCGACCCAGCGTGAGATCGCGACAACAATTACGCAAAAACTGCAATTGAAGTTGTCGGGCGACGACGCAAAGGGGATAACTAAAAAATACACGGATAACAACGAGGCTTATCAGCTTTATCTGAAAGGGCGATATCACCTTGCGAAACGAACAAAAGACGAGATTGTGAAAGGCATTGATTATTTCGAGCAGGCGATAGGACTTGACCCAAACTTTGCGTTAGCATACGCAAGAATTTCAGACTCTTATTTGAGTATGCCGGCGTATCCGTACATGGCGCCTAAGGAGGCATATCCGCAAGCTAAGATGGCAGCTTCCCGAGCCGTCGAGATCGACCCAACTCTCGCCGAAGGCCATACGTTTCTGGCGATGACATTGGCGATCTGCGATCATAATTGGCCTGAATCGGAAGGCGAATTCAAACGCGGTATTGAATTGGATACGAACAGTGCGTCGGCACATTTTCGCTACGGCCAGATCTACCTCGCAGATTTGGGCCGCATCGACGAGGCGATCGCAGAAACAAAGCGGGCGCTTGAGGTGGAACCCCTAGATCTCAACATGGGGGCGAATCTTGCATGGCTATACATGTTTTCACGGCAAAACGATAAGGCTTTGGAACAAGCAAAAAAAATATACGAAATGGAACCAACTTTTCCTGTCGGAAGATGGATGCTTGGTGAAGGGTACGTCATGAGCGGCATGTATCAGGAATCGCTCGCACTTAACGAACCGATACTGCAAGCCGATCCGACGAGCCAATATACACTCCGAAACGTCGGCGTTGCCTACGCCAAATTGGGCCGCACGCACGATGCAGAACAGATCGTTCAGAGGTATAAGGAGCTTCGCAAAACGCAATACGTTCTCTCCTACCGTTTCGCCACCGTATATGCCGCACTCGGTGACCGGGACGCCGCATTTGCTGAACTTGACAGAGCATTTGATGAACGAGATTGGCAGCTGCAGCGAATAAAAGTTGACCCGTTCATGGACCCTCTGCGTGACGATCCGCGATATAAAGCGATGCTGAAACGGATGAATCTGCCGGATAGGAATTTATGAAACGATGCCCTGAATGTAGACGCGATTATTACGACGATACGCTGCTGTATTGTCTAGACGACGGCAATGCTCTGCTCGAAGGCCCGGCGACGCTTGGTGCTGACGAACCAGCGACGGCGATACTCTATACCACCGATGCCGTCGGTGAGGCACCGACTCGCGCGCAGATACATACGACTGAAAAGACTGCCGTCTTGCCGTCGGGAATCGCCGATGTTCCGCAACGAGGCTTCGACAAACGCCTGATCGCGGCCCCGATCTTGGTCGTGGTTATCGCTCTCGGCGCTTATTTGGGCTATCGATCTTTTAGCACAACCACCAAGCAGATCAATTCGATCGCCGTGATGCCGTTTGAGAATAGGAATTCGGATGCTGATACGGATTATTTATCGGATGGTTTGGCGGAATCGTTGATCTTTCGGCTGACGCAGATTCCTGATCTGAGGGTTTCGCCGACGAGTTCGGTGATGCGTTACAAGGGGAAGGAGACTGATATTGCCAAGATCGCGTCCGAACTTGGCGTGGATGCGGTGATGACCGGACGCCTTACCAAGCGGGGCGACAATCTGAACATCACGGTTGAACTCGTGGATGCCCGCACCAACAAGTCGCTGTGGGGCGAGCAGTATGAACGGAAACTGTCGGAATTATTGACCACCCAACGCGAGATAGTCGCCGAGATCGTGGGCAAACTGCAACTAAAACTGTCGGGCGAAAGCGAGCAAAAACTGGCGAAGAAATACACCGACAACAACGAAGCCTATCAGCTATATCTACGAGGCCAGCATCACTTGGCCAGACGATCTAAAGACGACCTTGACAAGGCCATCGATTATTACCAGCAGGCGATCAAGCTGGATCCCAACTTTGCCTTGGCATACATCGGCATAAGCTATGCCTATAACACCGGAACCGGGAACAACTTCTTTCCAATTTCCAATGAAGAAGGTTATTCCAGAGCCAGGAATGCCGCTGTCAAGGCGGGTGAGATAGACCCGAATCTTGCCGAGTCTCACACCGCTTTGGGATCGGCATTCCGGGGCGAATGGAAGTGGTCGGAAGCTGAACGGGAGTTTAAGAAGGCGCTGGAAATGGATCCTAATAATGTAAATACACACTATTATTACGGTTTGCTCCTTCAGTACTTGGGACGCACCGCCGACTCAGTTCGTGAGATCAAGACCGCGGTAGATCTGGAGCCGCTGTCTTTGATAATGCAGGCAAACCTTGCCAAAGCGTATATTCTTGACAGACAAAACGAAATAGGCCTGGACAAGGCGAAAAAGACTTTCGATCTCGACCCCAGCTTTATCTCAGGCCGTTTTTGGCTTGCGTATGCCTATTGTGCGAATAAGAAATATGCCGAGACGATAGAGCTCGTCGACGGTGCGCCGAAAGACGAAACTACTCAGCGATTACTAGCTGGTTTTCGCGGATACGCCTATGCAAAAAGCGGACGCCGCAGTGAGGCGGAATCAGTACTTGCAAAATACAATTCAGATCAGGCGTTCCAGGGATCTGCGGCCATAGTCTATGGTGCACTTGGCGACAAGGATAAGGCATTTGCCGCATTAGAAAGAGCTTTTGCAGCAAAAGAGGATATGGCTCGAATGAAGGTCGATCCGCTGTACGACGACCTCCGCGACGATCCGCGATTCAAGGATTTGCTGAAACGGATGAATCTGCCGGAATAGAATTTTATGAAACGATGTCCGGAATGCAGGCGAGATTACTATGACGATACTCTGGGGTTCTGTCTCGAAGATGGAACTCCGCTCGTGCAAGGGTCTGTTCCGGTTAATCAGGCCGCTTCCGATGAACCGGCGACGGCGATATTGCATGCCACCGATGCAGCCCGCGAGGCACCGACTCGCGCTCAGATACATACGACCGAAAAGACCGCAGTTTTGCCGTCGGGGATCGCCGATGTTCCACAAAAAGGCTTCGACAAACGCCTGATCGCGGCTCCTATCTTGGTCGCGGTTATCGCTCTCGGCGTTTATTTGGGTTATCGATCTTTTAGCCCAACCACCAAGCAGATCGAGTCAATCGCCGTGATGCCGTTTGTCAATGAAAGCGGCAATGCAGATGTCGAGTACCTTTCGGACGGAATGACTGAAACGTTGATCGGAAGTCTCTCGCAAATTCCAAACTTGAATGTTAAAGCGCGTTCATCGGTCTTTCGCTACAAAGGCAAGGAAACGGACGCTCGGACGCTTGGCAAAGAGTTGAACGTACAAGCCGTTTTGAACGGGCGCGTCGTCAAGCGCGGCGATGATCTAACTTTGTATGTCGAGTTGGTCAATACAACGACGGAAAATGTTTTGTGGAAGGCGGAATATAACCGTTCGATGGCGAATCTTGTTTCGCTGCAGAGCGAGATCGCCCTTGATGTGTCCGGCAAACTTAAGAACAAACTGTCAGGTGCGGACGAGGCTAAAGTAGCAAAAAAATACACTGACAATACCGAGGCTTATGAGCTTTATCTGCGGGGCCGTTACTTCTTGAATCGGAGGACCCAAGCGGGTGCGGAGAAAGCCACTGATTTCTTCCAACAGGCTCTCGCCAAAGATCCGAATGACGCCCTGGCGTATGCGGGATTGTCTGACTCTTACACCTCGCTCATCTTCCCTCTGGGAGCGGCAGCACCGAAAGATGCCATGTTCAAGGCGAAGGAGGCAGCGATGCGGGCGGTGGCGATTGATAATTCGCTCGGCGAGGCGCACGCGTCGCTGGCTTACGTTACGTTCTTCTACGATTGGGATTGGCCGGCGGCTGAGAGAGACTTCAAGCGAGCCATCGAGCTGAACCCGAACAACGCTGACGCTCACCACTGGTATTCGCACTATCTGATGGCCCAGGGTCGGATCGAAGAATCTCTGGTCCAGAGCAAGCAGGCCCTGGAATTGAGTCCCTTTGATCTCATAATGAACGTCCATCTGGCTTGGCATTACCTATACGCTCGTCAATACGATCAAGCCCTCGAGCAGATACAGAAGACTGTAGAGATGGATCGGAACTTTGCTCAGACCTATCCCTGGATTGGGTTGATCGAAGAGCAGCGCGGCAGGCATGCCGAGGCCATCGCCGCCTTTCAAGAAGCGATAAGACTCTTCCCTGGCGGAAGCTCGGTCGCCGAAGCCGAACTCGCGCACGCTTACGCCACGTCAGGGAAGCGAGAAGAGGCGCAGAAAATAATTCTTAAGTTGCAGGAGCTAGCTAAGCACGGCTATGTTTCGTCCTACCAGATCGCCGCGATCTACGCCGGCCTGGGCGAGAAGGATCAAACCTTTGCCTGGCTGGAAAAGGCTTATGAGGAACGCTCAGGCGATTTGGTCAACCTCAATGCCGACCAAAGGTTTGACAACTTGCGCCGCGACCAGCGCTTCGCCGACCTCGTGCGCCGCGTCGGGCTACCGAAGTAGCGCCAGCACCGACCCTCGATTTAAGGATCTGTTGAACCGGATGGGTTTGCCCGAATAAGTCGTTATGAAAAAATGCCCGCAATGCGGCCGTGAGTATGACCACAGCGTGATGTTCTGTCTCGATGACGGAGCCGAGCTGCTCTACGGCCCGGCGAGCGGCTCAGGTGTGGGTGATGAACCTGCGACGGCGATCCTGCATAGGACTGAGGGCGGCGACGACGCTCCGACGCGGGTGCAGATACACACGACCGAGCAGAAAGCAGTGTTTCCGCGTACTGAGGCGGAGCCTCAAAAAAGTTTGGGTGAGCCGCCGGAAAAGCAGAGCTTTTCCGCAAATAGGGCGGCGAAGCCGCTGGGGATATTCGGTGTCGCGGTCGTGTTAATTATCGGGGGATTCTTCGGTTATCGATATATCAAGCCTGCTGGTTCGGGGACGATCAATTCGATTGCCGTTTTGCCGTTTCAAAACAAGAGCGATGATCCTGATACGGATTATTTGTCGGACGGTTTGGCGGAATCTTTGATATTTCGGCTCTCGCAGCTACCGGATCTGAAGGTTAGCCCGGCGAGTTCGGTGATGCGTTACAAAGGCAAGGAAACCGATGCCGCGCAGATCGCGAAAGAGCTCGGCGTCGATGCCGTGATCACCGGTCGATTGATAAAGCGCGGCGATAATCTGAACATCACAGTCGAACTCGTTGATGTGCGAAGCAATAAATCTCTCTGGGGCGAGCAATATGAGCGGAAAATGTCAGAACTGCTCGCGACCCAACGCGAGATAGCCACCGAGATCGTGGGCAAGCTGAAACTGAAACTGTCGGGCGAGGGCGAGCAAAAACTCACCAAGACTTACACGACCAACCCTGAGGCCTATCAGCTTTATCTGAAAGGACGTTTCTATTGGAACAAACGCACGGAAGAAAACCTCAACAAAGCAATTGAACAATTCAAAGCGGCGACGGACAAAGACCCGAATTTTGCCCTCGCTTATGCTGGTCTCGCTGATTACTATGGCGTGTTGCGTTAGCCCGCAGCTACATAAAACAAGGACAAAATGCAGAGGCTCTGGCTGCAGCCGAAAAGCGGTCGAGTTATCACAACGGCAAAGCAATACGCTAGGCACTCTTGGGTATGTTCTGGCACAAACGGGCAAGCGAAGCGAGGCATTGCAGATCGTTGAGGAATTGAAAGCCAGATTCACGAAACAGCAGGCAAAAGGAGGTGCGATCGGATTGATATATCTCGGGTTGAATGAGAAAGATGAAACTTTTGCCTGGCTGGAAAAGGATTTTGAAAACCGTGATGCGAATATGCCTCAGACTCTGACTCAATATCCACTCAATACGCTGCGCGACGAAGCGCGCTACAAGGATCTGCGGAAACGGATGGGTCTGCGGGAATAGTAGATTTTAACAGCCTTTTTTGTAATAATTGTCACCGAACAAGGAAAAAATGGATATAGACATCTTTCAAAAAAAGCGATGGGAAATATTTCGGATAGCCGGTTTGCATGGAGCATCGAATGGGCGCGTTTTCGGGTCATTTTCTCGTGGTGACGCTGACGACAAGAGCGATGTTGATATTCTGGTTGACCTTGAAAGCGGTCGCAGCTTGATGGATATGGGTGGGTTGTTGATGGATCTCCAAACGCTGCTCGGCAGGCCGGTAGATGTTGTTACGGAAAAAGGCTTGCGGCCGCGTATCCGCGAACGTGTTTTGCGGGGAAAGATCATCGGAATGAGGGCACGAACAAGATCGTCCTCGCAAGGGACTTTCGCTGGGAACCTATGAAACGCCGCCCTGCATTCAGACGCGACAACAGATGACAGCTATGAAAAATGAACGAGATCCCGAGCATATACTTAACCAGTTGGCGGTAGAGTTTCTGCCTGACTGTGTTGACTATTGGCGGGAGTTCAATCGTTTTCGCTTTAACTTAAAGCAGTTGCTGCCGTTGCTGCCTGACAACGGTTCGGTACTGGATCTGGGGGCCGGTAACGGCGTGATGGCGGTGGCGTTTCAGGCCGCGGGGGCAAATGCGACGGCTGCCGATAATTGGCGTCCGTATTCGGCGGAAGTGGGCGAACAGGACGACGCATCCATGATCCGCATGGGTGAGCGCGATCATATCCTTGAACGGTTTCGCAAACACGGCGTGCGTACCATCGAGGCGGATCTATCGGAAGGAGAGCTGCCATTGGAAGATGAGTCTTTTGATATGGTCACCATTCTGGCGGTGATCGAACATTTTCCCGGTTCATCCCGAAAAATACTTGAAGAGGCCAAGCGGGTCTTAAAGCCCGACGGTGTTCTTGTGATCGAGGTGCCTAATGTCGCCGCCCTTAGAAACAGGCTGAAACTTCTTATCGGCCGGTCCATTCATTTTTCGATCGAAGACTGGTATCGCTCAGACCCGTTTTATGGGCATTTCAGAGAGCTTAGCCGGGCAGAACTGCAAAAACATGCCGATTTTTTGGGGATGGAAACGATATGGATCCGAACCAGCGATTCGTCTTTTCACAACACCAAATATCCTGACGGCCATTACGAGAGGAATTATAAATTCAACTCAATTTTCCAATTGACCAAAGCCTTATATTTGTTAGCGTGTCTGCCATTTCCGACTTTGCAGTTCCAGTTAGTTCTAGCGGCGAGGAAAATTTAGCCCCGCGCCTGAACGTATCGATGTGCTGGAACAAGCTTAGAGCACTCTGGCGCCGTTTTACCCTTGCCAACATAACGAAATTGTTTTAGACTGATTGTTTGCTACGATGCGCGTGAACGTGTCAAGTGGGTTTCGCACCCACTTTTTCTTTTGGGTTGAAAGCGATGGATAAGCTGCTTATATCCGGGCGGGTTGAAAATATTGCGGCCACCGTTGCCGCGGCGGGCGGTGTGGAGCTTGTTCATGTCGAGATCGCGGGGACAAAACGCGACGTGGTCGTCCGGATCTATATTGATAAACCGGATGGTGTGACGATCGAGGATTGTTCGATCTTTTCACATGGCGTCGAGGACATTCTCGAATTGGAAGACTTTATTCCGTCACGCTACGTGCTCGAGGTTTCGTCTCCCGGCATTGAACGCGAGCTTTATTCGCTGGCGGATTTTGTTAAATTCACGGGCCAACTGGCCAAGGTGAAAACGAACGCTGAGATCGACGGACAAAAGACATTTGTCGGGCCGATAGTCGAGGCGAACGAAGACAAGATCGAGATTGACGACCGGACGAAGGGTAGTGTGAGTTTTACGTTTGCGGACGTAGCCAAGGCCAATCTCAAGATCGACCTTGCGAAAGAATTTAAGAGCCGGTGAACCGGCGGTTTATAGATTATGGATAAACGATTGAGCGTGAGTTAAGTTATGACATCATCCATTGGACTAAGTATTGATGCATTGTGTGCTGAGCAGGGCCTGGACCGCGATATGATCATCGAGGCCATGAAGGACGCCGTAAAAGCGGCCGCGCGTAAGCAGTTTAAGGACAAGACGGGCGACAGCGTTCAGGTTGACTGGAATAACGAAGAAGGCATCGTCGAGATATCGGCGCAAAAGACCGTTGTCGAGGTAGTCGAAGATCCGCTGAGCGAACTCTCCCTGGAAGAGGCGATTGAACTTGCTGGTGACGAGATCGAGATCGGCGATATGCTTCTGCTGCCGCTGCCGACCGAAGAATTAGGACGCATCGCGGCCCAGACGGCCAAGCAAATTCTTGTGCAAAAGGTCCGCGAGGCGATTCGTGAAAAGGTTTACGACGAATACATCGACCGCAAGGGCGAGCTGATCAACGGCATGGTCAAGCGTTTCGAACGCGGCGATATGATCGTCGACCTCGGCAACAATCTCGAAGCGGTCATTCCGAAATACGAGCAGTCACGCGGCGAAATGTGGAATCAGGGCGAACGCATCCGCGTTGTTATAGTCGACGTTTCCAAGGAGCAGAAAGGCCAGCAGATCAAGGCTTCGCGTGCATCGTCTGAGCTGCTTAAACGGCTGTTTGAAATGGAAGTGCCGGAGATCTACGACGAAACCGTCGTTATCAAATCGGCGGTTCGCGAACCCGGCGACCGTGCAAAGATCGCTGTCACGTCTAACGAAAAGGACGTTGATCCGGTCGGAGCCTGCGTCGGCATGAAAGGCTCGCGCGTACAGTCGATCATTAAGGAACTTCGCGGCGAAAAGATCGACATTATCGAGTGGTCGGACGAGCCGTCGGTCTTTGCGGCAAACGCTTTGTCGCCGGCTAAGGTTTCGCAGGTCCGCATTACAAACATCGACAACCGCTTGATGGAAGTGATCGTCGGCGAGGATCAGTTGAGTCTTGCCATTGGCAAGAAAGGACAGAATGTCAGGCTCGCGACGCGGCTTGTCGGCTGGGAGATCAAGATCGTCAGCGAAGAGCTGATCAAGAAAGAGATCGCACAGCAAATGGGCAAGATGATGGCATCGGGAGAGGCCGTTCCGATCACGGCACTCGAGGGCGTAACGGCTTCGCAGGCGGAAACGCTTGCCGAGAAAGGAATTACGGATGTGGTTGCGCTGGCGGCAGCGTCGGTTGATGATCTGGTCGAGTTCCTCGACATCAGCATGGACGAGGCTGAGGCGATCAGGGTCGCGGCCAATTCGATAGTTGATGCACGAAATGCAGAGATCGGCGGGGAGTCAGATGCAGAAGTAGCGGCAGAAGCAGTAGAAGAAACTCCGTCGGAAACGGTAGGAGAACCGGAAGGTGAGGTTGAAGCAGTGATAGAAACGGTCGAAGAGCCGGAAGTGGTAGCTGAAGAGACCGTAGAGGAGACTCCGACGGCGACAGTCGAAGAGGCTGAGCCGGCGGTTGTAGAGACCGGGGACGCAGAGCCTGCGGCGGAAGAAGTAACCGAAGAGGCAGCCGAGACGGAAGCTGAAGAAAAGCCGAAAAAGGCGAAGAAAACGGCCACAAAGAAGAAGTAAACATTAAATAAATCATTCCTATTTACAACATTGGTAACAGGCACGGCTGATATTGACCTATTGATTAAGTATGGCGATTGGAAAGAGCATTAGAGTTTACGATCTTGCACGCGAAGTGAAACAGGATCCGAAGCGCGTGATGGAAGATCTGCGTCGCGAGGGTGTCGATGTCAGCGTCGCGTCTAATTCCGTCAGCTACGTTGTCGCTGAAAAGGTTCGTAACAAATATTTCCCTAAGACCGAGATCGCACCAAAGCGGGCGATCAAGGTTATTAAGAAAGCCGCAGTCGAAGAGGCTCTGCCGGTCGAGGCCGAGACCGAACATGTCGAAGTTGCACCGGCGGTCGAGGCCGAGGTCAAAGCGGCCCCGGTTGAGGTTTCGGTTCCTCAGGTTGAAGCCGAGGCGGACGAGCCTGCGACACGGCAAGTTAAGAAATTATCCAAGAAGGTCGTAGTCGAACCTAAGGTCGAGGCCGAACCGGCCAAGGCCCCCAAGACGGTTGCTAAACCAAAGGTCGTCGAACCCGAGTCTGTGGCTACAGAGCCGGAACCGGTCGTCGCCGAAGAAACGGCGGTCGAAGCCTTACCGGAAGCAGAAGCCGAGACGGTTGAAACAAAACCCGCTCAGGTCGTTGGCAAGTCCGGCACGACCGTTAAGACCCTCACGCTTAATAAAGCCGCGCTTGAAAAGGGCATCAAGCCCGGCGACAAGCTGGTTAGCGACGCTCCGACGCAGACCGGACGATTGGTTGCCGAAGCTCCTCGTACCGGACGACCGGGCGATGACAGATTCCGCCGACCTGAATTTCGCGGCACGCCGGGCGAGACCAACGCCCCGCAGATGACCTATACGCCGCCGGCTGATAATCGCCGCCGTCCCGGTCGCGGCGGAGGACGCAAGGGCAAGGACGACAAGACAGGAAGATTTAACGATCGCGATATCGACGCACCGCAGAAGCGTTCGATCCAGGAGCGCGTCATGGATCAGGTCGGGATCGTTCAAGGCGATGCCTTAAGAACCGTCCGCTTGACCGAAGGCGCGACGATCCGTGAATTTGCCGAGGCTCTCGGCATCACTCCGCGTGACGTTGTGCAATTGCTTATCAATCGCGGTGTTTTCGCGACGCTTAATCAGCCGATGGGCGAGAAAATGGCTACCGAGATGGGGCAGGAGTTTGGCTACGACGTGAGTTTTGTTCCCTTCGAGGAAATGGTCATCGAAGAGGAATTTGAGGAGCTTATCGCGGCTGACGCGGACGATGCCGAACTGCCCCGAGCACCTGTGATCACCGTCATGGGGCACGTCGATCACGGTAAAACCAGCTTGCTCGACGCGATCCGCTCCGAGCACGTCGCCGAGGGTGAAGCCGGCGGTATCACGCAGCACATCGGTGCATACAGCGTTTTGGTGCCAAATCCAGACGACCCGGGCAACGAGCGCCGCGTTGTTTTCCTCGATACGCCGGGCCACGAAGCGTTTACCATGATGCGTGCTCGCGGCGCCAAGGCAACGGATATTGTAATTCTCGTAGTAGCGGCCGACGACGGCGTCATGCCGCAGACGATCGAGGCCGTCGACCACTCAAAAGCTGCTGGTGTCCCGATCATCGTTGCAATCAACAAAGTCGATAAGGCCGGTGCCAATGTCGATAAAGTCAAGCAGGGTCTCGCGGTATTGGGACTCAATCCAACGGACTGGGGTGGCGATACCGAGATGATCGAGGTGTCGGCTAAACAGCATCAAAATCTCGATACATTGCTCGAAACGGTGCTGTTTCAGGCCGATGTTCTTGCACTCAAAGCCAGCCCTACGCGTCGCGCATCGGGAGTCGTGCTCGAGGCAAAACTAGATAAAGGACGTGGTGCGGTCGCGACCGCTCTTGTGCAGCAGGGAACGATGAAGGTCGGCGATCCGTTTATCGTCGGACAATTTTACGGCAAGGTTCGGGCCATGTTCTCGGATCGCGGTGACGCTGTGACCCAGGCGGGACCAGCAACGCCGGTCGAGATTCTCGGTCTGCAAGGCGTGCCGCAGGCTGGTGATTCGTTCCAGGTCGTTTCGGACATCGACAAGGCCCAGACAATTGCGGGACAGAGGCAAATGCACGCTCGACAGGCCGCTCTGCTCAAGACGACCAAACGTGGGATCGAGTCGCTCGGACAGGCCGAGATCAAGGAATTGCTCATTATTTTGAAGGCCGACGTGCAGGGTTCCGTGGAGGTTCTTCGCGGCACACTCGAAAAACTGTCGACCGCGAAGGTCAAGGTTCGCGTTATCCGTGCCGGTGTCGGTGCCATTGCCGAATCGGACGTGCTGCTTGCTTCGGCAACGCAGGCGGACGACGCCTTGACAGCGGTGGTTATTATCGGTTTTAATGTACGCCCCGAGGCCCGCGTTGCAGACATTGCGAAACATGAGGATGTCGATATTCGCCTCCATTCGATCATTTATAAGGTCGAAGAAGAGATCACCGCCGCGATGATCGGAATGCTCGACGCGATCGAAAAAGAAACGATCCTCGGCAAAGCCGTTGTTCAGGAGCTGTTCAAGGTCTCAAAACTCGGCACGATCGCCGGCTGCCGTGTCATCGACGGGCTTATCCGTCGCCAGGCGAAGGCTCGGCTCATCCGCGACGGCGTCGTCACGTGGGAAGGCGACATCTCGACACTCAAACGTTTTAAGGACGACGTCAACGAGGTCAAAAACGGCTTTGAATGCGGCATCAGCCTCGTTAATTTCAACGATCTTAAACTCGGCGACGAGATCGAGGCGTTTGTTATCGAAAAGATTGCGGCAACTGAGTTATAGTTTTGAGCCATGGCTTACGCAAAGTATAGCGTTAAGAGTCCGGAATGGTGGACGCACCTGAAGAAGAATAAGCGGCGGTTGGGAAGAAGGTAAGGAAACTGTTCAAGCTGGAACTCAAGGAACCCAAGTAATATGTCTCCGCATACATTTACGAAAAATGAGACGGCCTGAAAAGTTTGCTGAAGCGTTGAAAGTTGAGATTGCCGAGGTCGTTGGGTTCGAGCTCGATGATCCGCGACTCGGATCGGCGACCGTTACGGAAGTGATAGTTGCCGCCAATCTCAAGGACGCAAAGGTTTACGTTCTCATTCGCGGCAGCGAGGACGAGATCGACAAAGCATTGAAAACACTGCGGCACGCATCGACATTTGTTCGACAGCAGGTGGCGATGAATTTAGATTTACGCCATGCTCCGCATTTACATTTTTTACGCGACACCGCCGAAGAAAACGCTTCGCGTGTCAGCGAAATCCTTGGAGAAATTGTAATCAAGGATGAGACCGAGGAAAGTAGTGAATTAAGTGAAAAGTGAAAAATGAAAAGTGAAAAGTTGTTAACTATTCACTTTTCACTATTCGTTATTCACTTCCCCTAACGTGTTAAGTCAAGTAGTTGAGTTAATTGAAACCAAACACAAGTTTGGAATAACGACGCATATTAAACCGGATGGTGACGGTGTGGGTTCTTCTCTCGGCCTATGCTGGCTGCTCCGGTCGCTTGGCAAGGATGCTGAGGTCATCGTCCACGGCGAAGTGCCGATAGCGTATCGCACGCTGCCCGGTGCTGAACAGATCCGCGATGTTAGGGCCGTAGATAACAAATACGACGCCGTTTTCATCATCGAATGTTCGGATCTCAACCGCCCCGGCATCTCCGGCCTCGACAACGAATTCACTGTCAACATCGACCACCACGCAACCAGCGAACATTTTGGCACGATCAACTGGATCGATTCGACCGCGTCGGCCGTCGGCGAGATGATCTACAATCTCTGCAAGGCAATCGGCGGGCGAATTACCAAAGATATCGCCGAATGCGTCTATATGGCGCTCGTTACCGACACCGGTTCGTTTCATTTCCCGAATACATCCGACCGCACGCTCAAGGTCGCGTCCGAGTTAATTAAGGCGGGTGCTCGTCCCGCCAAGATCGGCGAAGCCGTCTACAACAACTACCCGTGGTCGCGGATAGAATTAATGCGCCGGGTGCTCGGCACCGTCCGACGCGACGACACCGGCCGGATAGCGATGATGCGCCAAACGCAGGCAATGCACGACTCCGCGGGAGCCGTCGATGGCGACAATAACGGCTTTGTTAATATCCCGCTCGCGGCTCGCGATGTGGTTGCGGTCGTTTATATGCGAGAGGTCGGCGAAAACCAGTTTCGGGCGAGCCTGCGTTCAAAGGGCGATATCAACGTTGCCAAAGTCGCCGAAAAATTCGGCGGCGGCGGGCATAAAAACGCGTCGGGCCTTAGCATCGATGGTGATTGGGATGAGAAAGAACGCGAGTTGGTTGAGGCTTTGACCGAGGCCGTCGAAAAAGCCGGTGATTAGATTAATTGCAGAAGCCCACGCGTGAGCAAAGGCGTAACACGAATCTTGAATGTTACGTCCTTGCTCACGCGCGGGCTTCTGCAATAGAGTTTGTCCAATGCCTGAAAAACGCTACAAATGGCGGCGCGGTGATTACCGCGAAAAGACCAAAGGCCTGTTCATGCTCAACACCGGCGACGGCAAGGGCAAGACGACGGCCGCCATCGGCGTACTCGTCCGTGCGGCCGGCCGTGGAATGCATTGTGCAATGATCCAGTTCATGAAGGCCAAAACCGACCGCTACGGCGAGCATGAGTCGCTCGAAGCTCTCGGCATCGAGGTCCACACGATGGGCGACGGCTTTACGTGGGACACTAACGACAAATCGCAGGATATCAAAACCTCTGAAGAAACTTGGGTCCTATGCGTCGAAAAGATGCGAAGCGGCGATTACGACCTGCTCGTTTTTGATGAATTGCTGTATGTTTTGAGCTACGGATTTCTCGATATTGATGCAGTCATCAACGAAATCCGCGATGTTCGCGCGGCTCAGCCAAATCTTCATTTAATATTGACGGGCCGAAACGTCGATAAAGCGCTAACAAAGGTAATCGATGCAGCCGATCTCGTTACCGAGATGAAAGAGATCAAGCATCCATTCCACGCCGGAATATTTGCCCAGCAGGGAATCGAGTTCTAAGTCGCCAACGGCGACAAACATTAAAGCCCAGGGTAGAGCCGACAGCCGGAACCCTTGGTTCGGTCATAACAATATTCGCTCCCTGAAGGGGAGCAACAAAATTCGCGGCGTTGTTCGTCGCTTTCAGCGACGCGAACGATTTGACTTGTTTCCTAGGGTTCCATTCGCGTTACTCATTTGCACCCTCGGCTTTAATGTTAGTCGCCGTTGGCGACCGTAAATCCAGAATTCATGAAAACACCCGTCGAAAAACGTAAACCGACCGGCCTTGTCGACTATCTGTCGCTTGCGTTGACGACGGTTGGCGTTGGTTATATTCCGGGGGCGCCGGGAACGTACGGTTCGGCGGTTGCTGTTGGGGCTTATATTCTCATTGGCCGATATGAGTTTTCGACGGCGCTGCATGCCGTTTCGAGCGGAATGCGGCTAACGGACGTGGCGTTTTTTCACTGGACGGTGAATGCCGTACTCCTGACGCTTTTCTGCCTGGTCGGAATTGCAGCCTCGGGGCGGTCAATCCCGTTGCTTGGTAACAACGATCCGTCCGAGGCCGTCGTTGACGAAGTGATGGGTCAGTTCGTTACCTTTTGTTTTATTCCATTCGGACTCCCGTGGCCGTTCATTCTTGCGGGTTTTCTGCTGTTTCGCCTGTTCGACATCTGGAAGCCGTATCCGATCCGCGATCTCGAAATACTTCCTGGCGGGCTCGGTATTTGTGCGGATGACATCGTCGCCGGGGTGTACGCGGGCCTTTGCCTTGCTATCGGGTACGCCATATATTTGTTCGTATGATCTATCATGTTTTCCCGGGCGATTCGGTCGCGGCGGAATTCAACAAAGCTGACATCGAAGGCCTGAAGATCGTCTGCCGCGAAGCCCTTGTCGCCGGTCCGCTTGACGGCGCGAATCTGGACGAATTTTGGGACCAGCGTGCCAAATTTATCCTTACCGAATACGGTGAAGACGAGATCGAATATCACGAAAAAGTCGCCGACCCACTGAGCAGACTTGCTGATCTGAGCTACGAAGACGAGGTCAGCCTGTGGTTCGAATACGAGCTGTTTTGCAGCGTCCACTTTTGGTTTTGTCTTTCGCTGCTTAAAGGAACGGGAGTAACTGTCTTTCGTGTTGAGCCGATAGGCCTCGACGTTAACGACCGATGGGACGGCTTTGGAAAATTTAGTGCCGACGATCTCAAAGCGTGTTTCGCATTGCGGACGAAACTTACGGATGCCGATATCGAGTTCGGAGCGTCGCTGTGGGAAGCCTACCGTCACAAAAATCACGATGCCCTCATAGAACTCGCAAAAACCGATTCCCCTGGCTTTCCCTATCTAAAAGAGGTCGCAACCGCCGCCGTCATCCAGGATGTCGAGCCGATCGAGGTGCTTCGGGCCATAACGTCCGGCGGGGAAACGGATTTCGGCCTGATATTTGCTGACTTCAAAAAACGAGCAGGCGTCTATGGCTACGGCGATCTGCAGGTCGAGCGGTTGATGGATCAGCTCTAATCCTTGTTTTCTTTCGGGATTTCTTCTTCTTCGATTTCCAGATTGTCGTCGGTTTGAAATATCCAGCCCTTTCGCCAGAAATATATCAGCAGAGCTACGGTGATCAAGCCCATCGAAATGAGCGTGATCCAATATCCGTGCTCGGTTTTAAGCTCGGGCATGTTTTCGAAATTCATTCCGTAAATACCCGCGATCAGACTGAGAGGCAAGATGATCGCCGAGAGCACCGCCAGCGTTTTCATTACCTCGTTTGTTTTGTTGCCAACGACCGCAAGATATATCTCAAACAGACCGCCGACCAGGTCGCGGTAGTTTTCGGCGAGGTCCGAGATACGCAGCAGATGATCGTGAACGTCGCGAAAAAACGGCAGGATATTCGCCGGTATCTGCGGAAATTCGCCGTGCGAGATGCGGTACAGGACTTCAAGCTGCCGCGACGTGATGCGTTTGAGCCGGGCGACGCTTCGCCGCAGATCCATGATCTCGCCGAGGATTGCGTTGTTCGTCTTTTTCATCTGGAAAACTCGTGCTTCCAGTTTGCTGATCGAAATGTCAAAATCGTCGACTAGCGGCATATATAGATCGACGATCCGGTCGAGGATCTGATGCATCAGATAAGCCGAGCCCCGCTGGATCGAGTACGTGCTGCTGCGGATGTGCTGCTTGACCAATTTGAGACTGAGAAACGATTCGCGGTGAAACGTCACGACGTAATTTTTGCCGAGATACCCGTCGAGTTCCTTGGTGCTGAAACTCGACGAGGTCGTTTCTTCGGGCTTTACGCCGTGGACGATGAAGTACAGATAATCGGGAAAGGCATCGATCTTTGGCTGGTTACGGGTCTCGATGCAGTCCTCGATCGTCAGGTAGTGAAACTTGAACACGTTAGTGAGGACCTCTCGTGTTTCTTCGATGTCTTCGTCGGTCTCGCCTTTCAGGTCGACCCAGACAACATTTTTCTCATCGGTGAGCAAAGCGGGCAGATCGTCGCGAGTAAAACCTTCTTCGACACACGCACCCTGATGTTTGAGGACAAATATTTCCATTAGCCGGTTTAAAATTTGTGAACTAAATTCGTCGGTGCTAAGATTTCAAGACAAGTTTTACACTGACCGCCGACAACACACAACCGTTCGTCGACGTATTTATTAATTTGTCCTTTAAATGACTAAAGCCACTGTACACTTTCTTATTATTTTCCTCGTCGTAGGGGCATATTGGGCCACCGGGCAAACATCCACCGACGCCTCGGTCGCAGCTCGCTTTGCCCCCGTTTTTTATCAGGCACTTGGCGACAAGCCACGCAGCGATTACATTACAAATTTCGACTTCGACGGCGACTGGCGCGGCGACAACAATTGGGACAACGCCGATAAAAAGGAATTTGCCCTGCGCGGGTTTATCTATTGCGCGGTCAGCGAAACCCGTACGCATTACTTTATTCACTACGCCGTTTTTCATCCGCGCGATTACAAAGGCGGCGAAGAAAAAGGACGGATACTAAGCAAAATATTTCAGGAAGGCGCAAAAGCCATCGGATCTAAAGACCCGACCGGTCTGCTCGACGAAGCGGTTGCAGCACATGAAAACGACATGGAAGGCTGTCTAGTGGTAGTCGCCAAAGCGGGAAAGGACTCGGGCGTAGAGCATGTTGCCTACATCGAATCGCTCCACCACAACACGTTCTCCGATTATATGCCGGGAGAGGCGGCACCGCAGAACTTCAAAACCGAAGACGGCCGCCCATTGCTTTACGTCGAGGCCAAAGGCCACGGCATTGAGGCGTACACCGGCGACGAGAAACAAACCGCCAGCAGGGAAACGTTGATCTACAAATTCACCGGCAAGGCCGACGATCCTGAAAAGCAAAAGTCCGGCCCGGTCGGCTACGATCTGTTGCCCATCAAAACAACACTCTGGCCAAAGGCTCGTATCGGCACTAAGCCGACGGGAGCGACATTCGGAGCCGCTCACGATTATTCGCTGATCCCGATCGACGTCGTGCAGGCAAACGGCAAGGTTTTGTCCAAAAAGATCAAGGTCGGCGGCCTCGGCTCGGCATTTTTAGGCAAGCAGGGTGGCGTCAACATGGCTCGTCCGCCGTGGGGCTGGTTTGACAATAATCACCGCAAGGATCCGCTGGGGCTGTGGTTCTTCGACCCGGCCCGGATCGTGAGACGCGATTTCAATCTTGCCGAATCGTTCTCAATCGCCTACGTCCGGCTTCCATTTTGGGCCGCAAAATAATTGGTACTATTTCGTTTGATAGATAAGTGTGCGTTTGTGCCGTCCGGCAATTGCACCGAAACCGGCTCCAATACCCGCACCGATCGCGAGACCAGTTGCAACGATCTGGTTCGTAGAGTCGCTGCCGCCAGTCGCGGCGAGTAGGATAAAAGCCAACCCAACTCCGGCACCCGCGCCGACCGCCGCTCCGATCCCGACACCTTTTCCGATCGATCCTTTGCCGGTCGTGAAAACTTTCCTAACGTCAACTCGAGCGATCGTCTCCGTTTTGCCTTGGGCAAGAACGGTCACCGACGTGTCGGAAACACTATTTACCGTGCCGTTAAATTCCTTGTCGCTTTTCGTATAGATCTGGACAGCGGTTCCGGTTTGTAGGCTGCTGACTACTGACCAATCGCCTTTGTCTTGCGACTTTTGCCCAAAAAGCAACAGCGGTTGAATCAGCAGTGCGAAAATAATAAAGGAAAGGGTGAGATGTTTGTTTGTCATAGATACTCCTTGTCAGAAAAAGCTAGATCAGCTAACCAAAGCATATCAGATGCGAATTTTAGACAATAGCGGCACGCTAATTTTGTTCTTAACGTAACGGAGTTAACATTAGAGAAACAGGAAAAAGACAAATAACGTTTTTATAGGAGAAATTATGCAAAAGCGAAAACTTGGAAACAGCAATTTGGAAGTATCGGCTCTAGGGCTTGGGTGCATGGGACTCAGCTTTGGTTACGGCCCGGCGACGGAAAGAATGGCGGCGATCGCGCTGATTCGCGCGGCGGTCGAGCAGGGAGTCACATTTTTCGACACGGCGGAGGTCTATGGACCGTTCGTTAACGAAGAGGTCGTCGGCGAAGCCCTCGAACCCGTTCGAAATCAGGTTGTAATCGCCACAAAATTCGGATTTAACAATGATCCTAACAAAGCCGTAGATGCTCCGCCGCTGAACAGCCGTCCTGAAAACATCCGAGCAGTAGCCGAAGCCTCGCTTAAACGGCTGAGGACCGATCATATCGATCTGTTTTACCAGCATCGCGTCGATCCGAATGTGCCCATCGAGGACGTTGCCGGAGCGGTCAAAGACTTGATCCATGAAGGCAAGGTCGGTCATTTCGGATTGTCCGAGGCGGGTACGGAAACGATCCGCCTGGCTCATTCCGTGCAGCCGGTGACGGCGCTTCAGAGTGAATATTCCATGTGGTGGCGTGAACCGGAAGCTGAAATCCTGCCGACGCTCGCGGAATTAGGTATCGGATTTGTGCCGTTCAGCCCGCTTGGACGGGGCTTTTTAACTGGTAAGATCGACGAAAATACGATGTTCGACGCGGGGGATTTTCGCAACACCGTCCCGCGTTTTTCGGCCGAGGCCCGCAAAGCAAATCAGGCGTTGATAAATCTGATCGCGAAGTTTGCCGAGCAGAAAAATGCAACGTCGGCCCAGATCGCTCTCGCCTGGGTACTTGCCCAACATCGGTGGATCGTGCCGATCCCGGGAACTACAAAACTTCATCGCCTGGAGGAAAATATCGGTGCTCTTAACATTGAGCTTACCGTTGATGATCTTGCCGACATCGAAAACACCCTCGCTCAGATCGACGTGCAAGGGCACCGGTACAGCGAGGGTGCACAGAAGATGGTCAATCGATAGATCGCCTAAGAGATTGTCTCTGAGCATTCCGCGTAATTCTCGGCCCTCTCTATGTGTTCTCTGTGGTAAATATTCTTTCTCTTCCTATGGTATCTTGGAATCCATAAATATGAGCGAAAACGGAGTTACGCTGCGGGTCGAGGGTGTCACGAAGCGCTTTGGCGATTTTACGGCCGTCGAGGATCTGAGTTTTGAGGTGCGGGCCGGACGCGTGTTCGGATTTCTCGGGCCGAATGGCGCGGGCAAGACGACGACCATTCGGATGATCGTCGGCATCACGATCCCGGACGAGGGGAAGATCGAGCTTTTTGGCGAGCGTATGTCCGCGATACTACAGGACCGGATCGGCTATCTTCCCGAAGAACGAGGGCTTTACAAGAAAATGAAGATCGTCGATCAGCTGCGGTATTTTGCCGCGCTGAAAGATGTTTCGGGTGCGGAGGCCGACAAAAGGATCGATTTTTGGCTCGAACGGATGAACCTCGCCGAGTGGAAAAACAAGAAAACGACCGACCTGTCGAAGGGCATGCAGCAGAAGATTCAGTTCATCTCGACGGTGCTACATAATCCCGATCTTTTGATCCTCGACGAACCTTTTTCGGGCCTCGACCCTGTAAATGTCGAATTTATGATCGACGTTCTGGCGGAATTTAAAAAACAAGATAAGACCGTGATTTTTTCGACTCACCTCATGGAAACGGCCGAACGGCTCTGCCACGATATTATTTTGATAAATAAATCTAAAAAAGTGGTCGGCGGCAGCCTTCGCGAGGTAAAGGAAAGCTACGGCAAAAACCGCATAGCCCTGCGTGCCACAGGCGGCGAAGCGGTGCTCGCGGATACGTCGCTGGTTGCAAAATTTGACGCTCACGCAGACGAAAAAGAGATCGGCCTCGCCGCAGGAGCTGACGCCCAGGTCCTGCTGCACCGCCTCATCGAAAGCGGAGCGACGATCACAAAATTCGAGCAGGTCGAGCCGAGTTTGAACGACATTTTCATCGAACAGGTAGGAGGGCACGACGGAAATGCGTAAGTTTCTCGCGGTCGTAAAACACGAATACAAAAAGGTCGTTTACAAATGGACGTTTCTGCTAGGAACTCTTTTGTTTCCGGTAATTGGTGCATGTTTTGCGATCGTGCCGGCCGTCATTTTTTCGATCAAGGGCGAGCCCACGCGGATCGTCATCGTCGATAAAACGAATAAGATCGCGCCTCGATTGAAGGAAAATCTTTCAGCCGAAAAGATCGTCGCCAAGGGCGAAGACGCCGCGAAAAACGCGAACCTGACCGATTCGCAAAACGATCGTATGAGGCAGAGTGCTAAGCAGGCGGCCGAGGGTTTCGTATTTGTGAACTTCGACGCGGCTGGAAAAACGCCGGACCGGATTCGCAGTGAACTCAACGAAAAGGCCGTGGCGAAGGAGATTGACGCTTACCTACTCGTGCCGGATAATATCGAGGCGGTGGATGCAAAATTTGAATTTCTATCGCGAAAAGCAGGTGATTTCGTCGCCGGTGATCTGATAAAAGATGCCTTGAACGAAGCCGTGCGTTCGCAGCGGCTTTCGGACGCGCACATCAGTGAGGTTGCCGTAAAACAGCTTTCGGCAAAGGTCGATCTTGACTCCAAAGCGATCGACGAACAGGGCCGGGAAAAGGACAGCGACATGCTTTTGGCTGCGTCTTTTGCCATCGGACTCATGATCTACATCGCGCTTGCGATTTACGGCCAGGTCATCATGGGAGCGGTAGTTGAAGAAAAAGAAACCCGCATCGCGGAGATCCTGTTTTCCTCGGCCAGGCCCTTCGAATTAATGATGGGAAAACTCATCGGCGTCGGGCTCGCGGGCCTCACGCAAATGGGAATTTGGGTCGCTTCGATCGTCGCTCTGCTTGCGTTTTTAGCGGTCCAGTCCGACCTTTCGCCGATGTTTGCCGGTCTGCCGCATATTACGCCGCTGATGGTGTTTTATTTTCTGCTGTTTTTCTTGCTTGGGTATTTCATTTACGCCTCGATCTTTGCTCTTATAGGCTCGATGGTTACGACGGTGCAGGAAGGGGGGCAATTTGCGTTGCCGGTCACTATGCTGCTGCTCGTGGGATTCTATTTCAGCTTCGCCGTTATCCGCGATCCTAATTCGAACCTCTCGTTTTGGGTGTCGATATCTCCTTTTTTCGCGCCGCTTGCGATGCCTGTGCGCATAATGGCGGAGACGCCGCCGGTTTGGCAGATCGCCCTTTCGGTTGGGATCAATGCGTTAGCAATTGCCGGTCTCGTGTGGCTCGCGTCGCGTGTTTATCGCGTCGGGATGTTGATGTACGGAAAACGGGCGACGATACCAGAAGTGTGGAAATGGATTAGACAAGCGTGAGGCAATGCAAAATTCAAAATGTAAAATGCAAAATTTAGGAAGAATCTTGGTGTTTTTAACGGCAGCGTTGTTACCGGTAGCCTGCGGCTCGGCGTCGGTTGAGAGTAAGAATGTGGCTGCAAAGTCGCCGCCGCCGATACCGCCATCGCCGGAGCGGGTTGAAAAGGCAACGAATGTTAGTTTTTCAACTTATTCGAAGGAATGGCCGGTCGGCTGGCAATGGATTGAACCGGACGAAAAATATAATCCGACGCCGCACGATGTCAAAAAAGGGGTTTTGCGAGTCAACCTCACCACAAAAAAGAACCTTAACGGCCGCCTGACAAACGCCCCGCGCTATATCAAACCCATATCCGGCGATTTTCAGATCGAGACGCACGTCAAATTTAACCCGAAGGAGAATTATCAGGGTGCAGGATTGCTCATCTATCACGACGAGGAAAATTACTTGCGGTTCGAGCGTGCCTACGGCGGCGAGGGCGGCGGCGGGAGCGGCATTCGGCTCGATGTTAACCGCAAAGGCGTCTTCCAGCCATTGGTTGCACCGGGCGAGATCCAGACTGATGTAGATGAGGTCGACATGAAGATCGTTCGCAAGGGCAATACTTTTTCCACCTACTGGCGCGAGGACGAAAGCACAGGGTGGCGGGTCGCCGGTGAGTTCGAGTCCGACTATCCTGAGACGATCCTGACGGGCCTCGTGGCGAGCAACACGGCCCGCGACGTCACGGCTGAGTTTGCCTATATTCGCTTGTTTCCGGCGGCGGCCAAATAGCGAATTTGTCGAACATCCGACGCCATTTAATCGCATGCTTCGACGTAGAGCGACCTTGTGGTTTGCCGCTGCTTGTAGTAAAACGGTAAGTATTCGGCACAGGTTCACTATTCAGAAAGGAGAAAAATATGTTACACATACTCGGTCAACTTCTAGTCGGACTCTTAATTGGAATCGTGGCGCGCTTGCTGCTTCCGGGAAAGGAAACGGCCCTCTCCAGCGGCCTTTTAGGCTGGCTCATGACGGCCGGCGTCGGTATCGCGGGTTCATTTATCGGCACTTTTGTGGGCCGGGCGATCTGGAAACAGGATAATTACAAGGCGGGCTGGGTGTTGTCGATACTCGGAGCGATGGGGCTTTTGCTGCTTTTGCGATTCATTTTCTAACTTTGCAAAAAATTTCTCGAGTGCGGACGAGCTTGGGCTGTCAGTCCGCGCTTTTTTCATTGTTCATAACTTTTTCGATCCGGCGGTCGGGAATGAACCAGATTAATGCTACGAGCACGTAAAGAGCCATCGAGATCCACGGGCTGACAAACGCCATACCAATGCCGGCGGCGTAGCACAGCATCGATATTTTCCCTTTGACATCGCCGCCGATCGCCGAGCCAAGCAAGGCGTTTTCGTCATTTACGTGATGGACGAGTTTCGTTTGCAAAATGGTGTAGGATATCGCCGCCATCAGCAGCAGAATGCCGTAAATCGCCATCGGGATCGTAGCAAGATGATTTTCGCCGACCCACGCCGTCGCGAAGGGAAATAACGAAAGCCAAAACAGTAAGTTAAGGTTTGCCCACAGCACCTTTCCATTGACCTTTCGCGTCGCCTGGAGCATGTGGTGGTGGTTGTTCCAGTAGATGCCGAGGTAAACAAAACTCAGGATGTATGCAAGAAATATTGGCAGCAAAGGCTTTAGAGCCTCAAGGTCGGCGCCGTGCGGCGTCTTTAGCTCCAGCACCATGATCGTCATGATAATCGCGATCACGGCGTCGGAAAAAGCTTCGAGACGAGTCTTGTTCATAAAAAAGAATTTTTAGCCACGAATTACACGAGTATTACGAATCAATTTATGTACGTCATTCGTGTAATTCGTGGCTAAACGGTTTTCGGCGGCAGCTCCATTTTGACCAGTCCGTCAAACGCCACGTTGTACGCCACACCCTTGACCGGGACGGTCATTTCCTCTTCCGTCTTGCCTTCCGAATTCGCGATACCGACGCTAGCAAAATAGCACGAAGCTCCGTGGTCTTTTGCCAGGCGGACGAGGCGTTGGAAAACCGCTTCGCCTTCAATGCGGCCGCGGCCCGGGTACATTGCGGTGCGGACGACAAAAAATGCAAATTCGCCATCCTTATGAGCGACGATCTGCGGATGCTCGGTGCGTTCGGCATAGACATCCGCCAACTCGACCGTCCATTCGGCCTCGGTCAGTTGTTTGTAGACGATCTCGACGCCAAACGCGTGAACGTCGGACTCGAGCATTAATTCTGTTTCAGACATTGGGTATATTTTACTTGCCAAAGGCGTCAATCATCAAAGCCGGCAAGAAACTTAGCCACGAATTACACGAATGTCACAAATAATAAAATCCTGATATTCGTGCAATTAGTGTAATTCGTGGCAAAACATCTTGTTTGCCGCGTGTTATATTAGCGACAATGAATATCGACGATATCAAACAGGCACAGGAACTTACTCGAAAATACGTCAAACGCACGCCGCTCGAATACAGCGAGACGTTGAGCAAACGGCTCGGCCCCAATAGTTATGTCAAGTACGAGCTGTTTCAAAAGACCGGTGCCTTTAAGGCACGCGGGGCCTTTAACAAACTGCTCTCAATGTCCGAACACGAACGCGGCAACGGTGTCGTCGCGGTCAGCGGAGGCAATCACGCTCAGGCCGTGGCATATGCGTCAAGTGTCTTGGGCGTTGATGCGGTCATCCTGATGCCGGAAAACACGCCAACAAATTATGTCGAAGCGACACGCGGATACGGGGCGACGGTAGATCTGCAACCGACGATAGCCGCCGCCTTCGAAAAGATCAAAACCTACCAGGCCGCGGGCCGGGTCTTTGTTCATCCTTTCGATGATCCGCTGATCATGGCCGGAGCAGGCGTTGTAGGGCTTGAGATCATGGAAGATGTCCCAAACGCAACCGACGTTATCCTGAGCATCGGCGGCGGCGGTCTCGCCGGCGGCGTTTCGACGGCTGTAAAAGCGATCAATCCAGACATCAAAGTTTGGGGCGTTGAAACCATCGGAGCAGACGCGATGTCGCAGGCTCTGGCCGTCGGACATCCGGTCGAACTGCCAGGCATCACTTCCATAGCGAAAACGCTCGGTGCTCCGTATGTATCGGACGCAACGCTCGCTTTGACGCAAAAAAATCTTGAAAGTGTGACCGTCGTGACCGACGCCGAAGCGGTCGATGCGCTCGTTTATATAGCCGCACGCCTCAAGGTCATCACCGAACCAGCCGCCTCATGCACACTGGCCGCCGCCGAAAAGCTGCGGGCCAATTTCACGCCCGAAAGCAATCTCGTCCTAATATTCTGCGGCGGGAACACATCGATCGCGGACATTTGCGGCTATGTGTCGATATAGGGAAGGCCGACGCTCCAGAGATTTAGGCATCTAAAGAAGGTTGACGTTTCCTGCACTCGATTGCGGGGTACTCCACGAACTCCCAATTTGGTTTGCATCTATCCGCTAAAAAGTGCATCTTAGTTACTGGTAGTCCTTCTCTTGCACCGCCTAGCGGTGCGCTCGTCAAAGACGGTTTTTGGATAGGTTTTAGGAGCAGGTTCATTTTTTAATCACAGAAGTCGCTCTTGAATTTTTGAGCATCCGAAACCGACTCTTCGTCGCATCCGTTTTTCTACGAAGCCCTTCGATTCGACACTTCTTTAGACAGGCCCCCTTGGGTAAAGGTAAATAATTTAATGTCAACGAAACTTTACGTAGGAAATCTTTCCTTTGGTACAACAGCGCAGGATTTGGAAACAATGTTTGGTGAATTGGGCACTGTCCAGTCAGCAAACCTCATCGAAGACCGCGAAACCGGCCGCTCACGCGGATTTGGCTTCGTCGAAATGTCGAGCAAGGAAGAAGCATCGGCCGCTATCTCGACCTTGAACGGCAAGGAAGTAGACGGTCGAGCACTGACGGTCAACGAAGCTAAACCCCGCGAAGATCGCGGCGGTTCCGGCGGTGGCGGCGGACGCGGCGGCAATCGTGGCGGCGGCGGCGGTTACGGCGGTGGCGGCGGACGCTACTAATTGCCGGTGCTAAATTGAAAGGCGATCTTTGATCGCAGCCTCCGGTCAAGAGATTGGCCGGAGGCATTCTTCGTTTTTGAGGAAAGGGTTTATAATAGATAAAGCTAGATATGAAAGAAGAATTGATCGAAATGGGCGGAGTCGTTGTCGACAAACAGCCGAATGCATATTTCAAAGTTCAGATAAACGACACCGATCACATGGTGCTTGCAACAATATCGGGCCGCATGCGTCGCAACCGCATCCGCATCCTGATGGGTGACCGCGTCGATATCGAACTCTCACCGTACGACCTGACGAAAGGCCGCATCACGTACCGTCACAAATAAAAGCTTTTCAAGGCTTTTTAGTCGGCGGCGGTGGCGGGCTCGGTTTCGGGAAAACGATATCTTTTGCAGCTATGGTCGGCGACGGGCGCGGTGTATCGGCTCCGATAGGGACGATCCATAGTTCGTGCGAAATCTCCTCTTTGTACCCACCATCAATAGCCCCGAGTCGATCGGGAGTAATTCCAAGTTTACCAAGATAGGCCCGGATACGCTTTAACTCAATATTTGACTGGCCGCGAGGGCCTGTTCGTCCCGCGTACGTGATGACGAACGCGAGTTCATTCGCGCCAACGCCGCTCGCGAAGCTATCCAGCCGTACGTTTTCGTCCGCTTCCTTGACGACTCCGTATTCGTCGATCTTTCGCGCCGGCGGTATCACCTGAATCGTCGCGCTGGCATCCGCGATACATTCTCCCGGAAATCCGCCGATCAGAATCGATGCGGTAATAGCTTTCTCGGCTCCCGCTCCTGTCGAATCGACCTCGATCGTTCCGGTTGCCTGACCTGAAACAAGGGAACCTGCGGTAGTCGTCCAAATATAGATCGGTATGACCTTCGAGTCTCCTCCGTTCAGCGTAGCGGTAAATTTCACGGGCCGCCCTTCTTTGACCGGGACTGGCGTCGTGGAATGGACTTCCAGTTTCGGACACGGCGAAACAGGCGGAGCCCCTGGTGGGTTGGGTTGCGGTTTTTCCGGCGACACCTGCGCCGGGGAGCAAACAGCAAACACCAGGAGGAGCACGGTTGTGGACATAAGGCCGATCACGGTTTTATTCATCGTAAAAAACCTCCGAGAAAGTTAATTTCAATATACCACGCAGTGGCCGCAAAATGTCACCCCATGCTCAGCGCAATCATCCGCCGCACGAGTCCATGCCGTGAAAGTTTTCAGTCTGGTCTGTCCACCCGATCCACCCGGACTGTGAGCGGACCTTGACCCACCAATCGTCCTTGAGCGGTACTGCGATCTCGCCCCAGCAATCGGATGTTTCGGCGCATGTGGGACCCTGGTGCGGAATAGTCCAGCCCATCGGGTACATATTTTCTTCAAAAATGCGGCCCTTGAACCAGACCTTGTAAAAGCCTTCGCCCAGCGGCGTGTAAACCCAAAGAATATCGCCGGGCTTATACTTGTCGTGGGGTTTGGTGACCACATACTTTCCCGGTTGCGTAATCCAAACTTCACCTGTCAGACCTCGAACCCGGCTGCCTTTTTTGAACATGCCAACGCGGCGGGAGCCTCGCTCCGGTTTATCGTAGGCGACCGTATCGCTGGCGACGGTCCAACGCTGGTAGGTACAGCATTCGAACGGGCATGCACCTCGGTCGGTAAAAGTCGGCGGATGTACTTTCTGAGCCAAAGTGGGCAGAACAACGAATGCGGAAACCGCCGCAAAAGCCAGTGTTGATAGCAATTTATTCATAGTTTGAAACCGTATGCCGTTGAGAGCGGCGAACAGCCCGCTACTCCTTTTCCACTGCTTTCTTCTTGTCCGGAACCTGTCCGGGCGGAGTGGCTCCCGATGGTACTAACCAAAGTTCCCGCGTCGGGTTTTCTTTTTTACCCCCGTCCATAGTTACTATTCGCGAAGAATCCACTCCTCGCGTTTTAACGAGATACGATCTTATGCGTCCGATCGCGACTTTTGAGTCGCCCGACTTGCCATATTTTCCGGCATATACAACTACACAAGCCTGATCATTTGGGTTGCTCGCAAGCTGTAACGCAAAGTTGTCGAGGCGGGCCATCTCGTCTTCGTCGTTGACGTTTCCGTATTCGTCGACTTTTGTAGCCTCCGGTTTCCTGTCGATATCCGCGCTGATGCTTGAGGTCCGGGAGCAGGACGCCGGCAAACCACCGACCTCGACCGTAGCCGTTATCGTTTGGCCGCCCGTTCCCGCCGTATCGACCCTTATCACGGATGTGCCCTGGCCCGCTTTAAGCTTGCCGTCCGAAATCGTCCAGTCAAATTTTGGCGAAAAACGCACGTCGCCGCCGTTGATCGAAACCGAGAATGAAGTCACGTCGCCATCCATGATCGAATAGTTCCCGCTAATCTCGATCTTCGGGCACTGGCCGGCCGCCGTTTGCCCGATACCGCAAAGCGTGAATAAAGTTGCTACGTAAAATAAAGTCAGGGCCCTCTTCATATCTGGTCGGTTCTCCTGCTGTGTAGAATGTCCGGGAAGTAAGTATTATATCACCACAGTTACGATTTTCACGGCCGCCACAGGCAGTTGCCGGTGGTTTTGTCGCTACAGTCAATGAACGGAAACCAACGTTCCTGAGGGTCTATGCCGAATTGCCACATCCGGCCCGTATCGATCTGTAAGAGCATAGTGAGTTTGAGCGGTACGTTAATGATTATCTGGAACCGGGGCCGCCCCGTACCGACGCTTTTTGACGGTTCGAGGACGATCATTTCCTTCCAACATAGCTTGCTGCCGTACCCATCATCTTTCGGACAGTTTCCAAGCCGATCGATTATGCCCGTATATTTGTCGAGGCGAAACGTAACACGCTGGTCGACGGGCGATTGCAAAACCTCGAATCTTGCCCCGTCAAGCGTCGACGTGCTGACTGCCGCCGCGTCCTGAGATACAACGCTCAATGCAGCTCCAAAACATAAAGCCACAAGCAAGAAAGTTTTTGTCATACAGACCGATCCTCCGAAAATTGTGAGTGGTTAGCCGTCTAAAACACGCATCCGGATCCGGAAAGTTGCAACTATACGGCCTTTGGATGAAACTCCGCCAATATCGTTGCGTATAAAATGCATTCTATGAGAGAGAACCTATTCGTGTACGGGACGTTGATGCTTCGGAATTTCCAACTGGATATCATCGGACGGGAAGTCGAACTCGTACCCGACGCTGTAATGGGCTTCAAAATAGAGCCGGTCGTCATCGACTGTATTGAATATCGAACGCTGGTTCCTGACGCGGTTTCCGTGGTCGAAGGAGCCGTAATCTCCGTCAGTAAAGATGAGCTTGCCCGGATCGACGCCTACGAACCCGCGGAATATAGGCGAATCAGGGTAACCACCACCAGCGACCACATCGTCTGGGTTTACGTCAAATCGTGATGCGTCGGGGATGTTTTTGGCGACATAAAACCAATCTCCCGAATGCCGCATCTCATTAAAATCAGGGAGTGCATCACATCATGAAATTAACACGACTAGTTGGTCCATTGCTGAGCCTATCGATTTTCGCTACTGCGGCTTTTGCCCAGCCCCCGGGGAAAATAGCGGTCATGAACACCTACGCATTTAGCGATGAAAAGACGGGTATTGCCAAGCTCGTTAACGCCCAAAAGAGCGTGGACGCCGAGTTTAAGCAGGCCGACGACAAGCTCAAGGCGATGCAGGTAAAGCTGAATGGGCTGTCGGCGGAAATCGAAAATTACCGTAAATTAGCAGCGACAACGCCGAACGCCGTCGACGGAAAAGCCGCCCAGGCAAAGATGGACGAAGCCGCTGGGCTGGATCGCCAGATCAAGTTCGAAGTGGAAGACACTAAATCAAAATACGAAAAACGCCAGGAAATCATGATCGGCCCTGTAATGCAGGACATTTACAAGGCCGCACAGGAATTTACCACGCAAAAAGGCTTTCTGTTGATCCTCGACATCGGCAAAATGGCCGAGGCGAACTTAGTCATGGGCCTCGACGACAAAGCGGATGTTACGAAGGATTTCATCGCCTTTTACAATGCCCGATCCGCAGCGCCTGCAGCTAAACCCGCCGGCAAATAGACACTGTCTATTTTTTTGCATGGTCCCGCGTGTAAGCGGGTACAACACCGATTTGAGCTATCAAAAAGAAAAAAGGTCCGGAAACAATGGGCGGTGGAATGGCGATCTTTGCGATCGTCTGATATTGTTAGGTTTATGGGTGAAACAAGTGGAATTTCAAGAATTGCGGGCCGTGCGGCGAGCTTGATCGCGGTCGTCGGTGTCGCGGCGTTTTTCCTCGGGCTCTTCGGGCCGGTGAGGAATATTATGTTCGTCGGAATAGCCCTGATCGTCCTGGCGTTCGCGGCGTTCTTTGTCGAGGAATTCGGGCCGCGAAGATAAAGTCGGGCTAAGATTGGGTCATCGGCGGCGGAGGTGGCGGCGTTGAAACGCTTGTGTTTGCCTCCATGTGTAACCGCATCTCCCGGCACGCCAGATGACCGGGAGTGAGCGAGTACAGGGCGAATCGATGAAGTAGTTATTCGCTGCCCATTAATCATTCGCCAAGAGGTCCGTCGCTCACCTTGTCGCGGGCCACACGAACGTGCATGATGCCGGTGCCGTCAGTGCTGTTGGCGTTATCTTCAGCGGCGTCAGGTTGCTCTTCGTGAGCAGGCTGTTGAAGCTGCCGAGATCAGCACTGAGCAACGTCCTCCACGCGCTGATAGTTGCGGTGAAGTCCTTACACCCGGATTCCCACGTGTGGACCTCGGCGATGCTGGGCGGCATGTCGATGCCATTCTGTGAGATCGGGCCGAGGGCCGTACTGAAAGTCCCGTTGATCGTAATGAATGACCTCACGGCGCCCGGCGCCGGGGCTGCTCCACCACGACCGCCACCAAAGCCACCCCCGCGGTTGCCGCCGATCGCGGCCAGCTTTGTATCAAGCTCCTTGGCTGCCGTCGTAACATCGGCCGACGGCGAACCGGCCGTGATCTTCGCGAGTTGTGCTCGGACAGATGCGACTTCTTCGCTGGCGTCGTAGCTGTCCTTCATGCCCGCCCATGCCGCCATCGCGAGTTTGTTCTGGGCCCTAAGCGACGCCATCATCTTCGGGCTTTCGCCAATACGCGGGTCGTTGTGTACGACGACGGATTGAGTATAAGTTGCTCCGTCCACGATCAGCTTGAGGGTGTAGGTGCCCGGCAGCACAAGCGGCCCGTGCGGTCCGGGAGTGACGTCACCGACCGGTGCGGCGTTCATCTGGTTATTGATGTCCGGGTTAAATCCGGGCGGGTCGTCGTAGCGCAGGTTCCAGTTCGTTCTGTTGGTCCCGATATTTGTCGAGAGAGCCCGCGATTCGGACGACTTCAGCCAGTAATCGGGGTATGGTGGCCGCTCAAATTTCGCGGGGATGACGCTGGTAATGGTACGAACCAGCTTGCCGCCCGAGTCGAAAACCTGGAGCTTAATATCGCCGGCCGGCTTTTTGTTAAGGTGGTAATAAATTATCGCTCCAAACGGCGGATTTTCGGCGTGTGGCAGTTCCGGGTTCATCGGCTGGTCCCAATTGCCGTTCTCGCGTGAACGGATCGCGTCACCTGGTTTGAACAAATACGCCGGAGATGCTGCGATGGCCTGTGCCTTTGCCGCGACCTCGCGCAGCGGGCTCATGTCGTCGAGCACCCAAAATCCACGTCCGTACGTGCAGATCACCAGATCGTTCATGTGATCGTCAGTGTGGAACGCCATGTCGCGGATCGAGGTACTCGGCAGATTGAGCCGTAAGCTTTGCCACTGATCGCCGTCGTCGAACGATGCGTAAACGGTCGTCTCGGTGCCGATGAATAGCAGGCCCTTCTGTTTAGGATCCTCACGGAGTACGTGTACCTGACTGCCTGTGCGTTCGTCGGATGGCAGGCCGGTGACGATGCGCGTCCAGGTCTTGCCGCCGTCATGCGTGCGATAAATGTAGTGTTGTTCAGGGCCGGGTGCAGCGGCTCCTCGTCCGAAGCCGGGATTCCCGACCACGTAGGCCGTATTGACGTCCGTGTGTCCGGCCTCGACCGTGACCCAGTTCATATTCGGCGGCAGATCGGTGAAGTTTGTGACATTGTTCCACGTCTTGCCGCCATCCATCGTGTTGTAGACCTGCCCATTACTGCTGCTCGACCAAATGACGCCTCGCTTGAGGGTCGAGATTGAAAAATCGGAGATCGAAGCAGAGGCAAAACCGCGACCCGGAGCCGGAGTCGCCCCAGGTGAAGGCGTCGGAGTCGGCGTGGGTGTTTCGCCGCACTTTACCATTGGCTGGCCCTTTGGTGTCGTGAGATCGGGACTAAACGTCTTCCACGTCTCGGCGCCGTCGCGCGTAACGAGGATGCAGTTGTAGGCGGCATACATCGCCTTTGGTTCGAACGCCGTATCGAAGCGTTTCCAGGAATCGCGTCCCTCGGTGTACAGGCCCCTGTCAGTACCGAAGTTAGGCGCGACATTGCCCCACTGACCCGTCTCGGTATCAATCTTGGTCATGCCGTTGCCTTGTCCGTTGCCATAGCCGACACCATAGATCGTGGTGGGCTTAAGCGGATCGGGCACGGCAGTTCCAAACTCAGAAGATTGCAGCGGATACCAATCGAGGTTTGTGATCTGACCGAGGTCTCCGCGGCTGCGCGTCATGATCGCGCCGGTGTCCTGCTGCGAGCCCATCACCCAGTACGGATATCGCGTATCGGTTGCGACCTTATAAAGCTGTGCTATCGGTATCTGATAATAACCGCTCCACGTATTGCCGCTGTCGAGCGTGACCGCCGGTCCCTGGTCAAAGCCGAACAACATCCGGTGGCCATTCGTGGGGTCGATCCAGATATCGTGTGGGTCCTCGCCGCCCGGAGCACCTTTGTACACATTGAACGTTTTACCCCCATCGGTAGATTGAGACACGTAGGTACTGACCGTGTAAAGAATGTCCGGATTTTGTGAGTCGACCCACACACCCGAGCTAAAGGCTCCCTGGCCGTTGCCGACGCGATTATCGCCCACGGCCATGTGCTGCCACGTCGCTCCCTGATCGTCGGAGCGATAGAGGCCCGACGGGCCACCCGGGGGCGGATTGCCGATGACGTAAACTCGCTTGCCGTCGGTGTGCATCGCAACGGCGACGCTAATGCGGCCTGAATAGGGAGGCAGCGTATCGATCTTCTTCCAGGTCTTGCCGGCGTCAGTCGATTTGAAGAGTGCCGTGCCGTTCGGGCCTTGCGGGGCTGCTCCGCCACCACCGCCCCCAAATCCGCCCCCAGAGCCCTGCGACGTCGCGAACATCACGTTCGGCTTGTCGAACGCGAACTCGACATCCCGGGTGCCATTGGCGTTCTCCGGCTTGAGCACGTTTGTCCACGTTTTGCCGCCATCGGTCGTGCGGTAGATGCCCTGGCCTGTGTGTTTAGCGTCGCCCTGGGTCGAAGCTACAACGAGGTTCGGATCTTTTGGATCGATCACGATCTTGTTGATCTTCGTCGTCTCCTCAAGGCCGATATTCGTCCAGGTTTTGCCCGCGTCGACCGATTTATACATGCCGTCACCCGATGGGCCGCCAACCGAATCACCAGTCCCGGCATAGACAATATTCGGATCGGACGGAGCGACCTGTACAGCGCCGATACTGTTGACATTTTTGAATTGATCGAAGATCTGAACCCATGTCACGCCGCCGCTGGTGGTTTTCCAAAGGCCGCCGATCGGGGCCCCGACGTAGAAAACGCCCGATTGCCCCTCACCGACCGCACCGGTCACGGCGGAAATCCGCCCACCGTGAAACGGCCCGATGTTGCGCCAGCGAAGGCCGGAAATGAGAGCGTCAGCCACAGCATTGTCCGTCGGAGATGCACCGGCCGGAGCGTCCGCTGCCCGGACACGCACCGCAGAATTAAGCTCAAACGCGAGCCCTGAGAAAACAAGCATAAAAAGAAGAAACGCCCACCCGGACGCGCTGCGGATCGATGGATTCATTGCGAAAAACTCCCTACTATTAAGCTTCGTTGAAAGTAACATCATTTTCAGAATTAGACAAGAAAAAGGCCTCGTTCATGATGAACGAAGCCTTCACATCTCATTAATTATGATCGGACATTTAGTCATCGCCGTCCGTACAGCGTGACCTTAGACTTTTTCCTTCCCAAGGATTCTGTCTCGTACCAAAAATCGACCTGCTTTATGAAGCGCTCGTTGCCTTCGAGGTCAATTGCGCGAGTTTTGCCGCCCGGCTGGATAAAGTCGCGGAACTCAAGCTCTTGCTTTCGTCCGTTGCCAAAGGTAACGACAACGCGGTTAAAATGCACAGGGGCCTTCGAAACCTCGATCTTTAGCTGGCGGAATTCGCCTTTCCCTCGGCCAACGCCAAATGTGTCGTGATCAACGCGAAAATCAACATCTTTTTGCCCAAGCTTTCGCCAATCCTGCGCCGCGGTCACGACAACCGAGGTGGCAAAAAGCCCCATCAGCATCAAAAAAGTAAATAGTCTGGTATTTTTCATATATTAGAACCTCCAGAAATATAAGACACTTTTCAAAGACAAAAAGTCGGTATTCTCGCTGACAATCGAATGTAAAAAACTTATGTTCGGGTATAATAGATTTTTTGAACCGCGAGGAGTTATATGAAAAAACTAGCGTTTATATCATTTATTTTGCTTCTGGTAGGAGTCGGTCAAATGGCCGCTCAAACGTCGTCGATTGCCGGTGAGTGGGATGCGTCGATGAACACGCCCGGCGGTGTTCGAAATTTTAAGATCATCTTTAAGGTTGACGGCGAAAAACTGACCGGCACGGTCAAGCGCGCGGATGGCGATCTTCCTTTGCAGGGAACGATCAAAGGCAGCGACCTAAACTTTGCGTACACTATCCAATACAACGGTCACGATCTGGTAATGACCCTGACCGGCAAAGTCGCCGGGGACGCAATGAAAGGCAGCGTCTCGTTCGGCGGCCAGGCCGACGACGAATGGAGCGCCAAACGCACCCCGCCCGCCAAGCCGAAGATGGAATAACCTGTTGCCATCACGAGCGGCGGAAGCCCGGTCTTTGCAGACGCCCGCGTGCGAACAAGGTTAATTCGAGTTGCGTATTACGCCCCGACTCAAGGTGTGGGCCGCTACACCCTAGCCATTCGCCCCAGATTAACTCGCTCAATGCGTATTTTTATGACACAAAACGTCTTTTTAGAGCAAAAATGCGTGTCATTATGACAAAATGGTTCATTTTCTCCGTGTTCCGCCGCGTCACCCGGCCGCCCGTATATTCATTGACCGCCGCACCACCCTGGCCGCCGCTCAGCCCGTTCAAAGCGGTTGTGGGCCAACCACAACACTGGGAGATTTGTTACGCCAGAATCACAGATCGAGGTCTTGCTGTTCGTTGTCGCTCAATCGGGAATCATAGCTCATTCCGAAAGAGAATCGCCGAATTGCCAAGGAGATGTGTTATAACTATCCCAGTCAAATTTCACAATATTTTCGGAGCAGGACATATGAATAAACTTTCGATTTTTGTTTGCGGTTGTGCTTTGCTAGTGGTGATATTAGGGTGTGGCGGTTCGGATAACTCGAGCACGGCCAATAAATCGGGATCAAGCCCTACGTCCGCTAATACGTCCGGCAAAAGCTCGCAGGATTATCTGGACGAGGGCAACGCCGCTTTTAAGACAAAGGATTACAAAGCTGCCATCGGCCCATATCAAAAAGCTCTTGACCTGGAAAAACAGGACCAGAAGCTTCAAAAGAAATGGTGGTTCATCCTCATCGACAATCTTACGCTCGCTTACGGCATCTCGGGCGATAACAAAAACGCCCGGGCCACGGCCGAATACGGTATCTCAAAAGACGCGACATATCCGTTGTTTTACTACAACCTCGCCGACACATACGGCGAAGACGGCGACGAAGCCAACGCGATAAAAAACCTGGAACTTGCATACAAATACAAGGCAAATGTTCTCGATGGCGAGCATATACCAGATGCCGCGACCGACGACTCGTTCAAGAAGTTTCGCGACAGTGCGAAATTCAAACAGGCCTTGGCGGACATGAAAGCCGCCAAGTAAAAGGTGAAAACGGAAACGTAAAAAAGGCTTCTGTCACAAAGACGAAGCCTTTTTTAGTGTCAGCGGCCCGCAAGGCCGCAGATCGAACCGCTACGGGCGACCCGCTATCCTCGATCAAACGTCCGGTCGGGAACTTATGAAGTTTGTTGAGGCCCGGTACCTTTGACAATTAGCCAGATCGCTACAATGGCATGGATCGGGCCGAGTGGCATTGCGAGGTAGGTTATTGGGCTGTCGCCTAGGAACATCATCAGCGTGACGCCTGTAAACTGGCTCAGGACGCCGGCGATGCCGAGGGCGGCAAGGGGGCGGGGGACGATGCGATAACGGAAAAGCCCGAGATAGAAAGTAAACATCCATGCCCCTACTGCGAAGAGTTGTACGATGTGAGCAGAGAGCCTAATGGACGAAGCCATCGCTCCCCACGCTTGGTATAGCGGCGTGTCGGCACCGCCCGCGTTCGCATATTTCACCCCAACGGAAAGCATCGACAGCACAGCACCGTCCTGTACAGCGTCAAGCGTGCAGCTCACCGCACACAACACGAGAAAAAAGATAGCCGCCGCCTGACCGTGCCTCCTCAAGACCGGCAGCATGAAAATGCCGAGAGCGAGCGTCAGGCCCGCGCCGAAAAAGCTGACCAACAGGCCGGCCCGGACATAGACTGCGTTTTCAGCCACCGTGTCCATATAGGACGGGTAGCCTTTCGCCAACGCACCGAACAAAACAAAAGGAAGTATCAATGCCGACGCCATTTGCAGCAGCAGCAATATACCGATCCGACGTCCTTCAACTCTTTCAGAGTCCATAGCGTGAAGCCCTCCTGAAACTTTCGTGTCTAATTGAAAGCCTTACGGCAGGGTAAAACAAAAGTTCAATCGAATGTGCACGTTTCGGCGGACTTCCGTACTTGGGTGCGGAGGCGGAAACGCGAGTGTGAACGAGCATGAGAATATGCGACCGAGAAGGCACGCTCCATAACCGTCGCGTTTCTGCCCGAATATCCGTCACTGTTAGCTTTTCACGAAAAAAGACCTGTGTTTATGGATGTTTGGGGGTTTTCGGGCTGTGCCCGTCTATTTGCGGAAGGGCTGTGCCTTTCCAGCAGCCAACCAAATTCATCGCGGCCATGCCGCCGTTTCTGTGCTCAACCAAGACGGCGGCAAAGCCGCGAGGAGTGGCGAAGCCCAGTTTCGCCGCAAAAGGAGCAAACGGTCGAGCTCGCGAATCTTAGGATCGCGGCACTACTCCGAATTTAACTGGCCTGCGGTCTTTTTGAGTGTAATGGATTTTACTTTTGGCATTTGACGCTCGTACGGCGCGTATGAATAGATCCGCATAGGTTCGCCAACCGCAATGCTTCCTTTCGTTAGTAGATCCGGAAAAACGCTTTTGGTGATGACCACACCGTCCTCATCGAACCACTTAACTTCAAAGTGCAGCGGAGCTTTGTCCACTTTTTTCTTCACCACCAGATAAAATTTTGGTATCGTCTCTGTGAAGTCGTACTCGTATTTGACGACCGTGTACCACTCCTCGATCCCTGAAAAGTCCGGCGTTGGATAATTGTCCGGAGTTACGAAACCGTTATTGGTTGCGAGCAGGGTGTTTGTTTTGGTGAAACTGAAACGCGGCGAGGAAGGGTTCGACGCGAATTGGTCGTTTCGATCTTGCGTGAAGGCCAAAGTTCCGGCACCGCCCATAATTATTGCTGACAGCAGCATCCAACAGGTTGGTCTATTCATCTCTCTTCTCCTTTTCGATTAGTTTTATGCCGAATCGATGGTACGCTCTTTCTCTTTATTACACAATAAAGGTTCAGGTAAAGCCGGTGGGCAGAAGGGCAAGGGGCGAGCAATTTATTAGATACGTCACGCCGCGGACCGGTCAGTTTGCCTGAAAAACGTAATCAAATCTTCATCTTTCGCATTCCATGCGTCATCCCCATGAAGCTCGAACAGACTGGAATATGCATTCTTTACCAGCGGCTCAAAATACTTTGAGAAATCGCATCTCTAACGCTGTTGAACGGCTTATCAGCTAATTCAGTTTTCTTTCCTTCGACATCAATAATTCTAATGAATCGCAGGACATTGACCACATAGCTTTCGGTGGTTGATGCGATGCCCAATTTCTTCACTGTCTCTGAGGTTAGTGTTGCGGGAAATGATTTACGAAGTTGAGAAACTATTTGAGCTATGTTATTCGGCCCTGAAATATACGGATGACTGTTTGCCATGTGAAATCTCCTTTTTTTTAGGTAGAAATTAAAAAGGCTCCGCCCTAACAATTGTTAGGGCGAAGCCTTTCTGTTTTACGTGCGAACAAACAGCGTTCGTAGCTAAGCTGGAAGTGCTTCGCTGGGTTTGGGTTACATTCCCATTCCCATGCCGCCACATTACTTTGAACCCGACCGTATATGGTCCGGGCGTCAACCCGTTCCAAAGTGGTGGGGTCTGCGAGCGAGTGTCAGCGGCGCGTTGAGCAAAGATTATCGCATTAAGGCACCCCATCCCAACGGCAAAGATCAGGACCGATATTTGTTTTTTCATTTTTGTTTTGACGACAGAGAATGACCGTTACTTGGAAAACACCGCGAAAGCCACTTTTGTGTCAAATATCTTCACGGACGGTACATTTGCGGCAGGCGCGTCAGAACCCGTTACGCCGCAGACCGCAAGCGCTATTTACGACTGACGATTGTCTTCTTTGACGCCCATGGCCAGCAGCCAGAAGATCATTATCGCAGACGTCGCGAGGCCGACAATCGCGGTGATCATGAACGAGCCGCGGCCAAACGGCGGATAGAGAAACGTCAACCATCCGAGACCTGAGAGCCCGCCCATGGCCCCTAACCAACGCGGCATGAAACCGGAGCGGAAAATAAGGTAACCATTCAGGATGGTTGAGAACCCAAACAAGGCCATCGCGGTAGCTGCGCCGTCGTCGTTAACCCTAAAGAGTACGATGTTTCCAGCGGTGCATCCGTCTCGGATGACGGGGTGGTTCTTTTTACTGTCCCAACATTTTTTCAAAGATCTCGAACCTTAAGCCCGTTCGGCCAAACGCCGCCGGTAACATTATACGAAATGTGTTGCAGTTTGTTCAATCTTTTATGTATGCAACATTTCGATAAGCCGTTAGCGACGGAAGCATACCACGGCCAGTTAGATGCCCCGACCCTCAAGCGGAGATGGAAATGTTCTTGTCGTGCTAACATCTGTTGAGATGTCAGAAACGGTAAAAGAAAAGGGAATCCACGCTCAAAATCAGGAATTCCGTAAGTATGATCAGGTAACGAAGGATCAACGGTATCATCTTGTCGAACACCCTCAGTCTGAGATGTTTGATAACGACTACCGGATCGAGACTTGTGATCTGAAGTTGTTTTTCGAAGGCGGTGAAGAGGGAAGACGGCAGTTTGCCGCAGAACTTGGCAGAGCGCTGGAAGGGATCGGATTTGCGATCCTCGAGGGTCACGGCATCGATACGGATATTTACGAATTAGCCGAAAGAAAAGTGGTCGAACTTTTCGAAACAACCACTGTCGAAGACCGGCTCAAATACCAGGCGAAAAGGTTCGGCTCGGTAAATCAGGGCTATTTCCCGATCAAGGAGACGACAAACATCCATCCGGATCTGGTCGAAGGCTGGGTATTTTGCCGACGAGCGTTTGATCTCGGTGAAACCTCGGCGTACAAGGCAAGCGACTATTGGATCGACCCTGAATACGAGCCCGTCTTTCGAAACGTGGTGACCAGTCAGGAACGGCTAATACATCCGATAATGCAGAGCATCCTCCGCTATTTGAATTGTGACCCTCACCTGTTTGATGAAAAGCTCAACAAAACAAATTTTGGATTCAGGCTAAATTATTATCCTCCGATCTCGGCCGAAGATGAATTATCCGGCGCCGGGCGAATGCTCGGGCACGAAGACGTAGATCTGTTTACATTTCTGCCGGCCCAAAATGTAGACGGGCTGCAGGTCTATAATCAGGAAAACGGCAAATGGATCCGCCTGAATGCTCCGCCCGGGACGATCTTGCTCAATACCGGCGATTATATGCAGCGGATCACCAACGATCGACTCCCGTCAACAACCCACAGAGTGTCCAAACCGATCGAACGCGTCTCATTTGGCAAACCCCGAGTCTCAATGCCGATGAATATCTACACCTGGGAAGACGAGATCCTCGAGGTCCTTCCCGGTCTCGGCGAACCAAGGTATGAACCAGTCTCATCGATCCAATTTCACACGAGTATCACCAGCAAATACTACGGCGACGATTACGCCGTAACCGATTGATAAGATCAGACCACCGTCGCTCTGCGGCAAGAAATGCCGGGGAAGTGTGCCGGAAAGGCTTTGCCTGTCCGCAGCTTGTCCACCGGTTGTCCGCGGCTTGTCCGCGAGGCCGTGTGGACATGTAACCTGTTGCAAAACCTACTGTTACGCCACTTTTTATCCGAAAAACGCTAAAATTTTCAAAAAACTTCTTGACACGTTTCGCGTGTTGCAAGTATGATACAACGTATCATATAAATGATGCGTATGTCAAGTATTTCTTTGAGTGAAAATAAAGCGGTTATGCGGCGGGCGAATGACTATCTGGTCGATCCCAAACGCTTTCGTGCTCCCGAACTGTTGTTTGACGTTTTCTGGCGCGAAGGCGAAGTGGCCTTTTTCTTCGGGCCGCCGTCGAGCGGTAAGACCATTTTCGCGGTCCAACTGGGTGACGCCCTTGCGCGTGGCGGCGGGCTGTACGGTTTTCGTCATCCACGTGGGCGGCGGCGAGTGCTGTATGTTGACCTGAGGCACACCGACGAACAATTTCAGATGCGATGCGTCAATCGGGCGGTTAGGCATAAATTCCCGAAAAACCTCTTTCGCGAACGGCCGCCGACGGGTGGCGACCTGTTCGAATGGCTGCGTGTGTGCGTCACCGCCAACAAGGTGCAGGTGGTCATCATCGACGATCTTTCGGCCGTCAAAAATACGCACGACGGCACGCGCGAGACGCTGAGGCTCGTGCGGCGGCTACGCGAGCTTCGCGACGAGATGGGCATCTCGATACTCGTCATCGCAGATGCAGTGGCTCCGCCTACTGGCAGCGCGGTCAGCGAGGCGGACCTTGGCCGCTCACGGGTGCTGTGCACGGTCGCGGACAGCGTGTTTGCCATCGGGCGAGGTCTAAAACGCACCGATGATCACTATTTTGTGCAGACGCGGCTCCGGACCGGACCGATCTTTTGGACTCTGCAAAATGCTCCGGTCGCACAACTGCGAAGAATGCCGACGGGATTGCTTGCGTTCCAGTTTGACGAAAGATTTAGCGAGAATTTTGACGAGAAAAAGCGGCGACTGATATGCGAGGTTGCGCGGCTGGCCGAGGTTGAGGGAAAGACCTTTCGCGAGATAGCGGCCCTGCTCGGCATTTCAAAATCCTGGGCGTGCACGCTCTACAAACGATGGACGCCCGCGATGGACGACACCGACCGGAGATTCGCCGGAGCCCGGCAGGACGCAAATGCTGCGGGTGAATATGAAATCTCTGACGAATATGAGGACGACGAATACGAAGACGACGAGTATGACGACGATCAGGATGTCGATGAAGCGGACGCCGACGGATCGGAACTCTCCCGCCCGTGCGACCTTTCAGAACCAGCCGAACCCGACGATGCTGACTGCCTAACGCCGAACTTCGACCCGCGTCACATACCATTTGCCGCCAGCCTCGCCCGACGCTGGATACGCGATCTCGAAACAGGCCTCGATGGCTACGGCCGCGAGATCTTTGTCGAATCGCTCCAAGACGACGGCAAACCGCTCATCTGGTACACACAAAACCGCCGCGGCGACTACACCCGCCACGAACGCACCACCGTCGCCACCAACCACCGCAACCTCGGCCCCTCAGGCCAGATACCGCGTTAGGCGAGGTCAAAGATATTCCGTCTGCTTCGTAGACTCCTGAGAAATACCCGACCGCGTTTCGCGGCATATAGCCACGGCTCCCCTCCTGCCTGAGGAGGGGTGGCGGCGTTTCGCCGTCGGGGTGGTGGGAGTAGGGCGTGGTTAGGTCTTTCGAGAAATACCCGACCGCGTATTGCGGCACATAGCCACGTCCTTTAGGGCGTGGTTAAGTCCGGGAAATGATTTTCAGCCCGTTTCAACGGGCTTACTCTGATCGGCTTAAGCCAATGAGAAAAGGACGGTACGGTTGCGACGTTCTCGCAACACTGGCACATTTTTTGTGCCAGAACTCCCGCCCTCGATTGGGTTTGTTCGACTGATACCACGCCGTAAACGACGTGGCTATATGCCCTTCGGGATGAAGAAGAAATGGTGGGGAAGTGTGCCAGAAAAGCATAGCATTTCCGCAAATAGATCGTCGGAGCCGCGAAGATCGCAGAATCGTAGGCCTGACCGCGACACTACTCTTTTCGATGCATAATATGAATAAATGTCACAAAGTACTACTACGTGGTGTATTCATACTAGTGAATTTTCAAAGTTTATTCAGCCCCGGAGCCTCAATGAAATCAGTCTTAGCGCGTTGCCTAGTGTTTCTCTATCTGTTCGTTATCGCATTGGCCATTACAGCGATGCCTCACCGATATCCTGATGAACCGTCGACCGATAAAATCACAGCTATCACAGATGTGAATGTTATCCCCATGGACCGGAATCGAGTGATGTCGCATCAGACTGTGCTGGTACGAAACGGGCGCATTTCCGAGATCGGAGCTTTCGGAAAGGTCATCGTGCCGCGAAATGCGATTATTGTCGAGGGGAGCGGCAAGTTCCTTGTCCCCGGTCTCGCGGACATGCATACGCATGTTTTTGCTAACGCCGAGTACCTGCTCTACGTTGCCCAAGGTGTCACAACTATTCGAAATATGTGGGGTTTTCCGAGTGATCTCGGATGGCGGACCAAGATCGCAAATGGCGAAAAGCTAGGCCCGACGATCTACACAGCGGGCAATATCTTCGACGGCGATCCTCCGCACCTGCGCGGAATGACGGTCATTGTCGATCCGGCGGATGCCGACAAAGCAGTCAAGGTGCAGAAGGATGGGGGATACGATTTCATAAAGGTATACACGGGTCTGAAGGTGCCGGCATACGACGCCATCGTCGACGCGGCCGCTAAACATGACATGCGTGTTGTCGGCCATGTACCAACAGCCGTAGGTCTGGAACACGTTCTTGCCAAGAAACAGGCGAGCATCGAGCACCTGATGGGCTACCCCGAAGCCGCCAGGGATGCGGACGCGCCTTCACCTGCGACATGGACATCCGATCTGGACGCAAAGAAGGTGCGGGTCCTTGCCCGCGAAACTCAAGCCGCGGGAGTGTGGAACTGTCCGACGCTGGTCGTCAATATGAAGCTAGAGCTGTCGCCTAACGAAGTGGAGGCTTTCTTTAAGAGTCCGGAATTTCAACTTGTTCCTCCTACGTTGAAGCGAATGTCTCCGGCACCGACACAGGATGATAAACCGATCGAACCCGGGCTTCGCAGCCAGCGTGAGAATAATCGCAACGAGATCGTTAAGGCACTACGCGACGCGGGTGCCCGGCTGCTGCTCGGTACCGATACCGGAAACCCGTATTTGGTTCCTGGTGTATCGGCCCACGAGGAACTCGCCCTGCTTGTTAACGCCGGTCTCTCGCCCTACGAAGCCCTTCGCACGGGCACAAGCGATGCGGCCGAATTCCTCGGTGCACTCAACGATTTCGGCACGATAGCGGTCGGCAAACGTGCCGACATGATCCTTCTCGACGCAAATCCATTGAAAAACATCGCCAGTATTAATCTGATCTCGGGCGTAATGGTTCGAGGAAGGTGGCTGCCGGAGACCGAGCTAACACGGATGCTGAAGGATCAACAGGCCACCTATCCACACTAGAATGGCGTTTTGTGTGCCAACCTCAACGCCATCCTAAAAGGCAAAGCCTAAATAGCCGGAAGTGCGCCGGAAAAGCAGAGCTTTTCCGCAAATAGAGCGGCGGAGCAAGGAAAAACGCAGGCCTGACTACGTCTTTCCGTATTGTGCATGACCCCGTCTTTATGCGCGCTGGCACCTTACAGGACGACCTTCGTTCCGGTCATTGCTGTATTGACAGGACCGACCACCATCTTTTCGTTTAGGTCGAAGAAACGTCCGATTGCCGTGCCCGTAAATCGGGAGCCTTCCATCTCTAAGGTAAATGAGATCTCTCCGCGAGACACGAACTGCCGGCTTTCGCGGTCGGCGGTAATTTCGACAAATTTGCCAACGACTTTGCCTCCCCGGATTTCCCAAACTCCCATTCCGTCACTGTCACTGGTATGAGCGTCGCCCGCGTCCGGATTGGCCTGCTCCATCGTGCCATCAGAATGGAATGTGACCATGTGATATTTGAACGGAGCGTCGGGAAACTGTACGAACCATACCCCAACTATCTGCTTACTGGCCGCAGATGAGCTACCGCTTACTAAAAAAACACACAGGAACACCGCCATAGCGCAGACGGCTATTGTCATTAGATATCTGTTCTTCATATTGTTTAACTCTTTAATGGAGTTCACGTATAAGATAACGCAAAAAAGGCCTCGTCGGGTAACGAAGCCATTGTAGTTAACACGCTTCATTCTGCGTCAGCAATGAAAACCGAGGTTACATTCCCATTCCCATGCCGCCCACGACAACAATGGAAAGTGGAGAATTGAAAATGGAAAGTTTGGAATCATTCATTCTTCTGCCGGCGATCATTTTTTCAAAATCACTTTGTCAGTTAGATCAAAATGTGGTTTCGTGACCGGTTCGAGGCGGTCGGCGAATTTTTTTTGATATTCAATGTAGTGGTCAATCATTCGCTGTGTGTCGTGATCAAAGCTGGCGGAAATCTCGTGCCTGACCTCGCGTATGCGGTCGATTGCAATATCTTTTTCTGTGCTCATAGCGACTCTCCTAGAAGCTCCAACGGCGTTACCAAGAGCGGAACGTATAGTCCGAGTTTATCATTGGTTTGGCGAATATGGCCAAATTTTTTAGCATTCGCAAGATGTTTGCAATTCCAGGTAAGCAGAAAATCGCATTTATGATAGGACGCCAAAGCCCAGGTGCAGAGCGTCGCCCTTAGGATCGTTTGGCATGACCATGTTCGCAATGTAGAAATCAACAATTGGGATGATCATCTGGTTCTTTAATTACCACATACGACCCCGGATCGAATATAGAAAAGGCTTCGTCCCGATTGAGACGAAGCCTTTTGATTTAGGAACCCAGTCGCTATCGCTTCCGGTTCTGACAAGAGGCAAGCAGGGATGCTTGCGGCTCCAGTCTTACATTCCCATTCCCATGCCGCCCATGCCGCCGCCCATGCCGCCCACGTCGTGGCCGCCCTTATCGTCAGGGGCGTCAGCGATCATGGCTTCGGTCGTCAGCATGAGGCCGGCGATCGAGGCTGCGTTTTGCAATGCGGTACGCGTGACTTTAGCAGGATCGATGACGCCGGCCGCGACGAGGTCTTCGTATTTTTCGCTGGCCGCGTTAAAGCCAAAGTGGCCTTCGCCTTCGCGGACCTTGCCGACGACGACCGCACCTTCCTGACCCGCGTTCTGCGCGATCTGGCGGAGCGGCTCTTCGAGAGCACGTTTGACGATGGTCACGCCGATCTGCTCGTCGTGATCCTCAGCATCCGTTTTGAAGTTGTCGAGGACCATTCCGGCACGGACCAGAGCGACGCCGCCGCCGGCCACGATGCCTTCCTCGACAGCCGCGCGAGTTGCGTTCATAGCATCTTCGACGCGGGCCTTCTTTTCCTTCATCTCGATCTCGGTAGCGGCACCGACCTTGATCACCGCAACACCGCCGACGAGTTTCGCCAGACGTTCCTGCAGTTTTTCACGGTCATAGTCGCTGGTCGTGTCTTCGATCTGGTTGCGGATCGTTTTGATGCGTCCGTCGATCGCTTCGCCCGAACCATTGCCTTCGACAACGGTTGTGTTTTCCTTGTCGATCGTGACCTTCTTGGCTTTGCCGAGGTCTTCGAGCGTGATGGTCTCGAGCTTGATGCCGAGATCTTCCGAAATGACCTTGCCGCCCGTGAGGACCGCGATGTCTTCGAGCATCGACTTGCGGCGGTCGCCGAAGCCAGGTGCCTTGACGGCAGCGACATTCAACGTGCCGCGAAGCTTATTCACGACCAGGGTCGCAAGCGCTTCGCCGTCAACATCCTCGGCGATGATGAGCATCGGACGGCCCATCTTGGCAACCTGCTCCAGGATCGGCAGCAGGTCGCGCATATTCGAGATCTTTTTCTCGTGGATCAGGATGAAAGGCTCTTCGAGAACGGCTTCCATGCGGTCGGCGTCGGTGACGAAATACGGCGAAAGATAGCCGCGGTCAAACTGCATGCCCTCGACAACCTCGAGCAGCGTGTCCATTGTTTTCGATTCTTCGACGGTGATGACACCGTCTTTGCCGACCTTGTCCATCGCCTCAGCGATGATCGTACCGATCGTCTTGTCGCCGTTGGCCGAAACCGTGCCGACCTGAGCGATCATGTCGCCGGTCACCGGTTTTGAAAGACGAGCAACTTCGGCAACGACTTCGGCAACTGCTTTTTCGATGCCGCGTTTGAGCGCCATCGGGTTAGCACCGGCGGCAACCGTGCGGACGCCTTCCTTAAAGATCGCCTGTGCGAGAACCGTAGCGGTCGTCGTGCCGTCGCCGGCAACGTCGCTGGTTTTACTCGCGACTTCGCGAACCATCTGTGCGCCCATGTTTTCGAGCGTGTCTTTCAACTCGATCTCTTTAGCGACCGTGACACCGTCTTTGGTAATGGTCGGCGAGCCGAATTTCTTGTCGATAACAACATTGCGGCCCTTTGGTCCCAGTGTAACTTTCACTGCGTCCGCGAGCTGGTTAACACCACGCAGGATAGCTGCGCGTGATTCTTCTCCGTGTACTACTTGTTTTGCCATGATGATTTATTTCTCCTGTTTAGGGTGCAAGCTTTAGCTTGTCTCTTAATATTTAGCTAGATTCTAGGTTGAGTTGATACGCGATAAATCGCGCACTCTAAACTAAGCAGCAGCGCCCGCTCTGCTGATGATGCCGAGGATCTCGTCTTCGCGCATGATGATGAATTCGTCGCCGTCGAGTTTGATCTCGCTGCCCGAGTATTTGCCGAACAGAACGCGATCGCCCGCTTTGACGTCGAGTGATTGACGCGTGCCGTCTTCTTTATATTTGCCAAGCCCCGCAGCGATAACCTCGCCCTCCTGCGGTTTTTCCTTTGCCGTGTCCGGGATGAAAAGCCCGCCCGCAGTCTGGTTGACGTTGTCTTCGATCCGCTTGATGATCACGCGGTCGTGTAATGGTGTAATGTTTGTAGCCATAAGTCGTTTACTCCTTTGGAATTAATAAAAAAAGAACCTAAAATAACTATTCGAGCGTGGGGTTGCAAAAATCAACCTTTAGCACTCTGAATGTATGAGTGCTAGTATACGGGGAATTCGCGGTTGCTGTCAATGGTGTACCAAAAAGTTTAGAAAACTTGATAATGGTCTTATCAAGTTTGAGCGTAGGTCATGGAACTTAAGATTAAGCGAGTTGTACGTGGATGGGCTTTAGTGTTTCGCATCGTTAGCTCTTGTCGCCATATTGTGGGGCCCTTCCCAAATGGTAAGGAATGGTAGGGTTAGATTTTGTGGCAGTAGTGAGCTATTTTCTTCTTTTTGATTCGAACCTATATTGGATTTCGTGACATTATGCACATCTCGGAGATCAACATTTTTCCGATCAAATCGCTCAAGGGCGTCGCTCTCGATTCGGCTGTCGTTGAGCCTCGGGGGCTACAGTACGACCGGCGGTGGATGCTGACGGATGTGTCGGGAAAGTTTTTTACACAGCGTGAGTTTCCGAAAATGGCGACCATCAAGGTCGAGGTCACGAAACGGGGACTGCTTGTTTCGGCGGACAATACTACCGGAATAATGATCCCTTTCGAGGCCGCGACGGGACGGGTGCAGGAAGTGACGATCTGGCAGAGCGTTTGTCCGGGCGAGATTTACAGCGATGGCGTTAATCAATGGTTTTCACAGGTGCTCGAAACCGATTGCCAACTCGTTCACATGCCCGACGAATCGCGGCGGAGCGTGAATCCGCGGTTCGATCAGGGCGAGGATATAGTGAGTTTTGCGGACGGTTATCCCTTGATGTTGCTCGGTGAGGCCTCGCTTGATGATCTGAATGCACGAATGGCAGAAAATGATAAAGAAGCGGACAGGAGTGTCCGCGTTCCGCTGCCGATGAACCGTTTTCGGCCGAATCTGGTCGTGTCCGGTTCCGATGCTTTTGCAGAAGACGATTGGGACAAAGTTCGGATAGGCGAAGCGGTCTTCCGCTCGACCAAGCCGTGTGAACGCTGCGTGATCACAACCATCGATCAGTCAAAGGGCGAGTTTGACGGAAAAGAGCCGCTGAAAATACTTGCTTCGTATCGCATGGCAAAGGACATTATTCCCGACCGTTACGACTCTCTGGGCGTCGGTGCAAACGCTGTTCTATTTGGGCAAAATCTCATTGCGGAAATACCCGGCGGTGCGATCAAGGTCGGTGACAAAGTGGAAGTGATCGAGTAGGAGTTCATTTCTTTTCGGGAACTTTCGGAGCTAGATACACGATCTCCTTATAACCATTAGTTTCATAAAGCATCCATCCGCCACTCATGGTCTTTTGTGCGTTGGCGATAATATGCTTGTCTACCCATATTTTGGGCGGTTTGGCTTTGGTGTCGCCGTCGCTCGCTCTTTTTGCCCATTTTACGTATCGAGCGAGTCCCGAATCATCATCGATCAGTATCAATTGAACAATAAGACGGCCATCGCTTTCGCTGTCACAAATTTTGCGTGAAATTTCGACTAGTCCTTCACGGCTCAGATCGGCAGGAATTCTGTAATATGAAACAGTTCGCCCCATGATGGTATAACCGTCGAGTTTTTCAAATGTTCCCGCTCCCTGATTTTTATGACCTTTATTCGTCTGAGCAGTGCACGAAAGAATGACACCGAGCACGAGGGCGAGCATCGTTAATAGATTAGGACGTTTGCGTATCATACTTCCTCCGGATTTGGTGCTCTGACAGTAACACGGGTAACCTCACATTAACAGTAAGGCATGCGGAGCGAGTGAAGCGATGTCATTTGACGCCGTGGCCCGAGAGCAATTCGAGAGCCTTTATATAGCGCTGCGAGGTCGCCGCTGCTATGTCATCAGGCAGAGGTGGTGCGGGCGGCGTCTTGTCCCAATCGAGCGTTTCCAGATATTCACGTACAAACTGCTTATCGAACGACGACTGGGCGTGACCGGGTTCGTACAGGGACGCATCCCAGAACCGCGACGAGTCGGGCGTGAGAACCTCGTCTATCAATAGGATATTGCCTCTGCGGTCAACGCCGAATTCAAATTTCGTGTCGGCGATGATGATTCCGTGTGTCAGGGCGTATTGGCTGGCGTGTTTATAGATCGCGAGGGACGTCGACTTAAGGCGGGCGGCGGTATCGTGGCCGACTATCCTTGCAAATTCGAGCTGCGAAATATTATCGTCGTGGCCCGTCGGAGCCTTGGTCGCGGGTGTGAACATCGGCGACAGGAATCTATCACACTGAATCAGGCCTTTCGGTAGATCGTGTCCGCAAACTGTTCCACTCGCTTTGTAGTCCTTCCAGCCTGAGCCTTCGAGATAACCGCGAACCACGCATTCGACCGGGAACACCTCGGTTCGCCTGACAAGCGTCGAGCGTCCGCGAAGCTCTTCGTGGCTGCGGATGGGATCGGGCATTTCGTCCAGGTTGGCCGTGATCAGATGGTTTTGCGCTATTTTGGCAAGGCGTCCGAACCAAAACGTCGACAATGCCGTCAGGATCGCGCCTTTATTCTCGATCGGCGTCGGCATTACGCAGTCGAAAGCAGAGATGCGATCGGTCGCGACAAGCAGGAGACGGTCATCGTCAACCTCGTAAACGTCGCGGACCTTTCCGCGATGAAGCAGCCGCAGGCCTGAAATTTCGGATTCGGTAATGGTTGAAACAGCGGTCATATTGGGCGAGTTTTAATATGCCTCAACTTTAATACGAAGCTATGGTCCGGGCAAAACCTTACAGACCGGAATTATTTTCTGGAAATGGAGCTATGTTGAAACTCTATAAACGCAGTTAAAATTTGTGGTGACAAAAGTCAAATTAATGTGCATAATAATAAATGGTGTTCTGCACTGTCAGTCCCGCCCTCCAAAAATCCGCGTCTGTCAGTCAAATTTACCCGAGCATTTTCAAATGGACGATTCCCATAAATGAGACGTAAATTATTCAAAACACAATGGATTGTCGGCCGGCTTTTGCTGGCTGGTGTATTCGCGATCAACGTGGCGGCACAGCAGGCGCCATCGGCAAGAGAGAAAGAAATCGTCGATGGATCGGACAACACGCTCTATTATACGATGACATTTGTCGTCGTAGCCGTGTTGGGCCTCGCTTTTTATCTATGGCGCAAAAGCAATAAAGGAACCGGCCAGCCGCAATCGAACTACGACAATCGTCATCGCGAATCCGGCAGTGGCAGCTACGACATGATGGATGGCCTGGACGCCGATAAGGAATTGGAGTGGTTACGAAAGACAAAGAAATCTGGATTGAAAGCTGAAAAGGCAACAAACCGTTCCAAACCGCTCATCGCGAAAAAGAAAACGGTTACGGGCGCCAACGCAGCGGTCGCAGTCCCATCGAATCTTGACACGAAAGATTTTCAGGAACGGATGCGCAAACTACAGTATGCGGGCCTTCCGATCAATTCTTTTGGGGATATTTCTCCTTCGAAAAAATACGAGTTACTCCCGGTTTCAGACGACCCGTCGCTGCTCAACGCGATTGAGCAGGCTAACGATGAATACGAGGAAGACGAATCGGTCCGCGATCTGGCCGTGAGAATCCTCATGGCTTTCCGAACCCGCAACTCGGTCGAGGCACTGACCCAGATAGCGATATACGATCTCTCGTCGAATCTTCGTTCAAAAGCTGTCTCGATACTTACGGATTTCGATCACGACTCGGTCTTCGAGGCGATACTGCTGGCATGTGCGGATCCGACCCGCGAGGTCAGGGCAGCGGCCGCGCGAGGACTGTTTCGCCTCAACTTTGACCGGGCGGACGCCTGGAAGCGAATTATGGAAACCGGCGACGAGTTTCGCATGCGTCACGCGGCCCGTGCCGCCATCGAGGCGGGCATTGTCGGCAAGGCGTTTGAGCGGCTTGTTCACGAAGACCTCAAGGTTTCGTACGAGGCGTTCGTCCTGGTGGCTCTTATGATCAGATCCGGCGAGACGGAAGAAATTTTCGACGCCATCAAAAATCATAAGGACGAGCGGGTTAAATTTGCCCTTTTGCACGTTGTCAGGGTAGTCAAGGACGAACGCTCGCTGTCCGGCCTCAACCATCTGCGAACCGGCCATACATTCCCGACGGATGTGACCGAGCGGATCATGGACGCGATCAAGAGTTTCGACGGGGTTGAAGCGGAATCCTGGCAACAATAGGCGAAGTTTCAATTAGCAAGCGGTTTTTCATGGCTTCCATCGATACAAATGACTTGGCCGTTGTTGCCGACTGTGCAAAACTCGGCGTGGCCGCCCCCGATTTTACGCTCGTTAATGATCAAGGCGAGCATTGGCGGCTTTCCGATCATCTCGGAAATGTCGTCGTTTTGTTGTTTTACCCACAGAACGAGACACTCGTCTGCAACCGTCAATTGTGCTCGGTTCGCGATAATTGGTGGAAATATCTCGAGACCAAAGCAGAGATCGTCGGCATATCGTCCGGAACGCCGGACGAACACAAGGCTTTTGGCCGGAACCGAAAACTGCCGATCCATCTGCTTGCCGATCCGGGACGTGAAATAACAAGGGTTTATGGAAAACACAGGCTCTATCCGATCAGTTTTACGCGAACTGTCGTGGTTGTCGACGCGAGAGGCGTTGTCCGAAGTCGCGACATCATGCTCCGCGCTTTCCGACCGTCAGACGATCAGATAATCACGGACATCTACGCCGCCCGCGGTGACGCGTTTAACGATAAATTCGAGAGTCTTAAGAAACGTTTGAATCACGCTGGGTAAGGTTCCATCCTACTTCAGAAATAAATCTTCTGGCGGCGATTATCTCCGGGATGTCGGCGTCCGCATCTTTCCAGCTTTCGAGAAAACGGTGGTAGTTTTCGGCTGCCTTGGCATTTTGTCCCGATTTTTCGTAAGCCTGAGCGAGGTGGTAGGCGGCTAGCGGATAGTTTGGATTGAGCCTCAATATCCGTTCGTACTCGGTTATCGCCTCGTCAAATCTGCCAATATCGAGGTACACATTGGCGAGACAGTCTTCGTAGGTATCAATATCCCACGGCTGCGGCAGACTGCGAAGCGCCTCCTGAAAATTGGATATCGCCTCGTCGTTAAGCCCTTTTTTGAGTGCAAAATAGCCGAGGTAATATAGTCCCGGCCTCGGAGAATTGTGCCCGCCGCGTCCGTTTGCCGGATGATCGGCCAAAAATGTTTCGACTAGTTCGTCAGCTTTGGCCAGGTTGCCTTTTTCGATCTCAATTTGATACAGGATCGTGTTCCATTCCTTCCCAAATTTTACCAACGGCTTGGCGGCTTTTTCAGCCAGATCGAGGTTCCGCTTTTGTAAGTGAACAAATGCGATCGACCAGTGGCCGCGCCCCCGTTCGACATCGGACGGGGCCCTGTCGATGTATTTTTGATAAAGCTCGAGGGCCTGTTTGTACTGACCGATCTGAAAATGCGCGTGGGCCGAATGGATGATCGCTACTTCAAAATCGGGATTTAACCGTAACGCTTGTTCATAGTTAGCGATAGCCGACGCATAATCGCCGGCCCATTGATACGTCATGGCGAGGCTGTCGTAGGAATTCGGCTCATTCGGAGCAAGCGCGACGTAATGCTGGTGAGCCGCGATGGCTTCATCGTGACGACCGAGAACGGACAGGATGCCGCCGATACCGTTATAAAGGTTCTTTTCGTTCGGGTCGGCCGCAGTTCCCGCTTTCAATACATTTAACGCTTCTTCCGTTTGACCTTCGCCTTTTAGAAGTCTTGAGAGGCGGTAGTACGCCTCGGTTTCGAGCGGGTATTTGGCGACAATTTGCCGAAATTGATCGATGGCGTTTTGATAATCAGTATTCGCAATGGCGTACCAGGCCGCGATATTGAGGCGGTCTTTCTCCGTCAATCTGGAGGATAGCTGAAAGGCCTTCTCGAGGTGCCGCCGGCCTTTTTCCGGTTCGTTCCCTGTCACGGCATAAGCATAGCCGATGCGGGCGTGGGCCATGGCAAACTCAGGATCGATAGATGTCGCCTTTTCCAGCAGCCGGATCGCGTCCAGATTGTGCAGCGCGTCAACTTTCTGCAGCGCCAGCGAGTAATACCGGTACGCCTCTAAACTATTGGTCATAACCGATGCCAGGCCGGCGACGTTTTCGCCCGGGCTGTCGGCCCCGAGCCGATTTGCGAGTTTTAGCGACAGCAGGTCGATTTGCGTTAGGATATCGTCGACCTTATCGACGGTCAGACTTTCGGCTGCAGTTAATTCTCCCGTTTTGGTGTCGTGAAGTTGGACGTCAAGCCGAACCTTGTCGCCGAGCCGGGCAAAACTGCCGGTGATAACAGCGGCGGTGTTTGTTTGCCTGACGATCGAGAGCGCGTCTTCGGCGCCCAATTTATCAGCCGGAGTGCGGCCTGTTCGTTCGAGCAGCGAGTTCAATTGCCCTCGACTCAAAACGGACAAGCCCCGGGTACGCGAAAGATCGGTTATCAGCATATCCGTCAACCCTTCGCGCAGCCAGTCCAATTCGGCATCCTTAGATTGATTTTCAAAGAACATCACGGCCAGCGAAGTCTTACCCGAAGCGTAAGGCAGATCGATGCTCGAGCGTGACGCAGCGTTCCGGTTTAATATCTGAAAGCCGACGACCGAGATGAGCAGAATCAGCAGTATAGATAACAACGAAACAAGAAGCACCGGGCGGCTGCCGACGATGGATGTCAGCCGATGTTTGTCAGGTACGGCAATAGGTGAGGCTGCGGTTTGTAAAGCGTCATTTTTTTCATCGGCAAGCGATCCGATGAAGCGATAGCCATGTTTCGGTATCGTCCGGATAAAGCGGGGCTTTCGCAGATCGTCATCGAGCGCCCGGCGGATGTCTTTAATGCTTTGCACCAGAACGTCGTCAACGACCGCGGTTTCTTTCCAAACGTCGCTGATGATCTGATTTTTCGCGAGGTCCGTTCCGCGGTGTTCGAGCAGATAAACCAGCACCTGAAAGGTTTTTTGACGGAGATGTACTTCGGCCCCGTTGCGCCGGAGATAACCACCGTCCGCATCAACCTCGACGTCTGCAAACCGATAAAATTGGCGTCCCGCCGAATTCATAGCCCCTCACGACCGGCCTGATCTGTATTTGGAGAGCAAGTAATCATAACCCGAACTCAATGCGATGTAAATGGGATTTTGCCGCCCCGTTAACGCAAGTTTCGGAAAATTTCGTTTTATTTCGTTACTTTATGGCTCCGCACGCTTTATATTTTCCGAATATGAATCTTAATGGGGAAGCGAATACTCTCTGAATCTGGTCGGCGAGCCATCAGCCCCCGGCCGCCGAGCGAATCGTTTTTTTAGAAATTGAAAATCCGATGCTCGCAAATCGGATTGCCGATAGTAAAGTTCACGCGTTCACGTGGCAAGCGAAGCCTGCGTATCTGCGCAAAGGGAAATAAAACATGAAAAAGTTATACGTCACCACGATTGTCGTCGTCACGCTTTTTATAGTGGGCCTCGCTTTGAGCGGGTCCATTACATTGATAGACAACCGCACGTTTGCGAGCGAAGAACGGGCGAAATATGCGTCGAATCAGGCAACTCAGTTGCGGGTATCCATTCCGGCGAGCGCACGCAGTAGCTTGCGTGCAGATGGACTTGACAAATCACAGCTTGCCCTCGGCGACGCGCGTGAGATGGCGACCACCTACACCGGAGCTGAAACTAAAACGGAATTAGAGAACCGTTCGGCACGGCCTTTGGCACTCGCCGCGGGTGACGTTGACGAAGACGGCGTGCCTGATCTCGTTAGCGGATATGCGAGCGACGATGCAAATCTGCTGGTCATTTATCGCGGCAATGTGGATGCAATTTATGCGGACACGCCGGAAGCCAATGAGCGAAAAGAGCGCGGTGAGTTCACCGACGAGCCTTTTCTCTCTCCGGCCCGAGTTTTTGAGTTGCCGGAACGACCCGACTTGATCGGGACGGGAGACTTCAACGCTGACGGGCATCGGGATGTCGTTGTCGCTGCCTTGGGCAGCGAGAGACTTTATTGGATGGCGGGTGACGGACATGGCGGTTTGGGTGAAGTGCAGCGCATCGAACTGCCCGGCAAAGTGACGGCGTTGACGGTCGGCGAGATGAATCGGGCGGATGGTCTCGACGATATAGTTGTCGGCGTCGTCAATGACGCCGGAGCACAGGCCCTGGTCTTTGAGGGTCCAGAAGGAGCGCTAAGGGGTGAGCCTGAAGCATTGACGCTGCCACATGCGGCGACCTCTTTCGCTTTAGGACAATTGGACGAAGGCTATGAGATGGACTTGGGCGTAGCGACGGGCAATGATTTGCTGATCGTGCATGGACGTGACCGCCGTTTGTCTTTGGGTGAAGAGGAACGATCAAAAGTCGAAGCCGCCGAGATCGAACGGCACGCGATGCCGTTTAACATCGCATCGGTCGCGGTCGGAGATTTTAGCGGCGATTCTCACGCTGAAGTGGCGATGCTTTCTGAAGACGGCGTAGTACACGTATTAGAGCGCGCGGCTGTGAGCGGCAAATGGAGCAAAATAGCCGGTGAGGTGGCGACGAAAAGCGATGGCAAGGCGGAAGATGCGTCCGACGGCCAGCTATCAAAAGTATTAGTGCGCGCACGAGTTTCAGTGAGCGGAAGAGATGATCTGCTAGTGGTTGATCGCGGTCAGACGCAGGTGCAAGTAATCACAAGTAACACTTTGAGTCAGATCTCAGCGAGGGCACCGCGCGAGCCGGAAACGTTGGACATTGACGGCGGTGTTGGGGCAGTGTTGCCGATGCGATTGAATAAATACGCATTCAATGGCCTGGTCATACTCAAGAATGGCGGAGATGTCCCACTGGCCTTTGCTCCCGCGGTTCCACTCAGAATCCTAACGGTCAATTCAACCGGCGATGAGCAGACCGCTAATTGCATAGGTGGAGGCATCTGCACCTTGCGAAATGCGATTGACAATCTCCTTGATGGGGATGAAATCAGATTTTCGGTCAGTTCAGTCACGGTAACCTCGCCGCTACGTGAGACCAGCAGAACGTTCACAATTGACGGGGGAAGCAATCGGGTTCAGATCAAAGGTAGTGGACTTGTCGTACTCGCCGCGAACTGTACCATTCGCGGGTTGGTAATCAATGGAAATAGCACCCCGTCATTCGCCGGCATTACACTCGATAGACTTAATAGTAACCCGGCCGGAAATTGTTTTGTTGAGGGTAATTACATCGGGACTGATGTGTCCGGCACCAGTCTGGCGGTGAGCGGCAACCCACTCGCCGGCGTACTCATCCAAGGCGGCGATAACCAGATGATTGGCGGAACAACGCCGGCCGCGCGTAATCTGATCGCGGGCTTTAATGCCGGTGTCATGCTGCCTAATGCGCCTTCAAGGTCGTCAGCGAATAAGGTGCAGGGCAACTACATTGGCACGGATGCGATCGGCACCAGAGCTCTGGGCAACGGGACGGGTGTTCAGATATTTAACAATGGTAGTAATGGAAATACAATTGGCGGCACTGTCGCCTTCGCCCGCAATATCATTTCCGGCAGCCTTTCATCAGGCATAAGTCTGGGCGGAAGCAATAACATTGTGCAGGGCAACTACATCGGGACTGATGTGAATGGCACCAATAGTCTTGGTAATGGTACGGGTACTGATGGCGACGGGGTATCTGTTAGTGGCAGCAACAATCAAATCGGAGGAACAACAAGCGGCGCAGGAAATGTCATCGCCTTTAACAAATCTAGTGGAGTGAGCATTAGCGGCACAGGCAACGCTGTACGCCGCAATTCCATCTTCGGCAATACACGTCTGGCGGTCGGTGGCTCGCGAGCACCAATCTTGACTACTGCGGGCGGAACGACGCAAGGGAGCCTTGCCGGAGCGGCCGCCAACACTTCTTTCACGATTGAGTTCTTCACCAACGATAACTGCGGCTCTACCAACACTCAGAATCAGCAGGCTAAGAACTACATCAACGGCGGTGACGCCACCGCGACGACCAACGCGAGCGGTAACGCGACCTTCAATGTTCCCGGCGGTCAGTTCGTCACCGCCACAGCCAGTGCGACCGGGCAGAACACTTCGACCCTCTCTAATTGCATCGCGGGTGCGGCGTCGAGTCCAACGCCGACCCCAACGCCGACCCCGACTCCGACACCGACACCGACACCGACACCGACACCGACGCCCACCCCCGTCCCGGACTCAATTAAGATCCTGGTAAATAGAATATTTGTCAATGCTACAGACCCGGGAATGTCGGCAATCGACGATAGCGGGTTCACAAGCTTTCAGTGCGACGTTCAGTATCAACTGACAAGTGATCCTCTTGGACTTGGAGGGTTTATTGGTCTCAAGGTCTATGATTTATCGAGAGGCACGCCTGTACAGATAGATACGATGACGCCCCTCGTGTCCGCACCCGGAACCAGCCAGACGGGGACCAAGACTCTAGGGCTTAGTTTCCGCATTCCCGCAAATTCCTTGAAGGAATTTATACCTTCGATCCGTCTAGAAGCTGTGCTAATGGATTTTCAGGGTACGCCACTCACCTCTGACAGTTATTTGTATTCGCCCCCTGATTATCTTTACCTAGGTCTTGAGTTCGCCAACGACCAGCCTACGTATTACGCTCCGGACTTCCCCAATGACGGTAACATCGACCTGAGGATTGAATTCCATTACAAGTACACGAGGAACCCTACGGGTGGCTCCGTGCTGGTACAAGTGGAAGAAGGCGCAGAGTCTAGCACCCCTGAAAGGTTAGACTTGCCAATCAAGTACTTTCATCTGGACCCGACGCCTGGTGGTTCGAGAACCATCCATGTCCCATTCAAGGTCAGTAGTCGAGCATTACTGGGTTTGAGGGTCAGTTTGTCATTGGGGCAGAGTCCTACAGATAGTTTCACGCGCGTGCAGGTCTTCACGTTTAATCTTCGAGCCACACCAACGGCCGACTGCCTTTTTAATGGTAACCGAAACTGCTCGGCGAGCCCTCCTGCCTCGGCTGATCTATTTGGTTTCTTAGGCTCCTCCTCAAACGATTCTTCGGGCGAGAGCGGCGATTACCAGCCTCAGAGTACGCGGAACAGCGATGCGAGCCATACTGCCTCCACCGATCTTTTTCCGTCGAGAAATCTTTTAGCCTTCACTGGTCTTCGGCCAAATTATTTTCCGAATGAGATCGCTGATTATCACTTTGAGAACCCGCGAAGCGTCCTCACAGACGATCCCGATCCCGTCGATATTTTCCGACCGACCCAACCCGTCGCTCCGTTCAATTCCGAACCTGCAGTGTCGAACTATTTATCCGGCCCATTAACCAGCGCACCCTGCGTCGCTCCGCCTTCCGGCCTGGTCTCATGGTGGCCGGGTGACGGTAATGCTAATGACATTCAGGGGCCGCCGTTTGAGAATGGAACGCTGGTCAACGGAACGACGTATGCCACCGGAAAGGTCGGACAGGCGTTCAGCGTTAATGGGGTTAACCGGGGTGTCTCGATTGCCGATTCACCCGTTTTTGACACGACCGATCTGACGGTCGATGCGTGGGTCAAGACGGCCGATGCGGGCGCCGGCAGGCGGCGAATCGTGTCTCAGCAGCAACGGACTCAGTACTGGGTGATGCTCTACATCGATAATCGGCTCGCCTTTTGTTCCGTACCTTCGAGCGGAACCGATTTTGACAGCTGCATCTCGTACACCGGCGGAACTCTTCTGAATGATAATCAATTCCACCACGTTGCGATAACTCGAAAGGCCGGAGCCGCGGGCGAAATCAAGTGGTACATCGATGGCGTTGGCGTTAGGACCGAACCAATTAATAACACGGCGGGATACGCGATTAGCGCCGACGTTTACATCGGTAAGCTCGACCCGGTCATTGAAAACATATTTAGCGTCACCGAGTCATTCAACGGCCTCATTGACGAAGTTGATGTCTTCAACCGCGCCCTCTCCGCCGCCGAGATCCAAGCCATCTTCGCCGCCGACAGCGCGGGAAAGTGCAAGCCCGGAGTACCGACGCCCACACCCACACCGACACCGACGCTAACGCCGACGCCGACGCCGACGCCAATACCGACTCCGACACCAATACCGGGCAATTGCCCGACCATCACCAATCTCAATCCCACCAGCGGCAGGATCGGCAGCAGCGTCACCATCACCGGGACGAACTTCACCGGCGTGACTTCTGTCAGATTCTTGAACAATGTCATTTCCAGCTTCACCATTAACAGCAACACGCAAATCACCGCCACCGTCCCAGCCACCGCCGTGAGCGGTCCCATCACTATTCTCAAGGACGGTTGCAGCAACGTCCAGCCCGTCAGCTTCACCCTCATCCGTGATTGTCCTACCGTGAGCAAGTTCAATCCGACCAACGGCAACGCAGGCACGGCTGTTACGATCACCGGAACGAACTTCACCGACGTCACCTCGGTCAGATTCTTCAACAATGTGATTGCGGGCTTCACCATCAACAGCGCGACGCAGATCACCGCCACCGTGCCGCCCACCGCCGTGAGCGGCCCCATCACATTCACCAAAGACTTTTGCAGCAATGTCGATACCGTTACCAGCTTTACCGTCAACACGGCGGGCGGTTGCACCCCCGCAGCCGATTACCAATTCCAAAATTCTTTGAGCAGTTCCACCGGCTCGCCACCAGCGTTGGTTAATCTGGGCAGTAATACGTTTGGGACGGCGACGGTAGATGGCTCTTCGCGCACCGTGCTGCGATTCGCGCAGCAAGACGGGCTGTCGCTCTCTCCGACGACGGGTGTCATCTCCAATGGGATCTATACGGCCGTCGTGCTCTTTGCTTTCAATGACATCAGTGGGTTCCGGCGCATTCTCGATTTCAAGAACAATCTCTCGGATAGAGGGCTCTACAACGACAGTGGCAAGTTGAACTTTTACTCCTTTGCCAACGGCAGCACTACGCCGATTGCGGCAAACGCTTTCGTTCAGGTCGTGCTCACGCGCGACGCCGCGAAGAACGTTACCGGTTATGTCAACGGCGCACAGCAGTTCACCTTCGTAGATTCGACGGACGAAGCGCTGAGTGATACCATCGCCAATAAGCTGATCTTTTTCAAAGACGATGGCAACGAAGCCTCCGCCGGTTCCCTGGCGCGTATCCGACTTTACGATTGCACCCTAACGGCCAGTCAGGTGGCCGGGTTGGATCGGCTACCTGCGGCAGGACCAACTCCGACTCCGACTCCAACGCCACCACCTACTCCCACACCGACACCGACACCGACACCGGGCGGGTCGCCGGGGCTGACGGCTGATTACCAGTTTCAGAACGCGCGCACCAGTTCCGGCGGCGGTCCGGCGCTAACCGACCTGATCACCAGCCCCAACGGCGCCAACACTTTCGCTGCCGAGACGGTGGACGGTTGTACACAGCGCACCGTTTTGAACTTTGCCAAGGGCAATGGTCTATCGCTGGCTCCTACAACTGGATTAACAACTGACAACAAGACTTACAGCATTGTGGTTCTGTTTAAGTTTACGGAGCAGGGGCACAACCGTGCGATCATTGATTTCAAGAATGGACTTGACGGTAGAGGTGTCTACGCCAATGCAAGCAATAACATTGAGTTTTTTAACTCTTTTAATAGTGGGCCTGGCTTATCGATCGGCACTGGCAGTCCGTTTACTGCCAACAGATATGTGCAGGTGGTACTCACTCGTGCCGGTGGCGACGCTAACCTGGGCCGGGCCGGAATAGACACCGGCTACATTGATGGCCTACAGCAATACCAAGTCAACACTGTAAATGCGGACGGAATTATCGACTCGCAGTTTAATACGCTGCGATTCTTTCTCAATCAGGTCACCGCCAGCCAGGATTTCTCCGGCGGTGCGGTGGCACGCATTCGGCTTTACAACCGCGTGCTTACATCGAGTGAAGTTGCGGCGCTGGACCGTCTGCCGGGCGGCGCTTGTCCGACGGCGACGCCTACGCCTACGTCGACGCCAACTCCTACACCGACGGCAACTCCGACTCCAACAGCAACGCCGACTCCGGTTCCAACGCCTCCCGGATTGGTGGATTTGATCGCTCCCGGCGGCTCGGTGAATACATTTGTGACGGACACGGTTGACGCCATGTCCACGACCGTGCTCAAGTTCCCGAACAGCAATGGTTTGTCCCTTTCGCCAACGACCAGTGTGATAGCAAATAACGTCTACACCATCACGCTGCTTTTTAAGTTTGACGAGGCGAACAAGGCGCGGCGCATTCTGGATTTCAAAAACGGCACGAATGACAATGGCCTGTATGCAGGCTCCGACAACCGGCTGAATTTTAAGCCGGGTGTAACTGGTCCGGGCAACCTGATCACCGCCGGTGCATACGTGCAGGCCGGACTTACCCGCGACGGAAATGGAATCGTGACCGGTTATCTCAACGGCATTCAGCAGTTTCAATTTACCGACGCGAACAATGACGCCGTGATCGGCCCGAACAAAACGCTGCGCTTTTTCCAGGATAATCTCTCGGGCGGCGGAACGGGCGAAGCGTCAGCCGGGTCAATTGCGCGTTTGCGGCTCTACGGCCGCGCCATGTCCCCGAATGAGATCGCCGGGCTGGATCGCGAGCCGAGCAGCGTGCAATTTAGCGCCGCCAATTACAGTGTGGGCGAGGGAGCGGGAGCGACGACCATTACCGCCACTCGTGCTGGCAATATCTCTCTGCCCGTCGCCGTTGACTATCAGACGAATGACGAAACGGCGTCGCAGAAGTTCGATTACACGCTTGCCGCCGGCACTCTTTCGTTTGCCGCCGGTGAGATTAGCAAGACTTTTAAGGTACTGCTCTCGGACAACGGCTTTGTTGACGGCGACCGCAGAGTTAATCTATTTCTGACGAATCCACGCGGCGTCACGCTGGACGCGCGCAGCGTCGCTCAATTGACGATCACCGACAACGAAACTTCGCCCTCCAGTGTGAATCCGATAGACAATCCCGCGTTCTACGTGCAGATGCACTATCATGATTTCCTCAATCGTGAGGCTGACACGGCAGGCTTGAACACCCGGATCGCTCAAATCACCGCGTGCAATGGCGACCCGTCCTGCATAGACCTCGCACGTCAAAACGTAAGTGCCTCCTACTTCTTATCGCGCGAGTTTCAAGAGACCGGCTTTTTCGTACTCCGTATGCAGCGCGCCGCGTTCGGTAAGTTCTCAAACGATGCGGCCAAGCGCATTTCTTACCTCCAATTCGAACGTGACGCCCAGACGGTCGGGACCGGTTTTGTTGATTCGCAGCCGGGAGCGGATCAAATCCTGGAACAGAACAAGACGAGTTACGCTCAGGCGATCGTCGCGAGTCGAGAGTTCGTTTCGCAATATCCGGCGACACAGACGGCGGCACAATTTGTCGACACTCTGTTTGCTGCGGCCGGCGTCACACCAGCGACCGCCGAACGCCAGGATGCGATCAGCGTTTTTGGAAGCGGAGACTCGACAGGACGCGCCGCAGCTTTACGAAAGGCGGCGGAAACAGATTCGATCAAGAACGCCGAATTGCGTCCAGCTTTCGTATTACTTCAATACTTCGGCTATTTCAGACGCAATCCAACCGATATGCCGGACACAGATGATTCGGGCTATCAGTCCTGGTTGAGTAAACTGAACACCTTCGGCGGCGATTACATTGGGTCGGGAATGGTTAAATCCTTTATTACTTCCGCTGAATATCGTACGAGATTTGGCACACTCGCTGTTCAACCGCTTGTCTCTGTTTCCGGTCGAGTCCTGACGGCGGACGGGCGTGGACTGCGAAATGCTACAGTTTCGATTACCGATTCGAACAACGTCATTCGATTAGCGACGACCAGTTCGTTCGGTTTCTTCTCCTTTGATAATGTCGCTGCGGGGCAAAGGTACACGATAAGAATATCGTCGAGACTTTTTCGGTTCGCGCCGCGCTCTGTGCAGGTCGATGGCAACCTGACGCTTCCCGATTTTGTGGGACTCGAATAGCACCCCGAGCCCGAAACTAACCAATACCAAGCGCGAAGATATTTTCAATTGTCGATTTGGATACAAGAATTTCAAAAGTTTCACTTGTGATATGAATTCACGTTAGCTTAAGATTAAAGGGTGCAATTCCGTCTCATTAGTGAAAATACACCCAAAGGCGACCAGCCGGAAGCGATCAAGCAGATCGTAGATAACCTGAACGATGGCACAAAAGATCAGGTTTTGCTCGGAATAACGGGCAGCGGCAAGACTTTTACGATTGCCCACGTGATCGAGCAGACACAGCGGCCGACGCTCGTTCTGGCCCATAACAAAACGCTCGCGGCACAGCTCTATCAGGAGTTTAAGTCGTTCTTTCCGGATAACTCGGTTGAGTATTTTGTTTCGTATTACGACTATTATCAGCCCGAAGCTTACGTCCCGGCGGCCGATCTTTACATAGAAAAAGAAGCAACGATCAACGAAGAGATCGACCGTCTGCGGCTCTCGGCGACCCGCGCGCTGTTTGAGCGTCGCGACGTAATCGTTGTGGCGTCAGTATCGTGTATTTACGGACTTGGCGATCCGGACGCGTATTTTGGGATGCTGGTTTTCATCGAGCCGGGGATGAAGATCAAGCGTGAAGAGTTTCTACAAAAATTGGTCGAATTGCAATACGAGCGCGTCAATGTCGATTTTGAACGCGGTGTTTTTCGCGTACGGGGCGACGTGGTTGAGCTGTATCCGAGCTATCAGGACCAGGCGTATAGGATCGAGTTTTGGGGCGACGAGATTGATGCGGTTTACACCATCGACCCGCTTTTGGGTGAGGTCATCACAAAGCACGAAACGCGTGTGCCGATCTATCCGAAAACGCACTATGTGATGACCAAGCCGATCATCAAACGAGCAGTGCAGACGATCCGCAAGGAGCTTGACGAGCACGAAAAATTTCTTGTCGAGGAAGGCAAGGTCGTTGAGGCACAGCGGCTACACCAACGGACGATGTATGACCTGGAGATGATCAAGGAGATGGGTTTTTGTCGCGGCATCGAAAATTATTCGCGGCATCTGACCGGCAAACTGCCCGGCGAACCACCGCCGACATTGCTCGATTATTTGCCAGCGAATGCGTTAATGGTCATCGACGAATCGCACCAGACGGTCCCCCAGCTTGGGGCAATGTTCAAGGGCGATCAATCGCGAAAAGGAACGTTGGTCGAATACGGATTCCGTTTGCCCAGTGCGAAAGACAACCGCCCGCTCAATTTTCAGGAATTTGAAGAACGGGTCGGACAGACGATCTACGTCTCGGCAACACCCGGAAATTACGAACTCGAAAAAACCCAGGGCGAGGTGATCGAACAGATCATTCGCCCGACCGGCCTGCTGGATCCGGTGGTCGAAGTGCGTCCCGTAAAAGGCCAGATCGACGACCTGCTCGAAGAATGCCGCCTGCGGGCCGAACGCAACGAACGCGTGCTGGTGACGACGCTCACCAAGCGGATGTCCGAAAACCTGAGCGAGTATTTCGCCGAGGTCGGCGTCAAGGTCAGGTATCTGCACAGCGACATCCACACGCTCGAACGCATCAAAATTCTTCGCGATCTGCGGCGAGGCGAATACGATGTTTTGGTCGGTATCAACCTTCTTCGCGAAGGCCTTGATCTGCCGGAGGTTTCGCTCGTTGCCATTCTCGACGCCGATAAAGAAGGTTTCCTGCGTTCCGAACGCTCGCTGATCCAGACGATGGGCCGTGCAGCACGCAATTCCGATGGCAAGGCAATTCTCTACGCCGACAAAATCACCAAATCGATGGCCTATGCCATCAGCGAAACCGAACGCCGCCGCAAGATCCAGGAAGAATACAACACCGAACACGGCATCACGCCGACGACAATCGTCAAATCAATTGACGCAACGCTCGTGACCGCTTATGAAGCCGATTATTTTAAGGTGCCGCTCGACCTCGACCAGTTTGAGGAATATTCACCCAAGCAACTCAAGGAAACGATCCTACAGCTCGAAGCCGACATGCGCCATGCCGCCAAGGAGATGAAATTTGAGCAAGCGGCGGAGATTCGCGACCGGCTGAAGTATCTGCGCGAGCGGGAATTGCAGTATATTTAGTTAGGGCGGTGGAGCTTAATATGAATAAAGAAAATTCGATTATGCTTTTCGATGGGCGGCAGGTCCGTTCGGTTTGGGGTGTAGATTTGGAGAAATGGCTTTTCTCAATCGTGGACACTATTTCGATTTTGACCGATAGCGTCGATCCCGGTGGCTATTGGCGAAAACTCAAGGAACGATTGAAGAAAGAGGGAAATGAAACCGTGACAAATTGTCACGCTTTGAAAATGCTCGCAATTGACGGAAAAATGCGGACGACTGATGTCGCAGATACAGAACAGCTTTTTCGCCTGATTCAATCCGTCCCATCGCCCAAAGCCGAGCCTTTCAAAGTTTGGCTGGCTCGTGTTGGCCGCGAGCGGATCGACGAGATTGAAGACCCTGAGATCGGAATCGACCGTTTGATGGAAACGTACCTTCGAAAAGGCTACAGCAAAGAATGGATAAATCAGCGGCTCAAGAGCATCGAGGTTCGGAAAGAGCTAACCGACGCATGGGACGAGCGAGGAGTAAAAAAAGGACAGGAATATGCAGTATTGACCGATGAGATCACGCGGGCTTGGTCAGGGCTAAATACGAGACAATACAAGTCTCTCAAAGATTTGAAAAAAGAAAATCTTCGCGACCACATGACCAATCTTGAACTCGTTTTGAATATGCTTGCCGAGGCAACAACCTCGGAGATTTCAAAGGAGCGAAAACCGAAAGGATTTGAGCAGAGCCGGGTTATCGCTAAACAAGGCGGCGCCATCGCGGGCAATACAAGAAAAGAGATAGAAGAGAAAACCGGGCGTAAAATAGTAACTTCCAAAAACTTCAAGACTCTCGCGGCTGGCTCCGAAATGAAGACGTTTAAGAAGTAATTCCTTCACTACATTTTGGCATGGTCGCCCGGCTGTTATAAATTCTAGTCATGCAAGTTAAGACGCAGCTCGACGATCTGCAAAATTACCTAACCGACGCCAGCAATATGCAGGGCGGGACGGCGGACAAGCTGTTTATTCCCGAAACGGCCGACGAGATCGCTCAAATTCTACGCGAAGCAAATGAAAGCAGGATTCCCGTCACGATTTCCGGAGCGCGGACAGGGACGGTCGGCGGTGCGATACCGTTTGGCGGATATATTGTTTCGCTTGAGCGGCTGAAAAAGATCAAGGGCATCAATAAAGAAGCCAGAACGGTGGTTGTGGAGCCGGGTGTGATACTCGCCGAGCTGCAAAAGGCAGTCGAGGCCGAGGGATTGTTTTACCCGCCCGATCCGACCGAATGGAGCTGTCAGGTGGGCGGCACGGTCGCGACTAATGCTTCGGGTGCGAGGAGCTTTAAATACGGTGCGACACGGGAGTTTGTGCGACGGTTGAGGGTCGCATTGCCAGGCAGAGAGATGGTTGATATACGGCGAGGCGAATATGTTTCGAGCGATGACGGCTTTTTGGTTATCGCAACGGAGAGCGGCCGGGAGATCAAGACAAAAGCTCCAACCTACGAGCGGCCTAATGTGCGAAAAAATGTCAGCGGATATTTCAACGCGGAACCTCTCGATGCCATAGACCTCTTTATCGGCAGCGAAGGAACGCTCGGCGTGATTACTGAGATCGAGCTTTCTTTATTCGCGAAACCCGAAGGTTTTTTTAGCGGGATCGTGTTTTTTACGAATGAAAGTGATCTGCTCGCGTTCGTTGATGAGGCTCGCGATCGGTCAATGACTACGCGAAAGAACCCGGTCACCACCGTTCCCGGTTCTGACGTTGACACAACGCTCATTGAATATTTTGACGACCGGGCTTTGAAATTCATTTCGGAAAAATTTCCTGAAACGCCTTCGGATGCGGCTGGAGCGATCTTTTTCGAGCAAGAGACAAATGCAGAAAACGAGGACGATTTGCTTGAACAATGGAACGAGCTGCTCGAAAAGCATAACGCCGATCTTGAGCGGTCTTGGTTTACGACTAATGAGGAGGATCGCGAGAAAATGCGTGCGTTTCGCCATGCTTTGCCGGTAGCCGTTAATGAATGGATCGCCAAATACAAACAGCGAAAGGTCGGGACGGACATGGCCGTGCCGGACGAGAATTTCCCGGCGTTCCTGCGGTTTTATAAGGAAACGCTCGACGCGAGCGGGCTTGAGTATGTCATTTTCGGGCACATCGGCGACTGTCATTTGCATGCGAACATGATCCCGAAAGACGCCGCCGAGGCCGAAGTCGCGAGGCATATTTATGGCCGGTGCGTGGCGCAGGCGATCATGCTTGGCGGGACGGTTTCGGCCGAGCACGGCATTGGCAAGCTCAAACGAAAATATCTCTCGGCGATGATGGGCGAGCGTTATCTGAGCGAAATGGCAGCGATCAAACGTGCGTTCGACCCGAACGGCATTCTAGGTCGCGGGAATATCTTTGATGAGAGTTATCTCTGACTGGAGAGCAAGCATCCCTGCTTGCCGATATCCCGCCTGGTTTCTAAAACTCTCTACCGAAGCGCTTATGCGTGCTTCGCGCTTATTGCGAGCAGCGATGCTTGCGCTCCAGTCGGTTGCTCAATAAGATATGTAAGATGATAAAAGCGATATTAATGGATTTTAATGGCGTCATTATTGATGACGAGCCGGTGCAGATGCGGGCGTATCAAGAGATACTTAAGGGTGAGGGCATCGACCTGACCGAGGCGGATTATATCGGATGTTTGGGCATGGACGACCGCACGTTTGTCGCGGCGTCGTTTAAGCGAGTCGCGAAAAAGGCTGATGAGGCGCAGATCGACGCGATCACTAGAGCCAAATCTGCTAAATGGCACGAGATGGTCGCAGACGATTTGCCGCTTTTTGACGGCATCGTCGATTTTGTCGACAAGATGTCCCGCGAATTTTCGCTCGGGATCGTCAGCATGGCAGGGAGAACTGAGATCGAATTTGTACTCAAAAAAAGCGGCCTTGCAAAGCATTTTTCGACAATAGTCAGCGCCGCGGATGTTACAAAATGCAAGCCCGATCCGGAATGTTTCCGCATCGGATTTCGTCAACTGGACGCCGCCCGGACATCGCAGGGACATTTGCCGATGACGCACTGCGAGTGCCTCGTTATCGAAGATTCGCCTCCTGGCATCGTCGGAGCGCGCAATGCATATATGCCGGTCCTCGGAGTGACGAATACGGTGTCAGCGGACAAACTGCGGGCCGCCGGTGCGGGTGCGGTCGCGGTTGATCTCCGCGACTGGATGCCGGAATCTATCCGTCGGGTATTCTAGTCAGAACCGCCTGCGTTAGCGGGCGGCTCGAACGCGGCGACAGGCAGCACGCCGAAAACTTTTTTTGCAACGACTTATCCGCTCGCTTACGCAGGCGGTTCTGACATATGGCTGAACACTTCATTTCAAGAAACCAGGCGGGGAGCGACCTGCTGTCGGCGGCGGCTTTTTTGGCTGAAAATATTAAAAGCGCCGACGGCCATGCCGAGGCGATGAAGTCGATCGTTCCGCTTTATCTCGTCAAGGGCAATGTCGATCTTGCGGCCGAGTTGTCGAACAGCGTTGCGGAGCCTTTTTCGCGTGACAAGCTGCTGATACTCGTCGCGGAAAAATGTACGCAGATCGACGACGACGAATATGCGCTACAGCTTGTCGACGCGATCGAGGATCATGGACTGCAAGCACAGGCCTTCGAACGGATCGCGCTCGAAATGGCGTCTAAAGGCAAGCTAAACGAGGCCCGCGAGACCGGAAATTCTCTGGTCCATCCCGATTTTGTCCAGGCCGGGATTGCCGTTCGGCAGTCGTCCGACGGCGATGCTGCTGCGGCCCTGGCGACGATCGAGGGCATTGATTTTGCATCGGCCCGCGTCTCTGCTCTGCAGCAGATCGCCGCGGCCAATATCGAGAGCGGCGATACCGCCAAAGCGACGGATCTCCTCGAATTGGCCGTCGAATCCGCCAAAGACATCGAGCACGACGAAGAAAGGATCCGTGCGTTGTGCGACACCGGCAATCTATTCACTGAGGCGAAGCGCAGCGACAAGGCGGTCGAGACCTTCGAAACGGCGTCTCTATTTGCGGAGCTTTTGGACAATATCCATCGCGATTTTTTCTTCGTAAATTGCGCCCTTGGATTTCTTTACGCAGGCAATATCGAAATAGCCGACCGCACGCTCGATCTCGTGACTGACAAGACGCAGATGGCGTCGGCGTTACTCGGTTTTGCACGGGAATCATGGAAAAAAGGCGAAAAGGACGAAGCGGTCGAGACGCTTGACGAGGCTTTCGAAATAATAAAATCGCAACGCGAGATCGAGACGCGCGACAGCCGTGCTCGAAATGGTTTGTTGACGTCGATCTCCGTGCAATTTGTTGCATTTGGCAAGACCGAGCGTGGATTAGAAGCCGCCGAGGAAAACAAGAACCCCGACGAGCGGACGAGCGCCCTTTCGCAGATCGCCCATATCCTGACGGCGCAGAAACACGAGGAATTCGCCCGGCAAACATTGAATATGATCACCGACGACGCGGGCCGTTTGTTTGCGTTGATCTCGGTGGCGGACGCAAAAGAAAAACTCGGCGAACCGGAGGCCGCGGTCGCATTTTTAGAAGAAGCCGCGATGCTGGCTGAAACCGTGCCGCAGCTCGCCGCGCGGTCTGACGCACTAAACGAGATCGCCGCCCGATTCGCCGATCACGGCCAGATCGAAAGTGCTCACACGTATTTGCTTGATAGCCTTGCGGTTATTTATGAAATACGCGACGAGAGCAGTCAGTCTGCTGCCCTGGCCGGTCTGTCGACGATTTACGAACACACGGGGCTGGAGATCGGTGATGCCGAAAAGTCGGTCATCGCCAGTATGCTGCGGAAGATCGGCTGGTGAGGCCTAGTAAATATCGTTTGCGATCAGGTCCTCAAAATTTTCGCGTTTCCGAATTAATTCCTTCTCGTCATTTTCACGGATAAACACTACCGCCGGTAGAAAGCGGCCGTTGTACTGTGATTCCTGAGCGATGGTGTATGCTCCGCAATTTAGCAGGGCGAGGATTTCGTTCGGCTCGACATTTTCGGGCAGGAGGCGGTAGGATGGCAGACGGTTTTGGCCTTCGATGTCGAAATATACATCGCCGCCATCGCAGAGCGGCCCAGCGAGCTTGTAGGGAAAACTATGCGCCTGTTCGGCTCGTTCGGCTGAAATGAGGTCGTAATACCATTTATAGGTTTCCATCGAAAGAAGGATGTTAAAGCCGGCATCGGTTAAGAGCCAGTGTTCGTTAACAATGCCGCACTGAACAGTACCACGTGCGAAGTCATATAATGCGCCACCAACACGGGCCGTGTTCGTTGATCGCTTGAATTTTTGCAAATGTGAATGTAGTTCTATGCTAATTTCGGACAAAGGTCGACTCTTAGCGTTTCTTACCGAAGTGAGACAAATACCCGCGTCGGCGATAATGCTCCTACCGGGTTCGAGCAGCAGAGTTAGATTCGCCAGCAAATGCTCCGAACTCGTAACCGTCGCCTTGAGCCTGACCTGCTCCCATGCATCGGCGAGAGCATCAAGCGGTTCGAAGTCGGCGGAGAGCATTTTGTGGACTCCTGCATCCCCTTCCAAGTTTTCGCGAGCCTTCATCAGATTCCGGCGTTTTTCAGGGTCGCCATTTGAGAGCTCAGCAAATCGCTGGAATATTTCGGATGGCTCCTGCGCATACCGGCTTTCGTCCCTCAGGTAGTTAACGGGAAATCCACCGCCGAGATTTATATGTTTGAGTTTGATGCCCGTTTCGCTGAAAATTCGAAGCATACTGTCGAAAAGCATTGCCAAAGCTTCTGAATAGACCACCGGATCGGGATTCTGCGAACCAACATGAAGATGAATGCCGCAGAGATCGACGTGCGGCGAATCGCGGTAGTCGCGAAATGCAGAAAAGGCTTCGTCGGGCATCATGCCGAATTTCGATGTAAGCAACGCCGTCTGCAAGCCTGAATGCGTCCCGCTCTCGATCTCGGGCACGAGCCGCAGGCTGACATTTGCTCGTTTGTTTAGTCGTTTGGCAGTTTCCTCGATCAGCGTCAGTTCATACAGCGAATCGACTTGGATCGCATAGATCTCGGCATTTATTGCGTTCTCGATCTCCCAAACCTCTTTGCTCGTGCCGTTAAAGATGATCTGGTCGCCGGTGAAGCCGGCTTTAAGCACTTTCCACAATTCGCCGCCGGAATTGACCTCGATGTCGATGCCCGCGTTCTTTACGGCTTGCAGAATTGCCATTGTCGAATTGGCTTTGGCGGCGTAGCAGATTTTTAGCGGACAGCCAATGACGCTTTCCACCTTTTGCAGTCGGGCGATATTGTGGCGAATGCGTGATTCGCTAAACACGAACAGAGGCGTGCCGTATTCGCGAGCAAGCGCGACCGCGGAGACGCCGTCGATGTGGAGTTGGTTATCGCGGATGTCGAGAAAATTCTCAATCTCCCATGCTTGAGTCATAACTAAAATTGTAACCGCAGATGGACGCAGATAAACGCGGATAAATCAAAAAATAAAATCTGCGTTGATTTGCGTTTATCTGCGGTTAAATATTCTTACTTTTTCACTAGCTGAATACCCGTGCCTCGTGGATAAAGTCCCGGCAGCGAGATCGGCAGTCGGCCTGTAATATCCTGCAATCCGAACAATGCGCGGGCCGACGCACGTTGTAAGCTCGGCATGTCGCCGTATACGACCATGTATGTTTTGAGATGCGGAAACGCGCCGAGAATATATGGATTGCCGTAAGCAACGCCGATGACGTTTCTATCTTTTGCAATGAGTTCACGCAAAATCGCAACGCCCGCATCGGGCAGCCCGACGCTGTTTTTGGCACCGGAGCGGACGCGTCCGTACAGACCCGCGATGACAACATCGGCATTTTTTACCATTTCCTGAGCGATTTTGACCTGTTCGGATGTTGAATTGTCTTGCAGCAATACTGAGGTGAATCGGACGCCGTTCGCTCGCAATTCTCGGGTCAAAACACCGAGCGTGAGGTCGGACTCAAATGTATTTGAGATGGCAAGCACACAAATTTTTTTATTTCGGTCGAGCGGTAAAAGTCCCGCGTCGTTGCGTACTAATGTGATCGCTTTTTCGCCGATCTCATCGGAGAGCTGCCCGACATCTTTGGTCGAGACGATCCGGTCGATCTGGTCGAGCGGGGTTATTTTTTGTTTATAAAGCCCAAGCTCGTATTTCCATGCGATGATCTTGCGGACTGATTCGTCAAGGCGAGTCTCGGTCACGCGACCGGATTTGACGGCTTCGATCATGCCTTTGAGCATCGCGTCGGTATCGGCCGGTTTTTCGAGGATGTCTGCACCCGCCAAGAAGGCTCGCACGCCCGCCTCTTTCTGATCAAAATATAGCGTCAAACCGCTCATGCCCATCGCGTCGGTAACGATCAAACCTTTAAAATTCAACTCTTTCCGCAGGATCTGAGTTTGGACGATCGGCGATAAAGTTGCGGGAATTGTTGCCTTGAGATCGACGATCTCGGCACCCTCCTCAGCCTCAACTCGGATCGGTTTCTTTAACGGTTTGATCTCGGTTGGGTCGATCTGCGGCAGGCCGATATGGGCGATCATGATCGAGCCGATACCGGCGGCGATCACCTGTTTGAATGGCACAAGCTCTGTTTTCTCAAGACTTTCGCGGGAATGATCGATCATGGGCAGGCCGCGATGTGAATCGACATTCGTGTCGCCGTGGCCGGGGAAATGTTTGGCGGTCGCAAGTACGCGTTGGCTCTGCAAACCTTCCATAAATGCCACGCCGAATTTTCCGACCGTCTCCGGGTCTTCGCCGTATGAGCGGACGTTGATGACCGGATTGTCGGCGTTGTTGTTGACGTCCATAACAGGTGCGTAGACGTGCCGGATGCCCAATGCACGGGCTTCGCGGCCCGTGACGACGCCGATCTTGCGGGCGTATTCGGGGTTGCCGGTCGCCGCGACGGCCATGTTCCAAGGGAAATTTGTCGCGTCGCCAAACCGCATGCCGACGCCGGTTTCGGCATCGACCGAGATAAGCAAAGGGATTTTCGCGTTTTCCTGCATGCGGTTGACGAGCTGGACCGTCTCGTAGATCGGCGCACCGAACAGCAGGATGCCGCCGACCTTGTTATCGACAACGTCCTTTTTAAGCGATTGAAAATACTCGCTGTCCTGATTAGCAAATTTCGCGTTAATGCCGATGTGGATGACCTGGCCGACCTTTTCCTCGACGGTCATTTTTTTGAGCTGTTTGTCGGCAAATTTCCAGGCATCTTTTGACGGTTCGAGACGCGGTGAATTAGGAGCGGTTTGCCCAAAGAGTCCCGCAAACGAGCTGAAAAGAATTGAAATTATAAGCGCTAAATTAATAAATACTTTCATTTTAAGATTCGTCGGTGGCCGGCATTAATTCTTTGTTTTTAGGCGGCCCGGCGATGGCACTGACGACGTAGCCGACCGAAAAGCAAACGACCGTTCCGGTCAAAACGTACCATGTCCACGCGAGGTCCGTATAAAATTTGATGCACGTCATGACCGCGATCGACGAGATCATTCCCGTAACGACGCCGACCGAATTTGCCCGTTTTGTCACCACACCGAGCAGAAATGCTCCGAGCATCGTGCCGTAAACAAGCGATGCAATTGTCAAACCGACCGTGAAAACCGAGCCCCACCCACGGGCCATAATCGCGATAAATATAAGGATAACGCCCCACGCGGCGGTCAGCCAACGCGAGAGTTTGAGCAGGGATTCGTCGCTCGCGTTTGGGTTAATGAGCGGTTTGTAAAAATCGAGCACTGTCGTTGACGCCAGCGAATTGAGCGAACCGCTCAGATTCGACATTGCGGCGGCGAAAATTGCGGCGATGACGAGGCCCGAAATGCCGTGCGGCAGGCGTTCGACGATGAATTTTGGAAAGATTTCGTCGTTGCTGGTGATGGCGGTCGAGAGCGGGAAAAATTTGTAATACGCAAAGAGCATCACGCCGATAGTAAGAAACAAAATGAACTGAAACATCACGACAAAGCCGCTCAGGATCAACGCTTTTTTACTGTCGCCTTCGTTTTTGCAGGTCAATAACCGCTGCACCAGCAACTGATCGGTGCCGTGCGAAGCCATCGTCAAAAAAGTGCCGCCGAGAATACCGGCCCAAAATGTGAACGGCAAATTGAGCGAAAGATCGAACGAAAATAGCTGAAATTTGCCCGCCGCCGCTCCCTGCGAATAAATCTCGCCCCAGCCGCCTGGCACGAGCGTCAGCAGCATATACGCCGCGACGAGCGAGCCGCCGATGTAGATAATTAGCTGGATCAGATCGGTCCAGATGACCGCCGCTATGCCGCCTTCGAACGTATAAACGAGCGTTAGAATACCAACTACAATAATTGAGATAACAGTGAGATTTGCGGTCAGGAAGCCAGCGGCGTCGAACGGGCCGACCATAAAAGATGGGATCGATGCTAACGAAGTCGAAAGAACCGCTGTGAGCACGATCGACGCAGCAAAGATGCGAACGCCTTCGGCCAAGGCGCGCATTATCAGAAACAGCGACGCCGCGAAGTTCTTGACCGACACGCCAAAACGATTTTCGAGCAGCGTGTACGCCGTCATCAGATCGCCTTTAAAGTACGCCGGGATAAACAGAAAGCTGATGATGAATCGGGCGATGACGTAGCCGATGACGACCTGCAAATACGTGTAATTGCCGCCCTGCTCCGGGTGGGCAAAATTCGCGTACGCGATCGCGGGTACTCCGATCAGTGTCAGCGTGCTCGTCTCGGTCGCGACTATCGAAAGGCTGATGACGACCCAATTTATGTTCTTGGCGCCGACAAAATAGTCCTTTACCGTCTTTTGCGATTTGCGAAACAGGACGCCAAAAACGGTGATGCCGATCAGGTAAATAGATAGTACCGCGTAATCAAGTGCTGAAAATCCCATATTGTTTTCAAATGCAAAATGCCGTTTTAAACTTTACGAAGTACTTTTCACGACAGCTAGTTTTTCTTTTCTTTGATCTGTAAGAATTCGATGGCCTTACTCATATCCGTGTCTGTCAATTCGAATTCGCCCTTAGAAATATAATCCTTAGCTTCAAACGAAAAAGTGATCGTATTTTTCTTGAGTAATTTGTCCGTCTCGAGCGAATAGGTCGTGTGTTTGAATTCGTCCGCAATGCCCTTGATCGCCTTGCCGTTGAAATTTGGATTTCCGACCTCGCGGATATTTTTGCCAAATCCGCGATTGACCTTCCCGTTCACGATCTCGGAAATGTCCGTGAAGAAAATGATCTCGACCAGGAATTGTTTGCCGGCGTGTTTTACCTGGATCGACGCGAATATTTCCGCAGCCGGTTCTTCGGCGGGAACGGCGTTATTTGTGGTTGGGGTTGCGGCGGCGCAACTGGCCAACAGGCAGAGCAAAAATAGGAAGGTCATTTTCATACGTTCTTAATAGCCGCAACGGCAGCATCGACGACGAAGGCGTTCGCGGCCAGGGCTGATTGTGCGTCGTCGCGGTCGGCATCCGTTTTAAACATGACCAGAGCGACCCGCAGATCGTCCCCGGCGATTTCCAATAGCTCGGCGGCCTGGTTTTCGTTAAGTCCAGTTTCCACTGACAAAATACGTAGCGTACGCTCCTTTAGTTTGGCGTTTGACGACTTAAGATTTGTCATCCGGTTGCCTTTGACATAGCCGAGACGGATCATCGCGACGGTCGAGATCATGTTGAGCACGAGCTTTTGTGCCGTGCCGGCCTTCATACGAGTTGAACCGGTGATCGCCTCGGGGCCGACGACGGGAACGATGGCGAGATCGACCGCTGCTGTGATCGCCGAATCGGGAACGCATGTGACGCACGCCGTAAAGCAACCTAATTCTTTCGCATATTCAACAGCACCGATAGTATAAGGTGTCCGGCCCGAAGCGGCGATACCGACGACCGCGTCTTTGGCCGTAATGCCTCGCGTTTTCAGGTCTTCGATACCGGCTTCCCGGTTATCTTCGCTTGCCTCGGTCGCTTTATAAAGGGCATCGTAGCCACCTGCGATCACACCCTGAACCAGATCGTACGAAACGCCAAAGGTCGGCGGTATCTCCGACGCATCCAGCACGCCGAGTCGTCCACTCGTGCCTGTTCCGACATAATACAAACGTCCGCCGTTCTGCAGCCGTTCGACGATCTTGTCAATTGCAACCGCGATCTCCGGCAAAACCTGTTCAACCGCCTCGGCGACCTTTTTGTCCTCAGAGTTGATCAGCCGAACAGCATCTAGCGTCGAGGCCTTGTCGATCTCGGCGGTCGCGGGATTATCTTGTTCGGTTACAGGCAACATAGAGAAATCTATCGCTTTAAACCGTTAACACCATTCTTCATCGCCATCAACGCTCCTGCGTGTGACGGCGGCATGAGCGGCTCCTGCAAATACGCTTTTGGGGCCGTTCGGTTGATCAACTCGATCATCGGTCCGGTCAAAAGTTCGCCTGCTTTGAAGACGCTGCCGACGCAGCCGATCGGAACTTTTCGTTTCGTCAGGCCGAGCCGTTTCAGCACCGCGATGGCGGCGGTGCCGAGTTCGCGGCCAGCTTCGTTGATTATTTCAACGGCGATTCTATCACCTTCGATGGCGGTTTCCACCACCAGGCGGGCGAAACCGGCAATGCGGCTGTTGTCCATCTGCGGTGCGTAGATCGCGCCGATCAGGTTCTCGACGTTGGATGCACGAAAGTAGTCGGCCGCCTGCTCGCTCAATTTTGTCAGCGGCCCGCGTCCGTCCGAGGCCTTGGCGATGCTGTGCAGTGCACGGTCGGCGATGCCGCGGCCGCCGCCTTCGTCACCGGCGATCGGTCCCCATCCGCCGGCTATCGCTTTTTCGTCAGCGTCGTTAATTCCAAGACAGATCGATCCGGTTCCCGCGATGACCACGGCTCCTGGTTTGCCAAGAGTGGTGCCGTAAAGCGCGATATCGGCATCGGTGGTGACAAGGGTTTTGCGAATTTGGTAACGCTCAATAAAGCTCTCCCGCACGCGCTCGCGAATGTCGGTTCGGCGCACACCGGCGAGTCCCAACGTCGCCGCGACGATGTCTCCGCGCGAGTGTCCGCCGAGGTCACAGGCGGAGTCTGCTGCTTTGATAATGTTCGTGACAGCCGTCTCGACACCGACGCGCAGAGGGTTTGACGGGCCGCCCGAAGCCTCGACGACGACCTCTTGGGCGGCATTCATTATGGCGATATTGGTCTTGGTCCCGCCACCGTCCACACCCAAAAAAAACTGGTATGATCGTTGTTTGCTTCCAGGTTTTGCTGTTGGCTGCGGCATTGCGGTTTGGCTGGAACGAAAAAATATTCCCACTTATTGTTGGATAAACTTGACATATAATCAAAAGCAGTAGATTTTATGTAGTCAATAAGATAATCTAATCGCACTTTTACGGTGGTTCGAACTATGGAGATAAGACAGCTCAAAGCCTTTTTGGCCATATCCGAGGCAAAGACCTTTACAGCCGGTGCGCGGCGAGTGAATGTGACGCAGGCGGCGATCTCGATGCAGATCCGCCAACTCGAGGACGAGGTGGGTCTGCCGCTGTTTACGCGGACGCCGCGCCGCGTGATCATGACCGAGGCGGGCGAATACCTACTCGACCGGGCGCGCAAAATTCTTCGCGAACACGATACGGCCCTCGCTGAGATCGCGGAGCTTGGCGGGGTTGAGCATGGACGGCTGCGGATCGGTTCGGCGTCAGCGGAATTTGCGACGCAGCAGCTTCCAGGTATATTGCAGGCGCTTAGAAAAACATTTCCAAATTCCGAGATCGGAGTCAGCGCGGGCACGAGCCTCACGCTCGTCGAAAAGATCATGCACGGCGAGATCGATATCGCGTTTGTCTCACTGCCTGTCGAAAATTCGAGCATCACGACCGACCTGCTTTTCAGCGACGAGATCGTCGCCATTGCCCATCCGACACACCGGATGGCAAATGAAAAATACATCAGCGCGGCGGCTCTGGCGGGTGAAAAACTCATCCTCGGCGAACGCGGCGGCAACACGCGGCGGATGATCGACGACTTTTTCAACGCCGCCAACGTCCGTCCGCACGTCATCATGGAGCTTTCGCGGCAGGAGGCGATCAATCAGATGGTCGAGGCAAACCTCGGCGTTGGCACCGCCGGACAGAAAACAATATCGGATGAAATTCGTGAGGGTAGATTGGTTTCGTGGCTCATCGAAGGCGCCGAGATCAACTGGGAACTCGGCCTCGCACGTCTGCGCGGTGGCTATTTTTCGCCGATCGCGAAAGAGTTTGTGAGCCTCTGTAAAGAAAGTTTTGTTGTCCGCGAGAAAGAACTAAAAGCAAAGAGATAATTAGCCGCAGATAAACGCGGAAAACGCAGATAAGAAATTATTATCTTTCAGAGATTTGATCAACATTATGACTAACAGATTTCTTCGCATTTTTTGTATCTGTCTTTTTATCTGTGTCTATCTGTGTTCATCTGCGGTTAAAGCTTCATCTCAGGCTCTGCCTATTGCTCCGCCGCAAACTGCGGGCATGAACGCCGCGAAGCTCAATCAGATCGATGAGCTTGTCGCCGCTGACATCGGCATCAAAAAACTCCCCGGTGCGGTCGTGTTGGTCGCTCATAAAGGCAAGATCGTTTTTCGCAAGGCCTACGGCAACCGCTCGCTCGTCCCCAACGTCGAGCCAATGACGGTCGATACGATATTCGACCTCGCAAGCTTAACAAAGGTCGTCGCCACAACGACCTCGATCATGATCCTCGTCGAGCAGGGAAAGCTGCGCCTCAATGACACGATCGGGATGTATATTCCGGATATCGACGATGGCCAGGCAAAACGAGTCACGATCCAACAACTCCTCACGCACACGTCGGGATACGCACCCGATTTCGACCTCAAAGAAAAATGGATCGGCCGCGACGGCATGCTCGCCGCCCTAAAAAAAGAAAAGCTGCGAACGCCGCCGGGGACGAAGTTTGTTTATTCGGATATCGAGTTTATTGTGCTGGGAGAGATCGTTTCTCGGGCCTCGAACGTAGCATTTCCACTTTTTGTTGGTGGCAGAATTTTCGGGCCGTTAGGGGCGAACAAAACGGGATTTGGTCCCTGCGACTTGTCAGTCGAACCGAGGGATGCGCAGCCGCCTTGGTGCAAAGAACCTGGGAACGCACAGTTTGCTCCGACCGAAAATATTCGCGGACAAAACAGTTATGCAAAACTTGGCCTTACGTTTGAAGGCGACGAAAAGACAGGGAATCAAATTCTACGCGGACAGGTCCACGATCCGACTGCATATCGAATGGGCGGAGTCGCCGGCCATGCGGGCTTGTTTTCGACAGCGGATGATCTCGCACGTTTCTGCCAGATGCTCCTGAACGGCGGCGAATTGGATGGCAAGCGCGTTATGTCGGCGCAGACGGTTGCGCGGATGACGGCGCCGATCGTTGTTTCGGAAACGGGCGATACGCGCGGGCTTGGGTGGGATATTAATAGCTCGTTTTCGTCGAATCGCGGCGAGCTTTTTCCGCTGGGGTCGTTCGGGCATACTGGCTTTACGGGGACTTCGCTTTGGGTCGACCGCGTGTCGCAAACGTTTGTGGTGTTTCTCTCAAATCGCGTTCACCCCGATGGCAAGGGCGATGTCACGCCGCTGCGTGCAAAAATCGCGACGGTCGTCGCTTCTGCCATCGAAGATACGCCGATCGAGGCGTTTCGTTTGGCCGAAGGTGCGTATGCATCGCAGGTTGCGGCTCAAATTCCGAAATTCAAAGAGCAAGCCGATGCCGCACGGAAAGCAGCGGGTACAGGGCAGCTAACAGCTAATAGCTCACAGCTATCAGCTAATCCGTCAAACCTAACTGTTCTCAACGGCATCGACATTCTCGAACGCGATAAATTCAAACAGCTCGCCGGTATGAAGGTCGGTCTTGTCACCAACCACACCGGCCGAAACTTAGCGGGAAAGCAGACGATCGACATTTTGAAAGAGGCTCCGAACGTAAAGCTCGTCTCGCTGTTTTCACCCGAACACGGCATTCGCGGGTTGGCTGATGAAAAGGTGGGCGACTCGACGGACGAAAAAACGGGGCTGCCGATATATTCGTTGTATGGCGAGACGCGAAGGCCGAAGCAGGGGCAAATTAAAGACCTCGACGCGATCGTTTACGACATTCAGGATATCGGGGCGAGATTTTACACCTACACCGCGACGCTCAAGAACGTGATGGAAGAGGCGGCAAAATTGGGCAAGCCAGTGTTCATTCTCGACCGTCCAAATCCAATCACCGGCGTCGCAACGGAAGGTCCGCTGGCCGACGAGAGTCAGCTTTCGTTCATCGCGGCCCACACTACGCCGGTCCGCTACGGGCTGACGATTGGCGAACTCGGCACAATGATGAACGCCGAGCGAAAGATCGGGGCCGATCTTCGCGTCATCCGGATGGATGGCTGGTCGCGGGCGATGTGGTTTGATGAGACGGGGCAGACGTGGGTCAACCCAAGCCCGAATATGCGAAGCTTAACTGAGGCGACGCTTTATCCCGGCATCGGTCTGCTTGAGACGACAAACGTCAGCGTCGGCCGCGGGACGGACACGCCGTTCGAGGTCGTTGGGTCTCCGTGGATCAATGGGCGAAACCTTGCCAAATATCTCAACGAACGCAGCATCAAAGGCGTCGGCTTTGTCCCGATTCGCTTCAAACCGAACGCGTCCACCTTCAAAGACGAAGACTGCGGCGGCGTCAATCTCATCATTACCGACCGCAACGCGTTCAACTCCGTCCGCACGGGCATCGAGATCGCCGCCGCTCTACGCAAACTCTACCCGACCGATTGGCAGGTTGAAAAGTACGGCCGGCTGCTCGTGAACGCCGAAATCCTTGAGATGATGAAACGCGGCGATTCGTCCGAAAATATCGAAAAAGCGGTTAACTCAAAAAATGAGGATTTTGCGAAACGTCGGGCATTATATTTGCTTTACAAATGAATAGTTTAGAGTTATAAATATTTCAGATTTCACAGTTTTGTAACAACCCGTTTGCTATCAACGATTTGGCTAGAATTGTAAATTTTTTCACGGCTGTTGCGATAACGAAAATTTGAATAAATCTCCATCAACGTAAATATTTCTTATGGATTGCAAGTGTAATCTCTCAAAAAATCTCGAAGAAGGACGAAAGAATATGAATAAGAAAACATTGTGCTTGGCTCTGTTTGTCGCCCTGTTGTCATTGTGTATGAGCGGTCTCGTTATCGCTCAGGAAGTTACGGGATCGATCGTCGGAACCGTTCGCGACGCTAACGGCGGTGCGGTCTCCGGGGCAAACGTCTCGATTGTTGATCCGTCGAAGGGCGGAATAGTCGTGAGATCGGCCATCACGAATGAGAACGGCGAATTTTCGGCGCCAAATTTGTCGAGCGGTGTTTATACGGTAACTGTCGAGGCGGCCAATTTTAAGAAGTCCGTCAACACGGATGTCAAGGTCAACGTCGGCGACCGTCGCGGTGTCGACGTTACCCTCGCGGCCGGCAAGATCGATGAAACGGTCACCGTGACCGCCGATGCCCTTGCCGTCAATCTGCAATCGGCAACCAGCGGTACGATTGTCAGCGGCGATCAGGTACGCGAGATACCAATCAATAACCGAAACTGGGTTCAGCTAGTCGCCCTTTCTCCGGGTGTTTCAAACGATCTCGCCGATCAGGTCTATGTCGGAACGACCAATCCTGACGGCCAGGCCAATACGATCAATATTTCGGTCAACGGTGGACGAAGCAGTCAGAACACATACACGGTTGACGGGGCCGACGTTACGGACCGTGGTTCGAACATCACGATCCAGGCATATCCGAGTGTTGATTCGATCGGTGAATTTAACGTTTCGCGCAGCCTTTTTCCTGCTGAGACCGGACGCAGCGGTGGTGGTCAGGTCAATATCATCACGCGATCGGGTAAATCGACATTTCACGGCAGTGCCTACATATTCGCCAGAAATGAAGGTTTTAACGCCAACAGCTTTTTGAACAATGCGGTAACCACTCCGCAGTTTGGCCGCGACAGCAACGGCAAGGCGAAGCGCCCGCCCTTCAAATATTACGACTATGGTTTCACCTTTGGCGGCCCGGTCTCATTCTTTAAGTTTGGCGAGCATGAGCCCGGCGACAATTTTTACCGTGCCAAGAAGACCTTCTTCTTCTTTTCGGAAGAGAAACGCCGCGACCGACGTTACTCGTCGGCTGCAATCACGACGGTTCCAGACGCTTTCCTCAAGAGCGGTAGATTCCCGATCCCGGTTTGTATCAACCTGATCCCTAGCGGAACCTGTACGGGAGCCAGTATTTTGCCCGCCAACACTCCGATTCCGGCGGCGTTGATCAACCCGGTTGCGTTGGCCTATTTGAACGGCGTTTACAACAAACTGCCAAATCCGAACGCGGCGACGATTTCCAATCCATTCGGTTTGTCGGCATCGCTTCCGGGCATTGCCGATTTTCGTCAGGAGATCCTGAAGATAGATCACAGCTTCTCGCAAAAGTGGACGATGTACTATCGTTTTGAAAACGACAAGATTCCGACTATCGATGCAAATGCATTGTTCTCGAGCGGCTCGGGTCTGCCGGGTGTTTCGACGACATCGACCAATTCGCCGGGCAGAACCCACACGCTACAGACGACATATGCCGTAAAGCCGAACCTGATTATCGAAGGGCGCTACGCGTACTCGTATGGAGCGATCCTCAGCCAAAACATCGGTACGCTTGCGCTTAAGAATACGACCGTACCGGTTACGCTTCCGTTTGCTAACACTCGAGACCGCATTCCGTCATTGTCGGGAAATGGATTTACGGCACTGGGCAGCTTTGGCCCGTATGACAATTTCTCGAATAAGCATAATTACAATGCCAGCGCCACTTGGATCTCCGGTAGCCACTCAATGAAATTTGGAGGCGCATATTCGATCTACCGTAAGAACGAAAATGCGCTGGCCGGCGTTAACGAAGGAAACTTCTCGGCATTCAGTGCGACGCTGCCCACGGGGCAAGTATTCCCGCAGAATTATACGACTCCCGATGGTATCGTGCTGCCTAACGCTCTGACGGCAACGGTGGCGGGTAACTTACAGCGATGGGCCAATTTCCTGGTCGGAAACGTATCGACCTTTACACAGGCCCATTTTGACGCCACTGCCGATCTCCGCCAAAAGACGGTTGAGGCTTATGGGCAGGATGAATGGCGTGTAAGGCCGAATTTAACGCTTTCGTACGGCGTACGTTATTCCTATTTCCCGTCGCCCTACGACAAGAATGGCAGACTCTCAAACTTTGTGCCGTCGTTATTTAAGGCGTCCGACACTCCGCAGGTGACCGGTGCCGGTCTCCGCATTAGCGGTGTCGCTGGCGTCAATACCGGAAACTGGTGCAACGGCATGATCGTAAACGCTCAGAATTTCACGACCGGCCCCGCTGTGTTTAACTGTACGCCGACGGCTTCGCCCTTTGGCAAGTACGTGATCGATGTTAAGAAGACCGATTTTGCTCCTCGTGTCGGACTTGCCTGGGATCCGTTTGGCAAGGGTACTACCGCGATCCGTACGGGATACGGTATCTATCACGAGCAGGTCCTGGTCGGCACGTTCGAACAGAATATCGGCTTGAATCCACCGTATCAGGAGAACGCTTCCGCGTCGAACTCAAACCTGAGTAACCCCGCCGGTGCGGTTCCGACGAGTGCTACGGTGGCGGGCCTGCGTGCTATCGACACCGATTGGAAAACACCGTACATGCAGCATTGGTCGCTTGATGTGCAGCATCAGTTTGGCAAAAACCTTGTTGCTTCCGTTGGCTATTACGGATCGAAAGGAACGCATCTCATCGGTTTGACTGAGATCAACAGCCTTGCCCCGGGTAAAGCCCTCAACTCTCTGTGTGCTCAAAACACCGCGTACTTTGCACAGATTCCGGCTCCGACACTGGTTGCATGTCAGCCCGCCGGATATACATTCCGCAATTCGGCCCTTACCACCGGCAACCCGAATGGAGCGGCGACTGATCTCCTGATCCTCGATCAGCTTCGCCCATATAAGGGCTATCGCTCGATCGCGACCGTACAGCCGCGGTACAATTCGAACTATCACAGCATGCAGGTAGCGGCGACGCAGAAGTTTTCCGGGACCTCACAGGTACAGCTTGCGTATACTTTTGCCAAGAACCTGACCGACAGCCAAAACGACCGTTCGGCTTCGCCGGTCAATCAGTTTAATACAAAAGCTGAATATGCACGGGCGGCGCTCGACCGCCGTCATGTGCTCAGCATCAACTACATTTACGAGTTGCCGTTCTTTACCAAGCAGCATGATCTCGTAAGCCATGTCCTCGGCGGATGGCAGGCATCGGGTATTTTCACTTATCAGACGGGTCTGCCGTTTACAGTAACCACGTCGAACTATGATCCGGCTGGTCTAGGCATTATCAATGCAAATCCGGCGGCCCGGCCAAACGAGTTGTGCGATCCGAATGTCGGAGCTCCGCACACACAGCTTAATTGGGTCAATATTAGCTGTTTTGAACTAAATCCGTCGGTAACGGCTGTCGGGCTTTCGAACGCGGTTGGAAACGCACCTCGCGGAGTTGTAAAGGGTCCGCCGACGACGAGACTGGACTTTACTGCTTCAAAGAATGTACGTTTTGGTGAAAGTCTCAGAGTACAACTTCGTGCCGAGGTATTTAACGTTTTCAACCATACGAATTTCCGAGGCTTTTCGAGTCTGAACGTGACCAGCACGGCGTTTGGCCAGATCGGAACCGTCCGTGATCCGCGAACCATGCAGTTTGCGGCTAAATTCAGCTTCTAGTTGAAACTTTGAAACTATTATTCCGCGTCGTATCTTTTCGGGTGCGACGCGGCTTTTTTGTTTTGCCGATGTGGGCTGAGTGGCGGATAATTTGATTATGGATGTCATTTCTTTTCGAAACTCACAGGTTGTTTTGCCGACCTCCGTTAGGGAATTGTCGGGGATTGGTTTTGACGACGGACAGATAGTTGAATTGTTTTTCGATGACAACGCGTCGGCGGCGGAGTGCGATTTTGAATCCGTAACGGTTTTTCCGGGCTTTGTGGATGTCCATATTCATGGGGCGGTTGGTGTCGATGTCAACGAAGCCGACGCTGATGGGTTGTTGCAGATCGCCGGTTATCTGGCGAAGAACGGAGTTACTTCGTGGGTGCCGACGCTGGTGCCGGATTCGGATGCGAATTATGAGCGGTCGATCCGTGAGATCGGATGCTTGATGGGGATGCAGGTGGATGAGCCCGTGGCTCAGGCGGTTGGGGTGCATTATGAGGGCGTTTTTGCGAGCGAGAAGATGTGCGGTGCGCTCAGGCCGGAATTCTTTAAGGTAGCCAATAGGCAGTTGGCGAAAGACAGTCGCTTGCCGCGACTCGAAAAGGGTGTTCACATGACTACTCTTGCTCCCGAGATTGACGGCGGCATCGAGTTGATCAAGGCTTTGGTCGCCGACGGTTGGGTTGTTTCGATTGGCCATACGCGGGCTGATGCCGGGACGCTCGATAGGGCGTTTGCGGTCGGGGCGCGACACATGACGCATTTTTTTAACGCAATGACAGGTATTCATCATCGCGACCTGGGTGTGGCGGGCTGGGGATTGGGGAACAAGGACGTGACGTTCGACATTATCGCGGACGGCATTCACGTTCACCCGCAGATGCTCCGCGTAGCGTGTCGCTCCAAGTCGCCGGACAATGTGACGCTGATAAGCGATTCGGTCGCCCCGACGGGGCTTGGTGACGGCGAATATGAATTGTGGGGCGAAACGATAAAGGTCACAGACGGCCGGACGCAAAACGAACGCGGCAGCATCGCCGGTTCGGTTATCAGTTTGTTTGACGCCGCCCGGCGAATGCTCGGGCTAGCCTTTTCCGAAGTGGAAGTCGCAAAAATGGCCTCAACAAATCCGGCCCGGCTGCTTGGATTCGACGACCGGGGCTCGATCGAGATTGGCAAGCGTGCCGATTTTGTCGGCATCGATGCATCGGGAAATATCGCGTTTACAATGATCGGCGGGAAAATATTGTGTCAGTAGCCCGCACGTAAGTAAGGGCCTGTAAGCATGAGAAGCCCTTACTTACGTGCGGGCTACTGACACAATGCGAGCTTAGTCTTCAGAACCGTGGCGTTTGCCTTCGCGGCCCTTGCCGTCCTTTTCGTGCTCTTCAAATTTGGTCTTCATCGCGGCGGCCTTTGCTTTCTGGTCGTCGGTAAGTAATGCAAAAACCTGCGCTTTTGCCTTTTCCCGCTCGACGATCAGTTTCGCCATGATGTTGCCCTGCTCGGTCGCGGCGGCCTCGACCTTCGCCTGCTCGAAGGCTCCGTTTGCCGTCAGGTCCGCGATCGTTTTGTGATTGTCACGCATCTGCTGCATCAGCGGCTGGACGTTTGTCTTGCTTGCTTCCATGATTGCCTTAACGCTCGCTTTTTGGTCGTCTGTCAAATCGAGGCCTTTGAGGGCCATGCCGAGCATGTGTTCGCCTCGGCCCGGGCCGTCACCGCGACCGCCAAAATGACCTGCTTTTTGAGCGAAGACAAAGATCGCTCCACCAGCCAAAACTACGACTGCTAAAATTCCAAATATTATCTTTTTCATGATTTACTCCTAAGTATGATTCCAACTCGGGCGGCTATTTCCGCCCTCGGGATGTATGACGAAATAGCAATGGAGTCGAATGTATTGAAATCGTTAGTTTCTGTAAAGAATTGTAAAAGGCAGGCACGGGCCATGTTTTTGGCGTAAAATGCTTTTCAGGTATGAATAAGATTCTCATAATCGATGACGACGAAGAATTGTGCGAACTGGTATCGGAATATCTCGGCGTCGAGGGGTTTGAGGTCGAATCGGTCAACGACGGCGAGACGGGACTGAAACGGGCGTTGACCGGCGAGTACGACATGGCGATCCTCGACGTGATGCTGCCTAAGATGAATGGTTTTGACGTGTTACGTAATCTAAGGGTCGAGTCGGCATTGCCCGTCATTATGCTTACCGCACGTGGCGATGACATGGAACGCATAGTCGGGCTTGAGATCGGGGCGGATGATTATTTGCCGAAACCATTCAATCCGCGTGAATTAGCCGCCCGCTTGAGAGCGATTTTAAGGCGCGCGGTGTCTGATACCAACGACGGCGATCCGGACGACAAGATCGAGGTCGACGGCGTTCGGGTCGTCGGTTCGGCCCGAACGGCAACGTGCGACGGCGAGGACCTTAATTTAACATCGGTCGAATTTGGGCTTTTAAGAGAGTTACTGCGCGAGGCCGGAAAGGTCATCAAGAAAGAAGACCTCAGCGAAAAGGTGCTCGAACGCAAACTGTCACCCTACGACCGCAGCCTCGACATGCATATCAGCAATTTGCGCAAGAAATTGGGCGTTCGGCCTGACGGCAGCGACCGAATTAAGACTATCCGGTCGGTTGGATATATTTACACATTAGTATGAAGCTATTTATCAAAATCTTTTTGTGGTTTCTGACTGCCACTGCTCTGATGGTTGGGGTGATCATTTTTGTGACCCGCACGTTTCAGACCGAGCCGATGGTTAGCCGCTTTCAGCGGTCGACGCGCAATCAGATGAGCATTTATAGCGGCACGGCGACGCAGATCGTAAATGCAGAGGGCGACCAGGGCCTTAAAAATTATCTCGCACGGCTGAGAGATCTCGAACCGCCCCGTGAGGTCGACCTAGTCGACAGCAGCGGCAAAATTTGGTTTGGCGATCCGGAAGAGATCACGGATTCGACGGAATTGATCGGCCGAACATTTTCCAGCGGAGCGGCGGAAACCGATTTTTCCTCCGATGACCGAACGCTCGGGGCTGCCCCGGTTGAGTTTCCCGATGGGCGGCGTTTTGTTCTCGTTCTGCAATGGGAGAGGCAGCCGCCGCAGTCGCTGTTTTGGGGATCGGCGCTGGGTTACTGGCGGCTTGCCGGGCTTCTGACGACGGCCGTAATATTGTGTTATTTGCTTGCCGCTTATCTCACGTCGCCTATCAGAAAGCTGCGTGAGGCGACGATTAAATTGGCTGGTGGTGATCTGCAAACCCGCGTCGCGCAAAAGGTTGGACGCCGTCACGACGAACTCGCCGATCTCGCCCGCGATTTCGACGGAATGGCTGAGCGCATCGAATCGTTGATCACATCCCAGCAGCGGCTTAACAGCGACATCTCACATGAACTGCGCTCGCCTCTGGCCCGACTGAACGTGGCGCTCGAAATCGCCAAGCAAAAATCCACTCCCGAAACCGCCTCGCTGCTCGATCGCATCGAGCTCGAATCTCACCGCCTGAACGAGATGATCTCGCGGCTGCTGATACTTGCCAAACTCGAAAGCGGCAGCGAAAATGTCGAGCCCGTCCGTGTCGATCTGGCTGAACTGGTGCGAGAGGTTGCGGAAGACGCCGACTTTGAGGCCCAGGCCAGGGGCCGCTCGGTCAAGGTTTTGTCTGACGATCCGTGTACAGTAATGGGCAGCGAAAATCTCCTGCGAAGCGCGATCGAAAACGTGCTGCGAAACGCCGTCCGCTACACGGCCGAGGGTACGGCAGTCGATGTTTCTCTAGTCAGGCAAAATGGGCATTCCGTCTTGCAGGTGTCGGATCATGGCGGCGGCGTGCCGGAGGACGAGCTTGCAAATCTATTCCGGCCTTTCTACCGCGTCGGCGAGGCCCGCGAACGAAAAACCGGCGGCATCGGTCTCGGGCTTGCGATAGCAGAACGGGCGATCAAGGCCCACAAAGGAACAATCGCCGCCCGCAATACGGGCGACGGTCTGCTTGTCGAAATTAAATTGGATAAGGACAGTCTTGCTGCCTAGGGCTGCGTAACCTATGTTTTTGAAGAAATGAGTTTCGCCCCGAATTACATGAATAGCACTTATAATTTCTTTATATCTGTGTCATTCGTGTAATTCGTGGCGCAACCTCGTTGAATTTATGTTAGCGCTTGTCAGCGGTTTTACGGCGGGCAGCGATAAACGATCGCACGCAGAGTAGAACAAACACCAGACACAGCAGAGCCATTACGAGCTGCGAAACAACTGCGGCCGACAGCGTGAGTTCGCTGAGTTTTGAAATTAGCCGTCCCGCCGGAACAAGAAAACCCAGCAAGCCGACGACTACCGCTCCGTGCATGAGATGCTTTCGCAGGCTTTCTTTGGCCTGAGCGACCAATCCTAGAATGACGATGATCAGCCCAAACGCAGCTGGGATAAACGCCGTGAAGCTCGCCTTGTCATTCATCACTCCATGAACATAACCGACGACACCCGTCAGCACGAGTAATCCGCCGAAAATAACTGCTGTAATTGGCATAATATTACCTGGACGCGGCCGCGTTTATCTTTACCAGAAGTTTGTCGGCAAGCGTCTTATCCAAAGGTAACAAAGCCGCGTACTGTTTTCGAGCCGAGCCGAGGTCTTTTTGTTCGAGATACGCCTCGCCCAAGCCGTTATGAGCGTACGCGCGATTTGGATCGAGACTCAAGGTCCGGCTAAATGACGTGATGGCGAGGGCATATTGCTTGGTCTTGGCGTAGGCATAGCCCAGGTAGAGGTGATTTGTTGCGTTGTCGGGATCGGCAGCAATCGCTCGTTTGTAAGCGGGAATGGCTTCGGCAAACATTCCGCTGTTGTAGTACGCCCTCGCCAAAGCGCGGGATACGTCTATGTCCGAAGGATCAAGATCGGTGGCTCTTTGATAAAACTTCGCCGCCGCCACGTAGTCTTTTTGCCGCTCGTAAGCCGTTCCGAGGTCGGCGTAGGCCTGGGCGTACTTCGGATCGTACTCGATTGCCTTGTTATAGGCGGTCAATGCCTCGGTAAAATGGTCCAAATAATCGAGCGAGTTGCCGAGGAAAAGATAGGCGTCGACGAAATCGGGCTTGCTGCGGATCGCGTTTCGTAAAGCAGGAACCGCCCGCTCGTACTGCTTGAGCGTGTAATAGCAGATTCCCAGATGGTAATTCGCCTCCGGATCGTCGGGTGTCAGTTCCAGCACCCGCCGGAAATTGTTCACGGCGTCGTCTATGTGGTTGCCGTGAAGCTGCTCGACGGCCCGGTCCAAGATCGGCTTTGGGTCTTGGGCATACGACGTTCCACTACAAAACAGCAATATCGAGAACGCGAAAGAAGCAAAAACGAGTGTTTTCATATACGCTCTGAATACGCGCAATCGGGCTATTTCTTCAGAATCGGCAGCATGATCGCCGAGCTATTCCGACCGCCAAAATACACGCGCTCGGTCGCCTTTTGAAAGCTTGCGGCCGTTGCGATCTGGTAATTGGGCACGAACATCTGCGGATTTCTCGCCACCAGCGGAAACCACGTGCTCTGTATCTGGACCATGATCCTGTGGCCTTTCAGGAATGTGTGGTTTATGCCGGGCATTGTGTAATTTAGTGCGGTAACCGCGTTTGGCGTCAACGCCTCGGCCTTTTCGAAACCGTTGCGAAATCGCGCCGGCATTGGCTCGCCGCGCAGCAGCATTTCGTAGCCGCCGGGCTGGAAAACCGAAAACGCCGAATTGTCGGGCGGCTTAACTCCGTCGGGGAATTTATAGTCGTCGGGAAACACGTCGATGATTTTAACTACAAAATCCGAATCAGTGCCGCTCGATGAAATGAAAAGGCTCGGTTTGATGTAGCCGGCGACGGTTATGTCGTCCGTCAGCGGTTCGGTCTCGTATGCGAGGACATCGGGCCTCGTCGAGGCAAACCGCTGATCCTCGGTCATAAAGTCTCGCGGATAATTTCGAGTGATCTTTTGCGTGTAGGGAACCGGATTCATCGGGTCGGAAACGTATTCGTCGAAAGCCGCTGTGCGTGCGGGTTTTGTGAACGACAGACCGCCCTTCGCCGTCAGATAAAGCGCCGTTTCCGCGCTGCCAGTCGGGTTGAGAGAATCGTAACCCTTCCACTCGTGCGAGCCGGTGTCGAATACATTTACGTCCTTCAGCTTAGAGATGTCTCCTTTGTCCTTCAGGAAATGATTGAAAAACGGCAATTCCATATTCGCCCGGAAATATTCGCCGGTGTTCGAGCCGAAATACGCCGTTCCGAGAAAATCGCCCGGGCCGCGGTTCCATCCGCCGTGCGACCATGGGCCGACGACTAGAATATTAAAGATGCCTGGATTTTGTTTCTCAATATATTCGTATGTATGGAGTGCACCGTAAAGGTCTTCGTTGTCGTACCAGCCGCCGACCGTCATCGTCGCGCACTTGATGCCGTTGAGATGTGTCAGAGCGTTGCGATCCTTCCAATACTGGTCATACGTCGGATGCGGCATCATGTCATCCCAATAGGGTTGACGCGAGCCGATGCCTTTTTCGTAACTATCGGCAACCTCCTTCAAACCTCCGGACTGGAGGAAATAGTCGTAGCCGTCCTGGGTATTGCGGCCGACCCAGGGCTTGACGTAGTTACGGTCGCCCGTTGGGTACGGCATCGGCTGAAAGCCCGTGTAGAACCAGTAATTTTGTGCGAGAAACAGCGCCCCGTTATGGTGCATGTCGTCACCGTGGTACCAGTCGCTGACTGGTGCCTGCGGCGAGCAGGCCTTTAATGCAGGGTGCGAATTGATCGCTCCGACCGAGGTGTAAAAACCCGGATATGAGATGCCGTATGTACCGACGCGGCCATTGTTGTTCGGGATGTTTTTGATCAACCAGTCGATTGTGTCGTAGGTGTCCGTCGATTCATCGAGAGTTCCGGGTTTGTACTGAGCCGTCTCGGGCCGAACGTCGACGAATTTTCCCTCGCTCATCCACCTGCCGCGAACGTCCTGATAAGCAAAAATATAGCCTTCGTGGGCGAACAATTCGTCGGGACCGAGACTCGTTTTGTACTGATCTTTACCGTTCGCGTCCTTGCCGTACGGTGCGACCGAGTATGGTGTTCGGCTCATCAGGATTGGATATTTCTCACCCTTTTTCTTCGGCGTGTAAACGGACGTGAACAATTTTACGCCGTCGCGCATCGGGACCATGATCTCAGATTTGTCATAGTTGTCCCGGATATACTTCGCCAGCTCTTCCTGGGCCGGCGTCATTGCCGGAGGCTGTGAAAGGGCCGAAACGGCAAACAAAACGATAACGAAAAGAAGACTCTTGATCCGCATATTGCTCCTGTCAGAATTGAAATGATTGGACTTAAATTACGTACTGATTTTCGCTTAAATTTAGGTAAAAGAAAAGTACGCTTAATTCTGGTCGTTTCGGATGTCAGCAACCGTCGAAGACGGTGATATATTTGTAACCCATCTCTAAAGACGGTTCCGTTGTCAAGGCGGAGCTTCGCCGGGCCGCCGGAGGCATTCCTATTTTCTTTTGTTTTTGTCTGAACCCGTGGCTCAGACTGTTCGAGTAGATCGCGTTGGATCACTCATTCATCTCTTCGGGCATTTGGAGGATGACGTAAAAGGTCACCCTGTTTCCCATGATGTATAGATTCGCGCTTCTCGCTTCAAGGCTCGAGAAGGTTGGCTTGGCCCAATCACATCGACGGTCATTTCAGACCTTGGGCTACCCGGGCATTGCCAACTGTGCGTCCACGCCGGTCAAACTCATCTGCGGTGATCGAGTCCCGCAGCATTATCGAGAGCTTGACCAAGAGCTTTCTGGCAGCAGCCGTTTTCGCTACCGCTTTCGGTTTTTTCTTGACTAGCCGCTTATGGAAACTTTTCAATTTCGCATCCGAGCGGCAGGCGATCTGAGCAGCTTGTCCAAGCTGATAGCGAAGCAGCGGCGAACCGGCCTTGCTGATCCTGCCAAAGCGGGTCTTACCGGCACTTGATCGTTCCAGCGGATCGAGTCCGGCGAAACTCACGGCCTGCTTTGTAACTCTGGGGAACCGGGACACATCGCCGAGCGTGTGGACTGTTGCCAGCGATGTCAGATACCCGACTCCTTTCTGTGTCAGCAGCAGTTGCACCGATTTGTCCGCAGCAGCCTTTTCCTTGAGCCATATCTCCAACTCGGCGATTTGCTCATTGAGCTTCTCAAGCAGCCCGAACAAATGTGAGCGTCCGATCTCGCCGGCCTCGTCCGTAACGAGAGATTTCACCAAACCCTGAAACGCCGCCGTTTTCATCCGTCCTTTTGACAGTCCCGCATTGTGTGCCAAGCCGTGCAGCCGGTTATAGACCTGCGTCCGCTGCCTGACCATATTCTGCCTCAGATGAAGTATCTCAAGTAACTGGTTGCTCCGAGGCGGTCTCCGCCAAAGTGCCGGAAACTCATTCCGCATCAGCAGCTCAAGTATCAACTCCGCGTCGCGCCGATCGTTCTTGTGCCTCGATACCGCTCGTTTTCTTATCAAAACCGGGTTACCGACAAGCAACTTATGACCATTTTCAAAGAGCATGTTCTCGAACCAGACCGCCCGCGTGGAAGCCTCGATGCCCACAACTGCCGGTTCGGGAAGCGACGAATAAAACTCGCGAACCCGCTCCAGATCGTGAGCTAAATCAAATGTTCGCGTTTCCCCTGTTTGCGTATCACACCAGGCAACAGTCTGCTGATGTGGATGAAAATCAACTCCAATGTATAATGTCATTACGGTTTCTCCTGTCAAAGAACAAATCTGTCTTGTCAACATTGATTCTAGTTCAACGTCGAGAGAAACCGTCTTTATAACATCACATCGCGAGATGTGGGTAAATATGTAAAAAGAGTCTGAGTCGGCGAAGATGGCGGCATATCAAACCGCGGCTTTGAGATGGTTAGGTCACCGTCTTCGACGGTTTTAACGATGATTCGCACACCTTCCCACGGCTTGTGCAGTGGGCTATAAATATGCCGTCGGAGTTGCCGACTCTGGGAATTGAATCACCGGCTTATCATCCTCCAAGTATCGCATCAAACGCCGCCCGAATATTTAGTCGATGAATTGTCAGTTGCTCAAGCAGATCGGCCCGTGAGGCGAGGCCCATTCGCGAAGCAATAGTTTTCAGCGCATTTTCATTGCTGAGCGGGATGCGGGTCGTGCGGCCTATGGTGAGCCGCAGGTTGTGATCGAGGGCCGACAGAAAATTATAGCCCGCGAGTAGCTCCGTGTAAGTCGCATCTTCGATCGAACCGCCAGCTTTTAGCCGTTCGAGCATAAAGCCGGTTGAGCGATCGTTCTGAGGTCCAACTTCATCTTGCGATTCGATCTGCTCACCACCATCGTGTATGTTGTCGCGAAGTTGCAAATAACGCATCGCAAAATAAACATCAAGCACACCGCCTGAGCCGTATTTGATGTCGATCTCGCCATCGCGGCGCGTTCGGGCACGCTGTTGTTCGAGAGCGAGGCGGACGCGGCGGGTTTCTTCGCGAAGTTCTACCGGATCGACAGCGGCGGCGCGTTCATGGATCATGCGGCGAGTCTCGTTCTCGACGTTATAGCCGATGCTCCAGTCGCCACCGACATAACGCAATTTCACGAACGCGAGCATTTCCCAAATGGCGGCTGTATCGCTCATATATCCAAGAAAACCGTCTATCGACATCGCTCTCATGCCCTCTGAACCGAAGGGCCGTAGACGCAGATCAACGCGGTAGAGATTGCCGTCGCGCGTCATTGACGAGAGCGTCGTGACGAAAAGCTCGACCGCACGGCCATAAAATTCAGCGGCGGTCAGCTCGGAGGTCGGATTTTTCGGGTCAAAGTAGACGATGACCAGGTCCAGATCGGAATCGTAGTCGAGCCCGCGTCCGCCGAGCTTGCCAAGCGCGAGGATCGCGAGATCGAGGTGGACCGTTTCGGAAAAATATTTTTGGGCCAGCTCGTCGCGAACCACGCGCAATGCGGCCGCGATGCTCGCCTCGGCCAGCTTTGTCTGGAGGCGTTTGGCTTCGCGAATGGTTATTTTTTCGAAAATATCGCGGACGGCAATTTCGAGTAAGAATCGCGACCACGTCCGCCGCATCGCCGACAAACACTGGCCAAAATCACGTGTCGATTCAATCGAGTCCATCATCTCTGATTCGTAATCCGGCTCGACGAAATCGGCTTCCGGGTCAGGAAGTCTGGCTGCGAGATCGGGGTTTGCCGCCAGCATCGCCGAGAAATGGGGCGAAACGGTGGTTATGCGTTCGAGCACCGCGACGTTTTCACTGCCGGCGTCAAAATCGACATCCGATTTTTCGATCGACGCCATCACATGCGAGAGGATCCGTTCCTGAGCGTCGGGGATCTCGGTTATATCCAATTCGGCCGCCGTGCTTTCGTCTACCTCGCCAAAAACCCTGGCAAAGACGCGGCTGACATTGTTCGTATGTGTTACGAGTTCGCTCTCAAAATCGCCAGCCGAGCCAAATGTCACGCGGCGGGCGAGAACGGCGCGTTTTTCCGGGTCGTCCGGCACGGTGTGTGTCTGAACACCGTTTTTCATTTGGAGCACGTGCTCGGTTCGGCGTAAGAATTCGTAAGCTGCGGACATCTCGGTCAATTCGACGTCGCTCAAATGTTTGCGGTCAGCTAGCCGCGACAGGCTGATCAGCGTGTGCGGGCTGCGGAGCCATTTGTCGGCCCCGCCATATGCGAGCTGCAATGCCTGGGCGATAAATTCGATCTCGCGAACGCCGCCGCGGCCGAGTTTGACGTCATAGCCTCGGTTCTTGATCTGTTCGAGATCGATCTTTTCCTTGGAAAGCCGGACATTGCGCAGGGCGGATTCGACCGTTTCTTTTTTTGAAAAGACAAGGTTTTCGATCGCCGAAAAGAATTCGCGAAACAGTTCGGTATCGCCCGCGCAGCCTCGCGAACGGATCATCACCTGCCGCTCCCACGCCCGTGCTTCTTTATTGTAATAACGGATCGAATCTTTGACCGAAAGAGCGAGGGCTCCGAGCGTGCCGTGCGCCCGAAGCCGCAGATCGACACGATAGGCCGCGCCTTCGCCGGACGGCTCACCGACCACTTTGGTCGTGTATTCGGCGAGCTTAACAAAATATTCGCGGTTCGTAACGGGCCCTCGTGAACCCGTACCCGATGTGGTGCCTTCCTCGGAATACTGAAAGATGAGGTCGATGTCCGACGAGTAATTCAGTTCCTTCGACCCAAGTTTGCCGAGAGCGACGATGCAGAATCTCGCTGGAAACGAGCGCCCCTTATCATCCGTCTCTTGAGGCTGACCGAATCGGTTATCCATCTCGCGGCGAGCGGTTTTTAGAGCGGATTCGAGTATCGCGTCGGCCAGATTCGAAATCTCCTCGGTAATTTCCGCGGTGGTCGCCAGACGACGAATATCGAGCAGGTAAATACGCAGCAGCTCTCGCCGGCGAAACCGGGCAAAGAGCACCTGCGGCTCAAGCTGCGAATTGGTCAATGAAAAACGGGCGAGTGATTCGATAAGGTCGTCCTGTGTTCGAACCGAGATTTCGGCGCGCTCGCGATTGAGCCACCAGAAATAATCGGGATTTTGCAGCAACGTCGTCCCGAGTAGCGGGCTGAACGCGACAAGCGTCAGCACGTCCGACAGCAAGCCCTCTTTTTTCAGGAGTTTAGCGTGCTGTGACGGATGCGTTTCGGCCAACTGGCTTAAGAAACGACTTGCTGCCCCGGGGTCGGGTAGGCCTTTGATCAGAAATTCTTCGCGTCCCATCTTCGGAAACGAATTGTATCAATTTCGTACTTTTTTATCTTGTAGCCGAGAATACGTTCGGTCGAATGGAGCATTTTTGCCGCTTTTGCGACGTTGCCGCGAGTCGATTTTAGCGAGTCTTGTATGAGGTCGCGTTCAAAGGCGGCAACGGCAGATTCGAGCGTGACGCGGGTTTCCGTTCCGCTCACCTCGGCTGTTTGCAGCGTCGGCGGCAGGTGGTGGCCGTGAATTACATTCGAATCGCAAACCAAGACGGAGCGCTCGATTGCGTTCTCAAGCTCGCGAACATTACCCGGAAAATGATACGCCGTCAACATATCGATCGCCGGCGTCGATATTCGTAAGATCCGTTTGTTGTGTTCCGCACCGTGCCTTTCGAGAAAATGCTCGGCGAGCAGCAGAATGTCCGCCTTGCGGTCGCGAAGCGGCGGCAGAAATATCGTGAAAACATTGAGCCGGTAGAATAAATCCTCGCGAAAAGTGCGGGTGCCGATCGCCTCCTCGAGATTCTTGTTTGTCGCCGTGATGAGGCGAACGTTTACCTTGATCGTTTCGGTGCCGCCGAGCCGCTCAAATTCGCGTTCCTGCAGTACGCGAAGCAGCTTGACCTGCGTCTGCGGCGGGAGATCGCCGATCTCGTCGAGAAAGATCGTGCCGCCTTCGGCCAATTCGAAACGCCCTTTTTTTCTTTTAGATGCCCCGGTGAAAGCACCTTGCTCGTAACCGAAAAGCTCCGATTCGATCAATGTTTCCGGCAGAGCAGCACAGTTAACCTTAATGAGCGGACGCTTGGAACGGAGACTGTTGTAGTGAATGGCGTTGGCGATCAGCTCTTTACCGGTTCCGCTCTCGCCGCGAAGCAGGACCGTGGCGTTCGACCGCGCAACCTGCGTGACCTGATCGTAAACGTGCCGCATCGGGCTCGAATTGCCGATGAGGTGGCCGAAGTCATATTTTTCTTTTAGCTCCCGCTTGAGGTGGATGTTTTCATCTATTAATTTGCGACTCTCCTCGCGTTCGACCCGCTCGGCCCGCAACGCCTGAGCGATCACCGCAGCGACGACATCGAGCAGCTTTACGATCTCGTCGGAGGCAGCGGTTTTCGGGCTGTCGAACGCAAGCGAGATCGATCCCGAGCATTCGCCGGCAAGCAGGATGGGAACCGAGATGAGAGTAGTTCCAAGCTTGTCATCCGCGAGAAAATCAAGCGTCGGCTCGTCATTGACCAACATGCTTACCGGCTCCACGCGGTCAAAAACCCGCATCAGGGCAGTCGACGCGGCACGGCTCTCGAGGCGTCGAAAAACAGATGCCTCGATCCCCGTGGCAGCGATCACATCGAGACGGCCGGTTTCCGTTTGGTACAGGCAGACAAAGCCGTAAACGGCATTTAGATCGCGCTTTAGACGTTCGACGATCAGTCCGCAATCAGTCCGGATACCGCGAGATTCGGCGGCGATCGACGTTACTCCTGAGATCAGATCCAGGCTGCTTGGCACTGTGTCAGACAAAATTGTAGGACTTTTAGGCATTCATCTCACCATCGCTGAATTGTAACGGTCAAAACCATTCAAAATCAAATATCTCTTGTATTTCTCGCACAAAAACGTCGCATGTGTACAGATCATCCTACATTATTGTAGGACTTGTACGGATGCCGCGAGATGCAAATGACCACAAGCCTAATTACATAAGCCAACGCGGCTGCCAAATTGGGCCGCGTTTTTTCGCTCTGCGATACAATGCTTGAGTGGAAGAAAAGATCGTATTACAGGCCGCTGCCGGGCATCAGAAAATGCGGCTCGAGGATTTTCTGCTCGACTATTTCAGCGGCCTCAGCAAGATGTATCTCCGCGACCTAGTCAAGACGGAACGTTGCGAGGTCAATGGCCGCTGGGAAAACATCGGCTACCGCCTGCGCCCGAACGACCTGATCGAGATCACCATCGACCCGGCCCGCGAAACCGCGATGAAGCCCGACAACATCCCGCTCGATATTGTTTTCGAAGACGAACACATCATCGTCGTCAATAAACCCGCCGGGATGCTAGTCCATCCGTCGCATCGCGAGAATAACGGGACGATGCTGAATGCTCTTGCGTTTTATCTGAACAACAAGTCAGTACCACCTGCGGTAGCGGGTGGTTTAACACAGCAGACCACGACCCCAAATATTCCGGGCTCAACGAGATCAATACCGCTTAGTACTCAAGGTCAACCACCCGCTACTGCAGGTGGTACCGACAAGACGATCCGCCCCGGATTGCCGCATCGACTCGACAAACAGACCTCCGGCCTCATCGTCGTCGCCAAGACGGCGATGGGTCATCGGCGACTGTCAGCCGATTTTATGAAAAAACGCGTTGAAAAACGCTACCTCGCCCTCGTTGACGGCATTGTCGAACGCGAAGCTGGCACGATCGAGGCTCCGATAGGCCGTTTCGCCGAGCTAAAACAATGGAGCGTAAAAGAGGACGGCAAGCATTCCGAATCCCGCTTTTGGGTCCGCGAACGCCACGCCAACACAACCCTCATCGAACTCGAACCCGTCACCGGCCGCACCAACCAGCTCCGCATCCACTGCGAACTCATCGGCCACCCAATCGTCGGTGACATCCAACGCAATGGCCGCGACTTCTCGCGTTTGTGTTTGCACGCCTACCGCCTAGCATTCCGCCATCCGGTTACGCGCGAGGATCTGGTTTTTGAGATCGATGTACCGGCAGAGTTTGCCGCAAAGATCGAGCTTGTCTAACCGGGAGCGGTAGCGACCAGGTTTTTCTCTGTATTATCGCGTAGCGATTTATTGAATCGTGGTTTTCAAACCACAGAATCGAGAACAAATAAAATATTGTCGCTTCAGCGACAAATGAATTGGCTTTGCGGTCCCAAATATAGTAGATAAGGCCCGTTATCGCAAAGTGGCCGGCCGTAAATTCATATGATAAGTGCAACTTTGAAGTTTCGCAGAAAAGGGTAAGTCGAAGTAGATTTGAAGCGACTTTTAACTGCGAAATCAAAAGGAGCAACCTTGAGATACAAACAACTTACCCAGGAGCAAAGGTACCAGATAGGAGCATTATTGAGAACTGGAATGAAGAAGAGCGAGATCGCGATGTGCATCGAGGTTCACAAATCGACGGTAACGCGTGAGATCGCTCGGAATGGCAGCGGGCGGTGGAAATACAATGCGGCCCGTGCGGTGAGGGCGGCACGCGAGCGGCAGCGGTATAAGAGAATACACCGGATAGATGTAGCGACCTGGGCGAGGGTCGAGAGACTGATGGTGATCGAGTGGACTCCGGAGGAGAT
>JBBRPZ010000013.1:0-139415 GCA_038227175.1 Pyrinomonadales bacterium | reverse complement strand
TAGTGACCGTGGCGTTTCTCAAACCTCGGCCGTCCGGGGTTGTGACACGGCCTGAGATTGACGCTCCGGCTGTTGCCGGGATCGTGATCCTGCCGTTCTGGTCGAAGGTCGTGCCGAGGATCAGTCCGTTTGCATCGGCTGAGAGACCCTTGACCACCGAGTTGTCGAAGGTGACCTTCGATTCGCCGGCTGCGGCACCAGAGCGCATGTGGAACGTCACCCTCGCGATGCGTCTTGCACCCGCCGAGATCGCCGTGATGGAATCGCTCGTGCCGTTGAAGTTTTCAACGATACCGATCGTTCCGTTAGCTGCTCCTTCGGCGTTGACATTCAGCACCGTTCCCGCCGGTGAATCCGTTCCCAACGTGATGTCGGGGTTCGGATTAACACCGCTGACGTCGCTGATGCTGACAGCGGTCGGGTCGAAGTGCAGCGTGTACTGCGTTCCGGCTTCGTTGCCTTGAGCTGCCATCTCGATCTCGATGGTGATGTCGGAGCCGCGTGTTCCTACTCCCGATACCAGGCGAATAACTCGCGCCGCCGCGGCCGCAGGTGATTCGGATACTACTTTTGCTGCTCTTTCCGGTCGGGCCGGAGCGGTGCAGCCGAGATTGGCGATCGTGTTAGGGCCGCCAGCCGGTGTCGGCTGCCATCCGGCCGTGTTCGGGTCAAAATCCGTCGCGTTGTCATGTCTGGCATAGGCGTCGATCGCCGTTCCGTCAGCTGAACCTAACAGGCCGTCACCGAGCGTATTTCTCGGGCCGGCGTCGAGTTTTTGCTGCTCACCCGAAGCCACTCCCGGGCAGTCCACGCCTCTTAAGAACTTCTGGTACTGGATCTGATCGCCGACATTGACATCGCCGTCACCGGTTCCGGGAGATCCGATAACGGTGCGGTTAATATCACCTTCCAACCGCAGAGCGTCGTCATTTATGATCGTGCCCTGGCCGTCGGCGTCAGTTATAACCGCCGCATTTGGAGCGCTGAGATGTACCGTAAACGCTTCGTCCGGCTCGATCTTATCGTCGCCATCGATGACGACAAAAACATCCTTTTCCGATTCGCCCACGCCAAAAGTCAGGTCGCCGGTTGTTGGCTCGTAATCATGATCCGCAACGGTTGCCGTTCCGTCGACTGTCGCATAATGCACTGTCGAAACCACATTAAGATTACCTGTCCTGGTTACGACAAAATCGAATGTGTTGTTGCTCGGAGCATTGGTCAGCCCCGGAGCGCCGCCGCCGCTTTCGGTGCCGCTTGCGTCTCCGATGCCTATACCCGGAGGTGTGGGGGTCGGATTAGGCGTAGGTGTTGCTCCCGGACCGGTGACAGAGAAATTGGCATTGTTAATATCGAAGAATACATTTCCGACAGCCTCGACCTTTATTCTGGCCTGTGTCGTCGGGTTGTTTGGTACCGTGATCGGCTCAGTTCCGTCATTTGGCGTGCTTGCGAGCAGCGTTATCGGGAATGTCTGTCCGCCATCGGTTGACATGGATATCTTGACATTAGCGGCGCCGATCGGTGCCGCAACCGTGCCCGCGACATCCCAAGTTACGGTCTGCGTTGAGCCGGACGCCCAGGCGACCGGGGCGGTATTCTGCGTGGTTACCTGAAACGGGCCTGTTGCGGCCACGGTCGTAACCGTCATTCCCGCGTCCGCAATACCGCCGCGGCGGTCGCGTATCGCGACCCGGAAATTCATTGTTCGAGCGGTGGACGGCAGGCTTTCGCCGATCGCGCAATCGCTTCCCGCCTGACATGTTGAGCCGGAGGTGCCGGTCGGATTGACACCCTGATATGTCAGCGGTGGATTATTGCTCCCGGCCGGAGCGTTATTCGCGGTATTCAGGATATAGGCCAGACTCGGAAACGTGCGTGACGTGTCGGCGACCGGCGAATAGGCCCGGAACAGGGGTCTTAAAATACCGTCGGTGTCAACGTCGAAAGTTCCCGCAGGTGTCCCCAATTCGCCACTGCCGGACGGCGCGAGATCGTATTCTTCCCATGAGTAAAGCAGATTGGGCACGTCTGCCGCGTCAGGATCGCTGCCTGTTGCCGACAACGTAAACGGCGTCAGCCGAGGAATCGTAAAGTTTGCACCCGCGTTTACGGTCGGGATGGCGTTGGTGCCGTTTGCCGTTCCGCACGAGCCGCCGCTTCCGAGCGAATTATCCTGCAAATTGGTAACCATCTGCGTCAGGCTGCGGATGTGAAACATCGGCGTGCCGATATCGACATATTGCTGCAAATTACGGATATTACAGATACCGACATATGACATGATCGTCGAGCCGCTGCCTACCTCAAATGCGTTTGACGTTGAGCGGGTCGTACATGCGCCGCCGTTGTCGCGGTTGTTGTAGGTATGGCTCCCCCCAAATTGATGGCCGATCTCATGGGCCACATAGTCGACTGTAAACGGGTCGCCGAGGAAACCCGACCGGGCCGAGTAGCCTTGGGCCTTTGCATCACTGCAGACTGATGGTGCTGACGCGACGCCGCCACCTCCGGTGCCATAAAGGTGGCCGACATCGTAATTTGGGCTGCCGACCCGGGCATCAATCGTCGTTTGGTTGATATTCAGCTGAGCTTCCTGATCCGTATTGTTGTACGGGGCCGCCGCCGGATCGTCAAATATGATGTTTCTGGCGTTATCCGTGATCGGCGGATTGACGAGCTGGAGGGTCACGCCGATCTCGCGAATGTAAATGCCATCGAGGCGATTGACGCTCGTCGTGATCGCGGCCAACGCGGCCGTTCGGATCGCCTGCGGATCGGTCGAGGTGGTCGTCGAGCGTGCCCATTGCGCAGTGGTCGCGATGGCGATGCGGTACGTGCGAATCGCGCTGCCGAACGCAAAGGCCGGCGAATCCGGTCGGTCGTACGCCAGCGGCGCCAGTTCCGAGGCTAACGACTCGCCAACATGACAGCTAAAATCGCCCGCGGCCGGGGCCCCGAAATCGTGTTTGTAGTAGACAAGATAATTGTCGAGGTCACCCATTTGAAACGGGTCGATGTAAATAGTGCCTTTATCCGTAAATATGTAACCGTGAAATCCGGCCGAGGTCCAGTCAAAACGGGCCGACGCCGTCGGATCGTCGATGCCGTAACCCTGAAAGGTCTTCCAGGCCGGAAAGTCTCTTGCCAGATGGCTGGCAAGGACTTGGGTTTCCTCGACGCGAAATTTCGAGACGGTGCCATCGGGCATCGGAATATCGATGACGACATTCTTACCGTCGGCCGCTGCGCTAAACTGGAGCGTCATACCGGACATCGAATCGATGAGCAGATCTTTGTTAAGGGTAAAAGTCTCGTACTTTTCAGGGAACAGGCTGCGGCGGCCTTTTGACCGTATTTGCTGTTCGGCAACATTCTGCCAAAGGCTTCCCTGACTATGTTTTGTGCCCGCAAAAATAGTTTCCGAGCAGAATGCTAAGTTAAGTAAAATGAGCGCCCCGACGAACGCTTTTATCATCAATTTCTCTTTCATTTTGTATCCTGATTGTTACGATTGCGAATATATCCGTTACGTGCCCCAGGTCAATATTTCCCCAGCAAAATCGGTATCAAATAGGAATGCCCCTATCTTGAATTGGTCTTCGCCGCTTTTGGTCTTAAAATTCAGACTGAGTTTTAGAAAGTGTACTATCGTCACCCGCAAAAGGCCAGTTAATAGCCCGTAAATCTTTGTTACGGCTGGTTTTGGGCGAGAACCATCAGGTCTTTCTATAGAATAAAAAAAGACGGCCTTTCGACCGCCTTTTAGTATTTGTGATGGGCCTAGGATCTAGGGTCCGACAAAGTCGAAATTTGTAACGTTGTTAAGAACCTGAAGCGTCCGTGGGGTAAAGGTAACGAAGCGCGATCCCACCGCGAGAGTGTAAGTCCGGCTAGTCGCTACGTTGTCAAATTGGTAGTACCCGAATGAACTCGTTGTTGTCGATTGAGTGACATTGGTCGAATCGGTTATCGTCACAGTTACATTACGCAGTCCCCGCCCATCAGACGTTAACACCCGCCCCGATACCTGAGCAAACGCGGGCGGCGTGGGTGTCGGAGAAGGCGTCGGTGTCGGACTTGGCGTCGGACTTGGCGTCGGAGTTGGCGTCGGAGTTGGAGTTCCCGGCGTACACGGCCCGACGGCGACGCCTTCGACAAACTGTCCACCGGCAACAGCTCCGATCTGGGTTGCGGCGCCGGTCGAGAGATTGATCGTAAAGAGTGTCGAGGTGCCCGCTACCCGCATCACGGCGTAGGCTATTCCGGAACCGCCCTGGATCACGAAATCCCCCGCATTCGTGACGTTGAAGCCCAAGGGCCCGACCGTGGATACCAGTCCGCCGTTTGGCGAAGGAGTGCCATCCACGCCGCCAATGCGGACAAGCGTGTCGCGGGTCTGGTCTATGCCGTATAACGTGGTAAGTGTCGCTCCGACGACATTGCGGTCGTATGCCACATGAACAATATTGGGTGTACCCGTCGCTGAGTCGCCCGGTGCGAACGCAAGCGGTGTGTCAGTCGCTGCGACCGCTCCGGTATCAGGAATAAACCGGCGGCTCGATCCTTGGTCGCCAATTACACGCAGACGATCGACGGTCGGGTTAAAACTAACCCCAAAAAAAACATCGGAGGTTGCGGGTATTGCGGTTCCAACAACGGTAACGACACCGGATGTCGTGTTGATGGTAACTATCCTGGTAGTAAGTCCATCCGAGGCAAAGCCAAAAAGCTGCCCGTTAGCCGGACGGTAGGACATGCCGCTCAGCGTTTCACCTGCGTTAAAACCGGTCAGCTGTATATCCGACGTTATCGTCCCTGGATCCGAAGCCTTAAACCCACGCAGATGATCGTCCAAACGGTCATACACCAGGACCGTCGGCGATATGCTGCAAGACGGCGGGGTCTGCGCATGGGTAGTGAAAGCGGCGATCGCCCCTAGCGCGATAGCCGCGAAAAGCCTTAGTTGACTGGTGATTTTGTTAGGCAATTGAAGATTCAGCATTTGCAATACGCTCCCAAAAATTAGTGCGGCTTAGAGCCGAAACCGAATGCGGAAATTATTTGACAAGGATGAAAGTTTTTCGCGAAAGGCGCATTCTCACTGGTTTAAGCTAAGTATAGATATTTTCAGAACTTTGTTCAAGGAAAATCGGAGATATACGTCCGAAATAAAACGGCGCTCCGAAAAACGACTCTTTTGTTTCAGTCTAAGTCCGAATATCATTCCTGGCCGACCAGATTAATGTCCGTTAGGTCGCCGTTAACCGTTACGGTGCGAGCGGCGAAGCGGAAAAGCCGCGACGACACCCGAATCGTGTACGTTCCACCGACCGCGACGTTGCCAAACGAATAAAATCCAAACGAACTTGTGGTCGCCGTTTGAACGATACCGTTAGCGTCGGTAAGCGAAACAATGGCATTTCGCAATCCGCGCGTGCCGTCGGAAGTAAAAATTTGGCCCGACAACGTTGCGGCCGCGAAAACTCCGTTGATATCAAATGGCATATCCTGCGGCACACCCGGATTTGTTGCCGGTGTGCCAGCATCGACGAGATCGACCCAGACCGCCGTCGCGACATCAAATTGGCGGGCATTATCCCCGGCCACACCGCGCGAACCTGCTATGGTTTTGCTCGGATGAAAATGACTGACATTCCCAGTTACCGTCGACGCCCAGTCGAGCCAATATGTACCGGCGGGCAACAACGTTCCGACCGTCACCGTGTTACGCCAAATTCGACGCGTCGTTCCGGGGGGAGTATTGGTGGGAACAACCGAATTGAAGAGCCGGAACAGGTTTGAATTCACGGAAGACGCCAATCTGTTAGTCGTCGTGTCGCCAAATATTACCGTACTTCCGACATCACCGGGGCGGCCGTTCCAGATCCGCAAAGTATAAGCCGTAAACGGCGATGGGGTTGCGGCCGCGCCGGTCAGATAGCCGTAAAAATTAACGCTATTTAAGGTACACGGTTGAGTCAGCGTAAAGTTGTCCGTTAAACGGTTCGTACCCTGGACAGCCGCAAAGCCCGAGCTGGCGTTTGCAAGCGTCGTGACGCCAGTATTGTGCTGCACCTCGCTCCAAAAAGTGCCGGTCGGTGAGACGACCCCGTTTTCCGCGATCGATTGTGGATTGAGCCCGCCGTTGCTGAACGCGCAAGCGGTCGGCGTCGGCGTCGGCGTCGGTACGGGCGTCGGCGTGGGTGTTGGCGTCGCGGTTGGTACGGGGGTCGGCGTCGGTGGTGGCGGGCCGCCGCAGCAGATCTTACCGGTAATTATCAATGAGTATGCCCGGATACTGCCGGTGTCGGCGGCGGCGGTGTCGATGACATTCAACGTCCACGTGCCGTTCGGGTTCTGGCCGTTAAAGGCCGACAGCGGGTTCGATGGTGTAAACGATCCGGTAAGCGGCCCCGAGTTGGTACCGCCCGACGGGCACGTTTGAGCGCTCGTCGCCTGGTCGTCGAGCGTCATCTGATAGATATTATTAACGGCGCAATTTACGTCGCCGCCGCCGGCCGACATGATCTCGACGGTCGTCCCCTGCGGAGACGTGAGTTTAAATTTCAGGTCGCCAACGAATGAATGATTCAAACCGACCGTCGTTGACAGCGGGTCGTTACTCGAAGCGGTCCCGTCGATACGGAAATTAACATCCGCGATTGCCCCGGCTACGCCTCCTATGACCAGCGGGACATTGACCCCGGCGGTTGTATTGTCGGGAATAGAAACCTCGGGTGATGTATAGCTTACCGTCGTAGGGGCCGTGGCTACGCCGGTCGGGATCGTGTAAACGATGTTGCCGAGATTATTTGCTCCGTCAACGTGGGCGACGGTAGCCGTTATATTTGTGCCGCAGGCAAGCTGCGGGCTGGCCGTAAACGTAATATTCCTGGTTATGGCTGGTCCACCGGCGGTGATTACGCCATAGGGCTGGGACGCTCCCGGTGACGTGACGCCGCCCGTGGCTTGCAGCGTGCCGATGTCATTGACGGTATTAACCGTACCCGTATTCGAAACCGGAAACGCGAGCGTAACCGTCTCGCCCGGATCGATCACGCCGTTTGCGGGCAGGCAGCTTTCGCTAACGATTGTCGCCGTGCCTCCGCTAAGCACCGGGATCGCCGTCAGGCAAAGATTTGCCGAGGTATTGCCCGCGTTGGTGACGACAACTCCATTATTCGACGCGCCGTTAAAGCCGCCAGAATTGGTCGCCGCGACGCCTGTAGTTCCAACCGGAACGTTGATAAATGTGTACTGGCCGGCCGCGTTCGTCCCGGTCGCAAAACCGCCAGTCGAGGTCACGCTTGCTCCGGCGATCGGCTGGCCGGTGCCGCAGTTTGTGATCGTGCCAGAAATAGTGCCACGCTGAGGGGCGGTACAACCGGGGAGCTTAATGCCGCCGATGACCCTTGTTGTCCAGTTGAATGCGTTGCCGGTGTTGGCGGCGGTGCGGTACTCCTGCGTGTACCAAAACGAACATTCGTCCGCCGGATCGACGCTGGCCGCAGAATAGTCGCCCCAGCGGCTGCCCGCGCCGTTTTGACTGCCGGTTCCGAGTATGCCGGGAGCCTCGCCCTGGGCAAGCGTTCCGGGCGGATCGGATGCGAGACGCCCGGCATACTTGATACTCGGAAAATCATTGGGATCGGTCGACCCAGACGTGCTGTAGCCGAGAAAAATACCGCCCGCGTTGTCCTGCGCGGCACTGCCGAGCCACAGATTTGTCCCGCCGGCCGGGTTGCCTGGGTTGGTTGATTGTGTGCCCTGTTGATTGACGCTCATTGTGCCGTCACCACCGCGGCGGAGCTCGGCCCAGCGGATGCCGGCCTGATACGTCGCCGCGCTTGTCGCGGCGGCACCACCGACGTTGACCGTAAAGTTCAGGACATAGGAATTGACGGGACTTGCCACGGTACCTAAGTTGCGGTACCCAATGCGATGCATCAAGCGGTCCGCGATGACGTCGAGGCCGGTGGTGGTACCCGGTTGCTCGACAACGTTGCGGCCGCTGGGTGAATTTCCGTCAAACGCCGCGAGTGGCAGATCCGTTCCTACCTGCACAAACGTGGATGAGGCCGGCGTCGTGAAATTTGGCGTAAACGCAAATATCCGCAACCCGTCCACCGGGTCGCCAAATTCGTCCGAGCGAAACTCCATAAAGAGATCCGGCGAACCGACCGGAGGAGTAACCGTTCCGTCAATATCCGTCGGCAGCTGGCCGCCGCATGATGGGCAGATCGATGAAAACTCATTGACGTAGACGTATGAGGCGGTCGGGTCGCCCGCGAGCATCTTTACACGGTCATAAGCAAACGCACCGGTACCTTTAAAAGTCCTTCCAGTTTGATCGAACTGGTTGGTGCTCATGAAATAGCCCGTCGGCCAGACAGCAAGGTGCGGATAGTCCTGAAAGTCGTCGGTCGGGTGGACGAAATCGTAAACGTAATACGCACCGGTCGGGTCGGGCGTCTTCGATATGGCGATGATCTGATGGCCGGGGACCGGTGTGGTACAAAATTGAGACATTAGCCAACGGTCGGCCAGCGGATCGTAAAGAACGATCGGGTCACCATCGTTAACTGTTGCGCATGGGCCTCCCGCGACGCTCGTTATAGCAGTCAGCCGAAACTTCGGCACGAGCAGGGTGCCCGTTTTGTCGTAGATCCCGACCAACGAATTGTCCATCTGGACGTAATGGTTCGGCCCCACGTCACCGACCGTGTCGGGCGGAGCAAAGGTCGAGCCGAATGTTGTGGTATTGTCCGCGCTCGACATGCCCTCAAAATTAACGGCCGGTGTCGGCATTACCGAGGGGACAGCCGGTGAGAGCGAAAGGGCCTCGTCCAAAAACGAGCCTCTGCGGGCGTTACCCTTGCCGGGCCGACCGATCTTTATCCGTTCGGTGTTCATGCCGTTTTTTTCGCGATCTTCTTTTTGTCCTTCCGTCAGCGGCGGCAGGCCCTTTAGGGCGCGGGTCTGATTTTCGCGTTGGATCCGCACTTCTTCCATTTGGTCTTCGACCGTTTTGAATTTATAGCCTTTCAGCGTCGTCGCAATGCCCGCTGCCGCAAGATCGCGCACCGCGACCGATTCGCCAAAAGCAACGGCCTGTCGCGAGACGAACGGAGAATCCGTCACCGATCCCATAACCGACGGCACTTTCTCATCCGCGATCTGGGCAAGGGAGTCGGGCCGCGACGGCAGTCTCAGCAAAAAGAAGGCAGCCAAAACCATTAGGCCCGCAGCTAAAATAATGGACACGCGAAATTTTGAATTCATCCTATACTCGCTTTTAATAATTGACTTATCGATCTAGACCGATTCGATTGGATGCACGGCGTTTGCGTGGCGATGCAGACATTATTCTAGCATTTAGGTGCATTATTTAGATAATTGCGAATGTTTAGGCGGGGTCTTGCTAAGATGACAGGTTGTTTGTCCCGCGTATTTCTTATGGTAGCCTTTAGCCGCTTGTTGGCATCAAAACACCGTTGGCTTTCGGGGCCGGAAGGTATAGTCGTAATGGAAAAATCGAAATTTCTTTATCGGATGCGGGCGGGTATCGTAATATCCTGCGTTTTGACGATGTCTCTGTTTATCATGGCCGACGAATCGGCGGCTCGATCAGATTTTGCCCATGATGGTCCGGATCAAACAAATTCCAATTCCCACAGGAAGAAAAAACCTAAAAAGATGGTCAAACCAACAATGAAAAAACTGCAACACACCACCGTTTCCCCGGGCAGCTGGGGCGGCAATGGCATCAGGCTGGTCGTTGAAGCTAATTCGACCGCGATCGAATACGACTGCGCCCACGGCGAAATAACAGGTGCCCTCACGATAGACCAAATCGGGAATTTTGATTCCAAGGGCAGCCACACACGCGAAAGAGGCGGCCCGATCCGCGAGGGCAACCTTGATAAAGGCGTTCCGGCTCACTACACGGGCCGTATATCCGGCAAGCAAATGACCCTCAAGGTAACGCTGACCGACACCGGTGATCTGATCGGTGATTTTCAACTGGAACTCGGAAAGAAGATCCGGCTGCATAAGTGCTTGTAGGCGGACGATTGCGATCTATTTTACAAGCGGAAAAAGGCGGCCCGCGAGAGCCGCTCTTTTGGTTTCGGTTAATGTCCTTTGGCTTCGGTAACGAATCTCAATTATTACTCCAAGCCAACAAAATCAGGCAGCGTCAAGTTTCCGCTGACCTGAATAGTCTGCGGTGAGAATCGATATAGTCTGGATGAGATCCGAAGGGTATAGGTTCCTCCGATCAGCACGTTGGGAAATGAGAAAAACCCAAACGAACTGGTCGTCGCCGTTTGCACACCGCCGTTCGAATTCGTGATCGACACGGTTGCATTTCGAAGCCCGCGACCGTCAGACGTGAGCACCTTGCCGTCCACTGTTGCAAGTGAGGCCGCGCAGGTTGTCGATAAGATAATGTCGTCGATCAGGAAACTGTCGCTGCCAGTCGTCCCGGCCGGCCGGGCGTAATTAAAGCTAAGCTGCCTCGGCTGACCGTTGGCAAAAGATGACAAATCGACCGTTCGGAGTGTATAACCGGATTCCGCCGCCGCCGGTTCGGTAATCGTTTGCACAATAGTGCCATCGATGGTGACCGTCAGCTTTGACGTAGACGGGGCTGTCACCTCGGCAACCCGCAGATAATAGCTGAGGGTCGCAGTACTTCCCGGCGGAATGGAGATCTTCTGTCGAACGATACCGCTCTCAGCATCCACCGATCCCGTTCCGTCAAACCAAACCCAGTTGTTTCCGGTTCGTGGGGGTTCGGCGGTGCCGCAGCCCTCGATAGAACAAATCGAGGTGTCGTAAAGGGTCGAGGAGGACGTCCAATTCGGGTTAATCAACTCTTCCGTAGTCTCATCAAATGTACTCTCTTCAAATCCACCGTCCTTAACAATATTCGCGTTCTGTCCACAACCCGGAGTCGGAGTCGGAGTCGGAATGGGCGCCGCTGGCATGTCGTCGTTGAGAATGGTGCCAAGTCCGTCAGCATGAGTGAGGATCGCCGCGGTTGGATTGTCGAGATGTACGCCAAATACCTCGTCCGGTTCGGCCTTATCGTCGCCATCGATGACGACCAAAATATCTTTTGTCCTCTCGCCGATGCCAAATGTGAGTGTTCCAGACGTTGGTTCATAATCGTGATCCGCAGCCGTCGCGGTACCGTCAACGGTCGCATAATGAACGGTCGAGATCATGCTGAGATCACCGGTCCGGGTCACAACAAAATCGAGTGTATTATTTGTAGGAGCATCGGCGCCGAATGGTCCGGGTGTCCCACCGCCTTCGGTTCCAGTCATATTCGCGATCCCGATAGCCGTCGCCGCGGGACAGGACGTCGATAACGTCACGTCGTCGATTGTAAAGCTGTCGCTGCCTGTCGTACCGGCCGGACGATTATAGGCAAAGCTGACCGTGTGTCGTGCCCCGTCATTAAACGCGGATAGATCAACCGTACGAGACGTATAAGCCGTTTCGGCCGTCGCCGGCTCGTTGATCGTTTGCACCGCGTTGCCATCGACCCTGACCTGTAACGTGGTCGTCGAAGGCGCGGTTACCACGCCCATTCTAAGGAAATAGTTTAGAGAAGACGCTCCGCCAACCGGCAGCGTAATACTTTGTGTAATGGTGCTGGCTTCGGCCGCCGTACCGTTGGCAGCTCCGTCAAACCACACCCAACCGTTGCCGGTTCGGGGTCCGGTTGCAGCGCCGGGCCGGCACCCGGCGGCGAAGCTGCACAATGGAAGCGTACCCGTCACTGCCCAATTAGGATTAGTACCTTGAGCCGTATTTTGCTCAAATCCGCCATCGCGCGCGAGGTTCTCATTCGGCGTGCAGCTTGGCGTCGGAGTAGGCGTCGGAGTAGGCGTCGGAGTTGGTGTAGGAATTCCCGTGGGCGTCAATTCATAAGCCCCGCGGCCAAACGTGCCGACCTGGATCAAGCCATTTGCCTGGGCGGTAAAAGCCATTATCGGGACGGGCGGCAAGCCCGCGTTGAAAATCGTCCATGACACACCGTTGTCCGTCGAACGGAACACGCCAATGTCTGTGCCGGCATATAATGTCGCGGGTGTCAATGGATCTATCAGGAACGCGCTGGCCGGAATGTTTGGCAGGTTAGCACTGATGTCGGTCCAGTTCGCCCCGCCGTTGGCAGATCTGAACACGTGCCCGGTGCCATAACCGGAGACGGTCAGGTATACCAGGGCCGGGTCAGTCGCGCTCGGGGTGATATTTGTAATCGACCGATTTGGCAGCCCCTCCGTAATGTCGTTCCAGTCAGCCCCGCCATTTGTGCTGGCCATAGCCCGACCAGAGCGCGAACCTGAATAGATCACCAGATCGTTACTCCGGGCAATCGCAAGCGCGCTTAGCACATCGGTGCCCCCCTTGGTTTGATCGAAAGTTCCTCCGGGCGGTGTCCACCTCGGAGGCGTGCCCGAAATATCACAGTTAGAGCAGACAAACAGCCGGAAAGTTCCCAGATAGACCCTCGAGTCGACGGCGTTACCAACTATCGGAGGATAAAACGCGATCCGTCCACGCGAACCTGATTCGCCAAATGTCGCCGCGGTCGAAATCGTCGCACTGAAGGTAGTTGCATTGTTGAGCCATCGATACACCGTCCCTTTAGTATAGCTTGAATAAACTCTGGACGGATCGACCGGATCGATAACCAGCCTCCCGCCGTCGCCGCCGCTATACTCCGTCCATCCGTTACCGGCGGTTCGTCGCTGGGTGCCATTATCCTGTGTACCACCGTAAACTCTTGCGGGATCCGCCGGGTGTACCGCCAGGCTCGTGAATTGCGTCAAAGATAGCGTGGAATTAAGCGACGTAAAGTTTACCCCGCCATCCGTCGTGTTCCACAAACCGCCATCGTTTCCGCAATAAAAAATCAATCCGCTGCCAGGCTGAAACGCAAGTGCCTGCTGGTCCGAATGAAACGACTGTGAACGAGGCTGGTATTTAGCTGCCGCGTATGGAGGTGCCCACGCGTTCGAAATATTTGTAAATGTTAAGCCGCTGTCGGTACTTCCGAACACGTCACGCGAACCAATAAAAACCGTATTTGCATTCGTCGGACTGACCGCCAGATAACTGTTATATCCAAATTGTCCCGGATCTGTACCGCCGTCGTCGGTCGAGATCGCGCCGCGCGATGTCCACGTCAAGCCCGAATCGTTGCTCATTTCAAGAACTGCCTCGGCCGGCGTTGTTGCTCGGGTTCCGAAGTAAATGTAAACGCGGTTTGGCGCCGCCGGGGTAACCGAAACAAGAAAATCTCGCGTGGACGAAAAGGCAGCATTGTACGGCGAATCAAACACCTTGGTCCAAGTCATACCGGCATCGGTCGAGCGGTACAGCCCCTGACTGGGCGTCTGGGCGAAACTAAATCTCATACCGGCGTACAATATCTGCGAGTTGGTAGGATGAATAGCAAGGTCGGCTGCACTTCCTGACAGGGTTCGTGTCCAAGAAAGTCCGCCGTCGGAGGAAACGTAGATGCCGCTAACGAATGTGCCGCCGGTAACTGTATTCAGCGAACTGAATTGAGCGACATACACTCGGTTCGGGTCGTTCGGGTCCACAACTACCTTGGTGCATTGGCCACGATCAGGGAATGTGTTGTTGTTTACCTTAGCCCAGGTTGCACCGCCGTCGGTTGATTTCAAGACCCCCGTCCCGAAATATCCCTGGTCGGTGTCGCCCATTCCGGCATAAACGATATTAGGATCGCTCGGAGCAAACGCGATCGAACCCACCGCCAGATCGACCTGATTGTCGGAAACAGGCACGAAACTCGTTCCGCCGTCGGTCGATCGCCAAATGCCGCCTATCGCCGAGCCGACCAAAACGATCTGATTGTTTGCCGGCGATACGGCGATCGCGGGAATACGGCCGGACGTAAAACCTCCGTTATTTGGGAATGCGGAAGTAGTTGGCACTGGACCAATCGGAGTCCAGGTCGTCCCGACGGCGTCCGGTGCCCGCAAGTCCGAGCGGCTACGGGCGTATTTAAAGGCATTCCGGCGTGCTCCGTCCGGGATCTCTTTGAACGGATAGGCACGCTGGGACATAAACCAGTCCAACCGGTCGTCGAGGTCACCCTCAAATTCTTCGTCCGCCTGAGGCTCCGGACTTTGACCCTGCGATGCGTCTCGCTCTGTCTCCTCATCAGACCGTCTGGACTGAGGTCGTGAATGATTGCTTGCCCTAAATGACCTTGCGACAGTATTCCGTCTCTGGTTTGTCCTGTATTTGCGGGCTTTGGTCGCAATTCTTGCATGTCTTGCGGATCGGCTCTTGGCACTTTTTAGGTATCTCGCCGAATGACGATGATGTTTCTTCCTGATAAAACCAGATCGTTGCGGTGATGCTGTTTGCGGATTAGTACTAGCAATACTCGTTTTTGCAAGGACAGGAGCCGTTTGCTGTGCCATGCCAGATGCCCAGAACGATAGTAAGAGGATCGTTATTAAGGACGCTATTAATTGTTTATTTATCATATTTCCTAATTCTGTTCTGGCCTTACAGATCCAAATCAACTTTGAAGCTATCAGGTGAGTTTATCGTTGTTAACGCGGTATAGCGAATGTGGATCGAGCGGGATGAGCGATCGCCCTACAATTAGTAACTATTAATTCTCCGGTTGCTTACCAACGATTACGGCGTCGATTGGGCCCGCCGGTTCGGTCGTAAGAGCAGTCAACGGAATTTTTTTGACGACCGGAGGTGCGGCATCGGCTTCGAGGGAGGCGTTCAGAACATCGCTGATAAATTTTGCCGGAATGATCTCAAGTTCTTTTCTTACGTCTTCGGGAACTTCCTCGGTGTCCGGCACGTTGCGGTCGGGCATGATTATCCGCCGGATGCCGGCACGGTGGGCGGCGAGCACCTTTTCCTTGACGCCGCCGACCGGGAAAACCAGTCCAGAAAGCGTAATCTCGCCGGTCATCGACGTATCCGAACGCACCTTTCGGCCCGTATAAAGCGACGCCATAGCCGACGCCATCGTGACGCCTGCGCTCGGTCCGTCTTTCGGGATCGACCCCGCAGGAACGTGGACGTGGATACCGTTTTGCTTGATCATCTCAGGGTCAATGCCGAATTCGGCGGCGTGCGACCACAAATAACTGCGAGCTGCCTGCGCGGATTCTTTCATCACCTCACCAAGCTGGCCGGTCAGCGTCAGGCCGCTTCCGCCGGGCAAAAGTGTCGCTTCGATAAACAGCACTTCGCCGCCCATCTCAGTCCATGCCATGCCGGTCGCGACACCGGCCGGGAGTTCTTTTCTCGCTTCTTCCGGGTAAACTCGCGGCGGGCCGAGATAGCCTTTAACTTCTTCGGCGGAGATCGAGACCTTTTCGGTCAGGCCTTGCGCGACTTTCAGAGCGACTTTGCGGGCGAGATTGCCGACGGTGCGTTCGAGTTGGCGGACGCCGGCCTCACGTGTATATCTTGCGGTAAGAAGATTTATTGCATCGTCCGTAATCGCGAGCTGCTCATCCGAAAGGCCGTTTTCCTTGATCTGACGCGGTATCAGATATTGTTTGGCGATATTGAGTTTTTCGCGGTCGCTGTACCCGACGAGTTGGATTATCTCCATTCGATCGCGGAGGGGGGCCGGTATAGGTCCAAGCTGGTTGGCGGTCGCGATGAAGAAAACCTTTGACAGGTCGAACGGGAGATCGATGTAATTGTCTCGAAATGTGTTGTTTTGTGCCGGGTCGAGGATCTCAAGCAAAGCCGCCGACGGGTCGCCGCGAAAATCATTGCCGAGCTTATCTATTTCATCGAGCATCAGCACCGGATTATTGACCGCCACACGCCGAAGTGCTTGAATTATACGGCCCGGCATCGCTCCGACATACGTCCGCCGATGGCCGCGCAATTCGGCCTCGTCACGCATACCGCCAAGCGAGATGCGGTCGAATTCACGGCCCAATGCACGTGCGATCGATCGTCCAAGCGACGTTTTACCGACTCCCGGAGGGCCGACGAACAGGATGATCGGACTTTTTGAATCGGGCCGCAATTTCACGACTGCTAGCGACTCTAAAATACGCTCCTTGATGTCGTCGAGGCCGTAGTGGTCCTCGTCGAGTATCTTGCGGGCCTCGTTCAGGTCGAGCTTTTCTTCGCTGGCCTTCATCCACGGCAGTTCGAGAATGTATTCGAGATAGGTGCGGATGACATGGTAATCGGGCGCCGCTTGAGGCAATTGTTCCATCCGCTTGAGCTCGCGGGTCGCTTCTTTGCGAACGTCGTCGGGCAATTCGGCCTTTTCAAGCCGGTCGCGAAGCTGGTCTGCCTCGGCCTTTTCACCCGTTTCGTCGTCGCCAAGCTCCTTCTGGATCGCCTTCATCTGCTGGCGGAGGACGTAATCGCGTTGCGATTTGTCCATCTCATGCTGGGCCTCATTGGCGATCTTAGACCTGATTTGCATGATTTCCAGCTCGCGGGCAAGAGCCGCGTGCGTCAGCGTCAGCAAGCCGTCAACCGTGCTCGACTCGAGCATTTTCTGCTCGGTCTCAAAGCCAAGATCGAGCACAGATGCCATAAAATACGCTAACTGCACAGGATTATCCTGCGATGTGACCGCGATGCGGATCTCGGGCGGCACGTTTGGCAGCAGCGCAAGAGCCTCCTGAATCATTCCTTGGATATTGCGTTTCAGTGCCTCGATCTCTTCGTCGTCGACTCGGCGAAGCGCGGGCAAAATCTGCACTTTAGCTTTCAGATAAGGTTGTTCGCCCGTCCATTCGAGAATCTCAAACCGGTCCATGCCCTGCACGATCAACTGCATAACGCCTTCGTTACGCATCATCCTCTTGATATTAACGATGGTGCCGATCTTGAACAGGTCGTCGTACTTAGCGTCGTCGCCGGTGACATTGTCGTTGCGCGTGGTGATGGTGGCGATCAGCTTTTCCTCGGTCGCCAGCGCCGATTCGACCGCTCGGGTCGAACGCTCACGCCCAACCGCCAAAGGCACGACGGTCTCAGGAAACAGTGTCGTATTTTGCAGCGGCAAAATCGCTATCTCAAACTGCTGCGGCAGTTTGGTCTCCGGTTCAGGATTTTTAATTTCTTCAGCCATATATTCTTCTGTAGAGCAGGCTTTCCAGCCTGCGGCCATTTCGTAAACAGGCTAAAATCCCGTTGTACAACACAAGCCTGCTGCGCTAGCTGAACAGGCTGGAAAGCCTGTTCTACGACGCCTTTCTCAAATTAATAATCAGCAATCCGTTCTCGAATACATGCTCAACGGTCGCGCCTTCGAGCGGCGACGGGAATCGCAGAGTCTTTTCAAAACTGCTGTACGTGATCTCCATTTGCTGGTACGAAATGCCGCTTGCACAAGAACGATCCTTGCGGCTGCCTGCGATGTAGAGTGTGTTGCCCTCGATCCCAATCTCGATCTCCTCGGCCGAGACGCCCGCCAGTTCGACCTTAACGACCCAGCCGTCCGGCGTCTGGTAAACATCCGCCGCCGGATACCACAAGCGGGCCGATACCTGCGCGGTTTTTGACGAGCCGACGAATTGAAAATTACGATTGGTGGATTTGGCCATATTGAACCAGTTGGCAGAAGGCAGTAACAGTAGGCAGAGGGTCGATTTCCTACTGCCAAGTGCCTACTGCTACTGCCTACTCCAAAAAGAGGCTCCGCTCGATATCTCCTCAAGGGTTTCGGCGATCTCGCGTTCGTCTTCCATCTCTAACGCGACATCGGCCATGGCGATGATGCCGGCGAGTTCGCCGGCGGGGCCGACGACGGGAATTCGGCGGACCTGTTTGTCGCCCATCAGGCGGATGGCCTCGAATACAAAATCGTCGGGCTTGACGGTAAAAAGCTCGGTCGTCATCGCGTCGCCTATTGGAGAATCCGCATTCTTGCCTTCCGACACCGCCCGCACGACTATGTCGCGGTCGGTGACAATTCCGATTAACTTGCCTCCATCGACCACGGGTACGGCGCCCATGTCGCCATCACGCATCATCGCGGCCGCCTCTCTCAGCGAGGTTTCGCGGGTCGCCGTGCGGACGTTTTTCGTCATTATTTCGCTGCACCGCATACGTGAGATCGCGGACGATTCGGCTTCGGTCATCGCATAGGTCTCCTTTTAATTATTTTGTTCGAGTGGTGGGAATAAAGCAAGAGGAAAGCTGTTTTGCCACGAATGACACGAATTCCACTGATCAGAAGAATTGAATTCGTGACATTCGTGTAATTCGTGGCTAAATCTTCCTCTCAGTAAAGCTGATCATCCGCTCAAGCGCGATGTTGGCGTAATGTTTCGTTTCTTTATCGACGACGATCTCGTTAACTATATTGCCGTCGATCAGGTTTTCCATCGCCCACGCCAGGTTTTGCGGAGCGATGCGGTACATCGTCGCACACATGCAGAGGTCGGGGGACAGCAGGCGGATTTCCTTATCCGGGAATCGCGTTTGTAGGCGATTAACGAGATTGACCTCGGTACCGACCGCCCATTTTGAGCCGACGGGGGAATTTTCGACCGTCTTGATAATGAACGAGGTCGAGCCGTCGAGATCAGCCATATCGACGACCTCGCGGATGCATTCGGGGTGAACGATCACCTTGACGCCGGGAATATCCGCCCGGATTTTATCGACATGCCACGGTTTGAACCGCCCGTGTACCGAGCAATGTCCTCGCCAGAGAATTAGCTTTGCCTCGTGCAGTTGTTCTTCGGTATTGCCGCCGAGGTCTTCGTGCGGATTCCACATCACCATGTTATCGAGCGGAATGCCGAATTTCGCACCGGTATTGCGGCCCAGATGCTGGTCGGGGAAGAAAAACATCTTGTCGAATTCTTTTAGATAAATATCAAACAGCGGAATTGCGTTCGACGAAGTGCAGACAACACCTTCGTTCCGACCGCAAAACGCCTTGATCTGCGCTGACGAATTCATATACGTGATCGGCGCGACCTTGCTGTCCAAAACCCCTATTTCCCTTAATTGCTCCCACGCATCCTCGACCTGATCGATCGTCGCCATATCGGCCATCGAGCAGCCGGCACCGAGATCGGGCAGGATCACGTGCTGAAAATCCTTTCCAAGAATGTCGGCCGATTCGGCCATGAAATGGACACCGCAAAAGACGATGTACTCGGCCTCGGTCTGCGAAGCCATCACCGAAAGCTGATACGAATCGCCCGTCAGATCCGCGTGCCGGATCACGTCATCACGCTGATAATGATGGCCGAGAATGACGACCCGCTTGCCCAAAGCCTCACGCGCGGCTTCGATCCGCTCATGGACCTCAGCGTCGGGCATAACGAGATAATCTTCCAGAACCTGAGGTTTTTCGAGTATGACAGACATCGTTTTCTCCTAAGAAAATGATGTCATTCACGGCGGCTTTTAGCAAGTAATTGGTTATTGCAAAAATCTAAAGGGCTTGCGAAACCATTGGATAAAATGAATTGCCACTAGCTTTAGCTAGTGGACACTGTTTTGAAACGGCGTTCGGCTAAAGCCGCTTTCCCTCGGACAATTTCCCACTAGCTAAAGCTAGTGGCAATTCACGACGCGACGCCGACGATTTTCTCGACCAGCAGCACAACAAAATACGAAGCAGCGGCAATAGCCGCAGCAGCCGGGATCGTCAAAACCCACGCCCAGACGATGCGGCCGGCGACGCCCCATTTGACGGCGGAGAATCGTTTGGCCGACCCGACGCCGACAATGGCCCCCGTGATGGTGTGGGTTGTCGAGACGGGAATGCCGAAAGCTGTCGCCCCAAAGAGCGTGATGGCACCGGCCGTTTCGGCGCAGAAGCCACCGACGGGCTGTAATTTGACGATCTTGGTGCCCATCGTTTTAATGATACGCCAGCCGCCGGATAGAGTGCCAAGAGCAATGGCGGCGCACGCGGCGACCTCGACCCAGAGCGGTATATCAGGCAATTTGCCGCCGGGGGCCATTTGAAGAAATCCGCCAGACACAAGCACGATCGTAATAATACCCATCGTCTTCTGTGCGTCATTGCCTCCGTGGCCTAAGCTGTATGCGGCGGCGGAAAAAAGCTGCCCGACGCGGAAAACACGATCAACACGATTTACCGAAACTCGGTGAAATATCCAATAAACAGCAACCATCAAAATAAACCCGAGCAGCATGCCGATCAGGGGCGAGAGTACGATAAAGGTGATCGTTTTGATCCAACCCTCGGCTTTTAGCACGATCTGGGCGCCGTTAAATCCAAAATGATAAATGTAAGAGGTCATCGCTGACCCGGCGTAGGCTCCGACCAACGCGTGCGAACTCGACGTCGGCAGCCCGAGCCACCAAGTAATCAGATTCCAGATGATCGCCCCGATCACGCCGGCCAGTAAGACGTAGAGCCTGTCGCCGGCGGGGATCGCATCGATATTGATCATGTCTCCGCCGACGGTTTTGGCGACGGCCGTTCCAAACACGACAACGGCGATAAAATTAAAAAACGCGGCCATTGCGACCGCCACGCCGGGCGAGAGTACACGCGTGGCAACGACCGTAGCTATCGAATTCGCCGCGTCATGAAACCCGTTGACGTAATCGAACGCCAGGGCGACAACGATGATCAGGATCACCAGGGCCAATGATGCTGTTTGCTGGTCCATAAAAAATGGAGAATGGAAAATGGAAAATGGAAAATGGAAAATGAAAGAATCAGCGTCTTTAATTGTCCATTCTCAATTTTCCATTTTCAATTGTGTTTCAAGACAATGCTCTCGATGATATTGCCGACGCTCTCGCAGCGGTCGGTCGCGTTTTCGAGGATTTCGTATAACTCTTTGAGTTTAATAATAGTTACTGCGTCACTCGAATTCTTAAACAATGCACCCATCGCTTTGAAATACACCTCGTCGGCGTCGTTTTCGAGTCGTTGTATCTCAAGAAGATGCGGGGCCATTCCGCTCGCCTTTTTTAGCAACGCAACGGCTGAATGTATCTCATCAGCCAGCTTTTGCATGATGACGGTGAGTTGCTGCACGTATTCGTCGGCTTCGTGAATGTCATACATGACCACCGCCCGTGCCGTCGCGTCGATGTAATCGCAGACGTCGTCGAGCGCGACCGACAGCGTGTAGATATCCTCGCGGTCAAACGGCGTAATGAATGATTTATTGAGCTTGATCGTAATGTTGTGCGTGATCTCGTCGCACTCGTGTTCGACGCTCTTTATCCGTTTTGACGCGGCTTCCATCTCGTCATACGGGCCGCTCATCATGGTGACGAGATAACCCGCCGCCTCTTGTATTTTCGCGGTCATCTGCGAAAACATCGCAAAATACTGATCTTCCTTCGGCAAAAAGCTAAAAGCCATTTCAAGGTCTCCCTAATTCTTAATTTGTGCTAAGAACTCAAATAATATGCGCGCGATTCGCACATTGTCGAACCGGCGCGCGTCGAGCCGTTAGTCACGAGGGCTGTGTTTGATAAAAACAGCCTCGCGCAAGTAAACATTCAGCTCGCAAATATCCTTTACATAGTCGCCGATCCGCTCAATGTGCTTGGCGACAAACAGCAGCCGGGCCGCGCCGCCCGCCGATTCCGGGTTCTTGGACATATTCGCAAGCAGGCCGTCGAACACGCGGCCATAGCTTTTGTCGAGAGCCAGATCGCGACCGATGATCTCGCGTGATTTGTCGGCATCCTCGGATGTAAACGCGTTCAATGCCTCTCTCAGCATTTCCTCCGCTATATCGGCCATCATCGAAAAATCGACGTAGCTGTCGATCTGCGGTTCGTTGTTAAGGATCATTGCCGCCTCGGCAATACTCGATGCGTGATCGGCAATTCGCTCAAGGATCGGTGTGATCTTGGCAACCGACACGACAAGCCGCAGGTCGTGCTCCGTCGGCTGCTGTGATGCGAGGATCTCGATGCTCAATTGATCGATCTCCAGCTCCATCTGATCGATCTGCTCGTCGGCCTCGCAGACGCTGCGGGCAAGTTCGCTATTCCGCTCGGTCAGCGAGCGTAATCCTCGGTGAACAGCCTCTTCAGTCTTTCCGCCGAGCAGTAAAATCTTGTCTCTTAACAGGTCAAGTTGTGAATTAATATCGCGTTGTTCCATCGTATCAGCGGCGAATGTGCCGAATTGTCCCGGAACAAGATCGAACGGAATCGATTGCGGTTGTTCATTCATAAATGACTCGCACGATTATAGTTCAGAGCAGGTATCCAGTAGGTTACATAATACTTAACTTTTACACAGGGCGCTTTTTTTACCTCTCATTTTGTAACATCTTGTTAACATTTTGATAATATCGCCGCCGCCTTTTGCGGCGAACGCTTGGTTCGCCAGCGCACATCCAAACACGCGTGATTGCGGTATAGTATTTTTTAGACCGCTGTAAACATAGAATCTAAGAAGCAAGGATTCCGGAGAAACATATGAACAAGGGAAATTTTGGCAAACAGATGACCGCGGCGTTAATAGCGGTAATACTTTTTACACTGCCTATGGCAGTAATTGCGCAGACGCGGATCGTCGCACCGAAGAATAAATACAAGGTGCAGGACGACATCAAACTTGGCAGCGACGCCGCGCGTCAGGTCGAGCAGCAAATGCCGATCATATCTGACGCCGACGCTAATCGCTACATAGAACGTATCGGCCAGAGGCTTGTAACGTCGATTCCTCAGCAGTTTCAGCACCCAGAATTCAGTTATCGGTTTCAGTGGGTAAATGCAAGCGACCTCAACGCATTCGCGTTGCCCGGCGGCCCGATGTTTATCAATCGCGGGATGATCGAAGCCGCACATAACGAGGGCGAACTTGCAGGTGTCATGGCCCACGAACTGAGCCACGTTGCTCTTCGCCACGCGACCGCTCAGGCGACCAAGGCGTCGAGCGCGGGCAGCACGCTACGCAATCTCGGCCTGATTCTCGGCGGCGCCGTCATCGGCGGCGAGGCGGGAGCGCAGCTCGGTGCCGGAATTGCCGGGACGTTTATGCTGAAATTCAGCCGCGAATACGAGACGCAGGCCGACACGCTCGGCTCCCAGATCATGGCCACGGCCGGTTACGACCCGCACGACCTTGCAAACGTTTTTAAAACGATCGAGGAGCAATCAAAGGGCAGCGGTCCCGAATGGCTCAGCGACCACCCGAACCCCGGCAATCGTTACGAAAATATTAATAGGGAAGCGTCTTACCTGCACGTCTCGCAGAATCCACCGATCAAGATAACGCGCGATTTCGAACGTGTCCAGGCCAGATTCCGTGCTTTGCCAAAGGCAAAGACGATGGCCCAGATCGAAAAGGACGCACAAAACGGACGCGGCACCGAGGGATCAAATAACACGCCAAACCCGACGGCAAATGGTCGCTACACAAACAGCGTCCCGTTTCCGTCAACCCGTGTCCGTGCCTACACCGGTCTCAGCTGGCTGCGCGTCAACGTCCCATCAAACTGGGTCAATTTCCCAAGCCAGGACGACGTGCAATTTGCACCCGAAGGCGCTTACGGCGAACAGGGCATTACTCGTGGAGCGCTGATAGGCATCTATAACGGCCGAAACAACGACCTCACCCGCGACTCCGAAGCCTACGTCAACAGCATGCTCCAGGGCAATACATACCTAAACCAACGCGGAGACCTCGTCCAGACCTACGTTGCCGGCCGTCAGGGCCTGACCACAATTCTCTCGGGCCGCTCACCCGTCACCAACCGCACTGAGGTAGTTACGATCTACACTACAACCTTGCGAAATGGCGGCCTGCTCTACATCGCGACCGTCGTCCCCGAAGCCGAATCGGCGAGCTATTCCCCGGCATTCCGTGCGATGCTTAATTCAATGCGGTTAAGTGACTAGTCGTTCGAAAGCTAACCGGTCGCAGCCGGTGTAATTTTCATCAAAAGGCGGCCCGAAAGCCGCCTCTTTTGTTTTAGGTCATGGATAGGAAATTACTCCTGTCCGGTAAAGTCGACACCCGCAAGGCTGTCGGTTATTGTGACCGTCCGCGACGCGAAGCGGTATTGTCTCGATGAGACGCCGATCGTGTAGCTTGCACCAGCGGTGAGGTCGTCTAATGTATAGTATCCGAACGAGCTGGTTGTAACAGTTCGTGCGAAACCACTGTGGTCGACGATCGTGACAGTGGCGTTGCGAACACCGCGGCCGTCCGGGGTTGTTACACGGCCCGAAACGCTCGCTCCGGCTGTGGCCGGGATCGCGATGCGGCCGTTCTGGTTGAAGGTCGTGCCGAGTATCCGGCCGTTTGCATCGGCCGAGAGGCCTTTCACGACACTGTCGTCGAAGGTGAGCTTCGATTCACCGGCTGAGGCTCCACTTCGGACGTGGAACGTGACTCTGGCGATGCGTCTTGCACCTTCGGGAATTGCCGTTATTGAATCGAGCGTTCCGTTGAAGTTTTCAACGACGCCAATCGTTCCGTTAGCGGCTCCCTCAGCGTTGATGTTGAACGTCGTTCCCGCAGGCGAGTCCGCTCCTGAGCTGATGTCAGGATTGGCATTTACGCCGCTGATGTTACTAATGGAGACGACCGACGGGTCGAAGTGGAGGCTGTACTGCGTTCCGGCTTCGTTGCCCTGGGCCGACATCTCGATCTCGACCGTGACTGCTCCTCCGCTCGCCGTTCCCGAGACAACACGCATGACACGGGCGGCAGTCGCCGTCTCCGGCTCGGGCACCGCGGCTGCCAAGTTGTCCTGCTCCGGTGCGGAGGCAGGTGAGCAGCCGAGATTGCTGATCGTCGTCGGGCCGCCGGCCGGGGTCGGCTGCCATCCATTTGTGTTCGGGTCGAAGTCGGTCGTCCCGTCATGCCGTGCGTAGGCATCTATCGCCGTTCCGTCCGCAGCTCCAAATAGCCCGTCACCGCGACTCGTTCTTGGGCCGGCATCCAAACGCTGCTGTTCGCCAAGCGCCATGCTTGGGCAGTCCGTTCCAGTTACATATCGCTGGTATTGAATTTGGTCGGCGACATTGACGTCCCCATCGGCAAATCCGGGAACCCCGGGAACCGCCCGGTTAATATCCCCTTCAAATGGCGGTGTCGGCGGAAATGGAGTCGGGGTCGGCGTCGGGGTTGGAGCCGCGCGATTCATTGCGAGTGTGGCGGCGGTTATCGTGCCCGTATCCCCCGCTGAGCAATCGTTGAATTTGAGGGTCCATGGGCCGTTGGGACTGGCAAGTCCGGCAAAAACCGGATCTAGCGAAGTATTTACGCCGGTAACATCGGATGACCGATAGTCACCTGGGGGCACCGCTGCTGCGGGACCCACCGACGCGGCCGCCGCCCACCAATTATTCGTTGCCGCGTCAAAGAAATTGTAAGTCCCGTTCAGATCCGAGCTATCTCCAAAGTTTGGATCAAGATTGTTTCCCGTAAACGTAAAAATAACCGCCATTGTGGTTCCGTCCGGTGCAATCAATCGTGCATCCAAATCTCCGACATAGGTATGGGTGCCCGTGAAACTAACCCTGACGTTGGAAACCGGGGTCTGAACACCGGTAACCGCGAAATTAATTTGCCGCCCAACACCTGAACAATTGTTGTCGGGAATGGCACCGAGATTTGTCCCGGTAAATGTTACCAATGTACCAGGCGTCGGCGTCGGGCCAGGAGTTGGGGTCGGAGTGGCGGTAGGTGTGGGGGTCGGCAGCGGAGTGGCGGTTACGCCGTTTAACGAAAGCGTCGCATCAGTTATTGTTCCGGTGTCGCCCGCAGAACAATCGTTAAATTTTAGTACCCATGTTCCGTTAGGTACCGCTAGGTTTGCAAAAACCGGGTCGAGCGATGTGTTGGCACCATTAACGTCCGACGTTCTGTAATTGCCCGCAGGAACGGCCGTGGTCGGCCCAACGGCTGCGGCGGCCGTCCACCAATTATTCGCAGCCGTATCGAAAAACGTGTAGCTTCCATTCAGATCCGAGCTGTCACCCAAATCAGGATCGACGTTGTTTCCCGTAAACGTGAAAATAACCGCCGTTGTGGTACCGTCCGGAGCGATCAATCGGGCATCCAAATCTCCCACGTATGTATGGGTGCCTGTAAATCCAACCCGCACGTTGGAAATCGGCGCGCTGATGCCGGTAACGGCAAAATTAATTTGCCGACCCGCACCGGAACAATTATTGTCGGGTATCGAACCGAGATTGGTACCCACAAATGTTGTTAGCGGCGCCGCTGTCTGCACCCTCGGCGAATCCGCATGAACCGTTGAAAATCCCGGAAACGCCGCAATTGCAAACGCTGCCAACGCTACTAAGATCAAACCGGCAACGAAACCGTATTTCGAGCTGTTTGATGTGTCAGATTTAGACATTTTTCTCCCTCCCGCCTCGTAAACTAAATGGTTAAAAAACTTGTTTCATATTGACGTTCGACTAATCGGCGGTTTTGGATGCAAAAAAATGCGACCGCAACGCAGTTAATTTTTTGCCCGGTTTCAGATACCTTTTCCCTTAAAAATAGGACTCGCTCAAAGACAATTTTCCGATTAGCCGAATCCAAAGTCGTGTTTGCTTATTACAGATGTATAAACCAAAAATACACTATTTGCAATAAAAAAAGGCGCGCGCCTTATTAAAGCGGATTTATTGCTAGATCTTTTTGCGGTTTTATTGACGAAAGTAGGGCTATCGCAAGTAATGATACGCAGCCGCTCGCGATAAACGCCGTGGGGGCGCCGAATTGGCTCCACGCCAGCCCGAATAAGATCGAGGCCGGAAAGACGGTAATGCCGAACGCCAGATTATACAGGCCATATGCGGTGCCGCGTTTGTCTTCGGGGACCATGTCGGCAACGAAAGCTTTTTCGACGCCTTCGGTCAGGCCGAAATAGGTGCCATATATAACGAACAGCACCCACGCGTGCCATGCCTCGGACGCGAACGCAAAACCAACGTATACGAACGCATAGATCACCCAGCCCGCGACGATCAGCTTTTTTCTTCCGATGCGGTCCGACAGGTTGCCGCCGATCAGTGAGCTCACGACCTTGCTCACGTGTAGCGTCATCCATAGCAGCGGCAAGATTACAGGCGAGATGCCCGATTGCCCGGCCCTCAGCAGCAGAAACGCGTCGGTCGAATTTGAGAGCGTAAAGATCGCGATCACGAAGAGAAAGCGTTTGAAATTGCCGTCAAAACCACGAAGCGAGAGATTTGGCGGTGCGGCTGGTGCCGCGTCGACCGCCGGTTTTTCCTGTTCTTTGACAAAAAAAGCGATCACGACCAAGCCGAGCACGACGGGGATGGATGCGAACAGAAATACCTGCTGGTATTCGCGAATCGTCGGATTTTGCGTGTTGGCGGCAAAGATCGACAGCAGGACGAATGATGCGACCGGCCCGAAGACCGCACCAAGGTGGTCGGCGGCCCGATTAAATCCAAAGGCAAACCCGCGTTCGCTCGTCGGTACGCTGTCTGCGATCATCGCGTCACGCGGGGCTCCGCGGATGCCTTTGCCGACGCGGTCTGTCATCCGCACGACCAGCACTTGCGGCCAGCTTGTCACAAACGCCAGAAAAGGCCGCGTGATCGCGGCCAGTGAATAGCCGAGAAAAACAGGCAGCTTGCGGGTGCCAAACCGGTCGCTGAGATAGCCCGAAAAGAGTTTTAGAATGCTGGCGATGGATTCGGCAAAGCCTTCGATCAGCCCGATCGCAAAAGGCGAAGCCCCGAGGCTAAGTGCCAGAAACGCGGGCAGAACGGGATAAATGATCTCGCTCGACGTGTCGTTGAGCAGGCTGACCATGCTCAACGCAAGTACATTTTTCGGCAGGCTGCGATAGCGTTGCCAGACGCTCGATTTTGTTTCGCCAGCGGATTCGGTCATATGTGAGAATTATCGCGGGCGGGTCGGGATCGGACGCGAGGCTTTTGACGAAGCGAATGCGAGCAAGGCAACGCTGCCCGCGACGGCCACGGCAAGGATTATAACGACGATAGCAATCCGAAAGGCCATTTTGAGACTGCGTTTTAGCATCTTAAACGCGACAAACGCAACCGCGAGAAATACGAGAAAAAATACGACGGCCGCAAAAGTGCCGATCCCCCCGACCGCACCGATACCGGCGTCTAAAACCAAACCAAACATATCCATAGTCATGATTTTTCCCCTAACGCCTTCTCCATCGCGTCGATATCCTCGTCACTCATCTCGCTGGTTTCGGCGGCGATCCCGAATTTCTCATCCGCCCAGTCGCCAAAATCCAGCAGTTTGCACCGCTCCGAGCAAAAGGGACGAAATTCGTTACCGTTAAATTCTGTTTCCTTGCCGCAATGCGGACACTTTACAATCGGCATATGATCCGTTTTCTCAAGAAGCTAGGATACCAAATCCCATGCAAAAATCTATTGAATTAGCATCATATCGGTGCCATCATACTGAATGAGACATGAGTAGTGCATGAATGCGAACAATCGATCGTTCGAAGACGTATTTGATGGGAGAGATCGCGGAGGAATAACGTAAACATGGCCGATTATAAAGAAACATTTGAACGCTGGACAAAAAAGGCGACTGAGAAACTCGAGGAGATCGATTCGCAGTACGACTTGAAGGGTAAGATCGAGGGCGGCGCCCGGGTGGTCGTTGACACAGCGAAAACCGGCGCCGGGTACATCAAGACCGAGGCGGAAAAATCGGATATTGGGCGTCAGGCCGTTAAGGTGACCGAGGAGGTGATCCATACGGCGGGCGATGCGGCAAAAACAGCGTGGAATGTCAGCGAACCTGTCCGCGATGTCGCGGTAGACGCGGGTTCCAAAGCCGGTGGCGTTGTCGTCGATGCGGCGGGCAAAGCAGGTGAGTTTTTTGACGATGCCGTCGATGGCGTCGGCACAAATGCCAAACGCGTCGCTAAGGTTGTCGGATTTGGAGCGGGACTGACATCCACATTCGATTCGGCTCTCCGGTCAGTCAAAAAAGCGGCTAACTGGGCGCAGGAAGATCCGCTCCGGGCAGCAACGACAGGTGTTTCGATGGCGATCGGGGCCGGGCTTGGGGTCGTGTTTACGGGTATCAGCTCGCACTGGCTGCTCAATTCGGCGATTCCGACGTGGTCGGTCAAAAAGCTTGCCGAGAATTTTGACGGCTACCTCAAACGCCGCGAAGACCTCATCGAAAAAGGCCAGCTTAACGAGGCTGACGCCGAACGCATCAGATTCGAACGCGACATCGCGACCCGCATCGGAGCGCCGCTGCTCGGTGCTTTTTCGTTCGCATCCGGTGCGGTCATGATGACCAACGTCCTCAATCCCGCGACGGTCACCGGCTTTCCGCTCGGCAATATCATCGGCGGCAACCCTTTGCTCGAAGGCGTCTGGTTTTTTGGCAACGGAATGGTCTGCTTTAAGACGAGCTACGACTTTTTCATGATCGCCCTCGACGGCCAGGAAGATGTCGAGAAGATGGTCAAAGAGATCAAGGGGCTGCTGCCGCAGGCGATTTAAATATTGAAAACGACCGGTGAATAATGAGAATATAAGTTCGGGTATTTCACGCTGCACTGATTAAAAGGCATGACGGCATTTCATACAAAAAAAATCTATTCTCTCAATGAATATTTCGATCTCGAAAAGAGCAGCGAAGAGAAATTAGAATTCTGGGATGGAAATGTGTGGTCGATGAGCGGTGCCCAATACGCCCATAACCAAATCGTTAGAAACCTGAACACGGAACTCGATCTTAAACTAAGGGATAAGGGATGTCATGTCCTACCCTCGGACATGCGTATAAAGGTGCCTTCGTATCCGCCTTATCGATACCCCGATCTGACGGCGTTTTGTGGCACTCCAGTGATCGAGCGGATCGGCGGATTGGACACCTTAGCGAATCCTCAGTTGATCATCGAGGTTCTTTCGGAATCAACCGAAGCATTTGATCGAGGCGATAAATTTAGCTATTACAAATCCATCGAAGGTTTTTCGGAATATCTTCTCATAGCCCAGCATCGACCCCACGTCACACAGTTTATTAAACACGGTGACGGATTTTGGGCCAATTATGAGTTTAACGCCCTCAACGATATCGTAACGCTGAAGTCGGTCTCATGCTCACTATCATTAAATTCTATATACCGGGACGTTGTGTTTGCCGATCCTAATTTATCTGAATCGGAAACGGAACAAAACACAGCACAAAAATAACCAAGGTTAGTAACGCGATCACTTTGCGTTTGGTGTCAAGCGGCGTTTGATCGTACGGCATTGGGTGGCGGATGCGCATCATGACGCCGAGGATGATCGCGATCAGAAATCCGCTCGGGCTGCCGAAAAAATATAGTCCCAATACGGACAGCGACGCCATCACCGCAAAGGCAATACGGCCCGTCCATTTGTGGATCGTCTCGCCAAAGATCGCGTACATCGCGTGACCGCCGTCGAGTTGGCCGGATGGAATGAGATTTAGCGCAGTTACAAGAAAACCCACCCACGACGCAAAATAAAACGCGTTCCCGATACCATATTTCAGGTCGATCCCGAAAAACATCGCAAATAGCCGCATAAGCAGCGGGTCGGTAAATACGAGGCCTCCATGGATGTTGTTGATCTGTTCGGGTGTTGCGACCTGCATAGTTGCGAGGCCGATCAAAGCCACCGGAATCAGCGCGATAAATCCCGCGATCGGCCCGGCGACGCCGATGTCAAAAACGGCACGTCGCGACGGCATTGGCGATAGTATCTTGATAAACGCCCCAAAAGTCCCGGCTGGCCCGACCATTGGCGGCGTCGGGATGAAAAACGGCAGCGTCGCGTCCACTTTGTAGAGGCGGCAGGCAACATAATGGCCCATCTCGTGACAGATCAGGATAAATAGCAACGACACGGAAAAGCTGAGGCCGTATTTGAGAATTTCGGGCTTTGCATAGATCGCGCCTATCGCATCCGAGATCACACCGGCATATCGCATCGGTGCCGTGGCGAGAAACTGTAGAAATTCGGAAGCTGTTTGCGGGTCGGCGTCCGGCAGCGTAGCGTTTTGCCCAAACGGAAACAGCGTCCCGGCAATCGTCGCCGTGCAAAACGTAATGCCGAGCAGCAGCAGGTGTTTGGCGTAAGCACGAGCGGTCGGCCGCATCACGGGCGGCTCGTACGAAAACTGTGGTTCGATCAGATCAGTATCACTCATCAGACAAAAAAAGATCGCAGGCCCTGACTGCGCGGAATAAGCGCGCCGTGCGATCTACGATCAAAAAACCTCTTTACTATGTTACTACTGTCAGATGGCTTTCGCCGAAAGCTCTTTACCGGGTTTAAATCTGATGGTCTTGCCGGCCGGGATCGGGACCTCTTTGCCAGTTCTCGGATTGCGGCCGACACCGCGCTTGCGCGGTTTGACGACGAAAACACCGAAGCCGCGCAGCTCGATGCGATTACCGTGGGCAAGTGCATCCTTCATCGCCTCAAACAACGAGTCTACGACCTGCTCGGCCTTTTGCTTTGGGACACCAGTCCGGTCGGCGACCAGATTGACTATATCTAGCTTGATCATTATTTCCTCCTATGGTTCGGAAACGCCTAAGAGAGAACCGAATTAAAAACCGTTTAAGAATCATAATCCCCTAACTCCACATCTGTCAAGATTTTGCAGACTATTCTATGCAAAGGAATTTTTTGAACGCGGATTAGACGGAAAAAACCCGATGTAAAATTTCACATCCGCTTCAATCCGCCCGATCCGCCTAATCCGCGTTCAAAAATGTGGGATTGCAGACTATTGTCCCTGAGTTCGGCGAAAATGATAGAATCTCGGTAAACCGGATGGAGGTGAAATTATGGAGTTGGACGATCAACGGCTGAGTGACAATGTTGAGGACCGGCGTGGGATCGGCGGGCGCGGAATAGCGTTGGGCGGCGGCGGTATGGGTGTGATCGTGCTTGCGATCGTGATCTACCTGTGCGGCGGCGACCCGTCGCAGCTGCTGCAAAATGCGCCGACGGGCACCGAGGTCCCGGCTCCCGGCTCGGCCTCAAACCGGCCGGCCAAATCCACCGACGAAAACAGCAAATTTGCCCGGCAGGTTATGGGCAGCCTCGAAGACGGCTGGAAACAGATGCTGCCGGCTCAGGCCCACGTTCAGTTCAAACCTCCGACGCTCGTTCTCTTTACCAACCAAATTTCATCCGCCTGCGGGTACGCGAGTGCCGCGACGGGGCCGTTCTACTGCCCCGGCGACCGGAAACTCTATCTCGATTTTGGCTTTTTTACTGAGTTACAACGAGAGTTCAAAGCCCCCGGCGATTTTGCCCAGGCCTACGTCATCGCCCACGAATTCGGGCATCACATCCAAAATCTCCTCGGCACAATGGACAAGGTCCAGCGGGCCGGCAACAACAACCGCCTCTCGGTCGCCCTCGAACTCCAAGCCGATTGCTATGCCGGCGTCTGGGGCAACTTTGCCCAAAAACAAGGCCGCCTCGACCCCGGCGATGTTGAGGAAGCGATCCGCGCCGCCGGTGCCGTCGGCGACGACATGATCCAAAAACGCACCCAGGGCTACGTAGTTCCCGATTCATTCACCCACGGCTCAGCACAGCAGCGAATGCAGTATTTCAGCATCGGCTTCAAATCCGGCGACATGAAGCAATGCCAGACGTTTAAATAATATAAAGAAGTGGCGTTGTGACAGCACGGCATCTGTGCTATCGTGCTAACGATGATCGAATCGTTTGCGAATTCGAGAACCGAAGACATATTTGACGGCATCAACTCGGCGGATGCAAGACATTTGCTCCCTCGCGATCTATGGAAAATTGCATTTCGCAAACTCGATCAGATCGATGTTGCCGTGACGCTTGACGACTTGCGTGTGCCTCCGGGAAACCGGCTCGAAGCACTAAGGGCCGACCGATCGGGTCGACACGGCATCAGAATCAACGACAAATACCGGATATGTTTTGTTTGGACAGAATCGGGAGCAGCAAATGTCGAAATTGTTGATTATCATCGATATTAAGGGCATATTATTATGATCAGAATTCCAAAAAAACGTGCATCAACCCATCCTGGGGAAATGCTTCTCCACGAGTTTCTTCTGCCAATGGGGCTAACTCAAAGGCAGCTTGCCGACGCAATTAAGGTTCCCTTTCAGCGGGTCAATCAGATCGTTTCGGGAAAGCGTGGAATGACACCAAGCACAGCGCTTCGTCTTGCGAAATTCTTCGGAATGTCGGCAGGGTTTTGGCTTAATCTACAAATGAAATGTGACCTTCAGGCGGTCGAAAAGTCCGAACGCGAGGTGTTGAAGGCAATCCGTCCTCAAAAACTCCCGACTGTTTCGGATGTGGTCTGAGTGAGCACATAGTTCGCCTACTATTACGGAGCAAACGGCTGGCCGTAGATTTCCTGATAGACATAACCTAAAAACCGGGCCTCGGCGGTGCAGAGGGCTTCGAGCCAGCAGCATGAGAGGTAGAGCCGTTTTTCGGTGTTTGTGGTTAGTTTTTCAGACTTTTGAAGTGAAAATGCGTCGAGGTCGGCGTCGAGATCGTATGCATTGGTGATCTCCGTTTTGGTCTCGCGGGCACGGCCAAGGGCCTCGAGTACGTCGGTGATCCACTCTTTTAGCAACGTATCAGTATTGTTTTCGCTAAGCGCCTGTATCGCTCCTACGGCAAAACGAGCCTCGGCGTTTTCAAACGGATAAATGCCGACTCCATTGGCCTCGTCGTCCTTTTGTTTCCATTGAAAAAGCTCGTCGGTATTCGCGTGTCGCATCCGGGCGGTGCGTTCGTCGAACGTCAAAAACCACTCGAGGAGATCGGCGACCGAACCGATGTCAAGCTCGTCAGTCTCCGTACGTCTAATTTTCGGGGGTGCTATTTCCTCTTCTTTTGCTTTGGCCATAAAAAGTAGAACAGGCTGCCTAGCCTGTTCATCACGTTTGGTTTCATACAAGTCGTACGCATTCTCACCTTGATCGACAGTCTGGGAAGAGCGGTCGGACGTTACCGACTTTTACAATTATCTCATGGGACGGATATAATCGCATCATACCGTGGCAGAACAAACTCTCGACAATCCAGTCATCAACATCGCTGAACAAGCCGACCGCGACCTCGGTTTTGGCTCGGTCGTCACCGGCCAGAGCAGGCAGAGACTGCTGAATGCGGACGGGACATTCAACGTTCAACGCACGGGGCTGCCGTTCCTCTCATCGCTCAATCTTTTTCACACGCTGCTGACGATGTCGTGGCGGAGATTTTTACTGCTCGTACTGCTGCTCTATTTCATGAGCAATATTGCGTTTGGGGCCGTCTACGCAATGCTCGGCCCGGAAGCGATCATCGACACGACCGCCATCCCCATGACGAATGTTTTTGTCCGCTGCTTCTTTTTCAGTGTGCAGACATTCGCCACGATCGGCTACGGGACGATCCACCCTTCTGGCATAATGCCGAACCTGCTGGTCACGCTCGAATCGTATTATAGCCTGCTCGCCAACGCGCTAATTACCGGCCTCGTTTTCGCGCGGTTTGCACGTCCGACGGCGAAGGTCATCTTCAGCGATGTCGCGGTGATCGCCCCGTACCACGGTATCGAAGGGTTGATGTTTCGACTCGTCAATGGCCGCCGCAATCAGCTCATCGAGGTCAATATCCAGGTGCTGTTTGCCAGATTTGTTAATGAAGAGGGCCGTACCGTGCGCCGCTTCGATTTTCTTGAACTGGAACGCAAGCGCGTCACCTTTCTGCCGCTGGCGCTAACAGTCGTCCACCCGGTCACCGACGCCTCGCCGCTCAAGGGACTGACGCAGGACGACCTGATCCGATCCGACGCCGAGCTACTGATCCTGATAACCGCCACCGACGAGACATTCGCGCAGACCGTGCATACGCGTTCGTCGTACAAACCAAATGAGATCCGCTGCGGCCATAAATTCGTCAGCATTTACAACGAAGTCGCGGAAGGCTCCCCGATCTCGATCGACGTACGCAAACTGTCGACGATCGAACCCGCCGTACTGCCGGTGCCGCGTTTAGAGGGGGGAGAGTAGAACCGCCCTGCCAACCCTGTTCATCACGCTCGCTTACACTCAAGTTAGATCGTAATGAACATGATCGACAGACTTGGCAGTTCGGTCGTACAAAAGAAATGTTTACAGGAATAATCGAAGAATTGGGCCGGATCGCGGCGGTCGATAACCACGCGGCCGGTTCGCGGATCGTTGTCAGTGCGAGCCTCGTCACGGCGGATATCCATGACGGCGATTCGATCGCGGTCAATGGTGTTTGCCTTACGGCGCTTGATGTTTCGCCGACATCGTTTGCGGCCGATGCGTCGCCCGAGACGCTTGAACGCACGACGCTTGGACAGCTGAAAGTCGGCTCACCTGTCAATCTCGAACGCGCAGTCACGCCCGCGACACGCCTCGGTGGTCATATTGTTCAGGGGCACGTAGATGGCCGCGGCACATTTGTTTCAGCGGTTCAGGCAGGCGATTTCTTTACCCTACGCATCAGGTTTCCGGCGGAAATGGCAAAGTATCTTGTTTACAAAGGCTCGGTCACCGTCGAGGGCATAAGCTTAACCGTCGCGGCCCTGGCCGAAGATCATTTTGACATCGCAGTCATTCCCAAAACCTGGGAGCTGACCAATCTCTCGACTCTCAGCCCCGGCGACGCCGTAAATCTCGAAGCCGATGTCATCGCCAAATACGTCGAGCGGATGATGGAGTTTAAGAGCATATAACGCGAAGACGCCAAGTCGCAAGGACGCAAAGGAAGAATGGAATCTTCTTTGCGTCCTTGCGACTTGGCGTTAAAGTCCGGTTACTTCCCGCCGTTGGCCAGTTTGCCGATGAGCGAGAAGAGCGGCAGGTACATCGAGATGACGATCGATCCGATGGTTACGCCGAGGAAGGCGATGAGCACGGGCTCCATCAAACCGAGCAGATCGGCGATGGCGGTGTCGACCTCCTCTTCGTAAAAGTCGGCGATCTTGCCCAACATGGCGTCCATCGCACCGGTCTGTTCTCCGACGCCGATCATCTGGCTGACCATGTGCGGGAAAACGTTGGTCGCCTTGAGCGGATCGACGAAGTTTTCGCCGCGTTCGACACCGGCACGAACCTTGAGAATAGCGTCTTCGATGATAACGTTACCGGCCGTTTTAGCCGTGATATCAAGCGATTGCAGGATCGGCACGCCTGACGACAGGAGCGTCGAGAGGATGCGTGAAAATCGGGCCACGGCTACCTTGCGAAGGATGCTGCCGAAGATCGGGGTCTTTAGCAGCAACGCGTCTATCTGCCAACGGCCTTTGGGCGTTTTGTAATAAAAGCTGATGCCGACCGACGCGCCGATCAGGATCACAGCCGTGGCAAGACCGCCCCAGCCGGCGACAAAGCCGCTTATAGCCATCACGATTCGCGTTGGCAGCGGAAGAGCCTCGCCCGGGCCGAGCAGACCGAGGAAGATCTGCTGAAATTGCGGGATAACCACGATCATGATGATCGCGATCGCGCCGATCGCAACCGTGATAACCGCCGCCGGATAGATCGATGCTGAAACAACGCTGCGTTTCAGTTTGACGACCTTTTCGATCAACGTCGCGAGACGCTGGAGGATCAGATCGAGCACACCGCCTGTTTCACCGGCCTCGACCATGTGGCTGTAGAGTGAGTCGAAAACCTTTGGATGCTTTTCAAGTGCGGCAAAAAGGGTCGAGCCTTCCTCGACGTTCTGGCGAACCTGGCGCAAGACGTCCTTGAAAAATGCGTTCTGCTGCTGTTCGCCCAAAATGTCGATACACTGGACGAGCGGCAGACCGGCGTCGATCATGACGGAAAACTGACGTGTGAAAACGGCCAATTCCTTTGCCTTGACCTTTTTGCGGCGGCCCAGCTTTGGTATCGAGATCTCGCGGCCTTTTTCCGAGGCCTGCGTCATCACGATCTGCTCGCGTCTTAACAGTGAACGCAGTTCATCCTGCGTCGCGGCTTCGCGTTCGCCGGCGACCAGTTCGTTGAGGCGGTTTCTTCCTTTAAAAGCGTATGTTGGCATGATTTACTCCAATTTATTTGAATTGATAGTTGAGAATTGAGAATGGAAATGCAAAAGCAGAAAAAGATCCGTTTTTTTTTAATTCTCCACTCTCAATTCTCAATTCTCCATTTTTACCTCGGGCGTTCTCCGACCGGTCTGCCCTGGGCATACGGGCTGCCGCTGCCGGGAACCGGGCGTGTCAACGGCCGGCCGTTACCGTTATAGGCCTCGTTGAGGCCGGAACCGCGGTCGATCAATTCTTTAAGCTCGTCGGCGTTCGATGAACGCTGCATGGCGACTTCGAGGGTGATTTGGCGTTTGTGGACCAATGTGGCGAGTGCTTGGTTAAAGGTCTGCGCACCGAATTTGTCCTGGCCGGTCTGCATCATCGAATATATCTGGTGGATCTTGTCCTCGCGGATCAGATTGCGGATAGCGGCGTTCGGCACGAGTATCTCAAGTGCCATGACGCGTCCGTCGCCCGATGCTTTTGGCAGGAGGGCTTGGCAAAGGATGCCTTCGAGAACGAGCGAAAGCTGCGTGCGGATCTGTGCCTGCTGTCCGGCCGGGAAAACGTCGATGATACGGTTGATCGTCGAGTAGGCCGAATTGGTATGCAGCGTGGCAAAGGTCAAGTGGCCGGTTTCAGCGATTCGGAGCGCCATCTCGATGGTCTCAAGATCACGCATTTCGCCGACCAGTACAACGTCCGGATCCTGACGAAGGGCAGTCCTCAGGGCAGCTCCGAACGAATGCGTATCGGCCGCGACCTCGCGTTGGTTGACGACGCAATTTTTATGATTATGGAGGAATTCGATCGGGTCTTCGATCGTCAGGATGTGGTCGTGGCGGTCGATATTGACCTTATCGACCATTGAGGCGAGCGTGGTCGATTTACCGGATCCGGTCGGGCCAGTCACGAGCACCAGGCCGCGGGGCTTTTTGCACATGTCCGAAACCACGGCGGGCAAACCGAGGGCCTCGAATGTCTTGATCTCGTACGGGATCGCACGAAAAACCGCACCGACCGCGCCTTTCTGATTAAAAAGATTGGCACGAAATCGCGACATCCCTTTCAAACCGAATGAGAAATCGAGTTCGAGATTTTCCTCGAAGCGATGTTTTTGGGCGTCGGTCAGCACCGAATACGCCAACCGCTTCGTATCCGAAGGCGACATCGGTCCAAATCCGGGTAGCGGCGCGAGATGACCGTGGACACGGACTTGCGGAGCCGAGTTGGTGGAAAGGTGTAGATCGGATCCGCCCAAATCGGTCATCTTTCTAAGAAGATCGGGCAGGGTGATCTGCGATTCTACAGTTGCTGGTTGTTCGTAGCTCATATTTTATGTAGAACAGGCTGCCGAGCCTGTTCATTGACTTGCGATTACAATCTAGTTGAATGGACACTCGGCTTGACCGAACTTGGCAGTTCGGTCGTACGCTTACTCCTTGACCGACGCCCTCTGTCCGGGACGAACGCGGCTCTTTAGCGAGTTGATAACCTTTTCCGATTCCTCGGCAAGGCGTTCGGCCTGATCGACCGGTGAATTGGTCGCGACGCTGTAGATGTGGCCGTCGACCTCGGTGAAATAAAACATCCGCGATTGGACCTGGCCGCCTTTGGCCTGCGATTGGGCGACAACGACATAGACCGGCTGGCCGGCAATCTCCTTTTGATAGTCGTTAACGACCCAGCCGTTTTCGCGGACCATGCGGTCGATCACCTCACGGCGGAGCGAGCTTGTGGCGACGCCGCCGACGGATTTGCGTCCGTTATCCGAAGCTTGGGCAGCCGGTCCGACAACCGAGATCGAAGCCGAGCCGACCTGATCGCCGGCGGAATTATCGACGCGAAACTGCAATTCGGACGGTGAGGCCTTAGCCGGATTCCATCCGTTCGGAGCCGGATCGCCCGATGGTAGAACTGCCGGAGAGGCACCGCTCGTCTTGGTGCTGGCGACCGATTTTGTTGCCGTCTTGGCTACCGGGCTCCCGGTTTCGGCCTTATGTTCGGTTTCGAGCCGGAGCCGTTTCAGCCTCAGAGCGCGTGCCCGGGCCCTGAGCGCCCGTCGCTGTCTCATTTTCTTGTGGTACTGACGCCACCAGGCCTTGGAATATTTCTTAAATTTCCGGTGTTTGTGGTGCCTGTGCGGACCCGCTTCGGCGTTGTTGGTCGCCAACGGGATGATCGCGCCGATGCCGACCAGTAAAGCTAACGATAGTGCAATTGCCCTGACTAACATATGTCCTCCAAAATTCCCTAAATAACTGTTTCCTTAACAACTTCCTCGATCGTCGTAATACCTTCGCGGATCTTGCAAAGCCCTGATTCGCGAAGGGTTATCATGCCTAAGTCGATCGCTTTTCTCCGTAATTCCATTGCGCTGGCGCCAATTATGATCAATTCTCTAAGCTCGTCTGTGATTTCCATGACCTCGTAGAGACCGACGCGACCCTTAAAGCCTGTGTTGTTGCAAACCGTGCAGCCTTTGCCCTTGTAGATCTTCAGTTCGGCGGCCTCTTCTTTCGAAAAACCGACCTCGATCAAGCCTTCCACCGGCAGGGTAACCTCTTCTTTACACGCGCTGCAGATGCGGCGAATCAGGCGTTGTGCCTGAATAATGTTGACCGATGTCGCGACGAGAAACGGTTCGATACCCATGTTCACGAGACGCGAAATGGTCGACGGAGCGTCGTTCGTGTGCAGCGTCGAGAGCACAAGGTGGCCGGTGAGGGCGGCCTTGATCGCGATCTCGGCGGTCTCAAAGTCACGGATTTCGCCGACGAGCACGATGTTGGGATCCTGACGCAGGAACGAGCGAAGCGCGGCGGCAAAGTTGAGGCCGATCTGCTCCTTCATCTGCACCTGGTTGATGCCCTGTAGGTTAAATTCGACCGGATCTTCGGCCGTCATGATGTTGGTCTCGGACGTATTCAAGGATTGCAGGGCCGAGTAAAGCGTGTTCGTTTTACCCGAACCGGTCGGGCCCGTAACGAGCACCATTCCGTACGGATTGGCGATCGCGCGTTTGAATTTGTCGAGGCTTTCCTGCTCAAATCCGAGCTTGGTCATGTCGAGCATGAGCTTGTCTTTATCGAGCAGACGAAGCACGACCTTTTCGCCAAAAAGTGTTGGGAGCGATGAGACACGGAAATCGAGTTCGCGCGAACGGTTGTCGATCTTGACCTTGATCTTGATGCGGCCGTCCTGCGGCAGGCGTTTCTCGGAAATGTCGAGTTTCGCCATGATCTTGAGTCGCGAGATGAGCGGGTCGCGGATCTTCATCGGCGGATGCATCACGTCGTAAAGCACGCCATCGATACGGAATCGGATGCGGAAATCCTTTTCATACGGCTCGACGTGAATGTCCGACGCGCCGCGGCGCAAGCTGTCGACCAGCAAAACGTTGACCAGCCGGACGACCGGAGCGTCTTCGCTGGCACGCGCCAGAGCGGCGAGATCGATCTCGTCGTTATCCTCGACAACCTCAAATTCCTCGGCGTCGTGCCCTCCGAATTCGAAGCGGTCGAGCGATACGTCGAGATCCGATTCGTTTAACCTGTCGTTAGGATCGTCGACCTTGAAACCATTGCTCGAGTAGGCCTGCGGTTTCTTCTTCCCGCCCGCACCATTCGAACCGTTTGAGCCGTTTCCGTTGCCGGCACCGATATGCTCGGCCTCGACGGCAAAGGCCGGATCGAAAATATCGATCTCGTTCGAACCGCCGTAATATTTCGTGACCGCCAGCTGGATCGACGTCTCGGACGCGATCACCGGCTCGACGTTAAGTCCGGTCATGAACTTAATGTCGTCCATCGCAAAGACGTTGGTCGGATCGGCCATCGCCAGCGTCAGCGTCGCACCGACCTTAGAGATCGGCAGCACCGAGTATTTCAGAGCGACATCCTCGGAGATGAGCTTGATCACCTCTTTTTCGATCTGAAAGAGATCGAGGTTGATCGACGGCACGCCGTATTGACGCGACAGCACGGCCGTCACCACATCGTCGGACACGAAGCCGAGCGTAACAAGATTAGATCCGAGACGACCGCCGTTGGCACGTTGGTATTCGAGCGTCTCGCGCAGCTGCTGCGACGTGATCAGATTTTCGCGGACTAGGATTTCGCCAAGTTTTGCTGACATTTTTAGTGAGGAATCTGTCGCCTCCGATATACCCCGGGCAATGGGGTCTTTATAAAGAAGGTGATTCGGTCAAATTAATCGAGCGGTGACTAACTGGAAAACGATGATGAACATCGTTGACAATTAATAATACATTGTTAAACTTCGGCATGTCAACAAATCTTTTGGAGATTTGTTCGGTCAGTGTGATTGAGCGTGAAGTGGGTGGAGTCGGTCATTTTGACTCTTCGACTGGAGAGCAAGCATCCCTGCTTGCGTCTCGTCAGAACCGGGAACGGTAGCGTGCGGAGTACGCAGCCATAGTGATAGCTAAATATGCAGCCGAAGGCGGAATGTGTAGTTAGGGGGATGAATAATAACACACGAAAGGTGTCGTAAGGTTATGTCGCGTGTTACACATCGCGAGATGTGGGTAAATCCAAAATACAAACATCTCGACGCGACTGGTTTGGACAAGACGCAAGCAGGGATGCTTACCCTCCAGTCAAAGAACCCAGTCGCTCCAGCTCCCGGTTCTGACAAAGACGGAGGCCGTTGTATGTTGCATAGATAAAATTTCTTGCAATCAATAGCATTTTTGTGCTATGCTGCTATTGCTCTGGGCCTTGTTCCTGTCGCAGGGCGGTTCTTTGACAACCTAGAGATTTGATCATTTATTTATCTTTTCATTTGGTCATATGGGACGGAAAATGGAAAAGGTGTCCCACTTTTGTATGTGTGCACACAAAAAAAAGCCACAATGCGGGATAACCGTTGTATTTGCAGCATTTAGACTGTCCCATTTTGCAAAAGTGGGACAGTTTTGGGACAAAGCGGGGAAAAAGTGCCCCAATTTCGCATGTGCGCGAACATAAAATTGGCAGAATAGATGCTAACACTAATATTTGCAACATTTAGACTGCCCCATTTTGCAAAAATGGGGCGCTTTTTGGGGCACTTGGGAATCAGTTGGCAGGGGCAGTACGCAGTCAACAAGAGGCCTACTCCTGCGGTGTTTGATCTTTTTTTAACTGGACGATGAATGAACGGACGGCTTCGGCTTCGTTGCTGGTGGGGAAGATGCGGAGGAATTCTTCGTAGGTGGCGATGGCGTCGGCGTATTTTTTTTGGCGTTCGTAGATGAGGCCGAGGAGTTGGTAGATGACCATTGCGTCAGGCGCACCGGAGAGCTGTTTGAGGGCAGATTTTAGGTTTTTGGTCGCGTCGGCGTAATTTGCAGCCTCTTTCTCAAAATCGCCCGACCCGCCAAAGCCCTCGGCCTTTTCCTTATACAGCAGGCCGAGACCGGCGTAGGCTTCGGGCTGAAAGCCCTTGCCGTCGATGATCGCCCGCTGAAAGGCCGCGATGGCCCTGGCCTCGTCGCCGTTTTCCTTGTAGATGCGGCCCATGACGGCTCCGGCCTCGGGGTAGCCGGGCCGCAGTTTTCTGGCCGAGGTAATCGCCGCCTGGGCCTCGTCAAAATCGCCGGCCTCGGCCAACACGCGGGCCATCCCGACAAATGCCTCGGGGTAAGCGGGGCGAAGTTTGACAGCCCGTTTATAGGCATCGACGGATTTGTCGCGGTCGGACGAGGCAAGCCGTTCGGCCTCCTGAAAGGCGAGTTCGGCTTCGTCGGTGGTCTTGACGAGCGTGACCCTGATCTCGCCTTTTTGAATAGCCGTGATAGGTTGCGACCGCTCTTTGAAACCATCAGCCCGTAAGCCTAGCGTATGGGCCCCGACCGCAAGCGAGGTGATCCGCAGCGTACCGGACTGGTCCGTTTTGCCGTAACGCACGCCGTCGATAAATACCGTCACATCGGGCTGCGTCGAGACGGTGATCGTTCGATACTGCACGGCCGCGGTAACAGGCTTTTTGGCTTGTGCCCACGCTTGCGTAAACAGAAGGCAGGCGGCCAATAGAGCGAGGGTCAGGATAGATAGTTTGGGTGCAAGCGGTTTATTCATAGGCTTTGTTTCGACGTATGACGGAGCCTTTAGGTTGTTAATCCTTATTATCGGCAATTTGGCCCAATCGCCGCAAGAGAGCCGGTATCGTCAGACCCTGGACAAAGACCGAGAACGCGACGACGCCAAACGTTACGGTAAGTATCTCTTGGCGGTATGGCAGCTCCGCCGGAATGCCCAACGCAAGTGCCAGGGCCAGTGCCCCGCGAAGCCCGCCCCAAAACATTACGTGCTGATGTTTCGAGTCGACTCGAAAACGGGACCACCGAAATAACGCCGAGCACGGATAGACCGCCACCGCGCGTCCGATCAGCACGGCAACGATGGCAATAATTATCGGCACCGCTGCTTTCGCCAGGTCCTGATAGGCCAGGTTGATGCCCAAAACGATGAATATTATCGAATTAACAACAAACGCCGCGAAATCCCAGAAATGCTCGATCGATTTTTCACCTTTCGGGGTAAGGGAGCTGAAATTTGGCATGTTTCCCATCATGAGACCGGCGGTCGTTGTGGCGAGTATGCCCGACAGTTGGAAATGCTCGGCCAGCCAGAACGAGCCGAACGCCGCGACCGTCGTCATCGAAAGCTCAACCAGATGGTCCTCCGTTCGCCCCAGCACGAGCAAAACGAAACCGCCAACGAGCAGCCCGCTCGCGATGCCGCCGATGACCGACAAAAACATCGCCCCGACCGACGAGGCAACGCCGACGGATGCTCCGCTCGCAAACGCGAGAGCAACTCCGAATCCGACCGCCGCGGTGCTGTCATTAAAAAGGCTCTCGGCCTCGACCAGCAGGCGAAGACGACCTTCGACCCTGGATTCCTTAAATGTCGCGATGACAGATACCGGGTCGGTCGCGGCAATCAGGACGCCGAACAAGATCGCGGCCGGCCACGTCCAGCCCACGACGAAGTGCATAAAGCCAGCCGTCACGCCGGCCGACAGGACGACGCCGAGCGTTGCGTACACGATGATCGGCACCAGATCGCGGCGGAGTTCCCGCCATTGGATATGCAGGGCAGCCTCAAATATCAGCGGCGGCAAGAGGGCTTTAAAGAGGAGATCTTTGCTGAAATTTATACCTAATGGGAGGTGAAAAAACGCAACCAAAAGACCGGCGACGACAAGGCCGACAGTGTACGATAATTTCAGCCGCCGCGTGATCAACGCGACGATTGCACCGACGAGGACAACGATCTCGATCTGTTCGATTCCAAGCGATTCCATTAGTTCTTTGACAACAATGATACAAGCAAGCCTCTTTTTGCCATAATTCGCTTGATTTTTCTGCCCGCAAAACTATAATCGAATGTTCGTGGCTGGGTAGCTCAGCTGGTTAGAGCGCGGGATTCATAACCCCGAGGTCGAGTGTTCAAGTCCCTCTCCAGCCACCATTATTTTCAACGACTTATGGCAGATTAACATCTGCCGTTTCCTTTTCAGTGACCAATACGTGACTAAAAACCTTTTTCGCATCGAGTCCTTCTACCGCTTTGCGACTAACTTCTCCAGTCCTATGGACATAAATCAAAGTCGTTTTGATGTCTGCATGACCCATTATTTCCATTAGGGCATAGACATCGATCCCGCCATCGGCCAGTCGCGTTGCGAACGTATGCCTAAGGTCATGAAAATGAAGGTTCTTGATCTCGGCTAAATTAACCGCTCCGCGAAAGCTCTTTTTGATGTCAATCAGTTTCCCGTTCGTTTTTGGACTTGGGAAAACGTAGTCACATAAAAGGCGGGGGAGTGACTGCAAAACTTCCGTTACCGTAGCGTTCATGGGAACGAAACGCTCCTTAATCGCCTTAGTTTTCCGAACGATGAGCCTTGCCCTTTGAAAATCTATATCTGGCCATTCCAGACTAAAGATTTCGTTTCGTCTCAGACCCGTATTGAGGGCGACGATCACGATACATCGAATCAAGTCCTTTCCCCCTAGAGCGGTCAAAAGCTTGACTTCTTCCGCATCGGAAAGCACCCGGAGTCGTCTGTTATTTGGCTTAAACTTCCTTACCCGAAAACACGGGTTTGAATCGATCAACTCAGCATCAACGGCTAACGAAAGTATTTTCGAAAGAACCCGTAAGTGATTGTTAACCGTGGCCAGACTGCGGGGCCGTTCTTTTTTCTCCTCGTCGGTTCCGAACACTATTGGCTTTGCCAAAAACCACTGCTTGAACTCCTCGATTAACGGTGTGGTTATTTGCCGTATTGTCTTCCCACGAAAATAGGAAACCAGTAGGCGACAGATATACACATCGCTCGAAAACGATTTCTTATTAGTCTCTGAGTAGGAAAGAAAGCTCTCTACTACAAAGTCTTCAAAGACCCGCGTCGTCTTTAAGGTGGCCGACGAATTCGGCAACGACCGCCCATACGCCGTCGGCGCCATCCAGTTCACCATCGAAAACGGCGAGATCATCGGCGACAACCCATTCGCCCTCGTCGGCGGTGCCGGAGCAGTCTGGGTCAGGTCAAAAGAAACCGCCGGAACCATTCGCCTAACCGCCAAACACGCCCGATTAGGAACAAAAACGGTCGAGATAAAGGCCTCGCCATCTACAAAGAGCATGATCTGACAGGAATGCAGGTGAAAATCTTTCCATAATTCTCCGATTTGGTGCTACTATTCGGCTGTAATGCCAAGCACCAAACTCTCAACCGGCAAATATGTCTGCTGTGTGATCTTCTGCACACTCTTATTCTCGATAATATATTCTGCCCAAACGCCCGCCGTTGACGATCCCTACCAGAACCAACAGCGGGCGATCCGGCTGCTGGCGTTTGATGATGAGATCAAAACGCTGCCCGATGTCGAGATCCGATGCCAGCTTCGCTTCACTATCCTGCAATTCATTTATAAGAATGAAGTAAAGTCTGAGTACCCCAATGCGGAACAGCTCCTCGCGACTTTTTTCGTGGAAATGACCACGAACGAGAAACTGCTGTCGCCCTATCGAATCAGAAATTGGGGCAATTCGATGGCGTTGCTACTCCGCAACCATTCACCGGATATGGCAAAAAGGATCGAGGCCAAGTACGTCCACGATGTGGACACGTCGGAAAAGGATTTTGACGATCTCATGGATGGACGAGGTAATAAACAAGAGATCGTAAATCGAGCGATTGCGCGCGTTGCCGCCGACAATGACGCCTTTAGGACCATTAACCTTTTTAATAGCGTGAAGCGAACCGATAAGGAGGCCGCCCAACGTATTTTCCAAGCCGTCCTCGACTCGGCCGAAAAGCATCCCGAAGCTCCTAGGTCAGCTTATACGATGTACACGATGCTCGACGCATCTCTCAATCCTCCAGCATTCACAGTAGAACCGGAAAAAATGCTCCGGTATTACAGGTGTCTCGTAGCGAGTTCGCGAATCGCGCTCGCGACGTCCAATCGTCAAAACTATTCCATAACGATCGACCCGCTCAGACGCATATTGCCCAAGATAAAAGAGGCTGACAAGGTTATTTATTCGGACGGTTCGGCGGTCATCGCGAAATATCTCGAAACGCTCTCCAAAGAAGAACTGCGAAAGGATTCGGCGATGGAACGCGTCAAAACCAGCGATGATCAGATCGAACAGGCCCTCACCGAAGCTGAGGCCGCTCCGAATCCCCAACAAAGGGATCTTTTCCTGGGCTGGGCGGCTACGCTCGCCGTCGCAAAAAAGGATTACCATCACGCCGTTGACCTGATGCTGAAAACGGCCCCGGATCTCGGCATTGCTTCCCGTCCGAAGGGCCGGGACGAGGATATGATCAATCGGATAGTTCGCCCCGCCTATCGAAACAAAGATTACGATGATGCCTATTACGCCATCGGCCATATCAAGGACGACCTGATACGAGCCAAGATCATGATGGAAGCAGGTTGGGAACGGGGGAGAATGAACATTAAGGGTAGGGATGAGGCCGCATCCTATGTAATAAACGCATTAGATCTATTGGAAATGACTGCCCCCGATTTCGAGTCGATCAGTAGAATGGGCAACACTCGATCCCTTTTAACAATGCTCGGCAGTAAACCGGCAATGACTCTCGATGATTTTACCGCCCGGGCAGTCCGTGCAATCAATCGAATTCCGGCAACCGGGGCCGATGCCAAGCCAGGCACCCCGGAACGAGCTGACTATGTAACAAAAATACTAAGCCCTACGCTCAGCAGCATTGATTACATCTTTCACCCCGTGTGGGATAGCTCTCCATGTCCCGACCCCAAGTTGGCCGACGAGATCAAGGTAAAAGAATGGCGCTTGGCCGCCAAGATCGCCGCAGAGAGCTTTCGCCGCTACCCGCTCGCCCGTTAAACATCTCGGAAACCAAGCCTTATGAAATGGTCGCGTAGCAACTGGTTCGGCTTTTCCATTAGAAATTTCACTGATAAAACATCTACCTGTTTCTGCAATTTCATTGTATACTCTTTTTTGGAGGTAATATGTATGAAAAATACCGATGATGACAGCCCGATGTTTGAGTTTGGCGATCAGGATTACGATTCGGCGATCGGATGGGACCCGGGCCCGGTTGCTCTCGGCCATACGGCGAGGCTGATCGAGGAGGACAAAAAGCGCAACCCGCGGGCTTATGCCGAGCGGCCTGAAATGCTGCTTTCGCTGCCGATGAGCGGGTGGCTCGATGCGGGTGTTTCGGCTGAGCCGATGGAACAATTGTTTGGCCCGTTTTGGCAACGCGGGGAGCTGGCGATACTTTATGCAATGGCGGGCGTCGGCAAGAGCGCTCTGGCGACGCAGATCGCCGAGAGCCTCGCACGCGGGTTGCGGATCGCGCCGTTTGATACGGGCGGCACGAACGCGGAGCCGCAGAATGTTCTCTATCTCGATTTTGAGCTGAACACGCAGCAGCTCTCGGCCCGCTATTCTGTTGCCCATGCCGAAACGGGCGAACGGATCATGCAATACGAGTTTTCCGAACGACTGATCCGCTCGGAACTCATGTGGAATGGCCACGTGATCAATGGCTACGACGGATTTTCGGATATGTTTTTTACCGCCGTGTCGGATGCGGTCGAGGCCTACGAGGCGACCGTACTGGTGATCGATAACATAACCTTTCTCGATGAGGCAGCGACGTCGAACATCAGCACGGCTCTCACGATAATGCGTGCGCTTAACCGCCTCAAACGCCAATACAACCTCTCGATCCTCGTGCTCGCCCACACCCGAAAACGCCGCCCTCGACAGCCGCTGTCGGGACGTGACCTGCAGGGCTCGATAAATCTTGCAAACTTTGCGGACTCGGTCTTTGCGATCGGCACGAGCCGCCGCTCGCGGGATTGGCGTTATTTGAAACAGATCAAGGTCCGCTCCGACAGGATGGAATACGACGACCGACAAGTCGCGGTTTTCTCATTCAGAAAATTTGATAAGGCCGCCCGCCTCGGCATCGTCCAAAACAGTAAAAGAAGCCCGGTCGAAAATTTCCTCGGTTACGATTTTGTCAAAGCCGACGCCGAAGACAACCACCTCGAGATCTGTCCGACGATCCAGAGAAAGCGTCAGCGTAAGGAAAATAGAAAACAAAAACAGGACGACATTAAACGTCTCGCCGCCGAAGGCAAAAGCGTTCGACAAATCGCCGAGGCACTGGGCATCTCGAAATCTACCTCCTCTAGACTCAGGCAGGGCATAAATCTGAGTTAAACGGTTATGGAAAGAGGAGGGTTTTTATGGCGAGGCAATACTGAGAACGCGAGAACACGGAGGGTTGCTATCATCAGCCCGTTTCAACGGGCTTTCCGCCGAAGGCGGTCAAATAGCCCCGTCGTTTACGGCGGGGTTATAGGCGGATGTGGATCGTTAGCCCGTTTTAACGGGCTTACCAAGACGCGGCTTAAGCCAAACAATGAAGGACGTTAAAAACGCCCTGTGCACATTTTGAACGCTTGATTCCCCGCCGTAAACGACGGGGCTATTGACCGCGAAACGCGGAAAGCCTCGTGAACGAGGCTGACGAAAATCGTACGTTAAATATATGAGAACAAGCTGTTTACAGGACAATAGAACTGCAATTGCTGGCCCATTTTTCGGCCACGTGTCCCATTTTTGTATATGCGCGCACCAAAAATTGTCAAAAGCAGCTTTAACCCCGTTTATTACTACAATAAAAGTGTCCCACTTTCACAAAATGGGACACTTTTTGGGACACCTAACTCTTCTGCTGGATCAGTCCATCGACTTAACATTTACTCTGGCCGTCTCTTTGATCGCTTTGCCCTTTTGGTTGAGGTATTTCGCGAGCTTTGGCTTCTTAACGCCCCGAATGCCGGAAACGACCATTTCGGCATTCAGCAACGCTCCCGCCGGTGTCGAATGCGTCCGGGCGTCGCCGAAAAGCGGAGCGACTTTATCAACGCCGAGCTTTTCGAATTCGAGAGCGATGATCTCGTTGAGGTCGATGTATGCGGCGTGCGTTGCCACGGCGGCGTTTGCGGTCCATTTGACCCACTGTTCGCGTTCCTTTCGGATAATGTGGCCGGTGGCGTCCCAATCTTTGTGCGGGACCATCGAGCAAAAAATGACGGTCGCTCCTTTCGCCCGGGCGTCGTTACCGTATTTACGCATGTACCAGCCAAAGCTGTGGACGGTCTCCATTTTGCCGTCGAGCCGCTTGGCCTCAGCCGTTTCGTCGCCCTCGCTGTGCAGCGATGGCCGGTCTTTCGCCGCCGGATCGTCGTATTTGCCGACATCGTTATGGCCCATTTGGACGATGACAAAATCGCCTTTTTTGATCTCGGACATTACACGATCCCAACGGCCTTCGTATTGGAATGTCCGGCTGCTGCGGCCGCCGATCGCCCGGTTGACGACATTGACCTTGGTCTGGTCGAAAAATTGCCCGAGGTCCTGCCCCCATCCGCGAAGCGGTGCATTGCTGTTCAACGTCGAATCGCCAACTATAAAAAGCGTCGGGAGCTTAGGGTCGCGAATCGTCGCGGGCGTCGTCTTGGAATCGTCAATCACGGGGCGGGTATCGTCTTTGACCTGGGCTACGACCGAAACCGTAAGCATTAGGATGCAACAACGGATTAACACAGATTTACACAGAGTTTTATTGAATTGCCCTATCATATTCTTATCCGCGATAATCTGCGTTAATCCGCTGCTATTTAGCCTTTGCGATCTCAACCGCATAAACTTCGATAGGTCCGAGCATGTTCGAACGAAAAACGATCCATTTGCCGTCCGGCGTAAATGTCGCGTTCGGCTCCAGCGAATAGTCGTGCTTTGCGAGATTCACAAGCTTTTCGGATTGGAATTTACCGCCTTTCGGACGAAAGAGGTAGATCCATTGGCCGTTATCACCCTTAGCTACGCTGTTTGGCCCGCCGCCATCACCCAAGAACGACCTGCCATTCGGCGCGACGCCGAAATGAACCGACCACTCGTGCTTTGTCAGGCTATATTTTTTCATCTTGCCGGTTTTTATATCATATTCGGCGAGCCAAAAAACCTTGCTTTTTGGCGTTTGCAGATCGTAATAGATATGCTTGCCGTCCTGGCCAAAAAATTCGTGTCCCGCGATCTCCATATCCATCGAGCGGGTATGAATTTTCTTGAGGTCGGAGCCGTCAGTGCGGATCGTCCAAATGCGATCGACCTTATGCCATGGGCCTTCGTGGCAAAACATCATCAACGTCGAATCGGTCGGCGAAAACTGGACGTGGTTGAGCCAATCTGTCGCCGGGTGAAAGGTCTTGATTTCACCGGACTTAATATTGACGGTGTACAAGGTCATCGGAACCTTTGCCGCGAGACGATCTTCCATCATCTGGCCTTTTTCCGGATAGCTGTCGCGGCCGGGCGTGACCTGTCCGGGCTGCGGCGCAGGCGTTGGCGTCGCTGCGGGCCGGGGGCCAAATTGGGCCGGCATCTCTCCAACCACCGTACTGCCGCCGAGCAGCGTCTCATCCGCGTTGACCGCAAGCCCAGCTCCGCCGTGGATCTGCGGTGCCTTGACGATCATCCGGGTCGCTTTGGTATCGACATCGGTCTCGTAAATCGTGTCACTCTTTGTATAAAAGACTTTTCTGGACTTGCGGCCGACGATCACTCCACCGGTGCGTCCGTCGACTATTTGCTCGGTTTGCTTGGTCTTGAAGTTATATGTCATCAGGCCTTTCGGGCCCTGAAATATCAACTTTTCGCCATCCGCCGTATACGCATACTGGTGAAAATAGAATGACGAGCTTCCGGCTTCGTCCGAGAGCCTGACGATACGGTGACCGGTGTCGGGATCGACCCATTCGCGTGGCAGATCCTTTGTCTGGGCGCTGACGAAGAGTGACAAGACCAGAATCAGTAATAATGCCGATAAGTAAAATTTCATATGCCCCTCGGAACTTACGGGGGACAATATGTGGGCCCCCCGAAAATCTAGATATTTGATAATTCAATACGATTTAGCTCCGCCAAGCAGCGGCGAAGCTAAATCCATAAGCGATCGGCAAATAGGCGTCTCTTTTCTAGAAGAACAACCTTATACCGAACTGTAGATACCGCTGCGAGTTGGCCGGTGACGGATTACCGATTTGCAGCTGCGGGTTTGTCAATGTACCAAAATTGCCGTCGTACGTCAGACGCAAACGGTACAGCTTGTATCCATTGAGCGACGTGATGTCATACGAAAGAGCATTCGAGGTCGCAAAGCCCTGCGGCAACTGGATGTGGAAGAAGTTGTCCGGTAATGCACCGCTGATGCTTCCGGCTCTCGGTGTAAGCCTTAACGCGTTGGCATTCGTCCTGATCTGCCCAAGCAATGCGGCACCCGCAGCCGTCGCTGAAAGCGGCTTGTTATTAAAGGTCGCCCACGTATCATAATCGGCCGTTGAAATTACCGATCCACGTTGCTGAGTGGCCGCAACGGTACAATTGACCGATCCAAGTGCAGCCGAGGGGTCATTGAGACATTCATTACCGTTAAACTCTGTCGGGAGTGTTCCCATACCGAACGGCGTGTTGCCGAGGTTATTCCAGAAAAACACGGGGTGATTGAGCACGTTCAACGCGTCAACACGCAGATTAAGTCTCCGCTTGCCCTCGCCGCCGAGGAACCCCAATGTGAAATCCTTTTGAATAGACACGTCCAGATACTGTTTCCACGGAGACGTTATGCTCAATGTTCGAGGGGCATTGCCGAGCGAGCCTTTTGCCGGACGCATAAATGCCGCAGGATTGAGATAAGGCTCGCAACCGCCGCCGCTTGAATTACCTGCGGTGCCAGCCCTGCAATTCTTGCTATAAAGCGGATTTTTCAGTGGTACGCCCGCAACGATGTCGGGGCGAACGATGCGATTCAAATTCGAGCCGCCAAGCCCATTCGCATCTGTCAGGAAAGGCTGATATGGGTTACCACTAACCAGCCGGAAAACGCCGGACATGCTCCAGCCGGCCAGCGGCCCTGATACATACCACGGAGCATCCTTCAGGAACTGACGTCCCTTTCCGAATGGCAGATCGTATGTAAACGTGCTCGAGATAGTGTGCCTGACGTCGTATGCCGACAGCCCCCGATCATTTTGCAGCGTTCCGCCGAGAGCCACCTGGCCCTTAACGGAGCCGGTTGTTAAGATACGCACATCCGGGCTGGCATCTGAGGAATCGTCGATTGATTTTGCAAAGGTATAGTTTGCCGTAACGTTCAGTCCGCGTCCGAGACGGCGACGAAAATCTATATAACCCGCATGGCGGATGCTGCTCGATTTGGCGTTATAGAATTTATTAAGAGGCTCAAAACCCAGGTAAGTGGAGTACAAGCTGGCGATCGTATCGGTAAGGGCCGCACCAAGTAAAGACGTACGACCGAGCGGATCGGTAACAGCCGAAGACGGCGTAATATTATTAGCCGTTAAAGTATTGATAGCACTCACGTCGCGTTTACTAATGTTGATCTGAGGTGTATAAAGATGTACGCCGCGGTTTCCGACATAAGCGATCTCCAGAGTTGTATTCTTAAATGGTGCAAATTGCATTGCAACATTCCAGCTCTCGGAGTATGGGATCTTGCCGACAGTGGAGTCCGAAAAGTCGACGGCAATTGCTGGAATTGCAAGCGATTTATTAAAAACCAGACCGTTGGCATCGGTGCCAAGCAGAACGCTGAGCGGAGTCGAGCTTCCCTGTAAAGCATTGTTTCCCGTAAATCGGATCGGTGACGTATTGTCTACGCCCCCGGTCGAAGCATTCGGGGCCGCTGCAGTCGGAGCCAGGGTACTTGCCGTTGTGAATCCGCCAAAATCCGGACTAGCCGAACGATTGTTTCCGTTGATCGGTGCATGCGAAACACCGAAACCGCCGCGAATTACGAACGAATATTTTTCAAGATTCAGTCCGAATATCTTCATCTTCGGACTCCATGCAAGTCCTAGCCGCGGCTCGATAGCCCTTTTGTCCACCGGAACGATGTACCGCGTTCTGCCACCTTGGCCCGCAAAGGCGAATGGAATGATTTTGGTCGTTGTAGGTACATACGTCGGGATCGGGTCGGTCGTCTGCACACCCGAAGCGGTCGCTATCGCCCTTCGCTGGGTGTCGGTCAGGGTTTGGTCAATCGCCAGATCGGGACGGAAAACTCCCTGATTGTCATTTGCCTCGGTTCGCGGCTTCTGCAGACTGTAGCGAACGCCAAAATTCAGCGTCAAGTTAGGTTTGACCTTCCAGTCATTCTGGGCAAAGAAGGCGTAACTGTTCCACTGATAGTTGTAGGTAAATAACGCTGGGCGGAAATCCTCACCGTTCGGAGTGCCGATCAAAAAGCTCGCCAGCGAGTTGCCGCCATTTCCTGTTCCCGTGCCGCGATTGTTGCTGGTATTAACTGTTCGAAAATTCCAACGGCCACCCGACCCGGCAAAAAATGGGATGACCTGTAGTTGCGCAATACTGTCGTCCGTGCCAAATTTCCACGACTGGTTGCCATGAGTCCAGTAGAGTGTGTCGCTGATGTTCTTTCTCTGCTCGACATTAAAGTTGTTTGTCGAGGCGCTGGCTCCGAGATCAGCCGAGCCATAGATTTGAGGACTGTCCCCACTCAACAAAATCAGCGGAAGCCCGCCCGCCGTCAAGGCGGTTAAGCCAATCTCCTTCGAAAAGCTGCGACCGTTTTTGATATTGAATTCGGGCGAATAATCCTCGCTAAAGAGGCCGCGTGTGTAGTTGAGGCGGAGATCGTTGATCAATGACGACGAAAAGATGTTGTTGATCGTCACAAGGTATTGTGAAGCGTTGCTGTAGGCTGACGTGTTTCCATTGATATCGCCACCATTGCCCCTGACCGCTATCGCCGGCGTCTTAGAATAGCGGAAATTCGCCTTCATATTTTGGGTGAAATTGTGGTCGAGACGTAGCGTGTACCGCTGTTCGGTCTGGTTTATAGCCCGGATCGACTGGTAATTGCGCACCAGTCCGTTGTCGTTAAAATAACCAATTGATCCCGGAGGATCCATGATGCCCAATAATTTCTGCGAGATGGGATCGAAAAAGCTCGAAGGAATAATGTTCAGATTTGGATTATTGGCTTCTGTATCAAGTAAGGCCTGGGCCGCGGTACACTGTGGCTGACTAACGTTGCCGAAGAGCGGATTGGGCACCAAGGTGAAGTTTGCCGCTCCGAACTGGCAATACTGATTTCCAGTCGCCAACACGATCGGGACCAATTTACCGCCCGCTCCGACGGTGAACTGTTGAAAGATGCCAGACGTACCAACCGAGATCTGCCCAAACTGTGCCGCGACCGCCGCTGGAAGGACTCCCCCGCTCGTTCTCACCAAGCCTCGGAAATTTCCCGTACGCTCATTTAGAGTCGGTATCAGGCCGTTTGAGACTGCAAAGTCCTGCCTCTGTCGCGGCTCGAAGGCGAAGAAGAAAAACGATTTGTTGTGCCCGTCATAGACATGGGGACCGCCGGGCCCGAAACTAGGCAGGTAGATTGGTCCGCCAACAGAGAAAGATTCCTGATTGAACCTCAGGTTATTCGCCGGACGCAGAGCAGTTCCCTGCCGCCACGGGCGGGAGTTTGTCGCCGGATTGCGATGATACCAAAGTGCGGTCCCGTTTAGCCGATTCGTGCCTGCTTTGGTCGTGATGTTGATGACGCCTCCACCGGTTGTTCCATATTCCGCCGAATACGCCGAACTCTGCACGGAAAATTCCTGAACCGTTTCAGGTGTGAAGCTTACGATCGCACGGGCAATGCCGACGCCAGTATTGCTGACGCCGTCCGCAAGCATCGTTGTGCTGCCCGGACGGCCGCCGTTTACACTAAGGTTGAATCCCGGTGCCGGTGCCGTGAACGCGTCCGCATCCTCACTGCCGGCATCACCGGCCACATTTGGCATCGTGACTGCGAGATCCAACACGCTGCGGTTGTTCAATGGCAAATCGCGAATCTGCCGTTCCGTGATCGTCTGGCTGATCGCACCGGAATCGGTGTTTACCGACTGCGAATCCGCCTGAACCGTTACCTCCTCAGAGACGCTACCGACCGAAAGGGCGACATTTACTGTCGCGGTAGATGCTGTGTCGACCTTTACCTTTTGGACAAGCGACTTTTTGAAATTTGCGGCCTCGACTTTCACGTCGTAGAGGACTGGATCGAGCGCATTTGCCGAAAACGATCCCTCGTCCGACGTTGTCAGAACGGTCGATTTACCGGTTCCGATATTGAGAATCGTAACCGTTGCCCCTTTAATGGTCGCACCACTCGTGTCGGTCACCGTTCCGGTAATGCTGCCCTTATTGGTTTGACCAAATAGTACCGCACTCAAAACAAACAAAAAAAACGTAATCTGAGCTAATCGCATAAGTCTCCTCCACTATCTGAACTTTCAAAAAATTGTTTTTAATTGAAATATTGCTGAAAAAAATCGCTCCAGGTCCTGACTACGGAATAACTCCGCGTCAATTCATATCCCACCCGCGATCACAGAAGGTGAGCCATAGACTAGACAAAGAATCCCGCAAACGCCCTAAAACAATCGGTAAACCGCTTAACCGAGAGAGGTAAAAAAAAGCCACTACAACATTACTTTACGAATTCGAATACTTCTGAAAGGAACAATTTTTCAGAAATTATCACTTCAGCAGAAAATAATCAAGTTTAAATTCGCCCGCCCGTTGACAGCCGTCTACGCAGCGACCCGCTAAAGACAGGGGCGACATCCCTTTCCGGCAAACCGATTTCCAAAACACCTCTTTTTTGCCGGGAGAAAGATTGGACGCTCGATAGATCAAACGATCCAATTCTTTTCCCGACAATATGAGGTCTAACTAGAACAAGAACTTGATGCCGATCTGAATGCGTCGGGCGTAATTGGCTTGGTTTGCCGTCGAACTTGCGATCGATCCAAATGTTGACCCAAGAGCGGTGGCAGGTGCCTGGAAATACGCGTGATTGAAAGCATTGATCGCCTCAAGCCTGAATTGCACCTTCGTTCCCTCAGTGATCCGCGTGTTCTTGATCAATGAAAGGTCTACGTTGCTAATGTTGTCGCGGCGAACGTCGGTAAACCTGTAAGGTAACATCCTGAGGTGACTTGCCGGAGTGACCGTCGCAAACGATGAAGTCTCAAACCATTTACCCGTAGTTTGTTGACTTGAACTTAAAGCAACCGGACCACCGAGGTAGAAGAGATCACCTGACGTAGCGCCGCTTGTGATATTAAACGAGCCAAACGCGATCGGGAAGCCGGTCTGGTAGCGGTAAACTCCCTGAAACTGCCACCCGCCGACAACCCTATCAAGGGCCGAATTATCGTGCGCAAACCGCTGTCTCTTTCCAAACGGCAAAGCAACAATTCCACTTACCGCCAAAGAGTTTGGCGTATCCTGGTCCGCGATCATTTTCGTCGGCTTCGCATCACCAGGGTTCAGATACTCGGTCGCCTGAAGCCATTTTGACCACGTATACGACGCCTGAATGGTGTTTCCCTGCGAGAAGCGTTTGGAAATGCCGAACTGACCAGAGTGGTACCATGATTTTCCATCATTGTTCGACGTGATTACACTCGTAAACTGCGGGAACGCCCGCAGCAACTGCGAACGGGCAATCGTGGCCGACGTGAAAAAGTTTGTGCCCTCGAAACCGGGAACATTTCTAAATGGATTAGTGACGTTCGCTCCTAGAATCGTGCTATTCGCCGATGCCGCAGCTGTAAGCGTGGTGCTACTGAGCGGAGCGTCCCCATTGAGATACTTATTCGGTATTGCGTTCAAGTCCTGAACTATCTCAAGGTTGTAACCATGGTTACCCACGTACTCAGCCTCGAAAACGAAGCCCCCAGGCAATTGACGCTGTACGCCAATCTGATATCGGAATTGCTTGCCAAGCTTAGGGTTCTGGTTAAAGAATGTAACCGCACCACCAAGCCCCGTCAGTTTTCCGGCCGCATTTCCGACCGGCTCCAGGATCGAGATGAGCGACGGGAACGACGAGATCGAATTCGGAATGATCGCCCCATTAGCCAAAGTTGTTAAAGGCACCGTTGTGGTTCGTGTAAATCCGGGCTGGATGACGTCACCGCGACGCTCTCCCAAAAAGCCCGCGAAGAGTCCGAAACCGCCACGGATGACAGTCTTATCGCCCCAACGATAGGCTGCTCCGAAACGCGGGAGGAATGTATCGTGCGGCGTCTGATAGAGATTCTTTCCGCCATCCTTTCCGGCAAACAGGAGCCCACCGGTTACGTTAAAAGTATTGGGGTCAATATTTACACCGGGCGTGTAACCGACAACCGGCGTTGTCGTTAAAGCCGCTCTGGCGGCTGCCTGGGCGGGCTGTACATAGCTGAAATCAAAACCCGAGACGCTCTTGTTCTGTCTCTCGACCAGCGGGGTTTCAAGTTCGTAACGAATACCGATATTCAGGGTCAGGTTGCGGCTTACTTTCCAGTCGTCATGTGCGAAAAATCCGTAGTTCTTTGAATATTCCGAATAATCCGATCTGCGTGTGATATCCGCCGTTGCGGGCAGTCCAAGAAGGAATGACGCAAATGCCTGTAGCCCATTGAATTCTTGAGGACCGGCGTCGAAGGTCGCACTGTTCGTAGCGGTCGTGCTCTTTCTTGTATACGTATTGTTAAATGCGAACTGGCCGGTTTGATCGTTACTCGCAAAATTATCGTCTTCGCGATATATCCGCAGCTCGGCTCCAAACTTCAGCGAATGCCTATCGATCGTTTTATTCAGGATCGCGGCGACATCGTGAGAATCGACCGGCCTGTTTTCGTTCGTCAGTCCATTCGGGATCGTACCCGGGCTCGGGAAGTTAAATCGCGGAAAACGTCTGATCGAATCGCCTACTAGGCTATTATAATTGGAGCCGGCCCAGAGCTTGGTCAGATCAAACCCAACGGCGTCGGATTGTGCTCCGGACTTACGGATGAATCGATTGTAACCGTACTTAACATTAAGGAACGTCGTCGAATTAAATGTGTGAACATCATCGATCACGCCCTGACGCGATGCAAAAATGAAATTGGTTCCCGCATATGCGCTATCCGTATAACGATCGTAAAGGCTGTTTCTGTAGTACCAGCTGGCCCGAGCAAATAAATGATTTCTGTCCGAAACGTTGTGATCTATGCGAACCGTCGAATTATTGTAAGGCTGTGTGACTTCGTTTAAGGTCGAATCCAAAATATTTCCCACCAAACCGGCGCTTTTCGGATTTCCAAAGTAGGAAAGAACCGCTTTGGCAACAGGATTTATTCGGGCTGTGGGAATGATATTTCCGGCAAATTGCGTACCCGTATAGGTGGTTCCGCTGCCACCATTCGTGCGGGTTAACGGATCGTAAATATTAGTACATCCCGTCTGGGTCGCGGGGAGAGGTGGAGGCGTCCCACAAGAATATGCCGAAAAATCACCCGCTGCCAAAGCCGCGGTCGGAACCCAAACGTTTGACACGTCAAATCTGGGCCGCGAATCTCGTATTCCTTCGTAGCCATAAAGAAAGAACGTCTTGTCTTTTCCGTTATAGAGCTTCGGTATGCGAACCGGGCCGCTGATATAACCACCGAAACGATTTGAGTGTGTCGCGGGCCGGGCCTGACCACGAGCCTTGCCAAAGGTGTCATTGGCAGCCAAATTGCCGGGTTCCAGAAACGTATATGCCGAGCCATGCAGCTTATTGGTGCCGGATTTGATGCTTATGCTCGTTACCGAACCTTCGGTGTTGCCGAACTGAGCGTCGAATGTCGCCGTCTGGACTTTGAATTCCTGCACAATATCACTCGGCGGAACGTAGCTGGCGATCACCTCATTTGCGTTTGCCGTAGCTGTGCTGGCAACGCCGTCGATAGTCAGATCCATGCGATTTCCGCGAACGCCGTTCACCGCAAATCCTACGATGTGCGTGGGCTCGAATGGACGATCCAGACGGGGGTCGCCGGTTGCGGCCGTGCCAGGCGAAAGACCTATCAGTGTATATGGATCGCCGTGCACCAAGGGTAATTCAGCAATTCGCTGAGCATCGACGACCTGTCCGAGCGAGGCGTTCTCAGTATTTAACTGCGGAATCTCGGCCGTGACATTTACCATTTCCGTCGCCCCACCAACCTCAAGGGGGAAATCAACCTGAATAGCACCGGCGATCTGGAGGATGACATTATTATGAACAGATTTCTTGAAGCCGGTGGCCTCAACGACTATCTGGTAAGTTCCCGGAAACAAGTAGTTCGCCGTATACAAGCCCTCGTTATTGGTCGTAAGGCTAACTTTCGCACCTCTTGAGGCGTCCAATACTTGCACGGTCGCATTGGCTACGGGACTTCCATTCGGATCGTTCACCGTTCCCCTAATAGTTCCACGTGTTTCCTGTGCGAATAAGGATCCGCACGAAAGCACTCCAATCATCATTACTGCTAACAAGCATAAAATGCGTGTTGCTCTCGCTTTCTTCAAAATCATTTCATTTCTCCCTATTTCTCGGTAACCCTAAGCCAGATCGTTGACCGGCTGCTCTCTAACGCACCCGATAACAATCATTCTATTCATCAAAAAAATCTTGCTGGAATCGCATTCTGCTCAGCACGTAATGAACGTTTATGAAGCCGGTCATAGCACTTGCGTCTACAGATAACGTTATTTCCTAAGGCAAATATGAGGCCAGCCATTTCAATTCAGTTGGTAAAACCAATTATTTACGTTTGTGATTAGCTATTCGCGATAGTCACGAAAAGGCATCAAAATAGGCGTTTCAAGCGCTTTCCAACGATTTAACGGTAAAATTGGTAATACCATTTAATTTCTAGTATCGGATTGGTAAAGTAGCATTCTTTTTTTATTTTGTCCAGAGGAAATGCGAAATATTTGGTTTTTTTTGACCGGATGTGTAACTAAATTTTCATTACTCATTTTTTCGTATAAAAAAATGGAATTTTGAATAAATCGCCGTTACCTCCGCTGGCGTGCAAGCGATATATACTCCCTAAGAGCTGGACCGGATTTCCTAAATGAACAGGCACGGCTAGTAGTAACCAGCCGTGCCGGAATGACCAGGAATAAACCCACTTTAGAGTTCGATCCTGAATTTGAATTGGACTACTCGCGGAAGATTGGTCTGGGTGGTGACCTTGCCAAATCCTGCGTTCGTTATGGTGGTATTGATGCCTCCAAAACGGACGTAATTGAAAACATTCGACACATCGGCTCCAAATACAAACTTCACGCTCTCCATCACCTGGAAATTCCTTGAGATACTCAGGTCGGTATTCAACAGGTGCGGGTTGCGAAGCCCGTATGCCAGCAAAACAGGTGTATTGCCATACGTGAACGCCGCCGCTGTAACAAATGCGCTCTTATCTATAAAGGGTGTGGCGCTTGCAACAGCAGCTTTGACATCGCCATTACCCCAACCTCCATTGATCCTGACAGGCCCGCTAAACGCCGGATTGTAGTCGGCATAACAGGTGCCTGCTTGCGGCAAAGTACATGTGCCGACAAACGGACCGAGCGGCGTACCGGAAGCAAATCTGCTGATCCCTGAAAATGTCCAACCGCTTATCAACGACCGCACTATGCGGCTGTCCGAGTCAAACGCCTTGCCTTTGCCAAACGGCAGATCGTACGCAAAGAACGCATTGAAGACATGCGGCATATCCGTGTTCGCAATCGTTTTGTCGAGGTTGCCCTTATAGGCACTGCGTATGCCGAAGATGTTGCCGATCGCCTTGCTGAACGCATAGTTCACGTTAAACGTCAGGCCATGAGTAAGCCGCTGTTGAAACGATAGCTGCACGGCATGATAATTAGTCTGACCGACATTGCCATACGGATCGGCAACACCGCCGTACTGCGGGAAAGGACGAAGCATCTGGGCGATCGTTCCAGCAAAAGTCGGGAATGGAAGTGCGATGCCCGGCACGATAGCGGCAGCAGCAGTGACGTTTGCAGCCGTTGCAGTAGAATTGAGCAGATTTCCTAAAACCAGATATCTCGGATCGATCTGATTCGACCACATTCCGTGCCCGGCACCGGCGAGTTGTTTGCCGTTGCTACCGACATATGCAGCCGTTACAACCAGCGACTGGGTTAGCGAACGCTGGATCGAGAGATTCCAATTCTGATACCTTGGGGGCTGGCTGTTAGGATCGGCATAGGTCAATGTGCCGCCCGCCGCTCCACCCGATATGGCGGAATTGAACCCGCTCAGGTACGTCTGGTCGAAGATCGGGCCCTTCAAATAAGCCGGCACTCCGCTCTGCCAAAAAAACGCCGGGTCGTACGAATTGGTAGCAACGAGCGCCGGACTGGCGTTGAGTCCGACGAATCCAGACCCTAGGCGGGCGTTCTCACGACCACCAACCGCGCCGCGTCGCGTGTACATTATGCCGTAGCCTCCGCGAATCACGGTCTTGTCGTTAAGAGCGAATGCAAAGCCGACACGAGGGCCAATGGCGCCGTGATATGTTTTGATTATCTGACTGCATCCGCAGCTAATGGCCGAGGGAGCGACGCTGCCGCCAAACCGCAAAACACCCAATATCCCACCCGCCGCCGGATTCGGAATGGTCGGGTCGAGGTAGGTAAACGAATTGTTCGCTTCCGTGTAGGGCTTCATTATGTCGTAACGCAGTCCGAGATTAAGGGTGAGCCGCGGGCTAACTTTCCAGTCATCCGCCGCCCAAAACGACAGCGTACTGAATTGTGCCTTGGTTGCCTTCGACCCAGATACCGTATCGTCGTTGATCGTCGCGGTGTTCAGCGCCCCCAGCAAATAGCTGGCATAAGCATTACCGGTCGCAGTATTCAGCGTACTGCCGGAGCTGAATTGGGCGGTCTGATTAACGGCAAAGTTCGCGACAAAAAATGTGCCGGTGTCGTCGTTCTTAACTTTGTCGTATGTATTTTGGTACTGCCCGCCGAACTTAAACGAATGCTTGCCCGTCGTCCACAACATGCTGTCCTGATAGGTGTAGTTGTAGTTATTGTCCTCAAAGTCGCGTGAGTTGACCGCCCGCCAACCGCTCGGAGCGTTCGAACCCCCAAATGTCGCTTCGAGAAAAGCGTCGCTCGCATCACCCGCCGGCAGTCCGGTAATCCCCGACTTGGTAGACCATTTGCCGTCGGACGTGGCGTTTGTGATCGGAACAAAAAAGTGGTCAAAGCCGAAGCTGAATGTGTTGACAATGCTCGCGTTTAGTGACCAACTATGTTTCAACTGAAATACCGTCGGGATTTCGGTGACAAGCCGTGTGTCCGTATAAGGCAGCGGCAATGCGGACTGCGGAAATGCGCTACTGACTTCTCGATAGGCCCCGGACTGACTTCGCTTGCCGCGGGTATATAGACCGGACAAACGCTGACGGTCAGTTATGTTGAAGTCAACCTTGATGTTAACGCTGTTATTGTTATAACCGACGGGAACCTGTCCCAAGTAGTTATTAGCGACGCCGGTCGACGTTGGCGTCGGCAAAAGGCCCTGATATACCTTAGAAATTGCCGAGAGACGCGCCAATGGAATTATGTTAAGCCCGAGGGGATTCGTCGCGGTTGCTCGCGAAATATCGCTAAACTGCGTTCGCGTACATGTCCCCGCGACGCAAACCGTCGATGCCGGATCGTAAATATTCACTCCTAGTTCGGTAAAATCACCAACTCGTTCTTTCAGCGTCGGAATCGAAACAAGCTGCGTCGGGCTGATTACGCGGTAACGCCAGCCATCATAGGAACCAAAAATAAAGAGCTTTTTCTTTAGGATCGGGCCGCCGGCCGTAAAGCCGAATTCGTTCTGATGCTCCACGGGGCGAATCGCCGGGAAGAAGCCGCGGGCATCGAGATTGGTATTTCGCAGATACTCGAAACCGGTGCCGTGCCACTGATTTCCGCCCGATTTGATCGTGTAATTTTCCGATCCCTGGCCGTTAAATTCGACGCCTGTGCCGCTCGTTTCCATTTGAAACTGCTCGACGGCCTCGACCGAAACGCCCAAAGCGATCGTGCGGCCCTCACCTTGCTGGATCGGATCGGTAATTGGCACTCCCTCGATAAATACATCCTTCGAGAAACCCTGCGCGCCGTTTACCTGGCCCCAACGGTTTCCTTCGGTGACGCCGGGCAGGAGAAAAATGAAGGCTCCCGGGTTTCGCGGGCCCTGGCCTATACCCGATCCGGCGACCGCTGTACCCATCGACAAAGGCAGCCGCGTGTACAACTCATTGCGAATGGTTGTCCCAAGGCGGGAATCGGTGACATTCAATTGCGAAGGGGCATTGTCGACGGTAACCGTTTCGTTTATATTGCCGGCCTTTAGCACCAAATTAACGCTGGCGGTGCCAACCGCATCAACGACAACGCCTTCCTGAATGAGCGTCTGAAACCCATTGACCGACACCGTAACCTTATAAGTACCCGGCGACAGTGGTGTAATGACATACAGACCCGCGTCCGTCGTCTGCCGCTTGGTCTCAATGCCCGTGGCAATGTTCTTAGCGACGACCGTCGCACGGGGGACTACCGCCCCGGTAGGATCGGTGACCGTTCCGTTGATCGTCCCGCCGCCGGTCTGCCCGACCGCATTGCCAGCCGTCATCAACATACAGAAGCCTGCAATAACTAAAAGAACCAAAGCCGATCTAAAAAGTTTCTCGCTCATAAATTTCCTCCTAAAAATCTGACTGATCCTGCCGCAAAAAAGGCTGTCCCGATCCGGGCTGCCCTGTGTACAAAACATTGGTATGACCATTTTTTACCATCGTAAATGCCCCGTCCATTCGGGACTTCCGGTCAGTAAACCGCTTAACCACAGTCTCTTGAAACATGTCAGAAATTCATCCAATGAGGAAAAAGCGGAAATATCGAGGAACGGTATTCCTACAAAAGATAATTCCCCATTTCCCACGTTGTTCTGGCGTTTCAAGACTCTATTCGCTGCAAAGGGCCAAATCCAAAAAGTAACCGCTTAACCGCACATTTCAACTAATAAAGCGTAATAGTCGAGGTCAGAAAATATTATGGTTAAAGAACCCTTAGCTTGTCTTTATTTTACGAGGGGAAGATAGCACTCTTATTACCGCGTGTCCAGAAAAATTTAACCTTTTTGAAATATTTTTAGAATTCCGGTGTAATAGACCCGAACCACTTAAGAGTTATAAACTTGATTTTCTACACCGAAAGACCGGGAAGGAGCAGTTTTGAATGGCGATTTTAGTGACAGGTGGAGCGGGATATATAGGCAGTGCAACTGTCGAACTTTTGCGCGAGCGGAACCGCGATGTTGTTGTTTTGGACAATCTCGTATATGGACATCGCCTCGCGGTACCGGGCGAGATGCCATTTTACAAAGGGAATGTCGGCGACGCTGATCTGGTCAAACGCATAGTGGGCGAACATGGCATCGATTCATGCGTTCATTTCGCAGCCTACGCCTATGTTGGCGAATCCGTGACCGATCCGGCAAAGTATTTCGCGAATAATACCTTTCAGACAAACGATCTCCTCAACGCATTGATCGAATCAAATGTAAAAAACGTCGTCTTTTCGTCAACTTGCGCGACCTACGGCGATCCTCAGTACATCCCGATCGACGAGACTCACCCGCAAAAACCGGTTAATCCGTATGGTTGGTCAAAATTCATGACCGAGCGGATATTGGAGTCCTATGATACGGCCTACGGTTTGAACTTTGTCGCCCTGCGATATTTCAACGCGTCTGGAGCAACCGCGAAACATGGCGAGCATCACGATCCGGAAACGCACTTGATACCAAACGTGCTCGGTGCCGCGAACGGTGACCTTCCGTTTGTTTCGGTTTTCGGCGACGACTACGACACGCCGGACGGGACATGCATCCGTGACTACATTCACGTCGCCGACCTCGCCGACGCTCATATACGTGCTCTGGATCATTTAAAAGCCGGTGGCGACGCAACTCACATAAATCTGGGCAATGGCATCGGTTTTTCGGTTTTGGAAGTCATCGAAGCCGCTCGAAAAGTTACGGGAAATAAGATCGACGTAAAGATCGAACCGAGACGCACGGGCGACCCGGCGCGGCTTATCGCGGATGCGAAAAAAGCATTCGAGGTGCTTGGGTGGAAACCCGAACATGCCAGTCTGGAGGCGATCATTCGATCGGCGTGGGATTGGAAGAAAGCCAATCCGTACGGTTATGCAAGTTAGTTGTAGAAGAGCAATATGAATTTTTTAGGGATCGACGTTGGTACCGGAGGTTCGCGGGCCGTTCTCATCAATGAGAATGGTCAAACACTTGCGTCGGAAACGGTCGAACATGTGCCGTTCGCTTCACGCCTCGCCGGCTGGGCCGAACAGGATCCGAACGACTGGTGGCGAGCGTCTGCCGCGGCGATCCGAGCCGTTTTGGCAACTGAAGGCACTCGGGCCGACGAGATAGGAGCGGTCGGTTTTTCGGGGCAGATGCACGGTTCGGTCTTTCTTGACGAACACAGCGATGTGCTGCGGCCCGCGCTTCTATGGTGCGACCAGCGAACCGAAAAACAATGCTCCGAGATCACCGAAAAGATCGGCGCCGAGCACCTTATCGAGCTGGTATGCAATCCGGCCGTGACCGGCTTTACGCTGCCGAAAATTCTATGGCTTCGTGAAAACGAACCGGATATCTGGCAGCGGGTAAGATCGATACTGCTCCCAAAAGACTACGTCCGTTTTCGCCTGTCCGGCGACAAGGCGAGCGACGTCGCCGACTCGTCCGGTACGCTGCTTTTCGATGTAAGGAATCGCCGATGGTCTGAGGCGATCCTCGACGCCTTTGGCTTAAGGAAAGATCTCTTGCCCACTGTTTATGAGTCCATCGAGATCACCGGCACGGTCTCCGCTCAAGGTGCCGCCGAAACGGGGCTGCTCGCCGGAACGCCTATGGTTGCCGGAGCCGGCGACAACGCGGCGGGAGCGATCGGGATGGGAACAGTGTTGTCAGGAACGGCCAGTGTGACCATCGGGACATCAGGCGTGGTCTTCGTCGTGACCGACAAACCGACGCTTGATCTCAAGGGCCGCACCCACACGCTCTGTCACGCGATCCCAAATCGTTGGCACATGACCGGCGTGACGCAGGGGGCCGGGCTTTCACTAAAATGGTTTCGCGAAAATTTCGGTTGTGGCCGGACCTACGACGAATTGGTTAACGAAGCGGCCAAAGTATCGCCGGGCTCGGATGGCGTGATCTGGCTGCCATATCTGATGGGCGAGCGAACGCCCCAACTCGACCCTCACGCCAGCGCCGCGTTTGTCGGATTGACGGCCAGCCACGCGCGGGGCAATTTGGTCCGTGCCGTTTTAGAGGGCGTGGCGTTCAGTCTGCTCGACAGCCTTGAGATCTTTAGAGAATTGAGGCTCTCGATCGAAAAAATACGGCTCGGCGGCGGTGGTGCAAAATCTGAGCTGTGGCGGCAGATCCAAGCCGATGTTTACGGTCAACCTGTTGAATTATTAGAGGCTGAGGAAGGTGCTGCGTTCGGCGCCGCGATTCTCGCCGGTGTCGGCGTTGGCGCGTGGCTGACGGTTGACGAGGCATGCAAACAAACAATACGCGTCAGGAATGTGATCGAGCCGAATACCGAAGCAAATAAGATTCTCAGAGACCAATACCTGATTTACCGTGCGCTCTATCCTGCGCTGCGGTCGGCTCTGCGACCGAACAGTTAATCTTAAGAATATTTAGCTTTACCAAAAGCGATTCCAGCGCTCCATCCATCAAGGCGGGCCTTTTTGCTGGGTGTCTCAAGTCCTTTGATTAAGTGCCGATATGAATTAGGGACAACCCACCGTTCGAATAGGGAACCGCGATGATAAACGTTTTATTTGTCGATGACGAACCAAATATCTTCCAGGGATTGGAGCGTATGCTGCGGAGCGTCCGGCACGAGTGGCAAATGTCTTTTGCCCGAAGCGGTGCCGAAGCCCTCGTGCTCAAAGAAAAAAAGATCGATGTGATCGTCTCCGACATGAAAATGCCCGGCATGGACGGCTCCGAGCTTTTGCAAATCGTCAGCGAAACCCATGTCGTCCGCGTTATTCTCTCTGGTTTTTCGGATAAAGAAGTAAATATGCGGTCTGTTCAGGACCGACGGATTATGAAGAAATATGGACGATATTTACGACGCATAGCTGCGCACACAGTATTTGAGTACCTAAAATATATTCAGACCGATATATTTTGGCATTGTCGATTTGAGGCCGCCCAGCTTAATGCTTGAATCTGTTGGAACTGTCACGCCGATCTCCGAAGCAGTCCTCTACCTCCGAATAGTGCAAACCTAAATCAGGGAGTTTTAGAATAAAATAGCCGGATTAATTATTTACAAGCCGATTGAGAGCCGCCGCAAGTTCAAGCCGCGTAAGTGAACGTGACGGATTGAATTGGTTTCCGTCGAGTTTGAGAAAGCCATTTTGCAGAGCAACAGCCACATATCCGCGCCATAACGACGGTATCGAGGCCGCATCGGTTACCGACAATGGTAGAACGGCCGACGATGCAGCCCCATCGAGTCCCGCTGCCTTAACGAAAGCTACTGCGGCGACTATTCTTGATGCCGAATCATACGGGTAGAACCGTCCGCTCTGACCCGCGTCGTACACCAGTCTTCCTCCCGGATTAGCTTGGACGCTCTCGACGGCGTTGCGGGGTGCTCGTTCATGAACATCCGAATACATCGAGCGGGCGGTCATATATTGAGATACACGCCCCGATCTAACCAATCCCTCGGCGAGCTCGAGCCTCGAAACGGCCGAGCCGGGCCTGAACTTTCGCCCATCGGCTAACATCACGTTCGTCAGGAAACTTAGATCGATCTGGGCCAGATCGGCTAACGAAAGCGACGAAAGGTCGACGAGATCCGGATACTGGACGCGGGTGACCTCGACGGCTCCATGGACATTCTGCATAGAGCCGATTCCGGCTGTATGCTGGATCGCAGCATGAAATGTCTGACTTCGCGGGGAACGGAGAGCTACCTTTTCGCGGCGACCGTTTATTCCGGGCAGGTTCAGGTAATTCGATTCGCCAGCGAGATTGTTGGAAGAGTCGAATATTTTCAATCCGAAATCATTCGCGCTCAGATTCCAGGTGATCCCGATGGACGCCTGAACCGTATTTGCAGGGATCGGAACGTTGACGGCGGTCGCCATTCCGGGAGTGACGGAAGCCGTAAAGGGAAGAGAATTTGACGTAATAAAACGAACCTGATTTCGCGACAGCGTCGAGCGAAAATCACCCATTTTGCGATTTGGGAAGGCCGCCTCGATCACCGCCGCATAGGTATTTAGCATACCGGCCCCGGCTTCATGATAAAAATATTTCGGCATGGGCGTGGCCGTCCGGGACACGATGTCCTTGACAGCCGCGGGCGTAAGCCCTGGGTTGGCTTCGAGCATCAGGGCGATTGCGGCAGCCGTCTGCGGAGCCGAAAACGATGTGCCGCTGGCGGTCGTGTAATAGGGCATCTCCGTCATCGACAACCGCTGCGCGTCCGCACCGCCGGCTCCCGTTATGCCTGTGGTTCCGGCCGCGCTTCGCAAACTTACCACATTGACACCCGGGGCCACCAGTGTCGGATGCTGAACCGCGTCGCCGAAATTTCCACGCGATGAAAAGGGTGCCAATATGCCACGCTCGTCCGTTGCCCCGACGCCCACTACCCACGGCGCAACCGAGTATGGATTCAATGTTCCGTTTCCCGAGCCCGAATTTCCCGCCGAAAAAACCACATTGATGCCGGCGTCGGTCAGCATTTTTGTCGCGATATTGACCGGATCGTTGTAATCAAAGACCGTGTTTGCGGAAAAGCTGCAATTGACAACGCGGACGTTATAAGCAGTCGCATTATCAAGCAAGTAGTCGAAACCTGAGAGTACATTAGTGAGATTCACGTCACCGGCGCTGAGGCCGAGGAGCTTTGCACCCGGTGCAACACCGTTATATCTGCCGCCCGAGCTGGCCCCGCTGCCGGCTATAACACCGGAAACAAAGGTTCCGTGCCCTGCCGTCAGGTCGGTATTTGCGACGTTTTCGATCGGGGCGGGATTAACAAACGTAGCCGGAGCGCTTTGATTGTCCAAAAGACGTACATTCTGTACCACGCGGCCCGCCAGGTCGGGATGCGTCGCGTTGATCCCGGTATCGAGAACGGCGACTGTTACGTTCCTGCCGGTAACTGGTAGGCCGTTATTTGACGCCGTCAGTTCGTTGTCGGGAGCGATCCGTTGGTAGCCGGTCGGGTTGAAATAGGGATCGGAATCAAAATTCAGCGTTCGGTTGCCATAGATTGAGCGAACCGTCGCCAGCCGCGATACGGCAATGAGCTGCTGACGGGTAGCCGAGACATAGATCATCGGCAGCCTGCGAAAACGCGTTCCACCCATGATGCCGATCTGCCGAAGCTGCGCGGTATCGGTTTCGGTTACCGGCTGATGGTAAACGACGACCGCGCTAATGCTGCTGTCGTTGGTCGCGTTGTTGAGAGTGACGGCTATGTCGGGGTCGAGGCCCTGAAGGCCGGTTTGACCGTCGGCTCCAGTCAGCGTAATGCCATCAAGCCCGGAAAGCCTGATGCCGTCGGCACCCGTGAGAGTAATTCCCTGCACCCGCGACATGACGATGCCATCGGCACCGGTCAGGCTCGACGCCGTAGCACAAGCTCCGCTGCCGCCCGGGACTGCTATGGCTGGGCGAGCGTCTTTATCGATCACCGACCTGACAATCAAGGTTTTGGGCCACGTCGAGATATTTCGCGATCCGGCAAAACCGTTTGGCGCCGATGCGTGGACGACGCGGCGATCGAAAGATATTTTCTGTTATGTAGCGACGAGCCCGCACCGCCGCGTGAGCAAGGACGTGCTGATCGAGGCGTTTTGGCCGGACGAGGATATCGAAACGGTTGAAAAGAATTTTCACCCTACAATCTCGCACATACGCAAGGCGCTGAACAACCGGCAGGCGTTCAAACAAAATTTTATCGTTTTCAGGGATGGGGCTTACCAGCTAAATCCGGATCTTTCTTATTCGATCGACACTGAGGAATTTGAGCGTTATATCACCGAAGCCGAAACCACCAAGCGAGAAAAGGATACCGAGCGGCTTCGCAAGTCGCTTGAGGCTGCTTACGCGCTTTATCGCGGCGAATTCATGTCGGCTGTCTACGACGATTGGGCCGAGGAGCGGCGGCAGTTTTACACCGAGCAATTTGGTCGCGTGCTCGCCGCGCTTGCCAAACTCGCGGTCACCGAAAAACGTTGGTCGAGCGCCGTGAAATATTCCAATCAATTGTTAAAAGACGACCCCTTCCGTGAAGACATACACCGCCTGGTGATGAAAATCCTGGCGGCCCAATCCAAGCCCGGCTCCGTTAAAAAGCATTTCGAAGATCTCCAGAGTCTCCTCAAAAACGACCTCGGCATCGAACCCGCCGCCGAAACCCGCAAATTATTCCAGGAATTGATGAAATAACCGCTGAAAATTCTCACTGCCCTGCTCATCTCAAGTTTGCCTCAAGTTCCTCGCCTGCCTCTCAAGTATTTCTCAAACCTCTTAGATTATTCTCGCTCCAGTTTTTGAGAATTCAGATTTTGGAGGGAGATAATACAGTGAACATAACACAAATCTATCGGAGCATTTCGAATTTGGCGCTTACGCTCGTTCTTACGGGCATATTTGTATTTGGGGCGGCAGCGGCGACGCTGAGTCCGCAACTGCAAAACCAGATAAGCGGTCTTGCGGGCGACGCCTCGGTCGGCGTTGTGATCGTAAGTTTTAATACGACAACTGGGCTGAACTCGGCCAATCTTAATATCTTGCGCGGGATCGGGATTACGTCCGGCGTTACATTCGGGCGGCTCGGAATGGTTGGGGCCGTCGTCAATGCGGGACAGGTTCGCTCGCTCGCGTCCAACGCCTCGGTCAAATCCGTCTGGTCTAACGATCAGCAGATGTACTATATCAACGGCGCACGCCTGGTCACCGGAGTCGATAAATTACGCACGGAATCGGCGTTCACGTTTCGAAACGGCGGGATGCCCGTGACCGGTGGCGGCGATTTTTCGGTGATGATCATTGATTCGGGCATCGACGCGACGACCGCCGATCTGCCCTACGGCACCAAGGTAATACAGAACACTCAGCGGGTCGTATCGACCAACGCCGGAAATACGGGCATCACGATCGCCGGCAATCCGATCGGGGGCGATGGCTTCACGCCCTCGCTCTCAATCGAAGGCATCCAGGATACCGATAACGTCGGCCACGGAACCCACTGTGCAGGTATCGTCGGCAGTTTGGGTGCACGGTCGGGCGGCAATTACGCTGGCGTCGCGCCGGGAGTCAAGATCGTCGGTTCCGGCGGCGGAGCCGTGATCGTCGTTTTGGACGCGCTCGCGGGTTGGGAATACGCGCTTTCGCACCAGGACAACTATAAGCTCCGCGTGATCAGCAACTCCTACGGCCCAATCGGCGGCGGCAAATACAATCCGAATCATCCTTTCATGGTGGCCGCCAAACTCGCTCACGACGTAAATATCACATCGTTTTTCGCCGGCGGCAACGAAGGCACCGCAAAAGACACGCTCAGCCCATACGCCCAGGCTCCGTGGGTGATCGGCGTCGCGGCCGGGTCCAAGGACGGCATGCTCGCCGATTTTTCATCCCGCGGGCTGCCACGCGGCGACCGGCTTGCAGATAACGAGCCTCTTAATGATAACGAGGCCCCGACGATCACGGCTCCGGGCACCGGCATCTTTTTCGCAACCAGCAAGGCACGCTACGGCTTTGCCACAAAGATCGTCTCCGTCCGCGCGTCGAGCGGGTTGACCAACGCCGCTAACGCCCCGACGGATGCGGAATTGGCGCCTGGCCTGATCCCGTTTTATACGGAAGAAGAGGGAACGTCGATGGCGACCCCATTCTCAGCCGGTGTTGCGGCCCTGATGCTGGACGCCGACCCGACGCTGACGCCGGACGACATTAAGCAGATCATGATGGAAACCGCGACCGCGATGCCCGGTTATCAGGACTACGAGGTCGGAGCCGGCTACATCAACGCGTATGCAGCGGTCGACAAGGTTTATAACCGGTCAAAACGGTTTGCAAACTTCTCAAATCCGGCCTTTAACACGGTTTTCGGCGAAGAGCGTCCGGCCGTTCAGCCATTTCATATCGACTTCGACCCGACCGTTAAAGGGCCGGGTTCCGCCAATTCGACAACCTTTACCGTTGACCCGGGAATGAGCGTCCTCGACGTTCTGGCACATGTCGATACCCTGGCGGGTGCGGGCACCGGCAATTTCGTCGGCATGCGTATTTATGACCCTAACGGCGTCGCTTACGGCGCGTCGAGCATTCCAACGCCGGTCATCAGCACCGACGTCAGAGAGACTGTCATCCAGAATCCGGTGCCAGGCATCTGGAGGCTTGAGATAAAGGGGGCGAGCGGGCTAGCTGCCGCCCCTGTGGGGTCGCCCACGCAGATCGCGGCACCCGGCCCCGTCGATGGCAATGTTTCGCAGATCAAGTACATCCTGCCGAATATTGCAGACATCCAGAATCATCCTCAGCGACAGGCGATCGAATTCGCTCTCAAAAACCGCTTGATCGACACCTACGCGGACGGCACTTTCCGCCCCGACGCAATCGTTACTCGTGAAGATCTGGCCCGGACGCTCGTGCTCGATACGCCGCTGCGTCAGTCGTTAGGGGCGGCGGCAAAGTTTTCGGATGTCAGCGGCGATCTAGGCCGCATCGCTGAGGCGGTGACGTCGAAAGGCTCAACGCTACGCGATTACGATTTCGTGCCGACCGGGATGATGGGCTTTACCGGAACTACCTTCAATCCGACGGGTCTGGCCAACCGCCTCGATATTGCCGTCGCTCTGGTAAAGGCGCTCGGACACGACGCCGAAGCAAGAGGTTTGGCTAATTCCAACGTCACATCCGGCGGCACGACACTGTCCGACAACGCTCAGATACCGGGGCCGCTGCGTGGATATGTCCAGGTTGCATTGAATCTGGGTCTTTTCGAGGAATATCCGGCTCAGGTGATCCAGACCGGCCCGGGACAATTCCTGGTTTTGCCCGGACCGAGATTCGAGCCGACGACAACGGTTAACCGTTCGACATTTGCGGTCAAACTGGGCACGTTCAGGCAATTGTTCAGTGCCGGCACCTAAACGGGAACGTCATCTCCCTTTGGAGAGACGGAAGAGGCGGGGCTCCGACGCAGACGAACTACTGGGGCCCCGCGATCTCTCAACCATTTCTCAAGTCTTCCACGGTCAACCTCAACCTAATCTCAAGAGCATCAATATAAGATCGTAAACATTGAAACCAGCTTTTCAAGAAAATATTAAAAAAGAATCTTTCGGAGGGAAAATGAAAATCAACGCAAAAGGAAAAACCAGGAACTCGATTTTTAGAGTAATTATAATTGCGGTCATCTCAGGAGTTGGCATTGCCGCACTCTGGAGCACGCTGACTGATTCAAAAACAGCAGCTGCCGCAACGGAAAACACTCCGCTAACCAGCATGTATGCGAAACCCGCGCCGGATTTTGATCTCAACATCGCACGCGGTCTGCAAAATATCAGGCAGGCGACCAGTGCTCAGTCTCAGGCATTGAATGTGCTCAAATCGACCGTCAACGCTCCCAATATGACGGCCCGGTGGAACGATTTTGGCGGCTCGCCGGACGTAATGTACGATTTTGCGTCGCAGCCGCTTTCGGGAACGCCGGAAGAAGCAGGCCGTGCATTTATCAGCCAGAATGCGGCCTTGTTTGGCATAAGCGACGCGAATAATATACGCGTGTTTAACCAACGTGAGGCTCTCGGCGGCACGCTCATTCGATTTCAGCAAACTTTTAACGGCATTCCAGTGACAAATGGCGGCATCGGCGTCGTGCTAAACCGCGAAAACCGAGTCGTGATGGCTTCGGGGCCGTTTTTCCGCGATGTCGCGGTCAACACCCAGCCGAGCATTACGGCGGATCAGGCAAAGGTTGCGGCGATTGCCGACCTTAACCAATTTAACGTCAATGTGCCGTCGTACATTTCCAATTTGCTCCAGCCGGGCCTCGATCTTCTTGCCCAGCAGGCTTCGGTCGTTGACAATCTTCAGCCGGCGCTCGGCGTCTATCCGACGGCGGACGGCTACCGCCTGGTTTGGAAAGTCGCAAAATTTTCCACCAATCCATTCGGGCTTTACATGGTCTCGGTCGATGCTCACAGCGGTGAGATCGTCGCCCGGAAAGATTTTGTAGATTTTCAGCAGGCACCTGGTACGGAACAGGCCGACATCTATCCAAAATATCCGCAGATCGACGACAACCTGAAAAATAACAGTGTTATCAGCACCTGTCAGAGCCCGAATGGTCCGACACCATGCGGTCAGGAGCGTGTCTTGCTTCGCAATTTCGACGCACAGAATCGGACCACCGGTCTGATGGGAACGCTGGCCGGCACGCACGCGCTCGTTAACAACGCTCTCGCGACCAAACAGCCATTTGCACAGGCCGCACTCGGAACGTGGTTTTTCCGTCAGGATAACCCGACTGGTTTTGAGGCGCGGACAAACGAGGTGGATCAATTTGCCGAGCCCGCCGAGCATCAGGATGAAATAAACTCATTCTTTTTTGTAAATTACCTGATCGAATATGTTGATTACCTGCATCGGGCCGGAGATCCGGCAACGTTCGGATCGCAGGGAGCTTTTCCGGACACCTACCCGAACAGCAACATCCCGCTGCCGGGAACCGTCCATATTCCAAATATCTACATTGCGCTGGACGCCGCCGCAGGAAAGCTGCCTGATCCGTCGGACCCCAATTTGTCACAAAAGGTGCTCGGCCTCGATAACGCCTTTGCCTTAAATCTGACCTCCATTATCGAGGGCGTGACGGCAACTAAATCGCCGGTTGTGGTCAATCCGACCTCATACGGCCACGGTTTTTATTTTAACGATCTTGCTCTCGAGGGCACGGTTCCGTATCACGAAGGCATGCACTCGATCACCAGCCCGATCGCTGGTCTCGAAGGCTCGCCCGAGGGCGGTGCGATGAACGAGGGACAGGCTGACATGTGGGCGTTCTCGATCACCGACAACGCCAGTCTCGGCGATTATGTCGTCAACTCCAAAGGATATCGCGATCTCGCCCGGAGCCGCGGCCGCAACCCCGATTCGATCGCCTATATCCGCAGTGCCCGGTCGACGCTCAAATATTCGGATATCGGCACTCTCAACAGTTCGGGCAGCTATATCTTCGAGGTGCATCGCGACGGCGAGGTCTTTATGTCAACCATGTGGGACATCCGCGAGATGTTAAATCGCGTGTATCCGGGCAATACGACCTACAAACGGCCACAGCCGAAAGACGGGCTGCCGCAAAAAGCAATCACCAAGGGTACGAACATTTTCGAGCGTGATTTCCTCGGAGCAATGTATGTTCTGGGCACGACGGCGCCGGACACCTATGTCAAAAGCCGCGATGCAATGATCGTCGCCGATCAAATGCTGTATCCCTCGGATTCGACCGATCCCACAGCTCCCGGCAAAAACCGGGCGTTGATCGAACAGATATTCGCCGCACACGAAATGGGCGTGAATGCCCGCGAAGTCAGCGGCGGCCAGGCAACTATTTCAACCCAGGTCACGCCATTTGCCGGCAGCCAGGCGGCGCCGACAGTTCCGTCAAACGTGCAGGTCGCTCCGGCAACGCCGCGCACCCTTCGGGTTAGCTGGAATGCGGTATCGGGAGCTGCGGCTTATGAGGTTCTCAAGCGTAAGATCGGCTTTGAGAACGCACGCCAGCCAAACGGCAAGCGCGTATATGCCGATGGCGACGCCTCGACCACAGGATTTCGCCACGTCGCTTATGTAAATGCAAATACTGCATCATACGAAGATCTCGGCCCGGTCTTTGAGGTTTTCGCGCCCGCGGGTCTCAATAATCTGTTTGACAGCGAGTACGTCGTCAGGGCGATCGGCGTGGGCGCCAGCGGCCAGCTCGGAGTTTCCGATCTGTCGGGCAATTCGCGTGCAACGCAGATAAGGCAGGATCTAACCGCCCAGGTTGATTCGGCCATTTCAAACATCAGCTTCACAAACGGCGTGATGGCATTTGACAATAAATTGACTAACGCCAGAGGCGCGTTGTCGAGCGATAAAACGATCTACACGCCGGTCGAATTTCAGATCGTCAGCATTTCAAACCCGACCGTTACGGTGAAAAATGCCGATCAGGCAAATTCGTTCCTCTATAACCAGACGCTCTCGCTGGGCGGAGTTTCGGCGGCCAAACGGCTCGAATTTAACGATCCGGTGGCACAATTATTTAGCTTTGACGCACGAATCTACGGTAACGCGTTTGCCGGCTCGACCGTCGGGGTGGGGGTGCAGGGCGGCGACGGCACGGCCAATCCTCCACCACCGGTGACCTATTCGCTCTACACCGAGACCAGGACGGGAGCGTTGCTGGCGGGCGACCCGACAGGCACGTCCGGCACAAGCGCAACCTGGGGAAACCCGACGTTTAAGGGCGTCACATGGGACGACATACCGGTGACAACCAAATCGGACGCCTTGTTCATCGAGGCAGCTCTGAGCTCGGTGACGGCAGTCGATATGGATTTCGAACTGAGAACAACCAGCGGCCAGGTGCTGATGCGTTCGGCCGGTGCAACGGCGAGCGAGTTTGTCTCGGCGGCGGTGCAGCCAAATACGACGTATATCCTGCGTGTGCTCGGCTTTGCAAACGGTGCGGCGACCTACAACATCGCCGTGACCGAGCTGCTGCCAAACGGATCGCCGAATGCCAACGGCGGCACCCGGACCGGTGGTGCAACATCCGTCGCGAATGCAACGACCAATCCGGTTTCGGGCCTGTTCAGGTTTACGGTCAATCCGGTTCTTAAGACAATTAGCGTTTCGCTACTTCGATAAACGTTGACTCAGCTACGCGGCACCCTTTCACGGGGCTGCGGCCAGGGTGAGGTTCCTCGGAACCTCACCCTTTTTCATTGACCGATAAACAATTCCTCCACATTCCACAGGGAGTAGGGCAATATCGGGCTCGGTGAATAGTTCCCGATCCTGGCGTTTGAGGCCGAGACGACATGCCTAGCGACGATCGGGATCACGGGCATTTCGTCGGCCATTATTTTCTGAATTTCATTGAAAAGAGCCGCCCGTTTTTGCGGATCGGATTCACCGGCCTGCTCCGCAAAAAGCTGATCAATCCGCTTTTCCCATTCCGACGACGGAGCTTTTTGATCTGGCTGCCATTGGTGAGACGCGGCCCCGCTTAAAAGAAAATTGCCGTATGACGAAGGCTCTGTATCAGTGATCGACAGGCCCAGCAGAATGGCGTCATAATCGAACGATTTCACCCACCGCTCCGTGACGTTCTGAAACTCAACCGGGGCAATCTGCATCTTTATTCCGAGGCGGGCCAGATCTTCCTGTATTACGGCCCCATTAATTTTCGAGGCTCATTTTCGGCCGGGACGATTAAGGTAAATTCCACGCGGTTGCTCTTCGAATCAAAAAGCTCCGCCGCCGCTTCGCCGCCGCGTAGCGTAAATCCAGCTTCTGCTAACAACTGACCGGCTTTTTCGAGGTTGTATTCTGTTTTTGGCACGGCCGGGTCAGACCAAATACGGTTGCCGGGCGAGACAAATCCATACATCGGTGTAGCCAGGCCGCGGAGTGTGGTTGCCGCTATCGAATTACGATCGATCGCCATTGATACGGCCTGACGAAACCGTTTGTCGCTAAACCATGCGTATTTTGGCGATGCATCGAGGCGTTCGCCGTTTGCTTTGGCTTTATTAAGATTGAACCAAATATGATCGCTGCCGAGCCCGGGCCCGATATCCACCGCACTGATCGCTCCGGGGGCTGATTTAATGGCCGCGAAATCGCCGGGTCGGATCCGGTCGACAATATCAAGTGTGTTCTGATTTAGCATGGCCATCGCATTGTTTGCGTCCGGCACGACCTCAAGCACCAGCTTGTCCAGATAGGGCAATTGCGTTCCGGCGGCGTCTTTCTTCCAAAAATATGGGTTGCGGACAAGCGTCACGCGTTCGCCGGCCGACGCGGTTTCGACCATGAATGGGCCGCTTGTGACAATACTTTTGGCATCCGCATTTATTTTCCATGATTCGGCCAGTTTGCCGGCCTCGAAATCGGGTTTTAGAGCCTGATGGGGCAAAACCGCAAGATTTACCAGGTAATTCTCGACCGCCGCAACCTTTTCCGGCAAGACGAATTTTAGATTAAGTTTATCGGTCGCGCTTCCCACGATCGGTTTGCCGCCAATAAGCATCGCATCCTTCCACGCGATAGCATGCGTCCGCTCGTCGTAGATCGCTCGAAGAGTAAAAACAACATCGTCCGCCGTAAGATCGGAACCGTCGGAGAATTTCAAACCGCTTTGCAGCTTGATGTCGACAGTGACCCCGTCATCCGCCGTTTTCCATGATTCGGCCAACGCCGGGATGTATTTTTGCGTGCGGTGGTCAAAATCAATGAGTCGGCTATTTAAGAGGAAGAATGACGTAATGACCGTCGGCTCATCGGCGGCCAGAAGGTAATTAAACGTTGTCGGTGGCGATGTGAGCTTATAGGCGACCGAACCGCCGCGGGTGCCGGTCGTTTTGGGATTTGAGGTCGCGCCGGTCGAATTCGCCTTTGGCGTCCCGCACGACGAACCGAGAATGCAGATCAACAACACCTGTCCTAACAGGATCAGTCCTAATCTTTTCCCAATGAGTTTCACCACGGATTTCACCTCGATTTGTAACAATGTAGAACCGTATTGTAGACGAAAAGATGGATTTATCAATTTCGAACGGACGGAACATGCAAAAAGCTTCATTGCAATTCGGGCGAGGATGTTAAAAAATAATCGAGTTCCCGAGTCTTTTCGTTTTTGAGCCGACTAGATACGTGCTAAAGCTGCTGCTCCGAAAACTGATCCAGGGCGTGATGATGATCTTGATCGTTTCCGCCGTGACCTTTGGCCTGCTGTCGTCCGCCGGTGGCGATGCTTTCACATCATTACGGGATAATCCTCAGGTTTCCGCCGAAACCGTGGAAAATCTGAGGCGCGTTTACGGCCTCGATCGCCCCGTGGTCACCCGCTACGGCATCTGGCTTTGGAATACCGTTCGCGGCGAAATGGGCGAATCGTTTTATTTTCGAACACCCGTTCGCGGGCTTGTATTTTCAAGGTTTGCGAGCACTTTCTCGGTCAGCCTCGGGGCAATCCTGATAGCCATGGCCATCGCCGCCATGCTCGGTATTTTGTCGGCGAGGTTCAAATGGAAATGGCTTTCCCGGCTTATCATGTCGCTTATCCTGCTTACGAGTTCCACGCCGCGAATCGTGCTTGCGCTTTTTGGACTGGCCCTGCTCGCCCGCTCTGATGATCTTTCGGCTTTTTTCGTGGCCGCCATTGTCCTGGCCGTACCGGTGATAGCTATAATTCTTGCTCAGTTTCACGAGGGGCTTGGCCACGCGATGAACGAAGACTTCGTCCAGTTGGCAAGAGCTAAAGGCCTCAGCGAGCGAATTGTGATCTTACGCCATGCGCTGCGAGCCGCGTTGAATCCCGTTTTGACGGTTCTGGGACTGTCATTCGGAGGACTTTTGGGGGGATCTGTCCTGGTCGAAACGATTCTTGGCCGCTCAGGAATTGGCTCTCTCATGGTTGCGTCTGTCAGGAATCGCGATATTCCTCTGATAATGGGCATTGTGCTGATCGCAAGCGCAGCAGTTTGGCTGGCGAACACTCTCGCAGAGTTTCTCCAGATGGTTAACGATAAAAGGCTTCATTCGCTCGAAACAACGTGAAAAATCCACCATCAAACACCACAGGATGCCGGAAATCGAGATTTTATTACGGTTTGGTTATTATCGCCGTTCTCTATTTAGCCGCCTTGTTGGCCGATTTTCTCTCGCCCTACGATTATCGCGAACAATCGCGGCAGCAGCCCTCGGCACCGGGCTCACCCGCGCGATTTCATGACGCGGATGGAAACTTCAGCCTGCGCCCTGTTGTGTATGGCACCCGGCTTACCGATCCGGTTGCTCAGGAATATTCGGTTGATGAATCGAACGCGGCCCCAATTCAATTTTTCGTCCACGGCTTTTCTTATACTTTTTTAGGAGTAATTCCTGCGGACATACATCTTTTTGGCGTGAGTGGCAAATCGCCAAATGCCCCGCGAATTCAATTGCTGGGAACCGACGCACTCGGACGTGACCGATTTTCGCGCCTGCTGCACGGGGCCCGGTTCTCACTGCTCGTCAGCCCGGTTGGAACGATCTTGGCGGCAATCATCGGCATTCTTATCGGCATTACCAGCGGCTACCTGGGTCGCGCGGTTGACTCGATACTGATGGGAATAACGGATGCAATGATATCGCTGCCGACACTCATCCTGATATTGGCCGCCCGGGCCGCATTTCCGCTCGAATTGCCGCCAGTCACTGCGGCCGGGCTATTAATCGGACTATTCGCACTCACCGGTTGGGCGGAAATCGCCCGTTTGGCCCGCGGACAGGTCAGATCAATTCGTGATCGGGAATTTGTAATTGCCGCAACCGCAACGGGCGTAAGGCCCGGACGCATTCTCTTTCGTCATATCCTGCCAAACATTTCAAGTCCGTTGATAACACAGGTGATGTTAATGCTTCCCGGATTTCTGTTAGCCGAAACATCCCTTTCTTTTCTCGGTATCGGTCTTCAGGAACCGGAGGCGAGTCTCGGGAATCTATTGACCGGGGCTGCCGATCCAACCCAATTACGGCAACACCCTGTCCTCCTGCTTTCGCCCGCAGTCGTGATTTTTCTTTTCGCGTTGGGCAGTCGATTAATGAGCGACGGTTTTGGAACCAAACAAGAGTGCTATAGGAAATTCCAGTAGCCAATCCTTTTCATTTGTCCCAAATTCAGAGAAAAGTGATTCATGGGCCTATGGAAAAGTGTCAATATGAAATCTATATACTTATATACTAAGGTGTGTCAGAAAGCTTTAGTTTTTTGACACCATCTCCGGTCGAAGGGTAAAGGCAAAGCGTTCAATCTTGTTTCCATTTTGCCGCCAAAAATCGGTCGAAGTTTTTTTTCCGTTTTGCTCAACCACTCCGGTTAGCCAGCTTTTATTGAAATCTTCTTTTCACGGTCCATATAAAATTTAGCTTTGGCTTGCTTTTTAACTTAATAGCCTAAATCCCTTTGCTGCCCACAAGAATTACGCCATTAGAGAGGGCCGGCGACGCAATCACGGGTGCGCCTGTATGAAACTTCCATTTGACACCTTTAAGTTCTCTTATGCCCTGTGATTCATAGACGCCCACTCTTTCATTGCCGCCGTGAAAGGTCGTCTGAGCATGAGCCTCGGCAATTATCCAAGTCACGGTCAACATAGAGACGAAAACTCGTTTCAAAACATCTTCCCACCTCCTTTCGCTGTTTCCAGCCCATATAGCCCAGAGAGTTACGCAGCTAAAGCCAGCTTTTGTCATACTTTCCGTTATCCAACTCGAAATTATTTATCTTTGCCATCAGTTGCTCGATGTAATTATTAGGTTGGCGAAATCACCGTCCGAATTGTCGCCAATCCATATACCGAGTTTCCCAGCCCGGCTCTCGGTTAGTTTTTCGACGACCAAACTCGGCCGGAGCGCATGGTTGACAAACACGCTCACTTTTTTACCCTCGACAACGACTTGGGCGTGAAACCATTGGTCCGGATCCGGAGCGGGTTCGATGGGCTGCTCGTATTTACCAGGAAATTCCTCACGCAGAGTCTTCCAACCGTAGTTCGGCGACGCGAGATACTGTACGGCGTGAATGCGGCGGTCGGGGTCGTCGCTTTTGAAATTGAACGGGCGAAAATAGATAGCGTCGTAATGCTCGTCGTCCGCTGCTTGAAAGGCGATACCGACAAAACTTTTCTGGAGAACATTTTTTCCTTTGACATCAAAATCAATAGTGCCGTTCTTAAATTCATAATCAGCTAACCAGGCTATACCGACACCCTCCCTCTCGTCGAAATGGATGCCTTTCTTACCTTTTACCTCAAGTACCTTTACAGTCCGGTTGACAAGTCTCCAACCTTTACCTTTGACGATGTCGGCTAATTTCGGCTTGAAAACTTTATCCCTGGCTTCGACCGTTGTTTCGCAAGTTATTCCGAATACGATCAAAGAAATCATTAAGAATGAAAACAAAAAAATATTTTTTTTCATGAAAGTTTTGCTCCTTATGGACCTGTAAGATCGCCTTCAAAACAGTCTTATTCATTATTTTTTACTAATGTTTTGTTGAAAATAATTCGCTCAATACCTTCGCCTGCAACATCTCTCGCAGGTTTGTCGTCAATATCACCAGAATTAGTAAGCACAATAATAACTATCCCGTCTTTAAAGGTTTTGATGGCCCCGTTATGCCCGAAATCTTCATATCCACCCGTCCAAAAAGTTTCCATTCCATCGGATGATTTAGAAATGAACCAACCGAAAGCGTGCATTCCTTTGGCGGTTTCATTATTTGGAGTGAAAAATTCTTCAAGACGGGACTTGGTGAGAATCTTGTCGCTAAATAATGCTTGCTGCCATTTGTAAAGATCGCCCACAGTTGAATACATTCCGACACCGCCGCGAAATCCCCAATTGGGGATTTTGACATCGGGAGAAATTTCTTTTTTCATTGCGGCGATATTCGCATTCTTGTCGCCCCAAAAGCCGGTGTCAGACATTTTTGCCTGTTTAAGTAAATTTTCCAAAAGGAAATTTTCGTAAGTCTGTTTCGAAGCAATTTCAATAATTGCCGCCAACAAGGTGTAGCCATCATTCGAATATAGAAACTTCTCTCCGACGGGATTTTTCAATTGAGTTCCAAGAATGGCTTCGACGGCTGCGCCGCGATCAACAACTCCATCGGCTGCATAATTTTGTGCGAACCCGGCGGTGTGCGTTAACAGATTTTTAATTGTAATTTTATTTTTGTCTGAAGGAACATCCTTGAAAAAACGTGTGATGGGCTCGTTAAGCTTCAGTTTTCTTTGTTCTTCAAGTTTCAAAATCGCGGCGGCGGTGAATTGTTTAGTAATTGACGCAATATAAAATTTCGTCTTATTTTTGACTTTAGCTCCCTTCTTCAAATCTGCGAAACCGTAACCTTGATCGAGTAAAACTTTTTTGTTTCTACTTATTAAAACTGCGCCGGAGAATCCTTTTTCGGACGTTAATTTTTTGAGAAATTCGTTTGTTTTAGCTTTTATAGTAATTTTTGAGTCTTGGGCATAATTCATCTCAAAAAAACTCAAGCAAATTATAATTGCTAATATCCACAATAGTTTTATACTTTTCATTTTAATTTTCTCTCTGAAAAATATTTATACTTAACCTTACGTAATTCCACATTCATTTGGTTTCCCTTCATTTGAAATGCCAACATCAGGCTTTCCGTGAAACCGATCTCGATTTTCCATCTTTCGTGTTTCGCCCAATACCCTCGCTCGGGCGTCCTTGACTTCCGTCGCGGACACGCCGCTCTTGCATATTTTTGCTATCGTCTAACGCAGTAAAGTTTCAACTTTTGCTCTATCCCGAACCGCGAAGATTTAACAATTACGCCAAATTCACCCAGCTCGCTCAAAAAGCGAATAGTCACTGGAATTTGCCTCTACTAGTGTCCCGGCCACATGACCATTTTTCCCCTTAACGGGGCGGTCGGTTTTTCGATGAGATCTTTGGCCGTTTTGGGTCGGATCGCCCGACAACAAAAAGAACGCGCCTTATAACTTACTTTCACATAAAAACGGATTGTAGTCTTCAAAAATGGGAAGAAATCTATCAATTTAACAGTCAATCTTAATTGATACGTCTCAATTATTCTTTATCCGCTATTCCTCAACTTTCGTTCACAGTTGAAACCGAATAGTCCAAAAGCGCCTTATTTTGATGGCCGTCTAAACATGCCCGGATTATCCGGTAAAGAGTATTCATGGATGACGCTGAATTTCATGGCAAACTTCAGAACGAAAACGCTATTCACGCCTACAAAGGCTTGTCGTTGACAAAGTGTGATTTTTTGCTTGACACTGGAACTACTTCCATACTTTAGACTTATTGTGATGAGTGACAATTTCACAAATCGAACTTCGTGGCTGGCAGGTGAATTGGCCGGTGCCGTTGGTGTAAGCACGGATACGCTGAGGCATTATGAGCGAAAGGGCGTCTTGCCCCGTCCAGGCAGGACGGCCAACGGCTATCGTCGTTATCCTGAAACCGCTCTTGAGCGTGTTTTGATGGTGCGGCGGGCATTAGCGGTTGGGTTTACTCTTGATGAACTTGCCAGAATCCTGAATGAACGTGATCGCGGCGGAACGCCTTGTCGAAGGGTTCGGGCATTGGCCAGTGAAAAGCTTTCGGATGTTGAAGAACAACTGAAAACATTGACCGCTTTGCGTGACGAGCTGACCGGGCTTGTTTCCGATTGGGATAAACGCCTTGCCTCAACGCCAACGGATGGCCAAGCCGGTCTGCTGAAAAGCTTGGCTGGCGATAAGCAGCCGGCGAAGAACGGGAAAGTGAAATTGCCTCTGTCTTTAAAGTTCAACAAAAGGAAGTCATAAAAATGAAAATTAAAGCCACATTCTTATTGGCGGCAATCGCCGTCACCCTTTCAATCGTTTCTTTTAGCAATGCTCAAAAGACTACTGAAAAAGGCAACACGCCCGCGATGCCGATGAGGAAGGACATGTCTGACTGTCCGATGATGAAAAAAGCCGCCGCAAAAGTTGTCAAGGACGGGCCGAACAGCATGGCGGACATGCCGGGGATGGACCATACCACGATGGTGATGCAGAACGGTGAAAGGGCTATGGGTTTTTCACAGACGGCCACGACGCATCATTTCTTGCTGATGGCTGATGGAGGAGCGATTCAAGTCGAAGCAAACGATTCGTCGGATACGCTCGATCGCGACCGGATTAGAACTCATTTGACCGAGATCGCCAAACAATTCGGTGCGGGCATCTTTACGACTCCTTTCGCGGTACACGGCAAGGTGCCCGGCGGCGTCCCAACCATGGACAAGCTCAAGAAGGACATCCGGTACAGCTACGAAGAAACACCGAACGGCGCGCGGGTAAGAATCGCCACGAGCAATCCCAAAGCTCTCGCGGCCATCTATGAGTTTATCAGGTTCCAGATCAACGAGCACCAGACGGGTGATCCGCTAAATATCGAAAAATAATTCGTTCAGCGGTTAAGCCTCTTAACAGAGGCTTAAGCTTTAGCCGAATCTAATATATTCCGTAGCGGGAGTGCCACAAAAGACCCTTAATTTGTAATAATTCCTGGGGGTAAATTTATTAGAATCAGCGGATTGTTTTTTGGCAGGCACGGTAATTCTGTCGATTTTAGCCGACTTGAAATTTGTGGACGTGGCAAAATCATCCAAACTCTTCTTGCCAGTTTTATTTGAAATTACAATATTTTCGCCTCCCTCAAGGATGACAATTGAGGACTTGATATGACTTTTCTCAGAACGACTATAGCGTGCGGCATTGCCATCACACTTTTCGCAGTCTTCGTTGGAACATCTTCCGCGCAGGGCCTTTCGGAGGGCTCAGCATACACGAAGTCGGACGTGGACCTTGTCGTCCAGGAGTTGTGTACTAAACGGGTCGCACTCCTCGGTGAGTCCCCGTTGCATGGTTTCGGAAAGGTTCTTCAATTCAAGGTTGAGGTCGTTCGCCGGCTCGTCGACGGTTGCCATTACAACGCCCTCTTCTTTGAGAGCGGCAGCTACGATTTCCTTAACATCCGGAAGAAGCTCGAGTCCGGCCGGGAAATGTCCCGATCCATGATTGCCGCAGCCATCGGCGGGATCTGGGCGAATGGAGAAGTAGAGGCCTTGATTCCGTTCCTGTTGGAGCATGCGCAAAATGGCAAGCTCGTGCTCGGAGGTCTCGATGACCAGATCGGGCGAGGATCGTATGCGTCGCTCGGCATGCCGGCCGATTTGGTGCACTACCTTCAAGGAGGCGCAAAGGCGAATTGTCTCTCGATCCTGCAGCGACACTTCCGGTGGGAGTACACCGGCGACGCCCCGTACAGTTTTAAGGACAAAACCCTCATCCTCGGGTGTCTGGATACGATCGAGTCTGGAATCGCGAAAGCGGGACCGGGTGATGAGCGCTTTCGAGAATATGATCTCGCGATGGTGGGGAGCCTGAAACGCAGCTTCGCCCGGGATTTCAAAAGCGACACTCGCGAGGATCATGATTCCGCTGTTCAGACCTTCAACGAACGCGATGAATCGATGTACAAAAACTTTCAATGGCTCATGTCACGATTGCCAGCCCACAGCAAGGCGATCGTGTGGGCCGCTACTATTCACGTAGCCAAAGATTTGGGCCCAGTGCCTGGTGACGAGGGCATGATCAGCCTGGGTTCTTATATACACCGCGAATTCAAAGACCAGTCTTTCGCCCTGGGATTCTCCGCTTATTCTGGAGCCTATGCTATGACGCGCCAGCCGGTCCGGCAATTGACCATTGCACCCGCTAATTCTTTGGAAGGACAGGCGTTTGCGGTCGACGAGGCTGACACGCATTACTTCGATTTAAATCACCTTCATACGTATGGATCAATTGCGGCACGCCCCTTGGGCGCTGACGTCAGGGCGGCGAAGTGGGACGAAGTGCTTGATGGCCTCCTGGTTTTTCGGGAAGAGCGTCCACCCGAGTTTTCGAGGCAATGACTGTCATCCATTACCAAAAGGCGGCTCCGCAAAATCAGACGGCGACTACCGCACCTTGATAACTAATGGCTGATATACCACCATACCTATCGTCCACCAAACAAGTACGAGGCTTTGGGCATGTGGGATTCGAGTACACTTCTCAGAGGTTTATTATGGTTCTCAATGATAATTTCGGAGGGCCACCGTTTTTCTCAAGCGAAGGGTGGCTCAAAGGGAACTAAAGTTGGTCGGATCTATTAATACCCTCATGAAGGCTTGACTTGAATATTGAAACCGCTTATTCGGGGCCCTTCTAGTCGCTCCGGATTTAATATTAAAAATATAGAAATCCGATGTTCAGTGAGTTGCAAAATTTGTTTCAACATATTTTTTAATGTTGGCTCGCAGCGAAATCATGGACAGGCTTATCAAATAATAATGCGGTCTATTTCCATGTACAGCGACAACTAAATTCCGTTGTACTCTCCATTTGAATCGAAGGAATTTTCAAAGAGTTGTTATTTCCCTTAATTAAGTTTTTTGCAAAATTCATCGCTGAAAACAGTCCATTCACCTTCAGCATTTTTCATTTCCCACAACGCATTAAACTTTCGGTTAGTGATTTTTGTGATTGTTTCCCTGACTTTCGTTTCTCCGTTTTTATCGCTCATCACGCCCGTCACCAACATTTTATTGCCTTCCCAGCCTTTGCTTTCGATCAAGATGGTGACGCTGTTTCCGGTAAAGGCAAAGCGTTCGATCTTGTTTCCATTTTGCCGCCAAAAATCGGTCGAAGTTTTTTTTCCGTTTTGCTCAACCACTCCGGTTAGCCAGCTTTTATTGAAATCTTCTTTCACGGTCCATATAAAATTTAGCTTTGGCTTGTTTTTTAACTTAATAGCCCAAATCCCTTTGAAGTAGTCCAAATTTGTAGAAACTTGGGCGGGAATAGATTTTGTTGTCAAAAACATACTTTCAACGAAAAGTAATAAATAATAAATAATCGTAAAAATTTTCATCGTTATTTTCTCGAATAATTTGAACATCAAACGCGGGTCAGTGAAATTCGTATAAAAAACCATCCGCGCTGCCAAAGTAAATATTCGCCTTATCGACTAATGCCGAAGAAAGCATCGAACCCACAGAAAATCTCTTATACATAGCGATGTAATGGTCTTGAAAATCGTAAAAAGAGATTTCATCCTGATTACGGTAGCGATAAGGATTTACGAAGTTTATTCCGGTGTCTCGCCTTATTGGCCTACCGAGGCGTGTAGGCCAGATCTCGAAACATAATCAGATCACTGTTGACGATGGCCCGAACAACAAAAATATTTTTACCGTCGCGTGACCAACCGTAGTTGAAAATCCTTCCTGATTTGAAGTCGGTCATTTGTTCAGGCTTATCGGTGTCAAGCGGCAGCCGCCAGAGATTTGGAATACCCACGCCACTCCAGTAGGTGAGCGACTTGCCGTCCGGAGACCATCTTACGGTGTTTACCAAATCGAAGACAAAGCTCTTTTCGATGGCACCGACGGCGTTGCCATCGAACGGCACTACCTGGATCTTTCTTTCGTAGGTCTTTAAATTATAGGAGGTGAACAAGAGGTGCTTGCCATCTGGAGACAACTGTGGTGCATAGCTTGAGTGTTCACTGTCATCCACAAGTGGTAGAGCCGTCCCCCCGTCCACAGAAACCCGCAAGATGGTCGATCCGCGACTGTCGCCAACGTAATTGCGAGAGAAAATCACGCTTTTGCCGTCCGCGGTGACAATAGGATTAAAATCCGACGTGTCGGAATTCTCGTCTGTTAGCTGGACAGGATTTTTGCCATCAGCCTCCATTCGCCAAACGCCGAATGATCCTGACCGGCTCGAATTGAAAATTATAAAGCGGCCGTCCGGGGTTATTTCCGGGGTCTGATTAATCTTCGCCTCGCTTGTTAGCCGTCGCGCATTCTTTCCGTCTCCATCGGAGATCCAAAGATTCTTCTCAAATCCCTCGTCGCTGGAATAGATCAATTTGCCATCGGGCGTTTCCGCGATGCCGGAGCCGCCCTCGAGTTTCGGGCTGTCCGGTGCTATTTGCCTTATTTCCCGGCTGCCGACCGAATATTTCCATATCGAGGAAACCGGGTCGCTCTTGGTAGTTATCATGCGCGAACCGTCGGCGGATACAGCTAACCCTGAATAGCTGTTAACGTCATTGGTAATTGCCGTCGCCGTGCCCGAAGGATAGGCAACGCGCCAGATCTGCATCGGCGTCACGCTTGTGTCTTTCGCTACAAGCAAAATTCCGGATCCATCCTTAAACCAAATCAGACTGTCGATATTGTTCCATTCTTTGGGGTTGATGATATCGAAATCCGCGTTCACAACAGAAACCTCCGCCAGGACAACTCGATCGCGGACGCCGCCATGACTTTTGCCGGCTCCGAAAAGAATCTTTGTGCCGTCGGGGGACCATGCCGGGGTTGTTAAGAAATCGAAGCCCCTTGGTTTTCCGCTGATCAATTGACTGAGGTTGGATCCATCCGAATTGACGGTAAAAATGACGTTTTCGCCAGTTTGGGATACATTGCGACGAAAGGCCATTTTTTTTCCGTCCGGAGAAAATGTGGGCTGGCTGTCCACATCCTCTACCAGCTTCTTGGATGCCCCTCCAAGTGTCGGCACCTGATAAAGGGTATTAAGGCTATAGTCCCTGCTCGTTTGCGTATAAAAAACATAGTCGCCGGACGGCGAGAAAGTGACAGTGGCGAAGCCAAGCGCGGTCGGCGGTACCACCTGCACCTCGCTCTCAGTTGAGAGTTGACGTACCATAATGCTGCGATTACCCACTTCGCCGCTTACGTAAGCGATGTATTTCCCGTCCGGTGACATAGCCGGAACATGAACCTTTCCGTCGGAATTGATCCGCGAGATTTGAGTCTTGTCGAAAGCGGTTGCCGCGAGCTGAGAGTGCGACCGCCCATACCAAATATACCCGCCAACACCCAACAAACCGACAAGAACTATCGCCGCCAATGTTGCAAATGTTGACCGGCGGCGTCCGTCTACCATGGCAAATGACGCCGATTTCCACGTTAAAACTGAGCTTTTGTCCGTCGGTTGATTCGCGCCGCTGGTCATGTGAATCATCGTCTGATTTTCGGTAAAGTCGGGTGACGAAGTAACAGGGACGGCGCGATTGCCACTGATTGAATGATCGAGATCGTAAAGCAGATTTTTTATATCGAGCGCGAAATCCCTGGAGGTCTGATACCGCTCGTCGCGATCTTTTTCTAGTGCCTTTCGAAGAATACGCTGAAGCTCGGCGGGGAGATTCGGAAGGCCATGGCCGATCTGTTCCGGTTCCTTATGAATTACATTTGCCAGGGTCTCAGACGAGGTTTCACCGTCAAACGGAGCTCGGCCGGTAAGCATTTCGTAGAGAACGACACCGAGGCTCCAGATGTCCGTCCGCGCATCGACCTCGCGGCCGCGTGCCTGCTCGGGCGACATATACCGGGCGCTGCCCATAACGGTGCCGGGCAGAGTTTGTTTTCCGTCACCATCGTCCATAAGCGGAAGATATGGTTTTGCGAGGCCGAAATCCAGAATCTTGACGATCGCGTCTTGGCGGAGCATTATATTTTCCGGCTTGATATCGCGGTGTACGATCTTGGCGCTGTGTGCCGCGACCAGGGCGTTTGCCATCTGCTCAACAATTCGCAGAATTAGCGGCAATGAAAGCGTTTCGCTATTAATCACGTCGCGGAGGGTTCGGCCGTCGATGAGTTCGGTTACGAGAAAACTTCCATGCTCATTCTCGCCGATCTCGTAAATTGTAATGATATTCGGATGATTCAGGGCTGAAACCGAGCGGGCTTCCTGGCGAAAACGTCTGCTGCGATCCTCATCAATTAAGAATTCCCGCGGTAAGAGCTTAATTGCAACGCTACGATCAAGTTCGTCGTCGTGTGCGATGTAAACTTCGCCCATGCCGCCCTCACCGATCTTGCGGCCAATCCTGTATCTCCCGAATTGCTTTCCTGTTAACATTCTTCAAAACTCGGCTGATTCATGGATAGCGACAGTTGGCTTTCCAGGGTTCTCTGAACCAGAAAAAAGTAACTTATGCCCGCATACAAAATATTACACCACGGACTTCTGTTTTGTGACAGGTAATTATTGCGAATAATCAGGTTACTGGATTTCGTTCAGGATATTGGATTTATCGGAGTGAGCACCAGGCCGCATCATCTATCCGTTTAGCCCGTTCCCGCAAAATAACATATTAACCCTATAATCCAAGCGGCTTATCCGAGCCGCTTTTCTTTATCTTTGCAGTCAAACATTATTCTTCGCGTTGTTCATCGAGACGCTGTAGGATCCTGGGATCGTTGCGAGCGTCTGCCCAGGCGGGAAAATATCGCACCTTGGATCTTATGGCCATGTGGTATTCGTAAAGTTGGTTAAAGTACGCGTAACCATCGTCGCGGTTTCCGAGCGCATAGCTGATGATGATCAGATCGTTGAGCAGGATCGGCCGTTGGACGGCATTGGCACGCAGCTCGGTGATTATGTCATTGGCCTCCTGCCTGTTTCCGAGCTTTGCCTGAAAATAACCCAGCGAGCCGAGTGCTGAGAGACGCTCGATGCCATCGGCCTTGGCGACTACTTTGCGGATCAGTGCGACTGCCTCGTCACGCCGCCCGGCGGCAAAATATGTTTCGGCCAGCGTGTCCTGAAAGTTGAGAGCGTTTGGCGAGATCTCGACCGATCTTTCGCAATAGCCGACGGCCTCGTCAAACTTGTTCTGGAAAGACAATACCTCGCAAAGCGCGGCGTTGCTGACCATCGACAGCGGATCGTACTCGCGTGCGAGCCGCATCTGTTCAGCTGTACCGTCGAGATCATTTTCGGCAAGCAACATCCAGGCATATCGCACACGGGCCGTCGAATTGAACGGGGCTAGTTCGATGGCTTTTTTGATCGCCTCTTTGGCCGGAGCGGGGCCGGCTTCGGAATTAAGATTGATGAACGACCGGGCTATATACGCCTCGGCAAGCCGGTCGTCAAGCGCTAGCGCCTTGTCAGTAGCTTCCTCGGCCTTTGGCCTTACCTCCCTGCGGTCGTAATATCCATAGTAGCCGAGCATATTGTACGTGTCGGCCTGCATCGCGTAGGCACGGGCAAACCTCGGGTCGATGTCGATCGCCCGTTGAAAATACGCGACCGCCTTTTCCATATCAGCCTTGGTCCGTAAATTACCGAAATAGACGCCGAGCTGAAATGCCTCATAGGCGTCGGTACTGGCCGTCGAGTGATCGGTTAGAGCAACGGTCTGCTGCTGGGTAAGCTTTATCTCAAGCGCCCGGACAACCCGCGCCGAGATCGAATCCTGGACCGCGAAGATATTGGTGAAATTTTCGTCAAAATTCTCAGCCCAAACCGTCTTGCCGTCCGCCACGTCCATCAGCCGGACGGATATTCGCACGCGGTCGGCGTCACGTTGGACGGTGCCCTCGAGAATGGTATCGACGCCCAGCTCGCGACCGGCGGCAGACGAATTTTCGGGTGGATGGTCCGTGTATCGAAATACGGCGCTCGTCGGCCTGACGGGCACATCGCGCAATTTGCCGAGTCTTGTAATAACCGCATCCGCCATACCGAGACCGAGCTTTTCGTTGCTGCTCTCGTCACCGACCGGCGTAAATGGCAGGACGGCAATCGACCTGTTGCGCTTGCTGCCAAACAATCGTCCGGGCTGCCGCGACTGGTAAACAAATACTCCCAACGCACCGACGGCAATCACAAGAACTAACAATAACCCAATACGTAACCAGCCAAACCCGCGCTCATCCGGAGTTTCGTTTCCATCGTTGACCATTCGGTCCGACGAGATGTCACGGCGAGCCTGAGTTTCGTCGCCGCGCAGCAGCGTCAGATAGGGCCGCTGCGGCGGGTCCGAGTCGTCCTCAAATTCGTCGGAGAAATCTGTCCGGCTAACCGCTGCCTCCGGTTTCGCAGACATCGCGGGCGTCAACTCGACATTGATCTCCGCCGCAAACCGGTAGCCCGACCGGGCGACGGTCTCGATATACGACTCGCCGTGCGGATCGCGTCCGAGCGTCTTTCTTAAAACGTAAATGTGCTGGGTGAGATTGGAATCTTCGACAAAACTGTCCGCCCACAACTCCTGGTAAATGTCCTCTTTTTCGACCGTTTGTCCAAAATTTTGGACGAGAATGAGCAGAATCTGGAAGGCCTTGTGAGTGAGTGAAACAGGAACACCGTCTTTCAACAATTCCTGTCTTTTTACATCAAGGCGATACTCGTCAAATTCATAAAAAAGAACTTCACGTACCGGCATTTCAAAAACTTGTCGCGTGTTTACTCTCAAAGTAACTAAATTGGATGTCTACAACCTTAGTCCCGTTGCAAAGAGTCAAAATCTATTCCAAACTTTCACTCCGATGAATATCGGGTCAGCAACCAAAGCAGCCAGTATCACTGCCATTTGCCAGACGGCATCGCACACCTAAACCCGACAAAACTCTTTGATCCGTCAGGCGGATGCGAGTCACGGTAAGTCACTCTCAAATTTAGCGGAGCCCCACCCCAACTTCCCCCTCGGATCACTCGGCGGGTAGTGACATCACGAAAACTGTCATCCACAAACAGATTTCCGCCCGCGACCGGATCGTTTTGATCGGCGGCAGAGTATGGCGCCCATTCATCCGCCATAAATTCCCAGACGTTTCCCGCCATGTCGAACAGCCCGTAGCCATTTGCCGGATAGCTGCCGACAGGTGTAGTGGCTTTAGTTTCGCTGCCCAAATAATTTGCCCTGGTCTTATCAACCGGTTCGTCACCCCATGGAAAGGTCTTGTCCTTCAAACCGCCACGTGCGGCATACTCCCATTCAGCCTCCGTCGGCAGACGCTTCCCAACTGACTCGCAGTATGCAACCGCAGCCTGCCAACTGACGTTCACGACTGGGTGTTGTGCTTTGTCCTGCGGAAAATTGCTCCCGTTCCAATCCTTCAGGTAATTGCCATTGTTAAATTGTTTTGGAATCTGTGCAGAACTCCACTTGGCCTGCTTCTTGATAAACTTTTGAAACTGAGCGTTGGTAACCTCATATTTATCAATATAATACGAGCTGACCGTCACGGCATGCTGTGGTGATTCGGACTGAATCATATCGGGATGTTTTTTTATATCGAATATTTCAGCAATTTGCGATAGCTTTGACGGATCAGTTCCCATTGTGAATGTTGCCCTATTCACCAAGGCCATGGATCCGTTTTTGACGCCCTTGTCTTCTTTATTATTATCCAGAAACATGTCGGCAATACCGTATTGAATTTCATCGGCCCTCGCTCCGTTCAAATTGCATAGGACTATCACCGAAAGGTGCTCACCCGGGAAATGCGCGGCCCAGATCGAGCCTCCGCCTTCATGACCTACCACCTTGTAGCCCTTGTGGTCTTTCAAATCCCAGCCGAGCCCATAGAGGCTTTCTTTGCCATCATTCAATTTCATTGGTGCCCATAATTCAGTCAGGCTTTGAGGCCTGATGACCCTACCGGCGTCGAGAGCGATAAAAAATTTCGATAGGTCCGAGGCAGAAGAATTGAGTCCGGCGGCTGGGAAATCCTTGGGAGCAAATGGATAATTCCACGTTTTGAATAAGTTGTTCTCGCGGTTGTAGACAGTCGGGGGCCTTCGCTCAATGAAAACACCAGTACCGCCAAACCTGGTCGAATTCATTGCCAGAGGCGAAAAAAACCGCTCCCGTAAAAAGTCGGCGTAGGATTTTCCCGAGAGTTTTTCGACGATCATCCCAGCGAGAATGTAAGCGGATTGGCCATAGGAAAATTTTTCTCCCGGCTTAAAGCTCAAGGGGAGTTCGGCGACATATTTGATAAACTCGTCAGCTTTCAATTCGTCCGCCTTGTCCTTGGGCAAACAGGCGTAACGAGCGTTGGCGTTGACGCCCGGAAGTCCGGAGGTGTGCGTCAATAGATTTCGCACGTTGATCGCTTTCCATTCGCCCGGAAGACTCTGAATGATATCGGTCACCGGCGTGTCGAGCGAGAGCTTGCCGTCTTCGACAAGTTTCATAACGGCGACTCCGGCGAAAATCTTAGACGTGGAAAATAATTGAAAGACCGTGTCATGTCCGAGCGGCGTGTCAAACTCGACGCTCCCGACACCGTAGTCTTTCATCTTCACGATCTTACCGTTTTTGACGACCGCTATCGAAAGGCCAGGTATCTGGTATTTCGCCATCTCCTGAGCGATATATCTATCAATTTTTTCATTGAGATTAGCTGCCGACGCTGTGGCACTAAATATCAGGAAACAAAGCATCAATACCGATACCGTAATAACCTTGTCTTTACGTGTTTGATTCATTGCGTTATGTCTGAGGCTCTTCCTGACCTGATTTAATATCGGGCCTAATTAATAGGACACCGCCGGTCCTGCATTTGTGACAATAAATATTGCGAATAAACGAGATAACGTCCAATAAATTGAACGGTGTTCAATTTATTGGATAGATTCGCACCCTGCCCATCAATTGAGACTCTGTCCAAAACCCAGGACATGCCCGTCGCAATCGCGAACCGCGAATTCTTTCATGTTGTATAGTTCCTGAATTAGTGGCCCATACACGATCGTTACCGCTTTTTTGGCGAATTCGGCGTGCAGCGCACCTGCGTCATCGACCCAAAAAAAGGCGTCCCATGTTCCGCCCTGCATCTCGTTCGGGGTTATCAGTTCCGGTTCGGCGACGCGTCGAAACATGACCGTCCGCCCGTCCCGGCTGCAAATTGCAAACTGCGCCGGGGTGCCCGCCGAGTATTCACACTCAAATCCTAATTTTTGCTCGTAAAATTCGAGGGATTTACCGACATCTGCTACCGGAAAGTACGAAGCGGACCGAAGTAATTTTGCGGTTTGATCAACTGACATATTTTCACTTCAACTAAAGTTTTTGCATTAGATATTTCTTCTTATTTAATTGTTCTACTCTCTAAAACCCCTTTTAGAACAGCCAGATCCTTTCGATTGGCACGACGCATCGCCAAGCTCATAAACGGAGCGACAAAACGCGAGAAGCCTGTCGGATTTCCGTGATTTCTAAGCGTCATCCGTGTGCCCCCGTCGTCGGTTGACGCCCATGTATAGGTGGTTTCCATAGGAAATGGCCCTTCGGCGGTTTTCATACGCAAAAGCTCGTTAGGAATAAGCTCGACTATTTTGTACGTATAAGCCATCCTCCGTCCAAGAAAATGTGCGACAAACGCAATTTGCGAACCGATATCTGCGGGTGGTGGTGTTTTCCATTCGACTGACTTGATATTTTTGTACCAGACCGGCGCATTGTCCGGGTTCATCGCAAACGCTGCGACTACGTCGAGTCGCCGTGCAATTAAAATCTCCGTGAGTACATCAACTAATGGCATGTCATTCTCTTTGTTGGCATTTATGCCGGCGTTAACGTTCATTTTACATAGTGCTCTGTAACATAAGTTCAAGGAGATTTAGCCACGAATTACACGACTAGCACTAATAATTTTCGTTATATTTGTGTCATTCGTGTAATTCGTGGCTAAACTCTTTTTTTTCAATAACTTAGGTTACGCAGCACTAGCATATTACTTGTTATCATAATACGTGTGGTCTTTCGTAATTTTTCCGTTTTCAATCGTGAATATCAAGCACAGCGGCAGCGTCCATTTTTTGCCTTCGGGGGTGGTTCCCGATGAGACGAATTCGACAATTACGCTTTTATCGCTTTATGGGAAGATCTGAACAACGTCGTCGCGGATATCCTTAGACATTGCCTGCAATCCTTTATGTTTCTGAATCGTCTGCTGCCGTGTCCGCATGACGGCCTTTTTGCCAAAATCCGGGTCTAGAAATTCCGCCGGATCGGAATAAAGCTCAACCATTTTCTCCCATTCGTGCTTATTAAAATATTCAAAGAGTTTTTTGGCTATAGCAACATTTTTCTCCTGAGAATTGAGAGACGCAAAAATATTTGCGTTAAAACCTATTGTAATGATACCAAAGGCCGTAAGAAGGCAAATTTTTCTTCGCATATTATTCTCCCCATTTAAAGGCTCTGACGGCTCGTCGAAAGACTTGCCGTCAGAGGTCAACAAACTACCGAATCTCATCAAATCTAGAAAATAAATTTGAATCTGAACGTCATTGCCCGTCCGTAAAAATCGCCGAGCGAATAGTCGTTAAAGTTTTGACTGTTCACATTGGCAAAGGACGTGTTTGTTTCCAGCCCCGAAGCTGCAATGGCGATGGCCTGCGGGTTGTAGATGCCGATAGTCGGTGTCCTTTGATTGAAAAGGTCAAAGATCTCTGCACCCATCTGAAATCGCATCGTTTCGCTGATCTGGAAGTTTTTCAGCAGAGCCATGTCCGTCCGGTTAAAGCCCTTGCTCCGAAGCGTGTTGCGTCCTGCCGTTGCAGTTGCTCCGAGCCCGGCCTGTATGTATTGGGCATTCGGGTTAATGGCGACGTAACCCACGGTTGACGCGCTGCCCGATGCTACGGTCTGCCCGGCGGCGTTGACGGCCCGGACAGCGGTGCCGGTTCCGATAGCGCCGGTCGGATTTATGATCGTGCGGTCCCCCGCCGAATCGCCGTTGCGGTTTGAGTCGATGCCGGAAAGCGGCGTAAACGGCTGACCCGATTGGGCCTGAAATATGCCGTTGACCTGCCAGCCGCCGAGAAATGCCCTTGCGACGCGATTGCTCGCCTTGTTAAAGAACGGCACGTCGTACAGGAATGAGGTAACGAACCTATGCGGCACGTCGAGCGCCGACAGGCCTTTTTCGTTCTTGAGGTTAAACGCATCCTGCGAACGCCGCGGGTTGATCGCGCTTGTGTTCAGCTCGTTAGTCGAATCGTCGATCGTCCGGCTGTATGTGTATGCTGCCGTAAACGAAACATTATTCGCGAACCGCCGCGTAAGCGTTACCGAACCTGCGTTATAGCTCGAATGTCCGACGGGCGAATGCTGGGTCACGTTTCCGCCAAATCCAAATTGGCCGAGCGCCGTCTTGCGGAGGGCATTTATGGCTCCGAGCGTGTTTGTCAGACCGGCAAGCTGTGCGGCCGTTGGCGTTGTAAGGAATGTGGGCAAGCCAAGATTGCTCGGCACAATGCCCGCATTTAACCTCACTTGAACCGGCAGATTGTAACCGCCCGTGTGCAGATAGCGGAATTCTATTCCCATTGACCCCGTGATCTCGCGTTGATAGCTCGTGCTAAACGCCAGCGAATACGGTGTTATCTGATCGGGAATGCGTGCCTGCGTGATAAGGCGGGCCGAGGCGGCGTTTGTGATAGCCGGCAGCGCGCCGGGCAGGCCTCCGTTTTGGAGGAATGGAAGTGCGGGATTTATTCCCGCATTATTAGGATTCAGCTCGGTCTGAATCTGCGGCGGCAGACCAAGCTCGGGCAGATTCTGGAAATTTGAGTAATATGACTTTGCAAAATTTGCGCGGATCGAACTTTGGCCATGTTTACCAAATAGTAAATGTCCCAGCCGGCTGTCGGAATTTGGCGCGTACGCAAAGCCGATGCGTGGTGCAAAGTTGCGATATCTATTCTTGGGCACACCAAATTCGATCACACCCGGCACGTTGGAGATCGCATTAAGAGCCTGGCTCTTAGAGCCGTCCGGCAGCGTCGAAAACTCATATCTGATCCCCAGATTAAGTGTCAGGTTAGGTCTAACTTTCCAGTCGTCCTGGGCAAAAGCGTTGAAAAACTTCTGATTGCCGTTAAACGCCGGTGAACCGACGCCCCGCAATGCCGAAAAACTCGGAACCGCGTCCGAGATCAGCTCGTCAAAGCTCCCGTAGATATAATCGCCACGCGAACGCGGCAGAAACAGATTGCTGACCAGCAACCGCCGAAACTCTCCGCCGAATTTGAATGTGTGTTCGCCGCGAATATAGCTCAGAGCATTAAAAAACTGGAAGCTGCGGTCCTGCGGCGTACCCTGAGGCAGATTGCCGTTCGGCCCGAAATCGATGCCGGTGTCGGCGTCGACAAACGTTACAAAATTGGCAAAAGCCGGGTCCTTGAGCGGAAAATCCTGAACATGGTCGCGGAACGAAAATCGAAAATCGTTGACCAGATTTGAGCTTATAGTTCTTACCCAGGTCGTCGAGAAAAGTTTCGACCGGAACGTCGCCAGATTATTAAACACCGCCAGGGCCCCGCCCTGACTGCCGCCGACCTGTTCGGCGCTGGTCGTCTGGTTGTTGAACCGAAAACGAAATTGATTGTTGCTATTTGGCGAGTAATCCATATTCACCAGATATTGCTGGTTGAGATTGCTGTTTGGCGAAAGCACCGACCCATTGCCGAACGGGATGCAGTTCGCATTGTTCGGAGTAACGTTGCAATCGAGTGTCGCTGGAGCGAGCACCGGTTTCAGAAAAGTCTGCGTCGCGGCCTGGGCCGTATAGGTTTTTAGCAGATTGACGATAAAAGGCCTCGCTCCCGGCAAAGCCGCGATCCGCGTCAATCCGGCTGCGGTTGGCGCAACAAAGGTGTATGTGCTGCCCGCCGAAACGGTTTTTTCGCGTTCGTATGCGCCGAAGAAAAACAGCTTGTTTTTAACGATCGGCCCGCCAAACGTAAAGCCGTAGCGGTCGTCGTTAAACTTTGGCTTGTCTCCCACAATCTGCGTCGAAGGAGCGTTAAATTTTGCGCGCTGGCCGTAATAAAATCCGGAACCGCTAAATCGGTTAGTTCCCGCCTTCGTGATCGTGTTGAACTGGCCGCCCGTGCCCGAGCCGAATTCGGCATTGTAGTTATTTGTGAGGAGCGTAAATTCCTGGATCGAATCCTGGATCACCGCGTTGATCGGGCCGGTGACGACCGGGTCATTATTATCGACGCCGTCAACTGAAAAAGCATTGCCGCGCGGACGCGTGCCGCCTACAGCGCCGCCCGAACCGCGGACACCCGCCGAGCGCTCGACAACATTTGGGGCGAGCAGGGCAAGCTGGTTCTGATTGCCGAATGTCGGCAAATCGGTCACCTGGCGGCTCTCAAAGCTCTTGCCCGTCTGCGAAGTGTCGGTCTGGACCAGCACGTCGCCGTCGCCGGTAACCGTAACTGCCGCCGACACCGATTTGGCCTGCATCGTAACCTCTGCCGTGACCGTTTGGGTAAGCGCGACCTTTACTTCCTGTGAGGCCGGAGCAAAGCTCGCGTTTTCCGCCGTCAGCGTGTATTTGCCGACCGGCACGTTTGGAAAGGTGAATGCACCGGCGCTCGAGCTTTGAGTTATAAGCTTAAGTCCGGTTTCTTTATTAGTTATCGAAACGGCGGTATTGGGGATCACGCCGCCGTTGCTGTCAGCGACGTTTCCCGTGATCGCACCGCCCGTCGCCTGGGCAAAAACGGCAGTCGCCGTTATTAACCCGAGGGATATTATCAATGCAATTTTTGCTAGATTTTTCATACTTTAAGTCTCCTTGTTTGCACCGGCAAATATTGGCCGGCTTGTTCTAACCGTTATGTTTTTGTGCGGTGGAAACTGCGTCCAAATTATTGAACACATTTGACTTAGCCCGCTTTCGCTCGCTTACAAGTTGGCAAAATTTGTGCCATCCGAGTAATCTGAACCGCAGCGGCAGGCTAAGCATGATGCAGGTTTCCGATTTATAAGAATTCGAGTGGGAAAATTGGAAATTTCGGATTTTTCGAGAGAAATACGGTGGCTGAATGGCGGTGAAAAGTTCAGTTTATTGGATGGGCCGCAAAAAAGGCCGGAGAACTGTCGGATATCTCCGGCCGTAAAGAATAAACTCTTGAAAACGCTTAGAAGCTTATTCGCAGTGTCAGTTCGATCGTGCGACCGCCCCAAACTATTTAACGTCGAAAGTGAAAAAAGCCGGTTCCAGTTTCTGATTCAGGTAATAATCCGACACTCGAATCGTCCACGAGTTCTCGTAGGCCTGGGTCGAACCGTTAGTAGCAAAAGTTACTTTGTATTGATAGGGAAACGTAAATCCGTCAATCGTCTTAAAGTCCGAAAACTCTTCGGTCAAATCGGCCCTCGCATCCGCGAGCTGATTTTGTTGGCGAAATGTTATACCGCCAATCTCGACGGCACGGTGGTACTCGGATCGAACATGTCTGAAATTTTCATTATCGAAATATAGACGTGCAGTAAATCTGCCGGGATCAATTCCCGGTAAAAAGACATCAATGGCATACGTTTGCCGCCCGTTTATCTTCTTAGTGCCGGCCGATTTCATCCTCAGCCTCGCTGTGTCGCTAATATGATTGATCCACCTTAACGACATGCCGCCGCAAAACAAGCCTTCAGTCAAAATCTTGGAATTGTCGGTCAAAAAGCCGCCCAAGAATGACCGGTGACCGGGGGAAATGAATGGAATACTTACATCACCGCGAAATGCTCCTATTTTCTCGAAGGGATAATCTCGCGAGTTCAGGCTCATGAGAAAATATAGATTTTCGTGGTCGGAAATGATTACGACCTTGCCGCCGCCCTTAACCAACGGGAGCCTCGCTTCGAATTCGCTCAGGCCGGCCGCCGCCAGGGTTTTTAGTTCCAGTCGTTTTGTTGGCTCGGCGATCGAATCCAGATGGCGTGAGAGAATCTCTGCCGATTCAAGATCCAATCCAAAAATGGTATTAGTACAAACAAATGCCAAAATAAGCGCCGCGACGGGCCTATAAATTTTCATGTTCCTCCTAAGAATTTTCAGGCTGTCACAACAGAAAAGGAGGCGTTGCCGAACATCGGCAACGCCTCTATCGGGATCTCCCGTAAGTCAGCTACCAGTTGATGCGAACCATCAAGTCCATGATCCGGCCGCCGGGATCATTGGAGCCGCTCGGATCCTGATAGGACCAGCCATTCAGCATCTGGCCGAAGGTACCCGTGAAAGCAGTGATGTTATTCACGTTTCCGGTCCAACCGCCCAGCCGCCAGTTCGTATGATTGAGGACATCGTAAAGGCTCACGCGAAGTTCGACGTTGTGCTTTTCACCGAAGGGTATCCGCTTGATCGCCGTAGCATCCAACTTGAAGAAATTCGGACCATAGAGGACAAACTTTCGAAAACCGCATGTGCCCAGGCTTCTCTGCTGGCAATTGTTATAGCCGGCCGGAGCAATAAATTGACCCGACGGAGCCTGGCCTGCAGCATAGCCCGTCGTCGTCGTACCGGTTGTGGTGAATGCGCGAATAGTGTTGCTAATAATATCCGCAGGTAAATAGGTCACGTTAGCGACTGTAGTTGAACCATTAGGCTGCGTGATCGTCTGGTTGTAATAGACGCCAACTGCCTTCTGGAGCTGCTTGGCGGTCATGCCAACGAGCTGTATATTTTCCATTAGGATCGGTGCACCGCTCTGCCAGCGAATGGTGGGCAGAATACTCCAGCCGCCTACGATTGCATTCGCTATGTAATTTGATGACGACAGGAACTGATGTCCCTTGCCGAAAGGTAAATCATACGTCGCGTCAAATTTAAAGGCATGACGAATATCGACCTGAGCATAGGATTTATCAAGTGAGCGATTGCGAAGCGAATTCGAGGCCACGTTGCTCTGGTCGCCGCCGTTAGTACCGAAGAAGTTGTCCCCGGCCGATGCGAAAGCATTGGTGAACGCTTTGGCAAAAACATAGCTCGCCTGAAATCTCAGGCCTGACGACAACCGTCGACGAACCTCAATAACAGCTGAGTCGTACAAGCTCTTTTCACTGTTATCGAAAATGTAACAGAAGCCGCCGGTAGTCGGGCAGTTGTTGAAAAAGTTGATCGGACGTGCATTCCGGATCGTGCCGCTGGTGTAGGCGTTAGTCCTGAATGCTGCCGAGCCTTCGAGTGTATTCGCAAAACCTATCACATTCGGCGACGCCGGGGTCAACAAATTGAGAAATGTTGTGCTGGAGAAATTTGTGCTGGAATATGCAGCGGTATTGGTCGGATCGGCACTGTTGCCGGAGAAGTACGACAGGATAATCGGTAGAGCGTTCGTACCCGTGCCGGCACCAAAGTACTTAAAGGTAGAGCCGCGTCCCGCATTGATGTTTGCTGTCAGGTTCTGCTGGGCGAGGGCAAATTCCGAGCCAAAGCCGTTCTCAATAGCATTGACCTCGTTGATGCGGTATTGACTCTGCAGGTCCTTTCCGCGGTTACCTACATAGCGAACCTCGACCACTGTGTCGCGTCCGAGCTGTCGCTGATAACCAAGGCTGTAAGAATCAACATATCCTGTGTGGAAATCGGGCGAAAATGCGAAAGCCGCGTCCGCCGACGTTAGTGTTCGCGGATATACCGGAGTGGGATTGAACGACGGCGCAACCAGATTAGGATTACCCGCCGTGCGGAAGAGGCTGCCGACCGTTAAATTACCCAGAGCGGTACTACGGCCATCGGAGAATACACCGCCCGGGTTAAGACCGACGCTGTTCTCAACCGTAAGCGTGCCCTCGCGAATGAAAGCCCGTGAAAAGCCTCCGCGAAAAACGCTGGTACCGTTCTTACCAAAAATATGGCTGAGAAAGCCCGTATCAGAGCCGGGACTCCATACCAGTCCCACGCTTGGCGCAAAGTTATTCAGATCATTACGATAGGCCTTTTCGCCAATCGCGTTTCCGCGAACTGTAGGAACAACTCCTGTCAGGGTTCCCGGGCTAAAAAGGTTGCCGGGTCCCGAGACGTCATACACTCCGTTAAAGTCCGTCAAAAGCGCGTAATTCGCCGTGTTCATCTTGCTGCCGATAGTCGGCTGCCAGCGGATGCCGCCGCTGACCGTCAGATTAGGGCGTATTCGCCACGAATCCTGAGCGAAGATACCGTTAGTATTTTCCTCGATCTCGAAGTGGCGCGAAGTGTTCAGATGGTACTGTCCGTCCGCCCCGAGGTAGACGTTATTAGCGGTTGTGGAGATCCGTCCCGTGAGTGCTGCATAAAGATTCTGAGCGTTAGTGATCTCAGCAGCGCTCGCACCGGGAAGACTGGTCGCGGTAAATGCGTTCAGAACGGCATTGTCAGTTGTCGCGACCCCAAAGGTGACCGTTTGGGCGATCGGATTGACGGAGTCGGATATGGTCCTTGCCTTCTTTAGCTCACCGCCAAAGGTCAGCGTGTGGTTCCCTGCAACCCAGGTGATGCTGTCCGTGATATCACGTACTGGCGAGACACGCGAACTGGAGGCATTTCTGATCGTCGGATTCGTGAGGAGGGCCACAGCGGCGGAGCTGAAGGCGAGATTATTCCCTCCAAACTGATCAAACCATTGAGTGCCGCCGACCAGATCAAACCTTGTGCTGCCGCCGAGCGGGCCGGCGACCTGGGTAATGCGAAACTGATTGATAAGATTTGTTTTCAGATTCGATCTGAAACCAAGAGACAATGAACGCCGATCGGATTGCTGCGTACCAGCATTTGCGAGCCCCGGAAAGGCGGGATCGACGTTGTTTAGAAAGTCAACATTCGAACGAAAGGGCTGATCGTTAAAGATCGCTTCCAGCGCATGGTTCTGCCCGATATTAAAATCGGTCCGAAGCACAAAAAAGCGGCGACGCTGGAGCCCCGGATTGTTGAATTGATACTGCTGCCGATAATACAAGCCGCCAAATCCCTGCGGCGTGAATACACCGCCTGTGCCCGCTGCGCTGCGAATCAGATTAAGCGTGTTAGCGACGGTGGGATCGATAGTATTGACCAGTCCGTTTGCCGCGGCAATAGTAAAGAGATTGGCGGTGCTGGCACCGCCCGTGCCATATCGGTACAAACCACCCTGTGCCTCGCCGGTGAGGACCTGACGGGTGCGGGTAGGCGATACCTCGTTCAGGTGATAGCGCTCATAGTTAAAGAAGAAATACCTCTTGCCCTTGCCCGAGTCAAAAGCTCCGACGCCCTCGCCAAACTTAAGGAAGGGGATGGGACCGCCAAAGCTGCCACCGAACTGGTTCAGACGCAGCTTTTGCTTTGGTAAACCGAGGTAGTTATTTTGGAAGTTGACTGCATTCAGGCCTTCGTCCCGATGCTGCTCGAAAGCGCTGCCATGATAAGTATCCGTGCCGCGACGCGTCTGGAACTTGATGCCGACTGCGCCGTCGCCGCTGCTCTCGGAGCCGGGATTAGAAGTCGAGACGGTGACCTCGTCAATAGCGTCGATCTTCGGCTGAATAAACGTGAAAAATCCGTCGGATGACTTTAGGAATTGATCCTGAGCATCTACCCCGTCAAGCTGAATCGTCAAGGCGCTCTTTGGAAGGCCGTTAATGGATGACGTACGGGCCACGCCCGTGCTGGCAGTTCCCGGCAGCAGGGTTACGAGATCAAGAGCGTTGCGGGTGGAAATCGGCGTCTCGAGGATCTGTCGCCCCTGAATCGTTGAACCGATAGTCGCAGTTTCACTCTGTAGGACTTCCGCTCCGCCGGTGATGACAACGGTTTCCTCAATTTTACCGGCCTGAAGAGAGGCGTTGACGGTCGCCGGGGTGGCCACGTCCACCTTTACATTCTTTACGACCGAGGTCTTAAAATTCTTTGCGGTAATTGTAACTGTATAGGTTGGCGTTCCCGCGCCCACCCCGGGGACGGTATAAACGCCTTCACCATTGGTAACGGCCGTGTAATTTTGGCCATTTTCTCCCTTAATACTGACCGTGGCCCCGGGCACCACAGCTCCCGACTGGTCAGTTACCGTTCCTGAGATTGAGCCGGTAGTTAACTGGGCCTGAATAGCCGCCTGGACGATTAAAAGCATCACTGCTACGCCCAAGATCTTTGTAAACTTTTTCATTTTTCCTCCATTTGCAATTGTTTTCCTGAGATTTAGTGCAGGAATAACCATTCTTGTAAAGTGTTCAATAAATTGGACATATACGATTTAGAATTGGCAACCTGTCAATCTTAGAGGGCAAGAGGTATGCCAGTGCGGGCACAGATTGACGCAACTCATTGTTTGGATAAATTTATACGGGGTCATTGAAGTCTGTAGTGGTCAAATATCGGAAAATTCGGATTTTCGTAAGGAAATCATGAGTACGTCGGCCAAAATGAGGTGGCAGGGCCACCTCATTTTGTACATTTTTTTGAACCCTTGGGTAATTCGATCGTGGGATATGAGGTCTCGTCTATTTTCCGCTAATAACCTTATCAACCGCTGAGGTGATTTCAGACCACGGCAAAATATCTGAATGGAAAGCAAAAATATTGTCTACAACGATCTTTTCGCGTGCGACAGCCTGCATAACCTCGGACAAATACTCTGGCATAAAGAAAGAGCCGTCCCGCCGTTTTTGAATCAGATCGCTCCCATAAAGCAACTTATGCGCCGGGAAATAGACCATCAACATACGCTCACCGGTTTCAGTGCGGATCGGGTAAATTTCGAGCATGTTTGGACCGCTGCCTAATACCGTTTTTCCGGAAACGAACTTGAAATTGGGTTTTCTAGGCCTTGTCTGTAGCAAATCCGGTTGAAAAGTGTGTGGTGCGTTTAAAACGCGCTCCAAAATCGGACGGTTGACGTCAAGAGCATAAATAGGAATACCGCGTGCGGCATACTCACGAACACCCCCAAAATGCGGCCAAGCGTCGGACGTGGTGATAACCGCCTTAACCTTAGAGTCAGGAAATCGCCGTTTTGCTTCGTCTAATACCTTGGCCGAGTAACCTGATGAAATCGGAGCTTCGATTATAACGACGCCGTCATTTTGCTTAACGAAGGCCACGTCCCAACGACCCGGCAATTTAACGACGCCAGGAACCAGTTCCTTTGCCGGACTGGTTGGCAGGCCGAGCGGAAGGTCTTCTATTTTTGTAAGCGGCTGGGCAGCAAATTTTTGCTTTACATCTTCCGGTATCGAAAACTGGTCATCGGAAACCGGTGGATTTATTTTTATTTTCGTTATCGTGAAACTCGCCAAGGTCATTCCAATTTTTTCTGTATCCCATTGGTGAGGGTAACGCAGGCCTCCCGCCTCAAGATTCCAGAATGTGTAGTATGTGCGAACCGGAAAATCGCCCCAGATTCCATAGAAATGCTCATAGTGAGAAAACTCGAGGGTTTCGACCGCTGTCGGAAGATTTGTGTCGGCGTTTAGGAAGATCGTGACCGGAACCTTGTCCCATGTAAATTTCACCACGCGTTGGCGAACGCTTTGCATTTGTGTATCGCTGGCTAACCTCAGGTCTTTGGCTTCAAGGGCCGTCAGCAATATGCGTTCCGGAGAGAGGGCAAAGCCTTGTTTTGTGATTTGAACTTGATTCGGGCTTTGCGGAAAGTACTGTCCCCCGCGTTCCCACGCCGCCGCTCCATCCGCAACCACAGTATTCAGCCCTGACCATGCCGGAGATTGGAAGTTTTTATTTTGGTTAACTATACGCAGGCGGCCGTTAACCAGATCGCGTGTCTCGGACGTCTGGCTGTAGGTAACAATCCAGGGCCCTTCAGGGCGTTCGGATTGTTCAATAGCGAAATTATGCCCGATTCCGTCAAATTGAATACTCTTCAATTCGCGGAGTTTTGTTTCACCGCCCATCGCCTCTATAGATGTCCGAATCAATCGCTCAGCATCGTTTTGAATCAGCGACGCCGATCCGCCCAAGGCAATTTGTGTAAATAGTGCCGCCAAAAAACATAAGGTAACGATTTTATTTTTCACCATATCTCCTCCAAAGTCAGAAAGTTTTTTTAGACCTTAACTCTACGAGTATCGACCAAACTTGTTTCGACCAAATTGAAGCTAATTGGAGCATGGAGCGATACCCTCGATCTCCAAATCGAATAAACACAGCAAAACAACGTTTCCGCAGCGACAATCGACTATCTATCAATTAGTAAATTGAGGTTTCTCAATCGCAGAATTTATTGAAGTTTATCCAAAATTGAAGATTTCCCGCGCCCGGGACGGTTACGATTCACCTTGAATTGCTAACGCAATTAGATTAGTTGTAAACGAGGTAAAGATCATGAATGCAAACCCTATGCTTTTGTACAGGCAAAACCGAAACGCCGTCCACGAATTTAACCGCACGGCCCATCCGCCGGCAGTTATGAACAATAAACTTGAGGCCCTAAAGGTGCTGGCCAATTCGATCCTGGTCGAGATCGCGTCGCTGGCAAAAAGCAACGATATCGCCGAGCAGCCAAACGTCGATCTCGCCGGCGAAGTCCAGCGATACGAGGCCGATCTCATAAGATGTGCCCTGACGCGAACCGGCGGCCGCCAGCGAAGAGCGGCGGCCCTGCTCGGCATCAAGCCGACAACGCTGCACGAAAAAATGAAACGTTACGGTATGATCCAGACGCCCGCTAACGATGAAATAGAAACCAGCGATGAAGAATCGACGTAAATCACTACAAGAGAAGGTAAATCTTCAGGGGGGTTAAGACGTGAAAAAGTCGTTAATTATTGTCAGTTTCGTATACATAATATTATGTAATGCAAGCATCTACGCCCAGCAATCGAAGACCGCAACCGAAAACTCCTATACGCGCGCCAGGCAAGTTCTGGAGCGAGGGATAGAAGCTCTCGGTGGCTTGAAAAACTTTCGGGCCGTTGATGACATCGCCTTCAAATCCACCGCTGAATTTCCGGAGAAGGGCCAAAGCCTGAACGCGGCCGGTTCTCCTTATATCAGACCGGTGGATGGGGAAGGGGTCATTGACTTGCACGGTAAACGAAGCTATCGATTGGGCCAAACTGTGTTTACTGGTGGTGCTCGATACTCGATAAGTACGGTGGTTACAGAGAAAACCGGGTTTGTCGCTGATGTGACTTCGAATGCGGTTTATCCGTTAGCCGCGCCTGCCGTCGGGGGTAACAATCGAGTTGTTCAACGTCTCTTCCCTATCACCTTACTTCAAACGGCTCTCAGCCGTGCCGCAACTCTTCGTTGGCTGGGCGAAGAGAATTATGCTGGACGAAAGCAACAAGTCATTACCTTCGCTGATTCTGATGGCAGTCAGCTGACGCTCTTCTTTGACACGCAGAGCGACTTGCTGACAAAAACCGAAGTGTTGGGCGACAGGTTTTTGGAAGGACTATCAACCGCAGAGAATATCTACTCAAATTATCGCGATGTGGGTCGTGTCAAAATGCCATTTCATGTAATAACAAAAATTGGGGGCGAGATAGCTACGGATCTGACCTATGCCGAGATCAGGTTCAATACTCATCCAAACGAAGCCTTATTCGAGGCTCCGAAAGATGCAGAGGTTGGACCAGAGGCCGGCGGAGCACTCAAGCCGATAACGCTGACGAAGCTGGCAAAGGATGTTTATTATATCAATGCGATAAGCACAAACGGCATCTTCTTTTATAGTTCAATGTTTGTTGCGTTTAAGGATTATGTGATGGTTTTCGATTCACCCCTTAGTACTGATGTTTCGGATGCCGTTATTGCAAAAATCAAGGAAACCGTTCCCAACAAACCAATAAAATACCTGGTTCCGACTCATCATCACATAGATCACATGGGTGGAATCAGAGGCTATATTGCCGAGGGAAGCACGATTGTGACTACGCCGTCCAATCAAAGATTTATTGAGAAAGTAATCTCCGTTCCGCATCCGCTTAATCCAGACACTCTTTCACTTCACCCGCTCCCGCTTTCGGTTGAAACTTTCAAAGATAAACGGGTGTTCAGCGATGGCGAACATCTGGTCGAGCTTTATAATCTTGGACCAAATCCTCATGCCGATGAGATAGTGATGGCTTATCTCCCACAAGTAAAAATCGTCTATGTCAGCGATCTCTTCCCGGTCAATTTCAAAGGCCGAAATGGTCCAACAAGCCAGGTATTCGTCGATTTTTATGAAAAGCTGATCCGAATGAATTTACAGATTGAAACCATCGCCAGCGGTCATGGCAGATTAGGCACGATGGAAGAGCTGCGGCAATCAGTGATTGCAGCAAAGAAACAGGCACAGGTAAACAAATAATAGTGAATTTAATTAAACTGGACGTAAAAATGAACGTTATGGGATGATCCAGCCGCCCACTAACTATGAGAACCAAGGTGCGGAGGAAGCGATCTTGTTGTTTAAGAATAGGTTTCCCAAAACGACGGTAAATGTCATTTAGACCCGAGGATGAAATACGCAATTCTCATTGTAGTCCTCTTTTTCTCTCTACCAGAGCGAAAGCTCATTGGCCCAGTCGCCGCTCAAAATTACTCTCGATGTTGAAAGTGCGAAAACCATCGTTGAGTTGCTGAGGCACAAAACACTGTAACTAGGCGAATGAAAGCCCGTTAACGGTTCCTAGCGATTAACTGAACCGTCGTTAAGCGAATGGGAGAACATAAGGGAGTTTTACAAACAAAATGCAAAAGCAGCACGCGTATTTAATCAACGTAGTGTGGACGGGCAACCTAGGCTCGGGGACGTCAAACTATAAGGCCTACTCCCGAAACCACCAAATTTCAGCCTCGGGCAAATTGCCAATATTCGCGTCATCGGATCCGGCATTTCGTGGTGATGTGTCGCGCTATAACCCCGAAGACCTATTAGTCGCCTCGCTCTCGGCTGGCCATATGCTCTGGTATTTACATCTGTATGCTGACGCAGGAATTACTGTAACGGATTATCGGGACGAAGCGAGCGGAACAATGACTGAAACAGAAGATAGGGGCGGATTTTTTACGGAGGTCACGCTGCATCCTACAGTTAAAATAATCGCCGGGGCCGATATAGAAAAGGCTTTGGATTTACACGAAAAGGCTCATCATTTATGCTTTATTGCCAATTCCGTCAATTTTCCAGTACTCTGTGAGCCATCGCTAGAGATCGAATAACGCAAAGCTCCATATCAAACATTATTATGAAACAATTTGCGATTCGCAACAAAAAATCAGGACACTACTCCATTTTGATTTCAGTCATGAAATTAGCTAGGGTCGCGACAGTAATAATATCGTTATCACCATTCATCGTTATTACGGAAGCTGCTACCAATCAAACGGATTTCACAATTGATGCCCGAATGCGCTCAGAAATCATTGAGAAAGTGTTAAGAATTCTCAACGAGCGTTATGTGTTTCCGGCTGTAGCAAAGCAGATGGAAGATGCCATACGCGAAGGGGTTCGAAGAAAGGAATATGACGACACGACTAGCGCCAATACCTTCGCCAAGCTTCTGACTTACCATTTACGCGAGGTCAGTCACGACAAGCATATTATTATAGAGTCGAGTTTCGATTCGATACCGGAGAGCAATGAAGTAGAAGAAACACCGCAAGACCGTGAGATTGCCCGCGCCCGAAAACGTCAAGAGGAAAGCCAAATAAACTACGGATTCGACAAGTTGGAGATATTGAGTGGAAATGTCGGTTACCTAGATATGAGCGTGTTTTGTCCTGCCGAATTCGGAGGAGAGACGGCGGTCGCAGCCATGGCATTCCTAAATAATACGGATGCTCTCATCATTGATTTACGTGACAATGATGGCGGTAGTCCTGATATGGTTGCGCTGCTTACCAGCTATCTATTCGATAAAGGGCCGATTCACTTGACTGGTATATATTGGCGCAAAGACAACCGGATTCAGGAGTCATGGACACTGCCCTATCTGCCGGGTAAGAAATATGTGGGTAAGAACGTTTATATTCTCACCAGTAAAGATGGAACCTCTTCCGCAGCTGAAGCCTTTGTCTATAATTTAAAAATCCTAAAGCGGGCAATTGTTATCGGAGAAACCACCGCTGGAGCGGCAAATCCTGGAGGAACGATCCGGCTCAATGAGCACTTCACAATCTTTGTTCCCACGGGGAGAGCTTTTAACCCTATTACCAAGAGTAATTGGGAGGGCGTGGGAATACCGCCCGATATCGAAGTGCCCGCAGCGACGGCACTTAAGATAGCTCACATCGAGGCAATAAAGGCAATAGAATCCTCCACTCTTGATCAAGCGCGTAATAAGTATTTGAGACGACTTATCACTGCCGAAGAAAAAAAACAGCAATAACGTTAATCATCAGTTTTTCCATCCGGGTATCCGGAAAAATATGGGCCGTCTTGATAATCATAGCAATCGTCTTTTCAAAGTAAAGAAAATGATAACTCGATGTTTTTTATAGGTAAGTGTTTTATCTTTCGACTCCATATTTCAACGTATTTCCTCGAACTGAGGCTTTACGCCAAGGTTATGGAAATTAGAATGCATCATATTAGGAAAGGACAAAAAATATGAAAAATTTAATCGTAGTTGCTCTTTTATGTTTCATTCCATCTGCGGCGGCAAGCCAGAATCGCTCTGATCAGGAAAAAGTACCATCATCGGGAAATGTCAAAATCGATATTGGCGGTTACCGTTTGCAGACGGTGGTATCCGGTTCAGGGAAACCTAGTGTTGTTTTTGAGTCGGGAATGGGAGAAAGCTATGAAACCTGGAAACAGGTTCAGCCGAGCGTTGCCGGTTCAACCCGCACTTTTAGCTACGATAGGGCCGGACTTGGCGAATCAGATCCGTCTCCACGCCCGCGTGACGCACTGTCTATGGCGAAAGAGTTACATGCCGCGCTCCGAAAGGCTCGCGTTCCCGGTCCTTACATATTGGTCGGACATTCCTTGGGAGGTTGGATAATCACTATTTTCGCTCACCTTTATCCAAAAGAGGTGGTAGGTCTCGTTCTCGTCGATCCCGCATACCAGGAGCCGCGTCTACGGGCAAAATTGACTGAGCAAGAATGGGCGGTGAGAGAGCGGGCGATCCAAAAATACACGCCCCCGATGACTAAATACCAGCAGTTGGAAAGGGACACACTTGACCTGAGCGGAGAACAAGCTCTCCAGGCTTTCCCGCTACCGCGGGTTCCGACTATCTTGCTCACGGGAATGCTCGTGACGCCAGGGTTTCCCTCAAGCGAAATGGAAAGGGAGGTAAAGATGCAGGTTCATAAGGAATGGATCGCAAAAATGCCTGAAACGGTGCATATTCTCGTTCCCGAATCCCGCCATTATATTCAAAATGACGCACCGACCAAGGTAATTTCGGCGATCGAGGAAATTCTAGCAAAAATACGACGAACTAAGAGTGTGGCCTCGCCAAAATAGGCTCAACTGATTTTTGAACAAATAATAATCCGGCGATGTCTTCAGTATTTTTAAGAAGGCCTTAAATCAACAATGGAATTCACAGTTTCCGCGACCGAAACTTATGAGATCACTCTATTTGTTGGCGAGCCGCCGGCTGAAAGCCCGATCACTATGGAGATACAACTTCAATTGTTTTTCCGAATAATAAAATTACCGTTCGCGTTTATTGGCAAAACATGGATCCGATTTATAGAGATCCACGCTGCGGGACATGGGGTGCATTCTTTTGGGTTAGCGACGCAGAGGCGTTGTTTGCGGAGTTTAATGAAAAAAATATGAAGAATCTAATCGTAGTTGCTCTTTTATGTTTGATTCCATCTGCGGCGGTGGGCCAGAAGCGCTCTGTTGAAGCAGAGGTTGACCGCTATCTTGCACCATATATTCAGATGAAAGATTTCAGCGGGGCGGCTTTGATCGCTCAGAATGGCAAAATATTGGTCCGTAAAGGGTATGGTCCGGCAAACCTTGAATATGGTATTCCTAATGGGCCGCAAACCAGGTTTCATATCGCATCGATGTCGAAGACCTTTACGGCTGCAGCGATCGTAATGCTTGAAAAACAAGGTCGGCTCAAGTTCGATGATCCGCTTTCTAAATTCCTCCCGGACTTTCCCAGTGGCGACAAGATCAAGGTTTCAAACCTGCTAACGCATACGTCCGGCGTACCAGACTTTTATGCTTTGCCGGAATACGATGACTTAAAAACGAAACCGCTGACGTTGAACGATTGGATCGCATTGGTGAAATCAAAACCCCTCGATTTTGAACCGGGCAAACAAAGCAACTACAGCAATACTGGATACGCACTACTCTCTATTATTATTGAAAAGGCGTCTGGCAAAAGCTATGAGGATTTTTTACGTGAACGCATCTTCGTGCCGCTTAAAATGGAGAACACGGGGACGTGGGATGATACGCGGATTATCGTAAATCGCTCTTCCGGTTATGAACCATGGACCGGTGCACAAGGGTTGGTTAATCCACCCTATTATGAAAAGTCGGTTTTGATCGGCAGCGGCTCACTTTATTCGACTGTGGACGATCTTTATTTGTGGTATAAAGCGATCCATTCGGGAAATTTATTTCCGATGGATATGACTCGCCCATACGGCTGGGGCATCCGCAAAAGATTTAATCGTGACCTGATAGAGCAAGGCGGCAACGATCCGGGTTTCGTATCCAGCATTTCCGCTTACCTGAAAGATGATTTATGCGTTATTGTCTTGGGCAATGTCCGCACCGGTGCAATAGTCAAGATCAAAGATGATCTAGGGGCGATCGTCTTGAAAGAAAAGTACGATCTGCCGGTCGCCAGAAAAACAGTTGCGGCGGACCCGAAGTTATTTCAGGATTATGTCGGCCAGTACGAGGTGAGTCCCAAATTGACTATCACCGTGAAAACGGACGGTAAGCAACTCTACCTAAAAGGCACAGGCGGTTATTTTCTACCGCTCGAACCCCTGTCCGAAACAAAATATTTCTACCGCCAGTTTTATGTACCGATCGTATTTGACCGGGACAAGGAAGGTAAGGTTAGTCAAATTCTTTGGGACGGTAAATATCCGTGCAAAAGGACAGGTAATTGAGAACCAAACAAGTCGGGCCGCGATGCTAGAAGGTTTGCCTACGACTCGATAATTACGACGGCCCGCTCGCTGAACGTGTCGCCAAAACATACTCGGATCGCGGGCCTGTGTGTGCACCCACTCCGGCCTCTTGGTTTCCGGGCATAATAGGCGTATCATTAAACTGACCAGAATTCGAAATTAGTCAGTGTTGAGCAGTATGAGCAAAAACAGGAATGATGAAACCTGACAATCTCGCGGGTAATGAAGGTTAGGCACGATAGAGGAGCTCCGACAGTCAATGATTGAAGCAAAGAAACAGGCACAGCTAAACACATAATAGTGAAATTAATTAAACTGCACAAAAAAATGGAATGTTACCAGAATATTTATAGGGCATCTCTAAAAACTCAATGCTAAAAGTTTTTGAACGCGGATTAAGCGGATAAGGTAGTTAGAGCGGATATGCCGCTAATTGCTCTGCCTCTGTCTGATCCGGTTTTTTCCTCTAACTCCGCTCAATCCGCGTTCAAAAAAACGAAAAAATTTAGTTAACCGACCTCAAATCAGAAACTCAAAATATCCAGATAATTGAGTTTTTAGAGATGCCCTATAGGAAGGGGCCGGCCCGGCAGAATCGTGAGCCTAGCCAGAACGCTTGAGAATTGGGGACAGAAATCATGGGAAATCAAAATCTGCTTTTAACAAGAATTTATCTTTTGGCTCTCCTGTTTTTTATCGGTTGCTTACCGAATGAAATACGAGGGCAGGATGTTGCTCAAAAAGCGGATGATTATCTTTCGATGCTCACCGACTTAGGCCGTTATAGCGGAGCAGTGCTGATAGCGAAAGACGACAAAATTATGCTGCGTAAGGGATATGGTTTTGCCGATGTCGAAAAGCGCATTCCCTATACACCCGACACCCGTCACGAGGTGGCCTCGATCTCAAAGATGTTCACGGCTATGGCTGCTCTAAAACTGCGCGATAAAGGCAAGCTAAAACTCGACGACCCGATCTGTAAATATTTGGACGATTGCCCCGACTCTTGGCAAGCGATCACTATTCAGCAATTGATGCGTCACAATTCGGGGATTCCCGATTATGAAGAACCGCTCGGACTCGGTTCGGAAAAATATTTGGCGTTCATGACACAGCCGACAGCCAATCGGCAGATTTTTGAGAGCGCAAAAAAACTTAAGCTCGATTTCAAACCCGGCGAACAATTCAATTACAGCAACACCGGCTATATCGTGTTGAGCTATGTCATTCAAAAAGCCGCAGGCGAACCTTTTGCCAAGTTTGTTGCCAAAAACATCCTCAAGCCCGCCGGGATGAAAAACTCCGGGGTGATCAACGCACAAAAATTGCCGGGAGAAATTGCTAAGGGATATTCATGCAATGACATAGGTTGGGAAAAAACCCTGGCGGGCGTTTCGTTGACCGATGGACATTTAAAAAGAATGCCGCAGCTTTCGCTCGTGTCACCCGAAGGGGACGCGTGGCTTTACAGCACGGTGGACGACCTCTACCGTTGGAGCCGAAGCATGGACGGTGGCAAATTTATATCGACGGAGGAAGTCGCCGAGGTTTTTACACCCGGCATCGATGGCTACGGATATGGTTGGTTTGTTGACAAAGGATTTAACCGCAGGCGAATGCGGCACAACGGCGGGCTGCCCGGATATATTTCAAATTTTATAAAGTTTCCGGACGACAAAATTACGATAATCATATTTTCAAATCTTGACCGTGCGAGATTGAGTGATATATCCCGAGATATAACCGCCATCGTTTTAGGAACGTCCTACGATTTGCCGGTTCGCAGAAAAGTAATTAAACTGGCTGCCGAACAAATCTTAGCGCTTGAGGGCGATTACAAAATGGCCGACGGGAAGGTTTTAACGGTCCACAACGAACCGAACTTTTTAACCGCCAAGCTGCAGGGTCGCTATACGGCTGGTCTGATACCACTTTCTCCTACAGAATTTTATTTTCCGCTTGGCGACGGCCGGGCCATTTTTACGTTGGACAATAAAGGGCAGGCGATAAAGGTCAACGTGCGCTACGGCGGTGAAGATCACATTGCCGAGCGGTCGTCTATTCAAAATTAACGAAAGGAGGGTGACGATGAAAAGATCTGTTTTCGTCATGATGGTTTTTGTTTTTATTTCTCCGGTTTTTGGACAAAAAGAAAAGGCCGGTGATACCATGCTCAGCGAGACTTTGATCAAGCTGGAAAAGCAGTCATGGGAGGCGTGGAAGGCGCGGGACGGCAAATTTTTTCAGGGCTTTCTGGCGGATAACCATGTCGAGCTCGGCTCGGGCGGCGTGACTGACAAAGCGACGGTCGTCGCTTTCGTGGGCAGCCCGGCGTGTGTGGTCAAAAGTTTTGCGGTCGACAAATTCCAACTGACCGTGCTCGACCCGAACACCGCTTTGCTGACCTATCACGCCGAACAGGACACAACCTGCGGCGGCTCGGCGGTCCCGAGCCCCGTCTGGGTCAGTTCGCTCTATGTCAAACGCGGCAAGCATTGGCTCAATGCATTTTACCAGCAGACGCCTGCCCAAAAATGAACATGGCGTCCGTTTTAGCTGCGCGAAATGACCAGCCCCTGAGACATCGGAAGGGCCAAGTCGTCGATTTCCGCAGTGGCTTTGGGATGAGATTGACCGGGACACTCAGCGCTGTAAACGCACCACTGTAAAGCAAATGGACGTGATCTTCACAGCCTATTACCGTGGAGACATTCAAGGTCTCGATAACGACAAGCTTGATGCTATAGCCAGTAGGACCGGATCTCTCCACGTGAATTCCGATGTTAAACGGTCTCCTAAACCGCGATATTTTGAAATTGATCTCAAAATCGTACGAGTGTCAGCAAACTTAGTAACGAGCGTTTTTTAGATTTGGCTGAATCTTGAACGTGCAACCAGCCCGATTTACTCGAAAGCACGATTCGGGATTCTCTATTTGGAAACGAAACACAAAAATGTTTGCAGAAATGTGTGCAAAAGAAACGGCCACCGATCTGGTGCCCGTAACCCATTGATTTAATTGGCTCCGCAGGTAAGACTCGAACTTACAACCCTTCGGTTAACAGCCTAAGTCCCTTTGGAACATACGATAACATAGGATAACAAAGGTCAGACGTTGACCCTAAAAAACGTCTGCTTTTAGCCCGATTACCCTTTTGTGGACCCCCAAATCTGTAACATACGATAACATGCGGTAACATACGATAACATCGAGTCTTAGATAACTTTTTAGATAACCGTCTTGCTGAGGATGTCGGTCTTGGACAAGAGTTAGTTGCCGAAAGACCCTTGCACCCGCCGATGCAGATTACAACGGAGCTCGCTCCCATCTGACTGGCAAATCAATAGGGATATAATTGGATCGACATTCGATGCCGCCGTCGTCGTCGTAGATTTTTCTGTATAGTAGCTTTGGCGAGTTTAAATCGTAACGCAACTACGCTCGATTTCTGTAAAACAATTAACAAGGGTCTGGTCATAACCTGAGAGAGGATTACCGCTTTAGCCTAATGTCTATTTAGGTAACGCCGACACTTCCGGCTTAGACGTCGACGCGATCAGAATGAAAGGCTTCTACGAACGCAAGAGCTTTCGCCGCAATGGCTTTGATGAATGTGGTGCTGGCGAGTATGTCCGGCAGACGACGTTTGATCAGTGCAAATATCTGATAACATTTGTGCATGACTGGAACTCAGAGCTTTACAACCGCACAGATCTGCACGGTGGCCGCTACGGCTGAAAATATTCAGCAAAGAGATTTTCTGGCGGTAGAAGAACCGCTTGAGATCCGGCTGGGAATCACCAAAAACGGCAAATCCAACCAGAAAGCTATCTCGATAACGATGCGGACGCCAGGATCGGATTTTGAGCTGGCCGCAGGATTTCTGTTTACCGAGGGCATCCTCACTAGCTCGGACCAGATAACCTGGATCAGGCATTTTGGAGCACCTATAAAGATCAACGGCTTAAAAAATACGGTAGTCGTCGATCTCTACGAAGGAGTCGATGTAGATGTCACTCGCTTAGAACGCAATTTCTACACAACTTCGAGCTGCGGCGTCTGCGGCAAAAGCTCCATTGAATCACTCCATACCGGAGTCAAACATATCAGTTCGAACGGATTCACTCTTAAACGCGGCTTGATACACCGGCTGCCCGATATTTTGCGAAAGTCGCAGGATGTCTTCGAGCAAACCGGCGGGCTACATGCATCGGCCTTATTCGATGTTGACGGCAATCTTGAGATCGTTCGTGAAGACGTTGGGCGTCATAATGCGTTGGACAAGGTGATTGGCGCCAAATTTCTCGACGGTGCCGTGCCGTTATCCGATAAGATCTTGCTTGTCAGCGGCCGTGCGAGCTTCGAGCTTGTGCAAAAGGCTTTGATGGCGAGTATTCCGGTGCTTGCCGCGGTCGGCGCTCCATCGAGCTTAGCGGTGGAACTTGCGGCCGAATTTGGAATGACGCTTATTGGATTTGTCCGCGACGACCGTTTTAATATCTACACAGGCGAAGCGAGGGTCGTATGAAACTGAGGATCAAAGGAAATTCGATCCGGCTGCGACTGCTGCAGAGCGAGGTCAGACGGCTTTCGGAAGCCGGAACGATCTCGGAACAGGTAATATTCGGAATCAGCGCCAATCAGGTTCTGCGGTACGCGATTGCGGTTTCGGACGGTGCTGACAAGCTGGAAGTTGAATTTTCGGACAGCCAAATCCTTGTGTTGATACCGGAAACGACAGCCCAGGATTGGTTTACGAACGACGTGATGAGCATCGAGGGCAAGATCGAGGTCGACCGGGAAACGCGTCTTTCCGTGCTTATAGAAAAGGATCTCGTGTGCATCGACCGGACTGACGATCCTGACAAGGCAGACGCTTATCCGAATCCTAAAACGATCTGTTAACGGAGGACTTTTGGCAATAGAAGACGAAAACACGGATGTTCACGACAGATCGCCTGAGAAACTTGGCGACCTTCACGTTACGAAACCACTTCAAATAGCCGCAGGCTTTCGTGCGATCAAAGAGACGATGACCAACGCTTTTGCCAAAATGGGGCCTGTCCACGCTACCCGCGGCCTGCTTAAGCTAAATCAAAAAGGCGGCATTGATTGCCAGGCCTGTGCCTGGCCCGATCCTGACGGAGATCGTACCATTGCCGAGTTTTGCGAGAGCGGCGCCAAAGCCCTCGCGGACGAGGGAATGACCAAAACTATCGGTGCGAATTTTTTTGCTGAGTACAGCGTCGAAGAATTATCAGAAAAAGACGATTTTTGGATGGGCTCGCAGGGAAGGCTGACGGAGCCCGCGGTTTTGCGGAAAGGAAGCTCTCATTACGAGCCGATCTCTTGGGAGGACGCATTTACACTCATCGCGGGTGAGCTGAATTCGCTTGATTCGCCGGACGAGGCTATCTTCTATACGTCCGGCCGCACTTCGAACGAGGCGGCGTTTCTGTACCAGCTTTTCGTCCGCCAATACGGCACAAACAATCTGCCTGATTGTTCTAACATGTGCCACGAATCGTCGGGTGTCGCCCTGACCGAATCCATTGGTCTAGGAAAAGGCTCGGTTCGCCTTTCCGATTTTAAGAAGACCGATCTCGTGATCGTGATCGGGCAAAATCCGGGGTCGAACGCCCCTAGGATGATGTCTTCGCTTCAGGATGCGAAACGTGCCGGAGCAAAGATGCTCGCGATCAATCCGCTGCCTGAAGCGGGATTACTCAATTTCGTAAACCCAAATCCGCAGCATTACCCAAACCCGCTGATGTTTCCCATCGACATTGTCGCAAACCGTCCAACGCATTTCGCCGACCTGCATTTGCCGCTGAGGATAGGCGGTGACATGGCCGTCCTTAAAGGGATGATGAAGGTCATGCTCGAACGGGAGCGTGCAGGGCCGGGAACGATATTCGATAATGATTTCATCAAGAAAAATACCGAAGGGTATGAAGAGCTGATCGACCAGTTGGATGCGACATCGTGGAAAGATATCATTGGCGAAAGTGGCCTGACCCAGGAGATATTGATCGAAGCCGCCGAAATGTTTATCAATGCCGAACGGATCATAACCTGTTGGGCGATGGGACTTACACAGCATAAAAAAGCGGTTGCGACGATACAGGACCTGGTCAACATGCATCTTTTGCGGGGCCAGATCGGAAAGGAAGGTGCTGGTGTTTGTCCCGTTCGTGGCCATTCGAACGTGCAGGGAGACCGCACGATGGGCATTTGGGAAAAGGTCAACGAAGAGTTCTTTACTCCGCTCGGGAAGGAATTTAACTTTGTGCCTCCGCGGAGAGACGGGCTGAGCACGGTCGACAGCATCAAGGCGATGAGCGAAGGAAAGGCGAAGATATTTATCGCGATGGGCGGTAATTTTCTAAGCGCGGCTCCCGATACCGATCTGGTTTTTGACGCGTTGAAACAGTGCCGTTTGACGGTCGAGGTGATAACAAAGCTCAACCGGACTGCGCTTGCAACGGGAGAGCAAGCCTTGATCTTGCCTTGCCTGGGACGCACGGAGATCGACGTGCAGGCTAACGGGGAGCAGTTCGTGACGACTGAGAGCACGATGCTTAATGTTCAAACGTCGCAGGGCGTCTTCAAGCCAGCATCTGAGCAGCTACGGAGCGAGCCATGGATCGTAGCCCAGCTTGCAAAAGCCACACTCGGGGCAAAAACGTCGGTTGATTGGGATCGGATGGTCGCCAATTATAATAATATCCGCGACTCGATCTCACGGGTTGTGGATGGCTGTGAAAATTACAATGAACGGGTTCGTAAAGCGGGCGGATTTTATTTGAAAAATCCGCCGCGCGAAGGGAAATTTCCGACAGAGAGCGGCAAAGCGCAGTTCAAATCGGAGCCTCTCGAAAAAATAGTTTTAGCGGAAGGACAGCTGCTGCTGACGACGATACGGTCGCACAACCAATTTAATACGACGATCTATGACCTTGACGACCGTTACCGCGGCATTCACGGCGAGCGGCGGGTCGTCTTTCTCAATCCCGAAGACATCAAAAACCGTAACCTCAAGACGGGGCAGGTCGTAAATTTGACGAGCCATTTCGATGATAAGGAGCGGCACGTTTACCAATTCATTGTCGTGCCGTATCCGATTCCAAAAGGGTGTGCTGCAGCGTATTTTCCCGAAGCGAATCCGCTCGTCCCGCTCGGTAGCGTTGCCGAAAAAAGCCAGACGCCGACATCAAAATCGCTGGTGGTCTCGATCCAGCCGACCCCCGAAATTACTGGAAAATTTGACTACGATTTTTCAATGGTATCTGCGTGACCAGCATGGAGATAGAAGCATTCATACTAATTGGCGGACGCTCACGGCGATTTGGTCGCGACAAGGCGGGGGTTGAATTTGGAAACGAACCTTTGATCGAACGCACTACTCGAACTATACGTAACGCAATTTCTCCAACCCAAATCACGTTTGTTGCCGCAAATGATGGACAGTACGATTTTGCGGGATTGCCTATTGTATTCGACTTATATGGGGGATTCGGCCCCATCGGCGGGCTTCACGCGGCGCTCGCATATGCTCGAACAGAATGGATATTAGTTGTCGCCTGCGATCTGCCGCTGATATCGAGCGAATTGATAGCGATGCTTGCGGGTATGATCTTGGATGACATTGATGCGTGCGTTCCGGTTCAACCAGATGGGCACATCCAACCACTTTGTGCTTTGTATCAAGTTGAGCCATGTCTGACGGTATTAAAAGACTTTTTTATTAAAGGTACAAGATCATTGTCCGTAAATGCCTTTTTAGATCAGTTGAAAACAAGAACTGTTACATTCGACGCCATCCAGCATCTGCCCGGTTCAGAGAATTTTTTTCTGAACATGAATACTGTCGATGACCATAAGCAAGCGACCGAGATCTACATAAGATCGCGCGAGTTGGTTGTGAGCGGAAGCGACTAGGTGTCCGACTCCGCTGCCACGTCGTATGGCTGCTGAGCTATTTCTCGATTTAAATTTGAAATCATTCGAGTCCGACAAAGTCGGCAGGGTTAGGTCACCATCAACTTGAACCGTCCTGGGTGTGAAGCGAAAAAATCTTGAGGATACCGTGATAGTATAGGTCTGGCCGGTAACAACATCCGCAGACCCGATGTCGGCCGGGAGCCCACCTGACCGTTTCGATGGTGATAGCGTCTTGATCCAGAGCGAAAAAATCTTTAACGCAGCCCCAAAGTGGATACCTTTATGAGTATCCGGCGGCTTTTCTTTCGCCAGTTGCCTGATACGCTTGGTGTCATTTCCCAGCCCACGCATCTGCCGATTGAAACGGCGAATCATGTTTCGCCGCCAAATCTAACGATGGGGGAGAACCTGTATTAGCGGAGGGCTATGGAGGTCGTATAGTAGGCGTTAACGGCATATTGTATTGTCCCGCCGTAATCTACCCCTAAAAGTGCACAGATTGGAAATAGAGATTTTCTGACATCATGGAAGATGGAGGAAATGGATGAAGAGGTCAAAGTTTAGTGAGACGCAGATCGTAGGGATATTGAAAGAGGGTGAAAAGGGGCGGCTGGTGGCGGAGATATGCCGGGAGCACGGGATCAGCAACGCGACGTATTATCAGTGGAAGTCGAAGTACGCAGGGATGGAAGCATCGGACCTGAAGCGGATGAAGGAGCTCGAAGACGAGAACAACCGTTTGAAGAAGATGTACGCAGACCTGGCACTTGAGAACCGTGCGATACGGGATCTGCTGGGAAAGTTCTGACGCCCGACCTGAGGAGATGGGCGGTGGAATGGTTGATTGGGATCTGGTCGCTCTCGATCGTTCGGGCCTGCGGGATCGCGGGTCTATCGCGGCGGGCATGGTATCGCAAGGACGGAAAAGAGAAGAGGGCGACTAGGGATGCATTGGTGATCGAGGCCCTCAATGAGATCGTCAGCGCACATCCTCGATGGGGCTTTTGGTTGTGTTTTCACCGGCTTCGGATACTTGGCCACAAATGGAATCACAAGCGGGTCTGGCGGATTTATAAGGCGATGAAGTTAAACATGAAGAGACGGACCAAGAAACGGCTGCCGATGCGAGAGCCGGCACCGCTCGACGTGCCTGCGGAGATCAATAATTCGTGGTCGTTCGATTTTATGAGCGATACGCTGTACTCGGGAACACGATTCCGGGTGCTGAACATCATCGACGAAGGGGTGCGCGAGTCACTGGACATCGTTGTCGATACATCGATCACGGCTCACAGAGTGGTCCGTGTCCTGGATCTTTTGAAATCACAACGCGGAGTGCCGCGTTCGATACGAGTCGATAACGGACCGGAAATGACGGCCCATGCGTTCGCCGATTGGTGCAGGGAAAATGATGTCAGGATCGATTACATTCAGCCCGGAAAACCGAACCAGAATGCATACATCGAACGATTCAATCGGACATATCGAACCGAAGTACTCGATCCGCACATCTTCGCGACACTCTCGCAGGTGCGAGATATCAGCTGGGCATGGCTGCTCAGCTACAACGAAGAACGTCCCCACAGCTCGCTGGGGAATATACCGCCGGTCGAATTCAAACGTCGGCTCACAACAGAAAACTCTATTTTAGAGTTGTGACATTGACGGGGAGATTACGCCGCCTATCGGTCACGCCGGATGGTCGTTACATTCTGTTCTCATCTTTCCGCGGAGGCACTAGGAATGCGAATATCTGGAGAGTAAATATTGACGGCAATAACCCGAAGCAGTTGACCGGCGGCGATGGCGTTGAGATCAACCACATGTAGAATTTCAGCCCTAGACAAAAATAACTACGTAAACAGCGAAGCTAGTAAAAAAGCATCTCGGTGATGGACAGCATCTAACGAAGGACTCCAAGCTCGCTATCAACAAAAAAAGGCGGCCGCAAGGGCCGCCTGAAGTCTTGGTTCGTTTACGGTTGCTATTCAAGAGCTATAAGGTCAACTTCCGTCAGATTATCTACGGCTTCGACGGTGCGCGGACTAAATCGATATCGGCGTGAGAAGACCCTGATCGTGTAAATACCGCCGGCCGGGACGTGGCCAAAACCGAAGTAACCCAGCGAACTGGTCGTCACAGTTTGGGCCGTTCCGTCGTGGCGGATGATCGTAACCCGCGCGTTTCGTGCTTGGAAAAACACGCTTCTCGACAAGAACATCGTGGAGGGCGTAAGGCCTCAGAGCGAAGCTTTTAAGGCGGGGCTGCGCGAAAACGACGTTTGATTTTGGTTTCATACTTGGCCTCTTTGCCGCGAGCCCACGGGACGGATTATTGCCTGGTTTTTCGCGGGATTTCTGAGGTGACCGCGAGACCTTTTTTCTTTGCGTAAAAAGCGAGTCGTGTTAAAGTTTGCGGTGAATCCTGCTTCACCCATGAACACTGTTTACTGCGGCGATAATCTGACTTGTTCGGCGGCTCGTTCAATTGCACTGATCAACTATAGCCAAACGCCTGTGCCTCGCTTTCATTCCAGCAACTAACTCCTCCGTGCGAGCGTGCCCCATAGCTTAGGTAGCTTTCAACGCTCCGTTTCTCGAGTTAATGCAATTACAACCTTTTGCCTGCCGAACGCTTATTATGGCGTGAAATCCCGCAACTGCGCCACCGTTTGAGGATCGAGTTTTTGAATCAGCGCAACCATTAAATTGACCATTTGATCGAAATCGTTGCGATTGATGATGCCGTTGTGCGCGTGCGTGTAACGGGCTACGACGACTAAGTTGACGGTCGGGACGCCCCCGTTGCTTTTCTGTATCTCCGCCGAGTCGTCGCCGTAACCTTGCACGAGATCGAGTTGAAGCGGGATGCGATTTTCCGCCGCCACTTGTTTGATGAGAGCGACGAGTTTGCGATTCGGGAGGGCGCTCGTGTCGTATAGAAAAATGCCGGGACCAGCGCCGAGTTTCGCCTGTGATTCTTCGGGGCGTGTTCCCGGCGTGTCGCCGGTGACACCGCCTTCGAGAGCGATGCCAATGTCGGGCTTGATAATGTCGGTCGCCGTGTGTGCGCCGCGCAGTCCGATCTCTTCCTGCACTGTTGCGGCGTAGAAAATCTGATTCGGATGCGGTGCGGTTTTCAAACGACGCATCACCTCGATAATCACCGCGCAACCGACGCGATCATCCCACGCTTTGCCGAGATAATTATTCGTGCCGTTAAGAACCACAAACGGCGCGTCCGGCACAACCGGATCGCCGATTTGAATGTTCATCGCGCGGACTTCCGCCGCGGTTTTCGCGCCGACATCCAAGAGAATCGAATCGCGCGGATAAACCCGCGTGCGTTCATCAGGCTGAATGAGATGCACGTCACGGATTCCTGTTATCGCCTGCACTGAACCTTTCGCCGTGATAATCGTCCAACGCTGATCCACGAGTGCCTGATCAAGCCACCCGCCGAGCATCTGCATCGACAGATAACCGTCGGGCGTTATACGCCGGATCATGCCGCCGAGTTCGTCCATGTGTGCGTCGACCATGATGCGGGGTGTTGATGTCGACGTGCCTTGTTGGGCGATGACCGAACCGAGTCCGTCATAGCTGATGCGGTCGGCGTAAGGCTTCATCTGTTCGACCATGATTTTCCGCACTGGCTCTTCAAACCCTGAAGGTCCCGGCGCGTCCGAAAGCGTTCGAAGCAATTGCATGGTGCGATCTTGTTCCTGCGCGGCGGCTCCGTAAGGCGCGACGGCAAAGATGAGGCAGAACATGAACGAAAGAACATAAAGACGTTGCATTAAATTATCTCCGAGTCTCTGAACGATGATTGAACACAGTAGAAACTATCACAAATCTAAATTCGCATGAAGCTGAAACTCTCGGTCGGGATTGCATTTGCTGGCATCCATTCAAAGAATCTGCTCAACGCTCAAGTAGTATTCGCAAATCGCGGACGGTCGTTTCCGCCCGTTATGATTGCGCACCGTGAGAGCACCCGTGCGCCAAGCGTCGGGTTCGGGTCGAAGATCTGGAGGGTAACATTTAGGAGCGGCCGGCAGCCGATCCAAATGCGTTGAGTATAACCGGCGGCGACGGAGCGTCCTTCAACGGCAAGGATGGATAAAGACTCGATCAGGAGCCGAGCGTCGTATTTCGAATCTGGATTTGGGATGGAAAATGAACTATCTTTAACTGAATTCGAGAAATAGAAAGATACGACGATGAATGTTTCCTCCCCGACAATTGGAAAGAAAGATCAGTGGACGCTTGATCAAAATGAGTTTGATGCGCTTCTTCGGTGGCTGGATGACGGCGTCGATTCCGCAGGCCGCTCGTATCTGGAAATGCGTGGCCGGCTTGTCGCTTATTTTGATCGAAAAAATTGTCTTTTGCCGGACGAGCTTGCTGATGAAACGCTCAATCGTGTCGCGAGACGGCTAGAAGAGGAGGGTCGGATCGAAAGCGAGGCACCGGCCAAATATTGCTATACCATTGCGCGTTACGTTTTTCTTGAAAATCTGCGCCGTGACGAAGGGCGGAACGTAACACTGGATGACGCAATTTTAGGACGGAAAGCCATCGACCTTGTAGCTCCCGAACAAACGGAAAAAAACGAGCTTAAGGAAAAAATGCTTGATTGCCTTGACGAGTGTACCGGTAAATTAGAGCCCTCATACAGGGACATCATCATCCAATATTATTTCGGTACTCAAAAGGTGAAGATCGAAAATCGGCGGGCGATGGCGGCTCATCTTGGAATCTCGGTAAATGCCCTTAGCATTCGCGCATGTCGGATCAGGAGCAGGCTAGAGGCGTGCGTTGGAGAGTGTGCCGGCTAGAAACGAAATAAATATCGGGTTTTGTCTTATGAAAGTAAGGCATTGCGTGCCAAGCCCTATTATATTATGAACAAGGAGTTATACAGTACGGCAGATCTGGATTCTTATCTGCTCGGCACCGCGTCGGTGGACGATACCGAGCAGATGGACGAACTAAGTGTCGTTGATCCTTCATTTGCCAATAGTCTGGATGCGAGGGAAAAAGATCTGATCGATTCTTTCGTTCAAGGCGAACTGACGGGCGCGTACCTCCATCGATTCGAGACACATTATCTTATTTCGCCGCTGAGACGGGAAAAAGTGCTATTTGCTAAAGCTTTACAAGGTTACGCGGCAAAGAAATTGTCCGCTATTGAGATGGTTTCAACCAGTAGCCTCGCAGCCATTTCCGAACGGTCAAAAGGCGGAATCGCCGGATTTTTGTCGTCATTGAATATATTTGGCGGCTCGAAGCCTATGTTCGGATTTGCGTTGGCGGCGGCGGCGTTGATCGTCGTTTCTGTCGGCGGCTGGATGATCGTTAAAAATCTGACAGGCAGCCGTTCCGGCGTTGAGGTTGCATCAAACCCCGGTGTAAATATGACTGAGCCTGTCGCTCTTCCGTCGCCGAGTCTGGCGAATAGTGAAATCCCTGTTCATCAAAATCCGCTGCCCAACCCGAGTCCCCAGCCAACGCCGACTCCCAAGCTTCAAGTCACGCCGCCGATAAAACCCCTGATCGCGAGCCTTGTTTTGGCTCCGCCGCTGCGCGGCGGCCAGGTGCCGAGCCTGTCGATTCCTGCCGGGACCGATCGAGCGGCAATCCGTTTGGAACTTGAGTCGGATGACTTTAAATTCTACTCGGTCGAACTGAGAGACAGTGCAACCGGTCGCATGATCTGGCACAGTGGCAGAGTGAATACAACTGTAGCAGGCAATGCCAAATTCTTGAACGTTACTGTTCCCGTAAAAACTCTTAATCCCGTCCCCTACACCCTTTCTGTTTCCGGCATGTCCCCGAATGGCCAAGCCGAAAGAGTTGGTGACTATTCTTTTCGGGTTATGCGATAATTGCCGCATAGTTTTGACGACTTCGAAATAATCGGAGGTGTTCTAGTGTTTTCAGGCTCCGCATGTTTAATCTGGCCGCATTCCCAGTTGTTAAAGGTTGCTCGAGCCTTGCTGGTTTCGTTCGTGTTACTCATACCGCTGTACACTCTTTCGCAAACATCTGAAAATTCGAAACCGCAAGACGCCGCTATGTTGGAATTAGGGAAACCAATCGAGCGTCAGATCAGCCCAGGGCAGAGACAACGATACACCGCGATCGTAAAGGAAGGACAATATTTCGAGGTAATTGTTGAATCTTCGACAGTGAAGTTCGGCGTCGTGTTAACGTTGCCGACTGGGAAAGTGAGAGCGGTTTTCGATATTCCCATGATTCAGACTGCAAGTGTCCACGGGGTTGCCGAACAGTCGGGTAAATTCACATTCGAAGTTTACACTGCGAGCAAGTCGCCGGAGGGGAGTTATCGGATCAGCCTTACCGAATTGCGTCTGTCAACCGAAAAGGAAAAGGACCTCCAGCAGGCACGTACATTAGTGCTGGACGGCATAAAGCTTAACACCGAGGGCAAGTATCTCGACGCCCGCCCAATGATCGCTCGTGGGCTTGAAATTCGCGAAAGGATTCTCGGTCCGGACGATATTGCAGTTGCCAACACTCTTGGATTCCTCGCGACGACATTCGATCTCGCTGGAGACTATTCCTCCGCCGAAAAACTGTGGCTTAGGGCACTTAAAATAAAAGAGAAGATTTACGGGCCTGATAATCCTGAAGTTGCGCAAGCACTGCTTTCACTTGCCTCGACATACAGGAGCAAAGGAGACGATCCGACGGCCGAAAAGATGCTGCTGCAATCACTTGGTATCTTTGAACGGACTAAACAGACCGATTCCATTCTTGCAAGCTATGTTTTGGGAAATCTCGGCGATATTTCCCACGATCTCGGCGATCTTGAAAAAGCCGATAGTTATTTCCAGCGTTCCCTTGCCATCCGCGAAAAAATTCTTGGCGACGACAATTTTCATCTTGCTTCGTCTCTCAGTTCGATCGGGCACGTTGCCTTGGAGGCAGGCGATTATCCGAAGGCGGAAGGGATGTTTAGGCGTTCGCTTTTGCTTACGGAAAAACGGTACGGCCCCGACCAAATCCAAACGACGGGCAGTCTTAATGATTTGGCGACCCTTTATGCTTCGATGCGTGATTTTGCGAGGGTCGAGGAATTTTATCTCCGTACGCTTTCCATATATGAGCATAACACTGCTACCGGCGACCCTCGCGCTCAAGAGACGCTTTTCGGTCTTGCTCGAATCTACGCCTCACAGAATATGTTAGATAAGGCGATGAAGTTTCAGTCGATGGCCGGTGAGAACGAGGAACGCTACATCAGATTGAATCTGCCATCGGGGTCCGAACGCGAGAAACTCGCGTTTTTGGCCACCCTTTCCTCGCTTATTTCGCAAAATATCTCGCTCCATTTCCAATACGCACCGGATGATTCGTCATTTCGCGAGATGGCTTTGACGACAATTCTCCGGCGAAAGGGCCGTGTTCAGGACATGATGTCGGCAGGTAACGAAACGCTGATAGGTCGTTTAGGCTCCGAGGACCGGAAATTGATCGACCAATTCAATGATGTCACAGGAAAACTCGCAAATCTTGTATTGGCCGGTAAGCAGAAATTGGCCGTGGTCGAGTATCAGGAACGGGTCAAAGCTGCTGAGGCAGAACGCGAAGGACTCGAATCCGAACTCAGTCGAAGAAGCGAGGGGTATTTCGAGAGATCGACTCCGGTGACGATCGACAAGATCCGAGAAAAGATTCCGAACGATGCCACCCTCGTCGAATTTGCGGTTTATCGGGCATTCGATCCGACGACGAATAGTTACGGTGATCGTCGCTACGCAGCCTACGTACTGCAAAATCAGGGTGAGGTGAAATGGAAAAACCTCGGAGACGCCAAGACGATTGACGCTGCCATAGATGCATTCAGGACGGCTGTTCGCGACCCAAAACGCACTGATGTGACGCAACTGGCTCGAGCTCTCGACGAGAAAATAATGCAGCCTGTACGGGGGTTGATCGGTGACACTCAGCACCTTTTGATCTCGCCGGATGGAGCGTTGAATCTGGTGCCGTTCGAGGCCTTAGTTGACGAAAACCAAAAGTTTTCGGTCGAGCGATATTCGATTAGCTATTTAACAAGTGGGCGGGATTTGATCCGGATGGGAAGTAAGCGCCCGAGCAAGAGTCCGCCGCTGGTAATCGCCGATCCCGCGTTTGGCGAAGCTGAGATGGGCACTACGGATGAAACAGTCGCATCAAGGAAAGCAGCGCGGCGTAAAGCGAAACGCGGAAGCGTCACATCAACCCGAAGCCTGTCCGACACATACTTTGCACGGCTTGCGGGCACGGCCCAGGAGGCTGAGTCGATCCTCGGTCTTTTCCCCGACGCGACCTCCCTGACGGGTGCAAATGCAACCGAAGCCTCGCTGAAAAGCGTCACCGCGCCCAAGATACTGCACATCGCGACGCATGGTTTTTTCCTCCAACTCGCGGAAAAAGAGCCCTCTACAAATGCCCAAAAAGCGGGTAAGGGCGATGAGCGGATCGAGAACCCGCTGCTTCGTTCCGGTCTGGCCCTCGCAGGGGCGAACCAGCATGGTGCAGGAGCCGAGGATGGCATATTGACCGCAATGGAAGCCTCGGGCCTGAATCTGTGGGGAACGAAGTTGGTCGTGCTTTCGGCCTGCGACACCGGGCTTGGCGAATTACACAATGGCGAAGGCGTTTATGGGCTTCGCCGCTCGTTTGTCATCGCGGGTGCCGAATCCCTCGTGATGAGCATGTGGCCGGTTAGCGATCAGATTACACGCGAATTGATGGCAAATTATTATAAAAACCTCAAACAAGGGCTCGGGCGCGGCGAAGCCCTTCGCCAGGTCCAGCTTGAAATGCTCAAACGCCCAAATCGGCGCCATCCATTCTATTGGGCCAGCTTCATCCAGACCGGTGAATGGGCAAATCTCGACGGAAAGCGTTGACCTCCGCAGAGTCTGGCTCGACAGCTTAAGTATTCATGAAAAGCGTCTGTTCGCACCAATGTTTTTTTGCTGCCCATAAAAAAATTCATAAAAAACATGAAAGGTTTTCCCGTTATTGTCTTATCAATATAAGACGAATTATTTGACGTTTTGTTTGTTGATGTTGTGGGATTAAGGATTGTTCGGCGGCAAGGACGTTCCGATCGAGCAAATGAGCCCTCACGTCGCCGCCGCATAGGACACCAATCATTAAGATAGCAGTTTTGAAACCAAATGATAGCGTCGCAGATCTGAACAAGAACGGAGGAAATGATCGATGAAACAAGTTACCGCAACGTTATTAGCATTAGTACTAATGGTCGGGCCCGTCACGACAAGCTTCGGTTACACCAAACCGAACACCTACAGCCATGACAGGAAAACAATTGTGTTCAAAAACCAATACATTTACTCGCCGCACGCATGGATCATCGTCAAGGCAATTGACCTGCTTCGGCATGACGGCTACATACAGGAGGCGGACGCGGCCCAGAAGCATCTACTTCCAATGCTCGAAGGCGTGACGTTCAATGACGTGTGGGGTGACGCCGACCTGGCAGGTGGATCGGTACTCGACTACTACATTCCGGACAATCCCGATGAAAACTACGGATATGGCCATGTACTGTCCTTTCCACTTCATGCCTTTGCCCCGTATAAGAACAGTACGCATTCTTTTAAGACCCATCCTCTCTATGGTTATGAGAACGCGGCCGAACACGCGCAGTTTCGCTACGACTATGCCGTGAGAATCGCCAACGGGCATTGGGGCGACGACTCGCATGATTTCATGGCTGGGTGGGTGAACGACACTCTTCTCGGTCAGGACGATCCACAGGATGGCAGATATGCCAGCGGAGCTGGCATCGATACCGCTAATCACACCTGGGGCAACGGGCAAACCGCCGCGACCGCCTTTCTGGATATGCTGCAAAACCACAGCTTCAGCCAGGTCGTGTTTCCCGATCAGACCGAAGATGCCCTTTCCACGATATATCTTCCTGAGGCGGACCTTCTCGAAAATCATTCATCCAGATGGTTTGACGATCATTTTGGTGACGCAGATGACATCGAAGCTTTTAACGGTTACGACAACCATGGTTATGCTGTTTACGCAAGTTGGACACGCGATGCTAGCGGTCACTGCAATGGCGGCGCCGATTGCGCAGCTCCCATGATCGTTCGCCTGCCGGTTCGTTCCAACGCACACGCGTTTTTCCAGCTTGGCTGGTCGCTTCACCTGCTCGAGGATGTGACGACGCCGGTCCATACGATCAACGGCAGCTTCGAGACTTTCGAAGTTCACAACGACGTCGAAACGAGAACCGACGAGGTGCTCGCCTCGCCAGGCGTGAGCTTCAACGGCCAGTTGGTGAGGAACGCTCTCCCGGCGCTCACAAAGTCTGACTTCACGAATTTATATTCCTTCCATCCGACGTCATCCTGCGCAGACAAGGCAGTAGACCCGGCACAGCTCTTCGCGTCCCGCAGATATAGCGACAGGCTCCCTTTCCTACCTGGCGAAGGTGTCGCTCATGCGTACGTCCGAAATCTTGCAGATATCTCTCACACATTTATCCCGTACATCAAGTGCATAGATACGGAAAGTGATAGTGGTTGGGACTCAGTTGGATTTTTCACGGCGTCCGGTCTCGACACAGGTATAAAGGGAGCAGCCGGTCTCATGCATCAGTTCATGGCCGACGCCGGTATGGCGGATACCACGGCGCCCGTGGTCTCACTCAGAACGGCCCCCCCGACTTCGACGAACCAAAACGTTCTCAGCTTCACAGGTTCGGCAACCGACACCGGAAGCACCGTCAAGAGCGTGGAGTATTCGTTTGACGACGGTCAGACCTGGAACGCGGCGAACCCGATAGACGGAGCTTTCTCCGATGACTTAACCGAACGTTTCGTCTTTACAACCTCGGCATTGCCTGACGGCACCTATGCGATCCGGATACGAGCGACGGATGTCTCGAACAATGTCACGCCGCCAGCGAGTCAGCCTCGGAAGGTCGTTGTCGTTGATACGACACCGCCGGCCGTCTCTTTCGCCGCGCCGGTAGCCGGCCAGTATTCGCACAGCGCGACACTGACGCTCAATTACTCGGTCACCGATAATCTTTCCGGCGTGAGGAACTTCACTCCAACACTCGACGGAGCGACCACGGTAGCCGGGCATGGACTCGCTAGCGGACAAGCGATCAATCTCCTCACCGAGCTAACGCTGGGCTACCACACATTTATGATCGCGGCCAGCGACAATGCCAACAACAATGCGTCACGGTCCGTGACGTTCTCGGTAGTCGTAACGCCTGATAGCATAAAGGATGACGTGTCGCAATTCTTCGCTGCCGGCAAGATCAAAAACCAGGGTTTGGCGAATTCCTTGACCGTCAAGCTGAATGCTGCCGCGGCTGCGCGTACCCGCGGGAATTGCCAAACGGCTGCGAACAACTACCAGGCGTTTATCAACGAGGTGCAAGCGCAAACAGGCAAAGGCATTGACTCAAGCGCCGCGCAGGTCATGATTGCCGATGCTCAATACCTGATCGCTCATTGTCCGTAAGAATGATCACCGGTCATTCACGCTAGGAGCTGGCGAAGCCCTTCGCCAGCTCCGGCTTGAAATGCTCAAACGCCCGAGCAAAGGCTAAACAGAGGTTTAGTTTTTAAAGAGAGGAAAAGGAAAATGAAACAAGAAGTCAAAATTAAGTGTGCGATATTGATTGTTTTCTTAATTATTGCCGGACGATTTTTTGGAGTTCCGTCTTTAGCGCAGTTGATTGATCGGACCCAGAATCCGAATATAGCTAACGCTGGTATTGCAAAGTCCTTGTTGCAGGAGATTGGAACTGGACGCGGCGATGTGATGACACCGGATTCATCGACATTTATTATTTCACGCGACCCGTTTCGTTCGATCCGCCGCGGGCGGCAGCTTTTTCAACGAAAATTTTTGCGAAGCCAGGGTGTCGGACCATTGTCTGGCGACGGCGTCGGCGACATCAATTCAAATCTGGCATTGGGGGCCGGCTTGTCGGACAGTTGTGCCAGTTGTCACGGGCGTCCGCGTGGCTCGGGAGGTTTTGGCGGGGATGTTGCAACCCGACCTGACAGCCGCGATGCACCGCATTTGTTCGGACTTGGAATCAAGGAAATGCTGGCTGACGAAATTACGACAGAACTCAGGGCCATCCGCGATCGCGCTATCACCGAAGCCCAGGGAACGCATCGTAACATTAGCCGACAACTCGTGAGCAAAAGTATTAGATACGGTCAAATTATTGCCCGACCCAACGGAACAGTCGATACCACGCACGTTAACGGCGTTGATGCCGACTTGCGTGTAAGGCCGTTTTTTCATCATGGGGGGACTATCTCGATTCACGAGTTTGTAGTTGGAGCGTTTAACGACGAAATGGGAATGCAGGCAGTCGATCCGCAACTAATGGCCGCCCATAACGGTGGTCGTTTTGTAACGAATGGGGGAATGGTTTTAGACGGATCTAAGGATGTGATCAAAGCGCCGCCGACAGACGATCCAAACCTGGACCCTGACGGCGACGGCGTTACAAACGAAGTTCCGGCCAGCGTCGTCGATCACATGGAGTTCTACCTGCTCAACTATTTCAAACCCGCAACCTATGAACAAACGGAATTTACTGAAGACGGACGCGAATTATTTAGTGAGGTTGGCTGTGCTCAATGTCTTGTTCCAAATTTGCAGATCGATCATGACCGTCGTGTGGCCGATTTAGAGACGACCTATGACCCGCAGCGAGGAAATTTTAACAGTCTCTTTGCGACGGCTAGGCCGCTCTTCCACACAGTCACGGATACAAGCGGTTTTCCTGTTATGAAAAGACCCAACCTGCAGCCCTTTTTAGCTCAAAATATTTTCACTGATCTTAAACGGCACGATCTGGGACCAAATTTTCATGAGCGTGATTACGACGGTACGATACGCACGATGTTTATGACCACGCCCTTATGGGGAGTCGGCTCGACCTCGCCGTATGGGCATGACGGACGCAGCATGAATTTGAAGGAGGTTATTTTGCGACACGGCGGCGAAGCATTGAATGCACGAAATGCTTTCGCTCAACTTTCGCCGACTGACCAGAGAAAAATACTTGATTTTCTCAATTCTATGGTTTTATTTCCGCCCGATGACACGGCATCCAGTCTCGATCCCGGCGACCGCAACACGTTTGGATTTCCTCAGTTCGGTCATGGCAGCATTAAATTGACCGTACTTTTCAACAATCCGGCCGACCCTGAATGACGAGTTAGCTTGAGGCAGGCGGGCCAACGTCCGCCTCGGAGATATTCGGTTTTCCCGACGACCCATCATCAGGCGGACACGTCGGCGGCCTTGCATGATGCGGGCAAACCCTCTTAAAATGAAATGTATTTAGTCGCCCCTTTATTGAGATGTGAATACTGCACATCGCACTCAGCCAAACCCGTGCCGTTCCGACGCCACGCTCGGTGAGTCGCTTGCGGGAACCACGTCGACGGGCGGGACATTCGAATTGGGCGGCGGTTTCTGGGGCGGCGGAGCGGCCGTCGTGGCGTCAACCGCCGAGTTATAGATTACTATTTAGATAATCGTCTTGCTTAGGAAGTCACCGGGAAGAAGAAAAGGAAGTAAGAAGCCCAAGCCACTAAATAAGCTCATCGGTTCTTTTTGTTGATGTTCATTCAAAAGTGGGGCCTCGGCTGACAGGAAACCCGACTAAGTGAGTCATCTCTTTCGATACCTTGCTGAGGATAATAACCGCACCCACAGGACAAACGGACAGGTCCGAATCCTTGGACTTTCACCAAAGCCCACCCCGAACAGGGAAACGCAATAAAAGCATCCTGAAAACTGCCATAGAAACACAGGCGACGGAAATTATGAAAGCTCGCAGGCCGTAAAACCCCGGATTAGGGAATCAGGACTATTTTGCCTGCGGATTTGCTCTCGATGACCTCGCTATGAGCTGCTATTGTTGTCGAGATGCACGAAGCCTTGCCACGTAGTCTTGCTTATATCATCTTAGGTCGATCGCCGTTCGTCCGCTATAAATTCAGACAATGGAGAAAAAATGAAAAATAAACTCGCGATCATCTTTTTCGCAGCAGTACTAGCGATTATTCCGCATACCGCTTTTGCAGAGCCCGAGATACCGGCACCGGAGCAGGCTGAGTGGACGCTGATGTTATATATGGATTCGGACAAAGTTACATTTATAGCCGTTCTTTCAGCACTAGTTATTCGATTACCCTTCACTAACCTAAGCGATGTTTTGAGTCGCAAACTATCACCTATAGAAAATTTCTTTCCTCGACGGCGATAACCTGATATAGGATTCGTTTCAAAGTTTTTTGCCGGTCGACACGGGAAAGCCGGAGCGGAGTGGGGTAACTCCGCTTTTGTATTACGGCGTGGTTCTATTGACCTTGAATGCGAAGTAGAACTTGCCGAGCGGCTGACCCAGATCATGTGGATTTGAATCGACTTTGATGAGCATACCCCGTGCTATGCCCTCTCCGGTTGCACAGTTTGCCGTGACTTCGATTTTCAAAGCAAAAAACGTGCAGCCATTTGAAAGCTGCACGTTTGTGGCGAGATAATTATTAAGGATCTATACCTTTTTCAGAGTGAATCTGAACGGCATAATATAGTTTCCCCAGGAAAAGAATACCTTGTTTACGTATTCCAGCTTGACCCCCATTGACGACGCTGCGATATCGGGCGTAAGTACCCATGTATTGGCGTCAGGATGGTAGACACGGATGTATGAAGTTCCCGCTGTTTGGGGACCTCCACCACTACTGTCGATCGGCGAGTATTGATATCGGATTCGAAAGTTGCTACCAAGGTCGACGCCGACGCTACGTCTCACATAAGCTTGTCCATTTGAGTCTACGGCGCAGCCTGCGTAGTTATCTCGGTACGAGCCATCTGAATTCTTTCCGACAACGAAACCACCAAGAGGTTGTGGCGATGCCGTACAGAACTGCGAAATATTAACAAAATCGGTGCTTGCAGCAAACTCAGTCGGGGTGATAGGCACACTGGCAACTCTATCAAAGTTGTAAAACTTGGCATGGAAACTTCCACCTCCCGAGGGAAAATTTACATTCATGAACCGGTTTGAGGAAATCAGGTTTAGTGTGAAATCCTGCGAGCAGTTGGCGATTTGAAACATCGCGGTGATCGTGTCCCCTTTCGTCGTGCCGGTTGCGTAGGACGCGGTGTTACCGTCGCTCGTGAATGCGTTGCCAGAGCTGTTGTCCACCGTCAGACTCAGATTGGTAATGTCGGGCCCGCAGGGAGGTGTTTTCTGTGCAAATGCGTTGGGTGAAAAGATCGCACATATCGCGATGGCGGTAGCTAATGTTATTTTTTTCATGATTTTCTCCTTAGATTTGGCCGCAATTTAAGCTGCGGAAGTTTAATTCAAAGTTAGAATTTTTCTTCAAGATACTTAATGTCAAAAAAGTAAGGCGGTTGAACAGAAACGTCTATTTGGAGCCATTCTTTCAGCACTCTTTATTCGCTTACCCTTCAACTAACCTAAGCGATGTTTTGAGTCGTAAACTATCACCTACAAAAAATTTCTTTGCTCGACGGCGATAACCTGATATACAATTCGTTATTCCTCTGAACCTTTAGAAGGCTAACTAATGGACGCAGATCACGAGATTTCCGAACTATTGGAGTTGTGCGGCCAGGGCGATCGGTCGGCGCTCGACGGGATGTTTCCGCTGGTCCTGCGTGAGCTGCGTAAGATGGCCCACGCGCATATGCGGAACGAGGGCATTGGTCATACATTACAAACGACCGCCCTAATCAACGAAGCCTATCTAAAGCTCGTCAACCAAAAAGAGCTGAACTGGCAGAACCGAGTGCATTTTTTTGCCGTAGCCTCAAAGGTCATGCGGCATATTCTGCTCGATTATGCCCGGACTCGTACGCGTGAAAAACGTGGAGGCGGCGCGGCGCACGTCGAATTTGAGGATGCGGTCAGAGTTTCAACCGAGAAATCCAGCGAGATAATCGCGCTTGACGAGGCGCTTAACCAGCTGGCCGAGATTGACCCGTTAAAAGGCCAGATCGTCGAGATGAGACATTTTGGCGGGATGAGCGTCGAGGAAACCGCCGAGGCGCTTGGCGTTGCCCCGATCACCGTAATGCGTCACTGGAACCTCGCAAAGGCCTGGCTGCGGCGCGAGATCGGTGGCGGATGAACTTGCCGAAGGCTTTTTTCTCTACAGGAGATAGTTTTTCACGTCTTTTGTCGCATTAGTGTCAGGGACATAAATTGAACACTGAACGCTGGAAACAAATCGAAGATCTATACCACGCTGCATTGGAGGTGCCGCAGGACGAGCGCTCGCTCTT
>JBBRPZ010000012.1:0-146324 GCA_038227175.1 Pyrinomonadales bacterium | reverse complement strand
GTCGCGCGTCTCGAACTGCACTAAGGATGTAAAACCAACCGCTCCCTGCCTTGAGACCGTAAAGACATACGGCGTTGTCCCCGAATTTCCCTCGTCGTGCGATACGTCATCGATAAAAAAGATCGATGTCGTCGGCGTCGGCACCGGAGTAGGAGGTGGAGTCGGAGTTGGAGTCGGTGGTGGGGTCGGCGTCGGCGTCGGCGTTGGTGTCGGTGTAGGTGTCGGTGTAGGTGTCGGCGTCGGTGTCGGTGTAGGTGTCGGCGTCGGCGTCGGCGTCGGCGTCGGCGTTGGAGAAGGGGTCGGCGTCGGCGTTGGTGTCGGTGTTGGCGTCGGTGTCGGCGTTGGCGTCGGCGTGGGTGTAGGAGTCGGTGTTGGAGTAGGCGTCGGCGTCGGCGTCGGCGTTGGTGTAGGAGTCGGTGTTGGAGTAGGCGTCGGCGTTGGTGTTGGAGTCGGTGTTGGCGTCGGTGTTGGAGTCGGCGTCGGCGTTGGTGTAGGTGCCGCAGTTTGGACTTCGAAGGCGCCGATGTCGGAGCCGTTGCCGCCGGGGGCGTTGGTGATCGACGGGTTGTCGAGGGGGCGGACGAGGCCGCGTTGATCGTCGATGATGGCGAACGTCGTCGCCGGATTCACCGCCGCGGCTCCCTTGTCTATCGCCGGGCTGCCGGTGAGCAGGGCCATCGTCTGCGTCGGGCCGCCGTTATTTGCCAGCGGGCCGAGCAGTGGGTTGATCGGCGTTTCAGGCGTTCCGATCTGATCGGCGGTGCCGGGCGACGGCGTGATAGTCGCACCCGCATTATTGCCGATCAGGTTGTAGCCTTGCGAGGTCAGCGTGTTCCTGAAATCGGGCCCCAACTCCGCCGTGTTTCCGGCGATGATCGTGTTTTTAGCCGTCACCATACCGCCGTCGGCTGAACCAAAATTGTTGACGCCGCCGCCTTCGCCCTTACCATTGACTCCGGGCTGAATAACGTGGATAACACCGGTGACTGTATTGCCGGTGATCGTGGTGTTTGTAAGGTGTAACTGACCATTGGCAAGAATGCCCCCGCCATATCCGTTAAGGGCTCCCTCAATCGTTGTGCTGAATTGGTTTAGGGTGCCGCCGTTGGAAGAATTACCCACAATAGTGCTGTTGGTGACATTCAGGATGCCGCCGCTATTAATGCCGCCGCCAAAGCTGCCTAATGTGATGATCAGATTCCCCGGGGCAGGCGTCATCATTCCACCATTCGCAGCGTTGCCGGAAAAAGTGCTGTTAATGACATTTACTGTGCCCGCATTGTTGAACATACCGCCACCTGACGGTCCCAGAACGAAGCCGGTACCGCCGGAGCCGCCGCCGCCGCTGGGACTGCCGGGGTTCGTATCGCCGTCTGTAGCAGCGTTGCCAGAGACCGTACTGTTGGTTATGTTAACCATCCCGGAACCGTTATAAATCCCCCCGCCGCCAGCTCCGCCCCGGAGATCGGACGGGTGGCCACCGCCACTTGCATCGCCACCTCTAGCCAGGCTCGATGTGATAACACTGTTATAAATGGTCAGTGTTCCCACACCCTGATTATATATGCCGCCGCCAACCGCAGATCCTCCGGCGGCCGGCAAAGAACTGGCATATACCGGGATACCGCCTCTGGCGGAGCTGCCGGAAAGAGTGCTGTTTGTTAATGTTAAATTCCCCGAGCCGCGGTTGTAAATTCCACCACCCGTAGCGCTGCCGCCGCTGGCTCCGATGCCGAAAACAACCGTACCATTACCGCCGACGGCCGAATTATTGGAGACCACGCAATTGTTAATAGTGAGCGTGCCGGTGCTGTCATTCAGGATTCCGCCGCCAAACCCGTCTCCGGCGGGGTTGCCATCCGCACCGCGATGCCGACCGTTGGTGATCGTTAGGCCGGAGATCGTGACGTCATAGCTGCCCGCAACGATATTGAATACGCGCGTAGCATTGTTGCCACTCACAGAAACCACACCCGACCCGGGGCCGACAATATTGACCCCGTCGCTGACCACTAATTCGCCGCTCGTAAGCGTAACAGTACCCGAAACACCCGAGGCAAATGTTACGGTCTGAAAACCGAGTGTGCCGTTTGAGCAATTGATCGCGTCCCGCAGACTGCCGGCAACGATATCATTGGTATTCGTAACAACAGTGCTGCACGGCGTCGGTGCAGGCGTTGGAGTCGGGGTGGGTGTCGGCGCTGGACACGTTCGCAGCAGAATAAAAAGGTTGTTTGAGCTTAAGTTGGCCGCAACTACATCCTGAAAGCCGTCGCCGTTAAAATCCCCTACGGCGACAGAACTAATATCGGACCCGACGATGAAATTCAATGCTGTTCCAAAACTTCCGGTTCCCGTGCCCGGAAAAATGGCTACCTTGTTTGTTAAGCTGGCCCCGGTCAAGATGTCCTGAAACCCATCACCATTGAAATCTCCCACCACTACAGAGCGGGGCCTGGAATTACCTCCCACAGCGAGACTAGCGGCCGCACCAAAGCTGCCTGTCCCGGTTCCGATCAGGACGGACAAGGTGTCTGCTTGCTCGTTGGCGGTAGTGATGTCCTGAATGCCGTCGCCATTAAAGTCGCCAAGAGTAATCGAAACGGGTGTTAACCCGACAGCAAAATTCGTGGCCGTTCCAAAAGTCCCGGTTCCTGTGCCGAGCAGAATCGAGACGTTATTGGAATTACGGTTGGCGACAGCAAGGTCTTGAAAGCCGTCGCCGTTAAAATCGCCCACCGCGACCGCCCACGGACTTGTCCCTGCGACCAGATTCGTGGCAGCGCCAAAACTACCCGTTCCGGTTCCAAGCAGAACGGAAACGCTTTGAGTGTTAGCTCCGGGATTCGCGTTCGCTGTAACAATGTCCGGAACGCCGTCGCCATTAAAATCGCCTATTGCAACTGAGTTCGGGTTTGTCCCGACAGCATAACTCGACGGAGCGCCGAAGCTGCCCGTCCCTGTTCCGAGCAGGACGGTTACGTTGGCCGTAGCACCATTCGCCGTGACGATGTCCTGAAACCCATCACCATTGAAGTCGGCCACAGCAACAGAAACGGGTAAGAACCCGGCGCCAAAGTTCGAAGCCGCTCCAAAGCTGCCGGTTCCCGTTCCGAGCAGAATAGAGACATCATTTGAAGTAGCGTTGGCGGCAACGATGTCCTGCAAACCGTCGCGGTTGAAGTCGCCGACGGCGACCGAGCGGGGACCTGTCCCTGCATTGAAACCCTGAGGCGAATTAAATGTTATCGGGTTACAAACCGGTACGGTCGTTACTGTCAGGTTAAATGTCTTTGTCACCGAACCGCCCGGCCCAAATGCTTTGACCCTCACCAAGTATGTCCCCGCCGGATGAGCGTTTGTTACCCTCACGACGCCCGTTACCGGATTGGCTTCAAGGCGTCCCTTGAAATTGGTGTTGGATGAGACATTTATACTTGTCGCGTTCGTCGGCGCAGCAGTAGGAGTAACGGTCGTGTCCGCCCCTAGCGCAACCGTCATATTAGGATAATTGCCAAGTGTCGGCGTTGGCCCTGGTGTCGGCGTAGGAGTCGGAGTTGCTGTCGGTGTTGGTGTGGGTGTGGGTGTGGGTATCGGTGTCGGTGTTGGCGTCGGTGAAGGTGTTGGCGTCGGTGTAGGCGTTGGCGTTGGCGTTGGTGTGGGCGTCGACCCGGCGCAGCCGTTCAAGCGGACGGATGCTGTGTTTGTGCCGCTGTTGACGGTCGCAAAATCCTGTCTGCCATCGTTGTTAAAATCTCCGACTACCACACCCAAGGGATTCGGGCCAACAACTATATCGGTGGTTCCGCTAAATCCGCCCGATCCATTGCCGAGGCGAATCGAAACCGTATTTGCACCCGCCAGATTAGCGTTTGAATTGGCCGATGCGAAATCCTGATTCCCGTCGTTGTTGAAATCACCAATGGCTACGCTTACAGGTATAAGCCCGACATTCACAATGGTTGAAACATTAAAACCGCCTAAACCATCGCCGATGCCGATGTTAACCGTGTCGGTGCCGGCAATGGCGGCGGCAAAATCCTGATTACTGTCGCCGTTAAAATTGCCAAACGCGATACTCGCAATACTGAGACCAGTATTTATAGAGGTCGTGCCGCTGAAACCTCCTAATCCGTCTCCTAAACGGATAGATACGGTACTGGTTTGGTCGGTGGTGGCAATATCTTGTTTGCCGTCGTTATTAAAATCTCCGATGGCCACGTATTGGGGCCGATTAGGAACGTTAACGAGCGTGGGTGCACCAAAATTGCCCACTCCGTCGCCGAGGTAAACTGCAACCTTGTCAAAATTGGCAGCAGCCAGATCGAGCTTGCCGTCGCCATTAAAATCTCCTATCGCCACGGATCCCGTCAAGCTGGCGACACTTAGGAGGTTGACATCAGGGGCGAGATTGAAACTGCCGAGACCATCACCCAAGCGGATGGAGATGTTACCCGAGTTTTGGTTATATGCGGCGAAATCCAGATTGCCGTCACCATTGAGATCCCCGACCGCTACGCTGGTCGGGGTCGTACCTACGGGAACATTATTGGTAATCGCAAAAACGCCCGTGCCACTGCCAAAGCTGATTGCGACCGTGCCGCCAACGCCGATGGCGGACGCAAGATCCTGACTACCGTCGTTATTAAAATCACCTAAAGCGATAGCGCGGGGATTGAGGCCGACAGTGACGTCGCCAGCGTTTGTGAAACTGACCGGACTGCATGCCGTCCCGCTGGTTACCGTCAATGTGAATGTCCGGCTGGTCACACCGCTAGCGTCAAAAGCTTTTACCGAAATCGTGTACGTTCCTGCCGGATGCGCATTTGTTATCCGCACGACACCAGTAGTTGGATTGGCTTGGAGGACTCCTTTGAAATTTGTATTGGCCGATACATTAATTCTGAGGGCACCCGTCGGGGCAACTGAGGGCGTCACGATTGTATCGGACCCCAGGGTGACCGTCGCATTCGGATAATTCCCGAGTCCGGGCGCGAGAATGCTGACGATGTTGTTGGCGTCGAATTTATTTATACCGACGATCGTGTCGATCCGCGGTGTATGTCCACCTGATCTATCGACCTGATTCGTGGTCGCGGCCGACTCACCGCCCTTCATATTCGCCATCGGCAACCACGCAGACAGGCTGACCATTGCAAAAAATGCAAAAACCGGCAGTAAATACAACAATCTTCGACCATTTCGTTTCGTTAATCCTGACTTCAAAGTGGTTTTCATCGTAGCTCTCCTCGAAAAAAAATCTGCTATTCGACCTACAAGGCGTAAAAGCTCGGCGGATTGGGTCAAAAAAAATAAAAAAAATAAAAAATATTTTCGAATGGTCGCCCCCGCTTGCACGGCAAAGCCGGTTGGACAAAGACTGCGAAGTGAAAAAAGTCGTTGCGTAGAAAAGGCTCAGGCGTCGTCACTTTCCCCGAAAAAACATTGCAGGATCCCTCGACCACGATGGTAAGCCATATTGGTCGTGCTATTCTATTTTGGTAAAAAATTAAATCAAGGAAGATCTATACATTATGAAAAAGTTACTAAATTTGTGTTTGTGTGTCGGTGTGATGGGCGCGATCCATCTCGGGGTGGCGGCCCAGACGAAGTTCAAATTGCTGGCGACCAACAAGACCTCAACGATGGAAAAGGAGTTGAATCTGGCGGCGGAATCAGGCTTTCGATTTGAGGGTTTTAATGGCGGGGAGACGATGTTCGGCGGCAAGGAGACGGTGGCGATACTCTCGTCAACGGGCGAAGGGAGGGCTCGATACAAATATAAGCTGCTCGCGACGAATAAGACTTCGACAATGCAAAAGGAACTACAGGAATTTGGGGACGCGGGCTTCGAATACAGGGGCCAGGCGGTATTTGAGACGACCTTTGGCGGCAAAGAAATCGTGGCGATCCTCGAAAAGGATCTGACCGAGACCGATTTTCCGAAGTACGAATACAAACTCTTTGCCACGAACAAAACCTCGACCATGGAAAAGGAGCTGAACACGATCACCGATCCGACGCAGAAATTTGTTGGGGTAACGGTCGCGGAAACAGCATTTGGCGGTAAAGAGGTCGTTGTGATCACCAGAAAACGAAGGTGATCTGCTACGCCGACATTTTGTAAGACCGAACGGGCATCGAAAGTTGCCCGTTTTTTTGGTTTTAGACAAGTGAAAACTCTCATGCGGCTGGTTCTCCGACACTTCCCGCTTCCGCCAAATGCTCAACGCCTCCCGCGGCCCGCGTGCAAAGCAAGCGAAGTGTCGATAGCTCGTCATCAATATTGCAAAATGAAATATGACTTGACATGTATTGCGTTTTGCAATAATCTTGTGATGCGGTTGTTCTTTCAATGGGGCAGGTATCGACAATTACAAGTAAGTAGCGCTGGGAGTTAAGGAACCAACCGCAAAAAAACAACTAGGAGAAAAAAAATGAAAACGATTATCAAACTCACACTCCGACGGTACGGATAAAACGTCCGTCCTCAAAACGAGGATAAGAAAATGCACATAATAAGCCGAAAGGCTTTGAAGACCTATTGGGTCGAGCACCCGGTTGCTAAAGAAGTGTTAGAAGACTGGTTCCGAAAAATAAAACGGATCAGTCCAAAGAATTTTGCTGAATTACGGCAGACATTTCCGACCGCCGATATTTTCGGAGACTGTCTTGTGTTCAATATTGGCGGCAACAATTATCGAATAATCACTCACATCAATTTCAAGGGAAATAAGATATTTATTCGTTTTGTTTTGAGCCACGCCGAATACAGCAAGGAGAAATGGAAAACCGACTGTTGAGCGCCTACCCGCGCGACAACTTTCGGCAGAGGTAAAAACAAATGACTACGAACTACGACCATCACGCTTATGCGAATCTGTTGGTCGAGTATTTGCCCGGCGTCATACGAACTGAAGACGAAAATGAAAAGGCTTTGGCATTTGCCGACCGGTTGATGAAAAAAGGAGAAAACAAGCTTTCACCGGAAGAGGACCGCTTGCTTGATCTTCTTGTGACACTTATTGAAGATTTTGAAGAAAAAGCTTATCCAATGGGCGAAACGCCGAATCCGGCGGTTGCCGTCCGCGAATTGATGCGTGAGCATGAACTAAAGCAGACCGATATGCTCGATATCTTCGGCTCGCAGGGCGTTGTGTCCCAAGTCCTAAACGGCAAACGCGAGATCAGCAAAGCCCAGGCCCGAAAGCTGTCGGAACGGTTTCGTTTGCCGATCGATGTGTTTATTTAAGATACAGACTGCCTGTACCTAACCCAGAGCCACCCGCGAAAAAAGCAAGCCAAGCGTCGCGAGCGTCTTCTTCCGCTGACTGCTGACTGCTGAACGCAGCCAAAAACGCTCAATGAAAGGTTGAGAAATCTGTGTCGAGGTACAGTTTCCTTGCCGCTTTGTCGAGATCGGATTGGTGAAAATAGAAAACTTGCGTGGGGTTCGTACCGGCAAAGTACCGGACGACAATATCGGTAATTTCTTCGTCGACGCTCTTTCCGTTTTTGACCGCGTAGCCGAGACGTTGAAGCAGGGCCAGTGAGCCTTCGGCACCGCTGCTGTGGCCGGTGTCGCCGACTATGCCGTAAACGGTGGCGTTCCTCTTGATCGAATGTACCACGCAGAGATCGCCGGGTTTAACGCCCAGCTTCCGGGCACTGTCGGCAAGCACGGTATAATTGATCTCTGCGGCGTCCAAGTACCGGCGAGGATCGTTTGCCCGGGGATTTTTGACATCATAATAGCCGGTCGTCGAAACGTAAAAACCCGGAGCCGGATCGTCCTTTGTCTGAATAACGGGGTTTCCCGCCGAGTCGGTCAGATACCCAACGATCCGCCCGGTTTTCTTTGCACCGACATGAGCGTTCAGCTCATAGTCGAGAGCTTTAGCATCATCAGGCCCATACGAAGTCGGCGCCCCGTCAACATCCACACTCATCGGAACCACGATCTGCTCGGTCGCCTTCGTGCTCACATGCTTTTGCCCGCCCGATTGGCATCGAATGTCTATTACATTGAACGCCAGAAAAACAATGGCGGCCAGTAAAACCATGGTAATGCGATATAAGTCGAAGAACATGCTGGGAATTTACCTAAATTCTAAGTTTGAACCGTCTGCAAGGAACCTCGGATCATTTTGCGAGGAAATCCCGCATAACAGTGACCACACGGTCCTTGAAAGGGCCGACGAAAACGTAATGCGTGGCCCCTTTTATTTCAATGATCTGGCCGTTTTTCATCTCCCGGCGAAACTGCTCAATGCTTGCCCGAGCCTTTGGCGTCTCGTGCTCTTTCCACCAGGCGGCGAGTTTCGCGGCCGTTTCGGGGTCAAGCTGCCCGGGTGATTCCGGAATGTCGGAATCGGCGTATATGGCGAGCGAAGGCGTTTTTATCTTGGTGTAATCGGGTTTAAACTGCATCGCCGCCTTCATCGTCGAAACCTGAACGTTAAGCATGTCGGGCGGCGGCAGGTCGGGTGCGACGATCTTTTCCCATCCGGGACAATTCATTGCCTCGCCGACAATTCGCATAAAGACGGGCGGCAGTCCGCCGCCGGACTGGTCGTTTACGCACGAAAAGTTTTTTCTGCGGTCATAGGCTGCGTCGAGATAGACCATTTTTATTACTCGCTGCGGATACATGTTCGCAAACAGGGTAATCTCGTCACCCGCCAGCGAATGCCCCGCGAGGTGCGCCCTGGCGATCTTTTGCGCGTCCATAAATGCACGAATGTCCTCGACCCGTGTCACCGTGTCATACCCTGCCGCCGGCCGTGCCGTCTCGCCAAAACCGCGACGCGTCAGCCCGATCACGTGATATTTGTCCGTAAAACTGGGCGCAATTTCGTCAAAAACGTGTGCGTCGTTGCCAAACCCGGCGAGCAGTATGATGACCTCGCCCGTGCCGCCCCAGTCGAGATAGTTCATCTTGATGCCGTTTGCGGTGACAAATTCGCTCTTATGCGGCGATCTGTCACGCGGGGCCTCGGACGAGGAATTGACCTTGGGTGCGAGAATATCCAGACCGGGTGCCTGGTGGATGATCATTCCGGTCACTTTGCCGGCCGCGTCCTTTTGAAAGGTCAGCTTAAGAGGCGACCCCGTCACTGCGTAATCTTCGCCGGAGACCAGCTCAATTGGGGCCTTTCCCTGCCCGGTCGCCTCAATTGCGAGCTTTCCGCCGACAGCAGTCACCGTTATCAGTACCGGAGCTCCCGTTACCTGGTATTGCCCGACGTATTTGTCCAGATCGCCCTGTCCAAACACCCCGGTTACAATCAACAAAACCGCCAAAATGAGCGCAATCTTAGCTTTCATCAACCTTCCCTCCATCGGAAACTGAATCGTATACTCAAACACTTCCGAATGTACAATCCATACGCCAAAACCGTCGCTTTCAGGGACAAGAACGATCAACGCCAAGACGATCGCCGATCTCACACCTCAGGGACATCTCGGAATCTATCCATTTTGGATTTTTTGGAACAACTCCAATAGGTCCGTCGGCACAAAATTGGGAAGGTCACTCAAAACCTTGTTGACTATCTCTCGTGGCAGGTTAGTGTAGTGTTTTAACTTTGGAAAAGCGGCGCACACTGCTTTCTCCAATTCATGTCCATCAGTAATGAGATACCACTGAGTCCCAATTAATTTGTAACCGCCAACATAACGCAATTCCTTGGCCTCCAAATTAGCCGAGTTGATTTGGGCATTTACCTTTGAGACGACGCAGTCTATGATTTTTTGGGAATCGCTGGATTCTAATTGCTTGACGTCGATGTATGCTGTTTTGGGTTCCAATCTGAAATCGTCGGCTGCACAAAGTTTCTAACGGAAAAGGAAAATGCCAAGTAGCAAGGGGTCGAAAATAAAGTTTTCAATTGCATCTCGAGTTCCACCACCCAAAACGAAGACACCCTCACCTTCTGCGTTCGTTCCATCCCAGTCAACGATTCCAAAAACGATTTTGCTTCCGAACTTCCGTAATGTCCGTACGATTTCCTTTACCTGATTACAATCGCCAGAACCATCGGTTCCTGATGAGATGAAATGCAAAGCTTTTTCGGTTTCGAGCTTGTCCTTTAGAACATCGTAGAATCGCTCGTAATAATAAACGTCATTCTTGCTTTCAACGAATACCTGCCGACGATTCTCATAATCCACACGAATAGAAGGAACGCCATCTAGTAAAACATTTAGCAATTCCTGTTTGCTGATCTTTTGAGGCCATCGGTCGGTTCGATCCATCACATACAACGATGCTTCCGGCAACAAAGCGATGGTTGTGGGTGAATGCGTCGTCATTGACTCCCCGATTAACAAAGACTTCCGTCACAACATCGATGAACTGACGAATCATTGAGGGGTGAAGATACGCATCAGGTTCATCGAGAAGGACTACCTGCGGGAAGTCACAGTCTTTGTTGCTGTTGTATTTGGCAAAGATCAAGGACAATATCACCTTCTCGCCGCTTGACAGGTCGCTTAGGTTTATTTCATTGCCGGCTAGATCGTCGATAAGTTTCAGTTGAAATGTCTGTTGACGATTCCAGATTCGATCATGCGCTAAGAGTACCTTTGGCTGATTGAAGTGATAAGCGAATTTTGCAACTTTGAGAAGGGCGTTAAATTCCTCAACGGGATTTCCAAATTTCTCAATAAAACTTTTTGGATCAAGGTAACTTCCATCCCCACGCCCCTTTAGCTGGTCGAGTTCTCGCAACTCATTTTCAAGTAACTTGTCCGCGTACCTATTCAATATGGCTTCCACATTTTGACTGAAAGGATCGGATTCCGAACTGGCATCATCGACCGGCGAATGTAATTTAAAATCATCTTCAGTAAGGCCATTGATGTCCTTGTCGGTGTACTCGATTATTTTTTTGACTGTTCTCCCGAACTGCCCAGTTAGTTTGTCTCCGAGTCGCGGAACGCCCTGGCCGCGCATCGCGTTTCGGGGACTTTTAGCGGCATTATAAAGCTGGTAGTTAGACTGCCAGCCTCCTACGTTGGCATCGGATTGCCTCGGCTCTAATTCTGCCGTCTTAACCAGTTTCCGCTGCAAACGGAGTTTGCCATTCTCCCCCGTTATTTCAGTTATTTCGGGGTTCTCTAACGCCTCAAGCAGATGTGTTTTCCCTGAGCCATTTTTGCCCGAAAGAACCACAAAACCGGGGAATGATATCTGCCCATCCTTAATGGATTTATGAGGCTTTTTGATTCGAATTTCTACCGTCGTATTATTCATGGGATGTGGTTTGCAAGAAGGAGTTTAACATCTCAATGGCACAGGCAGAAACGGTGCAGTAGTGGAATGGATTAGCTCAAGGGCGGGCTTGCCGTCCTCACAAAGGGTCGACACAAAGGCCACAAAAACGAGTTAGTGGAAACCTTTCAGCACAGTTTGTCGTCTTGTTTAAACGGTAGGAAAAACTAAATTATCCGATCTTTAAGGAAATTAGGATACAAAATGCAGATAGTGTTTAAGAATTCGTTCGCGAGAGTTTTGTTTCTCGCCGTGCTGACGGCGGCGTTTGGCGTGGGTGCATCGGCACAGGCGGTGGCTGATGTTGATGCGGTCGTGCAAAAGATGATCGACGCCAAGACGATACCAGCGGCGGGCGTCGCCGTCGTCCGGGATGGCAAAGTAGTCGTGGCAAAAGGCTACGGCATGGCTGATATCGAGGCCGGGACGGCGGCGAATGAAAGCACGGGTTTTCAGATCGGTTCGGTGACAAAGCAGTTTACGGCGGCGGGCATCATGCTGCTTGTCGAGGACGGCAAGCTCAAACTCGATGACACGCTAGCCAAATATGTGCCGGACGTGCCGGCAAAGTGGAGCGGCATTACGATCCGCCAGCTGCTCAACCAGGTTTCAGGGATTCCGAATTACACGGCGGGCGGCAAGCTCGTTCACGAAAAGATCTACGCAAAAGCCGAGATACTCGGCCTCGTAAAAGACCTGCCAACGGGATTTGAGCCCGGGACGAAATGGGAATACAGCAACACCAACTATTTCCTGCTCGGCATGGTCATCGAAAAGGCCTCGGGCAAATCGTATCCGGATTATATGAACGGCCGGGTCTTTAAGCCATTGGGAATGACCTCGACCGTGGTCAAAACGAGCGGGTTAAAGATCAAATATGAGGCTGCGGGCTACGACCTCGCGAGCGGCAAGTGGCAGCGGGCAACGCTCGACGATCCGTCGCAGCCGTTCGCGGCCGGTGCGATCGTATCGACGCCTGCCGATATGGCCAAATGGACCATCGCCGTTGGCGAAGGCAAGCTGCTTAAGAAAACCTCATGGGACGAGGCCCTTGCTTCGGGTAAGCTCGCGGACGGCAAGCCGACCAATTACGGTTTTGGCTGGCAGATCGGCAAGCTTGGCGAGACAGACTACGTCTCTCATAATGGAGGTATCGGCGGCTTCACGTCGTACCATGTCCGGTTTCCGGCCGAAAATCTGAGTATCGTCGTTCTTGTAAATACCGTCAGCGGTGCCCCCACGCAGCTTGGCACTTGGCAATGACATTGCCGCCGTCTACCTGCCAAAGGTCGCCGCCTTTCAGGCCGCCCAACTCGCCGTCAAAAACGTGGCCGCGATCGCCGATACCGATCCGGAGACGACCAAATTTCTGCGCGGGGTTTTCGAAGGAATGGTTCGCGGCGAAGGCGACCCGGCTTTATTTACAGCAGAGATGCAAAAAGTTATGTTCCCGGAACGAATAAAACAACTCAAAGGCCCCCTCGGCAGCCAGGGCCCGCTCAAATCCTTCGAGCTCCTAACCGCCGAAAACCCCGACGGCACCAAACGCCGCATCTACCGCGCCACCTTCGAAAGCGGCCTGAAAGCCAGAGTTAGTTTCACCCTCGACGCCCAAGGCAAGATCGCCGGCTCCAACGTCCGGCCGGAATAGGAGCCGAACCGGGATCGATCATAGGCGGTATATTTCTCTTCATACGACGCCTAACTAAATTGAAACGCTTGGACTCGATAGCCCCTCCACGGTCGTGTGTAAATTACCATCTCATCGAGCAATGAGAGTTCCACTCGTGGTGCCGCCTAGTATAGTGCCTTTGAACGATTTTCCATCTGCATCCATCACCAATTCGCCGGTGCCCAAGTACTCGTCGAGTACATATCTCCCGTTAAACGAGACAGGGTGGGGACGCCAAACCTTTAAACGCAGTGTGTTGCCGTCGACGATGCCATCCTTAATAACACCCATCTCCGGGCGGCCCGCGAACAATTGACCCACGATCTGATTGCCGGCTTGCTGGAGTAACAACTGCGGGAACTGTATCTTCTCTCCCGACTTTGTTTGCCAGACTCCAGCGAATGTAGCCGGAGCGTTTTTCTGTGCTGCTTCATACTCGGCCAGTTTTTTCGCGTACTCGGCCTCTGACATTTTACCTATAGGCCCCGGCCCACCCTCTGGCATTTTATTCCCCGGGTCCCCGTACACTTTACCCAAGGGATCACAGGGCCCCGGGCCACCGCCGTCCGGATTCGCCATGCTCTTACCGCTCCAGGTTGATTCCACGTCGTCAGGATTGGAGCCTCGGTTATAGGTACCGATGAACGAAAAGTTCTTCTCTTCCATTACAAATCGGCCGCTGCCGCTACCGCGATCCGATTGCCACTGGAAGCGCAGGACTCTGCCGGATATCGTGCCTTCGAGCTTTCCGTTGCCCTCGTAGAGACCCATCACATGATCGCCCGATTGCACCATCGTGAGAGGAATAGTCTTCCCGTCCCTAAAAGTTTGCCACTTTCCGGCGAACGGGATCACGGGCGGTGTGATCGTGTTCCAGGCGACAACGTATGTAGGAGGTTTGATTTGGCTCGATGTTCCGGTAAAGTTTTTACCGTCGAAGCTCATATTAAAGTCCCCGATGCCTTCGGCTCCGTCCTCAGTCCATTTGAAGCGGACAGTGTTGTCGGTGACGACACCTTCAAATATTCTCCCGTTGCCGGGCGAATAGGTCCCAGTCACTTTATCGCCGGCCTGCGTGAGAATCACGGTGTAGGGAACGCATCGGCGCCCCGTTTTCCAGGTCCCGGCAAACGAAGCGAGTGCGGGGAGGTTGAACCCATCGGTTCGATCCAAGCGTGGCTGAGTCTCGATCCGTGGTTGAAATGCAGAATCGGAGGCTCTTACGGCCGAGGATATCGGCAACATAGAGAGCAAAATTAGCAAAATAAAACTTTTCATAGCAGGTCTCCTTAACGCCTGCGGGAACCGACTGAAGATTCTTGTAGTCAACTTGTTCCCGGCGAAGCCTCACCGACTCATTGTGTCAACGCCCAAGGCGAGTTCCACTCGCGGGAGCGCCGAGAATAGTACCTTTGAACGATTTGCTGCCCTTATCCATTACCAATTCGCCCGTGCCCACGTAGTCATCGGGTTGATTTCGCCCATTAAACGGGCGGGGACGCCAAACCTGGAAACGCAGTGTGTTGCCGTCGATGATGCCTTCCTTAATAAAACCCATCTCGGGGCGGCCCGCGAACAATTGACCCGACACCTGACTGCCGGTTTGCTGGAGTAACAACTGGGGGAACTGTAACTGCTCTCCCAATTTTGTTTGCCAAACTCCAGCAAAATTAGGAGCACGCATACCGTTCCATGTGCCACCCGAAGTGTCGTCGGGGTTACCGGTTTTGCTAAACGTGCCTTCAAACGATTCGCCGTCGGACGACATCGTAAAACGGCCCGCGCCACGCCCACCGTCCTCACGCCATGTGAAACGCAGCACGTTGTCAGTCACCGTTCCACTGATCGAGCTAAGGCTCTGCATTTCTGGGTCTGACACCCGCAACGACACTTTCACAAAAACATTGTCCGACCGGTCGAAGGACTTATAGCTGCCCGTGAGACCGTTTATGCCGTAGGACCCGGTTACATTAATGCGGCGGTCGGTCGACTTTAGCGTAAGGGTGATCTTTTTTCCCTTGCTGGTTACAGTGTTCCAAGTGCCGCTGAACTCGGCGGTGCTCTGAGCGTAAGCGCTCGACATACCGGATGCTATGAACAGCATAAGACCGGTGAAAATTGTCAACTTGATCCGGTTTCGTCGATTTATCATTTTGAAAATTCCTCCACTAATACATTTGTCTAATTTGATTGTTACCGTTCGTTTCGTTCCCGCGCTCGCGAGGTGTCAGCGCGGCACGAGCACGACGCCAACTGTTGCCAGCGTCTTGCCCGCGTCAGTCAAGATGTACAAATATGTCTTGCCAAGTTCCGCAATTACCTGACGCGAATCTTTCCCCTTTTCCACAACGAAGGTTTCGTCCCCACCATTCACCTTGACCCAAACCTCGGCGAATGGATGATCGGGGCCACCGTCCCATGTCAGAACCGCGAAACCCGTTGACGCACCGAGGTGTTGAGGTTTCGCTTGGCTCGCGACGATGTAGGGAGGCTCTAATTTCGGCGCGGCGGGCTCACTTTTTGGCATTTTCCCGGTGCTCTTTATTGGCGGGGGCGGCTTTTTACTGGTGGATTGGACGACAACGCGCGGGTTGATAGGCGGTGGAGCACATTTGAGCACTCCCTCGCTGCGCCATGTTTGACGAATTTTACTGTTATTCTTGTCATACGTTTCACCGTCCAGCCTTCCCGATGGCAGAATCTTGGCGTTATAGACGCCAGTGAGATTGTCTGGCCAAAATATCTGGACGCTAAAACTGTCGCCATTGATCGCCCCGTCTACATTGCCCTGCACGTGCTTCCTCCCGAACCCGCCATGGGTATCGTTCCTTGCATCGTAACCTGCCGTCCCTGTGATTACCATGCCCTTTTGCTCTAGCGTGAGGCCGATATTATCGTTTGATCCCCGCTGAAGAATGGTCAAATTGCCGCTCGCATCCCAGCTTGTGCATTGAGCCCCGGCTGAGGCGGGCAGCGATACTCCGAGAACCGATGCAAACAAGATGCCGCAAAAAATTGTTAATAAGTTCCGCATTTGTCTATTTTTCATTTTGATCTCTCCCTATATTGGTTCGTCAATATAACTCGACCCTGATCAGCTTCCAGGGCTCTCCCGCAAAAGATGTCAGCGCGGCACGAGCACGACGCCAACTGTGGCCAGAGTCTTGCCCGCATCAGTCAAGATATACAGATAGGTCTTGCCGAGTTCCGCAATTATCTGACGCGAATCTTTCCCCTTTTCCACGACGAAAGTTTCGTCCCCGCCATTGACCTTGACCCAAACCTCGGCGAATGGATGATCAGGCCCGCCATCCCATGTCAGGATCGCGAATCCCGTTGCCGAACCGAGGTATTGAGGTTTCGCCTGGCTCGCGACGATGTAAGGAGGCTCTAATTTCGGCGGAGCAGGCTCACTTTTTGGCATTTTCCCGCTACTCTTTATTGGCGGGGGCGGCTTTTTACTCGTGGATTGGACGACAACGCGCGGGTTGATAAGCACCGACGTGCACTTCATTACGCCTTCGCTGTGCCACGGTTGGCGGTTCCGGCTGTTATTCTTATCGTATGTTTCACCATCTATTCTTCCCGACGGCAGAATTTTGCCGGTATAGACGCCCGTAAGGTGGTCCGGCCAAAATATTTGGAAGCTAATGCTGTCGCCATCGATCGTTCCGTCGATCGTGCCCGCGGCGTCTGCATTTCCTTCGAGGGAAACCGCCCGCCCCGCAAGTACTCTGCCTTTTTGTTCTATATTGATCCCAATATGATACGCTTGTCCCCGCTGGTCCATCCACCACCCGCCGCTCGTATCCCAGTTTGCGCATTGGGCACTAGCAAGAACGGGCAAAAGTGCGAAGCTCAGAGCGAACACAAGTTTTTTTGTCCACATGTTTTTCTCCTTTTCTTCAGCGTGCTTTACCGAGCGAAAGCCCTATGTCGATCACTGCCGACCTCGCAAACTCTTTTCCATTTCTGGACAGGGTCACGAAAAGCTTCATCTTGTTCGCGTTCTCAGCTTGGAGGTTCAACGCCCAGTACGGAAAGAACAGTTTGGTGTCCGCATAATCCGCCGGATCGAACGGGGGCGTGAAAGGTTTTGATATCAGTACCGCCTGGCCGTCTTTCGTCGCGTAGGTATTGAATGACGACCGAAACGAACGGCCGTCGGAACGCTGAACGTTTGCCTGTATGACGCACTCGGTATTGAGAGCGTTCTTTATCGAAAATTTTGTGTGGATGCGTATCCCGGTCTCGCCGTTGACCTTGACTCCGTATTCCACCCAAACTTTTTCCAGCACCCCAGTCTGCGCAAATGCTCCGAGAGCTGCGAAGCTGTGCCCGACGGAAATTGTCGCGGCCAGGATTAACATCTGAGTTATCTTTGTGGGCATTTAAAACCTCGGTGCCGACTTAAACGGCGACGGGTATCAGCCTGTATAGAGCTATCCACCCATCGGCCCGGCAAGTTCTTACCTCGCTATGGAGTGACGACGGTGGAAACCAGCTCCAACCTTTGCGACCAGTGCTTTTACGATGTTCGTTTTTCATTTTATTCTTTCCGGTTCATTCAATACGGGTCAAGCGATCTTGAGGTCGCGTTACGAACCGGAGTCCCTGTCTTCCTCTGGCGATTCTGCTTTCGTTGCTGATCTCCCATCGACTGAATGGCGGAATCGGCTTTATATAAGGCTATCGGCCCGCCGACCCGCACTACGGGACAACGAACGCGGCGGAACTCGCCAAGGTTTTCCCGCCGGCCCTTAAGACAAACCTATATTGATGTTTCCGTAGCAATTGCAGTGCAACCCCATTTTTCGGCTGTTTCCAAACGGGAGATTGCGCAGTCTGCTCTATCGAAAACGCAGGAATTTCAACTCCGTTGTCCATCGAGAGCCATACCTCCACGTTAGGGTAGTTGGGTCCGCCGTCCCACGACATACCCACGATGCCGAATGGATGAAAGGGCGTAGGGATGATCGGCTCGCTCGCGACGATGTAGGGAGGCGTTGGCGGCGCTGGCGGTGGCTGAGGCGGACCCGCAACTGGGTCATCCTGAATTGTGAGGATCAATCCCGTTACGGTGCGGCCGGCGTTGAATAAATTCCCGGTGTCGATCTCAACCGACGTGTCCCGGGTCAGCCTTCCACCTAAGCCCTTGGAGAGTTCGGCACTTACAGGTGCATTTAGGGCAAACTTTGGATCGTTCACGATGCTAAGCCCGTTTCCAATGAAATCAGGTCCACCCAATGTCGCGATCAGATCATTGATGCCCACAACCATATCCCCGGTGAAGTTTTGGCCGGTGGGACGGCCGCATTTGATCTTTAGCTGGGCGGGCTGGGCCGTTAAGTTGTAACCCGTTTTTATAATGTCGATCATTACCTCGGCATCGCAAGTTATCGCTACCCGCGGGTCAGTGCCTGATGGCAGAGGGCCGGGTGTGCGGAAGGAAGTCTCAAACCGATTACCCTTAACAACATATTTCAGAGTGAAGCCGCCGGCGTTCGTGCTGAAAAAAAGGCTTCCATTTTCGGCCAGATTGATCACATTGCGACTGGTTCGGATACCGCCGCCGATGTTGCGTTCGTTTAAATAATTGAGCGCAAACGTCGTAAATCCCGTCCGAAAAGCTCGCCATCCGAGCCTGACTGCCGGATCAAGATCGAATGTTTGCGTTGGAACGTTTTTCAACGGCGACGCCCTCCGGTTGTCCTTTATTCCCACAACGCCCGAAAAGGGAACAGTGGTGTCAGTATTAAACGTTCCACTTTGGGCTGACGCCATTAAAGCCAGGGAAAGTAAAAAAGTAGCAAGAAAAAGGGCCGGAATCGTTTTGTGCATTAGTGTTTGTTTCATGATTGGATGTCTCCGTAAATTGGGTGTTGTTCCAAACGTTCTAAGATTTTGAGCGGACACGAGGAACGCGGGAAAATTCTTTGTATTTCAACCGCTCTGCGCTATGATGCCTGTATCTTTACCAGAGATCAGAAGCCTAACGCGTCCTCAGTTTAGTTGTCCGCTCACGTACCGAATTTAAGCGGGAGCTGAGGAAATGTCTTTGGATTTAACATTAAAAAATCGTGAATTTAAGTTTAAAGTGACTAACTCGAATCAACACAAGGTTTATGAGTTCGAAACTTTTCGACTCGATGCCGCTACAAAGCTCCTATACAGGGCCGGTGAACAGGTCGATCTGACGCCAAAGGCCGTTGAGACGTTGATCGCGTTGGTCGAAAGCCAGGGCAATGTCATCAGTAAGGAAGAACTGATGCAAAAGATCTGGGCCGACACGATCGTCGAAGAGTCGAACCTTGCCCAATATCTACACGTTCTGCGTAAGACTCTCGGGGAAACCAGCGATGGGAAACCGTATATCGAAACCTTGAAGCGCCGCGGTTATCGTTTTAACGGCACGGTTCGAATCGTGCAGGATGGAAATGGTCTTCCGCCGCCAAATCGGACGCGCGAAAGGTTTGACGCGGATTCCCCGAACGAATCGCCCACAGTCGCCAACTCTTTCTCGCGGCGCGTTGAACGACGCGGAAACGTCCTCGCCGTCGCCGATTGGATCGAAACCGAGGAAAATGCTGACATAGTCGATCGAGAACCAGTCGCTCGAGTAGCTGATACACCGCCCGCGCTTGTTCAGCCTACTCGCTCGAAGTGGTTTTCACCTCTGGTCGCCGTGGTTTTAGTAGCTGTATTAGCGGGTATTGTGTTCGGTATTTACAAGTTTACGCTTGGTCGAAGCCCGAGCTCCGAGACACGAAACGTTCCTTTTCGAGAATCGGACATAACGCGGCTAACGACCACTGGCAGCTCGAAGCGAGCCGCGATCTCGCCGGACGGGCGGTATGTCGCTCACATTATGGCGAGTTCGGATGGCGACAGTCTTTGGATTCGCCAGGTTGCAGTCGCAAACGAAACGCGAATTGCGGGCCCGTCGCAGAGCGAGTTTGTTTGGGTCACATTTGCCCCGGACGGCAATTTTGTTTATTACCTCACCCTGGAGAGAGATAAAGGCCAGCCAGAACTGTTTCGCGTACCGATTCTGGGCGGACCGATCGTGAAAGTATTGCACGACATCGCGCCGCCAACATTTTCGCCCGACGGAACGCGGCTCGCCTTCATGAAAACGTTTGGGGAAGAGACCCGACTGATGGTCACGAATGCCGACGGCACAAACGAAGAGGTACTTGCGTCACGCCGCGACCCCGATTACCTGAATATGTTCTGGTACGCCCCGGCGTGGTCCCTCGATGGAAAGAGCATCGCCTTTCCGGTAAATCAGAGCGATGGAAAAGGGCGTTATGAGACGGTAATCGCGGTCGACATCGAGACGCGAGTCGAACGCAAGCTGACCGAAGAGCGTTGGCAGCAGGTCGGACAACCGCGATGGCTCGCGGACGGACTCGTAGTGACGGCTTCGGAAACGTCAACCGCCCCACAACAGCTGTGGCATATTTCGTTGCCCGACGGTACGGCCACACGCCTTACGCGTGATCTAAACAATTACCAGAATCTTAGTCTCACAACGGACGCAAAAACATTGGCCGTCATTCAGAATCACGTCGTCTCGAACATCTGGACGGTTGGTAGAGACGCGGCGGGAGCAAAACAGATAATGTCGGAGGCGGGGTGGCTCAACGAACTAATCTGGCTGCCGGATGGCCGGCTCGCTTACACGTCAAACGCCGGTGGCAGCTCCGACATCTGGACAATGAATGCCGACGGCTCAAATATCCGTCAGCTCACGGTCGGTGCAAATGCGAGACTTGGGCTCGCTGTCACTACAGATGAAAGGCAGTTGGTCTATGCTGCCGAGAAAGACGGAAAGTACAACCTCTGGCGTGTTGATATTGACGGATCGAACCTGACCCGAATAACTAATGGCAATGGCGAGTTCTATCCGCAATGTACGCCGGACGGCCGATGGATCGTTTATCAGTCGGGCGGAAATTATCCGACGCTCTGGAAAATACCGATCGGCGGCGGCGAAGCCACGGCAATAACAAAGACAAAGGCCTCACGGCCTTCGGTTTCGCCTGACGGAACGTTGGTGGCATATCATTATCTCGAGTCGATCTCTGAAGGATCTCGGTGGGGCATCGGCATCAGCAGCCTCGAAGACGGTAAACGCGTCAAGCGTTTCGACTTTCCGTCGACGGTCGTCGAACGGCTCGTGAAATGGACTCGGGACGGAAAGTCGATCGCGTTTCTCAACAGCCCTGGCGGGGTTCCAAACGTCTGGCTACAGCCGCTCGACGGCGGAGACCCAAAACCGCTGACCGACTTCTCATCAGACAGCATCATTACCTTTAACTGGAATGCAGACGGCACCCAGCTCGCGGTCATCCGCGGCGTCGAAACAAGCGACGTTATCCTAATCAACCGATCTTCCTCAAAATAAAAACGGCGGCGATCCGGTTCCGCTTACCGACTTTACAAACGGTGAGATATATATTTCGCTTTCTCAACGGACGGCACGCCACTCTACTTGGTGACGAGAGCGACGAGCCGGTCGATCGCATCGCGGGTTTTTAGGCCGGGGCCGGGGTTGACGTTCCAGGCGGTGTAGACGACGACCATGTCGTATTCGGGTAGGACCATTGGGCGTTGGCCGCCGAAGCCGTTGCCGCTCCATGCCGTGAGCTTGTTGTCCTTGCCGTAAGGGTACAGCCACCATTTGAGGCCGTATTTTGCATTTGGCCCGAGGTCCATGTGCGGCGTGAGCGAATCCTTGATCCACTCGGGCGAGACGATCTGTTTGCCTTCCCATTTGCCGCCGTTGAGGAACAGTTGCCAGAGCTTTGCGACGTCACGCGGCCGCAGGTAAATGCCTCCCTCAGCATCGACGAGACCGCTGGGCGAGCGTTTCCAGTAATACTGCTTTATCCCGAGAGGAGTGAACAGATTTCGAACGGCGTATTCCTCGATATCCATGCCGGTGGCGGACCGAAATACCTGTGCAAGGATCTGCGTCGCACCCGAATTGTAGGCAAACGTTTTGCCCGGCTCAAAGGCCATCGGCCGGTTGATCGTGTAGTCGACCCAGTCGAGGGACGCTTCCATTTGGCTGCCCGTGTTTTTCGGGTCCGAGTAGGGCAGGCCTTCGTTCCAGTCGAGCCCGGCCGACATCGTCAGCAGATGACGGATCGTCATCCGGCGTTTGCGGTCGTCCACGTTCTGGAGCTTGGACGCGTCAAAGTAGTTCAAGACGGGCGTGTCGATATCGGGGAAATCTCCCCGCGTGCGGGCGACACCGACGATGATCGAGGTGATCGTCTTCGAGACCGACTGCAGCGAGTGCAGCTCGCCACGCTGGTACCACGGATGCCACCACGAATTGTAATAGTTGTATGGGCCGCTCGGGTCGTGAGCGTTTAGCGGGCCCGGCTTTTTAACGTCCTCACCGTATATTTTGTCGTAATCGCGTGGGTAACGTTTATCGAAAACGAGCTTTCCATGGCGAATGATCGTCATTCCGTCGATATTGCCAAACTTCCCCGACGCGAGCTCAGCGTCAAACGCCGCCAGGCCTTTTTCGTCGATCCCAACCGACTTCGGCGATGCCGTCGGCCAATCCGCCTGCTGCGCCTGAGCTGCGATGACAAAGAACAAAACGAAGACAATCACTTTTTTGAACATAGTTTTTGATTGACGCGGCTTGCCGCTCGGATTCTGCGAAAAGCCACCGTTGAAACAATTGAATTTGATCTCTAAATCCATCACTAATACGGCGTACCGACGATTTTGTTACATTATTGCTGATAGTATGCAAAGAGGTGTTGAGTACGCCTAATGGAGAAAACACGGTTGCTACAGCTCACGGTTCTGACCAGAATCATTTATCGACAGTGGTTCGATTTCAGAATTTCTGTTAACCCTTGTTAAATTTTTTTGATGGGAATAGCGCGGGTGAAATTGTCACACTCAATTACCAGTGCTAATCTACTTGCGATTTCATTAATTCTCACAAATGAAGCAGCTCCTCGCCATGATCAAATTTGTCGCAAAAGCGGCTGTTCCGAAAAAGCGGCGGCGTTCAATGCAGACGCCCGCGGCATTTGCCGCATTTTAAACGGTGACGGTTTTGAAAATATCGAGGATAATATTCAGCGCTTGTCTTTTTAACAAAGGTGTATCCGTAAATGAACAAAGATCAGGAAATCGAAGATCCGTTAACGGCCCCTGTTTCCTCCGCAGAGTCCGAAGAGACCCCGATTTCCGGGCGTTCACGGCTGCCCATTTACATCGTCGGCTCGATTATCGGCGTGCTGTTGATCGTCGGGTTGTCGTGGTGGCTGTATAATCGGCGGTTTGAAAAGACCGATGACGCACATATTGAGGGCAATATCTCGCTCATCAGCCCTCAGATCAGCTCGCACGTCGAGAAGATTTACGTCAAGGAGAACCAGTTGGTTAAGAAGGGTGACCTTCTGATCGAGTTTGACGCCCGCGAAGCCGAGGCTAATCTGGCAATAGCCAACGCCCAGTTGAAAACCGCAATCGCAAAAAGGTCAAAGGCCATCGCTAATTTCGATTTGACCCGCAAAACCACCCGGGCCGACCTGACCACGGCGTCCTCAAATCTTTCGTCCGCTCAAAATAATGTCGAGCAGACCCGCATCGTCTCCGATTCGAAACTAAATTCGATCGAGATGGCGAAAAATCAAACGAAAACCGCCGAGGCGAACCTGCGCCAGATAGAAGCCCAAATTCCGGCGGCGGAAGCAACGCTTGAGCAGGCCAAAGCCCAGGTTCCGGCGGCCGAGGTCGCGTTTAATAATGCGACGGCGGAATACGAACGGTCGCTGCAGTTATCTCGATCCGGCGATATTTCCAAACAGGACCTGGACCGCGACAACCGCCGGCTGAGCGACGCCCGGGCCGCCAAGATCTCGGCGCAAAAGCAGGTCGAGGTCGTCCACGCCCAGCTAAATTCGCTTCGTGGACAGGTCGAGGTTGAACGTTCGCGCCTTGCCGAAACAAGAAATGGACTCATTGCCGCCGACAACAACTATCGCCAATCGCTGTCCCAGATAAACATCGCCGCCTCGCAGGCCGACGAATCCAAGGGCAAACTGCTCGGCGCGGACATCATGCCGCAACAGCTGGCGATCGGCGAATCGGAGGTTCAGACCGTCGAAGCCGAAGTCGCCCAGGCTCAGGCCGCTCTAGCCCAAGCCGAGTTAGCGCTATCTTACACAAAAATTTACGCGCCTCAGGACGGTTACGTTTCGAAACCGGCGGTCGTCGAGGGCCAGCTCGTGCAGCCTGATCAGGCCCTAATGTCTATCTCCCTGCCGGGCATCTGGGTGATTGCCAACTTTAAGGAAACCCAGATCGAACGTGTAAAGATCGGCCAGCAGGTCGATATCTACACTGACGCGTATCCGAATACGACATTTCGCGGCACGGTCGAGAGCTTTCAGATCGGCACCGGATCGCGGTTCAGCGTTCTGCCTTCGGAAAATGCCAGCGGAAACTTTGTAAAGGTCGTCCAGCGAATCCCGGTAAAAATTGTTTTTGACGATATACCCGAAAAAAAATATCTGCTCGTTCCGGGCATGTCGGTTAGCCCGAGGGTAGTCGTCAAATGAGTTTTTGAATGAATTCAGATCCCGTTAATCCCGAAACAGCCACCTCCGTCACGCAGTCACCATATGTCGTCGTTTTTGTGCTGACGCTGGCGACGTTTATGTCCGTCCTGGACTCGACCGTAGTTAATGTCTCCCTGCCCAAAATGGCCGGTGACCTGTCGTCGACGCCGACCGAGATCGTTTGGATCATCAGTTCGTACATCGTGGCAAATGCCGCAATTCTGCCGATCAGCGGCTGGCTCGCCACCTACTTCGGACGCAAGCGTTTTTATATGGCGTGCGTGGCGGGCTTTACCGTCACGTCCGTTCTATGCGGTTTTGCGACCAATCTCGAAACGCTGATCTTTTTTCGCATCCTCCAGGGCCTGACCGCCGGGGGCATCGCCCCGAGCGAACAGGCGATAATCGCCGACGTTACGCCGCAGGACAAGCTCGGGCGTATTTTTTCCGTTTACGGTTTAGGGATTTCTATCGCACCGGTGCTGGGCCCGACGCTCGGCGGTTATATTACAGACACGCTTAGTTGGCATTGGATCTTTTTTATCAATTTGCCGATCGGGATTCTCTCGCTGGTTTTGACCTCTATATTTGTAAAAGAATCGAAACAAGCCGAGGAGCTAGCCCGGGAATTTCGCCAGAGCGGGAAAACAATTGACTGGGTCGGCATCATTTTGTTTGTCACCGGAATTGCCGCCCTCGAACTGCTTTTGAGCGAAGGGCCAAAGTCGGGCTGGCTCGAATCGACGTTTATTACGCTGGTCCTCGCCTACACAATAGTCTCCCTCCTGGTAGGGATTACCTGGGAGTACTATCAAAGAAAACCGGCCGTCGATATTTTTATGTTTAAGGATCGGGCCTTTACCGCATCCTGCATTTTAATTTTGGCCGTCACGTTTGTTCTTTCCGGGGTCAGTTTTATTATTCCGTTTTTTACGCAGACTTTGCTGGGCTATACCGCAATGGACGCGGGAATGATAGGTCTGCCGGGGACGATTTGCCAGTTAGTGGTCATCCAGGTAATGGGCTATGTATCGGACAAAGTCGATATACGCAAAATAATTTTCGTCGGATTGGTCTTGATGGTATTCGCCATCTGGAATTTCTCAACCTTTAACTTAAACACGGGATACAACGACATGGTCTGGGCGCGGGTGTATTTTTCCATCACCATCGCTTTTGTCGCAACCACGATAAATACGGTTGCCTATTACGGAATCAAACCTGAAAAAAACAACAGCGCGTCGGCACTGCTCAATTTGGCGAGGAATATGGGGGCAAGTTTCGGGATCGCCCTAACGTCGACAATCATCTCCATCCGATCTCAGGTTCACATTAATAACCTGACCGAACACACAAACGCTCTCAATCCGAATTTTACGGGAGCAATAGGTAATTTAACAAAAACCTTTCACGATCAAGGCCTCAAAACACTCGATGCCATGGGGGCCGCCCAGGGCCAGATGTGGCATGAGGTTCTCCGACAGGCGACGATGAATTCCATCCTCGACGCCATTCGCGTCTACATAATTCTGCATCTCTGTGTGATTCCGCTGGTATTTCTGCTAAAAGCAAAGAAGCCCAGCCCACCCGCCTAGCTAGATACAAAGAGTTGGCGCTATCCTTAACGTTCAACTAAAGATCATCCCCGAGGTGCCGCTAATGCGTAAGATCATTTTATCGACTATTCTTTTAATAGCTTGTTTCATTTTTCAGGACATGTTTACGACCGAGGCTCAACAAACGAAAGCTCCCGAGGCTGTTTACCTGCTTCGCCCGGCGGCGATATTTGATGGCGAATCGGCGGAGCTGCACAAAGGCTGGGTCGTGCTTGTGCGTGGCGAGAAAGTCGAAGCCTTAGGGCCGGCCGCCGATGTCAAAGCCCCATCTGACGCAAAGACGATCGAGCTGCCAAACCTGACCTTGATGCCCGGACTGATCGAGGCTCATTCGCACGTGCTGCTTCACCCGTATTCCGAAACGCCTTGGAACGACCAGGTCGCCCACGAAGCCCTCGCTTTACGCACTGCACGGGCGACAAATCATCTCCGAAGCACGCTGATGGCCGGATTTACCACCATTCGCGATCTCGGCACCGAAGGCGCGGGTTACGCGGACGTTGGCCTGAAACAGGCGGTGAATCAGGGCATCATCCCGGGCCCGCGGATGTTCGTTGCCACTCGTGCGATCGTCGCGACCAACACCTACGGCCCCAAAGGCTACGTGCCCGAATGGGACGTGCCGCAGGGAGCTGAAGAGGCTGACGGCGTCGACTCTCTGACCCGAGTGGTCCGCAGCCAGATCGGCAAAGGCGCCAATTGGGTCAAGCTCTACGCCGATTATCGGTGGGGAGCAGGCGGAGCGGCACACCCGACATTCACGCTCGAAGAACTAAAGCTCGCCGTCGAAGTCGCACACAGTGCGGGCGTACCCGTTGCCGCGCACGCAACCAGCACCGAAGGCATGCGGCGGGCGATCCTCGCCGGTGTCGACACCATCGAACACGGCGACGGCGGCACACCCGAAATTTTTCGCCTGATGAAGGAGCACGGCACCGCGCTTTGCCCGACACTCGCCGTAGCCGGCGCAAACGCCGAAAAGAAAAAGGCCGTCTTTCAGGAAGCCCTAAAAGCGGGTGTCACCATCGCTAGCGGCAGCGACGTCGGGGTCTTCGCCCACGGCGACAACGCCAAGGAGCTCGAAGCCATGGTCAATTTCGGCATGCCCCTCATCGACGCCCTCCGCTCCGCCACTTCAATAGACGCCCGCGTCCTAAAACAAGAAGACAAAATAGGCCGCGTGAAGGCTGGTCTCTTCGCTGACCTAATAGCCGTCGAAGGCGATCCGACCACGGACATCGCCACCCTCCGCCGCGTAAAATTCGTGATGAAAAACGGAGTAATCTACAAGCAGCCATAACCGATCACGTTAGCGGGGCATGAGTGTGCTGATCACACTACGATAGAGCGAGCTAAATAAGGAGCCGGAGCGGCGAAATGTGTAGAAACGATGCAAAACCAAACGCGAGGCTGTCTTTTCTGTCCGCGCTGATTCCACTCTTTAGTCATTACGCATTACGCTGGTTTGCGATATACAGATCAAGCAGGCGCCGGATCATTTTCTGATATTGAGTATGGTTCTTTGTCGCCTGCTCCTTAAAAAAATCCACACTCTGCCTGCTCAGCGACAAGGTGACCTTTACGTTATCTTCTCTGAAGACCAATTCCTCCGGACGAGGCAAGAAATCTTTTACAACCTTCAATTTGCCCAGCGGCTCGTCAGTGTATTTTATTCTCTTTTTCATAAACCCTTTTCCCCTTTCTCCAATACCCTGCGCCGAAGATACGGACTTTCTCGCTCCGAAATGTAAAGCGAACCGTCAAGATGCCCTCGTCGACCTCTCCAAAACAGTAAAACCGTTCCTCATCTAAACTGTGCTCCAGATCTTCGACAATGACTCGCCTCGGGTCTGCGAACGCGTACTGTGCCAGATATAAGGAGACGCCGTGTTTCTCAATATTCTCCAAATTCTTCTGTTCATCCCACTCAAACTCCAACGCGAGATTATAACATCATATGCCATATAATTATCAATATATTTATATGGCATGATAAAGCGAATTGTCACAGACGACAGCATGTCCGACGCGGTCATATCCTGGCTTTGCAAAACGCGGGCATTGCGAATGCCACGTAAGGAGAGGCTTTTTACTCCGGCACGTACGGCGGTAGAGAATCGGCAAGGCGGGCGGCGAGGTCGGACGCGGCCGCAAGCGAAGCGGCTTCGTCGGGGCCGACGTCGGTCATGACGCGGACCATCGCTCCGTCGGTGCGGCGGCGGGTGACGCTGTCCCATACGGTGTTGACCTTATCGCGGTATTCGCTGGCTTCGGTGTGGCCGCGGCCCTGGTACCAGTAAATCATCACCTCGCGGTAAATGCCGTTTTCGATGATGTAGCGGTTCGCTTTGAAGGTGCGGCCGTCGGAAGTCGTCACGTCGACCAGTTGCGGGTCGTTGAGTACCCAACCGGCTCCGGGCAGGCAATTTTGCGGGCTGTGATACGTCGCTCCGGTCCGCTGCGAGGCGTAGTAGCCGACGTAGATGTTGGCGACGCGGCCGTCGGGCCGCGTGTATTCGCGCATCGTGTAATCGGTCACGCCGAGCACGCTCATGATGCCGTCTTCGTATTTGATGTCGCTTCCCAGCTGCCGCCAGTCGCCAAATGTCGTGGGCAAGCCGGAAAGCGTTTGCCGTGGAACCTGGGCTTCGCCCCGGCCGACGAACCAGTTGAGAACGAGACCGCTGAATACCATCACGGCTATCAACGGCAACGCCGATGTCCATCTGGCACGACCGCTCACGACCTCGCGAATTTCGGAGTCGCCGACTGCTTTTCCGTCTTTGAATATGCGTTTTAGGACGACGTTGACGCCGAGCAGTAAGGCCAAAGCGACCAAATAAACGAGCCAGCCGGAAAGCTCGTGCCAAGTGTTTTCCGTCGCTTGTTTACCGTAATAATAGGTCAATATGCCCGTTACGGTAACGCGTCCGGCGTTGGTGATGACGGCGATTGGGACCGCCGTGACCATTAAAATGACAGTCCGAACGAGGTCGGTGGGCGAGAAATTTCCAAATCGTCCGTTGTTATCACGCCGCGTAAAATACCCGAGGACGAGAGCAAGCGTGACGAGTGTCATCAGGCTGCGGATGCCGCTGCAAGCCTCGACGACCTCGAGCGAGATGGTCTGCGTCGAGCCTCGCGGCAGGATGTCGATGACATTGCCGAGGCGGACGGTCGGGACTTCGAAAAGCCGAATTCCCCACACCGCCATCTGCGACGCCCACATCTGCAGCGGCAAAGCGATGCGGTTAAAGACGATCTGCGGTATTGGTACCGCGAGCAGCAGTAGTGCGAACGGCACGGCCAGAAGCCGCAGGATTTTGGTGCCGAAAAAGTAAACGGCGAGGCCGGCGAGCATCAGCACCATCGACATTCGCTGCGTAAAAAGCTCGGCCCCGAGCGTTCCGGCCGCGAGCATGAGCAACGCTAGCATGACGGCGGTTACGCTGAACCACGCCGGGGATTTTGTTACAGTGCTTTTCAGATCGCCCCATTCGCGCCATGTGATAAAGGCGATGACGATCGGCACGAGCAGCCCGTGCGAGTAATTCTCGTCCGACCACCAGTCGCGGCCGAGCTTCGCCAAAACCGTCGCGTACAGGAACGCGAACGCCCCGACGACAGCGACGGTCTTGAAGGTGAGGTTATTTTTTGTCGGTAAGATATCGCTCATTGGCCAAAGGAGGAGAAACGTCGAATGTGGACCGATTTCCTTGACAGACGCTAATTCGTCCGGTCGACTATCAGATCTGCAAGGCCGCGTAAAAGGCTGGTTTCGCGGTCGATGGCGGACAACGCCTCACACGCTTCGTCGCGGATCGCGGCAGCCATTTTGCGGGTGTCGTCGACGCCGAAATGCTTGGGGTACGTCGCTTTTTCCGCCGCAGCGTCCTTCCCCGCCGTTTTGCCAAGCGTCTCGCTTGCCCCGGTAACGTCGAGCAGGTCGTCAGTTATCTGAAAAAGCAGACCGATACGCGAGGCATAGCGTGCGATAGCGGCAAGTTCTTCTGCGGTCGCACCGGCGATAACAGCACCGGCTTTGGCGGACACTGAGATCAACGCACCGGTCTTTAGCGAATGGATGGTCTCGATTTCGCCGATCGCGACCGTGCGGCCCTCGGCGTCGAGGTCGAGCTGCTGCCCGGCAACCATTCCCGCGGGTGTGCCCGAAGCACTTGCGATATCAGCGATCAATCGCATGCGAACGTCAGCCGCGAGCCCTTCGTCCTCGGCTAAAACCTTAAACGCCAATGTTTGCAGCGCATCGCCCGCTAAGATCGCAGTCGCCTCGCCATACTTTATATGGCAAGTTTCACGGCCACGGCGAAGGTCGTCATCGTCCATTGCGGGCAGATCGTCGTGTATAAGCGAAAATGTGTGGATCATCTCGATGGCCGCCGCCGTCCGCAAAAGGCTCTTTGCATCGGCTCCAAAAGTCTCGCCCGCTGCAAAAACTATCGCCGGCCGGATTCGCTTGCCGCCCGCAAACAGGCTCCAGCGAATGGCTTCGTGCAGCCGCGTAGGCTCGGCATCCGCCTTTGGCACAAGCGCGTCGAGCACAGCGTCCACATCGCTATTCACCTGCCGCATAAACTCTGCAATTGCCGTCATTGACTGCAAATTATCAGATATTAAACGCCAATTATCAAAAGCCGCGTTTTTGCCAAACCCATTTCGATAATGTAGATTGCTTTTTAATATGCCCGTGTCCGAAGCAGATTTTCGCAACGCCCTCTCGCGCTTTCCCAGCGGAGTCACAGTCGTAACCACCAAGGACGCCGCCGGCAACCTGCACGGCATCACCGTCTCGGCATTTTGCTCCGTCTCGCTCGTGCCGCCGATGGTTTTGATCTGTATCGAAAAGTCGACGGCCAGCCACGACTCGTTCGCCGAATCAGGCGTTTTCGTGGTCAATGTCCTCCACGAATCGCAGCAAAACCTCTCGCAGCGCTTTGCCGCTCCCGCTGAGGACAAATTCAGCGACGTCGAATTTCATCTTGGCATCGAGGGAGTTCCCGTCCTCAATCACGCCCTCGCAAACGTCGAATGCCGCCTAAAACACGGGTACGATGCCGGCGACCACACCATTTTCGTCGGCGAGGTCGAGCACGTCACCATCGGCGAAGGCGACCCGCTCGTTTATTTTCACCACGACTACGCGGGTGTTAAACGCTAAACCCTGTCGATAGTTGTATCACGCAAAATTAACACAATATCTTGTATAAAAAAGTATTGACAAACAACTGTTAAGTTGATTAAAATTCTTTCACTTGAGGACGAATTCGTAACGTAACTTCTCAAGTTCGCAAACCTACAATTCATTTCAGGCAGCATTCCAAAATACTATTTCTGGTGTTAAAATAGTATTAAATCAGTATCCGTGTCTGCATGCGTTCAACGGGCGAGGTGGCCAATTATGAGCACAGTTTTTGAGTCGGCAATAAGCAGTTTTCTCGAAAAAAATGGCGTCGGAAACGGGGCGGGAGCCGCCCGTGCACGTGACATTGCACCGCTCGGGCTCAACGCCCAAAAGGTCGTGAGCCTAAGGTACTCGCTCAAGGACGAACACGGCAAGCCGCTCGAAACATGGGCCGACATCGTCCGCCGCGTAGTTGGCCACGTGTCCAAGGTCGAGACCGAGCCGTTTAAGCAAAAGCTCTTTTACAACGAGATGACAACGGTCATGCTCGCCCGCGAGTTCGTGCCGAACACGCCCTGCCTGGTAAACGCCGGCAAGCCAAAAGGCCAGCTCGCCGCCTGTTTCGTGCTCAACGTGCCCGATTCGATCGAGGGCATTATGGAGCACGCCCAAAACGTCGCGATCATCCACCAGACCGGCGGCGGCACGGGCATGACATACGAATTTTTGCGTCCGGCCGGTTCGATGGTCAATTCGACGCGAGGAGTGGCTTCGGGGCCGGTGTCGTTCATGAACATCGTCAATCAAACGACCGAGGTCGTCAAACAGGGCGGCGTCCGACGTGGTGCAAACATGGGCATTTTGGCGATCACGCATCCCGATATTTTGCGTTTCATCCACGCCAAAAACGATCAGACGAGCCTGACGAATTTCAACATTTCGGTGACCGTTAGCGACCTCTTTATGGACGCGGTCGACAGCGGTACGTGGTTTCAGACCGAATTTAAGGGCGAACCGTGGACGCAGGCGGTATTTGACTCAGTTTCGGGTGCGGATTACGTCGTCTACCGCCGGCCGGATGGCTCGACGGCGACATTTGCGGATAAACTGGCCTTCGAGACCGCCGATCTTTCTGATTGCATACTCGAGGAACCGCCGATCGCGGGCATGGTGTTCGCCCCGGACATCTGGAACCGCATCATCGCGTCCGCCCACAAATACGCCGAGCCGGGCATCATCTTTATCGACGAGGTCAACCGCCACAACCACATGATGGCCTCGATGGGCCCGATCTTCGCGTGTAACCCTTGCGGCGAGCAGCAGTTGCATTTCAACAATTCGTGCAATCTCGGCTCGATCGATGTCGCCAAATTCTACACAAAAACCACTGACGGCGATGGCGTCGTCGATTGGGAACGGCTTTCGAATGTCACGCAGCTCTGTACGCAGTTTCTCGACAACGTCGTCGATGCCGGTTATTTTCCGCTGCCGGAGATTGACGATGTCGTCAAACGCACGCGTCCCGTCGGCCTCGGCATCATGGGCTTTGCCGATCTCTGTCTAAAACTTAGCGTGACCTACGGCAGCGACGATTCGCTTACGTTGATGGAAAAGGTGATGGGCTTTGTCCGCCGCGAATCGTGGCTGGCAAGTTTACGTCTTGGCAGGGAAAAAGGCGTGTTTCCGGAATTCGAAGCAAATCGTGAGGCGTATTCGACATTTATCTACGACGAGATTGGCATTCCCCGCGACATCCCGCTGACGCCGCGAAATTACGAGGTGACGACCATCGCCCCGACTGGCACGATCTCGCTCGTCGCCGAGACCTCGTCCGGCATCGAGCCAAATTTCTCTTGGGCATACGTTCGCCAGGACACGCTCGGCACTCGGACATACGTTCACACACCCGCCGCCGAAGCTCTCGGCATCTCGGTCGATCAGACGAACGAAGAATCGATCAAGGCCGCCGCCGAATACGTCGTCGAGCACGAATCGGAATTGCCGCCGCATTTTATCTCGGCAATGAATATCAAATCGCTCGAACACGTCAAGGTACTCGCCGCAGCCCAGAAACACGTCGATAATTCGATCTCAAAGACCTGCAACGGTGCGACTAACGACACCGTCGAATCCGTCGACGAACTCTATCATCTTGCCCGCGAACTCGGCTGCAAAGCCGTCAGCTACTACCGCGACGGCAGCCGCGAGGGGCAGGTGCTGAACAGCATGAAGAAAGAAGAGGAGAAGGGGAGAAAAGGAGAGGAGGAGGCGGTAATCGACCTCGGTCGCCCCTCTTCTCCTCTTCCCCTCCTCTCCTCTTTTCAACATGTCGAGCGTCCCCGCGAGCTTCAAGGTTCGACGTGGCGGATACCGTTCGAAGGCCAGAATTTGTACGTTACCGTTAATCACGACGGCGAGCGCATCCTTGAGGTTTTCGTCGCCGGACCAATCAGTGCCGGTGTTGGACTGCTCGCGTCTAAGATGCTTCGCGGCGGCTTCGACGCCAAGGATGTCGCCCGCAGCCTCGATAAGGTCACAGCAACGCACGCCGTCTGGTTCAACGAGCGTCTCCTGACCTCTCCCGAACAGGCCGTCGCTGAATGCCTGTTGCTAATCGACCGCAGGCTTAACCATCTGCCGGAATCGCAGCGTACGATCGGCAAAACCGTCGGCGAAGAAACAAGCAAGATGTCGAGCATGATCGGCGAATGCCCTGAATGCCGAGGACAGCTTGAGTTCGCGTCAGGCTGCGAGTCGTGCCGCGATTGTGGTTATTCAAAGTGTAAATAGGTTGTGAGTACGGTCTGTTGTTTTTGCCTGACGCAGCTTGTTCGCGTCAGGCATTTTTGTTCGTTGCCTTTTTGACTTAGAATCGTAAAAATGAAAAATTACCGGCGTCAAATCTCCGTTTCACTCGCTTTCCTCTTGCTGCTGATCTCGATCAGCATTACCGGCGGGGCATCTGCCAGGTCTGCATCCTTAACAGCAACTCCGACACCAAAATCAACGCCGAAGGCGTCTCCGACCTCGACCCCAAAACCGACCACAACCCCCGTCGCGACCCCGACGCCTAGTCCGGCACCCGCTTCGACGCAGACACTCGCCGATCTGCAACAGAAAATCCGCAACCGAATGTTGGCACCGGAGGTTCGACGCGGCCGCGTCGGCATCAAGATCGTCTCGCTCAGTTCGGGCAACGTAATTTTTGAGAACGACGCCGATAAATACTTTATGCCGGCGTCGAACATGAAAAACTTTACCATCGCGACAGCGATGGAGCGTCTGGGGCCCGATTTCAAATTCAAAACTGATGTATTAGCGTATTCGCCGATCGATAACGGCACGATCCGCGGGCCTCTGGTAATAAAGGGCGGTGGCGACGTGTCGATCTCGAATGCCTTCGATCCGGGCTTTCCGGGTGTTGTAAATCCGTATTGGGGCATCGACAAACTGGTCGATAAAATCACCGCTGCCGGCGTAAAACGGATAGATGGCGACCTAATTGGCAATGAGCAGCGTTTTACGGGCTTCGCCGTGCCCGAAACTTGGGAATGGGACGATATGGAGACGTTCTCCGGGGCGGAGGTCTCGGCCCTTCCGCTAAACGATAACGTGGTCGATCTCCGCGTCATGCCCGCGACGTCAGGATCCCAGTGTCTAATCGCGATCACGCCAGCAAATCCGTTGATAAAGATCGTCAACAACTGCATGACGACCACTGAAGGCGGGCAAAAAATCAAAGTTACAAAGTCGATAAATCAGAACGTTATTGAAGTTACGGGAATCATGCAGACGGGCGGCAAGGACATGGTTCAGTCGATCACGTTTAGCCATGTCGCCGAGCTTTTCATGAATATTTTGAAAGAAAGGCTCGAAGCACGAGGGGTCGTAATCACCGGAAAGGCTCGCACGGTAGACAACTCTTACGAAAATATGCGGTCGCCGTCAGGGCGCCCATTCGGCAATCTTATTTCGCCGGACAAATCGCAGACGGGCCCGATAACGTTGACTTCGCTCGAATCACCCCCATTTTCGGTCATCGCCGCCAAGACAATGAAGCCGAGCCAGAATATGTACACGGAAACGATTCTCTGGACATTGGGAGAGTACGACCGGCCATATTTCGATCCGATTAAGACCTCAGCATCGCAAGTTACTATCCCCGACAGCGCTCACCTTGGACTCAACGTTGTAAAATCATTTCTCGGCTCGATCGGCTTGCCGCCAGAGTCTGTCCTGCAATACGACGGCAGCGGCATGTCGCGGCACGATCAGATCACGCCGGACGCAATCATTCGGCTCTACACTTACATGGCCAAACAGAGTAAGTACGCGCAGGTTTGGCTCAACAGCCTCTCGATCGGAGGTGTTGACGGGACACTGAGAAATCGATACAAAGGAACCTCCGCCGAAGGTAATATGCGCGGCAAAACGGGAACACTTGATCAAGTATCTGCGCTGTCGGGCTACGTGACGACAGCGGCGGGCGAGAAGGTGATAGTGTCGATCATCGTCAATGGCGTTCCAAAAACGCTGGACAGAACATCGCTGGCCGACGACATTGTCATCAGCATCGCAAATTTTAACGGAAAGATTGATTGAGTAAGGCGGCCTAAGCAAGCGGGCGAGAATTGAAACAAAACAAGGCATTCCGCGTCTATCTGGTAAACCGCAGTATCTATGCTCCGCAGCCCGCTTTAATTCTCTGTGACCACTGTGTTCTCTGTGGCTAATTCCGCGAGTATTTTGTCGTGTATCCCGCCAAAGCCTCCGTTTGACATGATCGCGACGATGTCGCCTTCGCGCAATACGGGGGCGAGATGCTCGACGATAGTGTCTGCATCGGCAAGGGTGATCGCATCCTTTTGGCCTGCCGCCATTTCAGCGACCAGTTTTGGCACGTCGAGAACGTCGCCGTAGGTTTTTGCATCATCGGGATTAAAAACACCGGCGATAATCACTTTATCGGCGTGTGCAAACGCTTCTTTGTAGCGGTCGGCAAATATCGATAGCCTCGACGAACGCGAACGTGGTTCAAATACTGCGATCAACCTATTCGACGCGTATCGCTGCCGCAAGGCTTTGAGCGTTTCGTCAACGGCGGTCGGGTGATGTGCAAAATCGTCGATGACGATAACGCCTCGCTCGACGCCGCGGATCTCCATACGGCGTTTTACCGACAGGAACGAGTCAAACGCTTCCTGCATTTTCTCTTTTGTGATGCCCCACGCGTCGGCGGCGATGATGACTGCCAGGCAATTACGGACGTTGAATTCACCAATGAGCCTTGTTTCAAATTCAGCCCATTCGGTGCCTTCGCGATAGACTTTGAACCGCGTCTTAGCCCCGACATATTCGATCTCGCGAGCCTGCCAATTGGCTCCTGCGGACAGACCAAAAGTCTCGACCGTCGTGTGCAGTTTGCCCGACATTGACGTGAGCACTTCGCCGACAGCCGGCGAATCAATGCCGCAGATCAGTCGCCCGTTGCCGGGCACCAGATTCATCAACCGCGAAAACTGCCACTTGATCGCGTCGAGGTCCTTGTAAATGTCGGCGTGGTCAAATTCGATATTGTTGACGATGGCGATCTCCGGCAAATACGACATAAACTTGGGCTTTTTGTCGAAAAATGCCGTGTCGTATTCGTCGCCCTCGATGACAAAATAATTGCCGTCCGTAATCCGAAAGCTTTGTCCGAAATTCTGCACAACACCGCCAACAAGGAACGACGGATCGAGCCCGCCGACTTGCGCCACCCATGCCGCGATGCTCGTCGTCGTCGTTTTGCCGTGTGTTCCGGCCACAACGAGCGAACGACGGCCACGGATGAATTCGTCGCGAACGGTCTCCGCCTGCGAACGGTAGAGCAGCTTGCGGTTCAGCACTACTTCCAGTTCAGGATTGCCGCGCATTATCGTGTTACCGATGACGGTACAATCTCTCACGATCTCAGTATTCTCCGCCTTATAGCCCTGCATTATTTCAATGCCGAGACTGGTGAGCTGCGTCGACATCGGCGGATAGACGTTCTGGTCCGAACCGGTCACGCGATGCCCTCGAGCCTGAAGCATTCCCGCCAAACTGGCCATCGCCGTTCCGCAAATTCCGATGAGATGATAGTGCATAAATTAAACCGCTTCTATTTTGAAGCAATTTTTCGACGCGAACAAATTTGCTGGTGATTGACGTTTCAAAAGGCCCGGCTACTTTATTAATCGTGCAAACGGCAGCTTGCTGGTCGTCTTGTAAATATCCTCGGCAAGAAAGCTCGCGTTCGAGCCGGCGGAATCCTTGCCCGGGTTTTTTGGTTTGTGTGTCTGCAAGTCCTTATAGGCAGTCGTTTTCTTCAGCAATTTTCCATACCGGTCAAAATAGCGGTTCTGGAGGATCAGGAAATCGCCCTGAAATGTCCGGTAATCGATCTTGACACGGGCAAGCGTGCCGTCTTCGCGAAAATAGTGATAGACGTATTTCGCCCAATCACCCGACGGACTTCCTAACGTAAGGTTAGACGCAACAACCTTGCCATTCCTACGCCAATTCAGCGCGACATTATAGACCTCGGTCTTATCGCGAAATTTCTCCAGTGCATTTTCCGAAGTGAATTTCTGCCATTTCGCCTTTGAGTTTTGATCGGTAAAATCGCTGGTGTCCGCTATGACGATGACGGCCCTTTTATTCATTGAGACGAAAGCATCGACCTTTCTGCAATAAGCGTCTATCGACCTGACTTCGTTTTGAGCCGACACGGTGGCGGCCACACACAGTGAAAAAGTGAGCGACAATGTGACGAATGCTAATTTTTTCATAGGTTTAATTCTCCGTTTGGATACCACTAACCGCCGATTTCGAACATCATAACGTACTGTAGCCGAAATCGCAGTTTGAGTACGATCTTTATTTTTATCGATATGAAATATTCAGCTATAGTCGCCGCCTTACTTGGCCTTATTCTTCTGATCAATGTTCCCTGCGGTTTTGCGATGGAAACCGACCAGTACAATTTGCCCCCCGAACCGCTCTTTGACATCGGTGACGAGGTATCGGATCACATAGCCGAAAATCTCTTTCTTGCTGTCGCCGAAATAAACGCCGAGATCGGGTCTCACCAAGCCTGTCTCGCTGATGGGCCGCATAAAAATCTGCGATGCGGTAGTCCGCCCTCAGAACGCAGCCGGCTTGCGTATTTGCAGTCAAATGACGCCGTTGCCCACGAAGTTTTCAAACAACTCGGCGACGGCAGCCTGGTGCTTACCGTCACCGGTAAATGGTTTATGAAACACCGGTTTAGCCACGAGCCCGCCCGATACAAAACGAGCTTTACCGACTCGATCTACATGGCCGAACCCATAGATTATCTAACGATGAGCCCGACGGTCAGGATCTACGGCACCGAGTTCGGGACCGACAAGATCGAGCATATGCTGCAGCAGGGATACGATTATTACAATATCTACAAACGCGAAACCTCGGGCGGAGCAACACCCGAAGACGCCGCCAAAAAAGCTGTCGACTGGGGAAAGATGACCGAATGGACCTATTTTGGCATGCTCATCGCCGGGGTCTATTCCAACGCCGATCTGGTGGCAAATTACGCCGGCATGAAGTTTTACCAGGGCATGACCCAGCCCGTACAAATCGGCACAACAACGAGGCCCGCGATTCTCTCGCTCACAGACGGCTCGTGGACAGTAAACCGCCCGCAAAATCTGCGTGACGACCTATTAAAACCCTTCATCAGTGACCATCTCAACGAGGCCCTCAATCCGTCAGTTTATGCCTTTACCTTATACCCGTTCGTCCGTAATACGGTCAAAAAACGCAGCTGCCCACAATGGAAAAAAATGTATCCCGATCTAACCAAAGTCAGCCTCGAAAACCGCTCCGGCGAATTGACCCGCTGGAACGGCGACGACTACGGGCATCTGAAAAAAGATCTAATGGTGCCGCTGGCCGAAACCTGCTTCGAATAACCGCCGCCACCAACCCTCCCCACATGGGACCTCCTGCCGCAGTGTCAAAAAACTACAGGTTTTTGACACTATACCAGGATAAAATCCGACTTGGGAACCATGGCGGCGGATGCCTAAAAGGTCAAATTCGCGCTGGTGCAAAACACTGTTAGGATATTTCCCTTCTTATAGAAATTTATGCGATTGAGGAGCCTTAAAATGGAATTTGGAAATCTGAAAGACAGCCTTTCAATTTGGCTAACGATAAGGGCAAGGAAATGGCCGACGGGATATTGGAGTAGCATGAGGGAGAATGCAGCCAGCCGTTCTTAGCAAATGCTCCAAGCCAACCAAAACAATAAAAACATGGGCACCGTCGAGGGCAAAAGGAAAAACGACAAACTTACATGCTTTTTAAAATTTGAAAAGCGCGAGTCGATCGTGTTTTCCGGTTCGTTCAAGGACGGCAAATTTGGTGGGGAATTTTAGACCGAAGGAAATACGGGGACGCGAAAATAACTTGTTCCCTTTAGGCTTTTTCGACGATCAGGCGGACGCCACTTCACGTGGCGTCCGCTTTTTGCGGTTGATTTCTCAATTCATTATGGGAGCTTACGGAGTGATCGGGTTTCTTAGTCGGATATCGTTTTTCTGGAGCGTTATCATGGCAGACCTGTCGGAGGGAATGTCGAACACCAACCAATCCTGTGACCCTGAGACCCTGTAGAGGTTCCAACGCGGTCCGTAATTGTCGTTTTGAGCTATGTACGCCAGTCGATCGTTTATGTAAACAAATCGGACAACCGCCGTTAACTTCTGAAAATCGCAACGAATAAATGTTGTAAAGATCTTATCCTCGGATCTTATCGTTCCGATCAGCTCACCTTTTTTGAATACACCGTTAGTCTTTTCAAAACCTTTCCAATCTGCCTGTGCGATCTGATTCTCCGTAAAGACGCCGCCCTGCAGGGCTGACAGAGTTTGAACGGATAGTTGATCCAAGTTATTGAGGTTAGGAATATCTGCCTTATCAATATTCCAAAGTTCATTTATGGCGGACTGATCAAGAGCCTCGATGTAGTTGCGGCTAAATTGGCTATAGACCCTGAATCGGCCATCAGACGATCCGCTCAGATCGCGTGCCTTTTTTTCAAGCAATTTCGGTACTACCTTTGTTTTGAGTAGCGGTATCTCGGCATTCACGTCTAGGATCAATTGTTCAAGTGTCCTCCTGACGGGTCGGATAAATGGAAGTTCATCGTTCATTTGATTACAGAAGATAATGTATTTCGTTCCACCCGAGGCCCACCTTTTTATCTCGGCTGTGTACCCCGCCGGCGTCATGTTTCCTCCGTGCCGATACGGATCGAGCCATCCTTGGCCCGCTCCACGAACCAGCCGAAGCCAACAGATGTCGTGGCATTGACCGTTGTAGCCGATGTGTGCTGCTGATCGGTGAGCGCGGCGGATAAGACGCGATGCTGTTCGACCGCATCCAGCCATTTACTAAGATCCAGCATTGTAGAAACGACATCGGCTCCACCGGTCAGATCTAACGGAAATGGCAGTGCATATGAGCCCGTGAATTCGAGGTCCCGATTGTACGAATGAGAATAGCTCGCCTCCGGCGCAAATCGTTCGCCGATAAACCCCGTACTTGTCATTCCTAACGGCCGGAAAATGTTCGTGCGGACGTACTCCCGATATGGCATCCCTGACGCTTTTTCAACTATCACGGCCAGCAGTGTGAACGCAGTGGTCGAATAGCTCCAGATACCAGTTTTCACTGGCAGCGGGGTGCCCAGGATCTTGGTTATGAACTCATCTTCGGACGCGCTCGCAACTACGAAACTGGACTGCGCCATACCTGAGGAATGACTCAAAAGGTGACGGATCGTAATATCCTTTTTATCATCAGGAACATTCGCGAACCATCGGGGCAGCTTGTCATCAACGGACAGCTTCCCTTCTCCTGCTAGTTGCAGGATCGCCGTCGCGACGAATGTCTTTGAAATGGACGCGACCGGTATGATCACGGAGTCTGAGAACCCTATCCCCTTGGCTTTGTCGGCCCAGCCGTAACCCTTATCCAAGGTCGTTCGCCTATCTTGTTCGAGAAGTATACTGCCCGAGAAGCCATACATTTCAGCCACGGTGAGATAGTCGTTCATTTTGCGGGCAAGGGCGGTTTCTCCTTTTTTAGACGATCCCAGCGGGTGCTGTGGTTGCGCAAAGGACGGGGCGTTCACCAGAAATCCAAGAAGTAGAACCGCATGGAATATCTTTTTCATTTAATCACTTCTCCATACCATACTCGGTGTATCAAGGGGATTTAACGCAGGTGGCAAGGAAAAGTTTCAGATCTCAACGCTGGTTTTGCTACAGTTGCTCGGGCAGCTTGGAATATTTAAGACGATTATTCGGATACTTCGTCATTGTGCGAGAACGGTTTTGTTTCAATACACGGACGCATCGGCCCATCGAACGACCGATCTTCCTACGAAGATGATGTCAAAAAACATTAGTTTTTTGATACACAGATTTTTGGATAGGGGTCAGCCGCTAAAATACTTATTCGGGGCCTTATCTACGCTTCGGCCGAACTTCGTTCTATTTCAGTACCGTTCGCAATTTTTCCATCGCTCCCTCGAGGATCGTGTCTTCGCGGGCGATGCAGATACGTACCATAGTGTCCCAATCGTCGCTGTCGGCGAAGGCCGAACCGGGCGTCATTCCGACGCCGGCGTCACGCATTAGCATTTCGTTAAATGTGATGGCGTCGTTGTATTGCTCGGGGATCCGGGCCCAGAGATAGAACGCCGATCCCGAATTGTAGATCTCAAATCCGAGGCTCGTCAGAATCTCCGACGTGGCGATGCGTTTGCCGTCAAATTTGTCCCGCAGCCGAGTGTAATAGGTGTCGTCGGACATCAGCGTCTTCGACAACGCGGCTTGCAGCGGCGTCGCCGGGCAGACGTAGATGACGTTTGCGGCGTTGTTGATCGGAGCGATGAGGTCGCCCGGGCCGTAGACGTAGCCGAGGCGCCAGCCGGAGATATTCCATGATTTTGAAAACGAATTGACGGTGATCGTGCGCTCCCACATATCGGGCAGGCTCGCGATCGGCGTGTGCGGGTTTTCGCCGGTGACGTAATGCTCGTAAACCTCGTCGGAGATGACCAACAGATCTAGTTCCTTGGCGACATCGGCAATGGCCTCAAGCTCGGTCTGCGACATGACCTTGCCGCTCGGGTTTGCGGGTGAGCAGACAATGATCGCGGTAAGCGGACATTCGGCCCGGTCTTTCAGCTGTTTGCATCGTGCAAGCAAAGCGTCCTTTTCAAAACCGAGAGTTACGGCGTCGAGTTCGAACGTCTCGGTCATGCTGCCAAATTCTTCTAAAATTCGCCGATGATACGGATAATACGGCTCGAAGACTAATGCGGCCTTGTTTCGCAAATAGCCCTGGGCAATACCGATCAACGCACCCGTGCCGCCGTTCGTGATCATCAGCTCGAACGGGCGGGCGTCCGCGTCGACCTCGATGTTGTTGTATTTCGCGATCTTTGCGGAGACCGCTTTCCGCAGATTGGCGTCGCCTTCGCTGCCGCCGTAGTGGTTCTGGCTGGCGGCAATGATTGCGGCGGCCTCGGCGGCCAGTTGCGGGTCGATGGGCAGTTCGGACTGGCCCTGAACGAGGTTTCCGCTCGGTGGAACAAGCCGCGTGATGGCGCGGATGTCGGGTTTGACTTTCATACGCTTTGCTTCTGTCATAAGCTATTAAAATATCAGTTTTCGAGGGAGAATTCTAAATGCCGTACGGAGAAAGCAAAGCAGAAAAGTCGTTACCGCCGATGCAGCGGCCGAGCATGGTCGGCGGTCATCTGCGTGCTTTTTGGCGTGACCGCACCGGATTTCTTACGCGGCAGGCCGCTCTTGGCGATGTCTCGTTTATCAAAATGGGGCCGCAGCCAGTGTTTTTCATAAATCACCCCGATCTCGTACGCGACATGCTCGTCGTCAATGCTCATAAATTCATTAAAGGCCGTGCATTGCAGCGTTCGAAAGTGCTCCTCGGCGATGGATTATTGACGAACGAGGGCTCCGATCATCTGCGGCAGCGGCGGATGATCCAGCCAGCCTTTCACCGGGCGCGCATTGCAGAATATACGCGTTCGATGGTGATATACGCCGACCAGATGGCTGAGAGATGGCATGATGGGGACGTGCTCGATATAAATCAGAAGATGATGCATCTGACGCTGCTGATCGTCGGCAAGACACTCTTTAACGCCGAAGTCGGCGAGGACGCGAACGAGATCGGGGAGGCGATGACGGCGATCGTCGAGCTTTTTAATTTCCTGCTGCTGCCGTTTTCGGAATACCTCGAAAAATTGCCGCTCCCGCAATCACGCCGCTTCAAACGTGCCCGGACAAGTCTCGACCGCGTTATGTACGGCATCATTAACGAACGCCGCCGCTCCGGCGAAGATAAGGGCGATCTGCTCTCGATGCTGCTGCTTGCACAGGACGAGGACGACGGCAGCACGATGACCGATGAACAGGTGCGCGACGAGGCACTGACGCTATTCCTCGCGGGCCACGAGACGACCGCGAACGCACTGACCTGGACGTGGTACCTGCTTTCGCAAAATCCCGAAAAAGAAGCGAAATTTCACGCCGAGATCGACGCGGTGCTCGCTGGTCGTGTGCCAACGATGGATGATATACCGAACCTCAAATACACCGAATCCGTCCTCGCCGAATCAATGCGTCTCTACCCGCCAGCCTGGGCGATCGGGCGAAACGCTATCGAGCCCCATGAATTCAACGGTTTCGAGGCCGCCCCCGGAACCCTCATCCTATCGAGTCCATTTGTCGTGCACCGCGACGCCAGATTTTGGGTCGATCCGCGGGAATTCATACCCGAACGATGGGTATCGCAAAGCGTCAAAGAAGCCGGTCAAAGGAACATCTACTTCCCCTTCGGCGGCGGCGTCCGGCGATGTATCGGCGAGAGTTTCGCCTGGGCAGAAGGCATTTTGCTGCTCGCGACGATCGCCCGCAAATGGAAGCCCAGCCTCATCCCCGAACAGAAAATTGAAATGAAGCCCTTGATAGTGCTTCGACCGAAATATGGGATGCGGATGGAAATAAAGGCGAGGTGAATCAGGGCGGGTTACGCTTTCGCGGTTTATTTCCGGCTCACATATTCGTTCCCTTTGACCCAAAACCGCCACGGCTTTTCCGCATCTTCGCCGGCGTAAACGATTCCAATCCGCTTTCCGGCTGCGATCTCTGCCCCAGAAATTTCTTGATGATGTTCGAGCCAAACACGTTCGGCGGTGAGGTCCGCTCCATTCAATCCGCGATCGATTCCGAGCGCAATGCACATCTTTCCGGGACCGGAGGTCAGGTTGCGGTCTTTCATCGGGCCGCGGCGGGTTCGCATTGTCTCTATACCCTCGACCGGTTCGACGGCACGGATGAGGACAGCCTGCGGATGTTCGGGCGGCCCGAGGACGATATTGAATTGAAAATACATACCGTAGATAAAAAAAACATATACGTGTCCACCGGTGCCGTACATGACCTCGTTTCGCGGCGTCCGGCGGCCGGCGAAGCTGTGGGCGGCGCGGTCGATCTCTCCGAGGTAAGCCTCGGTTTCGACGATCATTCCGGAAACGTGCCTCCCGTGCTCGTCCGGTACGACGATCAGCTTGCCAAGCAGGTCGCGGGCGACTTGGATCGTGTCCTCGCTTAGATAAAATTTGCGCGAAACCTTTGTGCTCATTGAGGGCTGTAATCAAATCCTACCAATATTTTTGGAGCCCGCGGCATACCTTTCGTCACAATTTACATCAAATTACAGATAGTTTAAGCCATGCAAAATTGATAGAATTTGTCCGCACGGCTCGCATCGTTAGAATTATGAAGTTTATCAAAATCCTCGCATCTATTTTCATTTTGACATTTTCGACTCTGGCGCAAAAACCCGATGACGTGCTTGCGACGGCAACGGGGCATACATTTCACTTCAAGGACCTCTCCGCAGACACGCAAAAGACGGTTGCCGCCATCCCTGCCCAGCTTGCAAAAGGCCGCAGCGACCTGCTCGGGCAGATGCTGAATCAGCGTGCCCTCAACGCCGAGGCGAAGGCCCTCAACACGACCGCCGGCAAGCTGATCGCCGCCGAAAGGGCTAAGGCCGCAAACCCGACCGAGGAACAGATCAAGGCCGTCTACGACGCTAACCGGACCGTAATCGGCGAACGAACGCTGGAACAGGTACGAAAACAGATCGTCACGATGCTCCGCAGCGAGCCGGAGCAGAAACTGCTGATCGCCTATTTTGCTCAATTGGCAACAAAATACAAGATCGCGAACGGCAAGGACATCAACGCACCAAACTTGGCCCCGACCGATGTCGTCGGCAACGTTAACAGTCAACCCATCACCGCCAAAGATTTTGACGAATACGCAAAATTCCAGATGTACGATGCGCGCCTCGAGCTTGCGGACCTGATCCTCGACGAGCTGAACGACACCATCTACGACGCTCTGGTCGCGGACGAAGCAAAGGCCACGGGTGTTGATGCGAGCACTCTGATCGCTAACGAGATCACCAACAAAATGAAGGATTACACCGACGCCGAGCGGGTCGCTCTCGAAGGTGCCTTGACAAAAAAGCTCTTTGCAAAATACCAGGTCAAGATACTCTTCAAAGAGCCAGACCCGCTGGTCCAAAATATTCCTGTCGGAGAGTCACCTTCGACCGGCCCGACGACCGCTCCGGTAACGATCGTTATGTTCACTGACTTTCAGTGTCCGGCATGTTCGGCGACGCATCCCGTGCTGAAAAAAGCGATGGCCGAATACGCGGGCAAAATTCGGTTTGTGGTTCGCGATTTTCCGCTCGAAACGCTCCACGAAAACGCCTACCGGGCCGCACTCGCCGCCGGTGCTGCCAATGCCCAGGGCAAATTTTTCGAGTATATAGAGATTTTATACACGCATCAGGACGCACTCGACGATGCCTCGCTCAAGAAATACGCCGCCCAAATCGGTTTGAATGCCGCCCAATTTGAGTTAGACTCTAACTCCGAAAGAACGGCCGCTGAGGTTCGCAAAGACATGGCCGACGGCGAATCTTATGGCGTATCGTCGACGCCAACCATCTTTGTCAACGGCGTGATGGTGCGGACACTGTCAGCCGACGCTTTTAAGGCGGCAATCGAGCGGATTCTGAAAAAATAGCGGGCTAAACTATTGATAGTACAGATTTTACTTATGCGTTCATTACTTCTTTTTTTCACGATAGCGGTAACTTTTGGTTGCTCGGCAACCCCGCAGCAGCCGAATAAGGCAAACGTTAACGCGTCACCCAATAAATCCGCGCCGCTGCCGGTTTATGGGTACGAGGTGGTCAAAGCGTATCCGCACGATCCGAAAGCATTTACCGAGGGGCTTTTCTTCTACGATGGTTTCCTGTACGAGAGCACGGGTTCACCAAATGATGGCGGCGGTTCAACGCTCCGAAAAGTTGAAATAGATACCGGAAAAGTTGTTCAAAAATGGGATCTTCCGCGAGAGGATTTTGGCGAGGGCATCTCAATGATCGGCGATAAGATCTATATGTTGACATGGAAAGGCGGTCTGGGTCGGGTTTTTGACGCCAAAACATTTAAGCTCCTGAAAGAATTCAGATATGACGGTGACGGCTGGGGGATGACAACGGACGGAGCAAACCTTTACCTTACCCAAAGTACCCACGTGATCAAGGTAATGGAGCCCGAGACGTTCAAAACCATCAGAACTATTCCCGTAATGCGCGAGGACGGCAAGCCGCTAATGCAGATCAACGAACTGGAATGGATCAAAGGTGAGATATGGGCGAATGTGTGGCACTCCGAGGAGAAGGAAATACTCGGGAAACCTAACTACATCGCCCGCATTGACCCGGCGTCGGGAAAGCTGCTCGGCTGGATCAACCTAGCAAGCATTTCGCCGGATGATCAGGGTAAAGAAAGGCAAACAGAAAATACACTCAATGGTATAGCCTACGATGCGGCGAAAGATCGTATCTTTGTTACGGGCAAGAACTGGAAAAAACTCTACGAGATCAAGCTGAAGTCACCTGAAGGACAATGACAGAGGCCGATATCCAATTTATGATGCGGGCCATCGAGATCGCTCGCGAGGGCTCGGACCGCAACGATGGCGGCCCGTTCGGCTGTGTCATTGTACGTGACGGACACATCGTCGGCGAAGGCTGCAACCGCGTGACTTCGACCAACGACCCGACGGCCCATGCAGAGATCGTGGCGATTCGCGACGCCTGCAGCAAGCTCGAAACCTTTCAGCTCGACGGCTGCATCGTCTACACCTCATGTGAACCGTGCCCGATGTGTCTGGGAGCGATCTATTGGTCGCGGTCATCCGCAATTATTTACGGCGGTACACGCAAAGATGCGGCGGCGGCTGGTTTTGATGACGAGCTTTTCTATTCCGAAATCGAGAAGCCCAACGATGAGCGGCAGTTGAAAATGGTAAACGTGCTCCGCTCCGAGGCTCGGGAGGTCTTCGATGAGTGGACCGAAAAAGCGGATAAAACCGAGTACTGACCGACCATGTCAAATTTTTATCTATATTTGCTGCTCGCCCTGGCTGCGGGAGCGATGATGCCGACGCAGGCGGCGATCAACAACAAACTTGCTGTTTTCGTCGAGAGCCCGATTCTTGCGGCATTCATTTCGTTCTTTGTGGGGACCATAGCGTTGTTCTCATTCGTCGTGGCGTCCGGGACGCCGCTCGGGAATATCGTTTCAGCCAAAGAAGCTCCTCCTATCGCCTGGATCGGTGGTCTGCTCGGAGCGTTTTTCGTCACCGCCGCCGTTACGCTCGTCCCACGCCTCGGCGTCGCAATGACATTCAGCCTGATAATCGCCGGACAAATGCTGGTGACGATCGTCATCGACCATTTCGGACTGCTTGGCGTTCCAGTAAAAGAAGTCAGCCTCGTCCGCATCGGCGGCATCCTGCTAATTACGGCAGGTGTGGTGCTAATTCGAAAATTTTAATTTTTTTACCGCGAAAAACGCGAAGAGACGCGAAAAGAATTGGTAAATTTTCACAACTAACTCCCAGACGAATGATCTGATTTTTCACCTTTTCGCGTATTTCGCTTATTTCGCGGTTAATCTTCTTTTAATGATCGAGTTTATTCTCAACAATCAAGACATCGGGACCGACCAGCCACCGGGTACAACCGTGCTTGATTTTGTCCGGTATCGAAAGGATTTGAAAGGCACCAAGATCGGCTGCCGCGAGGGTGACTGCGGCGCCTGCACGCTTCTAGTGGGCGAACTGGCCGGCGACAAAGTCAAATACCGCACGATGACCTCGTGCCTCATGCCGCTCGCAAACGCTGCCGGAAAGCACATCGTCACCGTCGAAGGTATTAATCCGACTGACGGCTCGCTCACGCCTGTGCAACAAGTAATGGTCGACACGAGCGGCACACAATGCGGATTCTGCACTGTGGGATTCGTAATGTCTTTAACGGGATTTTGCGTCGACGACACCGCTAAAACCGCTGAAATGGCCATCTCCGCTATCGACGGCAACATATGCCGCTGCACCGGCTACAAATCGATCGAACGGGCCGCAGAAGAAATTTGCAGGCAGTTGGCGGAAGGCAGAAAGCAGGCAGAGCACTTTGTTCCCAAGTATTTCGCGGGTATCAAAGATCGACTCCAACAGATTCGTCTAGCCGACTGCCTTCCGCCTACTGCCAACAGCCTACTGTTTATCGCCGGCGGTACCGACCTTTACGTCCAGAAACACGACGCGATGTCCGAGTCGACCGCGACGCCGCTACTTTATAAGGACGAACTTCGAGGCATCCGCGACTTCGGTGACACTATTGAGATCGGAGCTTCAGTGACTGTTACCGATCTGCTCGAATCGCCGGTGATGCGCCTCATATTCCCTGATCTCTACAAGCACCTAAAACTCGTCTCCTCAACGCCGATCCGCAACATGGCGACCTTGGCAGGCAACTTCGTCAACGCCTCGCCCATCGGCGACATGACCGTCTGGTTCCTCGCCCTTGACGCCGACATCGAACTATGCGGAGGCCCGCGCGTTAGCAAGGGCGTAGCTCGCACGCTGGCATTGAAAGACCTCTACCTCGACTTCAAATACCTCGCCAAATCGGACGAGGAATACATCACTGCGATCCGCTTTCGCAAACCAACGGGCGATTTCCGCTTCAATTTCGAAAAGGTCTGCAAACGCACATATCTCGACATCGCGACTGTCAACACCGCGATCTCACTCGTGTCAGTACCCCCTGCCGTAGCGGGTGGATTAACTCAGATTGCCGAGGCACATGTATCTGCCGGTGGCGTTGCACCGATACCGCTATATCTAAAAGAAACCTCCGCGTTTCTTTGCGGTAAACAGATCGACGCTGAAACGATCGCCGATGCAAACAAAATAATGCAGTCCGAGATCTCGCCGATCTCCGACGTTCGCGGAACCGAGGCGTACAAACGCCTGCTCCTGCGACAGCTTTTCATGGCGCATTTCTACGAATTATTCGGCCCGGATAAGATATAATAGAACCATGAAAACCGTTGTAATTGAAGGCGAAAACGGCGATTTCACGATGATGCGCCATGGTAAGAATATCAAAGATATGGATCGGTCGTTTGATTACGAGTTTTGGCAACGTCAAGGCGTTGCCGCAATCATCGATGCTGCATTTGAACTGATCCATTTGTATAACCAAGAGAATGGAATTCGCGACACCAGAATTCAGCGAACTGTTGAACACTTTCAACGAACACGAGGTTAAATACCTGATCGTCGGGGCATTTGCGGTCATGATCTACTCAGAACCGCGCTACACAAAGGATCTTGACCTCTGGATCGAAGTGTCGCCCGATAATGCGTCGAAAGTTTTTGCTGCGTTACGCGATTTTGGCGCGCCTCTTGCAGGGCTTACCGAAAAAGATTTCAGGGGACCTGGATTCTATCAGATGGGACGACCGCCCGGTCGGATCGACGTTTTGATGTCGCTGGATGGTGTCGATTTTGAATCCGCCCTGGGAATCTCGTACATCGGATGAATTTCGAGGTGTCGCGGTATGCTATATGGTAAGGATGACCTGATCCGAACAAAAAGCTTGCGGGTCGCTATCAAGATTTGGCGGATGTCGAAAACATGCAGATGAATAAAAAATAAATGTCGATGTCTGGCATCCGCGCGACGAGGCATGCAATCGTTTATTTCTGCGGCGGCTTTTTGACGGCGCATGTCGTGGAGTTATTTGGAATACGATGGGCCACAGAGCACACAGAGCACACAGAGGCTCAGAGATGACTTCCTCAGCGCTCTCCGTGACCTCTGTGGCTAAATTCTTCAAATGAAAAACGTCGATTCAAAATCTCACGTTCGCGGTGAATCCATTTACCTGGACGACATTCCCCTTGTCCACGGGACGCTGTTTGCGTGCGTTTTTGATTCGCCGGTGGCTCACGGAAAGCTCAATTCGATAAATACGACCGAGGCTGAGAGCTCGGACGGTGTTTTCCGCGTCATCGCCGCGAAAGACATCATGGGCGAAAATCAGATCGGCGGAATCGTACCGGACGAGCATTTGCTGGCGGACGGCGAGGTGAATTTTCAGGGCATGCCGATCGCGATCGTGCTGGCGACGAGCGAAGAGCTTGCCCACAAAGCCGCGAAAAAGATCACCGTCGAGATCGCCGAACTCGAACCCGTAACCGACCCGCGTGTCGCCGCCGCAAAGGGCGACCTGATCGTCCCTCCAAAGAAATTCAAACTCGGTGAAACTGCTACTGCCTTTGCCGACTGCCTGCATGTTTTCGAGGGCCGCACCGAACAGAACGGCCAGGAGCATCTCTACATCGAGACGCAGGGAGCGTACGCCGTGCCGATGGAGGGCGGCGGCATTCGCGTTTACTCTTCGACACAGGGGCCGACCGCCGTTCAGCGTGCTGTCTGCCGCGTGACGGGCCTTGCGATGCATCAGGTCGAGGTCGATGTGCAGCGGCTCGGCGGCGGTTTCGGGGGGAAAGAGGATCAGGCAAACGCTTGGGCGGGTATCTGTGCGGTCGCGACGCAACTGACCAAACGGCCGGTAAAATATGCTCTTCACCGCATGGAAGACATGCGTATGACCGGCAAGCGGCACCCGTATTCGTCCGATTACAAGATCGGCCTCGATAAAGATTTGAAAATCGTAGCCTACGAGGCCAGCTTTTATCAGAATGCGGGAGCTAGCTGCGACCTGTCGCCGCCGGTGCTCGAACGCACACTGTTTCACTGCACAAACTCGTATTTCGTGCCAAACGTCACAGCGACTGCCTACTGCTGCCGGACAAATCTGCCGCCGAACACGGCGTTTCGCGGATTTGGCGGGCCGCAAGGAATGTTCGTCATCGAATCGGCCATCGCGCACGCGGCGGAAAAGCTAGGCGTTTCGGCAGCCGACATCCAACGCCGAAATCTGCTCACCGATGGCGACCAATTTCCTTACGGCCAAAAAGCGGAGAGCGACGCGATCACGTCTTGGACCCAAGCCGACCGAAAATACGATTTCGAAAAGCTGCAAAAAGAAGCAGATGAATTTAACGCTTCATCGAAATATCTAAGAAAAGGCATCGCTCTTATGCCTGTTTGTTTCGGCATTTCGTTCACCAAAACGCCAATGAATCAGGCTCGCTCTCTCGTCCACGTTTATACGGACGGCAGCGTCGCAGTTTCGACCGGCGCTGTCGAAATGGGCCAGGGCGTGAATACCAAAATGGCACAGGTCGCCGCAACAATGTTCGGGCTGCCAATCGAACAGGTTAAGGTCCACACCACCAATACCTTACGCATCGCCAACACCAGCCCGACGGCCGCCTCAGCTGCGGCTGATCTCAATGGCAAGGCGACGCAGATCGCGTGCGAGACGATCAGAAATCGCCTGTTTGAGGTTGCAAAAGACCTGGTCGAGGCAGAAACCGTTGAAGCCGTCACTCTGAACGACGGATTCGTTTATCGTAATGGTGAAAAGACTAGCCTTGCATGGCAGACACTTGTGATGGAAGCTCATCTTCAACGCGTAAATCTCAGCGAACATTCGCATTACGCGACTGCTGGCATTCATTTCGACTGGGGCACCGCCAAAGGACATCCATTTGCATATCACGTTTACGGCACGGCGGTTGTCGGCGTGACGGTCGATTGCCTGCGCGGGCGGTACGAGGTCGATTATGTGAAATGCTGTCACGATTTCGGCACGTCGATGAACACTGCCGTCGACAACGGCCAGATCGAAGGCGGCATCGTCCAGGGCCTCGGTTGGGTGACGATGGAAGAGGTAGTTTACGACGACGCGGGTAAACTGCGGTCAAACGCCCTTTCGACCTACAAAGTGCCGGATATCTATTCGATCCCAAAAGAAATCGACATCCTGCCGCTCGAAACGAGCCGCGAAAATCTCGCCATCTTCAACTCGAAAGCGGTCGGTGAGCCGCCACTGATGTATGGTATTGGTGCATATTTTGCGATCCGTAACGCAGTCAGAGCGTTTTGTAAAGCCCCACCCGCTACTGCAGGTGGTACCGACAAATCATGGCCAGCCTTCGATCTGCCCTTTACACCGGAGAAGGTTTTGATGAGTTTGTATTCGGAAACAAAATCTTTGGTGTACAATTACCTTGATGGATGATTTCAGGGAACAATGCCGACGCCAGCTAACGCGAAGTCTTGCTCAGAGATTCAAATACGGCTTTTTCAGGAATTACAAGCCTGTCCTGGATGACGCGCCGAGTCGGGCATTTGAAACAATGAAAGAATATCGTGAATGGGCCGATAAATCGCTTCCGCGCTACTTAGGCTTCAAATTGGTCGGTCAAAAGTCGCATGAACCAGCCTGAACGCCCCTATTTTCGATTAGAACAGGCTCGCGAGGTAGCATCCGTCTTTGCCAAACATAATGTCGAGTTTTTATTTATCGGCAAAGGTGGGGCAATTATTATTGGCTACCCCGCTGCGACACAAGATGTCGACCTGTTCCCAAAGAAAACTCCTGAAAACGGCCGCCGGATTGTGGATGCACTTCGCGAACTTGATTTCGTGATCACCGACACTATTGAAGAAAAAATCATTTCGGGAGCGGATTTCGTCCAGCTTAAAGAAGGGCCGTTCGATCTCGACCTTGTTTTCGCTCCCGACGGCATATTGAGCTTCGAAATCGCGCAAAAAAGAATGCACCTGATTGACGGCTTACCAGTTGCCAACATCCGCGACATTATAGCCAGCAAAAAAGCGTCGGGACGAGAGAAAGATTTTGTTGACCTTCCGCTGCTCGAGGACTTTCGCGTGGAGTTTGAGAAGAGTCTGCGGGGTGAAATAAAATCGGCAGTTGAGATCGCCATGGAGCGGACGCAACCAGATGGCGACTGACCGCGAAATATGGTGTTTCGCATCCTCACGACTACTGGCCGGCGAGAATGTAGTCCTGATGGTCGTCGCGACAAGCACCGGCAGCAGTCCGGGACGTCAGGGCTACAAAATGGCCATCGGAGCTGACGGCGAGCTAATGGGAAGCATCGGCGGGGGCGTGATGGAAGTCGCGCTTGTGGAGCAGAGTCGAGCAGTCTTGTCAGTACCACCTGCGGTAGCGGGTGGTTTAACTTCAACAGTATACGAAAAGGTACATCAAAAAAACGCCGCCAACGCCAGCGGTATGATCTGCTCAGGCAAGCAGATGGTGATTTTCAGGCGACTTAATTCTAATGATTTATCGACGGTAGAAACGATTATCAAGGCGTTGAAAACACGCGAATTGGCATCTCTCACCATCGCTCCGGATGAATTCATCTCCAGACGATCTGAAACCAAATCACCAAACGATTACGAATTCGAAAAAAAATCGGATACCGATTTTGTTTACACCGAAAAACTTGGCAAAAAGAACGACCTCTACATCGTCGGTGGTGGGCATTGTGCGCTGGCCCTATCTGAACTCATGTCGCGGATGGATTTTCACATCGCGATCCTCGACGACCGGCCAGAACTGAACACGCTCGAGAATAATAAATACGCCGACGAGATCAAGATCATCGATAGTTATCAGCAAGTAGGTGAACTAATTCCGGCGGGGCACAATATTTACGTAGTCGTAATGACTCTCGAATACACATCTGACGAGCTCGTTATCAGGCAGCTCATCGATCACGATCTCAAATATTTTGGCGTCCTTGGCAGCCGTTCCAAAATGAAAACCTTGCTCACCGCTCTCGAAAAAGGCGGGATTCCAAAAGAAAAACTCGATCGCATCCACACGCCCATTGGCCTGCCAATAAACAGCCATTCACCCGAGGAGATCGCCGTCTCGATCGCCGCTGAGATCATCTCTATCAAAAATGCGGATTAATTCAAATAAGCTAAGCCGCGATGAGCATCGCGAGGTCAATGTCGTTTGCTGGAAACAGCTGGTTTGTGTGTGGACAGCGGTATTTATTGGTCTGCATAAAGGCGATCGCCGCCGGCATCTCGCCGCCGGGATAGACATCACCGAGCCTCGCTTTGTTAAGGTTAGCATCGTCGAACTCCACTTGGACATGCACCGAATGCGGCTGTCCGCACTGGTCGCACGTCACATAAACATCGTATAACGGCATAAAATTTCAGGCTACAGCTTTGAGAGGCGTGACCGGATAATTTTCCGGGTGGAGCAGCGTATCGAGTTTTCCGGCATCGACGGTATTTTCTGCGTATTCCCGTTCACCGAGTTCGAGTTTAGCCTCCGTCATCGCGTCATACCGCGCGATTATCTCCATCGACGGTCTTGCCTCGATCTTTGTGCTGTAAATCTCGGCAAACAGCCTCAACCGTTCGTCACCTTCTTTGCTTTCTGTTCTTTTGATCACGGCGCTAGAGTATCACGCCGCCCCGACATTACATACTGGACGCGCAGGCACGCCTATATTCATTACTCATCTTAATCGTGTTGATGTCTAATCGAAACGGCGGTCATCCGACATTTAAGTTTTGTATGAAAACGTACATACGCTGAGAGTCACGCTGTGTAGAATCGTCCCTAGAGGACTTATGGAAAACAATTACAATCTGCAAACCGGAGCGCCGAAGGATCCCGTTACACACCCGGATGTTCCCGACACGCCGCACCCTACAACACCCGAACCGGCACGCGATCCGCCGGAGCAGCCAAACCCTTATCCCGTAACCGATCCTTTGCCCGGATCAGATCCAGAAACCGAGCCGGTTCGCGAACCTGATCCTTTCCCGTCTTTTCCCGAGCCTCTGCCCGGAGAACTACCCGATGCTAATTTTTGAAACATCGCTGATCTCCTGAACAAATTAACCGCGTCTGGCAGCGGGAACAAATTCCTCTAGCCGGTGTCTAAATAATCGAACGCGTGGCACCGGCGTTCGGGAGGATAAGCAAATGTTTGACAAATTGATCGTCTCCGAGCCGGAAGGCGCGGACTTTAAGAATCGCCGAAACTATTTTATGGTGTCTTCGCTGGTGGTCGGCGTGCTGTTTTTAGCGGCCATCGTCGTCAGCATCTTTGCTTCGGACTATAGTCTCGGAACTAACGGAATTGAACTGGCGGAGCTGCTGCCACCAACAGTCATGGCCGCAGCCGAACCCGAGCGGCCACAGCCGCGTACGCCGCAGACACCGTCGAATTCGACCAGCCAACTGCCAATGCGGCAGGTGAATATGTCAAGAACGGATGAGCCAACGATAGTGCCACTTTCAATATCGACTGCTCAAAATAATTATCAATCAAGGCCTCTGGGTCAGTTTGTTTCCGGTCCTAGCGACAGCACCCCATCGGGTAGCGGTCGCAACAATGACGGGCCACAAACGAGCGATCCAAACGGACTGGCGACTACGCAATCTGTCCCCGAAACTGCTTCGGTACCCGACCCGCCGGTCAAGGCTCCACCGATTGCAAAAAAGCCACCAATTCAGTCGCTTGGCGTAGTCAATGGCCGTGCCTCGGATCTGGTAAAGCCGGTCTATTCTGCGGCTGCAAAAGCTGTGAACGCGCAGGGAACGGTTGAGGTCCAAGTAATGATTGACGAGGCGGGCAAAGTCGTCTCCGCCCACGCGATCAGCGGCAATATGCTGCTAAGGCCCGCCGCCGAAGTCGCAGCCCGCAGTTCGCGATTTACGCCGACCTTGCTATCAACTGTTCCGATCAAGGTGACCGGCGTGATCGTCTATAACTTCATTAGATAGAAATGTCAGAACCGCCTGCGTTAGCGGGTGGGACGGCGTTAAGGCAGGATCAACATCGAGGTTAATTTACCATGTTTGGTTAACGAGTGCAGGCCCCCGCTCACGCAGGGGGGTCTGACTTTAGCATCCAGATCAGTCCATTGGTGTCGACATCGTAGATCGGCACGCCAAATTGGGATTTGAGATCGTCGTACGTCATGCCATCGAGAAAGATCGGCTCGTCCGATTTGATCGTGGCGGTTGGAATAACTACAAAGTCGCCTTTGACCTGGTCCTTGACCGCGAGCAGGTCCTTGCCGGTCAACAATCCCGCCACCGAAACGTCGCCGCCAAAATAGGTATTCGGCACCGCCACCACATGTAGCCGCGAACCGGTGAGAGCGTTGTATTTGTCGATATTTTCACGCAGGATCGGGGCGAACATCTCGCCGGTTAGCAAAGAACCAAACAAATCAGTACCACCTACAGTAGCGGGTGGTTTTAGATGGACGTCACCCAGTACTGTAGGAATGATCGCGGCCAAATGTGTACGTAAATCGGACTTCTTAGTTCTTCGAGTTAAACCACCCGCTACCGCAGAGGGTTCTGACAAGAACCGCTCAAACGCATTCGTAAATGACCGCACCATGCCGACGCCGTCTTCGATCTGCGGGTAATTGCCGTAATGCCGACGCGAAGGTATTTCGTGCCCAGCTTTGATATAGATCTCGTCACCCAGGAAAGCGAACGTAACGCCGAGCGTCTTGCGGAATTCTTTTTGCAGCTTTTCCACTTCCTTGATAGTTCGGCGGCAGAATTCGGCTGTGACGCGGGTCAGGCGTTCGTCGGTATTGTAACGTGTCAGGGCAACAGGGACGACCGCGACGCTTACCACCTTGGGATAATGTGCGGCCAGGTCACGGAGCGTCTTTTCGAGGATCGGACCGTCGTTGATCTCCGGGCAAAGCACGACCTGAGCATGCAGCTCGATGTTGTTGTCTAACAGCGTTTTTAGCTTGCCCGAAATATCTGCCCGTGACTCATCGACTCCAAGCAAATACGCCCGCGTTTTCAGGTCTGTCGCATGCACTGAAACGTATTGCGGCGACAACCGCTGCTCAACGATGCGTTTCATCTCGTCGTCGGTGATCGACGAGAGCGTCGTGTAATTGCCGTAGAGAAATGAGAGCCGGATGTCTTCGTCGCGGACAAAAAGCGAAGGCCTCGCGTCCTCGGGATTGCCCTTGCAAAAGCAAAAAATGCACTCGTTCGCACATTGACGCGGCACGATCTGCTCAAACATCAGCCCGAGATCCTCGGATTCGTCGCGGTCAAATTCGATCTCGATCGTTTGCCCATCGGGCTTTTTGACGAGAAAAGTCAGCTCAGTCTCGCCCCCGGTCTGAAAACGAAAATCCAGATAATCACGCACAACACGACCGTTGACGCGGACGATCCGATCATTTGGCTCAAGCTCAAGTTCCTCGGCCAGCCCCGCGACCGCAGTTATAAGGACGCCCGGACGCCGAAGCTGTGTGATCGCTGGTGTGACTGCAAATTCGTACATTCTAAAAATAGTTTAGCCACGAATTACACGAATAGCACGAAGAAAAAACAATTCGTGAGATTCGTGTAATTCGTGGCAAAAAACTGCCCTTACATTAGGCCGCTGCCGATTTAAGGTCAATCAGCGAATCGAGAGGCGTGTATTCCAACCCCTGCGATGTCGCGACTGCCTCGTACGTCAGTTTGCCGGCGTAGGTATTTACGCCTTCGGCCAATCCGGCGTCGTCAGCTATCGCCCTTTCAAATCCTTTATTTGCGAGATCGAGTGCGTACGGCAGCGTCGCATTGGTCAGAGCAAACGTCGAAGTTCGCGGCACGGCACCCGGCATATTGGCGACGCAGTAATGCAGGACGCCTTCCTCATAATAGGTCGGGTTCGAGTGCGTCGTTGCGTGCGTCGTCTCAAAACATCCGCCCTGATCGACGGCGACATCGACGAGTACCGCGCCTTGCGGAATGAGATGGAGCATGTCGCGGGTGACGAGCTTTGGAGCAGCGGCACCGACAACCAGCACTGCACCGATCACGAGATCGGCATGCGAAAGTGCCTCTTCGATCGCGTAGCGTGACGAAGCAAGCGTCTGTACCTTTGACAGAAAAATATCGTCAAGCTGACGCAGACGATCGAGGTCGCGGTCGATGATCGTCACCTTTGCGCCCAAGCCCACGGCCATTTTCGCGGCTTCCGTGCCGACGATACCGCCGCCGATGATGACGACATTAGCCGCCGGAACTCCCGGAACACCGCCAAGCAAAATGCCCCTGCCGCCGTTCATTTTTTCAAGATAAGTCGCTCCCACCTGAACCGACATTCGTCCCGCAACCTCGGACATCGGGATGAGCAGCGGCAGACGCCGTCCGCTCGTAATCGTCTCGTACGCAACGCCCGTTACCTTTCGCTCCAACATCTGCCTAGTTAGTTCCAACTCAGGAGCGAGGTGTAGATATGTAAAAAGCACCTGATTTTCACGCATTCGCGGATATTCCGGTGCGACCGGTTCTTTGACCTTGACAATCATATCACCGGTCGCCCAAACCTCATCCGCCGTATCCAAAAGCTGTCCGCCGGCTTTCACATACTGCTCGTCCTTAAACCCCGACCCTTCGCCCGCTGTCTTTTGCACAAAAATGTCATGCCCCGCCTGCGCCAACGCCTGAACACCAGCCGGCGTCAGCCCGACGCGGTATTCGTTATCTTTTATTTCTTTTGGTAATCCGATCTTCATAAGTAAATTCTCCGCAAACTAAATAGCGATAATTAAAAACTATACACGCATAATTTTACGTCGTTTGGTATTTATAGCCAAAGCGAGGCTTTAGAATTGTGTTTATAAGAACTACGTGCCGCGAGTAAGCCTACCGACGTTCCTATCAAAATAGGCACCAGAGCAAACCCCGCAAAATACAACTTTGCCCACCATTCAGAAGCGCTAGCACATAATCCCAACACGCCAGTAAAGATGCCTATGACAAGATAGGCCATGAACCAAAGGGGTGTCGTGCCGATGCCAACGACAGTTCCATTAATAGCCGCGCTACGAAGAGTTTGATTCATACCACTCTATCCCATCATTTAATCGGGAATTAGATCTCGACCTCATCGATCTGAGCTTTTTGCAGCTTGCCGGAGTAGTCGATATAGAGCGATTTCCACTCGCTGAAGATGTCGAGCACTTGCGTTCCCGCTTCGCGGTGGCCGTTGCCGGTTCCCTTTGTACCGCCAAACGGCAAATGCACCTCGGCCCCGATCGTCGCGGAATTTACATAGCAAATACCCGTGTAAAGCTCCTGCATCGCGTAAAAAGCATGGTTGACGTCCTGCGTGTAGATCGCCGAAGAGAGGCCGTACTGCACGCCGTTGACGATGTTGATCGCCTCATCCAAAGTCGAGAACGGAATAACGCTCGTCACCGGCCCGAAGATCTCTTCCTGAGCAATCCGCATTCCGGGTTTTACGTCCGTAAATACAGTTGGTTCAATAAAATAGCCATTTTTATAAGCACCTTTTGTAAGGCGGTTGCCGCCGCACGCCAGCGTGGCCTTGTCCTGATTTTTGCCGATCTCGATATAACCATGAATCTTGTCCGCCTGCCGCTCGTTAATGACGGGGCCAACTTCGGTTTTAGGGTCAAGTCCGTTGCCGACACGAAGCTTCTTAACTTTTTCAACCAGCTTTTCGCAGAATTTCTTGTAGATCTTTTTGTGAACAACGATCCGCGACGAAGCCGTGCATCGCTGCCCGCTCGTGCCGAAAGCACCCCACAGCGAGCCCTCAACCGCGTTATCGACATCGGCGTCATCCATCACGATGATTGCATTTTTGCCACCCATTTCGAGGCTGACGATCTTATTGTCGCGGGCACAATTTTCAGCAATGATTCGACCCGTCGTCGTCGAGCCCGTAAACGAGATCAGCCGCACATCTTTATGATCTACAAGCGCGGCACCTGAGTTCCCAAAACCGTTAACAACATTGACGACGCCTTTAGGTATGCCCGCCTGCTCGCAAGATTTGACCAGATTGATCGTCGAAAGCGGCACGTCCTCGCCCGATTTGATAACGACCGTATTGCCGCAAACTAACGCCGGGATCAGCTTCCACGAAGGAATCGCCATCGGAAAATTAAACGGCGTGATCAACCCGCACAAACCGACAGGTTGGCGGACGCACATCGCGAATTTATTCGGCATTTCAGCCGGAGTTGTAAAACCGTGCAGTCGGCGGCCCTCGCCCGCCGTGTAATACGTACAGTCGATCGCCTCCTGCACATCGCCACCGGCTTCCTTGAGCACTTTACCCATTTCGCGGGTCATCTGCTTGGTAAATTCGTCCTTATTCTTCCGCAGAATTTCGCCGAGCGTGAATAAAAGCTCGGCCCGTTTCGGTGCCGGTGTCCGCCGCCAACGCGTCGCCGCATTCTTTGCCGCCTCGACGGCCGCATTCACGTCCTCTTCATTCGAAGCCGGAAATCGTCCGACGATATCGGTCGTATCGGCCGGATTAACATTATCGAACCACTCGCCCGATGAGGATTTGACCCATTCGCCGCCGATGTAATTCTTGTATTTTTTGATCTCAGTTTTTGCCATTTTAGATAATTTTCAGGTTTGGAATAAATTCAAAGTGTTTTCGGTTTTTTGTATACAGAAAAAGGTCGTGCTCAAGACAAGTAGCTGCTATCAAAGCGTCAGGAAAATCCAAACCTTTCGATAGTTTTAATTTTTCGCATCAGACCGATTGCTCGTTCACAAATTTTCGAGTCCATATGTAATAATTCATACTTTCTCAGCTATGTTTCCATAGCCAAGTAGCGCTCTTTGTTTGGTTCGCCGCGAACCAATTCGAATATACTATGGTGTTGATACAGGTTCGGTCGAAAGTCAATTATGGACTGGAGTACATTGTCCCGGTTGCGAAAAATCTCGATAAAGATATTCGTATCAACAAGTGCAGCGTCTGCCATTCTATCGTATCCAGTCCTCTCGAATATTATCGGCCTCGTTTAACGCTGCTCTGCTCATGGCACGGTCGGAGATGCTGTCAATATATTCACTCGCTCGTTTCAATTTATGGCTGAGACGTTTTGCTCCATTTTTCTTTATGGTCCTCGATCTGATTTCAAGCTTTGACACGAATCTACGAAACTCGTCAACAAACTCCTTAGATTCGTTAGCCAAATCGACTTCGAATCGTCGCGAGGGATCAGTTGTTTCGATAATAATGATACTCATGACAACAATACTACTTCACCGTAAATTGCAATATCTTGGTTTCCGTATCCCCGATCCTTGGGTCGTACGAAACTACTGTCAGCACAACCGGGTCGCCGACCTTTAATTTTCCGACGATCTGGGCAAAACTTTTCAGATCGGTCACGTTGACGCGGTTGATCCGCTGGATCAGGTCGCCCGGCCCGAGAGCTTCAGTCCCATTTGAGTTTTTCACATCCGCAATAAAGCTCGTCGGATTTATCTCCTTAACCACCAACCCTCTTAGCCCTCCTAGTTTGTTAGCTGTCGCGAGTTGCGGCGTAATTTCGTTCAACGTAAGCCCGAACGGCTTTAGCTCGGCGACCGTGCCGTCCAGAGGCAATTTCCGGCGATCGGTCGGCTCATCGCGGCTGGCGATAGGCCGCTCACCGAGTTTAACGGTCGCGGTCTTGCGGTCAAGACCCGTTCCGTTTTCCCGCAGATATACTATAACCACAGTCTGATCCGGTCCGGTAGCCGCAACCCTTGCTATCAGATCCTGTTCGTTTTCAACACGCTGGCCGTTAAATTCAACAATGACGTCACCCGTCTGTAGCTGGGCAAGAGCTGCGGGACTTTGCTTGTCCTTAATGTTAGTGACGATCGCACCGTTGGTGTCGCTCATTCCATAAACCTTTGCATACTCTGCCTTTACCGGCTCTAGAAAAGCCCCAAGATAGCCTCGACGCACTTTGCCGTATTTTAATATCTGCTGCAGTACAAAGGTCGCCTCATGCGCGGGCAGAGCAAAACCGACGCCGTTGTAATCGCCCGTTGTAGTCGCGATCTGTGAATTGACGCCGATAACCTCGCCATCAAGATTAACCAGCGGGCCGCCCGAATTTCCCCGGTTTATCGCCGCATCGGTCTGGATAAACCGTTGAAACGCACTCGCATAGGGCGTCCTGCGACGGGTCTGGGAAATAATGCCGGCCGTCACGCTCTTCGCGAGTCCAAAGGGCGAGCCGACCGCCAGGACCCAATCGCCAACCTCGGCAGTTTCGGAATCGCCAAATTTAAGGAACGGCAGATCGTGCCCTGCATCGATCTTTAGTACCGCCAGATCGGTCGCATCATTGCCATCCACGCCAACCACCGTTGCCAGAAACTCCTCACCCGAATCGAGCTTGACCGTGATCCGCGCCGCATCATCGATAACGTGGGCGTTCGTCAGGATATAGCCGGCCTTGTCGACAATAAAACCGCTGCCGACCGCGTAAACCGGCTGTTGAGGCAACTGGCGGCGGAAAAAATCCATGATGTCATCAGAGTTACCCGGAGCAGGCGTTCCTCTGGTAACCGGCTGTGCAACCTTGCTCTTGGTGTCGATACTGACGACCGCCGGCCCGACCTTTTTCGCGATCTCAGCAAAAGACCGCGGCTGGGCATAGACATTGGCAAAGGCGATACCAATTGCGATCAATAATCCAAACAAACGGAAATTTAACGTATTTAAATTGCGGCGGGATCGGTCTATGAACATAGCAGTTTCTCCTAAAAATCGGGATGTCGCTGTCCTTAAATATCTCACGAAATTATATCAAAATAGATTCTCTTTTTCTCGATACATTTTCCTCGTCCGGATTTCGACCTTTTTTCTTCTCTTAACTTTGCGGCCTTGACGACCTTGTGTGAGAAGATTTCTCGCAAAGCCGCAAGGAACACAAAGTTAAGAGAAGACAGCGGAATACACCTTATTGGCGGAGCAACACCTTTAAGATGCCGTTTTTTGCCGCATGTTCCATCGCGGTGACACCGTCCGCGAGTGAAAATTCGTCGGAGATTAAGCGTTCTGTATTAACCAAACCCCGTGCCAGCAGGTCGAGGGCCGGGGCAAAGCGTCCGCAGCGCGAACCGACGATCGTGATCTCATCAACGACAACCCGTGACGCCGCCCACGCCGGAGTGCCGTGAAACGTCGATTTCAAGACAATTTTTCCACGCGGCCGCACCAGATCGAGAGCGGTCGAAAAACCGGATTCTGAGCCGCTTGCCTCTACAACGACATCGAATTGTCCGTTGACATCTCCGCTCAAATTGCCTAATTCGACAGTCTCGACGCCGCTCGTTTCGACGATCGCCATTTTCACCGGATGCTTGCCGACGAGTGTCACATTTTGCGACCGCAACGCGAGGCTCATCGCACAGAGGAGGCCGAGTTTGCCGTCGCCGATGACGGCAACACGGGTATCGGGAGCTATATTGACCTGTTCCGTAATGCCGTAAGCGGCGGCAAGCGGCTCGGCAAAAACCGCCTGTTCGTCCGAAACAGTGTCAGGGATCTCGATCAGATTTTGCGAAGGCAATTGCAGATACTCGGCATGGGCCCCGTCGCGGCCGACGATCCCGAGTACCGTCCGCGTCGGACAATGACGCGGATCACCCACGACACATTGTTCGCAATTTCCGCAGCCCGCGTTTATTTCGCCAACGACGCGTTTGCCGACCAGGTGCGTGGCGTCGTCGGCCCGCTCCACGATTCCGACAAATTCATGCCCGATCGTCCCCGTAAAACCCGCATAACCGCGCACGATCTCAAGATCGGTATTGCAAATGCCGGACATGGCGACGCGGACGAGTGCTTCGGCCGGATCGTTTGGAACGTCAATTTCCTGAAGTGCAAGCTGCCCGCTGATAAATCTAAGTGCCCTCATTTAGATAACTGTGATGCTTACGCTGAAATGGACAACGGACGAACAGCTGTTGACGAGCGTCAGATAGTTGTCGCCGCTATTTGTCAGGACCCGCATGGAACCGCCGCCGCCGCGAAAAGTCACGCAGCCACCGCCGGACGAAACATTTGCCGACAACGATTGCCCGCTGCGGCATGCCAGCACCAATGAGCGGGTTCCACTCGGGTTGAGATCGCCCCCGAAGGATGTCGAGAAGGTTCCGCGGCCAAATTTCAGCCTCGTTGTTGCCGGATAGGACTTGAGTTGCGGCGGAGGCGGCGGTGGCAGAGGCGTTGATACCGGCGTGACCGTGGGTGTTGAAACCGGTGTCGAGGTGGCCCGGGTCGATGTCGGCGTCGGATTGGGGCTGTTGTTTGTGTTGGCACCCCGAACCGGCAGATTTGTATTGTTAGCTGTGTTGCCAATCGACGCCTGCTGCGAGTTTTTCCACAAAACCAACGCCGCCAAACCAACAATGCCAAACAACACCAGCATTCCCATCGCCGTAAGCAGCACTGCTAACGCCGTATACGACCTTTTCTTCTCCGGCATCGCGGTCGCAACGCGTGTTACCTGACTTGGCTGCCCTGCCGACGAATTCGGCTGGTTAACGGGAATATTCACCCGCCCCGGTTCGCCGCGCGAAACGACCGTCTCCGTTTCGCCGAGCACAACAGTCGGCGTCTCGGGCCTTTCCAACCACATCAGCGGTGTGCCGTCCTGCAGGCAGAATTGCAGCGTGTCGTCAGGATATTGAGTTTTACAAGCGGGGCAGGTTTTCATGGACTAATAGAAATCGATGGCTTCGATAATAATCGAGTGAGGGAAATTAGTAAATACCCGCTGAACAGCCAGGAATATTGGTTTTTCCACTCCACCGTAATATACTTTCAAAGTATTGATTTAGTTGAGTAATACCATTGTACTTATGTTTAGAGCAATATTGTTGATCGTATTAATTTCCGTCATGGCCTTGGCCTTCGCATGCGGAGGGCAAAATTCTGCAGGTGGCGGCGGCACTTCGCCAACCGACGCTTACAAACGCGTCTTCGCGGCCGTCAAATCCAAAGACACCGAAGTCATTAAGAAGTTGATGACAAAAAAAACGCTTGAGCTTGGCGTGATGCAGTCCCAGAAAAATAAGAAACCCATCGAGCAGGTCTACGAAAATGCCTTTACGCAGACTACATTCTCCGAAACGATGCCCAATATCCGCGACGAACGCGTCAACGGCGATATGGGATCGATCGAAGTTTGGAATTCGAAAGAAAGCAAATGGGAAGATTTGCCGTTCATGAAAGAAGACGGCGGCTGGAAACTCGCCGTCGGTGACTTGTTTGCCGGTTCATTCACTTCGCCCGGCCCGGGACGCGACTTTCTCGAAAAACAGGCGGCGAACGCCCAGACAAATTCGACCGTCACCTTTCCAAATTCAAATTCAAAACCGGTAACTATAGCGAATGTCGGCCCGTTAGACCCAAAATCGAACAAAAATTCAAAATGATCGATGCTGAAAATATCGGTGAGATCATCGCGATATACGAAAAACACGGCTGGGTTTTACGCCGAGTTTTACTGTCCGCCGCGTTTAAAGCCCGCGTAAGGGGCGGCATCTCGCAATTTATTGACGGCGTTCAGGTTATCGACGCCGACATCGACGCGGCGTGGTTTTCGCGACCGCCAAAACCCGGTGGTGTGCCATGGGAAATACGGCACCTAAGCGAGACGCCATATGCGCTGCTCGAAAATATTGACGAGACCGGCCCGGAATTTGAGGATCGACTGCGCGAGGTCGAATCACGGCTTCGCGAAACTGCCGCTAAGGTTAAATCTGCTTGACAAGCGTTGCCGTGGATTGCAAAATTGATGAGTTGACATGATGATTAAAGAATTCGGCGGATCGGTTGCAAGTATTTGGAATGGCCTGCGGCCGGTCACTAAAAAAATGCTCGTCGGTGCTCTGCAGGCTGGCAAAACGGGCCCGACCAACATCCCAACTCCAAAATTCTCCTACGACGCTCACGCCGACTGGGAAGTGAGCCGTCTGCTCACCGCTCTCGACGAGCAATCAAAGACAATCGAGATTCGAAAAGATATTCCCAAGCTGACTGAGATCACGCGGCTGGCGAATACGTGCGTCCTCGTTTTAGAATCGCAGTCTGCCTCGGCCGAGGTTTTTATCCAGCTCGCCGAGCGGGCGATAAAAGATAACGATTACAACCGCCTCGACAAGCTCGCCGATCACCTGACCGAGCGATATTCGGCGGGCGAGATCGCCGAGGTCGTCCGCCAGACGGATCTGCCGCAGATAAGGGCAATCGCGTATGAGACGCTCGCGATGATGCCGATCCCCAACCTTCTGCCGTTGCTCGATGACCCGCTGTACTCCGGCATCGCCGCAGCATCGCTCGAGCAAAAAGCCTACGAATTTGACTCCGACGAGGCCCGCGAAATTCTGGATCAGTTTGATTCGGAAGTTGAGCCGAGAGGGGATTAGGTATTCGTAGCCCGCGTGTCCGTAGCCCGCACGTAAGTAAGGGCAACATCACCATCAATCAATATCCTTGTCGAAAGATCGCAATAGAGCAGAACTCGTCTCATCCAGTCACTGCAAACTTGCGAACAACCAGCGTTGCCCTTACTTACGTGCGGGCTACTAACATTTAGACTTATTTCTTCGGTTTCGGCTGCCCAAATCCCCAACTGAACGGTGCTTTCAACAACTCCATTCCCCCCACACGCACGCCCATCCACATCATCGGAGCGATGATCGCATGGTGCAGACCCTTTTTAGCACTTACGCATTGATAGAGTTTTTTGTCGGCCTCGCGTCTCTCTTTTGCAGTGCCGCCGCGAAAGTAGGCCTTGTCGTGTTCGAAACAACAATCACCCCAATCGCCATCCGGGAAAGCGGTACAGCCGTCGCCTTTAAAATCGGCGGGCAGCTCGACGGGCGTAATAGTTTGCTTGACCTGTGTTGGAGCGTTAACCGCGAATAATAACAAAAGAAGGAATGTTGCAACAAATTCTTTCATAAGTATTTATTTTAAACGGCGACTCTAACTCATCGAAACCGCATCTCCATGCGGTCCTTTTAACCGGCCAGGATACATCGGGAATTTCGCCGTCAATTCCGCGACATCCCGTCTGACTTTGGCCTTGACCTCTTCCGATTCCGAGTCGTGGATGATCGACGCGATCATCTCGCCGATCAGCCGCATATCGGCCTCTTTCATTCCGCGCGTCGTCAGGGCTGGAGTTCCCAATCTTATACCGGAGGCAATGAACGGCTTCTGCGTGTCGAACGGGATCGTGTTCTTATTGACGGTAATCTGGACCTCGTCAAGCGCCTTTTCAGCCGACTTTCCGGTAATGCCTTTGCCATCCATAAAGACGTCCACCAGCACCAGATGGTTGTCCGTGCCACCCGAGACGATCCGCAATCCGGCGTCGCTCAACGTTGCGGCCAGCACCTTTGCGTTGTCGATAATCTGCCGCTGATAAACCTTGAAATCGTCACGCAAAGCCTCGCCAAACGCGACCGCCTTTGCAGCAATAATATGCACCAACGGGCCACCCTGGATGCCAGGAAACACGCTGCGGTTAACATCCGCCGCAAATTCCTCTCGGCACAATATCAACCCTCCGCGCGGCCCACGCAAAGTCTTATGCGTCGTCGTCGTTACAAATTCACAATGCGATATCGGAGAAGGGTGTAATCCAACGGCAACAAGACCGGCAATATGGGCAATGTCTGCCATCACTTTAGCCCCGACGCTGCGGCCGATCTGGCCAATGCGTGCAAAATCTATCGTTCGCGAATACGCCGAAGCTCCGCAGATAAGCAGTTTCGGCCGGTGTTCCTCAGCCAATCTTTGTAGCTCGTCGTAATCGATCTGCTCATTCTCGCGGCTCACACCGTAATCGGCAACCTTGTAATTGATACCCGAAAAATTAAGCGGATGCCCATGCGTCAAATGCCCGCCGTGCGACAGATTCATCCCCAATATCTGATCGCCATGTTCGAGAGCCGTCATCTCGACCGCCATATTCGCCTGCGCCCCCGCGTGCGGCTGAACATTAGCGTGCTCAGCACCGAAAAGCTGCTTCGCGCGGTCAATCGCCAAATTCTCCACAACATCGGCAAACTCACACCCGCCATAATACCGCTTACCCGGATACCCTTCGGCATACTTATTTGTAAAAACCGTGCCCATCGCCTGCAAAACCGCCTCAGACACAAAATTCTCCGACGCAATAAGCTCAAGCCCATCCGTCTGCCGCCGAACTTCCGCGTCAATTGCATTACTGACAATCGGATCCGCGTCCGCTATGTTTGCTGTAAAAAAGTCGTTCATATAATCCTAAATTATAATTTCTTGACGTTAGTTTATGAAATAATGATAATGCGAATCAGTAAACAATGGAAATCCTTGAGAAAGTCCAACAACTAAAAGCCGAACTAGACAGTTTGCGTCCATTGGATCCCAGTGTCGAAGACCGCATAATGCAGATGCTGAGGCTTGACTGGAACTATCACTCGAACAAATTAGAAGGCAACACTTACACTTTTGGTGAGACGAAAATGTTGCTTCTCACCGGAAAAACCGCCGGAGGAAAACCTGCGCGCGATTATGAAGAGATTGCGGGACACAACGAAGCGATCAATGTAATTATCGAATACATCAAGCGAAGTGAACCGCTAACCGAGATATTCATCAGGCAGTTGCATACTTTAATTTTAGTTCGTCCGTTTTGGTCAGAAGCAAAAACAGTCGACGGCGTCACGACAAAAAGGCTTATTAAGGTTGGCGAATACAAGACCGAACCTAATCATGTCGAAACCCAGACAGGTGAGATATTCTATTTCGCCGAACCGATTGAAACTCCGGCAAAAATGCAGGAACTCGTCGATTGGTTTCGCGTCAAAACCACGTCATCCGAAACAAACCCGATTTTGCTCGCCGCCGAGTTTCATTACAGATTCGTTCTCATCCATCCTTTCGACGACGGTAACGGTCGCTTGGCCAGACTTCTAATGAATTTTATTTTGATGAAATACGGATACCCACCGGTAATTATTAAGAATGAGGATAAGGATAATTACGTCGCTGCTTTGGAACAGGCAAATTTCGCAATTCTTGAGCCTTTTGTAGATTATATCGCGATTAACCTAGCTCGGTCGCTTGAAATAATGATTAGAGGGGCAAGAGGAAAGAATATTGAAGAATCGGAAGATTTGGACAAAGAACTCGCCTTGTTGCAACGGAAATTCATAGGGCAGGGAGAGAAGATTGACATTGCTTCGCACGAGCAAAAACTGTCAAATCTGTACAAAATATGGTTTTTACCGCTCGTCGTGAGGTTCCTAGAAACAGGTGATAAGTTCCAACGATTTTATCTTCGAAGTAATGCTGATATTTCTATCGACGGCCACTTAGTTTTTAGGGGTAATGCCAAATCTTTCTCTCAATCTGGAGGGTTTATTGACCAATTTAAAAAGGGTTCTGCGGTAACTGTGGTGTATTTCTTTAATTCAATGAGTCAATCAGATCTACAAAACTATAGTTTCAAAAACAAAATTTCTTTGGAAACAAATTTAGGCGAATACCGGTTGTATGCAAGCGACCAAAATGAAAAGGTCTTCGAAATTAGCGGATCTTATGACGCGCGATTAAAGGATGAGGAAATGATCGAAATCACAAGTCTGCTGGGAAAATCGCACAAAGAATTTATTGAAAATCGACTGAACGACCCAGTACACACTACCTAAAAAACTTTTCCAGTTCCGCTTCTGTCAGAACCCTTACGCCCAAACTCTCGGCCTTATCCAATTTCGACCCCGCATCGGTCCCCGCAACCACAAAATCGGTATTTTTGCTCACGGATGACGAGACGCGGCCGCCGCGTTCTTCGATAAGCGTGGCTGCCGCGTCGCGGGTGTAATTTTCGAGTTTGCCGGTTAGGACGAACGTTTTGCCTTGAAAACGCTCGTCAAGCATCGCTGTACTTGCGGCGGCGGTCTCGGATTTCACACCGGCGGCTTTGAGGCGTGAGACGAGATCTATATTTCGCGGGTCGCGAAACCATTCGTAAACGCTCTCGGCAACGGCGAGGCCGATCTCGTGGATGTCGTCGAGTTCCTCAACGCTGGCTTCCGCGAGGCGGTCGATGCTGCGGAAATGATTTGAGAGGATCTTGGCGTATCGCTCGCCAACGTGTCTGATGTCGATACCGTACAACAAACTCTGTAGCCCGCGAGTCTTACTTGCCTCGATCTGGTCGATCAGATTTGTGCCGGATTTTTCGGCCATTCGTTCGAGCGAAGCTATTCCGTCCACGGTCAGGTCATAAAGATCGGCTACGTCCTTGACCGATCCGTTGTCGATCAGCGTATTTATCAAGACCTCGCCGAGACCTTCGATGTCCATCGCTTTTCGCGAAGAAAAATACCCGATCCGGGCCTTCAACTTTGCAGGACAAACGTCGTTTGTGCAGCGCCGCACGGCTTCACCTTCGGGCCGAACGGCGTCGAAACCGCACACCGGACAAATCGTCGGAAACTCAAACTCCGTCTCACTGCCATCGCGTTTGGCTACGACCACCGACAGCACCTGCGGGATGATCTCACCGCTCTTTTCGATCAGAACGTAATCGCCGATCTTGAGATCGAGCCGTTTGATCTCGTCTTCGTTATGGAGCGATGCACGAGCAACAGTCGTTCCGGCAAGCAAAGTTGGTTCGAGATGCGCGACCGGCGTCAAAGCTCCCGTGCGACCAACCTGAATCCCAATTCCGAGCAGTCGCGTCGTTGTCTGGCGTGCCGGATATTTGTAAGCGATCGCCCAACGCGGAGCCTTTGTCGTTGCGCCGAATTCATCCTGCAACGCCGTCGAATTGACTTTCACAACAACGCCGTCGATCTCATAATCGAGGCCATCGCGGAGATCTTCAATCTCCGAAATAAATGCCGATAATTCTTCAAAATCCGCACAGACCCGCCGATGCGGATTCACATTAAATCCATTTTTCGCGCACCACTCAAAGATCTCGGCGTGCGTCGCGAACATCTTCTGATTTCCCGTAAACGCATCATACGGAAACATATTCAGTCGCCGCGACGCAACAACCGCCGAATCGAGCATCCGCAATGTGCCGGAAGCGGAGTTTCGTGCGTTTGCAAACGTCTTTTCGCCCTGCATTTCCAACTCGGCATTGTTCCTGGCAAACTGCGAACGCGAAATAAATACCTCGCCCCGAACCTCGGCATGGACGGGAGCATCCACTTTCAACCGTAGAGGAATCGTGCGTATCGTTTTTACGTTTTGCGTCACCTCATCGCCCGCTTGCCCGTCGCCGCGTGTCGCTCCCGTTACGAGGATTCCATTCTCGTAATGCAGCGATACGCTCAGTCCGTCGATCTTTAGCTCCGCCACATAATCCAGCTTCCGGCCCTCGGCCAGCTTTTCGCATCGCTCGGTAAACGCTTTCAGATCGTCGAAATTGTACGAATTATCGAGCGACATCAGCGGCACGGTATGCTTAAACGGCTTCAAACTCACCGCCTTACCGGCGACTCGCTGCGTCGGGCTATCGGGCGTGATCAGGTCGGGATGCCCGGTCTCTAAAACCTTCAAACGCTCCAGAAGTTGGTCGAATTCGTAATCCGATATCTCCGGCGCGTCCTGCTGATAATAGAGATCGCTGTGACGGCTGATCTCTGACCGGAGCGATTCGATCTCGTGCTCGGCTGAATCATCTTTTTTCATAGGTTTCGAGGGAAAGTACCAGCCTCAGTCCCTTGTCGATCTGTTCCATCTCCGATCTGGTAACCTCGCCGATCAAATCCAGAAGAAGTTTCTTATCAACCGTGTAAAGCTGAGTAACATTAACCACCGATGGCGAAGCCACTCCTTTAGCTCTTGGCATCAGGAGAACATTGCCATCCATTTCCGCCAGTCTGAGATTCGTGGTAACGATGGCAACGATTACGGTGTTGAGATTGGTTAAATTGAAAAAATTGTCCTGTATGATAACCGCCGGACGTTCGAATGCTGGACCCGAACCGCTCGGTTGACCAAAATCGAGCCAGTAAATTTGCCCTCGGCGCATGGTCATTCCATTTCACGCAGTCTTCGCATCGTGTATTCTTTCAGAACAGGATCAACCGATGTATCGACTTCAGCGCAAACTCTGTTGATCCTTTCGATCAAAGCTCGCTTGTCGAGTTCGTCATTGAGTTTTTTTACACCCATTGCAAACACGGCACTTCTTGAAACGTTGAGTCTTTTTGCTAGTTTTTCACTTATCCTGAATACGTCGTCGGAAACCGATATAGCTGTTTTCATAATAAAAGTATAACTACGGTTATACCCAAAATCAACCCATAAATTCCGCTATCAGCCGATGAAAATGATGCGTTCCCTGCTCGCGGGTTGGCGAATAACGGCCATGCGAATAAAATCGCGAGCGAATCCCTTTTTGTACACTTTCGACGACGGCTTCGTCTTCCATTTCGACGCTGTGAATGTCGCGTCCGGCGCCTTTATCCATTAACGATTCGTCGCGGACGTAGGTCAAATATTCCACGACCGTCTTCTCAGGAGCGACCGGGCGGATGACGTTGACCGAGATCCCCCAAGGATAAAAATTGAACATCATGTTCGGAAAAATGAAAAGATAGCGGCCCGAGACCTCGCCGCTGCCGTCGTAGCCCGTTTGCAGAATGGAATAGCGAAAAGTCTTTGTCGTGTAGCTGCCGTAATCGACGACGGCATTCAACGCATGGTGAACATACGGAATATGAAAGCCCTCCAGATAATTTTCGCAATACAGTGCCCAATGGGCCTTGATCTCATACTCGCGGGTTTCCGTCAGAACGAGTCCGGTCGGCTCGACATCATCGAGGTGCGTCGCAACACCGTCGACAAACGTTTCAAACGTCCCGCCCGGATTGACCGACGCAAACAGAAAACCGCCTTTCTCGGCAAATGGTAATTTCACCAAATTATCGGCCTCGCTCGGAAAATCCTCAACGCCTTCAAATTCCGGCATCGAGATCATCCGGCCGTCGAGCATAAACCGTCGGCCGTGATATCTGCACCTGATTAGGTCGGCGTGACACGGCTCCTCGACCAGTATTTTGCCGCGATGCGTACAGACATTTGAGAGGCACGTGAGCCATTCGGATGTCTTGACCAGCAGAACCGGTTCGTCAAGAAAGCCCGGTAAGATCGTCGCGGGTTTGAGGCTTTCGATCTCGCCAGCCCTGCCGAGAAACTGCCAGCTTGGGGCAAAGATCTTTTCCTTCGACAACTCAAAATACGCCAGATCGGTGTAAAACTCCGTGCGAAGTGTCCGAGCTTCTCGGATATTTGGGTCGATCTCGAAAAAGGGCATAACTATTCTGAATAAAGCAGATACATCGGATGTTGGTCGTCACGGTGAAACGATCGGCCGATCAGGCCGCGTTCAAAGCCCGCTACGAATTCACCGCGTATCCGCAGCTGCTCAGCCAAAGCACGCTCGGGATAGGGTTCGACCAAACTGGGCCAGTCGTTCACTAACTCGATCGCAGCGACCGGTTCGCCCGGCTCAACATACTTCTCGCCGAAGGCGAGGGCCTGCACTTTAGGACTTTCCAGGTCCCATTCGGCAAATAGCCGGTCGCTCTGCAAGCCGATCTTTTGCTGGCTTTCCGGCGAGGTCGCGTAGTCGGTACCGTAAAAATTCACCTGGTATTCGCGAACCGTCGCCCCAAGCTTTTCGAGATTAAAGTGGGCGTTCCGTGCCTTGACCGGCTCAAATGTCCATTTGAGATACCTCACGCCTTCGCTCAACGCCCGTGTCCGTTGTGCCCATTTCAATTTTGCTCCGATGCCCAGGCTCTGATACTCCGGCCGGACGCCGGTCATGTGCGAATAAAACGCTCGCTCGCCCCGCTGAAATGCGGGAATGCTCAGTACAAACCCGGCAAGACGTCCGCCGATGTACGCCCCGAGCGTAAATCCACCGGCGTTTCGCGTCACCACAAAATGGCGCACCGGCGACAACTCCACCTCCGGCAACGAAAAAACCTCGCGCTGTAGCTCGACACATTCGGCCAGCTCGTCGAGCATAACGCATTCACCGATCTCTATCTCATTTTCCATTAAAAAATTGTCGCTGAACGAAACAAAATCGTATCAAACAAATCCGCGAAATGCGAAAGATTTTCCTTAACTTTTCGGCACCGGATTTGCTACAATTTTAATAGGCTGTCGTGTCGGCCCCCCGCTCTATTTCAGCTTTGTCCAAATGACGCCGCAATCCGACCTGGAGATCAAAGGAAATTTCCTGACGCACCCGTTTGCCGAACTCATCGCCGAGATCGCTCAGACGCGGGTCAGCGGCAGCCTGCGCGCGTCGTCAAAGGACCGAAAATGCGTAATCTATCTGAAAGGCGGTCGCGTTGTTTTTGCCGTCTCGAACGCCCGTTCGTCGCGTCTTTTCGACATCATGCTTCGGCACAACCGGCTGACGAAAAAGGATGTCGTGCAGATTCCTAACTTCTCAAACGATTTCGAGTTCGTCGCGTTTCTCGAAAGCAAAGGTTTCCTAACGAAGGCGGATTCAGCGCGACTCTTTGTTGACCAGATCGAGGCCATCATCGTGGACATTCTGGAGTGGCCGGACGGCGAGTGGGTCTTTAGCTCGTTGACACGGATTCGAGACGGCCTCGCGTTCGACGTTAACGCCAAAGGGATCCTTTTTGATTACGCGAGGTCGATGCCGGAAAACGCTGTCCTATCACGGTTCCATAGTTTCGACGAAAGATTTCACCGGCTGGTGGTGGGCGATTCTGGCTTAAACCTCACTTCCGATGAGGGTTTCATATTCTCACGCGTCGGTGACGAACCGGTGACGGTACGCGATCTGTCGGCCGTTGGCGGCATGCCCGAATCGAAAGCACTGCACGTTCTCTACACCCTCTGGCTGGGCGGGATGATTGCCCGCGACGACTGGCGGCCGGCATTTTCCGAAGCAACGATCGGCGCAATGCTCGGTGCGAAACTCGAATTGAAACAGGAGGCTAAATTACCTGTAGTTTCGGTTGCAGCCGACACGGCCGAAGTGGCTCCGCCGCAGATAGAGCAACCCGCCAAAGCACCCGAGATACCGATCACGCTCGACGAATATCTCCACCGTGTCGAAGGTGCGGCAACGTTCTACGATCTCCTCGGCATTAACACCAAAGCTGATACGGTGGAGATCAAACACGCATATTTTCGGCTGGCAAAGATGTTTCACCCCGACAAATATCACTCTGAAGGCGGTGAGGTATTTAAGCGAATCCAGAATGCGTTTACCGAGCTGGCCCAGGCCCACGAAACACTCAAAAGCGATGCCAATCGCGAACTATACGACTACCGCGTCCGCAAAGAGTTGGCCGAGCGCGAAAAACGAATGGCAAGCGGCGAGGGCAACGAAGTAGGCCCGCAAGCAGGACAGGTCGAGCAAGCCGAGAATCATTTTGAGCGTGGTTTCAGCCTTTTGATGGATGACAACTACGAAGAGGCTTTGCCGTTCCTCGCCCGGGCCGTTCATTACGCACCAAAAATCGCCCGCTACCACGCGTACTTTGGCAAGGCGCTTTCCGCAGATGAAAAACAGCGCCACAAGGCCGAATCCGAAATGCAAACCGCCCTCAAGCTCGATCCAACCAACCCGACATTTCGCATCCTGCTCGCCGAATTCTTTATCCAGTTCAACCTGCTAAAACGCGCCGAGGGCGAACTCAAACGCCTGCTCGACGTTTTCCCCAGCAACCGCGAAGCCCGCGATCTGCTCGACAGTTTGAAAAAATAATCAAAATTTGATCTCAGATTCTGTTGAGTCTATCTTTGAACCTCGAACTTTGAACTTTGACCACAAAAAAGCGAAACTAGTGTCGTGGAAAGCATAGTTGCGGAAAAGCCATTGGTGGATGAGAAATTGTTGGGCATCTCGGCCAGGATGGACCGGTTCGAAGGCTATTCGGGTGCTCATGGGGTGAGGGTTGCGTCGATCGCGGATTCACTCGGTGCGGCGTTTAATCTTGCTTCGCGGGACCGCTTTTTTCTACAGCAGGCGGCGCTTATACATGACATTGGCGAGATGACGATGAATCGTGAATATATTGGCGGCACAACCGGCCTCACGTCCAGCGAACGGATCGACCTCCAGCGTCACCCGGTAATCGGCGAACAGGAAGCTGCAAAATTGGGTCTGCCGCGTGGCGTACAGCTCATCGTTCGCTGGCATCACGAATGGTGGAGCGGCGGCGGATACCCGGACGGCATCGAAAACGAGCAAATACCTGTCGCCGCGCGTCTTTTGCGCGTCGCGGACACATTTTCGGCCCTGACTTCCGCGAGGCCGTTCAGACCGGCGATGGCGGTCGACAATGCGAAAAAATACTTGACCGAATGGGCCGGAATCGAATTTGACCCGTCGGTGGTCAAAGCATTTTTGGCTATCCAATTGCCCGAAGCATCGCAGCCGCAGCCTACGACTGCTGAATCGTTCGGCGGCAGATTGTCGATTATTTGAGGCACGCCTAACTATTCAGTATTCGCTTTTAACTATTCACTGTTATGCACGGACAAACCAAAGCGTCACCAAAAAGCTGGCTCGCGTTCGACCTCAATGTCCTGCGCCGCATGAAATTTGCGTCGGCGGCACTTCCCTTTGCCGACCAGCCCGCTCTCGGGGCTTACCTGAAACGCTCGAATATTCGTGTTTTGGCCAACGACTCGATGCAGTCGGCATGGACGCGGTGCTTTGCCGAGATCGCGAATAACAACGAAAAGCTGTCGGACGAAGAGGTCAGCCTGGTTCTCGACGACGCTTACGTTCCGGGCTATCGCCTGCACAATCAGGCACTTGCAAATTGGTTTTCGGAGATCGACTCATGGTGGTTCGACAACGTCCGCCGTAATATCGACCGGCTGCAATCGCAAATGTCGCGCTCTATAGCGTCGAGCATCGCCATCTCGGTCGGCGAATACGTGTTGTCGTTTAAGGAAGATACGCGCGAGCTGCGGCAGCCCTTGTCTACCGTTTATCGCCGCCTGTGGTCGATCCGGCCCGAGCCTTTTAATAACGGCGAAACTAACTCCTGCTCTAACAAAAACGCAGACGATTTTATATCCGAAACGCCGTCGGATCTGATGTTTTTGCGGCTGCCGGCCTCACATGCCCAGGGTACGCGAGGCTATCTCGGCCGTGGAGCCTGGCGTGAGGAATGGCTTCGCGGCGGCAGCGATTTTTGGTATGACTTCGAATCCTCAATGGCCGGCAAACTTGGGGCGGTGACCGAAACCAAATCGCAATACCTGCACCTACTCGAAGCAACCCTCCGCAAAGCTTCGCACATAAAAAACTGGGCCGTCGCCCACGTTGAATCCGGCTTTATCCAGACCCAGGACATCGTCGACACGATCGGCGAGATCCGCCGCGTCGACACGATCTATACAAAGGATTTTTCGGAACTGACCGGTGCGAAAGCGGTGATCATCACTGCGTGATATGAAATATGAGATGTGAGATGTGAGAATTCTCACAAATTCCTGCCTCTCATATTTCATATCTCATTTCTCATATCTCACATCTCATCTCGCCTTTGGCGAACGAACCACACCACTCCCGCAAGCGCTGACAACATCCCCGAAAAAACCGTCAACGTCTGCGGCGTGATGTAAAACATCATCCCACTCGCCGCATAGCTCATCAGTCCGAAAACGGTCAATTCCGCCCCGCGGTCAAGCGTTGAAATTCGCCCGCGAATATAGTCGGGCAGGCTTCGCTGAAACATAGTCTCCTGCACCGCATATTCAACGCCGACGACCGCCCGCGACACAAACACAAATACGGCAAACATCCACAATTTCGGCATGTAAGCCGCCGCCGAAAAAAGTACGCCGTGGACGATCAGCGTCCAGCCGATAAAGCCGTGATTACGGTCTTTGCGGTCAAGGTAAATGGACGCCCGGTGAGCGAGCAGCATGCCAAACGTCAATCCGAAACCCGTCGCCGTCCACAGCATAGCGACCGCAATATCGGGATTCCAACCCTCGGTCGCCGCGTAGTGAACGCCGCCGATACGTTCGAAAATAATATTGATCGCCCCGCCGCCGGTTGCCCAGATGACGTTCATGATTACGATCGTGAGAGCAAAGCGGTTTGTTAAAGCATAGCTAAATCCTTCGCGCAACTCGGTAAAGAACGATTCGCTTGGCTGCTTGCCTGACATTCGGTCGGCCGTGTCCTCATCACGCGTTGCTTCCTCGGGAATCAGCCAAACCGAAAACGCCGAGATCAAAAATGATGCGGCGTTGATCACAAACGCCGCCTTGTAACCAAAGATAGCTGCCGCCCAGCCGCCCAAAGCGGAGCCTACTGCCATCAACAAGAACCGCGTCGAAAACAGCAATGCTGTCGCCGCCAGCAAGCCCTCTTTGCCCACCAAATTAGGCGCAGATGCATTCTTCGCTCCGTCAAAAAAGGCCCCAAATGTATGCAGCAACGCCGTCGCAAGATACGCGATCCAGAGATTTTCCGCGTCAGTTACGAGCAGAAACGAAAGAGCGAGCACCGACCGCAGGAGATCCGTCGCGATCATCACCGTCCGCCGCGAAAACCGATCCACAAATGTTCCCGCAATCGGCGACATCAACGCAAACGGGAGCAGCCTCGCCAAAAAAAACAACCCCGCCGCCATCGGTGACGCCTCGGAAACCAGACGCACCAACCCAAGGCCGGCGATAAAATTAAACCAGTTCCCCAACTCCGAAATAAATTGTCCGGCCAGCAGATTGCGAAAATTCCGATTTCCGCGTATCAGCTCGCCATACGTAAGGGAATGCATATTTAAGTACGACCGGCTACCCCCGAGCTTGCCGATGCAGCTAAGCAGCTTGTCGAATGTGGAAAAAAATCTTCTTCACCGCCCGTATCGTATTGCAATGAATATCCACAGTGTCCGCGATCTCCTGTGCATAGCCGCCGCTCATCGTCGTGACGATGGGTACACCCTCGTCGCGGGCAAATCTTAGCACCACCTCGTCACGTCGCCGCAGACCGTCTTTTGTCAGTTTCAGGCGGCCCAGACGGTCATTCTTGTACGGATCGGCTCCGGCAAGGTAGAAAATAATATCGGCGTTATGAAGCCGCAGCCGTGGCAAAGCGTGTTCGAGCGTTTCGAGATATTCGTCGTCCGCAGTACCGTCCGCAAGTTCGATGTCGAGCATCGATGTCTCCTTAAACAAAGGATAGTTCTTTGCTCCGTGCATCGAGAACGTAAACACCTCCGGCGAATCTCGAAAAATAAACGCCGTTCCATTTCCCTGATGCACATCGAGATCGATGATCAAAAATCTACTCGCCAAACCGTCTCGCTGTAGCGCTCGGATCGAAACCGCAACATCATTTAGCACGCAATATCCTTCGCCGCGATCGGGGTAAGCATGATGTGTCCCGCCTGCCAGGTTGGACGAAACACCATTCGTCAAAGCTTGACGCGATGCGTTTATCGTCCCCGAAATAGCATGAAACGACCGCCGCACCAACGCCTCCGACCACGGCAACCCGAGCTTGCGAATCTCTTTCACCGTCAAACGCCCGTCGGTCAGTCGGGTGATGTAATCTTCTGTATGAACAAGCAGCACGTCCGCAATATCGACCGCCTCAGGTGCAACGATCTCGTGCACCGAAAGCGTCCCCTCGGCCAGCAAAATGTCCTTTGCGATCTCAAACTTTCGGATCGGAAACACATGCCCCTCGCCAATGTCGGCGTAATAATAGGGCGAATAAAAAGTCTGGTAACCGGACATCTTGCTTAATGGTATCCCGCGACCGCGTATTAAGTAAAAAAGATCCCGGAATGTTGCAACCGGGTTGACATTCGTAATTCGAAACGAATACACTTGTCTTTCTTATTGAAAACGAATTTCATTTTCATTTGAATAAATATTTTCGGAGGATACAAATGTTCAGGTCTAATCCCGTTTTTCGCATCACCATTCTTTTTTTTATTTTCGCCTTCCTTAACTGTGTTATTGCTTTCGCCCAAAAGACTGCGGCAACGCCAAGTCAAACTCCTGCTCAAACTAACGAACAATCAGAAGTCCTGCAATTGCGTCAGGAAGTAAAGCAGATGAAAGAGCAACTCGACGGTTTGAGCAAGTTGGTCGAGACGCTATCGGCGAATAAACCTGTGACGCCGAACAAAGATAATTCAGCGGCTTCGCAACAAAGCAAATCCGATGCACTGGAACCTGGAATCGGCACATCACAATCGACGTCAGTCAATGACAATCCAAGAATAGCAATTGCGACAAAGGCTCAGGGCGGCGATCTGTCGGGCGCGGGTAATTTATTGAAAACTGACCGCATAACAATTGGTGGTTATGGCGAGATTCAATACCGTGACGCTCCCATCAGCGAGCGGGCCGACGGCGGCGGAACTCCAACTTTTATCAATCCGCGATTTGTTTTGGGTATCGCAGCGGTTCTCTCTGAAAAACAGAACATCGTTTTTAATTCTGAGATTGAGTACGAATTCGGCTCAAAGGAAATTGATGTCGAACAGGCTTTTGTCGAATGGCGGATAAGGCCTGAATTTGCCATTCGCGGCGGCATTTTTGTCCCAGCGATCGGGCGTTTTAATACTTATCACGACTCTAACCTGAATCTGACAAATGTCAGGCCGCTTATCAACCAATTTATAGTTCCGACAGCGTATCGCGACGCCGGTTTTGGGATTCGCGGGCGTTTTAAACTGCCGCATAAGATGAAACTGACCTATGAAGCGGACATTGTGAACGGCCTGCAAAGCGAAAATGCCGACGGGCAAGCGACGCCGTTCTCGCGTCTTTTGGGACAATCATCAGCCGCCGAACCGGGAGCGATCGCGTTTCAGGACAGCAACCGCAACAAGGCATTTGTCGGACGAGTTGGTTTCTCGCCGACTCGAGGGCTCGAATTCGGCGTGTCAGGTTACACGGGGAAAATCAATAAGCAAGATGACGCTCTAATTTCCGCTAACATTACGTTTCTGGATGCCTCGTATCATCGCGGCGATTTGATAATCAATGCCGAATATGGCCGGTCAAACATTGTCGGCGGCGGCATTTTGCGGCATAGCCCGGCACCGCCGGTGGTCATTCCAAACAACACGGCCAGTATTCAGGCTTTGGCGGATTTTGTCGCTGAGCGGTCGCCCGGTCAGGACGGATTTTATATTGAGGGCTCGTACCAGTTTCACCCGTCATTTCTCAAGGGACGTTTTGACGACGGCGCATACCTTGCTCCGGTTTTTCGTTACGAGGTTGTGCGGCTTGATCGCACTCTGAAAGATTTTTATTTGAATCGCTCTCGCGCAACGCTCGGATTTAACTTTGCGCCCTCTTCAAGCGTGATTTTCAAAGCCAACTACCTACTCAATCACACATTCGGACCAGTTCCGAATGTTCCGGCCGGAATCGGCGGCGCATTGTTTGGGACGAGCCCTCTGCCGCACCGCGAATACGGGCGCAACGGCTTTACGGGCGGCGTCACTTACATTTTTTAGACAGGTCGAAGTTGTGAAAAAGAGAAATACAAAATTGGCGGTTGCGGCGTTCTTTGTTGGCTTATCGATGGTCTCCGTCAAGTCCTCAATGTGGATCCAGCCGGTGCTGGCAAAGCCGGCGTTTATGGATCGTTATAACCGCGACCCATATGCGAAAGACGAATTCAAAGCCAACTGCACAATTTGCCACATTGGACACGGCGGCGGCGAACGAAACGATTTCGGCGAGGATTTCGAAGACACGGGCTATCGCTTTACACCAAAGCTGCGCGAAAAATTTCCCAAGTTTTTTAATCTAGAAGCGGCGAAAACGAGGGAATCCGATGCCTCACCTACGCCAAGTCCGTAACCAAATAAACGAAGCCAGAAATATCTGACTGATTCATGGAACCTTTCCGCCGTTCCGAGTGCACAAGGCCAAGGATCATTAACTCTTGATTGCAAATTAAGAGATAACCATGATCGCAGTTCCCTGGAAGCTCACAATGCGTTTACAATTACCCCTACTTAGTTTCGTTCTCGCTCTCGTCGCGGGAGTTGGTCTTGTCGATGTTAGTATCCGCATAACGGAATGGAAGTCGCCCGGGTTTACAAAAGAAGAAGCGTCCGCAATGGTTGGTCGTCATGTGGAGTTTATCTTTTGGTCCGATGGGTTTCGGAATATGAAATGGCAGCAACATGGGGAGTTTTGTGGCTCCGCTAGAATTGCAGAAAAAGGCACAATTGTCGGAATCAAGGACTATCCACGCGGATATATCTTACTAGTAAGCTGGGATGAGTCATGTCGCGGCGAACAGATGTTTTCTCACTTTGGTAGAGAAAACAGTCGTATTTCCCTCAAGATCGAGTAAGCAATTGATGCTGCGCAATACTATCAAACAGGAACGCCCGAACAGTAAGCATCCCGATTTCGCGAAGACTGTCACCACTCATTTCCCGCTAAAATTCGGCGGGCGTTTTTCAAAAAAAGCGGCAATGCCTTCTTTGAAATCATCCGCTTTCCCTGATTCGATCTGGCACGCATGTTCGAGAGCGAGTTGCTCTTTGAGAGTATTTGAAAATGTCGCGTTGAGCATTTTTTTGATACGTCCAATCGACCCCGTGGGCCCGGCAGCGAGCTTAGTGGCAAACTGTTTTGCTTCATCCTGCAACGACGCAGCCGGGACCATTCGGTTTATCATCCCGATCTGAACCGCACGCTCGGCATTTACGGCATCCCCGGTCATAAACAGCTCGGCGGCGATCTTTTCACCGACCGCCCGCGGCAGGAAGAACGTCCCCCCGCAATCAGGCGTCAACCCGATCCGGACAAAAGCTTCGCGAAACACGGCATCATCACCTGCAAAGACTACATCGCACGCCAATGCAAAATTGGTTCCCGCACCGGCACACACACCGTTAACGGCCGCCACAAACGGTATCGGCGTTTCGCGAATAAGCAATATTACGTCGTGCAATGCAGCAAGCGGGCCCTCGAGAAACGCCTCGATCCGGCCTTCCTTTTCCCACATCGATTGCATCTCTCGCAGGTCGCCGCCCGAGCAAAAAGCCCGTCCGTTGCCGGTAAGAATTACGGCTCGCGCGTCATCACTCACCGCCTGCATGATCGCCGCCGCGAGATCAAGCGTCAGTTGCAGCGACAGAGCGTTCAAGGCCTCAGGTCGGTTCATCGTCACCGCGGCAACGCCATCTTTTAATTCGTACAAAACGGTCTCAAAGGTCATATCTTAAAAAAGGGCTCCCCTTCTTCTCCACTCCTTCTCTCCTCTTCTTCTTACGCGTGTCGTGCCCGCGAACGGCTCGCTTCGTGACAGTCTTTGCACAGCACCGAACGTCCGACCTTTGGCTGAAACGGCACGGTGTCGTGACGCCCGCAATTGTCGCAGACGATCTCAAACCGCTTCGGCGCGTCCTCACGCAACGCCGCCTTTTTCGAACGGCATTTCGCACACCGCTGCGGCGTCATCATGTTCCGTTGATAATAGGTTTCCTGATCTTTTTCGCCAAAAACGAAAATATCTTTACACTGCACACACGGAATTTCGACATCTGGCATAGCGTTTCCTCCGGGCCGTTAAGTTTACGGTTATTGCGCTGATTTTAGCATAAGGGTCCCCGTTTTCCTTAACAGCAAAACTAGTTCGCAAATTTTGCTATTCCGGCGAATGAGATTTATATTTGATAACCACTATGGAACAAAAAACTGCTACCTGGTATCGCTGGGACGATATGGAAAAGGAACAGGTCTCGAACCAGCTCGGACGTCGCCTGATCACGGGCGAGCGCATGATGCTCGCTCACGTCTATATCGAAAAAGGCTGCATCGTGCCGCAGCATTCGCATGAGAACGAGCAGCTCACGTACATCCTCAGCGGTGCACTGAAATTCTGGATCGGCGAAGAAAAACGCGAGCAGATCGTGCGTGCCGGGGAGGTCCTCGTCATCCCGTCAAACGTCCTCCACATGGCCGAGGCTCTCGAAGACACACTCGACGTCGACATCTTCGACCCCCCGCGTCAGGATTGGCTCGATAAAACGGACGATTACCTGCGGCAGAAATAACGATGGATCTTGGACTAAACGGAAAAGTAGCTCTCGTAGCGGCCGCCAGTCAGGGCCTCGGCTTTGCGGTCGCAAATGAACTCGCCGCCGAAGGCGCTTTGCTAGTCATGTGCTCACGCACTGACGAGACATTGCAAAAGGCTTGTGATGCGATCCGCAGCGAATCCGGTGCCGAAGTGCTGGGTGTCGGTGGCGATGTTACCGTTCTTGCAGATGTCGAGCGGATCGTCGCGGCCGGTTTAGCTAAATTCGGCAAGATCGACATTCTCATTACCAACGTTGGCGGGCCGCCCGCCGGAAATTTTGAGTCTCTCAGCCGCGAACAATGGGCGAACGCCCACGATCTGTTGCTAACGAGCGTTCTCGATCTAACGCGCTTAGTTCTGCCGGGAATGAAAGAACGCGGTTGGGGACGAATTCTCAACATCACCTCGATCGCGTCCAAGCAGCCCGTCGACAACCTAATTCTTTCCAATAGTTTACGCGCCGCCGTGACCGGCTTTGCCAAGACGCTCGCCAACGAAGTCGCAGCCTGTGGCGTCACCGTCAACAACATACTGCCCGGCTACACACTCACCGAGCGTCTCGACGAGCTGATCCAATTTCTCGCTAAAGACGAAGGCATCACGGCTGACGAGGTACGCGGGCGTTGGGCGTCGGAGATCCCGATGCGTCGCCTCGGCGACCCGAAAGAATTTGCTGCGTTAGCTGCTTTTTTGGTTTCGGGACGTGCCAGCTACATCACGGGCAGCTCGATCGCAGTCGATGGCGGATGGATCAAATCGTTATTCTGACAACGCCGCTACGTGATTTTTGACCGTCAGTCCGAGCGTTTCGAGGTTATAGCCACCCTCGAGACACGAGACGATCCGCCCACCGCAAGCGTCGTCAGCCCACTGCTTGACGGTCCGCGTCATCGAGATAAAATCCTTATCTTCAAGCTTCAGTTGCCCGAGCGGATCGGTCCGATGACCGTCAAATCCCGCCGAAATAAAGATCATATCCGGCTTGAATTTCTTTGAAATATCTTCGAGCGCTCCTTCAAACATCCGGGTCTGCTCGCCCGCCTGCGTATTGGCCTTGACCGGAATATTGAGCGTCGATCCTAAGCCGCGCCCAAAGCCCGTCTCGCCTTTGGCCCCCGTTCCCGGGTACCACGGATACTGGTGCATCGAGAAAAAATAAACGCTCGGGTCGTCGTAAAAAATGCCCTGCGTGCCGTTGCCGTGATGCACGTCCCAATCGAGCACGGCGACCCGCTCTATCTCTTTGTAATTGTTCTGTGCGTACCGTGCGGCGACAGCAACGTTGTTGAATAAACAAAAGCCCATCGGGTGTTCGCCCGTCGCATGGTGACCAGGTGGACGCGCTGCGACAAACGCATTTTTCGCCACGCCCTGCATCACCGTGTCAACACCGGCGATCGCTCCGCCAGCGGCAAAGAGTGCGGCATCGAACGACTGCATCGACACAACCGTGTCGGCATCAAGCCGGTCGTGCCCCGTCTCAAACGCATTCTCGACTCGTTTGTAATGCTGCGCGGAATGAGCCGCCAGCACCAACCCTTTCGACGCTTTTTCTGGCGTGATCTCATTTAGCCGCTCCCAGAAATGCGGGTCCTCGCGCAGCGCGTTCATCATAACCTCATAACGCATGGCGGTTTCCGGATGTCCCGGCCCAGTGTCGTGCTTTTGATAGATCGGATGATGTACTAGCGCGGTTTTCATATAAAAATATAGTCACAGATTAACACAGATGGACACAGATAATTTCATTGGCGCATTCGTGTTTATCTGTATGCATCTATGGCAAAATTCTGGTTTTCAGTTGTACGTAGTTGGATGTTATAGTTCAGTATTCTATGCCAAATTATCAACGAATAAAGGCAATCGACTCTCACACCGGAGGCGAACCGACCCGCGTTGTCGTCGACGGCTTCCCTTCTTTGGGTAACGGCACGATGGCCGAACAGCTCGCTCATTTCCGCCGCGATCACGATGATCTGCGCTCCGCCATCGTCCGCGAACCTCGCGGCCACGACGCCTTGGTCGGTGCCCTGTTGCTCGAGCCCGTCGACGGAGCGGCTGCCGCCGGAGTGATTTTCTTTAACAATGTGGGCTATCTTGGCATGTGCGGCCACGGCACGATCGGACTCGTCAAAACGCTCGAACACATGGGCCGCATTGCCGCCGGGACGCACGAGATCGAAACGCCTGTGGGAACCGTCGAGGCCAATCTAGGGGCTGATGGCACTGTCACGATAACCAATGTCGCGAGCTATCGATACGCTAAAGATGTAGCTGTCGAAGTCGATGGATTCGGCACAATCAAGGGCGATGTCGCGTACGGTGGCAACTGGTTTTTCCTAATCGGCCAACATCCGTTAACGCTGGAACTCCAGCATTTAGAACAGCTTACCGATTTTTCCGCCCGCGTCCGTGACGCTCTCGTTAAAAACAATATCACGGGAGCTGACGGTGCCGAGATCGACCACATCGAGCTTTTTTCGCCGACCGGAACGGCGGACAGCCGCAATTTTGTTCTCTGTCCGGGCATCGAATACGACCGTTCGCCCTGCGGCACCGGCACGAGCGCCAAACTCGCCTGTCTCTACGCCGACGGCAAACTCGCCGAAGGCGACATCTGGCGGCAGGAAAGCATTATCGGTAGCCATTTTGATGCCAGTGTGCGGATCGTTGACGGAAAGATTATCCCGTCGATCAGCGGAACGGCGTTCGTCACCGCCGAGATCGAACTGATCCTCAACCCCGACGACCCATTCTGTTACGGAATTCGCGGATGAAAACCTTTGATGTGGCCATCGTCGGTGCGGGTATTGTCGGCGCGGCCTGTGCCGCCGCCCTCGCCGGCGAAAGCCTCACCGTCGCCGTCATCGAGGCAAATTCAGTCACCTGCGGTGCAACCGCTGCGGGCATGGGGCACATCGTCGTCATGGACGACTCGGAGGCTCAGTTTGCGTTGACGCAGTATTCGCAAAAACTGTGGAACGAGTTCGCGGACGAACTGCCGGCGACCTGCGAATACGAATTCTGCGGCACGATCTGGGTCGCGGCCGACGACGAAGAGATGCACGAGGTCCGCCGCAAGAAAGGATTTTACGAAAAACGCGGTGTCACCGCTGAGATACTCGACTCTGCGAGTCTGCGAAAAGCCGAACCCAATCTCAACGAAGACCTTGTCGGCGGCCTGTTAGTCAAAAACGACAGCGTCGTTTACCAGCCCCAAGCTGCTAAGATTTTGCTCAAAAATGCGACGGATCGCGGTGCCGAAATATTCACCGGCAAAAAGGTCATAGCTATCGACAACGACGGCGTCACGCTCGCCGATTCGACCAAAATTAACGCCGCAAAGGTTGTCGTCGCGGCCGGTTCATGGTCCGGCGAGCTCGCTGCGGACATCAACATTCGCAAAAAGAAAGGCCATCTCGTTATCACCGACCGCTACCCGGGATTTGTCCGCCATCAGCTTATCGAGCTTGGCTACCTGAAATCGGCTCACTCGGCAACCGCTGATTCCGTTGCATTCAATGTCCAGCCGCGTATTACGAACCAGATATTGCTCGGCTCGTCACGGCAATACGACGCTCCGGACAACGGCGTCGATTGCGGCATTCTGAATCGGATGGTGACGCGGGCATTCCGCTTTATGCCGAAGCTGCGAGATATTTCAGCCGTCCGGGTCTGGACCGGATCACGGCCCGCAACGCCGGACAATCTGCCGTACATCGGCCGTCACCCGTCCCGCGAAAACCTATATATCGCCGCCGGACACGAAGGCCTCGGCATAACGACCTCGCTCGGGACGGCCGAGATTCTTACGGACCAGATCATCGGCCGGGAGTCAGCGATCGACCGCAAGCCGTATTCGCCGTCGAGATTTAATTAAGTTTTATGGTTACCTTGTCGGTTAATGACGAAGAGATTTCGATCTCGGATGGCAGCACAGTAGCGACTGCGATCTTCGCGAGCGAGCCGAGCGGGTTCCGCACGTCCGTCACCGGCGAACCGCGCTTTCCTGTCTGCGGAATGGGAATTTGCTTCGAATGTCGCGTAACCATCGACGGCACGCCGCATCAGCGAAGCTGCCAAACCCTGGCCGAAAATGGAATGACCGTTCAAACCGATGAATAGCGTTGAAACCGAAATATTAATAGTCGGAGGCGGTGCGGCAGGCCTTGCGGCAGCCGTGGCGACTTCGAACAAAAATGTGACGATCGTCGATGACAACCCTCACCTTGGAGGCCAGATCTGGCGTAGCGAAATGGGCAAGATCAAATCGCCCGAAGCACGCCGTTTGATCGACGCGATTGAAACGAACAATGTCTCGATCCTTAACAATGCACAGGTTTTTGCCAAAACCGGCGATAATGGATTGCTTGCCGAAACGCGCGACGGTGTCGTTGCTCTGAATTACAAAAACCTTATCATCGCCACCGGAGCCCGCGAGCGTTTTTTGCCGTTTCCCGGCTGGACACTGCTTGGTGTTTTCGGTGCCGGCGGGCTACAGGCACTCGTAAAAAGTGGCTTTTTGGTCAAAAACAAACGTATTGTTGTTGCCGGAACCGGAGCGTTGCTGCTCGCCGTTGCAGAGTATCTCAAGGCGCAAGGTGCCGATGTCCTGGCCATTGTTGAGCAGGCACCGGCGGCAAAGATCAACAAATTCGGCCTAAGTCTATGGCGTGAACCGAAAAAAATAGCTCAGGCGATCTCTTTAAGGGCAAAACTTATCGGAATTCCGTATCTCACAAATAACTGGGTAACATCTGCCATCGGCGACGGAAAGCTCGAATCGGTGACCGTAATCCGCAACGGCAAAACGACAACGATCGATTGCGACTATCTCGCCTGCGGCTTTCATCTCGTTCCGAATATCGAACTCGCCAGCTTGCTCGGCTGCGAAATTGCCAGCGGTTTTGTCTCGGTGGACAAATTTCAACGGACATCTGTCGAAAACGTCTTCTGCGCGGGTGAACCAACCGGCATCGGCGGTGTAGAATCATCTTTGATCGAAGGAAAGATCGCGGGGCTTGAGGCGAGCGGACGGACGGACGAAGCACGGAAACATTTTTCGCAGCGTGCGAAAACCGCAGGTTTTGTCCGTCGTCTTAACGAAACGTTCGCGTTGCGCAACGAATTGAAACATCTCGCTGCATTAGAAACGCTCGTTTGCCGGTGCGAGGATGTAACATTTGAGAGTTTGAAACCGTACGGTTCGTGGCGCGAAGCAAAGCTGCAAACTCGTTGCGGCATGGGGCCATGTCAGGGCCGCGTGTGCGGTGCGGCGACCGAATTTCTTTTTGATTGGCAGGTTGATTCGGTCCGCCCACCGATCTTCCCCGTACGAATGGAGAGTTTGGCTGAGACGGATATTTAGTAGAGGAGACGTTTGATGGCGTTTGAATGGAAGGGCGTGATGCCCGCGATCACAACTTGTTTTGACGAAAATCTGCAGATCGACCATGCGTTTACGGCCCGGCATGTGACGTGGCTGGTAGATAACGGCTGTACCGGCATCGTAATGAATGGCTCTCTTGGCGAGGGCGGTGCCATGTCGATCGAGGAAAAAAAAGCTCTGTGGAAGACCTGCGTCGCGGCTGTCGGTGACCGAGTGCCGATCATCGCGGCTATCGCAGCCATAACGACTGCGGACGCGATCACGCAGGCAAAAGCCGCCGAGGCTGCGGGCTGTCATGGATTGATGGTGCTGCCGCCGTATATTTATCGCGGTGATTGGCACGAGATGAAGGCCCATATTGTCGCGGTCTGCAACGCAACGCCGCTTTCGTGCATGCTCTATAACAACCCGGTCGCCTACGGCACCGACTTTTTGCCGGAGCAGGTCGCCGAGCTTGCAGCCGAGCTGCCAAATCTTCACGCCGTCAAAGAATCGTCGACCGACGTCCGCCGCGTCACCGCGATCCGTGCGTTGCTTGATGATCGTCTCGCACTCGCGGTCGGCGTTGACGACTGCATAGTCGAGGGCATCGCTGCCGGGGCGACATGTTGGATCGCGGGGTTAGTGAGCGCATTTCCGAAGGAATCTGTCGATCTTTTCAACTACGCGATGCAAGGCAAGACGGACGAGGCCCGCATCTTGTACGAATGGTTCTTGCCGCTGCTCCGGCTCGACACCGTGCCGAAATTTGTCCAACTCATCAAATTGGTCCAGGAAAAAGTCGGCTGGGGCAGCACCCGCGTGCGTCCGCCGAGGCTTGATCTCGTCGGAACGGAGCTTGTCGAAACGCTCGCCCTCATCGATCACGCAATTGCTCATCGCCCGTGACATTTTGCGTAGGCCCGCGCGTGAGCAAGGGCGGGCTTCCGCATCGAAATAAATATGGATCCTAAACTTACAGGTACCTCAATTATCGGCTGTGAACGCGGAAATACGACAGGAAAGCCATTCCGTGCGTTTGATCCGCAGACCGGCCTCGCTGTCGAGCCTGATTTCCATGTCGCGTCGCTCGACGAGTTGGATCGTGCCGCGAAATTAGCCGGCGACGCTCGAATACCTTTCGGCAACACTGCCGGAGCGGCGCGAGCCAACTTCTTGCGTGCTATCGCCGACAATATCGAAGCGCTCGGCGATACCCTTATCGAGCGTGCATCGCTCGAGACATCCCTGCCGAACGCCCGCTTTGTCGGTGAACGTGGCCGTACTTGCTCACAATTGCGGATATTCGCCGACCTGCTCGACGACGGCTCATGGGTCGACGCACGGATCGATCATGCAATTCCCGATCGCCAGCCTTTGCCAAAGCCGGATATTCGCTCGATGCTTCGTCCACTCGGCACTGTCGCGGTATTTTGCGCCAGCAATTTTCCGCTCGCATATTCGGTTGCGGGCGGCGACACCGCGTCGGCATTTGCGGCCGGCTGTCCGGTCATCGTTAATGCCCATGTAGCTCATCCGGGAACCGCGGAGCTTGTCGGTACGGCCGTGGCTAAAGCTGTCAAAGACTGCGGAATGCCCGAGGGCACGTTTAGTCTATTATTTTCAGACGATTACGAGATCGGCCAGGCATTGGTCAAGCACCCGGCGATCAAGGCAGTCGGATTCACCGGCTCGCGACGGGGCGGACGGGCGTTGATGGACATTGCCGCAGCTCGCCCCGAACCGATCCCTGTTTACACCGAAATGAGCTCGGTCAACCCAACATTCATCCTACCAAGCGCGGTCGCCGAACGCGGTGACGCAATCGTGAGTGGTCTGCACGCTTCGGTAACAGGCGGTGTGGGGCAATTTTGCACAAAGCCGGGCCTTGTATTTTTGCCGGAGAGTGAAAACTCGGAAGAGTTCATTTCAAATTTCAAAGGACAAATTTCAGAGACTTTGACAGCGCCCTTGCTCACCGCAGGTATCAAGAAAAGCTACGATGACGCCAGTGTCCGCCGCAAATCTGAGTTCGCAGCTTTTGAGACAAATGAAGACAACCAGTTGCGTGGCTTCGCAGTTAACCCATCAGTGTTCGAAACGACAGCTATCGAATTTTTAAGCACTCCCGACCTAAACGAGGAGATCTTCGGCCCGACGACGCTGTTGATCAGGTCGAACGCTCACGAGGAATTGCTCGACATCGCCCGCTCGCTCGAAGGGCAATTGACGGCGTCCGTGCACGGCAACGAGGATGACCTTCGCGAACATGCCGATCTGATAGCCATCCTTGAAACCAAAGTCGGACGGCTGATATTTAACGGGTTTTCGACTGGCGTTGAGGTTTGCCCGTCGATGGTCCACGGCGGGCCGTATCCGGCGACGTCCGATTCGCGCTCGACGGCGGTTGGGACGCGGGCGATCGACAGATTTTCTCGATTAGTTTGTTATCAGAATTTTCCCGACGCATCATTGCCGGACGAATTAAAGGAAGAAAATCCGCTTGGCATCAGGCGAATGATCGACGGCGAATACAGTAAATAGCCGTCACTATTCGGTCATACCCGATATTTTCAGCACAAATTCAGGCACGGTCGGCTCATTAGGTTCTAAGAACGACTTTCCTTTATCAAGTGCCCAGCGGTGCAGCCATGAGATGCCTGCGGGACCGATGTATTTGTCGGGCAGACGATAAGCCTCGTCTTTCAGGGCGGTTTCGAGATCGACACATTTGTAGCCGCGTCGTTTGAACATCGCGATCAGCGACCCAAGATAATCCGAGTTGATAAAATTCGCGTGTATCAGCAATGTCTGGCTCATCTCGCGGCCAAACAGTTTCACCGACTGACGTTCCCAGTACGCGAGTTTGCTCTCCATGTACGGCACGTATGCTTCGCCAACCTTTTTCATTAATTTCTTATCGCCTTTGTCAAAGGCAATGTCATAAGCCCGCGAAAAAATATAATCCGCGTTGTCGATCGTCACCGGAGCTATCGTGTATCCGTGATGTTTTAGAAACGCATCGAAATCGGCCTTTATCTTAAGCGTCCGGCCAGTCTGTAAATACGGATGACGGAAAAAACGGATCGGCATTCTTTTTGCGGCAAGCAACTCCTTCGTGATAGTCTCGCCCTTCAGCAGATCGGTTTCGTATTCTTTCAGGGCCAACTTGTTAAGACTCTCATGCGAAAAAGTATGGTTACCCAATTCGAGTCCGCCCGCGAGCCACATTCGCAGCAGATCGATCTGCTTTTCATCGCGGTTATCACCCGCGTAAAGCTTGTTTTCATTGACAAAACCGATGACCGGCACATTCGCCTTCGCGATGTGAGCGAGTATCTTGCGTGTAATCTGTTTACGGGTCTTGAGGTCGGTCCGCGTCGAGACAACCGGCAGGTCGTCAATCGTAATTGCAATAGAGCGCTCTTGGGGAAAACCAGCGATCGATAAAAGAAGAATAAAGAGAATAAGTTTCATTATTAAATCTTAACTTTCACTTATTAGCTATCACTTATAACTTATTCCGGAAGATTTACACACCGGAATAAGTTATAAGTGATAGCTGATAAGTGATAACTATCTGGCAAAAATGCGCGAAAAATCCGCAAACGCCTTAAATTCCAATGCGTTGCCGCTCGGATCGAGTAAAAACATCGTTGCCTGTTCGCCGACCTCGCCTTTGAAACGGATCTTCGGTGGAATGACGAATTTTACGCCTTTTTTAGTGAGCTTATCGGCGAGCTGCTGCCATTCGTCCATGTGAAAAACTACGCCGAAGTGCGGTATCGGAACATCGTCGTGATCCACGGGATTGGATGCCTTGATACCCGTCGAATTTGGCGCAAGATGCGCGACGATCTGATGTCCGAACAGGTTAAAGTCAACCCAACGGTCCGAGCTGCGGGCCTCTTCGCATTCAAGTACGCCGCCGTAAAATTCGCGGGCTGCCTCCAGATCGTGAACGGGAAATGCCAGGTGAAATAAGTTTGTCATAATTACCGCTCCAACAAATAACCTTGAATTTAGCTATTAGCTCACAGCTATTAGCTATCAGCTATCAAGAAAATTGCTCGATCTGATCAGAATTCAGTCGCCCGAGTCGGAATCGTCACCATCGTCGCTTGTATTATCGTCCTCGTCCGGCGGATCATCGGCGGGCCGCCGTTTGTAGATCTCGTAATTATTGAGGCTGTCGACGCTTCGAAAATCGGGCTTTAGCCGTTCAAATATCGCTTTTCGGCTGTCTATCATGTCGTCGGCCTCGATCTGCGTGTCGTTTTTGACGATAACCCATTCGATGTCGCTTGCCATAACGCGCTCGTGAATCTCTTCGGGTGAGTACGGGTTATTCGTGACATCGAAAAGCATCACCGGAAAATGCGGATGCCTGCCCGTAGTGTAAAAAAATAGGTCCTCGCCCGGCAAGTACAGTACACCCGCGTCGTGCGGGATTTTTTCGTCCGTGTATTTGACCAGCTCTTCAAAATCCGTGATCCAATCGCCGCGCATCGAGAGACCCGAGAGTTGCGGCAGCGTCGAATGCGTCATCTCGCCATCCTCGAAATTGACATAATCGAGCCGTTCGTTCGAATAAACATAAAACCCGCCCGCCACCGCCAACGACAATGCCATCACCGCCGCAAGCGTCGTCACCGGCCCGCCGCTTTCCGGTTCGTACAGCAGCCTCAAAACAAGCGCGATGAGAATGATGAGCAACTGCCAGATCGCGTAAGTAGACCCCCAAAGCTGCTGCGAAAGAAAAACCCCGTGGGCCGTCGCGATCAGGACAAACGGCAACGCAGCGGCAACACCCTTGAGCTTTCGAACAAAAATATATGCCAATCCGAAAGATACGATAAAAATAAAGGGCCACACGCCGACGAGCCTTTCGGCCCGCTCGGACGCATCCGCGTCGTTAAATAAATAGGCCACCGGCCAGACAAACGGAGCGGACATCAGCAATACCGAAATGACCGACGGCAAGCGTCTAACTCGAGCATTTTGCCGCATCAAAAACGCGCCAATGAGAAACAAAACGGCCCACAGCAAAAGCGTCCAATCGGCATAGACCGACAGCATGTCACCCAACGACGGTGTCCGCCTCGCGGTGGCGTAGGTGATCGTCCACTGCTTGTAATTATCGAGCCCGAACGCATAGTGTACGATCAAAAGAGCAGCTAAAAACCCGGCTATAGATCCCCCGATCAGCAACAAATACGGACGCACAAGCCTTTTTTTCCAGAGGTTGACAACGAGCATCGCGAGCAGCCAGAGCCCGATGCTCCCTATGAATGCCAGGCCGATATTCTGCTTTACAAAGAGCGGAACGACAAACAACGCCCCGGTCAAAAACGTGCGGACGGCCGGAAAGCCTTGCCGCTCCATTCGCAGCAGCAACAAAATGCAGAGCAAAACTACAAAGCACGCATCCGGGTCGTAAAACGGATGCGGAAAGACGCAGTACAGGCCAAGGATCGCGAGCGGCAGCGACAGGAGAAAGGCGGTGAGACTTGGGAAAGGCAGCGAATCGCGAAACAGATTTCCCAAAATTCGCCACGCAAGTACGGTGGCGAGCCCGCCGATCACGCAAGCATAAACGATGTGATGCCAGTAGACGGCCCCGGTTAGCTTGATGATCGCGGCCTGCGTCAGGAATGTGAGCGGTGCGTACGGGAACGGAAAGTCGCGGTAAGGCACATCGCCTTGTGCCATTCGGGCGGCGTGTTCGAGGACGCCGCTAAGGTCGTAGAGCACCGTCAGCCGCGTATTTTGCCACCAGACAACTCCGGCGGTCGCCGCAAACAGAACGAGACCCGCCGCCCAATCAATTGCGGCCTGAAAATGTTTGCCTAAAGATCGATCTGACAAGTTATTAGTTTAGCGCGGTCAAACTTCTCTTCCTTGGCGGACTTAGCGGCTTTGCGTGAAGATCCGCCTTATATCTTCAAAAAGATCTTCCTTCGATACAGCACCCACATCAAAAACAACCATATAAATACAAACGAGCTCGCGTAATACAGTGAAGCATCGATCGGTGCTCCGAGCGGCAAAAATACCGAAGTGAAGATCTTTTCCCGAAATGTCATCGTTTGATCGTGCGGAGCGGCGACATAAACGATAGATAAGACGGTTTCAACGATCGTCGAACCGACGTAGAGTGCGATGGCGTTAGAGCCAAAGATCACGAAGGGCTTTGCCCACCGCTTATAGCCTCGCAGATCGACCAGCCAATAGCAGACCGCCAAAAAGACGCACGCGAGGCCCGCCGTGTAAACCACGTACGAACTCGTCCACAGCGATTTGTTGAGCGGAAACCAAAAACTCCACACCCACCCTGCAATAGCAAGGGCGGCTCCGCCAACGAACATCCCGGCAAATTTTCGCATTCCGTCGAGGCCCGATCTCAGCCATTGGCCCGCTAAAACGCCGGCGAGCGTCGTTGCAATGGCGGGAAGCGTCGATAGAAGCCCTTCGGGATCGAAAACTTTCGACTGACTCCAGATGTGATCACCGGTCAGTATCACGCGGTCGAGATAGGCCGAAAGGTTACAGGCCTTGTCGTTGAACGACGTGGTATCGCAACCGGGCACATTGACCACCGTCACCAATGCCCAATAGCCGAGCAGGATCACGGCGGCGATAATCGCCTGGCGTTTCCAGTTTGTGTGCAAAAAGATCAGCGCGGCGACCATGTAGCAGATCGCGATCCGTTGCAATACGCCCATGATCCTTAAGGTCGACGGCTCAAACCATGCGGCGGTCCAGATGTTGTAAAACGGGAATATTTCAAGCAAAATCCCCAAAGCAAACAGCAAACCGGCCCGTTTGAATATCTTGAAGTAAACGCCTCGATCAACGGTTTGCTCATCGACGCGTTTGCCGAGAGCTAAACTGATCGACGCGCCGGCGATAAAAAGAAAGAACGGAAATATCCAGTCGGTTGGCGTGGCCCCATTCCACTCGGCGTGTTCGAGCGGCGGATAGATCGCGTCCCACGTGCCGGGCATATTTACGAGCGTCATCGCCGCGATTGTCATCCCGCGAAAAACATCGAGTGACACAATGCGGTCTGACGGCGGTTCAGCTAAAGGGATTTCTTCAGGCTCGGATCTCTTGGGCCTCAGATTGCCGCGAAAAATACCGCCTAGCAACGCCGTAAAAGCAAACAATTCAATAACATAACGCTGCTCCGGGTTCTCGACTGACGACAAAAATGCTACCCGCGGCAGCGTCATCAGGGCGACCAATACCAGCCACCGCAGCATCTTTGTATCAGCCCGGGCACGCCACAATACCAATGCCCCGCCGACGCCTAGCAGCGTATATATCCACATCAGCAGCGTAAAACCGGGCAGCCAATATTGCTGATGCTCGTCGTAATCGAGATCGCGAACGGGCGACATTTGCCCGCCGAACGGGTAATACAGCGAGTGCGAATCGAACCATAACGCCGCCGCGCGTTTTGCCGGAACAAACAAGTAATACCGGAACGGCCAGCGGCTGATCCGCTCGTCGGCGATCCGGCCAAACTCGGCATCGATCTCCGGCGTCATCTTGACGATGTATTTTTTGTTTTCATCATCGGCGTCAGATTCGTCGTCGGGCGAATCGCCTTTGTCGGCATCGGCGGAGTCGGCTTCACTCGTATCGTTGGCATTCGCGGTATCATCCGCTGTATCATCTGGCGAATTGTCGCCGCTATCCGCCTCGTCCGAAGTTTCGTCGCTCGTCTCCTCATCGGGCGGCTTCTGAGGCTTGCTGCCGGGCGGGTGATTGTATTGCTCGAGCAGGGCGGCAACGCGGTCGTGTTCCTCGGGCGAGTCGAAATTCTTCGGCGGTATGACGCTGATGTTGATCGGCTTTTCGCCGAGATTCCACTGCATCGGCTCAATAAAGCGCGAATCGTCGACCCAAGTTCGCAGCCAACGAAAATAACCAAGCGGCACAAATTCGCCCGGCATATCGGCATGGGCGGGAGAGATCGGCTGAAACACGCCGAAAAGCCGGTAATTCCGCACCGTCCACGGCGTCAGGACCAGGACAAAGATCCCGGAAAACAACACTCCGTGTCCTATGACTCGCACCAACCGCTTAGAAAATTTTGGCGAATCGCCCGTCGTGAAAAACAGCCCCGAGATCACAAGTGTCACCCCGATCCCAGCCGCAAAAAGGCCGTTGTCCGGACGCACAAAAACCGCGATCCCGGCGAGCAGCCCGGTCATGCTCCACCACAGAAACGCCTTTCCCTTGCGCGAAGCTTTAAACCCGAGCGTCGCCGTCAGCGTCATCGCGCCCATCAAAAATGTCGTCAGTGTCTCGGTCAGGATCGTCGCCGTGTAGATGACAATGAACGGGCATAAGGCTGCCAGCAAAAACGCCCACATCGCGCGCCTCCGCTTTCGCTCCTGGTCTTCAGTCCAAAGAAATGCGAGCAGAGCGATGATCACGCAAGTGGCGGTGTCGAAAACGGCCTGGATGATGCGGACCGCCGTGTTGTTTTCATGGCCGAAAATGGAATAAACACCGGCGAGGAATAGCGGATAGCCCGGCAGACGTACGAGTGTTGGCGTGAAGGGGGCCTCGGCTTCGGTCGAATAGACGCCTTGTTCGAGTAAATTACGGGCGAGCCGAGCATAGACAACGCCGTCGCCCGGGTCGTCATTGGCGAGAAAATACGCGACGCAGACCCTCGACGTCAGGGTAAGGAGAACGAGAATTGTGACTACCGCCCAAGGAAACCATTTCTTTTGTCGGAGTTTCTCAAACAAGTTTTACGATTTCCCGTTCTTGGCGATCTGCCGGATCGCACCGAGATGATAGGCGGTGTGGGCAACCATGCCCATCGCCATTCCGACGCGTTCGCCGCCCCAATCGGGCACATCGGCGAGGCGTCGCAGCGTGCTCTCGTACGAACGCTGCACGCTTTCGCGCAACGCGTCCCATTCGTCGTCATTAACCTCGTCGATCAGCCAGCTTGCGTCCCAATTGACCGATTCGGTGCGGCCGTTGATGAATTCGCAAAGACGGTCGAGGTAAAATTTGGCGTGTTCGGTCTGGGCGGCGATGGTCGTTCCGTGAAATTCGACCGACGCAGCCTCAGCCGAAATCTCGCCTAATGTCGCAAAGATCCCGACGCCGCGGTCGAGATATGCGCTTGCCTGACCCTCTGGCGAGCCCGCAAAAGTCTCACGCAGCAGGTACGCGGCCGCCTCGACAAACTGCTTGGCCGGGATAACGTTATTTTCTGTTTCCATTGTGCTAACCTCTTCCTCAGAATGCCTGAAAACGTAGATAAATTTCTGTCCGAACTCGCCGCGAGTGCAAAAGACGGCTCACTCGTTAAACTTACTCTAGGTAATTATAAGGGCGCGGACAAACAACTGCAAAAAATCCACATCCGCCTGATCAAGACAAACAAAGGTATTCGGCTTTTCTTTTTGTACCGCCACGACGCCCGCGACATCGCTAAAAATTACCCGATAGACGATGGCCTCTCTCTGATCAAACGTTACTTAGGCAGCGAATTTTTCAGCGGCCACCTATTCACGACAAAGACTGACTTTCAACTCGACATCGGCCGAAAAAACTCGAGGCTGAATATCGGCAAACCGACGTTCAAAGTAGCTCCGCCGCTCGAACACGACCGCAAGAAAGATAAATTGATCAACCCACACGGCGTCTATCTGAATGCGCTTGGCATTACCAGTACCAGTGGCGAGGTCCACTCGCGACAGCAGCATAAGTGGCGGCAGATTAACAAATACGTCCAGATATTGGCGGATCTGGTCGACGGTTCCGATCTGAAAGACCGCACGTCGCTCACGATCGTGGACATGGGATCCGGCAAGGGCTATCTGACATTTGCCGCGTACGATTATTTCAAAAATGTACGCGGCATCGACGTCAAAATGACCGGCGTCGAGGCCCGCAGTGACCTTGCCGGGATCTCAAACGACGTCGCCCGTGCAAGCGAATTTGACGGGCTCGAGTTTGTCGAGGCAGCGATCGATTCTTATAATTTTGGCGATCTCAAGGACGTCAATATCCTCATCGCCCTCCACGCCTGCAACACCGCGACCGACGACGCCCTCTTTGCCGGCATCAAGGCAAACGCCGATCTCATCGTCGCCGCTCCGTGCTGTCATAAAGAAATTCGCCTCCAGATGACGCCGCCACCGATGTTTCGCGACATCCTAAAACACGGCGTCATGATCGAGCGCGTCGCCGAAACCGTAACCGACGGCCTCCGCTCGCTCCTGCTCGAACGCGAGGGCTACGCGACCAAGCTCTTTGAATTTATCTCCGTCGAGCACACCCCAAAAAACAACATGCTCGTCGGCACCCGCCTCGCGGATCCAAAAAATACCGACGAGATCGAACAGCAGATCGATGATCTGAAGGCATTTTACGGCATCAGAACACAACATCTTGAGGACCGGTTACAGAGCAAAAATTAACCAGAGATAGACACGGATAAACACAGATATTTTTAACCCCGATCTGTGTCCATCTGTGTTAATCTGTGGTTTCATTTTCTTGCAGCCATGTCATCACCAGACAAGTTCATCGACAGCCTTCCCGACGACCGCAAAGCCGCTGTCGCCGCGCTACGAGAAACAATAGCCAAACACATTCCAACCGGCTTTGAGGAACGCATCGGCACGGGCGGGATCATGTGGGCCGTTCCGCATTCGCTTTTCCCGGCCGGTTACCACTGCGACCCCTCAAAACCGCTGATGCTGATGAGCCTCACCTCAACCAAAGGCCACGTCGCCCTCCACCATATGGGCCTCTACGGCTCCGGCTCGCTGATGAATTGGTTTACCACCGAATGGCCAAAGCATTCACCGAAAAAACTCGACATGGGCATGGCCTGCATCCGCTTCAAAAACCCCGAGGAAGCCCCGCTCAAACTCATCGGCGAACTCGCCGCCAAGCTCACTCCGCAAGCGTGGGTCGAGATTTATCAAAAGGCACTAAGTCGACAATCGTAATTGGACTATGGGAAATTCATTGAAATTTGGCGAATACGACGCTGTTATCAATTTTGATCCTCAGATCAACATGTTTCGGGGCGAATTCGTCGGCCTCAACGGCAGTGTGGATTTTTATGCTGACAACATCGAAAAACTGCGTCACGAAGGAGAAATTAGCATGAAGTTGTTTCTCGACTTCGCAAAAGAAAAAAATATCCAACCGAAGAAGCCACTGTCGGGAAAACTTGTTTTGCGGTTGAAGCCCGATATTCATCGAAAATATAAACTGCTCGCATCGTCAAGAAATATTAGTCTGAACAAATTGCTTAACGACACACTGGAAAAAGCGGTTTAGGGCTTTTTCGAAGTTACGGATCATAATTACTGCCGGAAATGGAAGATATTGTGGATCTACTTATCAAAAATGACGAAATCTGAGTTAATGGATCTAATTTTCGAGCGGCCAGCCATGTATCTTGGGCATGCTTCCGTAATAAAGATGGAGGCCTTTATCAATGGTTTTGGGTTTGCGCTCTTTGAAGAAAAAGAGAAACTCGGAGACCCAATTTATGATGGCTTTGCCCAATGGGTAATAGACCGGCGCGTAACGCGCGGTCAATATCCGTGGAGTTCCGTCGCAACAATGATAGGTGGAAGCGAAGCTCAAGCCTTTGGAGTTGCAAGGAGCTTTTGGAACGAGTACAAGAAGTCACTTAATTCAAACTGACATACCACCTTGCCACACAAATACTTGACCTAACACACATTCGGTCGTATGATTAAAGATTGCGTCATATCGCAAAATCACACCGCTTATATACGGCGGAAGGAAGTGAAAATATGAAACCTGAAATACACCCGAAATATACTGAGATGGCCGTGATCTGTGCTTGCGGCAACACCTTTAAGACCCGGTCGACGATGGGCGACGAGTTGCAGATCGAAATCTGCTCCGAGTGCCATCCGTTCTTTACCGGCAAACAGAAACTGATCGATACGGCCGGACGCGTCGACCGCTTTAACAAGCGTTACGCCCGCGGTGCGGCTGAAGCTAAGGCATAAAGCCGGTGTCAGCAGCCCGCACCTAAGTAAGGGCCTCACTCGGATGTTAACTGCTCCGATAATCGGACTTTATTAGCTTTTCAAAATTTGACGCCGACGCTTTTTGCGCCGACCGGTAAAGGTGTACCAAAAATACACCCCCGGATCAGGTGAAAAAAGGTCGGCGTTAGTTCTTTTTTGAAATACGAGTTCCAAAATTTTGGAAATAGATCGGGCTAATCGCAAATCGGTTTACATCCATATGGTTCGATCTGAAATCAAACAAAACGATATGAAAAGATCATCGGTTCGCAAACTAAAGTTTCTGCACACAATCTTCGCCATGGAACGCGACCTCATCGTCGGCGGCCAGGCCGTGATGGAGGGCGTGATGATGCGTACTCCGTCGGCCTACGCGATCGCCTGCCGACGCTTGGACGGCTCGATCGTTCACACAGCCGAGTCGCTGCCGAAATGGAGCGATAAGTACAAATGGCTGTCGTGGCCGGTGCTTCGCGGCGGTGCGACGCTGATCCAGTCGATGGCCCTAGGCGTCAAAGCTCTCAATTTCTCGGCCAAGATCTGGGAAGAAGATCTCGAAGCTCAGAAAGAATTGACGACCGAGGGTGTCGCCGAAACGCAGGCCGCATTGGTAGACGGTACGTTGGACGAAAATTTCACTAAAGCCCGCGTCAAGGTCACGATGCCAGCCGAATCTAAAGCGAAAACGGCCGGCCAATCGGCAACCGCAGTCGGTTCGATCATTCTCGGATTGTTGTTTAATATCGTGTTGTTTTTGGCGGCCCCGCTGCTGCTTACCAATCTTGCATTCATCACCCTCCATTGGGCTGACGGCCCGGTCATCGCCGACGGTGCGGGATGGTTTACGACGATCAAAGCCTATATCTGGGAGATCAAACCGCATTCGTGGATCGCGTTCAACCTCGCCGACGGCGTGGTGCGGATGGTGTTTTTCATCATCATGATCTTTTCGATGTCGCGTTTGAAGGACATCCGCCGCGTTTTCGAATATCACGGCGCGGAGCACAAGACGGTCTTCACCTGGGAAAAAGGCCTCGACCTGACGCCCGAAAATGCGACGACAATGCGTCGCCAGCATCCGCGTTGCGGTACGTCGTTCCTGATGGTCGTCATGCTGGTCGCGATCGTGCTGTTTTCGGTGATCAAATTCGACGCGTTGTGGATGAATCTGCTCATTCGAATTGCATTGATGCCGCTCGTCGCAGGTCTCTCGTACGAGGTCATTCGCTACGCCGCAAAAAAAGAGACGAGCGCCGTTTTCAAAATGATGACCAAACCAGGCCTCTGGCTGCAAAATATCACGACTCAGGAACCTGATAACTTGCAACTCGAAGTCGCTATTAAAGCGCTCGATGAGTCGCTCAAATTCGAGCCCGCCGAGATCGAAAACGCTCCGGTGTACCAAAGGCATTTAGAAGTCGTAGTTTAAAAAAATTAACGCAGAGGCGCCAAGGTGCAAAGCCGCAAAGTCTTTCTTTGTTTTCTTTGCGTCCTGGCGACTTAGCGACTTTGCGTTGAAAAATTCTTATGTTCGAAAAACTTGCACAGATCGAAAAATCCTACGAGGAGCTGACCGAGCAGATCTCGCAGCCGGAGTTCATGTCTGACATGACAGCCTACGCGCGGCTGATGAAGCAGCACCGCTCGCTTGGCGAGATCGTCGAAAAATATCGCGAGGTCCGCAAAATGCAGGGCGACCTGCAAGGCGCCCGTGATCTGGCCGATCTGGCGGACGACGACGAAATGCGAGAGATGGCCGCTCTCGAGATCGCCGAGATCGAAGAGAAATTGCCCGTTGCCGAAGAACAGCTCAAGGTACTGCTCATCCCGAAAGACCCGAACGACGAAAAGAATATAATTCTCGAGATCCGTGCCGGAACGGGCGGTGACGAAGCCACACTGTTTGCCGCCGAGATCCTGCGAATGTACGCCCGCTACGCCGAGCGTCAGGGCTGGAAAATGGACATTATGGAAGCCTCGGACAATGGCATGGGCGGCATCAAGGACGCGACAGCCGTTATCGAGGGCGACAATGTTTATTCGAAAATGCGTTTTGAAAGCGGCGTTCACCGCGTCCAGCGTGTGCCGCAGACAGAGACCCAGGGCCGTATCCACACATCCGCGATCACCGTCGCCGTTCTGCCCGAAGCCGAAGAGGTCGATGTCCAGATCAATCAAAACGATCTGCGAATCGATACATTTTGTAGTAGTGGCCCCGGCGGACAGTCGGTAAACACGACCTATTCGGCCGTACGAATCACGCACTTGCCGACCGGCGTCGTCGTTTCGATGCAGGATGAAAAATCGCAGATCAAGAACCGCGAAAAAGCAATGCGCGTGCTACGTGCCCGATTGCAGGAGCTCGAGGAGCGAAAGCAGCACGATGCTCAGTCGGCCGAACGCAAATCGATGGTCGGCAGCGGCGACCGCTCCGAAAAGATCCGCACCTACAATTTCAAAGAGAATCGTGTTTCCGACCACCGCATCGGCATGACCGTCCACCAGCTCGAACTCGTCATGGAAGGCCAGATCGATGAATTCGTCAGTGCCTTGCAGACGCATTACCAAACCGAAAAGCTTAAAGCCGAAGCGGTAGGAGTTTAATATTTAATGAATCGTAAAACAGTCCTAACCATTGCCGGAATTCTGATGATCGCACTGGCTTTGGTTATAGGCTATATCGGCCTCTTGAGTGCTCCGAATATTTTGCTGCCGCCTGTGATTACATCGATTGGATTTCTTGTAATAGCGTGGGTTTTCTATACATTTCGTAAGAATCAGGGCGATTAGCGGACGGTCGGGATAATTTCTGGCATTGCAAATTCTGACTTTTACGATTAAATCCTCAATATGAAATCGCGCACCCAAATATTTGACCTGCTCGAAGATCACCGGACCGAAATACGGGGTTTCGGCGTTCGGGAAATTGGCGTGTTCGGGTTTTTTGCTCGCGGAGAGCAGACGGAAAAGAGCGATGTTGACGTGCTTGTAGATCTTGAAAAACATACATTTAGCGCGTATATGGATCTTCTTTTCTTCTTAGAAGAACTTTTTGGAAGAAAGGTTGATCTGGTCATGAAGGAAACGATCAAGCCTATTATAAAAAAGCGTATTTTAGCAGAAACAGTTTATGTCCAAGGACTATAGTCTTTATCTCAACGACATCCTCGAATCGTGCGAAAAGGTCAGGAAATACATCGCTGGTCATACGTTTGAGACTTTTATCCTGGAACGGCATGATAATTGATGCTGTCGTCAGAAATCTTGAAATTGTCGGAGAAGCGGTAAAATCGGTTCCAAAGGAACTGCTTGCGTCCCAGCCTCACATTGAGTGGAAACGCATTGCCCGTTTTCGCGACATTATTGCTCACTATTACTTCAAGGTTGATTTCGAAGTCGTCTGGAGCATTACACAAGAAGACCTTGATCCGTTAACCGTCGCGGTATCTTCGATTCTGTCCGAAATTAAGAAAGATAACGCCGAATAATGCCGCCGCCAACACGTCTATACTTAATCCGCCACGGCCAATCCGCCGGCAATGCCGAGGGACGTTTTGGCGGGCACGGGCCGACGCCGTTGTCGGAATTGGGACAACGGCAGGCCGAAATGACGGCGAATGCGCTGGCTAAAGAGGGTATCCGCGCGATCTACTCCAGCGATCTGTTGCGGGCGGTGCAGACGGCTGAGCCGCTGGCTAAATTATTGAATCTTGAGGTACATACATCGCCCGCCTTTCGCGAACGCCACGTCGGCGTGCTCGAGGGGCTGACATTTGACGAATCAAAAGCTCAGTTTCCCAGCGACTATTACGCTCTCGTCAACCGCAGCGTCAACCACGTCATTACCGAAGGCGAGAGCTACCGCCATCTGCTCCGACGCATAACCGCACAATTTAGCGACGTTATCCGCAATCACCCGACCGAGCGTGTCGCGATCTTTTCGCACACGGGTGCGATCTGCTTTCTCACGCTTTACTTACTCGGCGCGATCCATCGCGGCACCAAGACGACACCGTGGATCATCACCTCAAACTGCGGCATCAACCGTTTCGAACTCCGCGGCCGCCGCAACGTCCGCGTCCTCGCCCTCAACGACACCCGCCACCTCGCCGACATCACCGGTAACGACTCGTTTGCCGCACGTTAGAAATAAAAATGGCCGGAAACCTAAGTTCCCGGCCATACAAGAGATTTAAAGTTTCCCTTAGAAATCAAATCTCACCGCAAACTGCATTTCACGCGGAGCAGTGCTCGATCCGGTGATTTGTCCGAACGTGCCGCCGTTGATGTTGGCGTTCGGCAGACCGAAAGCGTTATGGTTAAACGCATTAAATGCGTCTGCCCGGAGCTGTAGCCGCTTGCCTTCGCCTAGACTGATGTTCTTCGCCAGCGAAAAATCGGCATTCCAGAAGGTCGGGCCACGAAGCGTGTTTCGCTGTCCGATCTCTCCGTTTTTCGGATTACTAAAGGCCGCCAAAGCGGTCGTCGCGTTTCCGAAATACTGGATCGTACTTCCCGATTTATCAATCGCCCCCCTCGGAGCTGCCCCAACTGCTACGGCGGGAGCGTCCAGTACAAATCCTACTGGGAATGCACCGGTCGTCGTGCTAAACGGCAGACCCGAACGATACGTGAAGATTCCCGAGAATTGAAATCCGCCCACCAGCGTATTCATCAAATTCGACATATTTCGTCCGATGAATTTACCTTTTCCGATCGGCACTTCGGCGATGCCGTTCACGTTTATCAAGTGGCGGATGTCAAAATCCGACGGTCCCTTGCAAACGTTGACGTTTCGCAGATCACATATCAGACCGCCGAAAACCGTGTTGGCGACGCTTGAGTTGTTATCCGTCGAATGCGAGAACGTATAGTTAAAATCGAACTGATAACCCTTTGCAAATCTCTTTTGCAAGCTGATTAGCATACCGTCGTATCGCGACGTGCCCAGATTTGTGATGTAGGCATTGGTCGAAAACTGTCCGCTTAAACCAATGTTCGAGTTGAGCAAACCGTTGCCAAACAAGGCCTGAACCGTATCCGACGCATCCCCGATTTGTACCAGACTGCCGAAGTTGTCGGACACGACACGTGTACACGACGTTCCAAAAACCTGTGTGCAGGTGCCGCCGTAGTTTGCCAGAGTCGCTGCACCTACTTGATTTTCAAAGAAAGCCTGGTTGGTGATCGCCGTTCCGGCCTGTAGCTGGGTCTGTAAGGCATTTAGAGCTCCTAACAGAAATTGTCCCGACGTGCGATCCTTGAAATCAACGATCTGTGCCGCGTCGGCCTGGGTAAAGAGTTTTTTACCGATGCGGCCAACGTAAGCTACGTCCAGGAGGAAGTTACCCGGCAATTCGCGTTGAAAATCCAGGCTGTACTGGTATGAGTACGGTATCTGGAAATTTTGAGCGAGTGCGTAATTGGTTTCTCCAGTAGCATTACCGGTTGGAACCCCACCCGTCACAAATGGCGTGAACGGATTGGTGATCGTCGGTGCCCTGTTTTGCAGCGGCAGCGTGCTGATGCTCGTAAATCTAGGATCGTTAATCAGCGCGGTTCTCGCGTTGGTATTGCCAAAACTGGTCGTCGCACTATTGTCGAATAAATACGAAACCTGATCGGCAATAAACGTCAATGCACCCGCTATGCGTTCGTAAACGATCGATCCGCCACCGCGTATCGACGTTTTGTGGTCACCAAAAACCGTGCCCATGAAACCTTCCTTGAACGAAGGCGAGTAGGCAAAACCTACACGAGGGGCAAAGTTATTCTTGTCCGGCTTGTAATACGGACGCTTGCCGTTGGCTTTTCCGATCAATGTGTAGGAAAGGAAGGGCTCAGCTGCGTCACCGCTGATGCCAGCCTGACCGTTAGCTACGCGTTTGGCGAACAGGGCATCAAGATCTACGTCGTTGCCAGCCTGAAAACCGTTCTTTTCATAGGGTGGCTGGTAATACTGGTAACGCAGACCGAGATTGATCGTGAGGTCGTTACGGACTCTCCAGTTGTCCTGGCCGTAGTACTCATACTCGTTGTAGCGGAAATCGCGAATTTTGCCGGTACCCGGTGCTCCAGCGACGCCCGCCGTATTGTAATTATAGGTCGTGCCGATCGAGGCATAGCGGCCCAGAATAAGAGCAAAAGCTCTGTCAAACGCCGCCGCTGCCGTCGTCCCTGTCCTGATCGTGGTCGGACGCAGCGTCGTGTTGAGTGTGGTCGTAGTACCACCGAGTCCGATGGTCACGTTGTTAAAGTCGTTCACGAGTCCGGACACCGACTTGATCGGCTTGATCTGAACACCGGCAAAGAATGTGTGCGAACCCCGGTTATACGTCACGTCGTCGCGTATCGTCGGCGTATCGACATTACGGCTCTGCGTGCTGAAACCGGCAAATGGCGCTGTCAAAGCTCCGAGCGCAAAGTTATTCGGGAACGTCGGATGAAAGTTGTTCGGAAAATCGAGTCCCGAGTGGCTGTTGCCGATCGTGACTTGGTTAAAGAGAGAATTCGTGATCGCCCAGCTGTAGCCGCCAACCCACGAATAGTCCTTGACCACGATCTGAGAGGTTTCCGGATCGCCCGGAAACTGCTGCGCGACCGAATTCACGATGTCCGTCTGCAAACGGCGGGCAATGTTAAAGCGGAAGAAAAGCTTCTGCCTGTCTGTCGGGTTGGCGTCAAATCTGGTCGTGTATGTGTTGTCCGCCCGCTTCGAGGGTGAATTGAATCGATATCCGCCCGTGTTGATGCCGTCGCCTACCGTCAGGTCATTGGCCGAAGGATAGCGGCCATTTATAAAGCTCAACAGTGCCGCGTTGCCGCCGATGCCGCGCGGATCAAGGGCCGCAACCTGTGCCGGTGTCAGAATCGTTATGCATTGCGGTGTCGTGTTAAGGCGGCTCGTGAATGAGCAGCCCGCCGTGTTGTTGATATACGCTAATCCGCCGTTTCTGAAATGATCGAGGGGTACGGTTCGCGTGTACGAAATACCCTGCGCGTCCCGCCGTCCTTCGTAATCGAAGAAGAAAAACAACTTATCTTTACCGCTGCGAAAGGCAGGTCCGTCATTTTCGCCAAAATTGAAAAATGGCAGCGGGCCGCCGAGATTGCCGCCAAACTGGTTGCGGGTTAACTGCGGCCGCTTGACGCCCGATTTATTGTTAAAAAAGCTGTTTGCCGCCGTTTTGGCAGTGCGGTTGTATTCACGGAGCGAGCCGTGAAATTGATTGCTGCCGCTTTTGGTAACGATCTGGATCTGGCCACCGCTGCTGCGTCCTTCGGACGAGCTGGGGTTGGTCGTCACGGCACGAAATTCCTGGATCGCGTCGATCGGAGCATTACCGACGGTCGCAAATGCCTGTCCCGTCGCCTGGTCGTTGGCGTCGATGCCATCGACCGTAATATTGCCCTGATCGGCTCGCGAACCTGTTACGGAACCAACGCGGTTGGCCGCACCCGTTCCGACGTTGTTTCCAACCACCCCGGGCTGCAATCCGATCAACGCCGCCGGCGAACTGCGAATCTGTATCGGCAGCTCACGCAGTTGGCGCGTGTCGATGATATTGCCCAAAGTCGGGTCGGTCGTATTCAACGTTTCCCCGGAACCCGTAGACGCAACCTCAACCGAAACCGTAACTTCACCGGCCTTGAGCGTCACGTTGTAGGTTTCGGTTTTGGCCACGCCAAGCGCGACATCCGAGATCGTCGCGGTCTGAAAGCCCTGGAGCGTAAACGCAAGTTTGTAACCGCCGCCGGGAGCAACATTCTGGAATGTGTAGACGCCCTGGTCGGTGGTCTTTGTCGTGAGAATCCGTGTGGTTTTAGTGTCCGTAAGCGTCACGGTTGCACCGGGCACAACCGCCCCGGTCGCGTCGGCGACGATACCGGTCACGCCCGAAACCGATTGGGCAAACGTAAAGCCGGCAAATGTTAGCGAGATCAGCACAAGCGCGGAAATGCTACTAAACCATTTCACGCCGGCATGCCGGGTCTCGGCCTGATATATATTAGTTCTGATGTTCATTTGAACCCCCTTTTGAGCTATTCCTTGTTAATGAAAAATTTCCGTCAAATGTATGGCGGAATACGAGAAGCCGCACTTTGCCCGGAAAGCATTTCGAATGCAATATCACTCTCCCTTTGATCAAAACAGGGACCGCGACACCTTGTCTGTCCGATAGACAAATTACCTGTGCAAAGAACCTGATTGTTTTTGCCGGGAGTGCTTGGAATGGCTAAAAAACCGTGTCGAAGTACTCTTACAAAAACCAATGCTTCGTTACGGCATGAATTTATGCATTTTTCGTTCCATTCGGCGTTTTCGCCGCAAAACCAACAATTTGCTGCCCCCTCAGCCCTGACCGACTGGCCTAAACTTAGTCATTAAACCAAAATATTGAAAAGAATTCAGGTTTTTGTAGAATTTCATTAAGGTGAGATTCGCTCGACGTTCCCCTCAAAGACTGGTAACCTACAGGAAACCTTGACATTGCTTTCATTTTTCAATTTACTAGCAGGTACTAATCGTGGCGTTCGGGAGGAACTCATGAAACTATTCACTCGTTCTCTTGTCATTGCATCCATATTGTTCCTTATGGGCGTGAACATTTTTGCCCAGACGGACGAGGTTCGTCAGGCTTCCGGTCTTCCAATGCTGATCGGCGAGAACGCGGCGGCGGGCGATAAGATGAACGTTTCCGGGCGGATAACGCTCGAAACGGACGGCAAGCTGGCTCGCCGCCCGATCATCAAAGCGACGGTGCTTCGCGGCGGAACCCCGGCCGACTCCGCCATAGCGAATGACAGCGGTGTTTATCTCATTCGCAACGTACCGCGTGACGGTACCAGTATTGTTATCGAGATCGACGGCACGGAAGTCCTGCGACAGCCGATACTTGCATCTGCCATGGGAAATACCCGTCTGGATTACAACATCCGCTGGCCAGCCAGCGCCGCAACGTTAAAACCGTCGGTCATTTCGGCCTCGGCATATCAACGGTCCGAGAAGAACGAGGCACTCTTTCAAAAGATGGTCGCTGCTGAACATGCAAACGATCTCAAGACCGCCATGGCCCTCCTGACCGAGATCCTGACGGCGGACCCAAAGGACTACACGGCCTGGACCGAAGTCGGCACCATGTACTTCAGGTCAGGCGCTCTCGACAACGCCGAGGCCGGGTATTTCAAAGCTATCGAGCTCAAAAAAGACTATTTCCCTGCTCTCTTAAACCTCGGCAAGCTCTATTTACAGCGAAAGCAACTCGACAATGCCGTACTCGTATTCACAAATGCTGTAGCCGCTTCACCGACGATGCCCGAAGGCCAAAGCATGCTTGGCGAGGCCTATCTCCAGGCAAAGAAAGGCTCTATGGCGGTCAAGCATTTTAATGAGGCGATCAGGCTGGACCCCGACGCTATGGCCGAAGTTCATTTACGGCTCGCAGCTCTCTACGATGCCGCCGGCTCAAAAGATTTCGCCGCCGGCGAATATAAGACCTTCCTACAGAAGCGTCCGAATTATGCCGACAAGCAAGCGCTCGAAGCTTACATCAAATCAAACACCAAGCCGACGAAATAGATATTAGCTCTCATAAAAAAAGAGGATGTCTGAAAACACAACCTTTTTTCTCAGATGCAGAGGCCCGCGCGTAAGCAAGGGCGTAACACTCAACTGAGGCAGCCAATGCTCGACGATTACGGATTCGAAATTTACGAAGAAAACCCATTCCCGTTAGCGTACCTGCTAACAATTCGTATTTATGGAACATGGCTTCACGGTGATAAACGATGGTCTGTCGGGCGACATAAAAACCGTCGGTACGGTGGCTCAAAAATCGAGCCGAGCGTTCCTCTGCATGATGCTATGGAAGGCGAAAGTTCCGGTCCCCAATTTATTCTTACCGATTCTCAAAGAAAACTCGTCGGGGAAGCAGTTGCTGAAGTCTGCACGCATCGCAGCTATATTCTTAGGGCGATAAATGTCCGAACCAATCATGCGCACGCGGTAGTTTCAAAATCGATAAAGCCGGAAAAAATCGTGAATGATTTTAAGGCGTATTCGACCAGAAGACTTCGAAGTCAGCGGCAGATCTCCATCGATCAGAAAGTGTGGTCGCGCGGAGCCAGTACCCGCTATCTTTGGAAACCAAGACACATTGAGGCCGCAATCGACTATGTTTTGTATTGTCAGGAAGATATACCGTTTGAGTTTAAGGATTGACGGCTAATATAGCGTGATTTTTGTCTGTGTTGTGCGTTACGCCCTTGCTCACGCGCGTGCCTCTGCATTTCGTCCCTGCTACGCCCTTGCTCACGCGCGGGCCTCTGCATCTGAAAAAAGAGGCCGCCTTTCGGACAGCCTCTTTCAATTTTTCGATTCAATTCCTAAAGTTTAGAAATCGTATCTTAAAGCAAATTGCATGACTCTCGAATCACCTTGAGTCCTGGTGAAATTGCCAAAAGTTGAGGCAGGCAATCCTTTTGACGGATTATAGCCCAAAGCGGTATTGGCAAGTCCCGTGAACTGTGCAGAATTCGTGACGTTGAAAACTTCCCAACGGATTTGCATTTTGTGCCCTTCATGCCAAGGCAGCCCAAATGATTTTGACAGTCCCGCATCCAAGGTGAAAAAGCTTGGATAACGAAGTTGGTTACGGTCACCACTTTCTCCGGGATACGGGGTCCGGTAGCTCTGGTAGGCCAACGTTGGACTAGAAAACAGATTTGGAACACCGGTGGTGCCACTGTTTTGATTCGGGCTGGGATTAACCTGAGTAACACGCACACCATTACTTCGGACGTTCCAGTTCGTCTGCCATCCCGAATTATCGAAGAAGCCGTAGATCGGAGCGCCTGAGTTATAACGGTAGATCGTGCTCAGCTGCCAACCGCCCAAAAGACCGTTAGCAACCTTATTCATACCGCTGAAAAACATTTGATGTTTGCCGATCGGAATTTCCCAAACACTGTTGAAATTAACGACGTGCCTTAGATCAAAATCGGAGACCGAGCGGGCATCGCGTTGACGCAAGGCGTTCAGGATAAACGCCGAGCCAAAAGTTCCGCCCGTTTGCAATCCGGAGGCATCATCAAACGACTTGGAATACGTATAGTTCAGGTCCCATGTTAATCCTTTCAATCGTTGTCTGATAGAAACGGATGCTCCATGATAGTCCGAGCTGCCGATCGTCCCGAACGACGTTAACGCGCCATACTGGCTCTGATAAAAGTATTTCTTTCCAGAGTATGTGTCCAATTCATCCTGGATACCCGTCCAGTCTCCTGCAAATGGAACCTCGGCATATACGGCTTGGGTATTGCTAAGTGCTAAATTACAATTCGTTGAGGAGCAAAGATTAGGATTAAGAGATCCTGGCGCATAAAGATTGTCAAAGAACGGGATGCTCGCAATTTGTGCGGTTGGAACACCGGCTTGTCGCTGTTTTTCCAAAATGGTCGCAGCTTCATACCAGGTCATTCCCGATTTTGTGTCCCTTATGTTATTCGTGGTCATGGCGTCACGAGTGGCAAGGAGATGCCGCGCGAGGCGTCCGACATACGAAATATCAATGACCATTCCTTTAGGAATCTGCCGGGTGTAGCTGAGATTCCAGGAATAGTTGATAGGGGACTGCAGATTTGTATCAAGCGAAGTCTCGATTCTCCTGACACTATCCTGAGGCTGTTGTTGTGGGAAAACCAGAGCTGTCGGAGCGACTATGCCCTGCAAAGTCTTGATAGACATCGTTGGCCCTGTATATAAAGGAGCCGGCCGACAGGTAGCAGTTGGAACCGCACAATCAAGTATATTATACGCGTTAGCCGAAATATTTCTTACGGACGAAAATCCAAGAGTATTAAGGCCGTCAAAGGTAACGGCTAGTTGCTGGCCAAAATAGTCATTGGTAATACGAAAACCGCCGCGAATCGTGCTTTGTCCCTCTTCGCCAAAAGCTTTCGCTAACATTCCCGACCTAAATCTCGGCGACCATGCGACAGCGATACTTGGCTGGAAATTATTCGTATCCATCTTATAGAAATCTTTCGCGTGATTTTTGGGACCGGCCAAATTAAAAATTAACGGGGCATCGTAATTTATGCCCTGAGCCGAGGCCGCAATGCGGCTTTCAAGATAGGTCTGAAGCGGAATATTCGGTGCAACCTGAAAACCATGAGTTTCATAAACCGGACGACTCAATCCGTAACGCAGTCCTCCGGTAATAGTCAAATTCGGCTTGAGTTTCCAACTGTCCTGGCCATACCAGTCATATTCTTCGGTTGCCCATTCTCGCGACACCGGCGCTCCGACCGCAAGCGGGGTTCCATCCTTGCCAAAATTGAAATTTGCGCCGTATTGGGAAAGACGGCCGAAAACCGCCGACAAAGCGTGTCCTAAATTAGTTGTCGACGCCGAACTGATAGCAGGTTGTGCATTTGCCGTCAGAAATTGACTGACAGGCGTCAAAACAACCGCTCCCGAACTTTGGTAGTAACTGAAATTAGTTACACCGTTGTCGTATGCCGCCCCAAAATTGTCTCGCTTATTTCTAATAATTCGGATATTTGTTCCGAATTGAATGGTGTGATTTTCCTTTACCCAGGTAAAGTCATCCGTAAAGTTTTTCGTTGGATTTGTCCGATTAAACGTTCGGGTATACAAAGCCGGGGCAAATACGCTGCGGAAGGTAACAGCGTTTAGACTCGAATCGCCCTGATTACTATAAGCAAGGCGTGTCAGTCCAAAACTGAATCGATTGGTTTTATTACTGCTGACCAACCACTGATAGGACGCAGCTAAACCGAGCGGATGGCTCCACTGATTGGTCGCGGGAGTATCAATAAAATTGGGTACGCCGCCGGAGAGATCCTGCTGATAATTTCCACGAAATGAGACTACGTGTTTCGCATCTCTGGTCACCTGCCAGTCAATCCGCGCAGTGTGCCCGTTTTGCTTTACCGGTGCCGGTGCATTAAAACGATAGCCACTTGTGTTCAAGCCATCGCCCACGGTGCTATCATTTGCCGGATATTTGGCTGCAGCGGCGGCTAAGACCGCCAGGGCGGCCGGATTAACATCTACGACCGCGAGTCCGGTGCTGGTCAACGCGTTGATCTGGGCGGTATTCAAACTTACGGTATTTCCCGCAGTGTCTTTGAACTTTACGATGCCCTGTCCAAGACTCGGTAACGGAACGAATCGAGTGACTGACGATCCTTTTGCCTCTCTCATTCCTTCATAGTTATAAAAGAAAAAGAGACGATCTTTGATAATTGGTCCGCTAAAGGTGCCCCCAAACAAATTCCGGAGCAAGGGCGGACGGCCAACTCTCAAATCACCGACCTTGTTACGCCCGTTAATAACGTTCGCATCGGTTGCAATATAGCGGCCTGCTTTATTATTAAAGTAATTATTCGCGGTGGTGGCGGTATTTCGATGATACTCGTACAAAGCACCGTGAAACGCATTGGTTCCGGCTTTTGTGATCAGCGAAACCTGTGCACCGGATGAGCGTCCCTGCGTCGCGTCGGGGTTTGAGGTTGTGACTCTAAACTCATCCACCGTATCGGGATTGACCCGCAGAACAGGCGAAAATGCTGTTGTTTGGTCTATACTTAAACCAGTTTGGTTGTCGTTAACATCAACTCCATCAAGAGTAATATTTGACTGATCTCGCCGTCCACCTGCGACTGAGCCGTCGGGAGTAACATTCGCTTGCAAACTTAAAAGATTTGCCACATTCCTTCCCTGCAGTGGGAGCTGAAGAATCTGCTTCGCAACAAAGTTAGCTCCTAACTTTGCATCCTGGGTATTGATCAGGTTCTCAAGACCGGAAGAGTCGACATTGACCACTTCCGTTACCTGTCCGACCTCAAGTTTGATGTCAATAGTTGTTGCCTTATCCACCAAAGCCTGAAAATCCGACAGATCTGCTTTCTTAAACCCCTTGGCTTGGGCCTCGATTTTGTAAGTGCCCGGTTGAACCGACGCAAAGAAATAAACGCCGCTTTCATTTGTCACAGCCGTCCGTCGGCTGTTCTGTTGACTGATCAAAGTAACAGTTGCTCCCGCAACAATACTTCCCTTCGCGTCTGCGACGGCTCCGGTAATTGATGACGTCCCCGATTGCGAGTAGCCACTACTGACCAAAAAAGCCGATATCACCAATGTGATCATCAACGAATAGTTGATGATGCTCCGCATTTTTAATGTCATAAACCCTCCTCAAGATTTTTGTTACAACGTAAAACCACTTGATATTTTAAGTACATGGAAATGTACTAAGACATCTCCCGTCCCATCTATTATGGCTGCGAATAAAAATTCCAGATCAGGTCGGACAAACAAAAAAACGGCCAACCCGATGGCAAAATGCCAACGAGTAAAGCCGCGTCATTAAATTAACGCTCTTTTTCACTTATTCCTCCTGAGAAATCCAAGTCAATGATCCCGAAATAGCCGGATCCAATCACTAATTAGTGTAAGTATGAAAATTTTAGACGAATCTAGTGCATTTCAACGCACCTTTTGTGCCAGAACCCTAGAAACCGCTAATGAAGTCCGGCGCACAGGAAAATACTATAAATTGCAAGGAGTTTAGGCCCCGGCGCGTGTCTGAACGCGCATTTGCGACCGTATGGGCTGGCGAACGGAATCGATATTTTTGAAGATTTATTCAAAAAATCATATTAGAGATATTATGGATTCCCGGCCGCTATTACGAAGCGTGCGATGGCTTTGGCGGCCGTGGCTCCGTCACCGACGGCTCCGGCGATCGTGTGAGCAAATGGTCTTGCAACGTCGCCGATGGCCAAAACCCCCGCAAGGGCGGTGCCGCAATTGGGGCCGACGGACACATAACCCTCGTCGTCCAGCGAAATCTGGCCGTGAAAAAGCTCCGTATTCGGAATCTCGCCGACGCGGATCAGCACTGCCTCAATAGATATGAGCGAGGTCGTTCCGGTCAACATATCTCTGATTTCGACGGCCTCGACCTCCGCGTTTCCAATAATTGCTGTTACGGCGGCGTTGAGCGTAACCTCGATTTTTTTGTTTTGCAGGCATTCGTGTACGAATTCTTTCCGCGCCCTAAATTCGCCTCGCCGGTGAACTAAGAAAACTCTCTCAGCCGCCCGGCTCAGGATCAACGCATTTTCGAGAGCCGCGTCGCCGCCTCCAACGACCATGACCCGTTTGCCCGCAACATCGTTTTTGCATTTCTCGCCGGATTCGAGAATGCCCCGGCCGCGAAATTCGGCCGCGCCGGGGATTCCCAGTTCACGCCGGCGAACGCCGGTCGCGATGACGATCGCACGGGCAGAATATCGCTCTCCGCTGGTCAAAACCACTGTCTTTTCAATAAGATCCACGGCCTCGATCTCCGCGCGGCAATGGAGTGTGACGGCTTTTTTTTTCACCTGTCGCAGAAAGATATCTCGCATCTCGCTCCCATTGGCGGTCTCGATGCCGAGATAGTTTTCGATTCGATTAAACGTCCGCAGCATCTGTCCGCCAAGTTCATCTTCCCTTTCCAGCAAAAGAGCCTTTAACCCAAGCTCGGCGCACCAAAAAGCCGACGACAGACCGCCCGGTCCGGCGCCGATGATAATGACGTCAAAATTCTTTTTTTTGAGAGCCATAAATATGTCGTGAAGTGCCTGAAATTGCAACTTGTTGTCAAGATGTTCTGCCAAATTTTGTCACTCTTGGGCTGAGCATCCGGTAGATCAAAATAGCCGAAATTATCAAAAAATCAATTTCCGCTCTTATTTTAGGCACTTTTCACCCAATTCACAATCGAGCGACGGCGACGAACTTACTGGCACTGGTATTGCTTTTGTATTACACGTGGATTTGAGCCTTGCCCGCCTCTTCACTTTCTGAAGTCTCAACAAACAAACCTGCCCTGTTCCAAAAATATGAGATTACAATTCGAACCCAAGACAACGGCGTTCCCACTCGTTGAAAATGAAACGCTTGATGAGGTTAGCGTTGCCGCCGATTTTCAAACGCTGTTAAAAAACGGAATTGCCGCCGCCCAGAGCGGTGAGCGTGAGCTGGCCCGCACGCTGCTCGTAAAGGCCGCCGCGTATGAACCCCGAAGCGAGGATGCATGGATGTGGCTCGCCTCGATCAGCGAATATCCTGAGGAATTGCTGGCATTTCTAAACAACGTTCTCAACATCAACCCCGCGAACGAACGAGCCCTCGAATGGCGTGCGGCGACCAAATCGCTGCTCGCGACGACACTCGTAGGCCGCGGCGTCAGCGCCCACAGCGAAGGCAACGATGCTCTCGCCTCGCAGTGCTTTGAGCAAGCTCTCGTCCATGACAGCGAATGCGAAATGGCGTGGTTCTGGAAAGCCTCGCTTGCTCCGGACGACGTGCAGCAGCTCGAATTTCTGAACAAGGTTTTGAGTCTCAACCCCAAGAATACGGACGCGCAGCACGCCCTCGAAAACCTCCTGCTGGCCCGTGCCCGCGTTGCCATCGAGAATGCAAAGGCCACCGCCGTCGCCGGCAACAGCGCACTCGCACTCGAGATGCTCGACGAAGCGTTAAAAACCTCACCCGACAGCGTCGATGGCTGGATCCTCCGGTCGCACCTGTCTGCGAACATTAACGACAAGCTCGACTCACTCGCAAAGGCGCTCGAGTTCGACCCGGCGAATGTCGCCGCTCGTTCGAGCTACGATTTTCTTGCCGCAGCCGTCAGCCCTGCTCCTGCCGTTGAGGAAACGGTCGAAGAGGTTTCGGAAGCGGTCGATTACGCTCAGGAACCGAAAAACGAAACGACTGTAGCCGTCGCTGATCTGGAAGAGCCATCGGAACCGGAAGCCGAACCGGAACACGTCGAAGCCGTTTTGGAACAGGTCGAAGCCGCCTTTGAAGCCAGCCCCTCCGTTGAGTTCGAAGCCGAAAACGCGCCTAAGGCAGTCGAGGAAGCTGAGGCCGACGAGTACGCTTATACGCAGACCGTTACCTTTCAGGCCGCCCCCGAAACCCAGTCCGTTGACAAAGATGAAGAGGTTGCCGTCGCCTTTGCGGACGCAACGACCGAAGAATCAGTCGCTTTTTCACCCGCCGACCCGCTCCATGTGACCGAGGAGCCAATGGAAGCCCCGCGTTCGGTCGAGGAGCTTTTTGGCCCGGTCGAAGATCCGATCGACGCCGACAGGGAAACGGTAGAGAGCCTTTCTCCGTGGAACGAATTGGCAAACGAAGTTGTCGAAGCCCCGGAGGATCATTCCGTCGACGAGTTCGATCTGCAGCCCGCGAGCGACGAAGACAGCGCGTCATTCGAGGCGGCCGCCGCTACGCCAGTGGTTGCCGAGGATGCTCAGACGGAAGTATTTGCTCCAGCCGAACTGCCGGCCATCGCGCAGCCAACCATGACCGCCTGTCCTTATTGCTGCGAATCGAATGAGTCGCAGGCTTTCGAATGTGCGTCGTGCAACGCCACGCTCTCTCTTTCGGATATCGAAACGCTGCTGTCAAACAACCGCGGCAACCAAAAGGTGATCAAAAACGCCGTCACGCAGATGGAGGCCGAATGGAACCTCCGCGAGTTTGACCAAAAGGAAATGACCGCGCTCGCGCTTGGTCATTTTAACCTGCAAAATTATGAGCCCGCGATGCGATACCTCGGTGAGGCTTCGCGGCTCAATCCGAACGACGTTATTTTGACGGGGCAGATGAATGCTCTTGCCATCCGCCTCGACGAGGTCCGCCGCCAGGGCGAGGTCAAGGATGCAATGCCCAAAGGCAAGACGATCCTCGTCGTTGACGACAGCCCGACCGTCAGAAAACTCATCTCCGGCAAGCTCGAAAAAGCCGGGCACGCCGTCGTCTGTGCCGAGGACGGTGTCGATGGTCTCGCCAAGATCGGTGAGCAGATCCCCGACCTCGTTTTGCTCGACATCACGATGCCGCGAATGGACGGCTATGAGGTCTGCAAGCAGATCCGGGCCAACCCCGCTACGGCGAGTGTCCCGGTAGTGATGATCTCCGGCAAGGACGGCTTTTTTGACAAGGTCCGCGGTCGCATGGCCGGAACGAGCGGTTACATCACAAAACCATTCGGACCCGAAACCTTGATGAAAGCTATCGACACTTACCTGACAAACGCAACCCCCGGCGAATAATTTCGCCCCCAATTTTCTCAGCTCAGCCCCAGCTAAGATGCCATCTTTATCAAGACAATCCTTTTTAGAAAGGGCTGAGGACAAGCTTGCCGGCATTCGCGGCAGCCTGCTCATGTTCGCGCAAGGGCGGCTCTCGCCCGGCGATCTGTTGCAAGCCCATCGACGTCTCGACGAACTCGCGACCGAGGCCGAAGGAAACGGTTTCGCCGACGCCGCCCGTATCGCCGTCGAGTGCGCGGATTCGCTCGAGCGCCTTGCCGCAACAAACGACACTCCAAACAGGAATGCTCATGTAAATCGCTCGCTCGATCTGCTCTCCCGGCTCGAAGCCGAGATTTTGCAGATGCCGCTTGGGTCGGACGATTTTCTTAGTGATGTCAGCGATCTGGTCGACACTTCGTTTGAACATTTTAAGAGCAACGCCCGTGACGACGACGGGCCCGAAACGGTTCTCGCCTGGCAGCCGGCGGACGAGGATTTTGAGATCGACGACGAAACGCTCGAGATCTTTCGCTCCGAAGCCGAGGGCCTGCTCGCCAATATCGCAAGCAATCTCAACACCCTCAGCCGCACGCCCGACGACAGCAACGCGCTCTGGGAGATCCGGCGCAATGCTCACACCTTCAAAGGAGCCGCAGGGATCATCGGCTTTTGCGAGGCGTCCAATTTAGCCCATCGCATCGAAGACCTGCTCGACAAAATGGTCGAGTCCCGCTGCGGCACCGACGGACGCGTTATCGAGCTGTTAATGCTTTCCACCACGCGTCTTGATGACATGACGGCCGGCAAGCACATCAATGATGAAGTTTGTTCGATGGCGGCTCTCTACGCCGATTTCGAAACGCTGATCGCTTCCGTCCCGGCATCCAATGACACCGGCGCCACTGCACCCACCGCAGAACCCACGTTCACAAGAACCCGTGAAACAAGCGCTCCGGCCCCGCCCCCGACTCCCATCGTCCGCGTGTCGCTCGAGCGTCTGGATGATCTGCTGGCGGTTTCACGCAGCCTGCTCGCAAATCGTGCTGCGCTTGCGGGCCGATTTGCCGAGGTCAAACATGGCGTCGATTCGATAAATGAACTAGGCACATTGATAGAAACCCAGGAACGCCTGTCGGCTGAGATCCTCCAGATGCTGCTGCAGATCAGGATGGTCAGATTTGGCACGCTCGAAATGCGGCTCAACCGAGCTGTCCACGTCACGTGTCAGGAAGAGAATAAGAAAGCTTTTGTCGAAATAGAAAATCCCGATCTTGAGATCGACACCCAGGTGATCGACACATTAATCGAGCCGCTGCTCCATCTCCTGAAAAATGCCGTTGTCCACGGCATCGAGCCATCCGAAACCCGTCGCCTGCTAGGCAAGCCCGAAAAGGGCCGCATTTGCGTCGCCGTAAGCGCCGACGAAACGCACATTTCTCTCACCGTCGAGGATGATGGCCGCGGCATCTCCGGCTCGAAACTCATCGAAAAAGCAATCGCGGGCGGCATCATCGACGCCGAGCGTGCGGCCACGATCGACGAACAATCGATCTATAACCTGATCTTCAATCGCGGCCTGACGACCGCCGAATCGCTCAGTCTAAACGCCGGCCGCGGCGTCGGCATGAGCATCGTCAAGGAAAGCGTCGAAAGTCAGGGCGGCAGCGTCTCGATCCGGTCCGAACAGCAAAAAGGCACGAAATTTACACTTCGCATGCCGCTCACGCTGCCAAAACACGAGACCGCCCAGCGACCGCCAGAGCCGGAAGAGATCGACACGCTCGAAACCATCGCCATTTCCGCGTCCGAGATCCAGCCGCTTATGCTGATCGTCGACGATAGCAGCAGCATCCGCCGCATGACCGCCAAGATCGTCGAAGAAGCAGGTTTTCGCACGATCACCGCCGAAGACGGCGCCGAAGCTCTCGAACTGTTGCTCTCAGACAAATTGCAGCCCGACCTGATCCTCAGCGATGTCGAAATGCCGGTGATGGACGGTTGGCAATTTCTCGAATACGTAAAAACCGACGCCAATTTCGGCCACATCCCGGTGATCATGGTCACTTCGCTCGACGCTCCCCATTATCGGCAAAAAGCGGCCGGACTGGGAGCAGCCGATTATTTGATCAAGCCTTTCAGCTTGGCCGAACTCGACCGGGCACTCGAAAATTTAGGAAAACTGGCCGAGGTTTAAGATTTAGGTGGACGGCTCGGCCGGACCTCGACCTTGCTTGGCAAAATATTTGCGTTCATGGCCAGCAGGTCCATCACGATCTGAGCGATATCCTCTGGTTGTATCTGCCACGATTTCTGATCGGACGGCGTATCGTTGCCAAAGCCCGTATTGACGCTGCCAGGACAAATATAGCTGACCTTGATATTGTCGTGCCGGACCTCTTGCATCAGCGCCTCGGTGAATCCGTTCAACCCGTATTTTGAAGCATTATACGCCGCCATTTTCGGATGCGCATTCTGTCCGGCAAGCGAAGAAATGTTAAAAATATAACCGCCACCGCGTTGCTTGAACATCGGCACGGCATTGTGACAGGCGTAAAAAACACCAAACAGATTTGTCTCAAGCGTCGCGCGAAAATCATCACCAGACATCTCCTCGACAGTTTTACCCATAATGCCGATCCCGGCGTTATTGACCAGAATATCGACACCGCCGAATGTCCGCCCGCATTCCTCAAACATCCTCCGCACCTTATCCTCGTCACGGACGTCGCAAACGTCCCCCGCCGCTTTGCCAAGGGCCGAAAGTTTGTGGACCGCCGATCGGACATCCGCTTCGTGCCGCCCGCAAATAAACACGCTCGCACCGGCCGTCACCAAACTCTCAGCGATCGCGAAACCGATGCCTTTCGTCCCGCCGGTAATCACAGCCACCTTTCCCAGGGTAGAAAAATTGCTTTCAGTCATTCGTAGTTTTACTTAAAATCCGTTATCGCTTCGCCCTTTCCAAATTTGAGTTTCGGTCCTTCCTTTCGGCCAAGTTCCTTCCAGACGATGGTCAAGCCACCGTCGTCGTCCTTACGGATTATGCGGAATACAACGATAACGTCATCACGCGCGTCCAGTTCGAGGCTTTTAAACTTGATCTCCGTCAGCGTCGAATCGGGACTGAGAGGAGCCAGCGAATTCGAAAATCGGTAAGCGATATTTCTCAAAACATATGTCGTATTTTCAGACGGAGTCACACTGCTTGAATAATGAAATCCGTTGGAGTCAACTCCCGTATAGAGCGAGTGGGACGTCTGCTTTGCGTTAGCAACCAAAGCGTCGGGCTTAAATCCAAGCAAATACTTCATTTCGGCAAGTTCGAGAGCGACCTTTTCGATGGGAACATCACCGAGGGATATCAATATGCCCTGCGAAAAAAACGAGTCGCTAATTATCCCAGTCCGCTCAAAGCCGATGTCATGATAGAGCCTATTCGTATAGGCGACCGACCTGAAAGAAAAATCAGAAGTCTCCGGAACGTACCCCGCGCATTCGCCGCCGATATTCACTACTGTCTTAGATACACAGTCAAAATTGGGAAAGATCTTGAAGATGCCGGTCTTTGCCGCTGTCAAAAAGGCCTTGTATCGGTCGACATCACGCGTGTCCAGCATTCTCATTTTCCGGACGCGTTCCCTAGCATTCTTATCAAGTCCGGGCGGGTTCATCGCCTCCATTTCCCGCCGATCCTTTTCGCTCCTCCTGCGAGAGTAAGACTCCAGGGCTCTCATATCCTGCATACGTCGTTGAAGGTCTTTTTCTATCGCCGCGCTCTGAGCAACGCCACACACTGGCAAGCAGCTCGCAAAACCGAGAGCCGCCACCGCGAAAAATGCGTACTTCATAAAGCCCTTCCCTCCTAAGGATCGATCAAGATAACTTGCTTTTCAAAATCTCATTTACAACCTTCGGATTTGCCTTGCCCTGCGAGGCCTTCATAACCTGGCCGACAAAAAAGCCGAACAGCTTGTCGTTGCCGCCGCGATAGGCGTCGACGTTTGGCTGGTTGGCGGCGATGACCTCGGCGACGATCTTTTCGATCGCACCGGTGTCGGACACCTGCTCAAATCCCTTATCTGAGATAACCTCAGGAGCCGTCTTGGCTGTCGCAAACATCTCGACCAGCACCTCTTTGCCCTGATTATTGTTGATCTTGCCGGAGTCTACCGACTTTACCAACTCAGCCAGGTCCTCGGCCGTGACCGCGCTTTCGGTAATGTGTTTGCCCGAATTATTAAGTTCGCGGGTCAGTTCGCCGAGTATCCAGTTTGCCGAGAGCTTCGGATTGGTTGTAAATCGCGCGGTCGTCTCAAAGTACGCCGCCAGGTCGTGGTCCGCGACGAGCTGGGAAGCGTCCGCGTAGTTTAACTGGTAGACAGCCATAAACCGGTCGCGCATCACGTCTGGCAGCTCGGGTATTTCGTGCTTGACGCGTGCAATGAATTCGGCCGTGACGGCCAGCGGCTGTAGGTCCGGCTCGGGAAAATAGCGGTAATCGTGTGCATCCTCTTTAGTTCGCATAAACCGCGTGCGGTTATTTTTCTCATCCCACAGACGCGATTCCTGATTGACCGCCTCACCTTTTTCGTGGGCCTCGATCTGGCGTTCGATCTCGTATTCGATCGCTTTTTGCATGAAGCGTACGGAATTGAGATTTTTCAGTTCGACTTTATTTCTAAACTCGGTCTCGCCGACCTTGCGCACCGAAACATTCGCCTCGCAACGCAGATTTCCTTTCTCCATGTCGGCCTCGCTCGCACCGACCCATTGCAGCACGCGGCGGACGTGATTGACATAATCGTAAGCCTGCCATGAGGTGCGAAAATCGGGCGAGGTCACGATCTCGCCCAACGGAGTACCGGCCCGGTTTAGATCGACGTACGAAAACCTGTCGGTTTCCGGCAGCCCTTCGTGAACGTTTTTCCCAGCGTCTTCCTCCAGGTGCATCCGCTGAACATGTATCGTCAGCGGCCGCCATTCGACCGCTCGCCCATGCTCGTCACGCTCGGCGGTCATGATAGTCAAATTCCCGTTAGCCGAAAACGGCTTGTCGTATTGCGAGATCTGATACCCTTTCGGCAAGTCGGGATAAAAATAATTCTTGCGTGCGAATATGGAGGTTTCCTGTATCTCAAGCCCTAAACTGAGCGCCGCACGAGCCCCGAGCTCGATCACACGCCGGTTCAAAACCGGCAAAGCCCCTGGCAAACCGAGACACACCGGACACGTATTCGAATTAGGCTCACCGCCCGTCTCGACCGCGCACCCGCAGAATATCTTAGTCTCCGTCGCCAACTGCACATGAATCTCCATGCCAATAACCGCTTCCCAACCTTGTTTCATAACAAATTTTCTTATTGACTTGCTTCCAGCTAAAGAGTCTATGTCAAAACTAGCATCTTGCGGGCTTTGCCCGAATCGCCGAGCGGCGAAGCTACCGGTCCTTCTTAGCATCTTCGGAAAAGCCTAGCCGTTCCGCTCGGGGACGCGGCGGGGCCACAAAATTCGTGGGTTTGACACAGCTTCTAAAGCAGGAGGCAATCCAAATAACCTTCGCAAAAACCTTCACCCTTATGGCCGTCGCATCGGCAAAAAAACCGGCTTGACCGCGGGCCTTATCACCGTCGGTGTATAAATATTGCTCGAACGTCCGCCGGGCTCGTACACGACGCCGCTTGCGTCCGCACGATAAGTCTGGCCGTATCCCAAAGGCCTGCCGCGATTCCGGCCGAACCCGTAGGCCACATAGCCGGGATAATAATCCTGCGTCTGGCTGTCGTACGAAAACGAGCGAATATACGAGTCATACCTCGCCTGCTGCGAACGCAGCAACTCGACCTCAGCCGCCGCCTGCTCATGCGCCAGACGTTCCGCACTGAGCCGGAACGCCAGTTCGACCCGCTCTTTCGCCTCCGCAGCATTGCGCCGTTCACGTTCCTCAGGCGAGGAGAAACCAAGCCTTGCATAATTCTCACGCAGATTCCGCTCGGCCTTCAGCCGGGCCTCGGCATACTTCTCAAGATCGGCATTCGTGACCGACCGACCCTGAGCCGCCGTCGCAACAACCGCCGCCAAACTGAAACAAATCAAAAAAACAATTCGCATCTTCATATCGTTAAAACCTCGGATAAACCGATATTACCACGATTTTGGGTGCAAAGAGTAGGAATTATTGCCCGCGAAATACGCGAAAAAGACGAAATTAAGAAGTGAAACCACCGATAAACTCAAATGGACACGGATCATTAGAACAACACATCGTTCTATTTCTTATCAGTGTCCATCTGTGGTTAATGTTCCTGTTCGCTCATTTTATTTCGCGTCTTTTCGCGTATTTCGCGGTTAAATCTCTTCGTATCTAACTAAAACCCGAACGTCATCCCTACGCGTGCCGTCGTCTTTGCCGTGCGAAAACCGTTCTCGTAATACTCCTGGTTGAAAACATTCTCCACCGTGCCGTACACCCGCAGCGTCTTGTCCGTTTTTAACGCAAACGAATAACCACCCGTCAGATCGCCCTTGCGGTTGCCGTTAAAGCGGTAAACGTATGTCGAAAACGAAGTGTTGCTGAATATCGGTGCAAGATACGTCGAGGTAGCGAGAAAATCAAAATTCACCCACGCCCGCCCAAACCGCTGCGTCGCCACCAGTGTAAATTGATGGTCCGGCACGCCGAATGTTTTCAGTATTCCCGTTCCCGACACCTGCGGCGTCAACTGCCGGCTGTCCGTGTGCGTGTACGAAGCAAACAGATCGGTCGTCGCTGTAGCCCGAGCCTTAACGCTGAATTCGCCACCGCGTGCCGTGCCGCCTTTTTGATTGACATAGCCGCCAAACGGCCGCGTTGTCGTACCAATATTCGATGCGGTGTTGCCAAAGCCGATAATGTCGTTCAGCCGCGTGTAAAAGTAAGTCGCGGACAGCCGCACCCGATCCTGTGAGACGTTTTGCTCGACACCGGCGTCAAACGCGATCGTTTTTTCCGGCTTCAAAAATGGGTCGCCGAGAGCAACAAAAGCGTTTGACGGAAAAGTGTTAAAGAACGTCCCGAACCGTTCATACAACGACGGAACGCGGTAACCATTGCCGACGTGGGTACGCAATTTCGTGCCTGATTTCGCGAAAAAGTAGGAGGCCGCTCCGTCAAACGTATAGGCCGTCGGCGGATTCGAGAGCGCCAAATTGTTATACGGTGCGTTCGTCAGGCTAAACGTCGGTCGATCAAGCCCGTACCTCTGAACCCGTACGCCCCCCGCAAATTGTAGATTGCCGCCGACAAGCGAGACGAGATCTTGCACATAAAACGTGTTGCTCTTTTGCCCGGCCTTTACAAAGAAATTGGCCGTGCCCGACGGGGTCTTGCCGTCATTGCCAAACCTCTCGCTCTCAAATTCATACCCCGCGGTCAGCGTGTTTTCGCGGACAGGCGTCCAGTTAAAATGAACATTTCCCGTATGAATCGTCCCGTCAAAAACGCTTGTCGAAGCGCTCTGAAACCCCACGCCCAGTGGCCCGTTCGTGTTCGTCCGTTTGGTCGTCAAGCCCTGATAATAGCCGCTGACGACAAATTTGCTGTTGATTACCTGATTGACGACGATCTGTCCGTCAAAGAATCGTGATTTCTGCTTGTTATCAGAATCGTTCGCGTCAAATACAAAATTCACGCCCTGATTTGCGTTGATAATCGTCGCGTTCGACGTGGGCAGCGTTCCCTTTGTGTCGGGACTCGAATTGAGTTTTACGTCTGCGTCCGAGTAAAAAATGCGGCCCGAGATATGCGTCTTGTCCGCCAGTCTGCCGTCGATCCGCGTGTGAAAATTGGTGTTGTGGGCCGCGTCATCGCCATCGATGCCTTTTGTATAAGCCGTCCGCGAAATGCCCGCCGTAACGCCAAATTTGCCTTCTGACGTGCCGTGCGAAATATTCCCGCGAAAACGTCCCAGCCCGAGCCCGCCAAACGCCCCACCGATCTGTCCGTGCGTCCCCGATTTTGCCTCCGGTGTCTGAAAATCGACAACGCCGCCAATGGCATTCGTACCGTACAGAGACGAACCCGAACCGCGCAAAACCTCGACCTTAGCAACGCTCGTCAGCGTAAGATCGCTTATAAACGATGTCGCATCGCCGGATATCGCCGATGCATCCCTAAACCGTATACCGTCGATCAAAATCGCCGTGTCCTGATTTCGCAAGCCCCGCGTCTTGATCGTTGCAACCTTTCCAAAACCGCCCGACTGAGCAACCCGAAATCCAGGTATCGTCCGAAGCGACTCGACCAGCGAAAAATCCGCCCGATCCCGCATTTCCTGACCGTCGATTACGTTGACTGTCTTCGACACCCCGGATAATGGTTGTGATTCACCTGCCGCAATCTCGACATTAACCTCTTCGCTTAGCCCGAAAGAGGTGATAGCGTTTGAGCCTCCAGTACTAGTTACTACAATAAATATTGTCTTTCCGCGTTCGACGTTGACGTCGTTGGTAGTCAAAGCTTGATTATTAGCAGTGACCTGCATCTTGTATTTCCCATTTGGAACATTTGCGATTTTGAAAAAACCATCGGAATTGGTCGTAACTTCAAATGATTGAGCCGCCCCACGCAAAACTATCTTTGCTATAACCGTTTTCTCAGTGCCAACTGATACTTTCCCTTGAACGATCGTTCCTTGTTGCGCGACCGCCGCAATCGCCAATAAACAAACAAAACAAAAAACTACTAAAACTTTCATTACTTCTCCTTTTCTGCCCATCGCAGAATGGTTCATAGACCCGACAAACGCGCATGGTTCCAGGCTCAATCAAATGTCGAATGCCGAATATAGACTGTCGAATGATTTAATTCGTCATTCGAAATTCGTAATTTGATCTCACTGTTGCGTGGGCAGCGCCGGCCTCTCACCGGACTTCCCTTGCATCGCTTGCCAAAAAAAGAAGTTTTTTGCCACGAAAGGCACGAATAAATTCATTCTTGTAATTCGTGGCTAAAACTTCTTCAAAAAACGTTCGTCACCCGAACATTCCCGCTCGCCGGATTTCGATCCAGCAGCACACTAACGCCGAAAACATCCGCGACATTCTCAGCCGTCAAAACTTCTTTCGGAGCACCTTTTGCGGCGATCCGGCCGCCTTTCAACATAATGATCTCATCGGCAAATTCCGCCGCGAGATTGAGGTCGTGCGTTATCACGATTGCCGACGCCGCGAACTCAAGACACCGCCGACGCACCAGCTTAAACATCATCGCCTGATGGGCAAGATCGAGATTCGCCGTCGGCTCATCAAGCAGCAAAATTCGCGCATTCGTGGCAATCGCCCTCGCGAGCACGACCCGCTGCCGCTCGCCGCCCGAAAGGTGATTCATCAACCGCGTCGCGTATTCGGTGAGGTCGCATTCGGCCAGAGCCTTCTCCGCAAACTCAAATTCCTCTTCGCTCTCCCAACCAAACACCCCGCCGTGAACAAACCGCCCCGACAACACAAATTCCAAAACCGTCACCGGAAACCGCGTCTCATTTTCCTGCGCAACAACCGCGATATTCTTCGCAATTTCCCGCCGCGATAATGCTCCCAAATTGCGTCCGCCAATCTCGATCTCACCATTCGTGAGCGGCAAAGTCTCGTTCAAGGCACGAATCAACGTCGTCTTCCCCGCCCCATTCGCCCCCAACAACGCGATCACCTCGCCTTCGGCCAAGCTCAGCGAAATATCGAGTAAAACCTCGCATTCGCCATACTTTACCGTTATGTCCCGAACCTCAAGCATGATTTTTTTGCCACGAATTACATGAATTGCACGAATTGCACGAATTGCACGAATGAGAAGAAATCATTAATTGGTGTCATTCGTGGCTAAACCCTCTTAACTCCCTAATTCTTTCTCAATAGATAAATAAACAACGGTGCCCCGATCAACGCTGTCACCGCACCGACCGGCAGTTCCCTCGGCGCGATCGCCGTCCGGGCGATCGTGTCTGCAAAAACCACAAATATCGCCCCCGCAACCGCCGAAAACGGCACCACCAAACGGTTATCGCTGCCCACGCTCAGCCGCACCAGATGCGGCACGATCAATCCGACATACCCAACCGAACCGCTCGCCGCGACCGCCGCTCCGACAACCAGGCTCGACGCACCAAAAACCAGCATCCTCACCCGACCGACCTCGACCCCAAAATCAAACGCATCCCGCTCACCAACCATCATCAAATTCAAAGCCCGTGCCTGCGAGGTCAGCACGACCGCGCCAATTATCACCGCTCCCAAGCTCAAATAAACCCCATTCCGCGTCGCTTGCGACAGATCGCCGAGCAGCCAAAACGTAAAGCTCCGCAGCTTTGCCGCGTCGAGCAAGGTGGTCAGCATCACGATCACCGACGACAAAAACGTCGTCACAATCACCCCCGACAGCACGAGCCGCTCGACATTCATCCCGGCCCGGCTCTTCGCCATTCGATAAACCGCCAAAGTCGCCAGTCCCGCTCCCGCAAACGCCAAAACCGGCCGCGTGATCTCGAGACTCTGAAAAAACACAAACGCCAGCATCGTCCCCAACGCCGCGCCATTCGAAACGCCCAACAAATACGGCTCCGCGAGCGGATTCCTTAGCAAGGACTGCAGCCCCGCCCCTGCGATCGCAAGGCTCGCACCGACACACGCTCCCAACAAAATACGCGGCAGCCTGATGTCATACAAGATCGACAGCTGCTGCTCGTTCAGGTCAAACAGAGGCAACCGCTCAGCCCCGAGCATCGCCGCCCCGATGAGCACGATTATGAGCAGACCGACGAGCAATGCCGCCAATATCAAAGTACGCTTCCCACCTCCCGTTTTCAGTTTTCCGTTTTCCGTTCTCACTTATCGGCGGGCCACCGTTCGACCCAAACTCTTTGAGACTTGTTCTAGTGCGTCAACAAGTCTAGGCCCGGGCCGCGAGAGAATGTCGGCGTTTACCTTATATATACGCCCATTTCTGACCGCCGGCGAATTCTTAAACACTTCGTTCGGCTCCTTATTATCTTCGCTGTCAGAAAGAATGATGACCTCCGGATTCAACGCCGAAGCCGTTTCTTTGCTTATCTTGGGGTAAGCTGACTCAATGTCTGCCGTGACCGAATGGCCGCCCGCTCTGGCAACAACTTCCGTCAAAAACGACTGTTTACCGATGGTAAATAGCGGCTCTTTAGATATCTGCACAAATACTTTTGGGTGCGGCATGATCTGATATGCCGCCGAAGGATTGGTGGCTTCGACCCTCCGCTGAAGATCCGCAACGAGCCTGTCGGCCTGTTCCTGCGTCCCAAACAGCTCGCCGAGTTGCCTCAGATTCTTCATCACACCATCAAGCGAAGTCGGATTTGTCCCATAAACCGCGATCCCGTTTTGCTCCAGCGTCTTCACAAACGCCTCGATCTGCGACGCCGTCGAGACGAGCACGACGTCCGGTTTTAACGCGATGATTGACTCCATATTCGGCGTCATCGTATCGCCGACCTTGGCGACCGCCTTAGCCTCCTCGGGGTAGTTGCAAAACGTCGTGTCGCCGACCAGCCGGTCGCCCGCACCGACGGCAAAGATATTCTCTGTCAGATTCGGAGCTAACGAAACGATCCGCGTGATCTTCGTCGGCACTGTCACCGTTCGCCCTAGGTCATCGGTCACAACCCGCGTCGGAGCTATCTTCGTCGGTGTTGCGGCCGCATTCGACAAATTCGCCGAATTGCTCCGACAGCCTGCAAATACAGCCGCGGCGAGCAGTGCAATGAACCAAATTTTTCCACCTCGACAACTTCTCACTCTTTCACTTCTCCCGTTCTCACCCTCCGTCTTTAAACGCCAAACGCCCCATTCCTCGCGCGTCGACAGATCGACGGGAAAAACAGGGCTTTTTAAGAGAATACCGTGCTTGCCTTCGATGTTTTGACGCGAAACATCACCAATGGCTAATAACCGCGAGGCAGGCGTTCTGACTTACCGAAAAGTTTCTGGTTCTTAGTTTCAAGTTTCTGGTTCATAAACTAGAAACTACAAACCCGAAACCTCTCCGTTCACAGTGACGCGATCGTGCGGGATTTACACCCGCTTCTCCTGTTGGGCCGCTCGTGAAAAGACGGCACCTCGCTGGCTAAATTATTAAAGACCAAGTGTTCGATTGTCGCCTTTCCACCCGCCAAAGTCAACTTTCAGGCCTCCCTCCTTAATAAGGAGGGGTGGCGGCGTTTCGCTGACCCATTTCTTTATGGCCATGAAGAAAATATATGCTTTGTGGAATAAACATAATAAACACTATGGTTTAAGGTGCCCTATTTTTGAAAAATCGGGCACTTTTTGGAGCAGTTACGACGGTGAGTTGGGAAGGATGCGAAATTTCAGTTATGTATCAATATGCACCACCGTTAAGGGAGAGAAATACTATGTATCGAAATGGCGCATGGAACAATTGTAGAAAATATGCAGGATGGAACGAGTATCCTATTTAATATAAAGGTTTTAGGGTATGCAATGCGGTGCGCGTTCACATGGCACGTCTATTGCCACTTACCTACTGATTTAGCCATCCATGTTTTCCGCACGCTGTTATTCATGGAATGGCCTGAACAACCAAGAAATTTGATTGGAGAACCCTTATGAGACCTGTAAAGCATTTCGAGAAAGGATTGACGTACGTCGCCTCAGGCGTATTTAACGCCGTTAAATCAGTCAATCAGTTCAAGCCCAACGCATCGTTCATTCCGAAATGGTCGGACAAGCCGATCTTGAAATCGTGGCAGAAGACCAAGCCGACGCTTGGATTTCCCCGTACGACCGACTCGCTTTGCCCGCAGTGTGTCATTGAGGCGCGCGAGCAGATATTGAGCGGCGAGCGCGACGTTTCGACGTTGGTGAATGACAATGTCGGCGAGATCAAGGCGCAGATCATCGAACGTGACGGTGAAGTCTGGATGATCAAGGAATGCCCGCAGCACGGCAAGATCGAGGACATGATGGCGATCGATGCTAAGTTTCTCCAGCACATCGAAACGCTCTTCCCCGGCCGCGACATTGAGTCGCACAATGATGAAAAGCTCCACAACCACGGTACATCGACGATCAAGTACGGTCGCGGAGCGGTGTTGACGGTTGATCTGACCAACCGCTGCAACATGATGTGCGACCCGTGTTTTATGGACGCCAACCAGGTCGGCTTTGTCCATGAATTAAGCATGGAAGACGTTGCTGAGATCCTCGACAACGCGATTTCGATCAAGCCGCGTCGTCAGATGTCGGTGCAGTATTCGGGTGGAGAGCCGACGCTGTCGCCGTACTTCCTCGATGCGGTGCGTTACGCACGTAAAGTCGGTTACAACTCGGTGCAGGCCGCGACGAACGGCATCGAGTTCGCCAAATCAAAAGATTTTTGCCGCGAAGCCGCCGAAGCCGGTCTTCGCTTTGTCTATCTACAGTTCGACGGCATCGGCAACGACGCCAACTCGCACCGCCAGATCGGCAACTTGTTTGACGTCAAATTGCGTGCGATCAACAACCTGCACGAAGCCGGCGTTGACATCATTCTCGTGACCACGCTGGTCAACGGCATCAACAACGATCAGGTCGGCACGATCATCCGCTTTGCACTTGAGAATCCTAAAAAGATCTCGTTCATCGCGTTTCAGCCGGTCTCGTTCACGGGCCGCGACGAGCACATCACGCCCGAACGCCGTCTGCAGCAGCGATACACGCTGTCGCATCTCGCGCTCGACGTGCAGAAACAGGTCGGAATCACGGAACCTACGAGAGATTGGTTCCCGCTGAGCTTAATGGGAGCGTTCGCCGATTTCGCGGACGTGGTTCACGGTCCTGAGAATGACTGGGGCCAAGTTTCATGCGGCTGCCACCCGAACTGCGGTGTTGGCACGGCCGTGATGGTCAATAAGGAAAACAAGGAAATGGCACCCGTGCCGCAATTCCTCCACATCCAGGGCCTCGTCAAAGACATGCAGCACATCACCGATACAAACCGCGGCAAGTGGTTCTCAAATATCATGATGGGCCTCGCACTGCTCAAAAATTACAACCCGTACGGAGCGCCGCCCAGCCTGACGCTGTTTGGCATCTTCCAAAAGTTTGACAAGTCGTTCGGCCTGTGGGGCAAAGATTACGGCAAGGTCGATGGGACACGCACAATGGAGGACATCGAAAAACGTCGCAAAGACCCGTGGAACTTCCTCTTTATTGCAGGCATGTGGTTCCAAGATCTATTTAACTACGATTTCCGCCGCACCGAAATGTGCATCATCCCGTACGGCACGCAAGAGGGCGAAATTTCGTTCTGTGCGTACAACACCGGCATCGGCTGGCGTAACATCATCGAGCACATGCACCAAAACGCGACCGTCGCCCAGTGGTACAAAGACCACGGCCGTCACGAGGTCTTTGCCCGCGGTAAAGAGGTCGAGCTCGCGGATGCGACGCACAACCTCAAACTCAACCAGGTCGATCTTTCGCGTCCCAACAAACCCGAAATGGAAGGCCCCAAGACCGCTGCTGAGGAAATGCAGATGATGCGTAAACTCTACAACCAGATGGTCACCGAAAAGGCCGGCCTCAAAGCCGAACCAATGGTCCAGATCGGCGGCCTCAAACGCGAAAAGAAAAACGACAACAACAAAGAAATGGCCGTGGCTGAATAGTCAGTAGCCGGTAGTCAGTTGTCAGCAGTCAGAAAGGCCGTCGGAATTTCCGGCGGCCTTTTTCATTCCTCACCGCACTCGCGGTGGCTCGAATGTAGCCGTGGTGTTTCAACCACGGACTGCGGGTAGCGAGGGGCAATTTAAGAAAAGCCTCGTCGGCAACGGCGAGGCTTTTGTTCTTTAACATTAGCCATTTATGACTTATTATTGACAACAAAATAATTTGTCAGGGAAAAGGACTTTATGATTTCGGAATTGCTACGAGCATTTATTGCGAAGGCAGAAACTCACGTTGTCGGCGAACCGCCATACGGCTCTTCCAAAGACATCATCGTTGAATGGCTGGGGAGTACGAACTTTCTTGGTTTGCAAGTAAAAGCGTCATTTGGCCAAGGCAGAGCCACTGCCGTGCCCTGGATCGGTTTCTTTGGTTATGGACAAAAAACCGAGGAAGGAATTTATCCCGTTTTTCTTTACTTCAAAGAACAAGAACGCCTGGTATTGGCCTATGGTTTGAGTGAAAATAATCCGCCGGATCGTTTGTGGAGTGGAATTGAAGGAAGGGAAACGATAAGGGAGTATTTTGTGGCCCATGAGCTAGGAACGCCGGCCAGATACGGTAGTTCAATTGTTCATAGTGTCTACGAAACGAACTCGGAATTCGATGAAGCCGAAATCCAGCAAGACTTAACGGCAGTAGTTGAGCGATTCAAGGCGATATTTGAGAATGACGCGTCGCAACCGACAGAAGATTCTGGCATATTAAATCCGTCAATTATAGCCGCAATCAATAGCACTGAAATTCAGACACTACTCGCAGAAGTTGATTTTTATTTTGAAAAAGGAAGGCAGATGCTTCGCACCTTCGAAGCTCTCAGTACATCGCCTGAGTTCCTCAATCAGCTTTTGCTCGATTATGAAGCTGGTCCGGATAAGTTCAATGAGAAACTCGCTTTGTTCCCCTCCGATTCCGAGTCTCACAAACTTTTGACGATACTCGGTAAATTAATAAGTTACTGCGACCATAACGCAGCAAATAAAAATACATACAACGAATACGATGACAAACGTATCCTCGCGAGGGCCAATGTTCGTCAGGGTGATTGGGTTAAGAATCTAATTAAATACAAATTGGACAATAATCAGACGCGTGGCATTTCTGACAGCATAGGAAACGCGATCTCTTACCTTAAAAACCCAATGTCGGGCCTAACAATGTTAAGCGAGAATCATCGGGAAATGGTTTCAAAAAATCTACTCAGACAAACAACCTACAATAGAGAAGCTTTTGTGGATGATGTTCTGGGTTACTTCAAGCCATACCCAATCACGCCAATTAATCCGGAAAACTTGACGCGAATTATTAGTAACATTCTTTACCATTTCGATGATGTCAAAAGCCTTTGGTTTGAGGAGAGTTCGGGCAATCGTCCAGATCCCAGTGTCCAGCTACATGGCGATGGGCCCGATCTCGACTCGATTGACTTTAGTTCTAAAGTATACGGAGATACCCACCGCGCAATTCTGACTGCAATAAAGACAAAGCCATTTGTTCTTCTTGCTGGTCTCTCTGGAACTGGAAAATCGAGGTTAGTTCGTACGCTTGCTTACATGACGTGTTTCGATCCACGGCTCCAAAGCGACCACTCGAAACCAGGGAATTTCGAACTTATTGCCGTTAAGCCCAACTGGCACGATTCTGGTGAATTGATGGGTTACGTCAGTCGGATTAATGGCGAAAAATATCTAACCACGGCATTTCTTAAGTTCGTAGCGAAAGCATGGAAATTCCTGAACGTTCCGTTCTTCTTGTGTCTTGATGAAATGAATCTCGCGCCCGTTGAGCAATATTTCGCGGAATATTTGAGCATAGTCGAAACGAGAGCAACGCGTGACGGACAAGTAAAGTCAGATTATCTGCTAGCAAAATTGCAATTCGAAAACCCTGAACTCTACCCCCAACTTCTTCGAGATTTGGGACTTGTTGGCGAAACCGTCTTCGCGGAGGGGATTTCAATACCGCCCAATCTTATTGTAGTTGGCACTGTAAATATGGATGAGACGACCCATTCATTTAGTCGCAAAGTCCTAGATCGAGCGATGACTTTTGAGATGAATATCGTTGATCTGAGCTCTGGACTCGGCGATGGAAAATCAGACTGGTCATATCCAGAGACATTCGTTCCGATTGACGACGTGGTCGGGGACTTTTCGGCTGGCTCGGAAGTCGTGAACCTATACCCTGAATCGCAAGAGGTGATTGATTACTTAATTCGCCTAAACGAGATCTTGGACGGGACCCCGTTCAAGGTTGCCTATCGCGTAAGGGACGAATTTCTTATTTATTGCTACTATTCGAGTCTTTTCGAGGACAGGCCGGATAATTGGCTAGAAACCGCCTTAGACGAAATGACAGCCATGAAAGTGCTTTCGAGAATAGAGGGCGATGAGCCCAAGACAGCCCAAGTGCTTACCGAGTTTGGCGGAATTCTCAACGAAAACTTTCCAATTACAACGGCCAAACTAGATGAAATGCGAAAGCGATTACAAATCAGCGGTTACACATCATTTTGGTCGTAATGCAGATTCTAACCGTAAAACACGATGACTTTGAATTGGTTGTTGAATGTAACAGTCTTCATACCGCTTTTCAAAAAGCTCGATTAAAGCAACCGGATATTTTCAATTCGACTTCGTACATTGCTTCAGGCTCGATTATTTCCATCCTAAATCCTGATACGAATCAGCTGGACGAATTACGTGGAAATGCTGGTCATCCAGTGTTTTTTGAGAACAAAGATTACTTCGTCGGCATCACATTCAAAAAAGAAAAGTCCGCGAAAAGGGCGTCGATCCATTCGAGGTTACGGGAAGTTAAAGACAAATTCTATTACCGGCCCGAGATTGGTTTTTTGGCCGGGACTATCAACTTCGGAAATGATCTCGGAAAAAGTGATTTAGTATTGAGGTATGAGATAGGTTCTGCGACTAGAGAATTCGCCCTCCATTTTGATGTTTTTCCGACCAAGTTAGATTACCGACATGATTTTGATCGGATTGTTGCTGACATCGAGAAAGAATATCCATACTTGGTTCTGGATTTCCTAAAGAAAACCTATTCCGCCTTTAAGACCGGGATGTCGCCAAACACCGACCTGATTTGGTGGCAGGTATTTGGAGGCTTGTATACGGAGTTCATTCACGCATCTCGATTTATTTTACATACTCCCCACAGCCGAATTGTAAAGAAATCTAGGTATGTTACAGCTGATCGCTTAGTTCAGTGGACGAATACGCTTGAAGAGCAGTTTCACGAATTCAAACATTTACCAAACCATAGATACTTTTCTGAGTATAAAACGCTAAGTACGGATACGCCTGAGAACCGATTCTTTAAGCATGCTTTTATCCAAACCGCTCGTCGTTTTAAGAGGGTGAGAGCATATATTACCTCAACTTTTTCAAACCAAATCACGGATGAGTTTCGCGTCGAGATGGCGGGTATTGGGAAACAGATGGACGTCATCTCGAATCACCCTTTCTTTAAGACGATCTCCCCATTCACAGGTATCAAGCAGGAGTCATTGGTCTTACATAAGGCGTCTGGGTATAGCAACATTTATCGTTGCTGGGTAATGCTAAACAGTGGGCTTAAGTTCTTGGAGGGAATTCAGAAGATCGAATTGAAAAATATCGCGGATCTATACCAAATCTGGTGCTTCTTGGAAATGAAGGGAATTCTGCAAAGGCTACTTGGTAAGGAAAAGCCCGATGACGTGGATATAGCCGAAATTCAGATTGATGATTTTGTTTTTAGAATTGAAAAAGGAGCAAAATCTCGGGTTTCATTTCAACAACCGAATGGTGATTTGGTAGACCTCTTTCATGATTACTCCTACGGCAAGGGGCACAATCAAGAAGTTCGCTCCTTTACGATTACTCAGCGACCGGACATCGTTTTAAGAATCACAAAGAACGATCTCAGAGATGATTACGTACTTACATATCTTTACGACGCAAAGTATCGACTCCAATCAGACGATAATCCAATGGCTCCTGACTTCCCGCCCGATGATGCTATAAATCAAATGCACCGTTATCGTGATGCAATATACTACTTGAATAAAGAAAAGAATAAACCGGAAAAAGAAGTTATTGGTGCCTATATACTTTTCCCTGGAGCTGGCGACATCGAACAAATCCAGAATGCGGACTACTACCGATCAATTGAGCAGGTAAATATTGGTGCCTTTCCTTTGAGACCAAACGATATTCAAACCAGAGTTCTATTGGAAAAGCATTTGGAAACAATTCTCGGAATCGACACGGAAACTACCCTTAACGACGTGTCTCCTCAAAAATTGATGTCATATGAGGTGACCAATCCATTCATCTTGATTGGATATGTTAATCCTGATTCGTACGGCCCATGCTTTTTGAAGACAAGCGATCCTTTTTATTACACAGGGGGGAAAAAACCTAGACACGTCGGCCGCTCAGACCTCAAGTTCTTTGCTCCATATCGAAAAGGGATCGGAATAACTGAATATTACGAAATTCTCGAGGTCACTTTTGCTAATAGAAACTCGATAAAAGGGATTCCCCCGTCGGCCAGAGATGATGGTTCCTCGGAACGAATGATAATTGAACTAGGAAAGCGTTTTGAACTTCCCAAACCGGTCCGACCTTTAGCCGCTGCAAACCCATACGTCTACACCACCCTTAGCTCACTGCGGAATCCGACGGGCGATAGAATCGACACATTTTCTTCAGACTCGATAAGCCGGATTAAGTTGCCTTCGAATCAAAACTAATCATCTCGACATCCGATTTCCGCATGATCGGGGGACATCGAAAAACGCCGTCAGAACAATCGCACTAGAGAATTAATAGTTGAGAATTGACAATTAAGAACCCCGGTCGCTACCGCTTGCGGTTCTGACAAGAATCGACGCTTTCGGATCGGCGGCGTAGCCGCGGGGTTTTCAATTACGAATTAACAATTACGAATTACGAATGAAGAACCCGGTCAATACGGTTAGTGGTCGGTTGTCAGCAGTCAGCAATCAGCAGTCAGAAAGGCCGTCGGAATTTCCGGCGGCCTTTTTCGATTCACGATTCACTACTACTGATCGGCGAGGCTTTTTCTTTCCAAATTAAGAAATTCCTGTGATAAAATCCCAAAAGGAGAGGATATTTATGGCCACGCGTGAGATCGACATTATTAAGAGGCGTTCGAAAGACCTGCCGCCGAAACAGAAACTCGAATTGATCGAGTTCCTGACCGATTTGCTTGCACACAAGCCGCAGCAGACGAAGATGATCGAGTACGGCAAATACGCAAATTCAGGCAGGCGAATTTCGACGGAAGACGACTTTAAGATTGCCGAATGGCGCCCGTCGGACGAAGAACTGAATGGCAACTAAGTATATTGTCGATACCCACGCACTGATTTGGCACTTCGAAGGCAACAGTTTATTAGGAGCCTCTGCGAAGGCCGTCACGACCGATCCAAACGCCGAACTTATCCTTCCCGCCGTAGCATTGGCCGAAGCGATGTTCATTGTCGAGAAAGGCCGTTGTTCACTTACAAGCGTTCGCGACCTGCTTGATGACGTCCGAGCCGACTCTCGGATCAATATATTCCCCCTCACATCGGGAATTCTTAACGAAAGCGTGTCTCTGACCGCGATCCCGGAGATACACGACGGCCTCATCGTTGCTACAGGCGTATATCTTCGTAGTCAGGGCGAAACAGTAAAGATTCTAACTAAGGACAATGAGATAGTTCTGTCGTCGACCCTAGACGTAACTTGGGCGTAGCTGCTTGCGACTTGTCAGTAGCCCGCACGTAAGTAAGGGCAACAAACATCAAAAGCCTCGTCGAGCGATCGGCGGTGCTTTTTAATTTGGCTCCCCGCCTTACGAAGGAGGGGGGCACCGCTTCGGTGACGGGGGGGGTCTTTCTTTTCTCCTCCGCGTCCACGCGGCACATAGCCACGTCGTTTACGGCGTGGTCGATGATTGCCCAAACTTCCCAGCCCGTTTCAACGGGCTTACTCCGAGGCGGCTTAAGCCAAATCCGAAAAGGACGTTAAAACGCCCTCTGCATATAGTCACGATCCTTACTACGGCCTAAAGGCCGTGGCGATGTGCCGGTTCGAGGGTGCCGAGCTGAGCTGCGTGTCGATTCCTCTGCCAACGACAACCAATGATCCAGATCGGAGCCTCAAACGCTGGAAAAAGCGTTTGCAGGAAGCTGTTAGCAACAAGCTATAAGCAATAAGTAAAAAGCCTCGTCGGCAACGGCGAGACTTTTTTGTTTGTTCGGATCCGTGCATAGGTCTTATTTAAAATGTTAAGCTCTTGAGAGTTATCCGACCTGTAAGGAACAATATGTCACGAGCTTTATTATTTACGGTTTTCACACTTTTAGCTGTCGCCACGATGCCGGTCACCCACGCTTCTAATGCAAGAAACGCCAACGTTGACCCGACAGTAACGATCACGGCCTCAATTCCGAAGGTCATTTTGAAGGAGCCGTGCGATCCGCCGTATGTGCTTATCTCGACATGTCAGCCGACGGGCCCCGAAACGCTCACGGTCACCACAAAGGATTTTCCCGGCAAAGACCTGACCTTTGATTACTTTGTCACCGGCGGCAGCGTATCCGGCGAAGGCTCCTCTGCAAAATGGAATCTGTCAGGCCAACTCCCTGGCTTCTACGCCGCCATCGTCACCGTCACCGACCCACAAAACCACAAAGCAACTGCTAACGCCTCGGTCGAGGTCGAATTCTGCAAATGCGTTGAAAAAAAATAGCCATTGATCATCGGCGGCCTCAAACGCGAGAAAAAAGCATAAGCTTTTAGCATCTTGTCAGAACCGGAAGCAGTAACGACGGGGTTCCAAAAATCAAAAGCCTCGTCGGCAACGGCGAGGTTTTCTAATAGGTTCTATGGCAGAATTTTCCGCAACCCTTAAGCAATTTATCCTTAGCACCAGCTGGATCTTCGCAAAGACCTATGCCAAGACTTGGCCTCACGAATATATCGTTCAGGAGCGGGTCGATAACGGACTCTTTCTAATGCTGGCCGATCATATCGACATCCACGGCTACGAGTCCAATTTTTACACCACAAAGCAGATATACTTCGATCACCAAGGCCTCACCTACTGGCACATAGGCAATATAATAAACCGCTGTCCCGAATCTGAAACCTACCGCCGCCGGGAATTGGAAGGACGATTGCCGCGGTGATCAATGCCGTCATCGCCGCGATGTCCAGTATCGCATTCGAAGGCACATAGTTCCCACCCCAAAAATGGTCGCGAAATCGACAGCCTTCTTTAGATTGTTGATGTTAATTACGTGTCCTGATTCAGACATAGTGAGTCCCTCTTAAGTAATGTGGTTTACGAAAAAGTATTTCTACTTGCCCCTCGGTCTCCAGAGCCATTGGCCGGATTGCAAACAGGATAATGTAGGTCCCGTTTTTATGTCAAGTGGTTACGAATACGTCCACATTGCCATTTTGAGTCGATACTTATTGTCGGTTGATCACTGCATACAATACGTATAGTTTGATCAACATGACAAATCAATCTTTGATTGATGAATTCGGTCAAAGAATTCGCCACTTACGCACAGAAAAAGCCATTTCTCAAGAACAGCTTTCGTTCCTGACGGGCTTTCACCGCACATATATTGGAATGGTAGAACGTGGCGAGCGAAACATCTCGCTGTCTAATATTGGCGAGTTTGCAAAGGTATTTGAGATGTCAGTGTCGGAGCTGATGAACTTTGGCGATAGGCGAGGTAAACGCTGATGCCAGACCAATCGTTCACTATCACTCGAAAAAATAATGACACTGAAAAGGAAGGAATCCGCTATATGGAATCCTTGAATGAAGGTTATTTCTTCGTTGACAAGGACGCACGGAAACGAATCCTAGAACTACTTGAGCAACCAAAGAATTTTGGTCGGTCCTTTGATATGATTCACATTCCGCGTTTAACCGGAACAGAGCTTTCTATGGAAGGCATCGAGACGCACATCGAAGAAGTGACTCTTATCGAACTCAAATGTACAAAGGCCTTTCTTCCAGAGAATCCGAAAAGCTTCTTTTTCGGAGCCACTCAAAACGAATTCGACTTTGGTGAACGCTTAGGTAATAAATATCAATTTTGCTTTGTTTCCCTTCACCCCGATTCTCGGTCGCACGCTAAACTTTCAGTACTAGAATTAGAAGCGAGATTGGAGGAATTAAAACGAGTCAAACGGATTCAATACCAGATAAATCTTTAGTCAGGCCAGAGTTCGAGTGGTTCCCATTTTGTCCAGACGAATGCCGTGTCGCTGTCTTCCAGAATCTCTTCTCTGCTTAGGCCGTCCCAATCATCGTCTTCGCCGTAGCCTTGGGATCTAACATCTAGCAAGCCTGGACCGTCACCTGCGTAGCCGTCGAGGAATAGCATTGCAACCTCACCGCGCGTTAGCGGTATTCCGCCGCCAACTCCGGTCTTTGGTCTGGCGAGGATTGTTTGAACTACATCTGTGTAATTTTTCCACTTATACTTCACGAGTCTTTCCTTCCTTTGTCTCGTGAGGATGTACCCGCATTTTTCTAAATACGCAGATTGCTTCGTTGTAACCGCCTCAGCGGTTACGAGAGCAAAAGAGCCTTTGAGGCGTACGTACTTGGCGGGGATTCCTTGCCGTTTTATGTTTCTAAGTTCGTTGACCGCGCGATAATCAGGATGACGCCCCGACCATAATTCGAACCAATCCGCAAGCGGCACAAACTTTTCATATATTTCTGGCTTCATCCCAAAAATCATGCACGTCGCGGAGAAGAAGTCCAAAATAGACTATTGCCAAAAGCAGCCGTGGACGAAGATGGCTACCTTTTTGGAGACGAAAGAAATGTCAGGGCGGCCGGGAACGCGTTTGTAGTGGAGACGATAACCTCGCAGGCCGGAATGCCAAAGAGCCTTTCGCAAAGCGACCTCGGGTTTGGAGTTTTTGGCCCGATTGCGGCTCATGATGCGAGAGACGGCTTCGCTCTTTGGCGTGGGTGATCGTTTGTCGCGAACGTATTCTATTTTTGAAGTATATCAAACCTACGTTCGCACGCCGATAGTGAGTTGGTTCATTTCGCCTTTCGGATAATTCGTGAAACTTCCATCTAAACACTGAATACCGAATAGTGAATAGTGAACAGGGAACATTTAATCCTTTTCCAGATCGGGAAGTGTGGCGAGGAAGGCGGTTAGGGTTGGGTGGCGTTGGCGGTCTTTTTTTAGGAGTTCTTCGAGGAGCCAGCGGACGCGGTGCATTTGCGACCAGTAGCCGGGTAGCTCTCTTTTGCGGGCGCAGTCGGAGTGGGCGATGAGGTCTTCGCCTTTTTTGTTGATTTATGAACCGTCTTGATCTATATTATGGCTAGGCTAGCCAAGCTAGTTGGAGGTGCGGTAATGAAACAAGTATCGGTATTCGAAGGCAAAAATAAATTTAGCGAGCTCGTGGCAAACGCCGCCAAGGGTGAGCCGCAGGTCATAACCAAAAACGGAACGGCGACGGCAGTCGTGATCTCGTTCAATGAGTACAAGCGTCTGACGGCGAAGAAACAGACGCTGAGCGAACTGTTGCTCGATAATCCGGCACGGAAATATGGGATCGAGCTCGATCTGGAGCGCGATAAGGACACCGGCCGGCCAACGATCGACTTTTCTGAGGAATAGGACACATGAATTACCTGTTGGATACATGCGTGCTTTCCGAGTTTTTGAAAAAAGTGTCGGATGACCGGATTTTGGATTGGGTTAACGAACAAGACGAAGAGTCATTGTATGTGAGCGTCCTGGCGATCGGCGAGATCCAAAAAGGCATTGCGAAACTTGTCGCTTCAAAACGACGATCCGAACTCGAACACTGGCTCGAAAGCGTCGTCCGGCGTTATGATCAGCGAATATTACCGTTCACGGTCACAACGGCAAATCTCTGGGGGAAAATGAAGGCCCAATTAGAAACAAATGGACGCTTACTGCCGGTGATCGATTCCCTGATGGCCGCGACCGCCCTCGAACACGACCTGACCATTGTTACCCGAAACGAAGGTGATTTTGAACCAACCGGAGTCAAGATACTCAATCTTTGGCTGTAAGATGAAAGGCCTCGCCGAGCGATCGGCGAGGCTTTTTCTTTCTTGTCGCCGAAGGTGATGAATGGAATCCTTCTTGTCATACGGAAGATGGAACTGGCGGTCTCTGTTAAGGAAATTGAAACCAAGTTGTGCAAATAGTGCCCAAACGCGATCCTCAAAAGCCATATCTAAAGGCTTCTCTTTCTTCATGCGAACGGTATCTTTGAATTCGCGATCTATCTCCCAACCATCTTCGAGATAAGCCTCTAAATGCTTTGGCTTAATGGATTCTAAAACTGAGCTGCGCTTACGTGCTTTTAGGAGAATTTGGATTTCTTTCTCGGCGGCAAGTTTTCCGAGTAGTTCGATCTGTAGGTTATCGTTCATATTCTCGATAATTTTGACAGTGTTATATTGGGTTAAATTGCCAGTGAAGAAATTATTACCTCATTCGAACTCAATCGACTAGAAGTAAAACCAGCGATATTTCGCCTTACACTAATCACTTGACTATCAAATCCTTTACTGAGCACCTTTGCTTCATCTGACTCCGCATAGCTTACAAGAAATGAGATATTGTTGTTTGCAAGTTTTTCTAACCATTCCCGAAGTTGATAGAGTTCGTCTTCAGCAAATGCAGCGGCGTTATATTCCTTGAATACACGTTTTGCTTCGACACTGTAAGGCGGGTCCATGTAGACAAAATCGCCCGGCTTCACTTTAGCCAAAACTTTTTCGAATCCTCACGGCACTAAGAATGCTCGGTCAAGAAGCCGGGAACATTTCCGAAGAACCTTTTCAGACGGTATCTGCCCAACGCAGGAACGACCGGGTAGTATCATCCGATAAGTTGTTTTTAGGGAACTGGTTCATCATCTCTCCGTCATACGCGAGATTATTCGCGAATAATACTACAAATTAACCGCGATACAAATCAGAGCCGGTCGAATAGTGAACAACTAATAGTGAAAAGTGAACAGTGAATAGTTTACTCGCCTTTTAGATATCTCCCATAATTCCCATCCAAAACGCCGTCGACCATCGCTTCGCGGGCGGAGCGGGTCCGAAGGCGTTTTAACGCGCGTTCGTGGGCACGGTCGGCGGCGAGTATAATGAACCCCAAAAACTGGACAGGTGGTTAAGGTGGAAAAAGGTTATAAGATTGCGGTAAAAGAGCAATATGACGAGCATCAAGAACCGGAAGAATTATAAGTCGGAGTTTAAGGCAAAGGTGGCTATGGAGGCGGTG